>JAJDXG010000036.1 GCA_022823365.1 Gemmatimonadota bacterium
CATCGCGGACAAACAGTTCCGGGTGCTGTGCGCCATGGCGCGCCACCGCACCTTCTTCGATCCCAACTTCTCCCAAAACCGGAGCTCCGCTGCCTAGCACTTGCATTCTCCTGGAGAGTCCACCGGGAGAACTGGCCGGCGTTCCAAGCCGGCAGCGCTACTCGTGCGCGCCCGTACACACAAAAGGCCCCGCGCGGCGGCGGGTGCCTGGGGGGGAGCGGCGGGCGCCGCTCCCCGGGGACTTCCGGCCCTGAACGGCCGGGGTCAGTCAGTCCTTACTTGGACGCCTTGATCGAGGTCACCTTGATGGTGTTGGTCGCCTCGTCGAGGGTGCCCATCACCGTGACCTCCATGCCGAGGTTCTCGATGGCCTTCTCGTTCGTGATGTCGAGCAGGTGGAAACCGGCCTCGCTCACGAGCGCGACGCCGCCGCCCCGGCTCAGACAACCGGTGGCGCAACCCTTGTGCTCGGCGTTGCCGGCCTTGGCGAAGTCCTTCGCGCAGGCTTCGTCGGAGACCCAGCCCGTGTAGGTCATGTCTTCCGCGGCGGCGAACGCGACGGACGCGAACAGCACGAGGGCGAGGATGAGGAGCTTTTTCATTGGGGTTCTCCTTGGTGGCTGGGGCGCGGGATGACCGAGCCCGGAAAGGAAAATGAGACCCGCGATTGTACCCGGACGCGTTGTCGATCGCACGCGCGGATCGGGGGGCGGAGGCGTCAGCGGCCCTGCGGGCCGCGTGCCGGTCTGAAGACCGGCGCTCCCCGGCTACCAGGTCTGGGTCTCGTCGGAGTACAGCTTGGGCGGCAGCCGGTACGAGATCAGCGGATCGCGCAACCGCGAGTTGTCCACCAGCGCCTTGAACCGGTCCACCTTCACCCTGGCCTCCCACCGCGGGAACAGGCTGCGTACCCGCTTCCCCAGGCGGCGCTTCGTCCGCAGGTAGAACAGGAGGCCCCAGGTGGACTGGCGCGGGTAGTTGAGCTGGTCCGCGAGTTCGTCGCCGATCAGGGCCCGGGAGACGCGATAGACGTAGTCGGCGAGCTTCTGCCGCTCCCGGGGATCCTGAATGCCGACCACCACCGGCGAGGAGTTCACGAGCGCGTTCCCCATCACGAGGCTTTCGATCTCCGGCCGCGGCTCGCACGCGAAGGCGACCCGGCACAGCTCGAGCGCCTCCACTTCGCTCCTGAACAGGATCGTCTCCGGAACGCCCATCAGGTAGCCCGAATAGCGCCAGATCTGGACGAACGCCTCGCGCTCCTCCGGCGTCGGTTCGGCGCCGAGCCGCATCGCCGCCTCGAGCACCCGCGCGGAAAAGTTGGCTGCGGCGAGCCCCACGTGGCCGGCGTGGATCGGCACCCCGAACTCCGCCTCGTCCCACTCGTCCGACCGGCGCAGGAAACCGCGGACCTGGGCGTGGATGAGGCGGATGCGGACGCTCAGCTTCCAGCCCTCGCCGTAGCGCTCGAGGCCGCCGGGCATCATGATCTCGATGAGCTGGCGGATGTTCTGCCGGAGACGGCGCACCCCGTGGTCGGTCAGCCGCCCCGTCGTGAAGAACGACTTGCTGATGAGGGTGGTGAAGCCGCGGACGATGCTCGAGCCCACCAGCGCCTCGACGTAGAGATCCGAATCGGCGTGGAACGCCCGGCACCCGGGGTACACCGCCCGCGAATCGAACCAGTCCGGTACCTCCGCACTGGCTTCGAGAAGCCGCCGGAGTTCGGCGGGCGCGTCGCGGAAGCCGGCCGCGTCCTCGTCCATCCCGGCGGTGATGAGTTGGTGGATCCGCTCCTGCGGCATGCCGGCCATGGCCTCGACCGCGGCCTCCGCGAGCGGGTCCCCGATCATGGTGTGCTCGCAGTAGCGATCCGCCAGCTCTGGATCCGACCGGCGCGCCGTCTCGTAGCCCGGCCGGTACGCGGCGGGGACCTCGAGAGCCATCGGCAAGAGAGCTTACGCGCCCGCCGCGATCATGGTTCCGCCCGACGCACCGGGTCCAGGCGCGTCAAGCGCGCCGTTGGCGCCGCGGCGTTCCCGTCCGCGACACCTGTAAGTAGGCGGCCGGCGCGCTCGCATCGGGCTGGCACGAACCAGCGACGGGACGTGCAGGGATGATGAGGAGGAAACAGCCCCGGAGCACCCGGTGCGCCGGCCGCCACTGTTTCCGGGTAACCGTTGAGGCTACCGGCTGCTCGACCGCAGTGTCAATCCAGGATTGTGATATCTGAGTGCCAAATTCGCCCGAAAAAGGGATAATATGGCGATTCGCATGCGGCAGTCCGCACAGTCCGGCGGAGGTGAGCGAGTGAACGAACATCCCGACGAGCTAAGGCAACAGATCGAGGCGCTCCAGGAACGCGTTTCCCGGCTGAGCGCCGCCGTCCTGCGCATCAGCGCGAGCCTCGACCTCGATACCGTCCTCCAGGAGGTCGTCGACAGCGCCCGCGCCCTGACCGGGGCCCGCTACGGGGCGATCGCGACCGTCGACGAGACGGGAGCACCCGTGGACTTCGTCACCTCCGGCTTCACGCCGGACGAACGCCGGGAACTGGCGAGCTGGCCGGACGGGCCGCGGCTGTTCGAGCACCTCCGGAACCTCGAGGCGCCGGTGCGTCTCGCGGATCTCCCCACCTATGTCAGCACCCTTGGCTTCTCGACGGACCTGATGCGCTCGAAGAGCCTCCTGGGTACGCCGATGCGCCACCGGGGGGTACAGGTCGGCCACTTCTTTCTCGCGGAAAGGGAGGGCGGAGACGGTTTTACGGCCGCCGACGAGGAAGTCCTGATGCTGTTCGCGTCCCAGGCGGCCACGGCCATCGCCAACGCCCGGACGCACCGGGACGAGCGGCGGGCCCGCTCCGACCTCGAGACGCTGGTCGAGACCTCACCCGTGGGTGTCGTGGTCTTCGACGTCAGCACGGGCAAGCTCGTGACGGTCAACCGGGAGGCGAGGCGGATCACCGAGGGGCTCCGTTCGCCGGACGGCCCCATCGAGGAGTTGTTGCAGACCGTGTGTTGGCGGCGCGCGAACGGGCCGGAAGTCGCGTTGGCGGAGTTCCCGCTCGCGCAGCAACTGGCCATCGGGGAGACGGTGCGCGCCGAGGAGTTCACGCTCGCGGTGCCGGACCGCCCGGCCGTCAAGGTACTGATCAACGCGACCCCCATCCTTACCTCGGACGGTGAGGTCGAGTCGTACGTAATCACGATCCAGGACCTCGCACCCCTGGAGGAAGTCGAGCGGCAGCGGACCGAGTTCCTGAGCCTGGTGAGCCACGAGCTGCGGGCCCCGCTGATCTCCATCAAGGGCTCCACCGCCACCGTGCTCGGCGCCTCGCCGGCCCCGGACCCCGCCGAGATGCTGCAGTTCTTTCGGGTGATCGATGAGCGGGCCAATCACATGCGCGGCCTGATCGCGGATCTTCTGGACCAGGGGCGCATCGAAACCGGCACGCTGTCGGTGTCGCCGGAACCGGCGGAGGTGGCCCGCCTGGTGGACCAGGCCAGGAACACCTTCCTGAGCGGCGGGGGCCGGCATACCCTCCGCATCGATCTGCCCGAGGACCTGCCGCGGGTCCTGGTCGATCGGGGACGCATCGTCCAGGTCCTGAACAACCTGCTTGCGAACGCCGCGACGCACTCGCCCGAGTCCTCCGCGATCGGGGTCACGGCGACTCACAGCGGCGTGCACGTGGCCATCTCGGTGTCCGACGAAGGCCGGGGGGTACCGCCCGACCGGCTGCCGCACCTGTTTCGCAAACGCGCCCGCGGTGGGGACGGAGACCCTGGATTCGGGGGGAACGGCCTGGGGCTCGTGATCTGCAAGGGACTGGTGGAGGCCCACGGGGGGCGCATCTGGGCGGAGAGCGGCGGACTGGGCCGCGGCACGCGGTTCACCTTCACGGTACCGGTGGCCGAAGAGCCCGGCGGCCGGGCCGTCGCGGCGGCTCCGAGCCGTTCCCGTCCGTCCCGGGACGTGCACGGGCAGACGCGGGTCCTGGTGGTGGACGACGATCCCCAGACCCTGCGCTACGTTCGCGACGCCCTCACCGAGGCGGGCTACACGGTGTTCGTGACGGGTGACCCGGAAGGGCTCCCCGATCTCATCCGCAGCCACAAGCCGAGCCTGGTCCTGCTCGACGTCGTGCTCCCCGGTACCGACGGCATCGAACTCATGGAGTCCGTGCCCGAGCTGGCCGACCTCCCGGTGATCTTCATTTCCGTTTACGGCCGCGACGAGACGATCGTGAGGGCGCTCGACGCGGGAGCCGCCGACTACATCGTCAAGCCGTTCTCGCCCTCGGAGCTGACCGCGCGGGTGCGGGCCGCGCTCCGCGTGCGGGCCGAGCCGGAGCCCTTCGTGCTCGGGGAGCTGTCCATCGACTACGACGCGCGCCGGGTCACGGTGGCCGGGCGCCAGGTGGACCTGACGGCAACGGAGTACCAGTTGCTGCGCGTGCTCTCGATGAACGCGGGACGGGTCCTGACGTTCGACTCGCTCCTCCGCCAGGCGTGGCGCGGACGGAAGAGCGCGGGCGATCCGAAGCTCGTGCGCGCCGTGGTGAAGCGGCTCCGCCGCAAGCTCGGCGACGACGCCACGAACCCGGCCTACGTCCGGAACGAGCGCGGCGTCGGCTACCGCATGCCGAAACCCCGCGAGGACTAGCCGCGCTGGCGCCCCCGGCCTGGACCGCCGGTCTCCGGCCGGCATCTCGCGGGAGCGCGAAACCCGCGCCCGTAGCGCTGAGCCTGGTCGGCGCGGGCGCCCGCCCCCGCTGACGCCGAGGCGACCGGGCGCTGCCCCGCGCGGCGATCGCCGTCGTCCCTCCTCCTCTCCCTGAACCCTGGCGGCCCGGTGCTGCATGTCGCCTGAGACGTGACGCCGGTCAGCCGGCCTGCGGCACGAAATTCGCTGGGGTGAACAGCGGAACGGAAACCGGCGCCGGGCCTCGATTCAGGGGACCACGGTCTGGGCCGATTCTTCTCGTCAACCAGCGGCGCCTGACCGTCCGGTTCGCGGCCGGCAGGTCAGGCGTCCTCGATTTCGAAGCTCCTGACGTTGCGGTCCGCGGTGCTGAACTCGACGCCGACCAGGTGGACCGGCTCGCCCGCCCCCCGATACTTGTCCGCGTAGCGCCGCTCCTTCAACTGCGCCATGGCCGAGCCCGCCCCCGACTGCTCGATCACCTTGAACTCGAACAGGTAGAGGCGTCCACCCGCGCGCACCGCCATGTCTAGCCGGCCCCGGTTCGTGCTGTCCTCCACGGTGACGTCCGCCCCGAGTCCCGCGAAGTAGGAGTAGAAGACGCTCGCGCAGTACCCCTCGTAGATGGCGATGTCGTTCTTCGTATGCCACTGGTGCGGTATCCCCGCGAAGAAGGCGTGGAAGAGCCGTTCCATGCCCTCCGTGTCACCGGCTTCCAGCAGTTGGTGGAGCCGCGTCTGGTTCTCCTCGATACGCGCCGGGTCGGGATCAAAGCGGCGCAGCAGGTGTTCGTTCAGGCTCTGGCGCACCTCCAGGTTCGGGTATCCCAGCCGGTAGCGCATCCGGCTTCCCACGGGGACCTCTTCCGCGATCGTCAGATACCCGGCCTGGAACAGGAGCGCCTCGAGGCCGATGTGCTCGACATCGAACGAGGACAGCAGTTCCGTGCTTGTCACCAGGCCATCGAGCCGCGGCGTGGCGATCCGCTTCTCGAACAGCCGCTCGATCAGGAAACGCGGGGAACCCGTCTCGAACCAGTGGGCCGCGAACTCGCGCGTGTCGAACAGCAGCAGCACCCCGAACGGGTTGTACATGCGTTCCTCGCCACGCCAGCAGTAGCCGTTGTACCACTCCCGGACCTTCTTTCGGTCGAGTCCCGGCAGCTCCGGGGCGAACACCGTGTCGAGGTCCGTTTCCGAATACCCACAGATCGCGGCATAGCGACGGTCGAGGGTGATGTCCTTGAGATTGTTCAGGCCCGAGAACAGGCTCACCTTCGAGAACTTGCTGACTCCGGTCAGGAAGCTGAAGCGGATGTGGGCGTCGGCTTCCTTGATGACGGCGTAGAAGCCGCGCAGGAAGTCGCGGTTCGCGCGCGCCTCGTCGCTCCGGATCGGACCGCCGTCCTGGTGGAGCGGTCCGGTGAACAGCGGGTCCAGGATCGGCTTGTCATACTCGTCCACCAGGATCGCTGCCTGCTGCCCGCTCCGCTCGTGGAGGACTTCGAGGATGCGGAACAGGCGCTCGGGCGCCGTGTCATATCCGGTGCGGATCCCGTGCGCCCGCTCCACGCCGTCGAGCAACGCGGACACCTTCTTCGTCAGATACCCCGGTTCGTTGAAATCGCCGCTGCCGAAGCTCAGCCGAACCACCGGATGGCGCACCGACCAGTCCCAGCGGTCATGGATCGCGAGGCCCCGAAAGAGCGCTTCGTTCCCCTCGAAGAGCTCCTTCATGGTATCGAGCAGCAGGCTCTTCCCAAATCGCCGCGGCCGGGACAGGAAGTAGTGACCGCCCTCGTCCAGCAGGCGCCCGATCCAGGGGGTCTTGTCCACGTAGTAGGAATCCGTGTCCCGGATCGTCCGGAAGGTCTGGACTCCGATGGGCAGCCGCCGCCGCGTCATGCGGACACCTTACCCGAACGGCCCCCGCGCGGCACTGTCCCGACCCCGACGCCCGGGGGCCTCCGGCGTGACCTCCGCGCCCATGCTTGCGAACGCAAGCTGGAGACGGACCGACCCCGGGGCGGCCCGGTGTTGGATGCCGCCTGAGACGTGACGCCGGTCAGCCGGCCTGCCGCACGAAATTCGCTGGAAGTCCTCCACCATGTACAGACGAGAATCGGCGCAGTCTTTTCCCACCCTGCGGCCAATTGTGGAAAAGTCGGCGTGAAGCTGCGGGCGGGCTTGCTGACGTAGAGATGGCGCGACGCCGCCCGTCGGCGCCATCCGTCCCGGGGACGGCGCGTGGTTCACCACCTGTCGCGGTGCTAGCGCCGGTCTTTCCGCCTGCGCTCGCACGGCGTCTCGTCGAACTGCTCCCGATAGAGCCGATTGAAGTGACTCTGGTCGAAGAAGCCGCTCTCCGCGGCCAGGTCGCTGATGGGCCGGTTGCGAGTGTCCGTCGAAAGAAGCCGCCGGACGCGCGCCAGCTTGAGCGCGTTGAGGCAGCGCGAAGGCGTGATGCCCGCGTGACGGGCAAATGCCTGCTGGATCGATCGGATACTGCGGCCCGTCAGTCGCGCCAGCGCCGCCAGATCGAGCTTCTCCGTCGGGTTCGACACCATCGCATGGATGCCCCTGCGGTACGTCTGGTAGCTGCCCGGACGATTGACGCGCGCGAGATGGCCGATCCGCTCCTGGAGCGCGAGTTCCCACTTGATCGTGGTCACGATGCCGTCGCCGAGCTCCTGGTAAGCCAGCCTGTCGTCGCCGGTCGCCACGGCCGCCCAGAGTGCGGCGGTGCGCGTCCTGAGCACCGTGACGAACCCGGGGGCCTCGAGGACATGGGAGCCGCCATGATCGGCACGGAGGACACGGGGAATTGGCCCCGGCGTGCTCTCGAGCGTCGCTACGTCCAACACGAGCACCATCCGCGTGCTGCCGGGGGGAGCATGAAGGTGCGCGGTGCAGGAGGGCGGGCAGACGAAAAAGCGGTCGCGGCCCAGGGGCACTCCGTCCATCTGGGTTTCGTTCTCGTCCAAATCGCAGCCGATTCCGATGCGGTTCGGTGGGCTCGTGATCCACTGCAACAGCCTGCGGTTGGCCGTCTCCCGGTGCAGGAGCACACGGCCGATGCGAATGGAGGCCGCGCGGCCACGAAACCGGCCCTCCGACGTCTGCACGTAGATCCCTGCGTACTCGCGGAGGTGCTGCGCCTGGGTGTCACAGTCGTCAAAGACAGCGCTATGCGCTCTCGTCGAACGTACGGAGGACGTACCCAAGGTCTCGGTGGCGGCCACGCCGAGCAATGAGAACTGGAATTTACATGCGTCAATTCCTCAAGAAGGATCCCTTGTCCTAGCCGCCCGGCCCTTCGCTCGTGGCCTAACGGAATTCGGCTGGCCGGCCCTATGGTGCCGCTCCCAGGCGGGACCTCCCGTCGGAACCATGCGCAACCTGATGCGTCTCTTCCCGCGGACCCGGTTCGGCGCCATGGCGTTCGCCCTGACGGTGCTGTCGCTGGCGCCCGCCGGTTGCGGCGAGGACACGAGTCCGATCACCCCGGCTCCGCCCGTGCCGCCCCCGCCCCCGTCCACACCCCCCGCGCCACCCCCGGTCCAGGCGCGCGACGTCGTGGATCGCGAGACCCTGAAGGTCTTCGTGGAACGCGCGGCGGCGGTCCTGTCCGGACACGCGAGCGACTGGGACGCCGCCTACGCCTTCCTCGACGCCAACTTCCGATCCGAGGGCGAGTGGCGCCACGGCGAGATCTACGTGTTCGTCCTGACCATGGAGGGCATCAACCGTTTCGCGGCCCCCAACCGCGACTGGGAGGGGACGGACTTTTCCCAGACCGTGGACCGGGACGGCGTGCACCTGTTCGAGGGAATCCTCGCGGCCGCGCTCGCCGGCGGCGGGTTCACGGAGTACCAATGGGACAACCCGGCGATCGAGGGCGACGAAGAACACGGGTCGCCCAAACTGGCGTACGTGGTTCCGGTCACCGTCGGCGGGACTCCGATGATCCTCGGGTCGGGGATCTACCCTCGAGCGGCGGCCCCGTAGCCGGCGTCTCCCGCCGCCCTCAGAACGACGCCGTCACGTTCAGCGAGACGGTGCGCGGGGCGCCGAGGAAAGCGCCCTGGCCGCTGATCGTGGCGAGATAGGTCCGGTCGGACAGGTTGTTGCCGATCAGGGCGACTTCGAGTCCCTGCAGGCGCTCGCTGATCCGGCCCGCCGACCAGCGGAAGTAGGCGTCCACGAGCCAGTAGGGATCGGCACTCCAGGAGCCGTCCAGCGTGATGCCGCGCGCCGCCGTGTACTTCGCGGAGAGCCCGGCGGCGACCGGCTCCCCGCCGTGGTCGGCGGAGATCACCACCAGCGTTCGCGGCACCCCGACGACCTGACTCCCGGGCGTGATGCCCTGGGCCGCGGAGACCAGCGGATCGCCGGTCCCGACATAGGTCGCGTCGTTTCGGGTCCAGGCGGTGTAGAGCGAAGAGGAATCCGTCACTCGCAGGGTCGCCGACAGCTCCACGCCCCGGGAGTCGATGCCGCCCGCGTTGAAGTACGAGCCGCCCCCCGCCACCAGGTAGTTCGGACCGGCGGCCGTCTGGGGCGAAAGGAAGAAGATGCGGTCCTGGAAATCGATCCGGTAGTAGGTGGCGGTGGCCGCGACCCGATCCCCGGTGTAGCGGAATCCGACGTCCAGGTTGTCCGCGGTCTCCGGTTCGAGCCCCTCGAGACTCCGGCCCGGGACCTCGAGGAGGCGGTCCGAGAGCGACTTGAAGTTCTGCGCGTACCCGGCGAAGAGCTCGAGCCCGGCGACGGGCGCGGTGTAGGTGAGGCCCCCGGAAAGGAGGAGGTCCGAATCGGACGACACCGACAGCTCGGCCGTGTCGCCGAAGTGGTCCCTCCGGCCCACCTCGACCAGGTACTGCCGGACGCCCGCGTTGATCGCCAGCGAGCCGGCGAAGAGCGTGTCTTCGACGTACCACTTGATCACCGACTGGGGGAACTCCCAGTCGTACTGCCGCCAGTAGGGAGTCTCGTCGTAGTGGTGCGAGACGCGCGCGTCAACAACCTTGTGCCAGTCCCGTCCCAGGTCGCGGCGGCCGTCTTCGGCCCAGAGGCCCGCGCGGAACCGGTTGCCACCCCAGGCGAGTTCCCCGAACCAGTCCCCGTCGAGGGTGAGGCCGGCCCGCTCCTTCCCGTAGTGGCTGTGCCGATAGGACTGCACCGGAACCGCATCCGCCGGATGGCAGCCGGGGTCGAACTCCGGGCCGGCGCCGCCGTAGGGAAACTGAAGCGACGAGACGCATCCCGGCCGCGGCGCCAGGGGCGCGCCGGTCGGGTCCACGAACCGGACCTGGCCCAGCGGATCGCCGCCGCGGGCCGTGAACCCGGATGTGAGTTCGGACTCGGGACCGCCGTCGTCCGCGGTGAGATCGACGACATAGGGAGGCAGCCAGTCACCACGGCCCCACTGCCGGTGGTAGTAGACGCCGCCGATGATGGAGAACACGTCCGTGGCGGCGAAGTCGGCCTTCAGGTAGCCGAACGTGTTCTGCCGGGGAATGGACCAGCCGGGGCGGTACAACTGGTTCACCCACGGCGTATCCGTCCAGGCGTCGAGCAGCCGGTCCCAGCGCGGGTCGCTCCGGTACTCGCAATCCGAAGACAGCCGCTGGTACGAAGCGTTGTCGGTGTCGTCGTACGAGAAGTACGCCGACAGGTGCAGCCGGCCGGCCGTGGCCCGGATCTTCGCGGCCAGGTGGTCCCGCTCGTTCCGGGCGAACTCCTGGACCCAGTCCCGGCTCTCCTGGCGCACCGCCGAAAACCAGGCGCGGACCTCCCGGTCGAACAGGTGCCCGGTGTCCAGGCGCAGGTAGAAGCGCTGGCCGTCGTTGGCCCCGAGGCCCACCGCCGCCGTGAACTTCCGCTCGTGCTCCGGTTCGTCGGTGGTGAAATCGAGCGTTCCGCCGAGCGCTTCGATGGAGCGCGAAGCGATGTCCGCGGTCCCCTGGGACACCGTCACCCCGCCCATGTTCGCCGGATCCACGAATCGGTTGGCCTTGGAGCCGCTCCAGTAGTCCGAGGTGCCGTTCGGCATCCCGTCGATCGTCGTCCCGATCTGGGCTTCGTCGAGGTTCACCTGAAAGCCGCGCATCGAGATGCTCGTGGACCAGTCGTCCGTCCCGTAGGCGTCCCCTTCCTGGATGGAGACCCCCGGAAGGTTGTCCACCACGGCGAGGACGCTCGTGATCGGAGACTGCTGGGCGACCATGGGCTCCGCAACGATGTTCGTAGCGAAGCTGCGGGGCTCCTCGGCGACGACGGTGATGGATTCCATGACCCGGCTGATCGCGAGGACCAGATCGAGCCGCGTCGCCGCGTCGGCCGCGACCGAGACCGGTTCGCTCCCCGTTTCGAAACCGGACAGCGAGGCTTCGATCAGGTAATCGCCAGCGGGGACGTGCCCGAAGGCGAAGCCGCCGTCGGCCGCGGTGACCTGCGGCCCTGGGGGCGGCTCCGTCCCGATCAGGGACACGGTGGCGCCCGGAAGCGCGCTCCCGGTCGAATCCAGGACGCGGCCCTCGATGGAACCGGTCGGCTGGGCCGCCAGCAGCGCGGGCAGGAGCAGCGGCAGCGCTGCGAGGACTGCGTTGCACAAACGTCGTTCGGTTCTCTGGATCATGGCATCCGCTCGTTCAGGAGCAGCGGCGGCCGAGAGAGCAGCTCGGCTGCCGATCCTCGGTCGTTTCCGCGATTTCGCGCCGGTGGATCCATGAGCCGTCGAGTCTGCTGCGCGAGTGGATGGACGGATCACGCCGGCGGGAACAAAGGAGCGGCACACGACGTTGTGCTGCGGTGGAGAGGCGATGATGGGGCCCACCGACGGACGTTCGTTATGCCCAGAGCGAAGGCCCGTGACGGGAGAATCGCCCCGCCACCGGAGTTGAGAGTGGGGCGAGACCGTCCGGAGCGGGAGCTCCCGCGCGGCCGCGTTCCAGGCGGCCGATCGCCGCTTCGATCCGTCCTTGCGAACGACGCGCCCGTCTATGACGACTACGGCGTTCAGGCGCGGTATCTCACCGAGTACGCACAGACTTACGTGCAGACTTCGTGCGGTCCGTTTCGCGGCCGCGCCGCCTCGATGGACCTGGGCGGGGGCGTGCGCCTGCACTGCGAGACGGCCAACCGGGGGCTCCTGCAGTGGATCCGGTACCCGGCGAACCGGATCGGAATCGGTTTCGATCTGGGCAGGAACGAAACTCAGGTCGATGGCGTGCCGCTCGGTCCGGGCCGGTTCGTGGTTGGCCTTCCCGAGTGCCGGGTGCACATGCACTGTCCATCCGGAAGCGTGCGCGCGGTGATTCTGATCGACCTGGCCACGCTCGAGGCTACGGCGGGCCCCATGCCCCGAACCCTCCGTCCCGATCTTCGAGTCTCCAGCGTCCGTGACGCTCCCCGACTGGTCGCGGCGCTCAGGACCCGCACGGCAGCGCTGTGGCAAGCCGTCGTGATCGGGGGCGAGCGTCTGGTTCAGGGAGACCTGGGCCATCACGTCGTCGCCACGATCAAGTCCGAAATCGCGCTGCAGGAGCAGATCGGCCATCTCCCGCGAGTGGACCGTCCGGGAAGCTACCGGACCTACGGACGGGCCATCCGTGAGATGGCGGCGGATCCGGCGGAGAAGCTCGATCTGCCGGCGCTGGCCCGGAAAACGGGCCGCTCGGCCCGATCGATCCAGGCGGCTTTTGCCCGGCACGCGGGCTCCACGCCTTCGCGCTGCGCCAACGCGCTCAGGTTGGCCCGCGCGCGATCGCTCCTTTCGACGGACGACCGGGCGCTGATCGGCGAAGTGGCGGCGGGCTGCGGCTTCTTCGACCAGAGCCACTTCAACCGGCTCTATCGGGCGCAGTTCGGCGAGGTCCCCTCCAGCCGGAGACCGAGGAGCGAGCACTAGCACCCGGCCGACATTGGATCCATGCCGGGGCGCTCGCCCGAGCCTGCCTGCACCGGGAGAGCCTGGATTCCGAACCCCCAGTGAGACATCACATATATGTCGTCTTCGAACCCGGACTTGTCATGACCATGTCGCTGGCCGTGCTGTTAGTTTCACCCTCGGTGTTGCTGCGGCCAATAGCACACCGGGGTACTGGACTCCTGAAGACTTCCGTCGCCCCTGGCGGTCCAGCGGGCCGGAAGGCTCCCGTCAGCGGCACTCGGGGCGCACTGTCCATCGCAAGTGGAAATCGCTCGTCACGAGGGCGCGAGGGCTTGGAACGCCGGTCTCCAGACCGGCTCGCGCGGCGCGACAGCGCGCCGGGGCGCCGACCTGCGACCCTTCGAGAGGATCGCGTGAACACGATTCAGAGACGACGCACGCCGATCACATCGGCACGAGGGTATTTGGCGCGGCTCACGCTGTCGTTCTGGTTGCCGCCGAGGACTTCCACGTGCTCCCCGTCAAGCGCCAGAAACCACGCCACATGCCCCTTCGCGTCGATGACCTTGGGGTCGTGAGTTCCGCCGTCGCGCGTGAACACGACCAGGTCGAATCCGGGTTCGGCCTCCTCGAGTTCGATGGGGTCGCCCACGGTCAACCAACTCCGCGCGCGCAAGCTGTTCGTACGCGGAAGTCTGAGAGGCCGGGTACAGGCATGGATGAACGCGGAGCACCAGGGGACGTGATCACCTTCCGGCCAATCGTCAACACGCCGCAACATGCTGAGCACGGTTGGATCGCTCTTCACCGAGCCAGGAACTTCCGCAACACCAAGGTACGTCTCGGCCACCATGAGCGGTGTCATGAGAATTGGCGGCCGGGGCATGAGATCTTGACCCTCCACTGCCGAATACTTGCTCCACCGTACTGCCATTGCAAATCCGGAGGCCGCTACCGCGAGAACCGGCCGGCGCTCCCAGCTGCATGCACACGGTCACGATCACTTTCCTGGCGGACGGATTCTCGGTCCTGTCGTCTATCTTTCCTAAGTTCCAGCTAAACGATAGGAAAGAATGCTGTTCTTGGCACGAACTACGACGCGTCAACACGGTACCAACACCCGTATATCGAACATTTTGTGCTGTTGCGCCAGTCGGGAACGACGGGCAGGAGCCGGAGGGGCACCACGGCGGCCCCTCTCAACCTCACCGCGTCACGCCGCCGAGGACGCATCCTCGTCGGGGCGGACCGCCTCCGGGACGGCTAGCGCCAGCGTCTCGATACGGTCCGCGACCCGCTGTGCCGGGTCGCGAAGCTGCTCGATGGACCAGTCAGCGGCGTAGCCTTCGGTCACATCGTCCCGGCGCGCGTGGTTCACAAGGCGCTTCGTGAGCGAGCGGGGGAGCATGAGCTCGCGTTCGGCCACCGTGATGAAGGCGTTGCGGAGACCGTGGAACCAGAACTTCGTTCCGCCCGCACGTCCGATGCGTGCATACAGGTGTTGCAGTTCCTCCACGTGTCCCGAGGCGCTGGTCGAGGACGGGAAGACCCACGGAACGGACGGACCGGTTCCGTTGCCGGCCTCCCCACGCCGGCGGGCGAGGATCTCGGAGAGCTGGCGCGTGATGGGAAGCTCCAGGGGAACGCCACTCTTGGTCTCCTCGATCCGGAAGGTCCCGCGTTCCAGATCCACCTGGTCCCAGCGCAGGCCGAAGATCTCGCCCAGGCGCATTCCGGTGTAGAACCCGAACCAGAAGATGTCCCGGGTCGCCGGGACGATGACTTCCGACTCGATTCCAGTCCGCCACCGCGGCAGAATCTCCGCGGGCGCTGAGATACGCCGCCGCACGCTGCGGTGGTAGCGCCCTCCCCCGTCGAGCCACAGGTCCACCGGGTTGCGGAGGCCCTCATGGTCCACACAGGGACGCCGGTACGCCGACCGCAGCAGCGATGTCGCGTGGTTGGCGATGGCCCAGCCGTGCCGCTCGGTGAGAACGTGGAACCGACCCTCCACATCCCGGCGCGTGATGGTGTCGAGCGGCCGCGACATCCAGTCGCCGAAGCAGTAGCGGATCTGGCCGCGGTACAGCCTGAGAGTGGTCGGCTTGCGATTCGGGTTGGCGGCGAGGAATTCCGCGAACGCCTCCCGCAGGAGCGGCATCCGGCGGGCGGCGTGGCGCTCCGCTGCGGGGTCGTCGCCCACCGCGACCCGGCCCAGCACCTCCTGCGCGACCCGCCGCGCCCGGTCGGGCGTCATCGCTCCGTAGCGTCCGATCACCACGCGCCGGTTGGGCGCCCTCCGCCCCCCGTTTCCCGACCGGTAGTTGACGACGAACGCCTTCGTCCCGCTGGGCTGAACCCGCACGCCGAAGCCTGTCAGCCGGTCATCCCAGGCGATCCAGGGTCTGGCCCCGGGTTCCAGGGACTCGACGGTTCGCTTGGTGAGGGTCAGTTTGACCTTCGCGATGCGCTTACGCGACGGTTGTGACATGAAGGTACAGCTCCGGGGGGATTGGCGCGCCGGCGATCAACCCGCGATCAACACCCGAGAAAGCAATCCCATTTGATCGGCGGCGTAAGGCGAGAGTGGGAACGGCAATTCGGGCGGAAAAGTATATGTCAGGTGTGACACGGACTCCTTCTCCTTCTTGCCATGTTCCTGGGTGCCGGTCTCGTGCTCACAGGTTGTGGCGACGACGAGACGGCGACGACGCCGGCACCGGCTCCGCCGCCGCCACCCGCGCCAGCTCCGGAGCCTGAGCCGGAACCCGAGCCTGAGCCGGAGCCGACCCCGTTCCACGCCCACTTCGAAATCGAGGATGACGCGGACTCACCGTATCCGATGATTCCGGACAAGGACGACGACGAGGAAACGGCCATGGCGCACGTGAACCCGGAAATGATCGTTGACGTGCACGGGCCGGCCATCCTCACGGCGCTGTTCGTTGAGGGCGCCAGCCCGATCGGTCTCGTTCCGGGCGAGAACATGCCGTTCACCTACGTGGACTGGCAGGCCATGCAGAGCATGGTGGTCACGACCGGCGTCACCTTCGCCGTGCAGCCGGTGGAGATCGGGGCGAACCAGGTTCCGCTGCCGATCGGTGACGCGACGCTCGTGACCTGCGGTCCGTTCGAGTGCGCCGAGGGCGCGACTGCCCCGATGCTCTCGATCGCCAATTCGGCGGTGTGCGCGGCTTGGGATCCCTCGGTGGAGATCATGGTCGGCAAGGTGGACAACGACGTCATTCCGCCCGAAGAAGCGACCGACGACGCCACCGCCTCCGCCACCGGCGTTGACACGAACGACGGCGTTGACCTCGGCATCGTGACCAGTTCCAGCCTCGAGATGAACGTCAAGCACGTCTTCTCCGGCGTTGCCGGCGGCACGAACACCTCCAGGACCGTCAAGGCCGCGAAGGGCAGCAACAAGACGCTCGAAATGGCCGCGGTCGCATCGATCCATGTTGATGCGGACGTCGACGTCACTGGCGCCGGGACGGCGGCCGCTCCCTACGGTGTCGATGAGAGCGAGGTCTGCGACAACACCTACGACGCCGGCAGTCTCACGGACAAG
Source organism: Gemmatimonadota bacterium (assembly GCA_022823365.1). Lineage (GTDB taxonomy): Bacteria > Gemmatimonadota > Gemmatimonadetes > Longimicrobiales > Gaopeijiaceae > BD2-11. Next base: position 16,175 of record JAJDXG010000036.1, read on the forward strand.
CCCAAGGGCTGCTTCCGGCTGCGCGGGCCGGGCGCCGGCAGGGGCGACAACGACCCCGGCAAGGGCGCCAACTACCTGTCCGGCTGGAGCATCGAGTTGTCCCCGGTCGGTGGCGACGTGGGTTGGGGCAATGTCGATTGGGAAGACAACCCGTTCGAGGATCTCGAGTGTGGCGCCGCGGAGCCGATCATGGTGGCCGACCACGTGGACATCTGCGAGATGTTCGACGCCGAAGTCGACCTCGCCACCGGCAAGGGCTGGGAGCCGACCGTCGTGTTCCGTTCGGAGACTCCGGGATTCACGGAAACCACCCCTCCGACCGGCAATCAGGTGGTCATGTGGAAGGCCGACGCCAGCGCTGCCAGCGGGACCAAGATGTTCAAGACGATCTGGTTCGACGACAACCTGGACGGAAAGATCCTCAGGGACACCAAGACTCGTCCGATGCAGCGCAACTCCGACAACAGCGACAACGTCGCCGGCGACAAGTTCAACGACCTCTACAACCACAACGGCCGAGACCAGAACATCGAGCAGATCTGGGAGTGGCTCACCGATGACGATAACGACCTGACTTCGGGCGACCTCGGCTTGGTGGATCTGGTGAGTTCCAAGGACGACCGGAAGACGGCCGACGACGAGCGGACCATTGCGGTCGAGGAGTGCCCGTCTGGCACCAGTTGGGCTCCGAGAGACGGTTATTCCGCGGACGGAACCGGCACCACCAGGACCGCCACCGCTCTGGATGGCACCGGGTGCAAGACCTCAGCTCAGAGAACAGGCCGTCTGGCGGGCGTCGCGCGGACGCGGTCCGCCACCGCGACCGCGGCTCATCCCGACGGCAACGCGGACAACTACGAGGAACTCGATAGCAGCGCCACCGTCACCGCCACTGCCTTCGCAGAAGCTACCACCACTGCTGCGAACAATCTGAACAACCGCAAGGTCATGGCCAACGCGGGTGACTTCTACAAGTGCACCGAGGATGACGGCGGCGACGACCCCGGTGCCGATTCCGATGAGCCCAACACTATCTGCGACACGGAATGGACGCGGGACGTGACGATTACGTTCGCGGACGGCACCTTCGGGTGCTCGACCACCCGTGACATCACCGTCACCTGCACATGGGATGCGGACGGCAGCATGGCGCAGGGCCGCAACGCGCTGCCCTCTGCGTTCAGCGCAGCCGACAAGAAGTTCTTCCTGAAGTGCACGGCGAGTTGAGGATCTGCGTCTCCTGAACTCCGTCTGATCTGAATCAAACGGGAACCCCGGGGCCATCCGGCCCCGGGGTTTTCCTCTGTACGCGACCCTTTTTCGGCGGTTGCGGGAGCCTGCGGGAAGACCCGGGATCAACACAGGATCAACTGATTCTCGGATCCCGGGCGATCTGAGGGAGGGAAGGACGCCGTTCCGCTACCCCCGGCACCGTTGCCGGGGACCCCGTGAGGTGCATCTTCGCCCCTCTCGGTCGGCCAATTCCGCCCCTTCTCGGGCGAAAACGGGCGAAAACGGGCCGTAATCCACCGCAGCCCCCCGAATTCCCCACCCAAACCGCCGGGCGCAGAGGTGCCGTCGGCTCCCTGGGACGGCGCGGGAACGGCGGAACGGGCGTCGGCGAGCGCGTCCGTGGTCGAGGCGGCGAACCGCGTACCGCAAGAGTGATAAGGGAGGTGATACACGGATTTCGGCGGTGTGCGGCATCGGCCCCTGAATCCGCGACTTAGGGCCGGTTCGGGCCGGTTTTCGGCGGCTCTTTCGGACACCGGTTCTCCCGTGTTCCCGACCGCGGGGCCATTCCGCGGCATGTGTTGACACCGGGTTGAACCGTTCTTCCGGCTCTGGCCAAGACTCGACGCATGACGAACACCGCCAACGGCAAACGGACCGCCAAGGTCAAGCTCACCCTCACCAAACGGACGGTCGACAACCTCCAGCCCGCCGACAGGCCCTGGATCGCCTGGGACGACCGGCTCGTCGGCTTCGGGGTCCGCGTCCAACCCTCGGGGGCGAAGTCGTTCCTCATCAACTACCGCATCGGCAGCGGCGGCCGGAGGGCGCGGAACCGCCGCATCGCCATCGGGCGCTGTGGCCTCCTGGCCCCCGAGGAGGCCCGCCGCCTCGCCCAGGAGCTGCTGGGACGCGTCGCCCGCGGCGAGGACCCCGCCCAGGAGCGCGCCGACAGCCGAGGCATGCCCACCCTCCGGGAGGCGTTCGCGGAGTACCTGACCGCGAACCCCAACCGGAAGACGAGTACCGAGGCGCTCTACCAGAGCCAGATGCGCTACTGCCTCGGCGACTGGCTGGCCCGGCCCCTGGACACGATCACGCGCCGGGACGTGGAAGCGCGGTTCCATCGCGTCTCCCAGCGGAACGGGTGGGCGGTGGCGAACCACGTCATCGCGCTGCTGCGCTCCGTGTACCGGCGGCCGTGCGTGGACCACGGGACGCTCCGCAACCCGGTGGACCTGTGGCTCGCGGGCGGCGGGCGGTACCACCGGGCCGTGCGTCGCCGGATCTCGACGCCCGCCGAGACGCTGCCCCGCTGGTGGGCGGCCATCGAGGCCGAGGTGACGGTTCCCGCGACGCGGGACATCTTCTGGTTCGGGATGTATACCGGGATGCGGCGGGGCGAGATCATGGGACTGCACTGGGACCGGGTGGACCTGGAGCGGCGGATGTTCCGGGTCGAGGCGACGAAGACGGGCGAGCCGCTGGAGCTGCCGATCACCCGGCAGTTGGCCGCGCTTGTCGAGCGCCGCCGCCTGGCCGCCAGCGCCGGCAACGGCGGCGCGCCGGCGTGGGTCTTCCCCTCGAGCGGCGGGTCGGGCCACGTCGTGGAGCTGCAGCATCTCTACCACCGGATCAGCCGGGCGGCAGGGACGAAGTTCTGGTTCCACGGGCTGCGGAACGTGTTCATCACGGTTGCGGAGCGTGAGCTGATGCTGCCGCGTTCGCTGACGAAGCGGCTGGTGAACCACGCGCGCGGGAGCGACGTGACGGAGAGCTACGCGGCGGACTGGAGCGTTGAGCAGTTGCGGGAGCCGGCCCAGCGGATCGCGGACCGGATCGACGAGCTGGCGCACGGCGCTGCAACGGTTCCGGTCGGGTCCGGCTACCCGTGGCCGGCGCCCGCCGTTCCCGTCGCGACGGGAACGCGGTTCGGGATCGCTCACTGATCCAGGCGATGCACCCGGCCGGAATCTCCCAGCCCCCGCAGGGGCTGTCGGCTGTGGCTGGCTGCGGGGCCGTTCGCGGGCAGGCTGTCTCTCGACAGGCGGGATGACGCTCGCCGCCCGGCTCGCGTCCCCGTTCGGGGGTTCCGCGTAGGCAGCGGCATGGCCACTACGGTACGAGAGCCAGCAGACCCAATGTGCGTACATTGGTGCTGGCGAGGGGATGCTGCGCCCCCCTTCGAACCCCCGGCCCGCCGCGCCGCTGCCGGAGCAGCGCACGGACGGGGAGCGCCGCCCCCCGAACCCCCGGCCTGCCGCGTCGCTGCGAGAGCAGCGCACGGACGGGGGCATCACCCCCCGAACCCCCGGAACGGTGCGCGCATGGCTGAGCGCCGCACCGTGAGAGCCCACGTCCGCCTGTCGCCCGTGGAGCTCGCCGCCTGGCGCGCCAAGGCGGCGGCCGTCGGCGTGCCGCTGTCCGACCTGCTGCGGCAGGCCATGGCCCGGACTCGGCCGTGGACGCCAGCAGCCGCCGCCGTCGAGCGCGAGCGCACCCGGCAGGTTGCCCGCGTCGGGAACAACCTGAACCAGCTCGCGCGCTGGGCGAACACCCATCCCTCGGAGGCCGAGGCCGTCGAGGTTGTCGCCCAGCTGGTGTCGGTCGAGCGGGCGCTGCTCGCCCTGGCCCGGCTCGGCGGAGAGGACACCGATGCACATTAGGTTCTTCGGTGGCGGGAAGGGCTCGGCCCAGGCAGCCGCCAACTATCTCGTCGGCGAACGCGACGCTGCGGGGACCGTGCGTCCGGGTGTCGAGGTCCTGCGCGGGAACCCGGGCCTGGTGGCCGCCGTCGCCGACTCGCTGGAGTTCGAGCACAGGTTCCGGTCGGGCCTGATCACCTGGGCGCCGGACGACCGGCCGACCGACGAACAGGTCGGGGCTGTTCTCGACGAGTTCGAGAAGACGGCCTGGGCGGGACTGGAGCCCGACCGCTACGCCTGGACGGCGGTGCTCCACCGCGAGCACGGCACCGGGGTCCATGTCCACATCCTCACTGCCCGCTGCGACCTGGAGACGGGCCGCAGCCTGAACATCGCTCCCCCCGGTTGGGAGAAGACGTTCGGCACGCTGCGCGACGCGTTCAACCACCAGCACGGCTGGAGCCGGCCGGACGACCCGGCGCGCGCCAGGGCGCACCAGCCGGGCCATCGCGCCTACCTCGAGGCGGCGAAGCTGCGGACCGGCCTCGAGCACGAAGCCGGCCCGCGCGAACTGATCCGCGACTACCTGCTGCAGCGGGTCGAGCACGGCCTGGTGCGGAGCCGCGCCGACGTGGTCGCCGCCCTGGAGGAGGCCGGCTTCGAGGTGCCCCGGCAGGGCAAGGACTACCTGACCGCCCGCGATCCGGACAGCGGGAAGCGGCTGCGGCTGAGAGGAGCGCTGTATGAGCACGACTTCCAACCCGAACGACTTGAGCGCCCGGCTGCGGAGCCGGACGGAAGCCGACCGCCGTCAGATCGAGGAGACGATGGCGAGCGAGCAGCGGCGGCTTGGCGAGAGGTTGCGCGCCGTCGTGAACGACGCGCTGCGTACCACCGAAGCCGATACGGCGGTGACGGTCGCACGGGTGCGCGTGATGCTGCTGAACGCGTGGCTGCGTCCCCTGGTGGTCGGGGTGATCATCTTCCTCGGAATCAGCGGTGGGAGCTGGGGGCTGATGCAATGGCTCTCGGCGGGCATCCAGAGCCGGATCGAGACCCTGGCGGCGCTGGACGTTCAGATCGAGGACGCACGCGAAACCCTCGCCGGGATCGAGGAGACGACGTGGGGCGTGACGCTGTTGGACATCGACGGGGACCGGTTCGTGGTGCTGCCGGTCGGGACAATAGCCCATCCGCCCTGGACCGTGGGCGGGCGGCCTGCCTTGAAGCTGTCGAGCGAGTGAGGGATTTCTTTGACCGAACTAGAAACACAGTTGATGACCGCCTTGCGGAGGTTGTCCGCGCAGTTCGAGACGGAACGGCGGCAGCACGCCGAGGAGCGGCGGCAGGACTCCGAGGAGCTCGAAGCCTTGCGGCAGCGCGTCGAGCGGCTGACCGCGGGCAACGAAGCCTTGCAGCAGCGAGTCGAGCAGCTCAGCGGGCAAGTGACGTACTTGGCCCAGGACTACAGGACGCTCGCCGAGAGGTTGCGCGAGCCCTGGAGCTGATGCGCCAGCGCAGGTCGAGGCGGGACCGGGACTACGGTCCGAGCCGCGATTACGGTCCGAGCCGCTGAAGCGTCTCGGCGGCGAGCCTCCCGCCTTTTACGGGCCTCCGTTGCCAGACTGAGCTGGGGGCTGCTGAATGTCGATCTTGGCCTCCAGCGTGGCCAGACGTTCACCGATTTCACCCAAGCGCTGCTCGACGACCAGGAACCGGTCGAGCATCTCCGCCCGGAGACCCCCCATTTCGGCGCGCAGAGTCCCCATTTGCCAATAGATGCCGAAGACGGCAGTGACCAAGGCCACCAATAGGAGCGTCTCCAGCGTGACCGGGCGCCGTGGTGCGGTATCTCCGCCGTCGCTCATCATCTCTCCTTTGGCGAGCAGAGAATCCGGAGCCACCCTTCAGGGTGTCTTTCGCTTCCGCTCTGAGACACAGTCTATACGCACGATTCCGCGTTTTACGAACCTTGCTGTCAAGATCGATCCAGAAACGCCGCCCACTCCTCCATGAGTTCGCGCCGACGCTCGAACAGGTCCGTCCGGCGGTAGGCGGCCTCCACCCGGTCCGAGTTCACATGAGCCAGGGCGAGTTCGCACACCTCGCGGGGGGCGTCGGAACATTCCGCCGCCCAGTCACGGAAGCTCGACCGGAAACCGTGCGGCACCGCCCCGATCCCGAGCTCGCGCACCATCTTCGAGATCGTCGCGTCGGAGAGGCGACGGCCCCGCACTGACGGGAACACCAGCTCCGAGCCTTCCACGACTCTCCGCGCCTCCCGCAGCACGGACAGCGCCCCCGTGGACAACGGGACCCGGTGCTCCCGGTTCGCCTTCATCCGCTCCCCCGGGATCCGCCACTCCCGCGCCTCGAGGTCCATCTCCTCCCACCGCGCGCCACGAACCTCCCCGCTCCGGCACGCCGTCAGCACCAGGAACTCGAACGCCAGCACCGTCGTGGGGTAAGCCCTCGACGCTCGCACCCGCTCCATCGCTCCCCGGACCTCCCGATACGGCAGCGCCGGCTGATGCCGGGTCCGGACCCCCGTCTTCGGAAGCGCCGCCCCGATGGCCTCCCCGGCCGGGTTGTCCTCCCGGTAACCCTGCGCCACCGCCCAGCGCATCACCGCCGAGATCCGCTGCCGCACCCGACGCGCCGTCTCCCGCTTCTCCCCCCAGATCGGCAACAGGACCGCCATCACGTCCGCCGTCCCGATCCGGTTCACCGGCAACTCTTCGAGCCTCCACATGGCGTAGTCCCGGAGGCTCGCCCGCCACTGCTTCTCCGACCTGCCGTCGTCCGTCCACCCCGCCGCGTGGATCGCGATCACCCGGTCGAGCGCCTCACCGAAGGTGGGAACGGTGCGCTTGCGGCCGGGCAGGACCAGATCGCCGCGGCGGCGGGCCACCCGGTTCAGAACGCACTTCTCTCGGGCCTGGGACAGGCTGACGTGGGGCCAGGTGCCGAGCCCGAGGTTGCGGGCCCGTCCGTCCACGATGATGCGCTGCGCCCAGGACTTGGACAGGTCCCCGCCCGTGGTCCTCCTGACCAACAGTGAGAGCCCGCCGGAGCCGCGCCCGTCGCCGTAGCGGCCCGGCACCTTGACGGTGGCGACGAACCGGGCGGAGAGTCGGTAGGGTCGGCGAGTCATGGTGAACGGAGCGCCGTGTCGGTCATCTATGTATCACTTCATGCCAGTGCATTCATGGGCCTGAGCCGGAACGCAATGACACTCTAGGGCATTCTAAACCGTTGATAATCAGCTGACAAACGGGACTTCGGCGCGTCTTCTCGGAACAGTTGGCAGCGTAATGGCAGATGGTGGCGGACGAAAGAGAACCGCAACTATACACGGTTTTCGGAGCTCTGGAGGGGGTTTTGAGCCCTTTTCGGGGGGGTGGCGCTCTTCTCCTTCTTGCCATGTTCCTGGGTGCCGGTCTCGTGCTCACAGGCTGTGGCGACGACGAAACGGCGACGACGCCCGCACCGGCGCCGCCACCGCCACCGCCGCCAGCTCCGGAGCCGGAGCCGGAGCCGGAGCCCGAGCCGGAACCCGAGCCTGAGCCCGAGCCCGAGCCGACTCCGTTCCTGGTGATGTTCTCGGTACCCGACGAGGCCAAGGTCCCGTATCCGCTGATTCCGGACATGGACGACGACGAGGCCACGGCCATGGCGACGGTCAACCCGCAGATGTTGGTGCAGGTGAACATGCCGGCCATCGTGACGGCGACCTTCGTCGAGCACGCCGCTCCCATCGGCCTGATCCCGGGCGACAACGTGCCGTTCCTCTACGTGGAATGGGAAGCCATGCAGAGCATGGTGGTCACCACCGGCGTCACCTTCGCGGTCCAGGCCGTCGAAATCGGGGCCAACCAGGTTCCGCTGCCGATCGGGGACGCGACGCTCGTGACCTGCGGTCCCTTCGAGTGCGGGATGGGCCCGATGCCGCCGGAACTCTCGATCGCCAACTCGTCGGTGTGCACCGACTGGGACCCTGAAGTGGAAATCCAGGTCGGCAAGGTGGACAACGACGTGATCCAGGCTGACGACATCACCGACGTCGCCGCGGATGGCTCCGTGGAGACCGACGGCGTCAACGGCAACGACGGTATCGACCTCGGCATCGTGACCAGCTCCAGCCTCCCGATGATGGTCAAGCACATCTTCTCCGGCGTTGACGGCGGCACGAACACCGACAAGAGCGTCGAAGCCGCGAAGGGCAGCGACAAGACGCTCGCCATGGCGGCGGTCGCTTCGATCTACGTCGATGTGGAGGACGACGACGCCGACACCGTCGGTATTGACGAGACCGCCGTCTGCGACAACGAGTACGACGCGGGCGATCTCACCGACAAGCCCGAGGGTTGCTTCCGGCTGCGCGGTCCGGGCGCCGGTGGCGCCGACGCCAGCAAGGGCGCCGACTACCTGGGCGGCTGGAGCATCGAGCTGTCCCCGGTGGGCGCCGACGTGATGTGGGGCCGTGTGGACTGGGACGACAACCCGTTCGAGGACCTCACCTGCGACGCCACGGATCCCATCATGGTCGCCGACCACGTGGACATCTGCGCGATGTTCGAGGATGAAGTGGACCTCGCTACCGGGAAGGGCTGGAAGCCGACCGTCGTGTTCCAGTCGGAGGTCCCGGGCGATACTGCGGGCGACGCCAACGACGACTATGTGGTCATGTGGAAGGCCACGGCCAGCGCGGGCACCGGCGACTCGATGTTCAAGACGGTCTGGTTCGACGACAACCTGAACGGCAAGATCAAGAAGGACAAGACCGCCGACCTGACGCGCGGGCGTCCCGGGCAGGGCGCCGATGGCTCCGTGACGGCCGACGACATGCACGACCTCTACAACCAGAACGACCGCGACGGCAACATCGACGCGATCTGGGAGTGGCTCACCGATTCCAACGCCGACCTGACCGCGGGCGACCTCGGCAAGGTGGACCTGGTGAGTTCCAAGGACGACCGGAAGACGGCCGACGACGAGCGGACCATTCGGGTCGAGTCGTGCCCGTCCGGCACGAGTTGGGCTCCGAGAGACGGTTATTCCGCGGACGGCACCGGCACCACCAGGGACGCCACCGCTCTGGATGGCACGGGGTGCAAGACCGCAGCTCAAAGGACCGGCCGCCTGGCCGGCGTCGCGCGGGAGGCGTCCACCACCGCCACCGCGGCGCACCCGGACGGCAACGCGGACAACTACGAGGTGGTCGACGCCAGCGCCACCGTCACCGACACGGCCTTCGCAGAAGCGACCACCACTGCTGCGAACACGTTGAACAACCGTACGGTCAGCGACGCCCATAGGGACTTCTACAAGTGCAGCGAGGACGACGGCGGCGACGACGACGACAATTCCCTCTGCGACACGGAGTGGGTCCGCGATGCCGAGATCCTGTTCGCCGATGGCACCTTCGACTGCTCGACCACCCGCATGGTCACGGTCACCTGCAAGTGGGACGCCGACGGCGGGATGGCGCAGGGCCGGAACGCTCTGCCGTCCAATTTCGACGCGGCCACGAACAAGAAGTTCTTCTTGGACTGCGTGGCGGAGTAGGGATCTGCGTCTCCTGAGATCCGTCTGATCTGAATCAAACGGGAACCCCGGGGCCAACCGGCCCCGGGGTTTTCCTCTGTACGGCGCCACCGCCTGGAACGCGAGCATGGCGCGTACGGCTTGGAACGCCGGTCTCCGACCCAATACTGTTGCTTTAAGACCTCACGCACCACTTGAAGTGTCCCGAAGGGCGGCCCGAGAGGGCCGCAGCCGGTGTTCTTGCCCGTGTTCCGAGCTAAAGGCAACAGTATTGGGTCTCCGACCGGCACGCGCGGCGCTCGGCGCCGCGCACGTCGCAACCGCACTCACCCTCACGGCGTCAACGCCGGGGAGCCACGCTGCGGGTTCCTCCTCCCATGGCCGCGTTGGGCCGGCGCGGCCCCGGCTAGACTCGACGGCGTGAAGCGGCTGACAGCGAAGGGCGCGGGGCTGGCCGAACGGCGGTCCAGCGTCGCCCCGCCTCCCCAGCCGGAAGGTGTCCGCCGGCAGTCACGCGACCGCGGCGCCCCCCGCTCAGCCCTCGAGTTCCCCGGCTGCTACTCGAGGCCGATGACCCGCGCCCAATACGAGGCGCACGAGGGCCGGGTCGAGTTCTTCGACTCCCGCGCGGAGATCGCCTGGATGGTCCGCGAGCCGACGCACGCGCCGCACGAGGAGCCCCGGTACCGACTGGTGGAGCTTCTGGCGCGAATCGCCCAACTGCGGGGATCGCCGATCAAGGGCCTCGGCGAGACCCGGATCCGGTGGATGGAGGCCGGGTCCGGGGAACATCGCTCCATCCACCCCGACCAGATGCTGTTCCTGCATCCGGGCCGGACCGAGGGAAAGATCTCCCAGTATCTCGAAGTTGGGGAGGACCCGTATCCGGACGTGGTGCTGGAGGTGGACAGCACGACCGACGTGCGGCGAAACCGGCTGACGCTGTACGAGGAGTGGGGGTTTCCGGAGCTGTGGGTGGAGGTTCCGGACGCGTATGCGCCGGGCCGCCCGGCGGGGTTGCGTTCCGGCCTGCGGATCTATGTGCTGGAGGCGGGCCGGTATCTACGGTCCGAGGAGAGCCTGGCCTTCCCAGGCTGGCGGGCGGTGGAGATCCACCGGGCGCTGAACGAGCCGGCCCTCTCGGAGGAGACATCGGCGGTGCTGTCGCGGGTAGGCCGGGCGCTCGGGGAGCGGGAGGGCACGGGTCCCGACGATGACCCCCTGCTCCGCGAGCAGCGCGCCGCGGGCCGCGCCGACCTGATCCGGGCGCTCCTCGGCCAGCGGGGCGTTGCCGTCCCGCCGGACTTCCCCGAAGGTCTCGCCCCGCCGCACCTCGACACCCTCCGCACCGCGTCTGCGGAACAGCTCCTCGCCGCCGCGTCCGCGGCCGACAGCGTGGCTGACTTCCTGGCCCGTCTCGACGACCCGAATCCCTGACCGCGGCGGCGACCCTCACGCGACTCTCGCCGGAGGAACCGTTGATCTCCAGCGTCCTGCAGAAGGCGCTGGTCGAGATGACGGAAGGGGCACCGAAGCCGCGGCCACAACGGTGGTCACGGTCGTACCTCCGCCCTCGGCCCCCCTCCGCCCGTCATCGTCCGGGCGGACCGTTCCTCCTCTTCTTCATTCGGGAGCGCTCACGGCCGCGATCCTCTTCGTCCGCAAGCTCGCACGCCCACCGGAAGCCTGGCGGATCGATCTGCTGGAGGCGGGCCGGTATGTGCTGTCCGAGCTCAATTCGGGAACCCGTCTGACATGATGGCTGCTCTGAAGCCGAAACCGCCACGCCGTTCCAGCCTTGGGACCGTCGCTCCCGAAACGACTGCCCGGAGACGAAGCGCTCCTGGCAGGAGCGCGAGACACCGGGTCCGGTTCGCTCTTCCGGGATGGAACCCGATCACTCTTCGTCTGGCCGTAGTGTGTTTCATCGCAACGTTCGGAGCGGCAGGGAATCCGGACAGGGTGGAGGCATATCGGTTCTACTCGTTGCGGGAGGCAAACCCGATCCTCTCGGCGGCCGAGGCGAGCCGTTGGGACATCGCGGACTTCCCCTTGCGCTACCACCTGCAGGACAACACTCCGGACTACCTCGAGAAAGGCCAGTGGCGGGGCATTGTGGAGGATGGGCTTGCCGAGTGGACGGCGATTCGCACTGCCGACATTCGACTCTCGCTCGAACCGGACCTGGTTGAAGGAGACGGGGCGGACAGTGGAGACGAACGGCTCACGATCGGCTGGGTCTCGTCCGAAGGCGAAACGTGGAGCGGGCGAGCGCATCCAGTGTTCCGGGTTTCGACACACCAGCTCGTGCATTGCGACATAACGATGAACGCAGATCGGTTCCGCGAGTGGCTGGACGATGGACTGGACCCGGACGTCGTCTACGATCTCGTGCGCGACACGGTTGTCCACGAGGTGGGGCACTGCCTGGGTCTTCGACACACGGAGCCGCATCCGATCCCGGGCTGGCTGGAAGTCATCGAGGACCCGCCGCCGATTCCGGCGGGTTTTCTGCCCGAAACGGTCATGTCCTACGGTTTCGGCACCCGGGCGGCCGTCACCGAGGACGAAGCGACCGCCGTTTCCCTCCTGTACCCGGCAACGGGTTTCAACGCAGCGCGCGGCGCCGTCTCCGGACGGCTTGTCCGAGACTCCGCGCCGGTGCCGTTCGCGTACGTCCAGGCCGTATACCTCGGTTCCCGGCCCCGGATGGGGCCTGGCGCCTTTGCGGACCAGGAGGGCTATTTCCACCTGCAGGGACTGGAGGCTGGACCCACACTGCTCTGGGTGCATCCGATCCTGATCCACTACTCGAATGCGCACGGCTCCCTGCTCACGATGGCGTTTGAGGGCGGCGGACTGGATGTACTTGACCAGTGGCAGTGGGTCAGCGTGAGGCCAGGCGAGACCGTGGGCGTGCCCGACCTCGTGTTGGCTGCTGGGCGGCTGCCTTGAGATTCAGGACCAGTCTGGGCGCTCTCCTGGTTGCGCTGCTGGCCATGGTGTCCGCCGGTTGCGATGGTGGTGACGGGTCGGCCGCATCGCCCGCGGCCCCGCCGCCGTCCGCTCCTCCGTCACCCGCTCCGCCGCCGCCCGCTCCGCCGGAGCCGGAAACCTGGATCGGATTCGCGGATCCGGCTCGCGCCAGCCTGTTCGCAGGAGGCCGGGTACGGGCGGTGATCGTCGTTTCCGGAGAACCGCTCACGTCGCCTGTTCGCCTGACGGTGGACCGCAGCGCTCCGGCCGATCATCTCGTCGTTCCGGAAGAGATCGAGATCGATGCCTACGCGCATGGAGCCGTAGAAATCGTCGGGATTGGCGATCGGGGATCGGAAGGGCAGGCCACCTATCAGATCACCTTGCTTCCACCACCGGAGGGACTTCCGGCCCGCATTGCCTTGACCGAGGCGGCGACGACGTACCACGTAACGCTGAACGGCGGGAACCGGGAGCCGGACTGCGCGCGGCTGGAACTCGACGCCACGCGCGAGCGTTTCGACTCCCGCGGGGAGTTCTCGACGGCGCGCATCACTCTCGAAGGGCCGCAGAACGTGGCACTCCGGCTCTCGGAGCCGTATTGGACCGAACGGCTCGAGGAACGGGAGAACCCTCCCGAGCTGTCCATCGACCTGTCCGCAGCGCCGCCGATCACCCTTGCGATCCCGAGCAGCCTGCCGTATCGGCCACTCGCCGCGGGTGGGCACCGGCAACAGGTTTCGCTCAGTTGGTACGGGGATCTCCGGCTGGCCGCGGTGGTTCCAGGTTGCAAGCCCGTCCAGGTACGCTGCGAGCGAGTATCCCGCCGGACGACCCGGTGCTTTCCCTGAGGCGACGGTCGGCTCCGGCCAGAGGCCCGTGACCGGTCGCTGAGAACGCAACCGGGCCACCACCGCGAACCCCGATGGAGCACGAGGGCGCCGCGGCCTGGAACCCCCACCGGGAGAAACGCCCATGATCGGGTCCTCCTGCACACCCCGCCCATCATGAAAACGGCGGAAACGGCTTGGAACGCCGGTCTCCGACCGGCACGCGGCCCGGAGGGCCGCAGGCGCCGTGTCGCGGTTTGCCCCCAAGGGACGCGGGACAAGCACGTCCCTCAGTTCCGGTCGGCTTCGACGGAGAGCAACATCCCGCCGGTCGGCGTCACGACGCGCGCGGTGCCGAGCACCGCGCGTGCCGGTCGGAGAGCGGCGTTCCAAGCCGGCGGCGCCACCAAGGCGCTCGACCGATCCACCGGTCTGCATTTTCGCAGCAACTGGAGCGCGTGCCGGCTGAAGCCGGCGCTCCAAGCCGTACACACAAATCCCGCCGCGCGGCGGGTGTCACGGGAGGCGGCGGGGCCGCTCCCCGTGGAATCCCGGTCCTGAACGACCGGGGTGAGACCTCTTCTAGCTGGAGGCCTTGATCGAGGTCACCTTGATCGTGTTGGTCGCCTCGTCGAGGGTGCCCATCACCGTGACCTCCATGCCCAGGTGCTCGAGGGCCTTCTCGCCGGTGATGTCGAGCAGGTGGAACCCGTCCGGGCTCGCGCCCCACCTCTTCGCCGCTGGGCCGTAATCGGTGGGCAGCGGGTCATCGAGATGGGCCAGGCGGTCGGCGAAGCGGTCCGTGGCCGCGCGGACCAGCCGAACGCGACGATATCGCCTCTACGAAACGAGCCCGGCCCCGCTACCGGCCGTCAGTCGAAATAAATTCCGATCAGGACCCGCAAGGAGCGGTTCCGGCCGGGAGCTCCGGGATTCACGACGTTTCGCAGCCCTTCCGAGTAGATCGCGTTGGCGAAAATGCGGTTCCACTCGGGTGTTCCGATGCCCGCCAGGAGCCCGAAATCCACCGCACTCAGGTTGCCGGATTCCGTTCTCAGACAGTCCGTCGTCCGGTCGAAACCCTGAGACTGACCCTTGATGGAACAGCCCCACGCAACCCCTGTGCTCACTCCGACGAGGCCGTGAAACAGTCCGTTTCCGAGCCGCGTCAGGGCGCTGAACTCGAAGTAGTCGAACTCCCACCAGGCGTTCATTCCCACCTCGCCGGAGGTGAGATCGGCTCCGTTCTGGTTGTAGCCCGCCCGGAGTTGAAGGCCAATCAGGTTCGTCAGTGCGTGTTCGAAACCGACGGCGCCGCTCAGGCCCTTCCGGTAGTGGACGGAGAAGGCGTCTTCGCCGTTATCGTCGGTCACCGTGCTCATGGACCCGCCGAAGACGGCAAAGACACGGGAATCTTCGTCCGCTCCGGCGACTGGAGCTGCCGCGAAGATGACGGTGAGGGCCAACGCTGCGATTCGCCCCATAGCCGGGACCACACGCAGACGCAACAGGTCTCCCGGGTGCGGAAAGATGGAGCGGTTGGCCGCGGAGGCCGGCTCCGATTGGGAGCGCCGGTTCAACCCGACGCGGTGCGCAATCCGCCCCACGGCACTCGGTGCCGTGCCGAGCGTGCGGCTGATGTCAGCGCGTGGGGTGCGTCGGGCATGCTTGTAGATGTCCATACGGGTTCCTCCGGTGCTCTACGGATTGGTCGTACCCATTCCTTTCTGGCATCGGAGCCTCAGCCACCCGCGAGAGTGAAACTCTTTCATCTCGGTTCTCCCTCCTGGTTGGGGCGCCAGGTGGCTGAGCCCGGAAAGGCACGTCGAGGGCACGGGTTGTGCCCGGATGGGCTTCCGTTAGGACCTGCGTTTCACGACGCACGTCCACGGCAAGCGCGGGGGCGGCCCAGGCCGCCCCCGCGTGTTGTGGCATCGGGCGCCTTCGTGCGACCGAAGCCCTCGGGCTGTAGAGCCTCCTACGGTTTGCGGAACACCTGTCTCGCGCTGATGGCCCACGCGCCCGTCAAGTCCGGGCTGCCTGTTCGACCCGCCGCACCGTCCGCGCTAATCAGCTTCGACCGGACACATGCGTAGATGTTGTGCTGCGACCCGGTTGCTGCTGAAGCGACTACCGCCGCGAGAAGATCCCCGCCGGTATCGTTAGCGCTAATCGTGATACCGGAGATTGCGTTGTTTGACCCAACAGTGACGGTACCAGTCGCTGCGTCATCGGTGCCTGAAGCGGTTGCCTCGCAGACGGCCTTTACCTCGGCAGCCGTAACACTGTTGTCATCCGATACGACGACCATCTCGTCGTATCCGGACCCAAGACGGGGCTGGTCGGTGCGCTCGGAGACGGTCCATACGAGTTTCGTGATCGCGTGAGTCGCGCTATTGCCCGTGCCCGTCGTGGTGATGCTGCTCTCGGCTGCCACGTATTGGGGCCGCGGGGGGGTACCCGGTAGCGTGGCAACTGCCGGCAATTCCGCCCATGCGGATTCGCCATCGTCGTTCGTGGCCCGGAAACAGAGCTTGTACTTGGTATACCTGGTGGGGCTCCGCACCGTGTATTGGAACGACACGTTGTCCGCAGTCGAGTCCAGATTCCTGCCAGGGCTGCCGTCGTCGCACTTCGCTGGCAGATCATCTCCGATTCCCGCGGAAAGGATGCGGACCTCGTAGTCGAACCCCTTGTCCAACATCACGGGCCAACTCAAAGACGTCGTGAGTCGGTCGTCGGTATCGTCGGTGACGACCGGGGGATCATCGGTACCGTCGCTGTTAGCGTCTCCTCGCTTCGGCTGAGTAGCGGCCCAAGTCCACGAGAGGTTCCCGTACTGCCGAACATCCCGGTCATCCATCCATGTCGTCTGCACACAGAGCAGGGCGACCTTCCCGGCCACCAAGGCCGGGGTCTGGGTGAGCCTGCCGGCGGTGTCTGCGGTGCTCCCCTCCACCTTTATGCGCGTATTGAAGGTTCTAGCTCCCCACAGAGAGTTGTTGCTGCCATCGACAGCTGTCGGCTTCGGGCACGGATCCTCATCAGATATACCGGGAGCGTTAGCCGTATCCGACTCAATGTAGTAGAGCTGGTACTCATGTGACCGATCCGCGACCTGATCCCAGATCCAAGTGATTGAGTGAGTGCTTCCGTCAACCTCCGACTCCCAGATCATGTTCAGGTCGTCGTCGCCACCGGTGACGGTCGTACGGGGCGGAGTCCCCGTTGTGGAAACCGCGTCGTCGAGCTCGGCCCACTCGCTAACGGTCAGCGTGTCGTCGTCGTTGGCCGGCACCGCCCGGACCCGGAAGTTGTACGACGTGGCCTCGTCGAGCCCCGTGGCCTCGCATGCCGCGCTGTCCACTTCGTTGTCGTTACCGCCACAACTGGCGTCCGTCCAGGCACCACCCGACGCTCGCTGCTCGACCTCGTAATGGTCCGCGTCCCTGACGCTGTTCCACTCCAGGGCAATGTCGTTGTCCCCTCGATCCCTCACGCTCAAACCCGTCGGGGCGGACAGCGCGGTCGCCGGTGGCGGGGTCGGCGGCGCGGCGGTCGAACCCGACACGCCGTCGCTCCAGTCGCTGAAAGTGAGATCGGTCAGGGAAGTGCCGGCGCCTGAACGGACTCGGAAATATCCAGTCATGTTGCCCGACAGGTTCTCGACCGTATACGACGTTTGCGGAGCGACGATCGGGCCGAACGTCTGGTCCTCGTCCGTGAACGCGGAATCCGGGCTGAACTGGCCCACGTAGCCGAGCGCACCTTCCACGGCATCCCACGTCCAGGTGATGGAGCTGGACGTCGTCGCCGTCACCCGGAGGTTCCCGGGAGTCGCCGGGCCGGTTGGCTCCGGCTCGGGGGTCGGCTCCGGGGCCGGCGGAGGTGGCGGTGGCGGCGCCGGGGTGGTCGGCGCCGGCGTCTCTTCCTCCCCGCACGCCGAAATCAACATGCCCGCGCCGAGCAGCAGCGCAAGCAACAGAGCCCACCCGCGAGCGGATGAGAACTTGCCAGTAAACGACTTCATACCACCTACCTCCCGGTGCGGTGCTGGAGGGTCAAGTAATGCTTGAACCTTCGGACATAAGGTCGTGGGCAGCCTAACACACTTTGCCGGCCGACTTCTAGCGCAACGCCAGCAGGCCCCGGAGAGTTCGGAGGCGCGCTACCCAGAGCCTCCGTCTCCCGCAGAACCCCCATTCTATACGCACTTGGAGAGGGGTCGCCGTCGTGAAATCGGTGTGATTTACAACCCGCGGTTCGCGCGCGACACCGCCAGGTGACGGGACGTTACGAACCGGCGGATCCGGTCAGGAACGCGGCCCACTGCTCCATGAGTTCGCGTCGGCGCTCGAACAGGTCGCTGCGGCGGTAGGCCGCCTCGACGGCGTTCGTGTTCACGTGCGCGAGCGCCAGCTCGCACACCTCCCGCGGCGCGTCCGTGCACTCGGCCGCCCAGTCCCGGAAGCTCGACCGGAACCCGTGCGGCACGGCCTCGATGCCGAGCTGCTGGATCAGCCTCGAGATCGCTGCCCGGGAGTGCAGCCG
Organism: Gemmatimonadota bacterium; assembly: GCA_022823365.1. GTDB lineage: Bacteria > Gemmatimonadota > Gemmatimonadetes > Longimicrobiales > Gaopeijiaceae > BD2-11. The sequence continues at coordinate 33,957 of JAJDXG010000036.1, forward strand.
GCCGGTCGGGGATGGAAACACGAGTCCCGAGCGGCCCGTCGCCGCGCTCGCCTCGGCGAGCACGGCGAGCGCCCGTGCGGAAAGCGGCACCCGGTGCTCCCGGTTCGTCTTCATCCGCTGCGCCGGAATCCGCCACTCGCGCTCCTCGAGGCGGATCTCCTCCCACCGCGCGCCGCGCACCTCGCCGCTCCGGCACGCAGTCAGCACCAGGAACTCGAACGCCCACACGGTCGCGGGATGGGCCCTGGACGCGCGCACGGCGGCGATCGCGCCGGCGACCTCACCGTACGGAAGCGCAGCGAGATGCCGTGGCCGGACTCCCTTCTTTGGCAGCGCCGCGCCGATGGCATCGCCGGCCGGGTTGTCCTCCCGGTAGCCCTGCGCCACCGCCCAGCGCATCACCGCCCCGATGCGCTGCCGCACCTTCCGCGCCGTGACCCGCTTCTCGTTCCAGATCGGAACGAGAACCGCCATCACGTCCGTGGTGCTGATCCGGTCCACCGGCCGCGCCCCGAGTTTCGGCATGGCGTAGTTGCGGAGGGTCCACCGCCAGTCCTTCTCGGATCTGCCGCCTTTCTTCCATCCCGCCGCATGAATGGCAAGGACGGTCTCCGTCGCTTCCTCGAAGCTGGGGACGGTCCGCTGGCGGCCCGTCACCAGTTCGCCCCGGCTGCGGGCCACGAGGTTGAGGACGCACTTCTGGCGCGCATCGGCCAGGCTGACGTGGGGCCAGACCCCGAGGCCGAGGTTGCGGGCGCGCCCGTCCACCTGGATGCGCTGCGCCCAGGACTTCGCGAGGTGGCCGCGGGCGGTGCGCTTGACGAGCAAGGAAAGCCCCCCGGAGCCGCGTCCGTCCCCGTAGCGGCCCGGCTCCCGGACGGTGGCGACGAAGCGTGCGGAGAGGCGATAGGGGCGGCTGGTCATGGCATTTGCGGTGCCGGTTTTCAATGTTAGATGGGTATCAGATATCGGGCAACGTGGGCCCGAAACCGGTGATCCGGCGGCAAACGTGTCTCCCCGTAGAAGATTGACAACAGGTGAGTAACGCGACACTCGAACGAGTCGACGCGAGAAGAAACGCCCGGGCACCGCACCGGGAGGTAGGTGGTATGAAGTCGTTCACTGGCAAGTTCGCATCCGCTCGCGGGTGGGCTCTGTTGCTTGCGCTGCTGCTCGGCGCCGGCATGATGGTCTCGGCCTGCGGGGACGAAGAGGTGCCGGCTCCGACCACCCCGACGCCGCCGCCAGCGCCGCCGCCGGCACCGGCGCCGGAACCGGAGCCGACCGGTCCGGGCACGCCTGAGAATCTTCGGGTAACCGGCACTACTTCCAACTCTATTACGTGGTCGTGGAATGCGGTTGAGGGCGCGCTGGGCTACCAGGGCCAGTTCAGCACGGACGCCACCTTCACGGACACCGACCCGACGTTCATCGTCGTGGCCCCGGCAACCTCCCACACGGTTTCCAACCTGTCGGGCAGCACCACCGGGCATTTCCGGGTCCGCTCCGGAACGGGGACTTCGCTCACCGACCTGACCTACAGCGAGTGGACCGACGGGGTCTCCGGGACGACGGCCCCGCCGCCCGCCGCGGTGGCGCTCGACGCTCCCGACGACGTTCGCAGCACCGATCGGACCGAGGATTCGATCACCCTCGAGTGGGACAGCGTTGCCAACGCCGAAACCTACGAAGTCGAACAGCGCGAACCGGGTGACGACTGGTCCGACGCGAGTTGCGGGTCTGCGACCGCGGACAACGAGGTCGAGGACGAAGAGTGCGTGGCGAGCGGCCTCGACGAAGGGACCGACTACGACTTTCGGGTGCGAGGCGTGCCGGCGGATGACGACGAGGCGTATACCGTGGGCGCCTGGAGCGACGTCGCGGAAACCCGCACGGAAGGCGACGCCCCTCCGGAGCCGACGGCGCCGGTTGGTGGCGGGATGGGCAACCTCAACGTCCGCTGGGAGAGCACGGGCACCGGCATCACCTGGATCTGGGACCGGATGCCGGACGCAACGTACGACATCGACGCCGAAGTGGTTGCCTACAACGACAGTACCAATCCGTGCGAGGGTGCGGACTACGGCCAGGGCACTGCCTCATCGGCGACGTCTTACCTGCTTACAGCGACACCGGGCCAGGTCGCTCTGCTCTGCGTTCGCACCAACAACCCGGACAACCTCTCCGAAAACCTGTCTTTCGCATGGGCCGCCGCGACTCCCGTTGCGCCTGCGCTGGCCTCAACCCCCACTAGGGCAAGGGACACCGACAAGGACGACGCAGACGACATGACGACCGCTCTGCTGTGGGAGACTTTCGCTGTCAAGGGCGGCTTCAACTATGCGTACCGGGTGGTGGCGGACTCGCACACACCCGAGGCAACCAGGCAAATCATCAATGGCACCAATACAAGTGCTGACGACGTGCAGGCTGCCTGTGATGCCGGAACGCCCCTCGACGACGGTGAGAGCGATGTGGACTTCACCGATGACAACATCGTCATGGATAGCGGCCTGAAGACCTTTACCGGGTATCTCCTCTGCGCGCGCTACAGCAACAGTGCCGGTACGTCCGGCTGGGCCGTGCCGGCCAACAACGCCGAGAACTACACGCGACCGGCAAGGCCGTCCAGCCCGACGGTCTACACATCCCTCGTGGATGAGATGACAACCGAGACAACCGTGGTTTGGCGCGTTGCCACGAGGGGACGGAACGGGTTGCCAAGGCTCAACACCGGTTACAACGTCCGGACGATCCAGCATCTGGAAAGGAAGGCGAATACTGACAACGACGGCACGGTTGCCATCAAGACGCCGACGGCGGCCAACTGCGGACTCACCGCGGCAGGCGCCGACTACACCCGGAGCGCGAACCTTTCGGCCGCTGAGGTCGACAATGATGGGGACGGAATCGTGATCAGCCCCTCCGCTGCCTTTGCCCGCCCGGCCGCTTACAGCACCGACACAAATAACCCGACTCCAGCTCAGGATAGAACGGGAAACCGGAAGGTGTATGTCTGCGTCCAGGCAATGAGCACCGCGACGTCGGAGGGACCGTGGGTGCTGAGCTCCGCCTATACGGTAAAGCAGCAGGCGGCGTCGAACTAGCGCTTACTCGCAACGAAGAACCCGGCGGGGGCGGCTTGAGCCGCCCCCGCTTTTTTCGTGTACCGCGTTCCCCGGAACCACCTCGACATGGAGGTCAGGGTGATGGATGCCCCTGAAGAGGCGACCAACACCATGCTTCAGCGGTGGCGGACGCCTTCTCCTTCTTACCGTGACCCTGGGCGCCGGTCTCGTGCTCGCGGGTTGCGGCGACGACGAAACGGCGACCACGCCGGCCCCGGCGCCGCCGCCGCCACCGCCGCCGGCCCCTGAACCTGAGCCTGAGCCCGAGCCGGAACCTGAGCCCGAGCCGGAACCCGAGCCCGAGCCGACTCCGTTCCTGGTCGAGTTTTCCGTGCCGGACGACGCGAAGGCCCCGTACCCGATGATCCCGGACATGGACGACGACGAAGCTACGGCCATGGCCTCGGTCAACCCGCAAATGATGGTCATGACGAACATGCACGGCATCGTGACCCCGCTCTTCGTAGAGGGCGCGGCGCCGATTGGACTGGTCGCGGGCGTTCCCAACGTGCCTTTCGCCTATGTGAGTTGGGCGACCATGCAGAGCGCCGTGGTCAGCCCTACCGGCGCGCAGTTCTCGGTCGTCCCGGTAGAGCTCGGAGCCAACCAGGGCCCGATTCCGATCGGCGCTGGGGTCCTCGTGTCCTGTGGTCCGTTCGAGTGCGCCATGGGCCCGATGGCTCCCGAGCTCTCGATCGCCAACTCGCCGATGTGCACCGACTGGGATCCCAGCGTGGAGATCCAGGTCGGCAAGGTGGATAACGACGTTGTGGACGCGACGGCGGCGCAGATCACCGCCGACCCCAAAAATGCATGGCTGGAAGCCGACGACAACGACGGTGTGGACCTCGGCATCGTGACCAGTTCCTCCCTTGAGATGAACGTCAAGCACGTCTTCTCCGGGGTCGACGGCGGCACGAACACCGACACGACCATCAAGGCGGCCAAGGGCAGCGGCAAGACGCTCGCCATGAAGGCGGTCGCCTCGATCCATGTCGATGCGGAAACGAACGACGCCACGACCGCAAACGTCAACGAGATGGACGTGTGCGACAACCCCTACGACGCCGGCGATCTCACCGACGAACCCGAGGGTTGCTTCCGGCTGCGCGGTCCCGGCGCCGGCAGGGGCGACAACAACCCCGGCAAGGGCGCCGACTACCTGGCCGGCTGGACCATCGAGCTCTCCCCCCTCGGCGCCGACGTGGCCTGGGGCCGGGTCGACTGGGAGAACAATCCGTTCGAGGATCTCGAGTGTGGAGGCATGGATCCGATCGTGGTGGCCGACCATGTGGACATCTGCGCAATGTTCGAGGATGAAGTGGACCTCGCCACCGGCAAGGGTTGGGACCCGACTGTCGTGTTCGAATCGGAGACCTTCGGCAACACCGCTGGCGACGCCACGGACAACACGGTGGTCATGTGGAAGGCCTCGGCCAAGAAGGGCACGGGAGATCCGATGTTCAAGACCATCTGGTTCGACGACAACCTGGACGGCAAGATCCTCGACGACAAAGAGGACCGCCCGATGGTGGACGACGGCACTGGTACCGCTGCTATGGCGAGCAAATTCAACGACCTCCTTAACGACAACGGAGACCCCCTCAACCTCAACGTGATCTGGGAATTCCTCACCGACGCCGATGGCGACCTGACCTCCGGCGACCTCGGCAAGGTGGACTTGGTGAGTTCTACGGACGACCGGAGCACGGTCGACGACGAGCGCACCATCCTCGTTGAGAGTTGCCCATCCGGTTCCAGTTACGATCCTGACGAGACGGCCACCACGTGGGACACCGCGCCGTGCAAGGGTGGCACCGCCGCCGCGCCGACGACGGCCATACGGACTTCATCCAGCGCTACCGCGACTCATCCCGACGGTCGTGCGGACAACTACGAGTCCACCGGTTTCACTCTCGAGGTAGCCGGTTCCTTCACCGAACCCGGCGACCGGGCCGGCAATACGGCACGGAACTACACGGTTCTCACCAACCGTGATGACGTTATCAAGTGCAACGAGGATGACGGCGGTGACGACGACGACAACACCCTGTGCGACACGGAATGGACCCGGGACGCCGAGGTCACGTTCGCGGACGGCACCTTCGGTTGCTCCACGACCCGCATGGTCACGATCACCTGCACGTGGGACGCCGATGGCGGAATGGCCCAAGGTCGCAACGCGCTGCCCTCCGCGTTCACCGCTGGCGACAAGGATTTCTTCCTGAAGTGCGAGGCGGAGTAAGGATCTGCGTCTCCTGAGATCCGTCTGATCTGAATCAAACGGGAACCCCGGGGCCAGCCGGTCCCGGGGTTCACTTGTATCTACCGGCGACTCGGACCCGGACAGCCATATGAGAAACCGGGCCGCGCCGGCTGGACGACAAAGGAAACGCAATGAACGTTCACGAAGTCGAACGCGCCATTCTCGTCAAGCTCTTCGATTCCCTGGGAGGGGCGAGTTGGGACTCGAATGAGAACTGGCTCACCAGGGAACCGGTCGGCGAGTGGTACGGAATCCGGACCAACGACGCCGGTCGGGTGGTCGCGATCGAGTTGGGCAAGAACGGGCTGCGTGGCTCGATTCCACCGGAACTGGGCGGGTTGAGCGTTCTGGAGTTGCTCCAGCTATTCGAGAACGAGATCACGGGCGAAATCCCGCCGGCGCTTGGCCGCCTGCCCCGGCTCCGTGCCCTGAGCCTTTACCGCAACAAACTGCGCGGGCCGCTTCCGGCCGAGCTGGGTGACCTGTCGGCTCTGCGCGAACTGATGGTCCACGACAACGCCCTGGACGGCCGCATTCCCGATCGGATTGGCTGCTTGCCGGCGTTGCGTTGGATATCGCTCAGCAACAATTGCTTCCACGGTCCCCTTCCCGAGCTGGCGGAGCTCAAGATGCTCAACGCGTTCTTCATGTCCGGGAACGCGGGCCTATGTGGAGAACTGCCCATGGCGCTGAGCAGTTTTTCCAGCCTCCAATACATCAGCTTCGATCGTACCCAGTTGCAGATTCCGGCTGGCGCAGGATTCCGCCAGTGGCTCGACGGCATCACGAACTACTCCGGGGCCGAGTGGAACGCCGCTTCCGACCGCGAGGCCCTGATCGCACTCTACGAAGCCACCGGCGGGCCGGCATGGAAGAACCGGACTAGGTGGTTGAGTGACGCGCCGCTTGGAGAGTGGCACGGAGTGCGGACCAATGCGGCCGGCCGCGTCGAGCGCCTCCTGCTGGGCGACAACAACCTCGTCGGCGCGGGGCTCTGCGAACTCGGGAGGCTCTCCGAACTCAAGGAGTTGCGACTCGATCACAACCGTCTGAGCGGCCAGATTCCTCCCTCTCTCGGCAGCCTCGTGCGGTTGAACGCCTTGGACCTCAGTCACAACCGCCTGACCGGTACGGTCCCACCCGAGCTCGGCGAACTTCACGAACTGACCGTGCTCGCGCTCGGGAACAACCCCTTGAGCGGCGCGACTGCGGCCTCGGACGGCAGTTTTCCCAAACTGCGCGAACTCTGGCTGGGAAACAGCAGCGTGTCGGTCTTGCCTCGCCTGTCAGGAGTCCGCCGGGCCTGAGCCGCACGCTGGATGGCCCGATACTCCCAACGCCCCGTTGCAGCGGGTCATGAACAGCGGGGGCTGCCTGGAGCGGGAGTACGGGCTCGGCCGTGGCCGGACGGACCTGATGATCGCGTGGCCCCGGGGGGACCGGACGGACCGACCGTGGCCGGTCGCGGCTCCAGATGCCGCCCGCTAGAGCTACCCTCAGACGGTGACGGTCCCGCCGTCGAACGCCTCCTCGCGCCGCCAGCAGGATGGTCGTTTCCCCGTCTGCCGTGGAGCGTACAGGACGAAATAGTGCTCGTCCCCGATCAGGGTCAGAACCTCATCGAGGTCCACCCGCTCGAGCGGCGGGATGAGGTAGTGCCTGTCCCGCTTGACCGGGCCGGTCTGCGCGAACTTCTTCACGCCTCAAAGTGTGGCACCCGCCGACCGCGGCCGGCCCGAACTCCGGACGCCGCCGGTCACATCCTCCAGACGTTTACCGTCCGGCCCTCGAACGCTTCCTCACCACAGTAGGTCCTCTCCTCCCGGGACCGCTCGGCGTGGCGGTCGACGACCATCATCGGACGATCCACCCTGCCCAACCGGGCCCTGAAGCTCAAACCCGGCCCGCTTCGCGGCGCCGCCGTTGAACACTCCCGCAGAAACTTGCGAGGACGAATTCCCGCCTCAACTCCACTGGGTCCGGCCCCATCCATCACCCATCCGTCCGGTGGAAACCGGATGCTTCACCGAGACCATCTCAACCGCGGCGTGCCGGGGAGCCGTCCCGAGGCGGCCCCGGCGTCAGTTGGACGCCGAAACCAAAGTTTCGTCCTCGTAGTCGTGCGTGTAGTGGAAAAGCGGAGTCGTCCCGACCTTGACCTTTCGCGGCCAGAAACGGACTTCGAGCCGGTCCGGACGAAACTCGATTTCGGCGAAATTGTCGGTGGCGATGACAGGCGAACACTCATACCGGAATCCCCGAGTGAGTTCGCCGTCCATGTGGAAATCCACCGCTGAACCGTGTGGGTACGGCCAGTAGACGGGACTGGACACGATGTTGTGAAACATCGAGGCATCGCCCATCACCGTGCCAACAGTGCTCACATGAATGTCTCCCGACAGGACGACCAGGCGCTGCCGGACCCTCTCGGTTGCGCTGAGAAAGCTGTCCCGTTGCTTCGGCGACACATCCCACTTGTCCGGGGCGTCTCCCGCCAATCCGCCGAAGCCGTGGAGCGTGCCCTTGGACAGGGGTACCAGTGGAACGGCAGCAAGAACCACCTTGTAAGCGCAGTCCGAATCGTCCGTCATCCACTTCACCAGGGCGGAGAGTTGCGCCGCCGAGAAAAGCCGCGATTCGCGGCCGTCCGTGCGGAGGACCCGTTCGGTCCGTGTGTCGGTTACGAAGTACTCAACGATCCCATCCCGAAAGGCATACCAGTACCGATTCGGCCTCCCCACGATCCGGCCGTCGGACGCCTCGTACAACGGCGAGTACGACATCTGGAAGACGTCAAAGGCGTGGAGCGCCGCCGGCACCTTGGTCAGCAGCTTCGTGCGATCCGCTTTGGCCGGATAGTTGTCTTCGATCTCGTGATCATCAAGGAGATTGACGGTCGGTACGACACTGCTCAGCATTCGGAACCATCGAGTCCCGAAGAGGGACTCATAGCGGCCCGCGTACTGCTGGAAGCTGACGTCGTTGCGGAAGTCGTTGAGGTCGTCTGCGTAGATCTGGTCTCCGACGAAGACCAGGTTGTCGAGCGGCCTTGCCTGATGCACGCGGAGTATGGAGCCATAGGCCTTGTCCGATCGGTCGTCAAAAAGAAAGGAGTCCGAGTCACCGGCCCCAAGCCTCAGCGCGTAGCGGCAGGAACCCAATGCGATGCGATGGCGGTCCGGAACGGATTCGCGGGTCCGGAAGACAGGGGCGTCATGGCTCCATCTGAGCGGGTGCGCCCGGGCCCACGCGCAGGCCTCGTCGTAGGCGGCGGCGGTAAAGACCCCGACGCGGTAAGCGTGCGGCCGTCCCGCAGCCAGTCCTTCGACGACGAACACTCCCGAGTGCGCGAAATTGGGATTCAGGCGGATCACTTTCGTCGTGCCTGCCTCAGGCCGACCGGTATCGTCGAGCGGCCACAGAGTCAACTGCGCGTAGCCGAGACCGGCCGCTGGCCGCCATTGGCAGAAGACTCGGACGCCGGTTTCGGTGAGTGCGCCAAGGATCGGGCCGACGGCCGGTGGCCGGCAGTCCTGCGACCTGTGTGAACGGCGGAACAGTCGCCCGAACAGGGCAGTCAGAAAGGAGCCCACGCGGACGTCAATACCGGTCGAGGTGCGCCCGAATGAGCGGATAGACATCGCGTTGAGCGTCCTTCCCGTAGATGCAGTCGATGTGGCCGTACTCCGGGATCACATGGTGCGAGTACTGCGAGGCGCCGAAACGCCGTCTCAGGAGGCGGTACGTTTTTCGGGTGCTCGTCGGCAAGAAGGTGCGGTTCAGCGCGCCGTGGATGAAACAGACAGGGATGTTGAGACCTCGGAGTTGCGGAAGGTAGGCGTTCCTTCCGTCCGCGGCCACGATGCGTTTCCGTCTCGCGATGAGGGCCAGCTGAGCCAGCGCCGCCACATTCGCTTCGCCGAACATCTCCGGGAGGGCCTCGAGGAACGTCGCTTCATTCAACTGGTCGCGCTCGTAGAGCGGGCCGTAGAGCGCGGTGATGCGGTTGCTCGTCGCGCTGTCGGAGCTTGACCGCCCGGAGAGCGGCAGAAGCCGATACAGCACCCGGTCGAGCGCCCGGAGCCACCGCGGATCGCGTTCGCGAGCCGTCACATCCACGGCGCGAAGCCGCAGCAGGCCGAAGAACCAGGGGACGCGCAGGTGCGCGAGCAGCCGTTGGGGGAACCACGGAACAAAGACATGCGGTCCGATCTGGGAGATCACCGCCGACCGCACACCCTGGAGCCCGGAGAGCATCGCCATCGTGAAGGTCGTGGCGCCGAAGCAGTGCGCGACGACCTGCACACCGGGCGCGCCGGTCATCTCGCGGACCTTGTCGATGGCGGCGGGGTAGTCGTAACGGGCCACATCGTCCGCCGTGTGCAGATCGCCGGAATGGGGAAGGTCGATGCTGGACCGGTAGTCGAAGAGCCAGCAGTCGTAGCCGGCCTCGAACAGGTACTCCACCAGGTTGGTCGCGATCGTGTCGATCGAGAAGATGAGGCTGGAGACGCCCAACCCGTGGGTGAGCACGACGGGACCCCGGCTGCCGCCCCGATACCGGGTAAGGCGCAACTGTTTCCCGTCCTCGGTCGTCACCGGAACCGCCTGGCCCACCCCGCAGCGCAGGGGACGCCGCTGGCGCGGCGGCGCGTTCTCGTCGAACCGCTGCAGCCCACGCCCGAATCCGCCGTAGATCTTGAAGAGCGAGCCGGCGAAGAAGCCGCCAAAGTCGGCCAGCGCCTTCGCCCGGGCTTTCGCCGAATCGGGCCCCGTCGGCCGCATGGTGGTGAGCTGCCGGACGAAGTCGGTAACCGCAATCCGTAGCACGCCGCGCAACGGTGGGGAAGCGTCCGGAGAGTCACAGCGACGCAGTTCGATGTACAGCGTGGTGGTGTCCGGCCAGAGATCGAACCCGGGGTCGTCGCGGATGACCTTGTGGCCGCGGAACTCGTAGCTCGCGCCGTCCTCGGCGGTCAGCGTCGCCCGGTACTCCATCCGCTTCGACTTGGGATCGTCGGGGTCGTCGCTGAAGAGGTTGAAACGCCCTCCGCAGGCGATCAGGCGGCTCTCCGAAAGCGCCGGCGCCTCCACCGTCCCGAAAAGGTCCGCCTCGTGCGCCGGGTCAGCGAGCATCCCTTCCACGTCGTCCACCGAGATGGAGAAGACGAACGCGAAGGACGATCCGGCCGCACGCCCCGCTTCGGCGCCCTCCCAGTAGTCCTCGCCCTCTCCGACGAAGCCCGCCATCCTCTCCGTGAAATGGACGCCCGCCGGTACAGGAATCGTGGAGGACGCCGTCGGCCCCCCCGGCGCGGCCTCCGCTGCCGCCCGGCCGGACATCGCGCCAGGTTTCACCAGGTTTGTTTCGGGGCGGACATTGGCTGCTGACGCGTCAAACCGGAACCTGAACGGCACATGATGCGGGCCGCAGCATCACGTACCGTCAAGATGGGCGCGCATGAGGGGAAAAACGTCGCGCGCGGCATCCTTTCCGAAGACGCAGTCGACGTGCCCGTAGTTCGGGATCACGTGGCGCGTGTACTGCGCGGCGCCGAACCGCCGCCTGAGGAGGCGGTACGTCTTCCGGGTGCTCTTCGGCAGATAGGTCCTATTCTGCGCGCCGTGGATGAAACAGACAGGCAGGTTGAGCCCCTCCAGTTTCGGGAGATAGACATTCCGGCCGTCCGAGTCCACGACCCGGCAGCGGCGGGCGATCAAACCCAATTGCGCCAGAGCGGCGACGTTCGCCTCGCCGAACATTTCCGGAAGCGCGTCGTTGAAGGTCGCGTCGTTCAACTGGTCCCGTTCGTAGAGCGCACCGTAGAGCGCGGTGATGCGATTGGCTACAGGATTCTCACTGCTCGCCCGCCCGGATAGTGGAAGCAGCCAGTAAAGGATCCGATCCAGGGCCCTGAGCCAGCGCGGATCGCGTCCCGAAGACGTGACGTCCATGGCCCGCACCCGCAGCAGGCCGAGAAACCAGGGAAGACGCATGTACGCCAGCAGACGCTGCGGGAACCACGGGACATACACATGGGGCCCGATCTGGCACATGACGGCGGACCGCACGCCCTGCAATCCGGAGAGCATCGCCATCGTGAACGTTGTCGCGCCGAAGCAGTGGGCGACCATCTGCACATCGGCGGCGCCAGTCTCTTCGCGCACCTTGGCGATCGCGGCGGGATAGTCGTAGCGAGCGATCTCGTCCGCGGTGTGCAACTCGCCGGAATAGGCCAGGTCCACGCTCGACCGATAGTCGAAAAGCCAGCAGTCGTAGCCGGCCTCGAACAGATACTCCAGCATGTTCGTGTCGATCGTGTCGATCGCGAACATGAGGCTCGAGACCCCGAGGCCGGGCGCCAGGATGACCGGACCGCGGCCGCCGCCCCGGTACCGGGTAAGGCGCAACTGTTTCCCATCCTCCGTCGTCACGGGGACGACCTGTCCGACGCCGCAGCGCAGGGGACGCCGCTTGCGTGGCGGCGCCTTCTCGTCGAACCGCCGCAGGGCGCCGCCGACCCGACCGTAGATCTTGAAGAGCGAACCGGCAAAGAAGCCGCCGAAGTCAGCCAGCGCCTTGGCCCGGGCCGTCGCGGAATCGCGCCCCGTGGGCCGCATGGTGGTGAGCTGCCGGATGAAGTCGGTGACCGCAATCCGCAGCACGCCGCGCAACGGCTCGTCCGCGGCTTCAGCGTCCCGGCGGCGCAGCTCGATGTACAGGGTGGTCGTGTCGGCCCAGAGGTCGAAGCCCGGGTCGTCGCGGACGACTTTGTGCCCCCGGAACTCGTACTGCGCGCCGTCCTCGGCGGTGAGCGTCGCCCGATACTCCATGCGCTTCGTGGCGGGGTCATCGGGGTCGTCGCTGAAGAGGTTGAAGCGCCCGCCGGAGGCGATGAGGCGGTTCTCCGAGAGCGCTGGTGCGTCCACGCTCCCGAAAAGATCCGCCTCGTGCGCCGGATCGGCGAGCATGCGGTCCACGTCCTCCACCGAAATGGAGAAGACGAACGCGAACGACGACCCGGCCGTGCGTCCCGCTTCCGCGCCCGCCCAGTAGTCCGCTCCCTCCCCGAAGAAGCCGGCCATGCGCTCGGTGAAGCGGACGCCTGCGGGCCGTGCGGTGATGGACGGTCCCGCGCGCCGTACCGGCGCGTCCGTCTTCGACTGCACGTCGAAGCTCCAGCCGCGGTCACGCGCGAGGTGGATCGCCGCCCGCTCGGCGACCGCCGAGATGGTCAGGAGCGGATTCACTCCCACCGGGGAGGGGAGGGCCGCTCCGTCGCACACGTAGAGACCGTCGTGGACTGCCTCCGGATCGTCAGCGGAGCCGTCGAACACGCGGCACTTGTGGTCCACCACTCCCGAGGCCCGGTCCGTCCCGATGTTGCAGCCGCCGAGGGGATGGACCGTGATGAGGTTCTCGCCGAGCAGGCGGCGGGAGATGGGGTTCTCGATCCAGGTCGCTCCGAGCGCCTGTGCCAGTTCCTCTCCCCGCCGCGCGATATCGGCGAAGATCTGCTGGCGCGCGACCCCCGGCCAGTGGACCCGCGGCCGGCCGTGGCCGTCCAGCCGGATCTCGCCCGCTCCATCGTCGTGCGCCATCGTGAGCAGCACCTGGGTGTGGTGGACCGCCCCCTCGTAGGAACCCTGGATCAGGCTCTCGATCCGGTCCTTGTGTTCACTCAGCCACGCGGCGGCGCCGCCGTCGCCGTTCTTCCCGGATACGGAGGCCACCGCCTTGAGCGCGACGGGCATCAGTGGTGCGAGGGGACTCGGAATCGCGCCCTCCTGAATGATCATCCCGTCGCGGAAGGCGTCGGTGTTCCGGAGGTCCACCGCGCCCGTGATGGTGGGCCCGGGTGGGTCCACGTCCAGATCGCGCTGGCCGATTCCGACGCTGCCGACCGGCAGCTTGCCGTTGTAGGTGAAGCCCAGGACGTCGCCGTTCCCGGTGAAGCCCTTGCCCAATCTCCCCGACAGCGGGAGACCGCGGTCCCGCGAGCGCAGCAGGATGCCGGTGGAGCCGAGACTGCCGGCCCCCAGCACCACGACCGACGCCGTGACGAACAGCGGGGCCTCGTCGAACCGCCCGCGGGCGAAACCGACGGGTGTGTAGTAGATCCTCCAGCCACCGTTCGGCGCCCGTTCCAGGTGCGAGACGCTCGCCCTCGTGAACACCTCCGCGCCGTGGTTCACCGCGTCGGGCAGCCAAGTCAGCATCGTCGTCTTCTTCGCGCCGATGTTGCAGCCGGAACAGCAGTCGCCGCAGAAGGTGCACGCCTCGAGCGCGACACCGGCGGCGTTCGTTCCCGCTTCGAACGCGACGTTGATCGGGACCCGCGCGTAGGGAGCCTTCATCGCGCTCGCAGCGGCGCGCAACGCTTCCGCCTTCGCCACGGGCCGGTCCTCGGGGAGCGTCTGCGGCTCCAGCATCGCCAGGGCGCGCTCGTAGCCGAGCTCGAACGCGGAATCCCGCGTCAGCGCGTCCGGCCAGGCGGGGTCGCGCAGCACCCGATCGTCCGCCTTGAGGGCCACGTTGGCGTTGATCAGCGAGGTCCCGCCGAGCCCGCAGCCGACGAGGACGTGCAGGTCGTCGTTCAGGGAGAGATCGAAGAGCCCGGTCCGCGATCCGGTGCGCAGCCGGGAGGAGTTGAGTTGCAACTCTCCCTGCGCGTCGAAGATCGTGCGTGGGAACTCGCCGGTGGAGATCTCGCGCCCGCGTTCGAGAACGCAGACGCTCTTCCCGCAGCGGGCCATGCGCGACGCGGCCACCGACCCGCCGTAACCGGAGCCCACCACGACAACGTCGTAGACGGGGCGCACCCGCGAGAGCGGGAGAGAGACGGTCCATGTTCCTGTTCTCCTCAGTGGATGTCTGGTGCGGTCGTTCGGAACCGCCGGTCGCAAACTCCTACGCGAAGGTGCCGCTCCACTACGACTACGGCGAGGGAAGGTGCTTCGGCCTATGCCACGCCTCGGGCCTGGAGTACGGCTTCATGCGCGCGCGAAGACGCCGGAGCGTCGGCTCCGGCGTGGGTGTCGCGTTCTCCGGAAACGCGCATCCGAGCTCGGCGATGTCCTGCCAGTCGGCGTAGTGGTAGTACCGGACCTGACGCTCCTGCGTGCTGTACATACTCTCGTAGTTCATGGCGATGCCGTTCGGGTCCGGATTGTCGGGATGCCGGTAACCGAGCAGGTGGAAGACCTCGTGGTTCAGGACTCCCCAACTGAGGTTGTGATCGGCCTCCGCCAGCGCCAATGGGAACCAGAAGGTCAGTCCATCCCAAACCTGCGCCCACATCGCGATGATGGAACCGTCCTCCCGCTTGGGGTCCTGATCCGCATAGATCGCGACGGCCGTTCGCGGCTCCCGTTCCCAGCCCTCCACGACGACGCTGCAGTTGTCGCACTCACTCCGCACGGCGAACCCTTCCGGCTCGGAAATCACCTCCCCACGCTCGATCACCGGGTAGCCGAGCTGCCACTCGATGTCCTCCGCCATCCGTTCGATGAACCCCAGTTGCGCTTCGAGGTTCGAGAGCGGTATTCCATGCGGAGGCATGTTGTCGATGATGTCCACCCGAATCGGGGATCCGTCCCACTCGTGAGGGACAATTGCGAAGTCCCTTGCCAGGTCATACTCGGATCCGCAGGTGTACTCCGGAATCAGCGTGTGCGTCTCGACCTCGGGCCCCCACTCGCTTTCCTCGGCGTTGCGCAGCGACACCACACCCGCGAGGTAGCGCGTACCGCGATGTAGATCGTCGACCGTGAGAGTCGTCTCCGATGTCCGTTCCGCGATCGCCGCCTCGATTCCGCGCACTGTCCACACGTGGACCTCATACGCCGTGGCAGTCGCCACGGGCTCCCATTCCAGCGTGAGCGCCGTCTCCGTTTGCTCCACCACGGTCAAACCCTCGGGCGGTGTCAGGGGAGGCGGTGGCGGAGGAGCAGGCGTCGTGGGAGCCGGGGACGGGCCGCTGGTCGACCCGCTGTCCGAGCCGCACGCGCCAAGCGACAGCGCGATGCCGACGGCCGCGAGCATCCTGGTAACGATCTTCATGAGGAACCCTCCTTGGGTTTCAGCGCGATCCGCAATAGAGCCGGTCTTGTGGACCCCGCGGGCGGTTTACGGGACGGTTTCGAGCCCACAGGTCTCGGTGGAGCAGACGACTCCGGCGGCATCGCAGCCTTCTCCGTGAAACGCCAGCTCGAGATCCGGGTCCTGGAACGCGTCGTGCCGCATCTGAATGTCCACCGTGTGTTCGACGTGCTGGCCTTCGGCCCTCACGTCCCAGGCCTCGATGTGGAGCGCGAAGTTGGTGTTGGAGTGCGGGAGGCCGTCCACCGCGTCCTGCGAAAGCTCCAGGTACGGCGCCGCGAACTCCATGACCGGCCCCTGGTCTCCCTCCATGACCCGGAAGGCGAAGGTCCGCTGGACGTAGACGTCGGCCGGCCCGCCCGGCTCGGGCCGCGTGGCGACGACGCTCAACTCCGGACAAGGGGAGACGCCGCCATCCGCTATGCGCACCTGGAGGTCAGCACCGAGCCTGGCATTCACCCCGCCGCCGGGAACGAAACGCACCGCCACGGTTTCGGGTCCCTCGTCGAACTGGTCGTCGGGCAACGCTGCGAGTGCGATGGACGACTCTCCGGAGACTCCCTGTCCCGCGGGAATCTCGATCGTGGCCTCGGCGAGTTCGAAGTCCGCGGCCGACGCTGTGACCGGCAGGGTCGAAACGGACAAGGTCCAGGGCGCGTCCAGGGTGCGTACCTGGTAAGTGACCCGAATCTCCGCGGTCTCGCCTTCACCGACTTCAATCGGTCCGGGCTCGAACGCGACGGTCACCGTCGGGGGCGGGGGCGGTGGAGGCGCGGTCGGTCCATCGCTTCCGCATCCGGCGAGTCCGAGGCAAACGACGAGCCCGATGACGGGCCCGTTGCGCGTTCGAACCGCCAGGGCCCGTCCGGCGCGGAGCCACAGCCTCGCGCGGCGCCTCGTCCCGTGCCTTGACACGTTACGGTTTCCGTGTGGCGCGGGCGCCAATCCGGATGCCCTCGGTTACCGCGCCGCGGGTCACCGTGACGGGCACAAGCAAGGCTTGGTCCGAGGCATCAAGGACCGGCGACGGCCGGTGGCTGAGGAGTTCCCCGTGGGCGTAGAGAATGTTGAGTGGACCGGTCCAGAGCACGTACCGTCCCGGTTCGAGCCCGTCGACGACGAACTCGCCGTCCGCGTTCGTGAAGCTGCCGACGGCGCCGGTCGTCACGCCGCCCGAAACCGGGATCGCGAACACCTGAACGAAGGGCGCGGGGTCCTCGCCGACAGTGACGAGGCCGCTGATGCCGCCCATGGAAGCCTTCCACCCGGCAGCGGGGCGGAGCAGCGAAGCGCCGAGGCGGTCGTCGGCCGCGAGAAACGCCAAGTCCCCGTAGAAGTCGCCGTAGGACATGAGCGGGTCAACTCCGAAGGCGCCGCGGAGGTCAAGTTGCCGGCCCTCATTGATGCGCGGAAACGCGCCGGAGTGATCGAGACCGATGCAGTGGCCGAACTCGTGGACCAGCACATGGGTCCACCAGATGTCGTCGCGCAAGGCCGCGGCCGCAAACGGGGCCAGCGGTACGTCGCAATCCACCAGCGTCCATGCGCCGTCAACCCGGTCGAACCAGATCGCGGCATAGGAACCTCGGTCCGCTTCCGGGTCCACGAAAACCGTCGGGCGTCCGTCCTTCGATTCCGCATGATCGAGCGCCGGATCGACGCCCGAGACTTCCCAGAGCGTGTCTGCGGTCCCGACATCCGACCACGCTTGCAGCGCGGTCCTCACGAAGGGGACGACCTCGTCCGGACTCCCGAGCGGCGGTTGCCGCCGCGCTCCGGTTGAATCGGTCCAGGCGGCAGTCCAACCGGGATCGTCCGCGACAACCCAGGTAAGCGTCTCGCCGGGACCCCAGACCGATTCGTCCCAGTGCACCGCCTCCGCTGCGAGCGGAATCCCGCGCTCCACGTTGTACAGGTAGAACCGGTATCCCGGCACTTCCGTCCCGGAGAACGCGACCGCGAGCCACGCGAGGATTCCAGTTCGAATCCAGCGGGAACGCGCCAAACCTCCGGTTCCCATTCAGAGTCCACCCCGCGAGTCCCTCTAGCGGTGTTGGGTTCCGGGTTCCCGGATCAACTCCGCCGAGACTTGAAACGCCCCAGGGTCGAAACCCCGGGGCGTCCAACATGTGCCTTCCCGCATGGGGCGGCCCGATGAACGGGCTGCCCCACTTGGGACTGCGTCAGATGGTCAGCTGCTCACCTTGCAGCTCACGAAGCTGCTTGCCGTGGCTTCGGTGAACGCGGTGGCGGCACTTGCCGTGTGGCCTCCGCTGGCATCCCACTGACAGGTCAGCGTGTAGTCCACGGTGGTCGAGCACCCAAGGTTCATCCCGTCCACGAACGTCACGGACGTGGAGAGTTCCACATCGGCTGCGTCACAGAGAGTGCTGTCGCCGTTGCCCACGTGATCACTGAATGAACCCGGCGGGCGCCCGGTCTGCGGCGAACCACCGTCGGCGGCGGAGCAGGTGTCGTCCGACGTCCGAGTGCCGGTGCCGTGGTTGTCCGGGAAGCTGTTGCCATTGAAATCGGTCTTGCCCAGATCACCGTAATCCGGGTTCGGGAAGGTCCGGAGCAGGGTCTTGATCCAGGTCTCCTTCTCGATGTCCGCCGTGTCCGACTTGCGCACGGCCGGGACCTGACTGTCGGTCGCCACCATTGCCAGGGTCTGCACGTGCTTGTCGCCGGCACCCGGGCTGGACGCCGTGGCCGCGTCGTACGGGTTGTAACTGCTCGTTGTCCCGGCGGTCGGATGAATGCGGTGATTCTGGTCGTACAGGTTCCCGTTCGGGTTCACACGTCCACCGGGATGGTCGTACCAGAGCGCCCGGAAGTTGTCGCCGGGGCCGCCGATGCCGCCGTAGGTGAGATTGAACCCGATGAGCGCTTCCTTGCCTGCGTCACCCTGAACCACGGGGTCCGCGTTGGGCATCGGAAGGTTCTCGACCTCGGCCTCGAGCAAGGAGCAGACGTCCACGCTGTCCGCCACCATCATCTCGTAGCTGTCGCAGGTCAGGTCCTCGAACGCTTCCCAGGCGATGGCGCCCCAGGCGACGTCGGCGCCCTGCGGATCCGCGGTGAAGGAATAGGGATCCAGGTAGTTCTGCCGGAGCCTGCCATCAACCATCAGGCGGAAGCACTCCTTGGGCCGGCTCTGGCCGGTCCGGTCGTAGTCCGCCACCGTTTCGCACGACCCACGAGCTCCCGTAGGGTCGTCCCCACCAAACGTCGTCCGATCGATGAAGCTCACGTCCGCTTCGGCGGCAAGCGCCGCGTACCTCGGGAAGCCGGACTGGACGAGGTCACCTGTGGTGGTATCAACGGTGTCGCTCGGATCCCTCCTCAAGTCCACCACACCGATGCTGGCGATGGAGAGTGGCGTGGAGCGTGACTGCTTCTTGGTGGTTGGCGGCCTCGGACCGGAGTTCACCGATCCCAGATCGTGGGTCACCTTGAAGTCGAGATTGGATGAGAACCGCCAGCCGAGATCCAAGCCGTCAAAGATCGTTGTTGGACGCAAGTCCAGGCACCTGACAACGTATCCGGCGGCGGAACCGTCAGGATTCTTGGCTTGGGTGTACTTGACGCCGTCAGCGCCCTGCTCTAGGGAGCCTCCCCCGCTGCAGGTGGTCGGCGCTGTCACACCGGTATCAGCCGTAATGTCATAGTTCGGATTGAATGAACACTGGGTCAGATCAGCGGTGCCGGTGCCGTCGTCGGCACAGTGGAACGGATTGGTTGTATCGGTAGTGGGGTCGTCTGGCGTAATGACGGCGCTACCGCTAGCGGGACTGCCCACGAGCGACACGTCCTCCACGCCCGTGACGTACTTGGTACGTTCGCTGGCGTGGGTCATACGATCGTTGTCCACGATTCCGATCTCCAACTCGAAGTCCGGATCCCAGGCGTCGCACGCCGCGGAACTCATCATGATGTCGGGCGCGTCCATGCCCTCCATGCACTCGAACGGACCGCAGGTCACCAGGGCGGCTTCCCCGATCGGGAGCGGCACCTGGTTGGCGCCGATTTCCACCGGCTGAACCGCGAAAGTGACACCCGTCTCGACCACCATGGCCTGGAGGGCTTCCCACTTCACGTAGGCGAACGGCCACTGGTCGCCCGGGATCAGTCCGATCGGGTTCGCGCCCTCGACGAAGGTCGCCGAAACGATGGCCGGCATGTTCACCGTGACCGTCATCTGAGGATTGACCACCGCCATGGCGGTCTCCATGTCGGTGCCGCCGTCCGGAATCATCGGATACATGACCTCGGCGTCCTCCGGCATGGAGAACTCCACCACGAACGGAGTCGGCATGGGCTCCGGCTCGGGCTCAGGCTCGGGTTCCGGCTCGGGCTCCGGTTCAGGGGCCGGCGGCGGTGGCGGCGGCGGCGCCGGTGCCGGCGTCGTCGTCGTGTCGTCGTCCCCGCAACCCGCGAGCACGAGACCAGCGCCCAGGGTCACGGTAAGAAGGAGAATCAGCCCGCGCATGGGGACTGACTTCCTCGTGATCTGCGTCATTTCGCCTACCTCCTGTAGGGCGTTATTGGGACAGGTTCGGCGCCCCTTGGGGGGGCCAAGCGCCGTCTCGTGTGATTCTTCCTACCTCCAGTAGGACAGGGATTACCGATGCGTTCCCGCACCCGCCATCCGGGCGGCAAGTATATGCGCCTCCGTGGCAAGGGGCAAGAACCCAACGTCGAAAACCTTCGAACTCACCCTGACCGTGGAGCGGGCAGAGGTGGCCGGGGCGAACATGCGCGCTAACTCCATCACATCCAATTCGGGAATGTCAAGGAGCAAGAGCATGAAAAAGGGCGCCCGCCGGGACAACACGTGCCCGGCAGGCGCGCCGGAATATACACGTTTTTGCCCATGGGTGAGTGCCGTCAGGTAAGCGCCCGGTCCCCGGGGGGAAGGGGCGGAAGGAAGGTGCGTCCGGAGGAGCCGGATGCCACGGCCGCCTCAGGGCCCGGAACCCGTCCGGAAGGACGGGCCGCGTCGGGGCGGCAGGATTTGAACCTGCGACCCCCTGATCCCGAACCAGGTGCTCTGCCAGACTGAGCCACGCCCCGGCGGCCGGGTGGCATTGTAGCCGGGGAACCCCGCCGGGAACGCCGGGCCGGAGAACCGGGCGGCGCATGCCGGCCGCGGGCCGAAGCATGCCGCTCGTGACGGCGTCAACGGTACATACGGACAAGAGCGGAACCACGGATCCCGGGACCGGGGACTACAGACAACAACGAACCCGGCGTCCGCCGGTTCTCGGATGTCGGCGTCAGGAGCCGAAGAACCACCTTTTTCCTGCCGTGAGGCTGGGTGGGGTCACGACGTGCGCGGTGCGGAGCACCGCGGTGGCGGGGGGGAGACCCGCGGTGCAGGCCCCGGCCCCCGCCGGGCGGGGGGGGGGGCGGGACGCC
>JAJDXG010000037.1 GCA_022823365.1 Gemmatimonadota bacterium
ACTCGATCGCGAACAGCCCGTGCTCCCGGCCGATGGTCACGTAGTACCAGGTGCGGTCCCGGTAGGTGAAGCCGTTGCGCCGCCCGCCGATCCCTTCCACGGCGTCCTTGATCTCCTGCTCCGTCCGGCCGTCGCGGTCGGAGAAGAGCATGTGCTCGGTGAAATGGGCGAGCTGCTCCTTGCCGGGCGGATCCGCGTCGGAGCCTACCGGCACCCCGACGCTTACCGAGACGTTGGGCGCGCCGGGAAGCGGCTTGAACCAGACCTTCACGCCATTGGAGAGGAAGTGGGTCTCGAAGCCGGCAAATGGGTTGGAGCCTGTCTCCTGGCCTGCGCCTCGTCCCGCGGCAAGCAGCACGGCCAACGCCAGGCCGAGGACGGGGCCGGGACTCCTGTACGGACGTGCCATCCTGGCTTGGAGTCAGCCCGCGAGCGTGCGCTCGAGGTAGGCCTTGAGCCGGTCCCATGCATCCTGCGCGGGGGCTGTGCGCAGGTCGGGATCGCCGTCCACGCGCAGCCAGAAGCCATGGTTGACCGCGTCGTAGATGTGGACGTCGTTCTCGATGCCCTGGGCGCGCAGCGCGTCCACGAACTGGTTCACCTGGTCGGGCGGGGGGCCGGTGTCCATCTCCGCGAAAGTGCCGTACACCTCGTGGTCGATCGCAGCCAGCACCTCCGGATCGGTGACCAGCCGCCCGTAGAAGATCGCGGTGGCGTCGTGATGCTCGCCGCCAAGCGCGTAGCTGAGCGCGATCCCTCCGCCGAAGCACCACCCCATGGTGCCGATGGCTCCGGTTACGTCGTCACGCGCGCGCAGGAAGCTCACCGCCTCGTTCAGGTTGGCGATGACGGCGTTCGGATCGGCGTTCGCCTCCGCGATCAGCGCCATGTTCTCTTCGGGATTGGAGCCGGTGCGGCCCTGGAAGAGATCCGCGGCGAGCGCCACGTACCCTTCGTCCGCCATGGCGTCCGCGACCTGCCGGACCCGGTCCACCAGCCCGTTCCACTCGTGAATCAGGACCAGCGCGGGAAAGGGACCCTCCCCTTCGGGCACCGCCAGATACCCGCGCGTGGCCTCGTCCCCCGCAAGGTAGTGTACGTCCTCTCCACGCGGCGCGGGCGCGGTGCCGAGGATCGCGGCGGGGAGGCCGGCATCATCCGCGGAGCCCATTTCGATGCGGACCTCCATGTCGCCGCTGCCGGAGCCCTCGCCGCCGTCCGAGGCCGGCGCGCAGGCAAGGAGCATGAAGAGGAAGCCAATGCCGAGGATGCGTGATGGATGGAGCGTGGCGTTCATCTTCCCTCCCTGTGGATATGACTGCGGGGATATGACGGTCGAAACATTTCGTGGAGATCAGAAGTCCCTGCAGGCCAGGCCACCCGCGATGTTACCGGGGGTCGGCGCGCGCCCCCCTGTACTCCACGTGAAGGCGCGGCGTTCGTTCGTTCACGCGAATCCACATGCGAACTTCGTCATACGGCGGCTCCGGGTTTCCGAAGCCCATGCGCCATTCCTCCCGATGATAGTTGTAGACGAAGTACTCGCAGTCGGACTCGTAGACGGGCCGGTGCGCGTTCCTGCGTGACGGCAGCTCGCCCTGCCGCTCAAGGCCGGGATAGGTGCGCTGGATATCGCGGCTCAGGAGATCCCAGATGGTCTGGCAGCTCTCGAGCGGCATCACCATCACGTAGGCGCCTTCGACCAGCTCGCCGGTATCGGGATGGAAGTAGTAGCCCGCGAGGGCCTGGCGGCCCAGAAGCCGGGCTTCCGTCGAATAGATGCGAAGCCCTTCGCGCTCGCCCACCTGCTCGTTGCCCGCAAGCTCGGGGATGTCCTCGACCCGGCTGCCCCAGGGGTGTCCCCGGAAGCCGTCGACGATGGGTTCCTGAGCGACGGCGGGTACCGCGGAGGAGGCCAGCATGGCGACGAGAACGATGCGATGCATGTTGTAGGGCATGTGCACAAAACTAGCGCGTTGACCGCGGTCTCGTCGAATCACTCGGCGTAGTCCTGGCCCTCCGCGTCCAGAACTTCCTTCATTCCTTCGAGATAGCCGGCTTCGCCCCAGGACTCGATGGATAGTTCGGCGTTGTGTTTCGCGGCCGCGATCGGGATCGGGCGAATCTTGCGGCCCGCCTGGAGCACGAGCAGTTCGTTCATGCAGGCCCGCTCCAGTTGATAGAGCCAGAGCATCGTCTTCTCGATGGTGTCCCCGACGACGAGCACGCCGTGGTTGGCGAGAAAGAGCACCCGCTTGTCGCCGAGTGCTTCGGCCATGCGCTCGCCCTCGTCGGCTTCGGTGACCAGCCCCTCGTACCCGAAGTAGGCGCAGTTCCCGTAGAACACGGCCGCGTTCTGGCTCCCGCGCTCATCGAACCTCCACCCGTCGATAGAGGCGAGGGCCGTGCTGTATGGCCCATGCACGTGCAGCGCGCACACGATATCGGTCCGCGCGCGCTGGATGGGAGCGTGGATCGCCCACGCGCTCACGTTGAGCCGCCCCTCCCTGCCGAACGGCGTGCCCTCCGGGCCCACTTCGACGAGGCTGCTCGCCGTCACGCGCGAGAAATGCGTCTGCCCGGGCGTGATGAGCAGGTGTCCGGGCCTGCCCGGGACCTTGCAGCTGAAGTGGTTCCAGGTACCCTCGTGCATGTTCTCGTGCACCACGATGCGATGCACGGCGGCGAAGTCGACGCGTGTTCGGCGGATCGCCATCTCGTCGATGCCGGCCTGTGCCGCCGAGCCCATTTCCGGTGTCGACGATGCCGGCGCGACAGGGTCCGTGCCGGCAATCAAAAGACCAGCGCCTCCAGCGCGACGAGGATTCCCAGCGCCAGGCCCACGATGCCACCCAGCTTGATTGTCATGCGGTGTTCAAGCGCGCGCATGTCGGATCGCAGGGACGCTTCGGTCTGCTCCAGGTCCCCGCGAACCCCGGTGATTTCCTGCCGCAGGGATGCCTCGGTCTGCTCCAAGTCCGCCCGCAGGGATGCCTCGGTCTGCTCCAGGTCCGCCCGCAGGGATGCCTCGGTCTTCGCCAGGTCCGCCCGCAGGGATGCCTCGGTCTTCGCCAAGTCCGCCCGCAGGGACGCCTCGGTCTGCTCCAGGTCCCCTCGCAGAGACGCTTCCAACTGCTGCATGTCACGACGGAGGGCCTCTTCGGTTTCCTTCACATGGCGCCTGGTGGCCAGACTCTCGTCCACACACTGCGCGAAAGTGTCCACGAGCACGCGAGCCTGATCCTCGCTGAAGCCCGCTTCCTGCCGCAGTCTGGTGGCTGCGCTGAGCGTGTCGAAGGCGATCATGGTCTCCCTAATGTTGTCGCTTGCTGCCGCGATTGCCAGAACGCGGCCCAAGGCGGGATCGGCGAGCAACGGTCGATTCGCAATCTGGCGGTCCATTGCCGGCGGACGAATGGCGGAATGGGACGGCGGAAGCGACTTCGACCGCGCGGGCGGCCCGGGCTTGCCGGTACGCTTCCGCGCGCGCATGGTCATGACATGTCCGTCCCGTAGCCGTTCCGCGCGTCTGGAGGCTTGTCATGAGAACGCCATCGCTGACCACATTTGCTCTCGCCGTCACCGTCTCCTTCGCGGCCAGTCCCGGGGAGGCCGCCGCCCAGGGCGAAAACATGCAGGACATGATGGAGTTCGAGCGCCCCATCGCGGCTCTCGACAACGTCTGGATCGAAGAATTGACCATGCTCGAGGTCCGGGACGCGCTGCGCGAGGGGACCACTACCGCCCTCATTCTGACCGGCGGCATCGAGGAGAACGGGCCCTACCTCACCACCGGCAAGCACAACCACGTGCTGCGGGTCATGGGTGACGCGATCGCGCGCCGACTCGGCAGTACCCTGGTAGCGCCCATCGTCACCATCGAGCCCGGCAACCCCGAGACCGCCAGCTCGCCCGGCGGGATCCGTTTCTCGCAGGAAACCTACCAGGCGGTGCTGCGCGACATGGCGGTGAGCCTCAAGGCCCAGGGGTTCACGCGCATCTTCATGCTGGGCGACAGCGGGGGCAACCAGCGCGGCATGGCCGCCGTGGCCACGGAGCTCTCGGAGAGATGGGCGGACGAGGACGTCGTCATCGCCCACATCCGCGAGTACTACAACTACGGCGACGTGCTGACCTATCAGCGCGAGGTGCTCGGGATCGACGAGGATCCCCGGCTGGAAGGCCTGCACGACGACTACTACATCACGTCGATCATCATGAACGACGATCCGCAGCATGTGCGGCTCCAGCAGCGCATCGCGGCCGACAAGGCTTCGATCAACGGCATCAGCATCCTGCCTGCCGAGCGCACCATTGAGCACGGCAAGCGGCTGATCGAGTTCCGCACCGATGCAACCGTGGAAGCCATCCACAGGGTGTTGATGGCGGCTCGGGGCGGTTGAGATCTGCCATTTTGGCAGACCTTTCGTCGATAGCAGGCTCAGGAGCCTTCATTCTCTGACATTTTGGCAGACTTTTCGAGATTCCCGGTGCTTCCAATCCAATGGAGCCATGACCATGTCCGTATCCCGCACTAGCCGATCCGTGGCCGCTAATCGCATGATCGCGCCCGCAGCGGCAGCCTGTCTCGCGCCGGTCGCGCTGCTTGCGCTGGCCGCAGGCTTCGCGCTCTCGGCCGTCCCGCTCTCCGCTCAGGAGGTCCCGGAAGAACATCTGAGCGGCCTCCGCTTCCGCCACATCGGCCCGGTGGGCAACCGGCTCGCGTCGGTGGTGGGAGTGCCCGGTAACCGGAACATCTACTTCGCGGGGGCGGCCAGCGGCGGCATCTGGCGCACGGAGGACGCCGGGCTCAACTGGGAGCCGGTGTTCGACGATCAGCCCGTGCACTCCATCGGCGCGCTCGCGGTGGCGCCCAGCGACCACGCCATCGTGTGGGCGGGGACCGGCGAGTCGTCCATCCGGTCGAACGTCTCGATCGGCAACGGCATGTGGAAGTCCACCGACGGGGGCGACTCCTGGGCGCACATGGGGCTGGAAGGGACGGGGCGGGTCGGCCGCATTCTCATCCATCCCGCCGATCCGGACATCGTCTACGTCGCCGCGCTCGGGCACGCTTACCAGCCTTCCGAGGACCGGGGCGTGTACCGCACCCTCGACGGGGGCGACAGCTGGGAGCGGGTGCTCTTCGTGGACCCGGGAGCGGGCGCGTACGAGATGGTGATGGATCCGAACAACCCGCGGAAGATCGTGGCCAGCATGTGGGATCTGGACCTGAAGACCTGGAAGCGGGACAGCGGCGGCCCGGCGAGCGGCATCCACGTGACCATGGACGGGGGCGACACCTGGCGCGAGATCGAGGGCAACGGCCTCCCCACGCGCCGCATCGGCAAGATCGGGCTCTGCATGTCGGCGTCCGATTCCGACCGCATCTACGCCCTTATCGAGACGGGAGACGGGGTGCCCATCGACGGCGAGGAGACCGACTCGGGCGAGCTATGGAGCACGAGCGACGGCGGCGACAGCTGGCGCCTCGCCTCATACAGCCATGACCTCGCCACGCGCCAGGCCTACTACACGCGCTGCGGCGTGGCTCCCGACGACCGCGACGAGGTCTACTTCCTCTCGTCCAGCTACAGCGTGAGCCGGAACGGCGGCGAGACGCACGAGACGACCAACTTCCTCTTCGCCGGGGACGCGCCCGGATGGGACCATCACGACATCTGGAGCGACCCGCTGAACGCGGACCGGATCGCGGTCGCGCACGACGGCGGATTCTCGGTCAGCGAGAACCGCGGGCGCTCCTGGTTCCGGGTGCAGTTGCCGATCGCGCAGATGTACCACGTGACCGCCGACAACGCGATCCCGTACAACGTGCTCGGCAACCGTCAGGACGGACCTTCATTCCGGGGCCCCTCCAACTCGCGCATGGGCGGGCTCTTTTCCAATGGACGCATCCCGCGCGGCGAGTGGCGTGGCGTGGGCGGAGGCGAGAGCGGGTTCGCAACGCCCGACCCGCGCGATCCCAACATCGTGTGGTCGAGCGCATCCGGGGCCGGCGCCGCAGGCGGGATCGTGGTGCGCCACGATGTCGCCAGGGGACAGTTCCGGGACGTCGAGGTCTGGCCCATGTCGACATTGGGGTGGCCGGCGGAGGACATGCGCTTCCGCTTCCAGTGGACTTTCCCGCTGCTCCTTTCGCCGCACGATCCCAACACCATCTACGTCACCAGCCAGCACGTGCACCGCACCCGCAACAACGGGCAGAGTTGGGAGGTGATCAGCCCGGACCTCTCCACCAACGACAAGTCCCGCCAGACCATCTCCGGCGGGCTGACCCCAGACAACATCGGCGTGGAGTTCTGCTGCGTGATCTACGCCTTCGACGAGTCGCCGGTGGAGGCAGGCGTCCTGTGGGCGGGTACCAACGACGGGCTCATGCACGTGAGCCGCAACAGCGGCGCCACCTGGACCGAAGTGACCCAGAACATCCCCGATCTGCCCCCCGACGGTGTCGTGCGCAGCATCGACGCCTCGCGCTGGGACGCGGGCCGCGCCTACATCACCATCGAGCACCACCAGGTGGGCGACTTCGAGGCGCGCGCCTACCGCACCGACGACTTCGGCGAGAGCTGGACCGCGATTGCCGACGGCGTCGACAACTATCCCGTCGACTATACCCGGTATCTGCTCGAAGACGCGGTGCGCCCGGGGCTGCTCTATCTGGGCACCGAGAGTTCGCTCTACATCAGCTACGACGACGGCGACAGCTGGCAGCGCTTCATGCCCGGCCTGCCGCCCACGCCGTACTACGGGATCTTCCAGCAGGAGCACTTCAACGACCTGGTGATCGGGACCTACGGGCGCGGCTACTGGATCCTGGACGACCTGGGACCGGTGCAGCAGTTGACCGACGAGGTGGCCGCGTCGGCCGCGCACCTGTTCGAGCCGCGCAACGCCTACCGCTTCCGCCCGGTGACCGAGCCCGCGACCATGCTCGGCGACTGGTCCGACGGCGAGAACCCGGAGGGCGAGGCCCCGCTGACCTACTGGCTGGGCGAGGGCGCCGGCACGGTGCAGTTGCGCATCGACGACAGCGCCGGCGAGGAGGTCACGACCCTGGGCGGCACCAGCAACGAGGGCTTCAACCGGGTGTGGTGGGACCTGACCGGCGACGGCCCGACCGAGATCCGGCTGCGCACCAAGCCGCTGTATTCGGACTGGTTCCCGATGCCGGACGAGGGCTACCGCGTGGGCGGCGGCGGGTTCGGTGGCGGAGGCGGGCCGTTACAGCCATCGGGCACCTACACGGTGACTCTGCTCGTCGACGATGAAGAGATGGGAAGCCAGCCGCTCACCGTGCTCAAGGATCCCAACTCGGAAGGCACGCTGGCGGACATCGCCGCACAGACCGAGCTGGTGCAGGAGATCATGGCCGACCGCAACCGCGCGGCGGAGATGGTGAACCGCATCGAGCTCCTGCGCCGCCAGATCTACGACCTGCAGCCGGTGCTGGAGGAAGAAGAGGGCGCAGAGGACCTGATCGAGGCCGGGGAGGCACTGGACGCGGCCCTCATCGAGGTGGAGCACGAGCTGATCCAGCTGATCGACACCGGGAGCGACGGTGTGCGCTGGCCGTCGAAGATCGTGGGGAGGCTGCGTTACCTGCAGGGGGCCGTGGCCACGGCGGACTTCCGGCCGACGGACCAGCACACCGAGGTGTCCCAGGTGCTGCGGGTCCAGTTGGGAGAGGTGGAGGAAGCGCTTCAGGAAGTGCTGGCGGAGGACCTGGAGAACTTCAACCGGATGCTACAGCAGAGGATTGGGAGGGTGATTACGTGATGGAGATGCCTCCGGGCGTCCAGGCATCCAATCGAGAAGTCGACACGAGGTCAGAAACCGGCCCCCAGCAGCGCAGGACATGGCTGCCCAGCGAGTGGGTTCGCCCCCTCCCTTCGAGCTTCCTCGTCGGGTTCCTGGTGTGGGCCATTCTGGATCTCGGCTTCGGCATCACCTTTTCCAGCGTCGCACGTTACCTCCTGCCACCGGTCGTGCTGCTGTGCCTGGTCCTTTCGATTCTGAACTACGACTCGGACGGCTGAAGTCTCAGCGTGCCCGGAGAAGGGACGCGCCAAGTCACGTTGGGCTCGTGCCCGATCCGTGCCCGGAAGAGTCGATGGGCTCAGGAGCCCCATCGCGGCTGCGGTCTGTCCGCCCCATCCCCGCCGCCGTAAGTTGCCGATGTCACCGTTGGACTACTGCCGGCCTCGATGCCCGGTAGCCGGTGAAGGTGGATACGCATGGCTGAACCGACATCGGCAACGCCCCTCTTCCGACGCATCCTGCGCGAGCCGACGTCCCATTTTGTCCTGTTGGCGGCCCTGCTGTTCGCGGCGAATGCGGCGCTCGAGTCGTGGCGCGGCAACGTCATCACGATCGACCGCGTGCAGATCGACGTTCGAATCGCGGAGCTGGAGGCGTTGCGCGGCGCGCCGCTGAGCCCGGAGGAGCGGCAGCTCGTCGAGAATGCGTACATCGACGAGCAGGTTCTCGTGCGCGAGGCCCTCGACATGGGGCTCGAAGCCGATCGCAGGATCGACGACATCCTCGTGCAGAAGATGCTGCACGTGCTGAGCGGGGACGTCATTCAGCCCACCGAAGACGAGCTTGGGGCGTTCTATGAGGCGAATCGCGCGAGCTACACACCCGAGCCGACGCTCACCATCGAGGAGGCCGTCATCGCCGGGGGCTCGGCCGCAGCCGGAGACCTGGTGGAGCGGCTGCGGGCCGGCGCGTCCGCCGAGGAGCTCGCCGAGAACCCCGGCGTGCGGGCGTCGGTGTTGCGCGAGGTGACGGGCGGTGATTTGAGGAGGTTGTTCGGGCCGGTGACGGCCGAGCTCATCCTCAGTGCCAACACCGCAGGCTGGATCGGGCCGCATGCGACGGTTCGCGGCCAGCACTGGTTCCGGATCGCCGAGCGCACGACGCCCGAGCTCCCGCCTCTCGACAGCGTGCGCGAGCGGGTCCGGCTCGACTGGGTGGCGGACCAGGAGGCCGCGAGGCTGGACCTGGCGGTCGGGGAGCTGCGCGAGCGCTACAACATCGTGATCGAGGAGCCGGAGGGGCGATGACGCAATCCGCCGGACTCGTAGTCGCCCTCGCGCTCTTCGGCGCATCCCCGGGCCCGGCGCCCAGCCACGATGCGGGCATTGCTCCATCGGCGCCATCCATCGCCGGCTTGGACATTCCCCCTCCGGCGCCCGGTCATGAGGCGGACCGCACGCGGTCGACGACGCCCGGCCGCGCCGCAGCCATCACCCCAACCCCCCTCCCCACCCACGACGTCGACGTCACCTCGGTCGCCCGCGTCTACCTCGACCAGATCGGCGACGCCCGGTACGTGTTCTCCATCGTCGATACCCAGGTGTCGCCCATCCTCGACCTGCGCCGGGTGCTGCCGGAGCGCTGCGCGCCGATGCGCTCGGAGGACGCGGGCGTGCTCGTGAGCGCGGGCTTCGCGTTCGAGTGCGCCTCAGAACTGAACTTCGACGA
This sequence comes from Gemmatimonadota bacterium, assembly GCA_022823365.1. GTDB lineage: Bacteria > Gemmatimonadota > Gemmatimonadetes > Longimicrobiales > Gaopeijiaceae > BD2-11. Next base: position 9,511 of record JAJDXG010000037.1, read on the forward strand.
CAGCCTGGAGCTGCCGTGGTCGCTGGCCGGGGTGGTCGCGCTCGTGCGCTGGAGCGACGGCACCGAAGCATCGGCCTACTTCCGCGGCGACGGCCGCTCGGTCCCCATCCGGCTGGCGGATCTGCGCGCCGGGGGCGGGACGACCGGCCGGCTGGCGGGCACGTATTTCATCCTCGGGGGGGAGCACATCCTCTTCGGGATCGATCACCTGCTCTTCGTCCTGGGACTGCTTCTGCTCGTCGGCGGATTCTGGTCGCTGGTCAAGACCATCACCTCCTTCACTCTGGCGCACAGCATCACCCTGGGGCTGGCGGTGCTCGGCTACGTGCCCGTGGATCGGGCGCCGGTCGAGGCCGCGATCGCCCTCTCCATCGTGCTGCTGGCCCGCGAGATCGTGGTCGGGCGCCAGGGCCGGAAGAGCCTCGTGCACCGGTATCCGTGGCTGGTGGCCTTCGTCTTCGGGCTCCTGCACGGACTGGGGTTCGCCGGGGCCCTGGGCGAGATCGGGCTCCGGGCCGGCGACGTTCCGCTGGCGCTCCTGTTCTTCAACCTCGGCGTCGAGGCGGGGCAGCTCGCGTTCGTCGTGGCTCTGATCGCGCTGGCGAAGATTGCCAGGCGGGCAAGGCAAATGGCGGTGCAGCGGGTCGAGCCTGCTCTGGGATACGCCCTGGGCGCCTTCGCCACCTTCTGGTTCCTGGATCGCCTTCCGGCGCTATGGGGCGCGTAACGATTCCGGAGGAAACAATGCGTCGCTTGCTGACTGGCCTTTTCGTGCTCTCGCTGTTCGCGCCCGCCGCGCGCCTACACGCTCAGGAGCCCGCTTCGTTCGACGTGCTCATTACCGGGGCCCGGGTCCTGGACGGCACTGGGAACCCGTGGATCTACGCGGATGTCGGCATCCGGGACGGGATGATCGCTGCCGTGGGCGATCTGGCCGGCGCGCCGGCCGAGCGGGTGATCGATGCCCGGGGCAAGGTGGTGGCGCCCGGCTTCATCGACCTTCATTCGCACGGGGCCGGAGGTCTGGCGGCACCGGACGAGCGCCGCCGCGCCGCAGCCAACCTGGTCACCCAGGGCGTGACCACCGTCGTCATCAACCAGGACGGCCGGAGTCCCGTGGACATCGGTGGGCAGAGGTCGCTGCTGCAGGACCTGCGCATCGGTCCCAACGCGATCCTTATGGTGGGCCACAACTCGATCCGCGCAGAGGCGATGGGCAACGACTTCCAGCGCCTCGCGACGCCCGAGGAAGTTCAGCGCATGCGGGACCTCGCGCGCGCCGGGATGGAAGCGGGGGCGTTCGGGCTGTCGGCGGGGCTCGAATATGTGCCCGGCCGCTGGAGCAACACCGACGAGGTCGTTGCGGTCGTGGAGGCGATCGTGCCGTACGGCGGCGTCTTCATCGAGCATGAGCGCAGCAGCGGCACCTCCCCGATGTGGTGGAGGCCAAGTCAGGACGAGGCCGGTCCCCCCACCATGCTCAACTCCATTCAGGAGACGATCGATATCGGCGAGCGCACCGGGGCCACCGTGGTGGCGACCCACATCAAGGCCCGGGGCGCCAACTACTGGGGCTCGAGCGGCGCCATCATCGCAGCCATCCGCCGGGCGCGGGACCGGGGCGTCGCCATCTTCGCGGACCAGTACCCGTACGCGACCAGCGGAAGCGACGGCAATGTGAGCCTGATCCCGGAGTGGGCCGTGGGCGCGGACGAGGGGCCACCGAGCGATAGACCAGACCCAGCACCCGATTATGCGGAGGCCTTGCGCGCGACCCTCGCCGATCCCGAGCGCGCCCGCATGCTCAGGCAGGACATCGCCTACGAGACAGAGTTCCGGGGCGGCGCCGAGAACATCGTCGTCTTCGACTATCCGGACCGCACGCTGATCGGCATGAGCGTCGCCGAAATCGCAGCCGAGCGTGGGATCTCGACCATCGAGGCCGCGATCCAACTCCAGCTGGAAGGGCTGCGGGACCGCCGGGGCGGCGGGCGCCTGCGGAGCTTCTCCTTCTCGGAGGAGGATATCGAGAACTTCACCGCGCAGCCCTGGGTGGCGACAGCCTCCGACGGCGGCATCTCCCTGCCGGAGGACGGACCCGCCATCCACGCGCGCTTCTACGGCACCTTCCCGCGCAAGATCCGGGAATACGCGCTCGACCGCGGCGTGCTCTCCGTCGAGAACGCGGTCCGTTCCATGACCACGCTGCCCGCCCAGATCCTCGGGCTCAGGAACCGCGGCCAGGTGCGCGAAGGCTTCGTGGCCGACGTCGTCGTGCTCGACCTGGAGCAGATTCGCGACATGGCCACCTTCACCGACCCGCACCAGTACGCGACCGGGATCGACTACGTGCTCGTCAACGGCAGCTTCGTCGTGGACGGGGGCGCACCGACGGGACTGCTCCCCGGCATCGTGATCACGCCCACCGAGGGCAGAAGGCCGCCCGCCACGGACTGACCCATCCGGGTTGACCGGATCGAGCGGTGATGACTACGATATATCGCAATTGCGATACAGAGGACTCCGATGAAGACACGCAGTTCGATGCTCCACGTCCGCATGGACACGGAGATGAAACGGAAAGCCACGGCGGCGCTCGCGGCTATGGGGCTGACGGCCTCGGAGGCCGTGCGGCTGTTCTTCCACCGAATCGCCGTCGAGCAGGCCTTCCCTCTCGAACTCAAGGTGCCGAACGCGCAGACCCGCAGAGCTATGGCCGAGTCGGAGGAGATGATGAGACGAGGGGCGGCTCGATTCGCAACCGCCGACGAGATGTTTGCGGAGCTTGAAGAAGCCGGCGGTCAGTAAGCGGGCGCATCCACCGCGACGCGCGGATTACACCCGCAGCTTCCTCAAGGATTCGAATGAAGCCAGTCTCGCAGAGAACGCGCTGACTGCTCCTTCCCGGCTGCTCTCCCTCAGCGCCGACTCGACCCGTCCGCCCGCACCGCCCCCGGCCCGCGGATCACCCCTTCATCCCCGACGACCTCGATAGACGTGCCGAACGGCTCCGAGAGCGCCGCCAGGAGCGTGAGAATCCGCTGCGCGTCCTCGCCCGATGCCGCAACAGGCCGGCCACGTTGCGGGCGCGGCAGCCCATAGCCCAATACCGTCGGCACCAGCCGGATCTCGTACAGCTCTCCGTCGCGAAAGTCCGAAACCGCCACGACGCCGTCCCACCAGTAGTCCGCGGCGGGGCGCCCGCCCCCTGACGCCACTTCCCTGCCATCGTAGAAATCGGACGGAAGACCCCGGAACGCATCCACGTCATAGCGGGCATAGTTGTCCCAGGGCTGGAACGGCGGGGTCTCGTTCTGGAACAGGAAATCGTCCAGGGAATAGAAGATCGGCTTTTCCTGATAGATCTCGATGCCGCGCAGCACGTGCGGACCGTGTGCGTAGAAGGCATCCGCCCCGGCATCGATGGTGGCGCGAGCGAAGGTCACCAGCGCGTCCGCGGGCACGTAACTGCCCTCGTTGCACTCGTCCTGATAGAGGCCCAGGCAGCCCGGCTGGTCTCCGGCACGGCTCGGGATGTAGTCATTGCCGCCCCCCTGGTGGGTGTGGCTGGTGACCACCACCCAGTTGGCCTGCCGGCGCGCGTCGCGGACCGTCGCCAGCAGCTCCTGCAGATCGCCCTCGTGCGGGGTCGTGATGGTGCGGTAGCCATCGCCGGGCTCGAAGTTGCCTTCGATGCCCCCTACCTGCGCGCGCGCTTCGTCCAGGCTCTCGTAGACATCGCCCGGCACCACGTACGTCGTCTCGAAGCGCATCGGCGCGAGTCCCGGCCGACCCCGCATATCGGGACGCTGGTGGCCGGCCCTCATGTGCTCGGAGAAGCTCGAGGACACGGCAATGAGAGCCACCCGTCCATCCATCGTCTCCAGGTACGCGGGCGCCCGCGCGAGCGCCAGATTCTCGCCGGAGCCCGCAACCTTGATCCCGGCCGCGGCAAGGGCCCGCTCCGTCGAGCGCATCCCGCCCGCGCCCCAGTCCATGGTGTGGTTGTTGGCGAGCCCCAGCATGTCGAGGCCGATCCAGGAAAGGTCGTGAGCCAGGTCCGGATGGCCCGCCATGTAGGTGCCGCCGCTCTGGGCCGAGGGAATGATGTCGGGGCCGTACTCGTGCAGCAGCATCTCCATGTTGCCGAAGCCCACGGTGGCCCCGCCGATCAGGTCCCGCAGCTGCAGAAACTCGGGCTCGTCGTAGGGCCTCAGCGCCCGCGTGATGATCAGGTCTCCCACCATGGCCATGGTGATCTCCCCTTCCCCATCGCGATGCTGGGCCGCGGCGGGCGGAGCCGCGAGCAAGGGCAGAAGCAAGAGGGCAGGCGAGAGACGAAGCGAGACGTCGAGGACCCGACGTGCCGCGATCCCGATTCGGGCTGAAGTCGATCCGCGCATGTTCACCTCCTGCCGCGGGACGAGGAAACTCCAGATCATCAGAGTACGCCGGTGCTGTCGACGCAGGCAAGCGAGTTGGATGGCCTTCGGCTGGCCCGGTGAGATGGGATCTGGCTTATGTTGGAGTTGATCAGAATTTGAGTATTCCCCGTCGTGATACTTGCTGTGTGCCCAGGGAGGGGAGAGTGATCACGTGAGCAGGAGCCCTCCGAGACTGGCGGTGGCGCTGTTGGGCATCGCCGTTGCGTGCTCTGACTCCGCAACCGATCCGATCGCGGAACCCGTGCCAACAGCCGTGGTGGTCTCGGCATTGTCGTTGGAGTTCTCTTCTCTCGGCGAGACAGCTCAGCTGTCGGCGACCGTTCACGACCAGAACGGTGAGGTCATGGCCGGCGCGACAGTGGCATGGGTATCCACGCACCCGTTGGTCGCAACCGTCGACGGCAACGGTTTGGTGTCCGCCGCTGGCAACGGGGCAACGAACATCACGGTAACGGCCGGGACGACGGCTACCGCGTCGGTCGGGGTTACCGTGGAGCAGGTAGCGGCCGCCATCGTGCTCTCGGCCCCTCCCGACTCGATGGCAGTCGGCGACTCCGTACGAATGAATGCCGAAGCGCTCGACGCGCTGGAGAACGCGATCGCGGACGTCACCTTCGAGTGGTCTTCGAGCGATACGACGGTCGTGACGGTCAATCCGCAAGGCTGGGTGTTTGCCAGGGCTGGCGGGTCCGCGGAGATAACCGCAGCGATTGGGACGACGGCGAGCGCGACCGTCGTGATCATGTCCGTACAGGTGCCCGGCTCCATCGAGCTGTCTGTACCGGGCGATTCGGTGGAGGTGGGTGACTCGATCCAGTTGGCCGCAAAGGCCATCGACGCATTGGGCAACCCGATCGCGGATGTCATCCTCGCGTGGTCCTCCAGCGACACGACGGTCGCGACAGTCGACCAGCAGGGGTGGGTGCGCGCGAGAACCGCCGGTTCGACCGAGATCACTGTAACGGCCGGGACGACGGCAAGCGCGACCGTCGCGGTTAGCGTGGTACAAGTGCCCGCCGCCATTGTCCTGTCGGCGCCGCGCGACTCAGTGATGGTAGGCGACTCGATCCAGGTGGCAGCAGAGGCCTTCGACGCACTGGGCAACCCGATGGCGGACGTCACCTTCGCGTGGTCCTCCAGCGACACGGCGATCGCGACGGTCGACCAGCAGGGGTGGGTGCGCGCCAGGGCCGCCGGTGCCGTTGGGATTGGGGTGGAGTTGGGGGAGCTGAACGCTGCAACCTCCCTGGTCGTTCTTCCGGACGAGGACAGGGAGCGGGCGGCTCTCGAAGCATTCTACCACGCAACCAACGGACCTGAATGGGAGAACAACGCGAACTGGCTGACCGACAAGCCGCTGGGGGAATGGTACGGAGTCCAAACCGACGCATCGGGAGAGGTTGTCGGCCTGCGCTTCAACAAGAACCGACTGAGAGGACCGCTTACGGCCGAACTCGCCCACCTCACAAGCTTGCGGACACTGTCCCTCTGGGGAGGGGGAGACTGGGAGCCCGGAACCAACCTGACAGGACCGATCCCTCCGGAGTTGGCCGAGCTTGGCAACCTGACCGAATTGAACCTCGGTAACAACGAACTGACCGGCGAGATCCCATTCGCATTGGCCGATCTAACCAACCTGACCACGCTCTCGCTGGTTCAGAACAGACTGACCGGTCGCATCCCCCCCGAGCTGGGACGTCTCACCAACTTGCAACACCTGAGCCTGGGAGGTAACCGCCTGACGGGCAACGTCCCGGCGGAACTCGGGAACCTCACCGAGCTCACCGGGCTCTACCTGGCAGATACAGGACTGACCGGGAAACTCCCTGTGGAACTCGGGAATCTGCTCGCATTGAGGGAGCTGTGGCTTGGGCACAACGACCTGACTGGCGAAATCCCCGCAGGTATCGGCAGCCTTGCGAGGCTGGAGATCCTGTATCTCATCGACAATGGTTTGTCGGGACCCATTCCGCCGGAACTGGGAGGGTTGGCGCAGCTAAGATGGTTGATTCTGGCGGACAACGACTTGACAGGTTGGGTCCCGCCGGAACTTGGCAATCTCCATAATCTGGAGAGGCTGGAACTCGACGGAAACGGTCTCCACGGTCCAATTCCGCCCGAGCTGGGACGCCTGGCCAGACTCAAGGCGCTGGCGCTCACCGGCAACCCGATAACCGGCGCGATCCCGCCGGAACTTGCAGGGTTGACGCAACTGGAGTTCCTGCGCCTTGATGGCACACGGCTGAGCGGACCGATCCCGCCGGAACTGGGAAGACTGGCCAGCATCGAGAGGCTGTTCCTGGGCGGCTACCTGACTGGACGAATCCCACCCGAACTCGGCAACCTGGTCACCCTGCGCCGCCTGGAGATCGCGTCGCACTCGCTGGAGGGCCCGATTCCGCCCGAACCAATGCATGTAGACCTAAACGATTATATAGCAATGAGTTACACAAGAACTATAGAACCGTGTATCACTTGCAATACGAAGAAGTGAGCGGGAATCCATGCGACCAAATCGGATACCTCTGGACGTAACTGTTCGGTGAAGCCGTGGTGATCGTCCCCCTGAGCGGATCGTGGAGGGCCAGGCCTAGCGGTTGAGGATGCACCTCCAGTGCTTGGCGAGCGGGCAGAGCCAGACGTCCTTGGCGGGCTTGCCGTACTGCTTGGCGGTGTCGTAGCGCCCGCGTCCCTTGGTGGTTCCGACGC
>JAJDXG010000062.1 GCA_022823365.1 Gemmatimonadota bacterium
CCGACCGGACCATCGAGCACGACCTGAAGTTCCTGATCGCCGTGCTCAACTGGGCCGCCAAGTCCAGGGACGAGCGGGACAAGCTCCTACTCGCGTCCAATCCCCTGAGGGGTCTCAGGGCGCCCACGGAGAAGAATCCCACGCGGGTGGTGTTGTCCGAGGATGAGTATCAGAGGCTTCTCGGGGTGTCCCGGCAGGTGGACTGGCGCTTCCACGTTGCGCTCGTGCTCGCGCACGAGACGGGCCACCGAATCGGGGCCATCCGTCAACTCAGGTGGTCGGACATCTGCCTCGAAAGAGGGGTGGTGCGGTGGCGCGCGGAGCACGAGAAGACCGGCTACGAGCACCGGACGCCGGTGACGGCTGAGGCGTTGGCCGTCCTCGCAGAGGTGCGGAAGAGGAGTTCGGGGCATGAGGACACTCCGGTGCTGCCTGCGCCGACGGACGCCTCGAAGTGCGCGGGCCGGTCGCTGGTGCGGGCGTGGTGGTACAAGGCTCAGGGGCTCGCGGGTCTGGAACCGAAGCGCGGGAGAGGCTGGCACTCGCTGAGGCGCAAGTTTGCGAGCGACCTGATGGACCAGCCGCTGAAGGTGCTCTGCGAGTTGGGCGGCTGGAAGACCGCCAAGACGGTGCTCGAATGCTACCAGCGAGCCGACGAAGGACAGCTTCGGAAGGCTCTGGAAGCCCGCCGGAGACCTCGCGGCTGAGGTTCTCCACTCGGCGGGAGTCAGACAGCGGGAATTCGACCCAGAAATCCCATAACATCAAGTGACCGCACAAGATAGAACCTTGAACGCTTCCGCCGTAACGGCGGAGTCACGAGGACGCGGATTCTCGGCAAGGGGTCATCTGAGTTCCGCCGTATTAGCTTTTAGCACCGTCCCGTGTTGGACGGCGCCTGCCTCAGATCGCGTCACCTGGGCCTAGCCTCGACCGAACCCGGCCGGTGCCGGAAATCGTCTGGCGTGTAAGCCGCGCTGCACCCTACCTTCCCGATTTCACACCAACAGCACGTAGCTTTCCGAGCCTCAGGGAATAGGCAGGGCGTCGTTTTTTCGGTTCCTAAGTGCGTGATAGTGTGACACGCTCGGCACCATCACATTCTCTGGAAGGAGGTTCCCTTGTCGCGGAAAATGGACCGCCCACGCATCGTTCCGCGCTTCGATGCCAAGACGGGAAGGCCGCTCACCTCTGCGAAACAACGCAAGAAATCGGCGATGCTCAGCCGTGCGGAAGAGCGAGAGGAAGCGAAACGGCGGAAAGAGGAAGCGAGGCAGCGGGCGGCGTGGGAAGCGACGGACCACGGTCGCGCGCAACTGGCATATGACGCTGGCGAGTTGTTCTTCCAGATGCAGCGCGTCGTTTCAACGACCCGGGGAGACACGCCCTGGATGGCTGGCGCATCGTCGGTATCAGCGGAGGCCGATCAGTCCGCCAACGTCAGAACCGGCACCAGTCTGGCCAGTTTCGTATCGGAGGCACAGGCACAGTCCACCGACGATCTGCCGATCACGCAAACGTTGGCAGTCGTGGAGAAGATTGGATGGACGCTCGTGCATGTTGGCTACACGTACCGGGAAACCTACTCGAAGAGCCGAGACAGGTTCTTGGCCAGTGGCCAGCAAACAGCCAAATCCGGCGAGATCGTCGCGGTCTATTTGTTCCGGCGATCAAAGCCGTCGCCCTTGGAGGAATAGCGCCACTACAACGACACGACCGCGGCAGGGGATAGCGGGTCTCGTCAGGCTCGCTCCCTGCGTATCCTTGCCATCAGCTCGATCGGATCGCCGGGTTGCTCCGTCGAGCCGAACTCCCGATACAGCGTCGCGACGTTGACGACGATCCGCTCGGCTTCGCCCCACGAGTCGAAGTCGGCGAGCGAGATGTCCATCGCCGCGTCGTAGACGCTCAGGCCCGCGTCGAAACGGGCCCTGGCCTCGTCGCGCACGTACACCAGGTAGTCGCGCACGGCCTGGACGCCGCGCTTGTCGGTGATGGGGCCGTGGCCCGGGACGACGACCTCGACGGGCAGCTCGAGGATATGGTCGCAGGCCGCAATCCAGTTCGCGGCCGGTCCCGTCCACATGATCGGGTGGCCCCCGACGAACACGATGTCCCCGGTGAAGATCAGCTTGTCGTCGGGCACATGGACCAGGATGTCGCCGGCGGTGTGGCAGGGCCCCACCTGTTTCAGGACGACGCGCTTGTCGCCCACATGCGTCTGGTACTCTCCCTCGAACGTCGTCGTCGGGAGGGTCTGGCTGATTCCCTCGAAGTCGAAGGCGCTGAAGGCTTCGAGGAGGAACCGGCCCGTCTCCCCCATGGCGGGGGCCTGACGCATGATCGCGACGAGTCGATCCGGACTCTCGGCGGCCATCTGCAGGGCCGCAGCCTTGGAGGCGATGATCTCCGCCTCCGCCACCAGCTCGTTGCCGTTGCAGTGGTCGGGGTCGGTGTGGGTGTTGACGAGCTTGTCGAACCTGCGTGCGGCCACGGGTTCCGCACGGCGCATGCCGTCCAGCATCGCGCGCGTCAGCCTGAGGTCGAACAGCGTGTCCACCAGGAGGCTCTCGTCGCCATCGACGACGAGCCCCGCATTGATCCAACCCCAGCCTCCGTCGGGCTGGATCCACGCGTAGCAGCGTGCCCCGACATCGTGGAGCCCGTTCTTGAAAGGTCGAATCCCGAGTGTCATGCCTCCCTCCCCTCCCGTGGTCGGTCCCAAGTCTGCCTCGACTCGGTTCCGCAAGCAACCACGGGAGCGGGGGAAGGCATCACGCCTTGCCGCTACTCGGCCACCGCAGACCGGAGCATGTTAGTTTCACGATACCTGCCGTAGTGATAGAACCCTGGCCGGAGGCCATGGAGACTCGCATGTCAGAGGATACGCTCGAGCGCTCTCCGGTGGAGGATGCAAATCGCTTTATCGACCTAGTGAATGGCGGCGGGTTTTGGCGGTCCGTGGATCTGCGCGTCTGTGCGATCCGTAGCGGTCGCCGCTGGATGAACCTTGTTACTCGCGGTTTCCTCGACCATCGTCCCCCTCGATCGGTCCCACGCTTTTCACCGGTCGAGCGGCGTCAATTCCGTGCCTGGCAGATCGTTCGTCCCGTTGCGGAGATCGCTTCCATCGTCCGCGGCATCGTCAGTGGCATGATGAAGCTGCGGCCCCGGTATGTCAGATACGTCGGCCGGTCGGATCAGCCTGCGGCCGACACCAGGTACAGCTTCAATGAGTTGGCCGGCACGTACCGGACTGCCGCGTACGACCTGTGGAGCTGTCACTCGCTCGTGCAATATGGTTCCACAATCTTCGATGTCGTGATGCAGGCCGGTCACGATCCATTCGAGCTTGACGGAATGATCCGAGGCGGGCCGAACGCCTATGATGGCCTGCCCGACCTGGTGCGGAGGTTCTGCGCACGGCCCCGAGGCCTGAAGATGAAGGGCACCACTACCGTCGTCGAGTTGATCGCGCCCCTCGCCGTGCGCTTTGATCCGGAGAGGATATCCCCGTCAGCGGACCGCGTGACCGTCACCGCGCGGGCGGCCGCGGATGTCTTTGTAGCGAATGCGGACGTCATCTGGACAGTAGGTAGCACCATCGGAGAGCCCGTTCGCCATGGATCGGTCAGGCTCGCCGCATGCGAGTGGACGCACGAGGGGGATGCTCTCGTTTCGGAGCTGGACTTCCCGGTCGAGAACGTTGACTCCACCGCCACAGCATTTGTCGTCATCGGAGACCGGTGCGTAGACCGCGTGTCCGTGCCGTTGGCATCTACCGCTTCCAGTATCCGGATCAAGACTCACGACGCTCTGGACCCTGGCCTTGAACGCTTCCGCAAGCAGCTTCGGGCGCGCGGGAAGAACAAGTCGCAGCAGTTCGAAGCCGCTGTGGGTCTGCTGTTCTTCTTCCTCGGATTCCACATGCACCCGCTTTCCGGGCATGCCAGACGGGGAGACACCATCGATCACCTTGCTCAGGCGCCAGGATCTTCCCTGATGCTCGCGATCGAGTGTACGGTTGGGGCGCTAGACACAGGCGGCAAGGTAGGCAAGCTCATCGCTCGGTCGGAGCACATGCGCAACCAACTTCCGGGCAGCGAAGTGATCGCGGTCCTGGCGACGGCTAGCAGCCGTGAGGCACTATCCGAGGCCGAGGTTGAAAAGGCCGAGCGTGACGACGTCTTGCTTCTGGCTCAAGAGAACCTCCAGGAACTCTGGATCGCGGCGCAGGCTGGAGAGACCAGTGTCCAGGTGGTCGACTGGTTTAGGCAGCAACTCTCTCAAGCCCGCCTTCGGCAAACCCAGGGCTCCGTCGCGTGATTCATCGCGAGCCGCTCTCACCGTGGCGCCGCCGGAGTGGCGAACGGGAATGACGTTGCCATATTACCATATCGGCGATATGGTAATCCATATGAAGACGACCCTGAACATCGACGACACCCTCATGCGGCGCCTACGGCAGGAGGCGGCCCGGCGCGGCACCACGATGACGGCGCTGGTGGAAGCGGGGCTGCGGATCGTCCTCGCCGACCCCGACGCCGCCGGGGGAGAGACCGTCGACCTGCCCCCCCTGCCCTCCTGGAGCAGCGGCGGGCAGCGGGTGGACATCAGCGATCGCGAAGAGCTCTACCGCGCGATGGAGGATGAGTGAGTGCTGGTCTTCGACACCAACGTGCTCCTCTACGCGGCGGACGAGGACTCCGAGTACCGTGACCCCTGCCGCCGCTGGATCGAGAGAGCCCGGCGCGATCCGTCGCCCGCCTTCCTGACCTGGAACATCTGCTACGAGTTCCTTCGGGTGAGCACCCACCGCCGGGTGTTCCGCTGGCCCTGGACGCCGGGGGAGGCCCGGCGCTTCATCGCCGCACTGGTGGACTCACCGGGGTTCGCGATGCTGGTCGCGACGCGCCGTCACGCGGCGATCCTCGAACAGACCGTGGCCGAGCTCCCGGACATCCGCGGGAACCAGATGTACGATCTGCACACGGCGGTGCTCATGCGCGAGCACGGGGTGAGCCGGATCTGCACGCGGGACACCGGGTTCCACCGGTTTCCGTTTCTGAGGGTGGTGGATCCGGTGAGGGGGTGAGGGCAACGAGCCTCTGGCCAGCAAGGTGAACGGGGTGGAGATTCGCCCAAAACCAGATCATCCATCTGGGCATTGGCCGAACCTCTCGGCACGTTGTGAAGCGCGTTACCAGGGCGGCGTTCAGACCATCTCCCCTCCCACGGTCGGACGACACTCGGATAGGAAATCGGATGGGAACGGAGTGGCACTGTCCACACCTCCACTCGAGAGCTTCGCAGTTGCCAAACGGGCTCATGAAGCGTAGTGTGCGCTCGCGTCCCATCCGTTCATAGTACCAACTTTCACGCATGTCCCTTGTGAGAACCTCCGAAACCTTCATCAGAAACTTCCTCACCACCAGAGGTCTTTCCAAGCCGAATGGCCGGCCTCTGTACCGCTACCGGATCAAACCGGAGGAATTCGAGGAGCTGGGAGCGATTCTCCCCCATGAACTCCGGAGGCCGCAGTTTGGCGCGCGTCGGATTGGACCTAAGGGGGCAATGGCGTTTTGTCTCTGGGCATCGGAATGGTGGCATCGCAATTACGAGGCGGGAGCGTGGAAATGGATGCCTCTTCTCACAGCGCTAGAGACGCCGGCGCTGGCCCCGGGTGGGAGCCGGTACGCGGAGCTTCAGGATCTCGTCGCCCGAGGTCTCCGCGCATGGGGCCGCACCATCTACCGAGTGGGCCCAGCCAGGGGATACCTGGTGACTCTTGCATGTGAGGGCGGGCTCCCTCTGAAACTCATCCTCCGCGCGGAAACCCATCTCCGTCACTATCTGAAAGGAGTGCTTGAAGAGTTCAAGTTCTTTAGGGCGACTGACACTCCTGCCCGCGACTTGGCCGAACGCCTCCGCCACCGTCTTCCGAGAGCGTGGCAGCGAGAGGCCGTGTACGAGCTCTCGGGCGAGTTGATCGAAGCCGTTTGGTTGCTCCAGCACGAACTGGGGCCGACCGAGACACCTGTCCAGGATCTTGACCGCAGACGACCGGGTTGGCGTGAGGAGTTTCCTGTCCGGATCAGCGACCAAGTAGCGCGGACACTGCTCAACGACCTCCTTGTCGAAGCTGTCAAGGTGGCAAGGCGCGCGCGCATCGATGTCCGGTGGAACGTGGAACTCGCGCCGGTTGCCGCCGGGAATTGGGAACTTAGGGGCTCGTTTCACATTCCTGCAACGATGAGCGAGGAGGCGTTCAAACGCCTTTTTGACAGCTGGGCACATGCCCCCCGGCGCTTCGATCTCGGGGTTCAGACTGCCATGGGTCGATTCCGTGCTCTGGCATTGGGTACCGAAAGACGAACTGACGACAACCGACGCAGCTTCCGGCTGGAGCCGTTCCCTGCCGCCAGTAGGGCAAACACCACTGGCTTGAGGGGTTCACGGCGGCTTATCGCACGTACCCACAACGAGAGGTGCCCCACTGATCTGTTTCAGGGATCCTCGGGTCTTGGCGACGCAGCATGGGTCTTTGTCCCCCAGGGGTCCGACGAGGCGGCGCGCCCCATGTGTCGACTGATCGGTCAGGGAACAGTCCGAGTGAAGGAGCCCTGTGCTTTCGTAGCGGTGGACGCGAGAGTATCTCCCGACACCAGAGAGGGAGAGGCAAAGCGGGTCGGGTCGATTCGCAATGAACGCGGGCGCGTAGTGTACCGGGTGACAGGCAGGGTAGCTTTCCTAGCCGAGGATGGTTTTCGAACGGTTGTCGAGACAGAGGCCACCTCCGGTGTCGCCAACGTCGAGTACCATTTGCTAGGACGTGAGAAACGCTTTGTCGCCGGCACCACGTCAGCGTTCCTGGGTGGCCCCTCGTTGTACATGCGACGTGACGGGGAGCTCGTCAGGCGTATTCCAGAGCAAGATCTCCAATGGAAGCCCAACGTCCCTGGAGGACGGTGGACAGAGTATTCTTCCGTCGCGGTGGATTCTGGCACGATCTGCGGATCAGGTTGGCTTCGATATGTCAAGAATGATGAAATACGCCAAACCGTATCGACTTGCATATTGCCTAAGGATGCCGACATCGAACTCCTACCCTCGTCTGATCCCACCCACGGGGAGCTTCGGTTAACCGGATTCGGCGACATCGTGGCCATCGCACAGCCTACTCCGAGCCTGACGTTCGAAAGCCGGGTAGGACCCGGCTGGTATCGCTTGGCACTATGCGCCCTTGGCGACGTCCCGCGCGAAGTCGGCGTTGTAGTGGATTGGCGCGGGCAGGGACGAGCGGAGTTCACGTTGCCCTTTCCGGCGAGACGGGCCGCCTTCGTTGGCGCGGACGGCATACCCATGCCGCCGGACGCTCGTTTGGCTCAAGGATCTCTGGCGGGTGTCCGGGCAGAAGTCATCGTACCAGAGACCGCGCGCTTCAAGATCCAAGGACAGTATTCCGGCCGAGATGCGGCGGCCGTCAGGCGACGCTCCGGGTTGTTCGCTCGCGAGATACCGGCGGTGGGCTTCGGCCACCATGTGCTAGACTTGGCCGAGCTCGACCACGATATCACGGAGCGGCTCGCACTAACTGATCGTCCAGATGCGGCCGTCCGTTTGACGATCGTGAGCCCTGAATCTCGAGATGCACCCAAACCCGCCAGCGTTTCCGTCAGTCGGTTCGACCTCGGGTTTGAACTCCGCGGTGACGGATCGACGTCGGTCGGGCTGGATCGACGCTGGCGGCGGACCCCGCAGGAGAACTTGCGTTCGCTTCAGGTGGAGATCCTGCCACTGATCGAGCCAGACTTGGATCCAATCCCCCTCGAGCGATGTGACGGCGACGCCTGGCGTATCCGGCAGGACCGATTGGAGCCCGGTCCCCACTTGATTTTGGGGCGCCAGGGCGACTGGTACCGAGTACAACCGATGCCTTGGTACTTCGCGCCCCGCGGAAAAGCCGAGGAGCCGCACTCGTCGACTAATACCACAGTGGCCCAAGCTTACCTCGAGGCCTCGCAGCGCACCTATCGCTCCGGCGACGAACCATTCAGGCCCGTCGTAGGCCAGCTGGCCAGCGATCCGGGCCATCCAGACTGGCCATTGGTGTTCGGTTACCTGAGGCAAACGTCCCTCCCAGTTGCGACCTTCCCTTTGCTACGCGGTCTTGTTCGAAATCCCGTTGCTTGCGCAATGGCTGCGGCGCGCGCGAGTGCAGCGGATTTCGAGCTACTTTGGGAACGGATGGAGTTGTTCCCTTTCGCATGGTGGCAGATTCCACTGTGCAGTTGGGAGGAAGCCTTCGTCTCCTACGGAGAGCATTGGGATGAAGAGTTGGAAGCGATGGAAGACACGGAACTCGCCTGGAAACTACTCCGAGAGGAGACGGATCGCAGCATCGATCGCGTGTCAGGTCGGCTGGGAGGTCTCCGTGCCGCATTTCGTTTCCTGAGCGACCGTGTTGCGAACCGCACGATCTCGGCCCAGGGATCAAAGATTGTGACGCCGAACCACCTTGAGGAGTTGCAGAGGGAGTATGATATCCACCGAGGGTCCTGTCCAGCGCTGCGCATGGCGTCTCACGCCCTTCCAGAGCTTCGCGGTCTTCGGTCAGAGATCGGCAGGGTCACCGCCGAACATCCTTGGTGTCGCTCAATCTTCGTCAAACCAACTGGGCGTTTCGCGGCTCCGCGACATGCCGACTTCGTCGACGGCCCTTCCCTGACGGCAGCTATGGTCGTTGCAGGTGACAAAGGGCCCGTCCGACTCGCGGATGATATCCGGGCACTTCACGCGAACCATCGAAGCTGGTTCGAGACGGCCTTGCGGTTGGCACAATTCATCGTCTTTGGTCGCCGGGAGGCCTACAAGATTGAAATTCAGCTGAGGGACATTTCCTAGAATGCCAGATTCCACATCGCCTCCTTTCTTCGAGTCGCTCACGCAAGATCTCATCGAGAGGTCGGCGAGTTCACTTCTCGGCATTTATGGGCCACGCACAGATTCGCTGCGTGAATACCTCTTTCAGGTGCTACGGAGACCTGCGGGGCATCGGGACGGCTTTCTGGCAGATCCGGTTTTTGAGGCGATTTTCGACTGGCGGCGGGTGGAGCACTCCATGCTTGACTTGGCGCAGCAAGGGTTCCTCACCGAAGAGCTGGTCGAAGCCATGGATGAGAAAGCCAGCGATGAACGGCTTTCGGAATACCAGTTTCCGATGGAATGGCATCCCTATACACACCAGTACGCTGCTTGGAAGCAGCTTACACGTGAGAAGCCGCGGTCAGTGCTGATCACCAGCGGCACCGGATCGGGAAAGACCGAGGGATTCTTAGTACCGATCTTGGACGACCTGGCGCGACAATGCGCTGGGGCCGGTCGACTGCGCGGAGTCAGGGCGCTGTTCCTTTACCCACTGAACGCGTTGATCAACAGTCAACGCGATCGCCTAAGCGCCTGGTCGCGCCCCTTCAACGGCGACATTCGTTTCTGTCTGTACAAGGGCGATACTCCGCGCAATATGTCAGCACCCAAGAGGAAGCGGCTTGGACCGGAACTCGTCGGCGACCGAGCGACGCTGCGGGAAGACACGCCACCGATCCTCGTGACCAACGCAACGATGCTGGAGTACATGCTCATCCGAGCCGAGGACAAGCCGATCATCGACCAATCGCAGGGTAAACTGCGCTGGGTAGTCCTGGATGAAGCGCACACGTACCAAGGGTCGCGGTCGGCCGAAATCGCGCTTCTGCTTAGGCGGGTTCTCTACGCCTTCGGCGTTGAGTCGTCCGAAGTACGCTTCGTCGCCACTTCCGCAACGATCGGCGACGAGAGCCCTGAGAGCGAAGCCAGACTGCAGCGATTCCTGGCGGACTTGGGCGGAGTCGAAACGGAGCGTGTTCACGTTGTTCGAGGTGAGCGAAGTCACCCCCGGCCGCCAACGAGATTCTCTGAACCATGCAACCAGCCGCTCCCCACCGCTGCCGAGCTCAGGGCCATGACCCGCGAGGAGCGCGGTACTGCACTGGCATCCTCACGGGCGGCTCGGAGGGTTCGGCAGGCACTCCTGCGGTCCGACGGAGCCCGCACACTGACTCAGCTTACCCAGGCACGCTTGGGTGTGGACAAGGGTGCCGATCCGCTTGTCGAGGGCCAGAGAACACTTGAAATCATTGACTTAGCGACCGACGCAACCGTGAAGAAGGAGCCGTTTCTGCGTGTCCGCGGGCACCTCTTTCATCGAACGCAAGGGGGCGTGTGGGCGTGCATCTCGAACCGTTGTCCGGGCCGCAAGGGTACGCCGCTGGACAGTTTTGAGTGGGGCTTTGGCAAGCTTTTCTTCGAGCGCCGGGAGCGTTGCGACGAGATCGGATGCGACTCCATGGTGTTGCCCATGGTGTTGTGCACTGAGTGCGGCAAGGAGTACCTAACCGGCAAGCTGACTGGCGACCATGGGCAGGCGATCGTGCCTCGTGCTGTCGGAGTCCAGGATCAGAGCGAGGATTTCGCCGAGCTCATTGATCTCGGAGCCGACGAAGACGACGATGCCGAAAGAGAGGATGAGGCCAAGAATACTCTGAATCGCTATCTGGCTCATCCTGCGACGCCCCAGGTGAACGCGATCCATCTGGATCGAAGGACAGGCCGTTGGGTGGGGCCTGAGAGCGATGACGCGGTGCACTTTGGCGAGGTGGGCCAGACGCAATCGGGGTTGCCGAGATGCCCCGAATGCCGAAGCAGCCGCAGACCCGACTGGTTGCTCAGGCCATTTCGGGGTGGGGCGTCCCTGATCCTTCGTAATACGATTCCAGTTGTCCTTGAGTACACGCCCCGCTTCGCGAGGAGTAATGAGCGATTGCCGTCCAGCGGCCGACGCCTTCTCACCTTTACGGACAGCCGCCAGGGCACAGCCCGATTCGCGCTGGACGCGCAACTCGACTCCGAGCGCAACTATACACGAAGCATGGTCTACCACTTGGTTGCCGCGGCTCGGGTGGATCGCCCTGCCGACACTGAGAAGATCGAGACGCTGGAACAGGACATCGAGTCACTGCAGCAGGCTCCCCAAACTGGCCCATTCCAACGGATGCTGGCTGAAAAAAAAAGCGAATTGGAAGCGCTGACGACCCCGAAAGTGGGTCGCCTAGAGTGGGAAGAGGCGGTCGACAAGCTGTCGCAAAGAACCGAGATGTCGGTGTGGCTGCGACAACACTGGCGCCACCTCCCGCTGTCCGACTTGCCTTCACCCGACCTTGCTGAGATTGCCCTTCTCCGGGAATTCGCTCGACGCCCGAAGCGACAGAATTCCTTGGAGACGTTGGGCTTCGTTGCGGTGGACTACTCGGGATTGGCGGAACATCCCGAGCCTCCCGATCCCTGGAAGAGTCGCGGCCTGAACGCTGCTGACTGGAGGAACTTTCTCAAAACGGCTCTGGACCATCTGGTCCGAGGGCGGCGCGCGATCCAGGTGCGCGAGGACTTCATTCCCTGGCTCGGTGTCCCCCACAAGTCCACCGGTTTGATCGGTCCAGATGCCGAGCGTTTCAAGTGGTCGGTGCCCTGGCCGCGCTCAACACCCTACACTCGGCGATCCCGACTGGTGCAACTTCTCGCGCTTGCGTTGGAGGTAGAACCATCAACCGATCGCCAAGGAGAATCCGAAGTCAACTCCTGCCTCCTCAAGGCGTGGCACCAGTTGCGACCAATACTGGACACCACCGGCGAGGGGCGCCGACTGAACCTGCGGAAGCGGGTTGTGCTCCGGGAAGTACGTAATGCCTGGCTCTGTCCCATAACGCGTCGCGTCCTGGACACTACCGTATTGGGTCTCACTCCGTATGTGGCACCGGGCCTCAGTCGTGAGATGCTGACGGCCAAGTCCATTCGGATGCCGCGTTTGGAGGCTCCCTTCTGGCGGACACCCACGGATGCGCCCTACAGCCGGGAGAAAATCGACGAAGTCATCCGATCCGACCCGGATATCGCTGAGTTGGAGCGGAACGGGGTATGGCAAGGGTGGAGTCGCCGCATATACGCACAGGTCGACTACTTCCAAGTAGCCGAACACTCGGCTCAGATCGGTGCCGGACGTCTCCGTGAACTCGAGGGTCGGTTCCGCAAGGGACGAGTCAACGTGTTGAGCTGCTCCACGACAATGGAGATGGGCGTAGACATCGGCGGGCTGTCCGCTGTCGCCATGAACAACGCTCCTCCGAGCCCGGCGAACTACCTTCAGCGCGCCGGTCGGGCTGGGCGTCGACAGGAGTCTCGCGCGATCGGCCTAACCCTGTGCAACACCTCGCCGCACGGAGAGTGGGTCTTTCGGAATCCGTTATGGCCGTTCCGCACCAAGTTGCATGTGACACAGGTGAGCCTCCAGAGTGAGCGCATCGTTCAGCGGCATGTCAACGCCCTTGCGCTCACCCGGTTCTTTGCTGTCCGGCAAAGTGGACAGGAACTCCACCGCCTCTCCGCGGGGTGGTTTTTCGAAGGGACCGAGGACGAATCCTCCGTATGCGAATATTTTCGCCGGTGGCTGAACGACGACGCTGTCGGTGACGAGTGGATCACGACGGGTGTCAACCGTCTGTTGCGCGGCTCCGCCTTCGAAGGGATCGAGACTGGACGCCTCATGGCAATGGTTGACGATGGAATCGAAGCAGCGGCGACCGGGTGGGCTGCAGAGCATGCCCCGTTGGCTCAGGAGCGAGACAGTCTCGCTGGCCAGCCAACGAACGATCCGGTTCGCCGAGCTATCGAAATTCAGCTAAAGCGTTTGAGTGAAGAATATCTGTTGCGGGAGTTTGCCTCAAGGAATTTCCTGCCAGGTTACGGATTTCCGACCCAGGTCGTCCCGCTCGTAACCACGACAATCGACGATCTGCGCCGCCCGCGGTCTAAGACCGGCCCTGACGCGACTCGAGTGGACAATCTCGCGCAGGCGCGCAACTACCCGACACGTGACCTCTCTGCAGCACTCAGGGAATACGCCCCCGGATCGGATGTGGTCATTGACGGCAGAGTCCTGACCTCGTCCGGCCTGACCCTGAACTGGAAGGCGCCGGCGAGCGATGCTGGTGTGCGTGAAATCCAGGCGCTTCGTCACGCGTGGCACTGTCGGTATTGCGGTGTGGTCGGCACGTCCCTTCGTAGGCCAGAATTCTGTGAGTCCGACTACTGTGCTGGGAATGAGTCGCCCCTGAGGGTCCGGAGCTACATGGAGCCAGCAGGATTCGCAGTCGATATCCGTGCCTCGCTGAACAACGATCTAAGCCGGTTCTCGTATCTCCCTGTGCGGTATCCGTGGATATCAGCGGGGGGAGAGCAGTGGCAAAGTCTCGCGACGCGTGCGACAGGCCGCTTCCGCTACAGTGCCGGCGGCCAGGTATTCCACTACACTGACGGAGAGCACGGCCATGGGTTCGCCGTTTGTTTGCAGTGTGGGCGAGCAGTGGCGGAACCCGAAGAGGAGGGTGAATTGCCGCCCCTGATGCAAAACCATAAGTCCCTACGGGGCGGCTCGGCTACGGGATCGGACGGGTTTTGCCGTGGCAATGACGGAGCGTATACGATCCGGCGCAACGAATGGCTTGGAGTGTCAAAGGAAACCGATGTGTTCGAGTTGCAACTGCGCTCAGTGGAGAATAGGCAGCCGCTGAATCCGGTGACAGCTTCTTCGATTGCAGTCGCCCTGCGACAAGCCTTGGCCGACAAGATCGGCGTGGAGAGTCGAGAGATCGGCTGGTCGATTGGAGCAATTCGGATGGAGGGGAGCGGCGGGGGCACGTCCATTCTTCTGTATGACCAAGCCACGGGAGGGGCGGGCTTTGTCGCACAGGCCGGTGAGCACTTACCAGAATTGCTTCGACGGGCGCGCGGGGTGCTTGAATGCCCCAGGAAGTGCGATAAAGCCTGCCACGCTTGCCTTCTCTCTTATGACACCCACCGTTACGCGGACAGGCTGGATCGCCGCGATGCGCGTGCGGTTCTCAGTGAACAATTCCTCGCTGCCCTTGACCTCCCACCGAAGGATCAGCTATTCGGACGGGACACGAAGATGGAGTGCGATCAGATCGAGCTGGCTCTGCAGAGGGAGCTGAAGGAGACCGACACGCTCAGGTTGCATTTGGGAGGGGATCCTGCTCGTTGGTCGTTGGAGGACTGGGTCCTCGGGCGAGACATTGTGCGATGGAGGAACGAGGGACGAGTTGTCGAGTTGGTTCTGCCCCGAGACCTGGACACAATTCCCCGGGAAGAGCGCGTTCATCTAGCGATGTGGGGAAGTACATTGGGAGTTGATCTCCTGCGTGCCGGTCGTTCAAGGCGGCATCGTCCGCTCCTTGCAGAGCTCTCCAACAGCGATCGGACCGTGGCGTTCGCTGCACTGTCAAAGGAGGCGCTGATTCCAGGGGACAAATGGGGCGTTTCTGGAGAGAGCGCGCATGTCGTCCGAGGTCCATTGGAAACAGCGCCCACCGCGCTCCTCACAGTCGAGCCGGCCGACCTGCGCGGTCCCCCTTCCGGCAGGGTTGATCCTGTCGTCCTTAGGCATGAGATACGCGGACCGGTAAGCGCTTTTGGTTCGGTATTCTGGAAGGAAATGCAGGCCGCTGCACCGGGTCTCGCGGAGCGGATCACCAGAGGCCAGCCAATTCGGGAAGTGGTGTACCACGATAGGTATGTCCGGTCGCCTCTGGCCGCTCGCTTGGTCTCGGAAGTCTTTGGCGAACTCGTCGCGACGACAGGTGGCAAGACGTCAGACACGCGACTGCGGATCGTCACCACACCTCCCGACAGGCCGGCACGCCGCAGACGGTGGGTGCAGGACGACTGGGCAACGGGCCAAGATGCGAAGAGGTCGATCGAACGCCTCTTTGCCCACAAATCGATGTCAATCGGTATTACTCTTCGTGACATTAGGCGAGCGCAGCACCAGCGGGAATGGCGGGTTGTTTGGGAGGATGGCAGGATGTGGCGCTGTCATTTGGATCATGGACTGGGGTTCGTGCAGGCAGCCGAGCAGGTGGTACACCCGTTTACGGCGTCGACCGAACGGCAGGGAGCGGTGCTGGCCAATGTTGAATTCAACATAATTGCCGCGAGATCCGGGCTCGGGTATGTGTATGGGGTGGATTAGAGCGTGGCTCAGCTCGCCAGCGGAGAACTGCTGATTCCGACGCATGTCGACCACCGATTCCGAGGCATGCCGTCCACTGATTCCGAGGCATGCCGTCCACCCATTCCGACGGATGTCGTCCACTTCGGTGCGCCCTTGGCGGGGCGCGCCGCGGCACCAGTGCAGGAGTGGAGCGGGTAGGGAGGGGGTGCTGGATGACCTGATGTAGGGAGCCGCTTCTTCCAACCTCGCGAGAGATCCTTGAGCGAGGAGGAGGACGGTGGCCCAGAGGAGGTTATCCATGCGCAAGATTCGAGATGTACTCCGGCTGAAGTACGGCCTCGGCCGGAGCCACCGGGAGATCGGGGCAATTCTCCGGATCTCCCACAGCACGGTCGGCAGCTACGTCCGGCGGGCCCGGGAGGCGGGAGTGTCCTGGCCGCTGCCGGACGGCCTGGACGACGCGCGGCTGGAAGCGGCGCTGTATCTGCCGATGGCGCCGTCGCGGGTTCGGCGGGCGGAGCCGGACTGGGCGCGCGTGCACCGGGAGCTGGCGCGGAGGGCGTGACGCTTCAGTTGCTGTGGCTGGAGTACCGCGAGGCGCCCCCGGATGGATACCAGTACACCCGGTTCTGCGACCGCTACCGGGAGTGGCGCGGGCGGCTCAACGTGGTGTTGCGCCAAGTGTATCGGGCGGGCGAGAAGACGTTTGTGGACTACGCGGGCTCGACGGTCGAAGTCACGGACCGGCAGACCGGAGAGATCCGCGAAGCGAAGGTGTTCGTCGGGGTGCTGGCGTCGTCGAA
The DNA here is from genome assembly GCA_022823365.1 of Gemmatimonadota bacterium. Classification (GTDB taxonomy): domain Bacteria; phylum Gemmatimonadota; class Gemmatimonadetes; order Longimicrobiales; family Gaopeijiaceae; genus BD2-11. Next base: position 15,925 of record JAJDXG010000062.1, read on the forward strand.
CCACACCTTTGTCGACGTCACGCGGACCCGGTCGCTGCCGGACTGGACGGCGTCGCACGTGCGGATGTTCGAAGTTCTGGGGCGGGGTGCCGGAGCTCGTGATCCCGGACAACGAGAAGGCTGCGGTGCACCGCGCGAGCCGATACGAACCCGACATCAACCGGACCTACCATGATCTGGCGGCCCCCTACGGGACCGCGGTGCTGCCCGCCCGCCCGCGATCGCCTCAGGACAAGGCGAAGGTGGAGGCGGCGGTCCAGAACGTGGGGCGGTGGGTTCTGGCGCCGTTGCGCAACCACCGGTTCTTCTCGCTCTGCGAGGTCCGCGAGGCGATCAAGCCTCTGCTGGCGGCGCTCAACGAGCGGCCGTTCCAGAAGGCCGAGGGCAGCCGGCGCAGCCTCCTCGAGGACCTGGACCGGCCCGCGCTCAAGCCGCTCCCGGCCGGGCGCTACCAGTACGCCGAGTGGCGCAAGGCGCGCGTCAACATCGACTACCACATCCGGGTCGATGGCCACCTCTACAGCGTTCCGCACGCGCTCAGGGGCGACGAGGTCGAATCCGGCTCAGCGTCACGACAGTCGAGGTCTTCCACAAGCACAAGCGTGTGGCCGCGCCCATGTCCGCGGGCGCCGGAAGGGAGGCTACACGACGCTTCGGGGGCATCTGCCCGCCGCGCACCGCGCCCACCTCGAGTGGACCCCGTCGCGCCTCATCCGCTGGGCGCGAAAGACAGGGCCGCAGACCGCTGCCATCACGAAGAAGCTCCTCGAGAGCCGTCCCCCCACCCGGAACAGGGCCACTGCAGCTGCCTTGGCCTCATGCGGCTCGTGGGCGCCTACCCCGCCGAACGGATGGAAGCCGCCTGCCGCCGCGCGCTGAAGATCGGCACGCTGAGCTACAAGTCCGTGAAGTCCATCCTCTCCACCGGCCTCGACCAGACCAACCCCGGCGAGCAACACTCGCTCGACCTGCCCGACGACCACGCCCACGTCCGCGGACCGGACTACTACGCCAACCCCCACAACGGAAAGGAGACCTGACGAAGATGCTTCAACAACCCACCCTCGACCTGCTCCACGAACTACGCCTGGCCGGCATGGCCTAGGCCTTCGAGGAGCAACTCGCCATGCCCGACATCAGCGAACTCGCCTTCGACGACCGCCTGTCCCTGCTCCTCGAACGCGAGAAGACCGAACGGGAACAACGTCGCTACCTGCGCCTCAAGGGGCTCGCCAAGCTCCACCTCGACGCCACCATCGAGGACCTCAACTTCAAGGCCAACCGCGGTCTCGACCGATCCCTCATCCTCCGCCTCGCCTCGGGGCAGTGGATCAAGGACGGCCAAACCGTGCTGGTCACAGGCGCGACCGGGTCCGGAAAGTCCTACTTGGCGTGCGCCCTCGGCCACTAGGCCTGCCGCCTCGGCGTCTCGACTCGCTACTTCCGCGTCTCCCGCCTTCTCGACCAACTCGCACTGGCGCGCGCCGACGGTTCCTACCCGAAGCTCGTTCAGCGCCTGGCCAAGACCTAGCTCCTCGTCCTCGACGACTGGGGCCTCGCTGCCCTGTCAGCCCAGGGCCGCCACGATCTGCTCGAAGGCCTCGCCGATCGATGTCCAGCAACCCTTTCCGATCACCGCTCATACCCGGACGGCTTGGCTCGGAACGGATGGACAGCTTCGCCCGGAACGGGTGGACGACTTCGTCGGATTACGCAAGACCTTCTCCTGTGCCATCGCAGGCCAGGTTGATCCTCATCTCACACCGTGCTCCGATCCCCATACGCGAACCGAAGTGAACGGAAACACGGTTGCCGGAGGGTGGTTGAGGGGCACAAGGGAGTTAAGGTGCGGAAGTGTTGCCATATTTCCATATCGTTGATATGGTAACCCATATGTGGCTGCGCCTCGTCTTCGCCGATCCCGACGCGGCCGGGAAAGAGACCGGCGATCTGCACCCCCTGCCCTCCTGGAGCAGCGGCGGACAGCGGGTGGACATCAGTAATCGCGAAGAGTTCTACGGCGCGATGTAGGACGAGTGAGTGCTAGTCTTCGATACCAACGTGCTCCTCTACGCGGCGGACGGAGGACTCCGAGTACCGTGAGCACAAGTAGGGTCGGACACTTCCTCGCGACCGAGGCTGGGGAGGAGATCAGGATTCTCGGCCAGATGAGGGCGTTCGCAGAATCCCGGAACTCGATCGTACATGGCGAAAGGGACCAGACGCCGTTCAATGGGTGGAGCCGTGCAAGGCAGGTGACCTTTCTAGTCGGTCGGATGTCTCTGCGGAGACCATCGACCAAGCGATTGCCGTTCTACAACAGCTGATCGCCGCGAACCAAGACTGGCTTGGAAAGAGCACGCGCGGTCAACCCCTCGCTCAGCCCCAAACGCGCCTCCGCCATCGGACGATCGTGGGTTCTACGACCCTCTTCAGGTACTTCGACCTGGGTGACTTTCCCCACCAGCCGGACTGACCGGGTGCGGAGGGATGATTGAAGGTCAGAACGTCCACCCGTCGTCCGGCAATGTCAGTGGTCTCGGGAACCACGGGGCCGTCGTATCGCGCACCAGGCTTCCTGCCGAGCCCCAGCGGGCTTCCGATCCACGATCGGACGCCTTGCCCTTCAGCAATGATGACGGTCGGCTCCAAGATCTCCAAGGTCTTGCGGAAGTGTTCGCCGCAGTTTCGCTGCATCTCCCGACTCGACGCGCCTTTGCCGGCATTGTCTCCCCTGGGTGGCTCCGCGAGCGCGGTGCAAAGCAGGTAGTTGACGAGCGCGAAGGCGTCGAAGATATGACCGCCCTGAGAGTGGTTGCGGAATACCGTTTCACCATGGCGATCCGCGCCCGCCTCTCTGCCCAGCAGCAGGCGGAGTATCGACGTCGTTCCCGCCATGTGCGCATTCCGCTTCCCGAATCGTGTTTCGGCCGAGCCGTTGATCATCGCCGCCCGCGCCTTCAGGTCGACCAGCGTAGAACGCTGCCCGTACTCTTGGCCCACCACGACGATTCTGAGTTCGCGGCCATCCACCGTGAGGTCATAATGCCTGCCGACATGGCTCATCTGACCTCCGTAGAAAAACTCGGGCCGACTGGCTTGGCACTGTTGGAAGTGCCTGCAGATGAATTCTCCATCCGCCAGCAACCTCCGGCGGACATACGCCTCGAGCTCACGGATGCGCCCCGTCGTCCTGACCGGGTCAGACCGGATGGGAGTGTCGGGCACGTCATTCGCGGTCGATGATCGGCTCACCCGAGGTCGCTCACCGTCACCCGCTTCTCGGGACCACATTCGCCTCATGCGGCATTCGGTTGCTCCCACGCCAAATCAAACACCACACCCCCCAGCCACCGCCGGAAGTCCTCATTATCCATGAACTGCTTGAACAGCTCCGTATCGTCCTTCATGATCCCCGTCATGACCCGCAGGAGTGCCTTGTCGTGCTCAATCCGGGTGTTCTCCCGGTCCGAGTTCTTCTTCGCATTCTGAAACGCGGTGTCCTCCGCCACCCGTGCCGGAATCGTCTCGGTGATCATCTGGCGCACGCGGTCGTCGTCGACCCAGTCGATGTCTCCGAACAGGTCGTTGAACTGGCCGATGATCACCGACAGCCGGTCGATCTCCACCTCACCTTTCCCTGCTCCGCCAACCCCCGGTACCGGATCAATCTCCGTATCCTCGTCCTCCAGGATGATCTTCTGCATCGCCCGTTTCTCGACGCGGTAGCTGTCCATGTCGATCGTCTCGAGGATGCCCTTTGACAGATCCTCCTCGACGGGCGCCGGCAGCTTCGGGATCAGGAAGTTCAGGAAGATCGAGCGCTCCTCCCAGGCTTGGTTGTTGTAGGGGAGGATCGAGGAGAGGAAGGAGTAGGTGCGGACGAATCCCTTGGCCTTGCTCTTGAAGGCGACCTGCTGGTCCTCGTCCAGATCCTTGAGGTAAACCGCGACGCACCGGTCCAGGATCGGGTCGAGTTGCTCGCGGGGCACCCCATCCAGATACCGCTCGACGAACCGTTCCACCTGCTCGGCCGAGTACACCTGCGCGCCGTCCAGATCCCCTTGGAGATCATGCAGCTTGTTCGGGTCGGTCTCGTCGGCCAGGATCGTGGTGCGGTAGTAGTTCGAGAACGCCTCCGTGATCGTCTCCGTGTCGTTCAGGAAGTCGAGCACGAAAACGTCGTGCTTCTTCTGGTGGGCCCGGTTGAGCCGCGACAGCGTCTGGACGGCCTTGACCCCCGACAGCGTCTTGTCGACGTACATGGTGTGCAGGAGCGGCTCGTCGTAGCCGGTTTGGAACTTGTCGGCGCAGACGAGAAAGCGGTACGGGTCCTCCTGGAACGCCTCGGCAATCTTGCTCGGCGGGAAACTGTTCAGGCTGGCCTCGGTCACCATCGCGCCGTCGTACTCCTTCTCCCCCGAGAACGCGACGATCGCCTGGTACGGGCTCTTGCGCTCCTTCAGGTACTTGCGGATGGCGTGGAAGTACTGGATCGCACGCTCGATTCCGTTGGTGACGACCATCGCACGCGCCTGGCCGTCGATCTTGTGCTGGCTGATCACCTGCTCGTGGAAGTGGTCGACCATGATCTCGGCCTTGAGCCGGACCGCGTGCTCGTGACCCTCGACGTAGCGCCGGAGCTTCTTGCGGGCCTTCTTGACGTCGAACTCGGGGTCGCCCTCGACCGTCTTGGCGAGCTTGTAGTAGCTCTTGACCGGGGTGTAGTGCTTGAGAACGTCCAGAATGAACCCCTCCTGGATTGCCTGCTTCATGCTGTAGACGTGGTACGGAAGGTGCCGGACCATGCCGTCGTCCTGCGCGTCCGGAGCGCCGAAGATCTCCAACGTCTTGTTCTTCGGCGTGGCGGTGAACGCGAAGTAGCTGGCGTTGGGAAGCAGCTTGCGGGACTCCATCAGGCGGTTGATCTGGTCCTCGTAGGTCTCCTCCTCCGCGACTTCGCCAGCCTTGCCGAGGGCCTTTGAGATGGCGTCGCTGGTCTTCCCGCCCTGGCTCGAATGGGCCTCGTCGATGATGATCGCGAAGGTGCGGCCGCGCTGGTCGTTGCCGATTTCGTCGAGGATGAAAGGGAACTTCTGGATCGTCGAGATGATGATCTTCTTGCCCTGCGTGATGAACCGCCGCAGGTCGCCCGACCGCTCGGCGTGCCCGACCATGGCCCCCACTTGAGCGTACTGCCGGATCGTATCGCAGATCTGCTGGTCCAGGATGCGGCGGTCGGTGACGACGATGATCGAGTCGAAGACGGGCGCGCCGTCCCGCTCCAGCGGGATCAACTGATGGGCCAGCCAGGCGATTGAATAGCTCTTGCCGCTGCCCGCCGAGTGCTGGATCAGATAGCGCTTCCCCGCCCCGTGCTCCCCGGCGTCCTCCAGGAGCCGGCGCACGACGTCGAGCTGCTGGTACCTAGGCCAGATCTGGACCTTCTTCGTCCTGCCCGTCTTCGCGTTCTTCGACGCCACCAGCTGCGCGTAGTTCTCCAGGATGTTGGACACGCTCGCCCGGGTGAGGATGTCACGCCACAGGTATTCCGACCGCAGCCCGTCCGCGTTCGGCGGATTGCCGGCCCCGCGCTTCCAGCCGCGGTTGAAGGGGAGAAACCACGACGCCTTCCCCCGCAGGTGCGTGCAGAAGTGGACTTCGTTCTCGTCGAGCGCGAAGTGCGCCACGCAGCGCCCGAACCGGAAGAGGGGTTCGCGCGGGTTGCGGTCCTTCTTGTACTGCCAGATGGCGTCGGTGTACGTCTGCTTCGTCAGGCTGTTCTTGAGCTCGAAGGTGAAGACGGGGAGTCCGTTGATGAAGAGCCCGATGTCCAGCGAACGCTGCTTGTCGTCTTTGCTGTAGCGGAGCTGACGGGTGACGCTGAACTGGTTCTGGCGGAAGCGCAACTGGGCCGTCTCGTTCTGGGCCGAGGGCGTGCCGTAGAAGAGGTCGAGGTGGTGCGGGCCGTGCTTGATGCCGTTGCGGAGGACGTGGATCGTGCCGTGCCGGTTGATCTCGCCCTGGAGTCGGGCGAGGAACTTGCGGCGGGTGGGGCAGTCCTCGCCGAGGCGCAGCGCGGGGGCGGTGTCAGGCTGGGTGGTGTGGAGGAAGGTGCGGAGTTGGACGAGGTCGACGCAGTACTCGCGGTTGTAGTCGTGGTGGTTGCCGGAGGACCAGCCGACGCCGCCGTAGCCGGGCGGGGGTTCGCCGACGGTGCGGCCCGACGGGGGATCGCAGGGGTCGCCGGTGAGGACCTCGCAGATGAGGCGCTCGAGGCCGCGTTCGGTGAGGTCGGTGGTCATGGGTGGGGGTGGGGGGGACTTGGAGTATCGGCTTGGGTCGCGACCGGTATCTCGGGGTTGTCGCTGGGGACTTCGGTTGGGAGTGCGTCGGTCTCGGGGAGGGAGACGGCGGCTTGGCGGACGTCGAGCTTGCCGGTGACGACATCGGCGATGAGGCGGGTGCGGTATTCTGACAGCAGTTCGTTTTCTCTCTTTACCGCGTTCAAAACCTGTCCGAGACAAATTGTCCTGGAGGTAACGTACTCAAGTATCCGAACCTGTTCGCGAACCCACGGTATGGCGATCGCCCTACGCGAAGTGGTCTGCAAATTGGTACGCTGCCGCGTTGCCCCAGTTGACAGGACGGCGGCCGCTACACGCGCTGTGGAAGCAAGCTGCAGCGCCACGAACGGTGGATGAACTCGAGTTTCGTCAAGGCGAAACCTAAAGCAGTCAGCCTTCACCATTGCCGGCCCGAGCTCTGCTGGAGCCACACACGCGCGGCCAGCCGGACGCCTGTCGTCACCGAGCCCCGCTATCAGGACATCACCGGCCATCACGGAATGGTCACCCAGCGATGCACTATGCTCGCGCGATACGAATGCTCGGTCCTCGTCGAGGAAGACACCATGTCCAATGTTCTGCAAACGAACTACGCGCACTCCGGCATCGGTATAGTGTGATGACTTCAGTCCGGAACCGAAGGGGCCATCGCATCGGTCCCGTGCCACCCGTCCGAGTTGAGGGACCTCCCAATGCTCTGGCACCTCCCCCAACCACTCCACCCTGGAGTCCTTGTAGGCCGGATAGGGCTGGCCGGTTCGGACATCGATCTGGCCCGTGACGGCCTGGTGGATGATGGCCTGCTTCTGCTCCTCCAACAGCTCGATCAGCTTTTCCTTGGCGCGGATGTAGCGCTGGATGCGCCGGTCGGCGTGGTCGAGGAAGAGGACGATGGCGCGTTGTTCGGACCTTGAGGGCAACGGCACCCGCACTTCTCGCACTTCTCCTTCGCTGATAGCTGGTACCGGGCCAGGTTTCGCCATTCGGCCGAGGTCAATCCACTGTAACAGCTGGAACACAAACTCAGTTTCTGCACCCTTGACTACGTATCCCATGAGATTGTTGTCGATGCACGTCTCGCGAACCAAGATGCGTCGCTTGTTAGTGAGAAGAGCACCTCCAACCTTGGGGAAGACGATCGTGCCCGGGGGGAAAACAAACGCTCTGAGGCGGTCGGCTATCTTCCGAGTAACGGAATTGGCCGCAGTGGCAATCTCGCGACCATTCCCCATGCGATTCATATCGGAGACCTTCGCAAAAAGGATGTCCCCACCGGCGTTTCCCTGCGCAGAGATGGGGAAGCCCGCCCCGCTACAAAACCAGCCTACCCGTTTTAGGGGTATTACCCTCCAGTGAGTGGGCACCCGTCCAAGCCATTTCACGCCTGAATCCTTCAGGGCCGTGTAGGGTCTTAGTCCGTTCTTCATCAATGTATGCCGCTGACTATTTGGTGAACCAGGCCAGTCGTCTCTCGCTCCACCGCCAGAATATCCTCCCGAATCTCCTCCAGCGTCCGCATCGGCTCCGGCTTGTAGAAGTACCGGTTGAAGCTGATCTCATACCCGATCTTCACGCTCTTCGCCACGTACCACGCATCCTCCACGTACGGCAACACCTCACGCCGCAGGAACCCCTCAATCCCTCCCTCCTCCTGCAACGGAATCTGCTCCGTGTCCCGCAGTCCCGAGTCGGGCTCGTACTCGACGACCCGCTTCCGAAGGCCATCGCCAACCTCGTACAGCCCCCGAGTCGGGTCCACCGCCGTCCCCCGCCGATGCACCCTCTTGACCACCGGCGCAGCCTCTTCATCCCGCTCCGCCAACGAATCCCGCAGTAGCTTCTTCCGCTTCGCCGTCATCGTGCCCCCGGGCTGCGGCATCTCCGCCTTCGCCATCTCCAGAAAGGCGTTGAAGTCCAGATGCGGCCCGGGACCCATCCTGTCCCCCAGCTCGTGCACCGCATCCCCAAGCTTCACATCCCCCGCGTCGATGCACGCGTCGAAGAACGCTTCCCGCCGCTCCTCCGACAGATCCACCTTCAGCCGCAGCGGCCGCTCCACCGTCACCTTCCAGTACCCGAGCGCCTCGTTGTCGAAAATCTTGCTCTCCTCGGTCTCCTTGAAATCGAGGAACGTCCGGCAGATCCTCTGGATGTCCTCCGGTCCGAGTTCGCAGTTCTTCTTCCCCAGGTTCTTCCTGAGCGGCCGGGACCACTTCGTGGCGTCGATCAGCTGCACCTTGCCCCGGCGGTGCTCGGGCTTCCGGTTCGTGAGCACCCAGACGTAGGTGGCGATGCCGGTGTTGTAGAACATGTTGAGCGGCAGGGCGACGATCGCCTCCAGCCAGTCGTTCTCGATGATCCAACGGCGGATGTTGCTCTCGCCCTGGCCCGCCGACCCGGTGAACAGCGAGCTGCCGTTGTGGACCTCGGCGACGCGACTCCCGAGCCTGGCCCCCTGCTTCATCTTGGAGAGCTTGTTGGCCAGGAAGAGCATCTGGCCGTCGCTGGACCGGGTGACCAGGGAGTACTCGGGATCGCCCGCGTGCTCGATCACGAACCGATGGTCGCGCATCTCCTTCTTGCCGCCCATGCGCTGCAGGTCGGTTTTCCAGCTCTTCCCGTACGGCGGGTTGGAGAGCATGAAGTCGAACTCGCGCGTCGGGAAGGCGTCGTTGGACAGCGTGGAGTGCTCCGGGCCGCCCACGATGTTGTCGGCGGCCGCCCCCTCGCCCTTCAGCAGGAGGTCGGCCTTGCAGATGGCGTAGGTCTCGGCGTTGATCTCTTGGCCGAAGAGGTGGGTGGACACCTCCTTGCCCCGCTCCCCCGCGAGCTGCTGCAGCACGTCCTCGGCCACGGTCAGCATGCCGCCGGTCCCGCAGGCGCCGTCGTAGAGCAGATAGGTGCCGTCGTCGATCTCGTCGGCCACGGGCAGGAAGACCAGCTTCGCCATGAGCTTTACGGCGTCGCGCGGCGTGAAGTGCTCGCCCGCCTCCTCGTTGTTCTCCTCGTTGAAGCGCCGGATCAGTTCCTCGAAGATCGTGCCCATGCCGTGGTTGTCGAGCCCGGGATGCCGGACCGTCCCGTCGGTGTCCATCACGGGCTCCGGACTCAGGTTGACGTCGGGCGAGGTGAGCTTCTCAATCAGCGAGCCCAAGGCGTCGGCCCTGGAGAGGCGCGGGATCTGGTTGCGGAACTCGAAATTGTCGAGGATCTCCTGCACGGTAGGCGAGAAGCCGTCGAGGTAGTCCTCGAAGTCGGCCCGGAGCCGCTGCTGGTTGGCGCGGGCGCGGAGGTCGTGGAGGGTGAACTTGGAGGTATTGTAGAAGTCCTGCCCGGCGGCTTCCCGGAGCGCCGGGTCCTGGTTGATGACATTCGAGCGGTCCAAGGTGGCCTTCATGTCGAGGACGGCTTGCTTGGTGGGCTCGAGGACGGCGTCGAGGCGTCGGAGGACGGTCATGGGGAGGATGACGTCGCGGTATTTGCCGCGGACGTAGACGTCGCGGAGGACATCGTCGGCGATGCCCCAGATGTAGTTGGCGATCCAGTTGAGGTTGGGGGTGGTGGCCGTAGTAGTCGTCATGTCCGTGCGGGTAGGGTTTCCTGCTCCATTGGAATCAGGTAGGCATCGCGGAGCCACTATAGCGCTCCCTCGGCAAACGCACCAACCCCTTCAAATCCCTCTCAATCGCCTTCCACCCCTGCCCCAGATCTATCGAGCACACCCGGATCCGCCGCCCCATGAGTTCGAAGCGGTAGTCGAAATCGCCATCGACCGCCGCGTACAGCAGCCAACCTTCCGGCTCGGGCTCGTCCGCCGAGGCCGCCGCGGCCCAATTCGTCACGTAGGTGAAGATCTGGTAGAGGTGGCCTGACTTCGCGCGCTCGACCCCGTACCGCGTATCCAGCGGACTTCGGTAGAACTTGGTGTCGAGGATGACCGTGCGTTCGGGAGACCGCAGCACGATGTCGGTCTTCATGCCCGGAAGATGCCGGAGGTCCGCCTCGCTTCCCTCCGCCCCGAACCAGTCGATCCTGGGTGCGGTCACCCTGTAGTCTGTCTCCCGTTCGCAGAACGTCTTCACGAACTGCTCGAATACCAGACCCATCTTCTGCTCGTCCTCGCGGAAATCTCGGAACTGCGCCGTTCCGTCCTCTTCATTGACCAGAAGATTCTCGTGGATGATGCGGCAGAGCTGCAGGAGAAAGCTGTAGAACCGGTTGTTGCGGTGGATCTGGACGGTACGGAAGAGACTCGCCGTCACACGGACATCGGACACCGCGTCCAGCTTGCGGTACAGGCGTTCGGCCCGGCGGCGCTCGCGGGGGTCGAGACCAGTGACAAAGGTCAGCTGGCGCAGGGTCGCCTTGAGAATCCGGTTCTGCGGCACGTCGTAGCTCAATTCATCGAAGGCGCAGTGTGTCTTACCGTTCAGCAACAGGTGCCGCTTTACCGTCGTCGCGAGATCGAGCTTGCCCTTGAGGCCCAGGATGTCCTCGTGCACCGCCAAGTAGTCCCGGTCGAGCCCGCGGGAGACAAGCCGCGCGACGCCTTCGTTCAGCACCTTGGCGAACAGGTCGACCAACCCGCCGAACTCTTCGGATCCGACATCGACCGTCTCCCCTTCCCTGACGTGGCCCCAAGCGTAGCAGAGGAGATAGTAGATGTTCCTGACCGGAATCTTCACGCCAGCAGCGCCCGAATCTCCTCGTCCACCTGATCGGGACGGTCGAACCAGTATTCCCGCAGCAGGGGTTTGATCTCGCGGAGAATGATTGCCTCATACCAAGACTGATCGAGTCCCTCGTCATCCTCGCCCGGACAGAAGAAGCTGTGCCCGATTTCAAATCCGGGACCGAGGTTCTTGCGGTCGTCCCCGATCTTTCGGTTCAGGTGCATGAGCCGATCCACGATCTTGCGCACGAGATCCTCTTCCACCTCTGCCTCCAGGAGGAAGTCACTGAATTGATCCGTTCCAAAGGCTGGCTTGAGCCCGATGAAGGCGAACCGCCGGCGGAGCGCGTAGTCGACCATGGCCAGGGACCGGTCGGCGGTATTCATCATCCCGATCAGGGAGAGGTTCGGCGGAACGTGAAAGGGTTGGGCATCGGGCGAATACGTCAGCGGAACGGCGTATTCGGAGCCCCGCTTGTCAGCTTCGATGAGCATCATCAGCTCGCCAAAGATCTTGCTGAGGTTGCCACGGTTCACTTCGTCGATGATGAAGACGTAACGATCGTCGGGGTTGGCCGCCGCCTCGCGGCAGAACAGGTGGAACACGCCGTCTCGCAACTCGAATCCCCCTTCCTCCTTCGGCCGATACCCCTGGATGAAATCTTCGTAGGCGTAACTCTGGTGGAACTGGATCATCCGCACTCTCTCGGGGACCTTGTATCCGATCACGCGATACGCCAAGCGCTTGGCTATGAACGTCTTCCCGACACCGGGAGGGCCCTCAAGAACGATGTTCTTCTTGCGGGTCAGGGTGTCCACGATGTCATGGAACTGCTGCGGATCCATGAAGAGATCTTCCAGCGCATCCTCTGAGGTGTAGCGCTCCTCCAGCCTGGGATCGGATGAAGGCACGCGGTCAACCCGGTCGCCGTCGTCCTGCTCCATGAGCCCGAAGGCAAACTGAAGCCACTGCTTCTGGTCACTGACATCGGTGAGGGTCTTCACCGTGACCCAACGATCCTTCGGGAGTGGCCACTTGCCGGTCTCCTCCCAGCGTACCTGGCGGATATTCTTGAATTCGGGACGCATCTCATGGAATTCATATTCTGACGTGATGACTCCGTGACCCACGAGCGCCGAGCGCCCTTGCTTGGCTATCACATGGTCTCCCGGCCGCATCTCCTTCGCGAACTGGTAGCAGGCGAGAGAGCCCATTACCGGATTCGTGTCACCCCAATTGTCCTGGATCGCCTCATGGATTCCCTGTCGAGTGTCGAACGCTCGGAGATCGCCGAGTTGGTCCCATCCGATCGCGATGATCCCCTTTTCATGGAACTCATCCCAGAACTGCGCGCCCGCGCCGGGCGCGATCAGCCACACGCGAGCTCCCCCGAACTTCTCCTGATACCATTGCTCGGCTTCTTCCGGAGACGGAACACCGTTGTCGTCTCCCCCGGACTCCGGTCGCCAGATCTTCAGATAGGGCGGGTCGTGGAAATCGAAATCCGCAGCGGCACCCTTCTTCTCTTGCAGCCTTTCCCGGATGACGAGGATCTGCCGATCGAGGGCGATCCGGTCCTTGTAGTTGAACGTCGCCGGGTCCTCCCCGAATTCCTTTGCGAACGCGCGCACGATGATCCTCTTCTGTGTCGCCGTGGCGAATGGCTCGAAGTGATCGGGGAAGAGCAGGTACAACAGAATATGCCGTAACTGCCGGGATCTCGTCTCGTCTTGCTCCTTAAGCCACTCCGCAAGATTCCACGGGTCCGAGAGCCGCGCCTCGCGCTGCGACGGCGACAACCTCTTCCACGCCTCCATCAATAGTACGAAAAAGCGGAATTCCCTCCATCGCAGCGTGTGGAAAGCCGTGCCTGGGTGACCAACGCCGGCATTGAGGGCTTCTTCGAGTTCAGACCGAGCGTCAGGAAGCAGCTCACCGGACCATTCCCAGATCTGGCGAATCTGTTGGCGCTTCGTGCCGGGCTGCATTGAACTCGCTACAGGGTACAGATACATCACCCAGAACATCTCCGCCGCCAGTTGCTTCGCGCTCCCGGGGGCTAACGCGAGCTGGTATTCCAGCTTCTCGAGGAAGGTCCCTGCGCCTTCCTCCGGGTTCTTTACGAAGTGCGTGACCAAATAGTCCACGTTGTCCGAGGTCCACAGGCTCTTCTCCGTGAACACGGATCCTTCGCCTCGAAGGCAGCGATCCCGCCAGCGGGCAGCCGCACGGAGAACGGGATGGTCGGGCGATGGCTTCGGCATTCCTTGTCTCGTCCTCGGATACTGGGTCGGGGCTCACCATCGCCCAAATGTTCTCGGTCTCGTCTTTCGGAACCTGCTTGCCGTGCTGATCGACAGACCCATCTTATCACCCCATCTTGGGTACGCAAGTCGCTCAACGAATACGGCTTATCGTCGTCGACGCAGCCCTTGATCCACAGAAACGCATAGGCTTATCAATGGCCTCGCCCTCGATCCTCGGACAACGTCGCCGCCAGGCGCGGACGACCCGCGGCTGGACCCAAGAGCGCCTGGCCCGGGAATCCGTCGTCACGGCCCCCGAGTCCACCAGGCCGTCCTTCTAGTCCGAGATGACTCCCGAGCGATTCCTGCGGCTGGTGAACGACATCACCATCTGGAAGAAGGGTAGCCAGCGGGCGCCCCACAAGCCGCTCCTGCTTCTTCTGATGCTTGGACGCTCCTTCCAGGGCGAGGCACGCCTGATTCCATTCTCCGAGGCGGAAACGCGCTTTGGAGAGTTGTGGCACCGCTTCGGCCCGCCGAGGCGTGGGCTCGTCCAGTATCCGCTTCAGTATCTCGTGCACGATGGCACCTGGGAGATCCCCCGAGCATCCGAGCTGCCTTCGTGGGACACGGGTTATCTCCGTTTGACGGAGCTGAGGAAGCACGATGTCGGAGGAGGATTCACAAGCGAGGTCTCCGAGTTGCTGGAGTCCGACCCGGAGCTGGCTCTCAGAGCCGCCGGACTCCTCCTCGCGAAGCACTTCCCGCTCTCTTTGCACGACGAGATTCTCGAAGCCGTCGGCCTCTCCTACGCGTGGTTGGTGCCGGGATTACCGGCCGTGCGCGAACCCGGCAAGAAGCAGCGAATGGTGATCTACCGGAGACCACGACGCCTGATCTTCCGCAAGGAAGTGCTGGAGGCGTACGACGAGCGCTGTGCGATCTGCGACTTCGATCTCCGAATCAACGATGAACTGCTGGGACTCGAGGCCGCGCACATCCAGTGGCACTCCCACAAAGGGCCGGACGATGTGTTCAACGGCCTGGCCCTCTGCCTGCTTCATCACCGGGCGCTCGATCGGGGCGCGGTTGGACTGGAGGCCAAGGGCACGGGCTATCGCGTGCTGGTTTCCGGCCAGATCCGGGGGAGCAGCCCGAGCGAGAGCCTCCTCTCCGATTTCTCCGGGCAGCTCATCCGGCCTCCGCGAAGCAGGCTGCACATGCCTCGTCGCATATACGTTGACTGGCACAGGGCGCAGGTCTTCCGGAACTGAAAACCGACCACCTCTTGGGAGCCCGCCGGAGCCTGCACGAGCTGGGGAACTGCCAGGTCTCATACGGCAATGGCCTCGTCCCTCACGAAGTGCAGTCTGATCACGCCCGGGACAACGTCGTCAGCGAAGTGGCAGCGCACCGCGTCCCGGACCATTTCCTTCAGGTCATCCCAGTCCTCGCCCTGCGTGAAGACGCCGTGGCCGAGCGCCCTGGCATCGTATCCGCCTTCGGGGGCTTCGGTCACCTCGAAGATTATCTCGTTGCGGCTCATCTTCTCTTCGTTCCTGTCTGATTTCGTCACATGGTCCCAGGTCTCGATGGGAACGTACCCTGCTTCCCGATTCACCCTTATTGTATCGCTGGATACACCATAGGGTCACCATGTGCCACCTTTGCCCGCCCGGATGCCAAGTCGGTCGAGAAGGTCTCGGGGGTTGGTCAGCGGCGCGTCGAGCGGTAAACCCGCGGCATCAGCGCATCACCCCATCCTGCCATTCGCTCGCCCGGCACCTTCCGCCATCGTTCCCAGGCAACGACTCAAGCACCGATGGCCGGTCCCGACTCGCGCGACCCGCCGTCCCCTCCCCGTCAACGGCGGACGATGCCCGGAAAACACAACCGGCCTCCAAGACCGAAGCACGACGCGTCCTACAAGAGCTTCTTCGCCATCAAGCGCACGGTGGCGGACACGCTGCGCGGTGCCCTCGGGGACCTCGCCCCGGACCTCGACTTCTCCACGCTCCAGCGCCTGCCGGCGAGCTTCGTCACCGAGCACCTGGGGCAGCGCCACGCGGACATGCTGTGGCGAATTCAGGTTGCCGAGCACGGTTGGCTCTACCTGCTGGTCCTGCTGGAATTCCAGTCCACCATCGACCGGCGCATGGCGTTGCGCATGATGGACTACACGGTCCGCGTGCTGCAGGGGCTCGGCAGGGACGATCTCGGTCCCGCCCGCGAGCTCCCGCTCATTCTGCCGATGGTCGTCTACAACGGCGAACGGCGCTGGAATGCGGCCACGGACATCCGCGACCTGTTCGCGCCGGCTCCGGGGAGGCTGGTTGGATATGTTCCGCGCCATCGGTATCTTCTCATTGAGGTGCGCATGCTCGATGCTTCGGGGCTGCCGCCCGACAACGTCCTGTCGATGATCGCGCGGCTCGAACAGGCGCGGTCGACGGAGCAGCTGAAGGAACTCCTGGCTTCGCTGGCGGACTGGCTTGGCGAGCCGGAGCTCCTGAAGAGTCTCAAAACCTGGATCGAGTCGGTCATCGAGTTGCGATTCCCGTCCATGGGCCACCAGCTCGAGGTTCGAGATCAGACAACAGGAGGAATGCAGGTGACGACGTTGCTTGAGCGGGTGCAGAAATGGGGTGAACAGGAACGGCAGCAGTGGCTGAAAGAGGGGCTCGAACGGGGGCGGATTGACGGGGAACGGGACTTGGTGCGTCGGCTCGTCAGCCGGAGGTACGGCCCGGAAGCCGCCGATCAACTGGTCCCGGTCCTCGAAGAGCTCTCCGACCCTGACCGCATTGCGGCCGTCGCCGACGCAGTCATCGACTGCGAGACCGTTGAAGAGCTCATCGCGCGGGCAAGAGAGGTGGCCGGAGCAGCGTGACACCCCCTCGCATAACTCAGGGTGACGATCCAACCAACGGACATGGAGGAACCCGACATGGCGATCACGCCGATCAGAAGCGAAGCCGACTACGACGAGGCGCTGGGTGAGATCGACCGCCTCATGGGGGCCACCCCGGGGACGCCGGAATCCGACAAGCTGGAGATCCTGGTGACTCTGGTCGAGCGGTACGAGTCAGAGCACTGGGCCATCGAGGCTCCGGATCCGGTTAAGGCTTGAGGGCTGACCTCCTTCGAACCGCTCTGATGCGTCGCGGGGACTCGCGAGAGACTTCTCCCCGCTCGATGTCGACGAACTGGCTTGAGCGGGCCGATGAGCCGAGTCTGTTGGACAGCCTTGACGCGTGGATCGCCCTGGTGCTGAAAGGAAAGATCGACGAGGCCGAGGGCACGGCGGAACCGATTGGCAAACAGGAGGAGCAAGCAGAGATGACGTTGATCCCGACCGTATTGTGGCCGTCGCCGACGCAGTCATCGAATGCGAGACGGTCGAGGAACTCATCGCGCGGGCAAGAGAGGTGGCCGGGGCAGCGTGACAGCCCTCACGTAACGTCAGGGTTGTCCTTCGCTAGGTCCACCTCTCCCGCAGCCCCGCCGGGATGTCTCGCCGCCCGTGCAGAACGCGCCACACATCGACGAGCCCGTCCCTCGTCATGTAGAAGACGACATGCGGATGCGCCTTGACCGGCCAGGAGCGCAGACCGGGCAGGTTCAACTCCTGGCCATGGCGGGGAGATCCTGAATCCGGGTGGTCGGCAATCTGCCGGAAGGCTCCTTCAAGCGCGTCGATGAAGCCGAGTGCCACATGCGCTCCGGCCTCTTCCAGATAGCGGGCGACTACCTCGTCCACATCCCGCCGGGCTGACGCCCGTAGGACCACGGACCGCGGCGTCATTCCTTCGAGTTGCGGCGAACCCTGGTGCGCAGTGTCTCGAAGTAGGTGGTGTCGGCGAGGACCGAGGGCGGAGACTCAGCCCCTTCCAGCAGAAGACTGCGAAGGTGCGCCCGATCTCGATCGTCGCGAATAAGTTCCCGGATGTACGCGCTGCAGCTGCCGTAGCCGCGGCCCGCCACCTGCTCGTCGACGAATGTCTTGAGTTGGGCGGGCAGGGAGATGTTCATGGTGCTCATGCCCCAAGGATGTCGAGTTTGGCAAGAATTGGCAACCCCTGAGAGCGGAGCCCCGCCCTGTGCATCCCCAACCGGCGCGGCTAGCTTGGAATGCACATCGAACGCCACTCGACCGCACACCCGGGAACCCATGCTCATCTCCGCTGCCGCGCGCCCCTTCCGTACCCTCGCCGTCTTTCCCCTCGCCTTCATCCTGGCGGCTTGCGGCGACGATGCGAGCGGCCCCGAGCAGGTCGTCCTCCAGGACCCAGCCGAAATCAGCTACGCCTCGTCCCTGGGCGTCGACCTCTCCGCGATGGAACTGCAGGCGTCGGGGCTCTACATCAGGGACCTGCAGGAAGGCGAAGGCGAACCCACTGTCGCGGGCGATGTCATGGTCGTTCACTACAGCGGCTGGCTCAACGACGGAACTCTCTTCGACTCCTCGCACAGTCGCAACACGCCGTTCGCCGTCCGGACCGGCGCGGGCGAGGTTATCCCCGGGTGGGAGGAAGGGCTCCCGGGCATGAGGGTCGGAGGCGTGCGCCAACTCGTCATCCCCCCGCAACTGGGCTACGGCGCCCAATCGGTGGCCCGCATCCCCGCGGGCTCGGTGCTGATCTTCGAGGTGGAGCTGCTGGAGGTAAACCCGTAGGGGATTACAGCTTCGGCAGCGTAACCCCTTTCTGGTCCTGGTACTTGCCCTTCCGGTCCGCGTACGCCACACGCGGCTCCCGGTCTCCCTGCAGGAAGAGCAGTTGCGCGATGCCCTCGTTGGCGTAGATCTTCGCGGGCAGCGGCGTCGTGTTCGAGATCTCGAGCGTGAGATGGCCGCACCAGGTGGGCTCGAGCGGGGTCACGTTGACGATGATCCCGCAGCGCGCGTACGTCGACTTGCCCACGCACACCACGAGCGTGTCCCGCGGGATGCGGAAGTACTCGACGGTGCGCCCCAGGGCGAAGGAGTTGGGCGGGATGATGCACGCATCCTCGGGGATGTCCACGAAGGAGCGGTCGTCGAACTCCTTGGGATCGACGATCACGTTGTGGACGTTCGTGAACACCTTGAAGTCGGGGGCGACGCGGATGTCGTAGCCGTACGACGACAGACCGTAGGAGATGCACCCGTCGCGCACCTGTCCGGCCTCGAACGGCTCGATCATCCCGTGCTCCTCCGACATCTTCTGAATCCAGTGGTCGCTTCGGATGGGCATGCGGGGTCGAGGAGGGATCGGGTTCAAGGGATGGCCCGCCAGGCACAGGCGCGCGGCCCGCGGCGGACGAATGGCGGAGGCAACATAGGAAGACGGCTCGCGGATGCCAAACCACCGCGCGGCGGTCGAGGGGCCGCATTGGATCGCCCGCCCGTCGTGCATTATTTTGGCGCTGATGTCGTTTGCCGAATCGTGAACAACCGTTGAGTGATTTCGAGGGAGGCCCGGGATGCGCGTGACTTCAAGCCTGCTGACACTGCTCGTGGCGCTCGCCCTCGCCGGGGGCGCCGAACTTTCCGCCCAGGCCGGCTCCGGCCCGGACTCGGCCGACCCGGAGGCGATGGCCCTGGTCGACGCCTGGATCGAATCGGTCGGCGGCATGGAGACCTACGCCGGGTTCCACAGCGCCCGCTATACCTTCACCACCGAGCTCTACGACCCGGAGACCGGCCGCATGCGCCGCGCCCGCCCGCGCTACGTCACCATTGCGCGCACCGACATGGGCGAGCTGGCGCGCATCGACCGCTGGGAGGGCAACGACTACATCGAGCAGGGCTGGGACGGGGTCGCCGACTGGGCACTCCGCAACGGTGAGCCGCTCGAACCCGGCGACCGCGACCGCGACGAGGTGCGCTACGTCTCCGGCGACGTCAACTACTGGATGGCGCTCCCCTTCAAGCTGCGCGACCCCGGCGTGCACCTCGCCTACCAGGGGCGCGACGCCCAGGACCGCCACGACGTCGTGGTGACCTTCGGCGAGGGGGTCGGGAGCGACGTCTGGCACTACTACTTCGAGGAGGGGCGCTCCTGGCCGGTCGAGGTGACCTACCAGACCGGCGGAACCGGCGGCGTCGACCACAACCGGTGGACAGACCTGCGCACCGACGAGGGCTACCCCTACGTCGGCGCCCGCGTCCACGTCCGGCAGGGCCGGGTGTGGAAGATTCTCCGCATGAGCGACGTGGAGATCAATCCCGCGGACCTGGACATGGCGGTGTTCTCGCGCCCGTAGATACGGGCCCGCGCCCGCGCCGACCCGCTCAGCCCACAGAATCACATCGAAGCGCCCGGCCAGCCTGGGGGTCCCGGGGGCGCGATTGGCAGGCTCCCGGCGCCTACCCGCTGAGCGCCGCCATCGTCGAACGCACATGCTCGGCGCTGCCATCGAGCATCGCCTGCTCCTCGTCGGAGAGCGTCAGCTCCACTACCTCCACCAGCCCGCCGCGACCCAGCTTGCACGGCACCCCGAGGAAGATGCCCTCGTGGCCGTACTCGCCCTCCAGGTACGCCGCGCACGGCAGGATGCGCCGCTTGTTCTTCACGATCGCCTCGGCCATCTGCACCGCGGCCGCCGAGGGCGCGTAGTAGGCGCTCCCCGTCTTCAGATACCCAACGATCTCGGCGCCCCCGTTGCGCGTCCGTTCGATGAGCGCGTCGATGCGCTCGCGCGGCAGCAGCTCCGTCAGCGGGATCCCGCTCACCGACGTGTAGTTGACCAGCGGCACCATGGTGTCGCCGTGCCCGCCCAGCACCAGCGCCTGGATGTCCTCCACGCTCACGTCCAGCTCGAGCGCCACGAACGAGCGGTAGCGGGCCGTGTCGAGCACCCCGGCCATGCCGATCACGCGCTCGCGCGGGAATCCGGTGGTGTCGAGAGCCACGTACGCCATCACGTCGAGCGGGTTCGACACCATCATGATGATCGAGTCGGGCGCGACCCGGGCGATCTCGGACGACACCGACCCCACGATGCGGGCGTTGGTGTTCAGCAGGTCGTCGCGCGACATCCCCGGCTTGCGCGCGATGCCGGCGGTGACGATGAAGATGTCCGACCCGGCGGCGGGCTCGTAGTCGTTCGCCCCCACGACGCGCGTGTCGAACCCCTCGATGGGGGCGCTCTCCCACTGGTCCAGCGCCTTCCCCTGGGGGATGCCGTCGATGATGTCGATGAGGACGACTTCCTCAGCCAGCTCCTTCTCCGCCAGCCTCTGGGCGCAGCTCTCGCCCACATGGCCTGCGCCAACCACGGTGATCTTTCGTGCGCTCATGGGATTCTCGGAGTCCTCCTCGGGACAGGGGTATGGGTAAGCATTTGAGCAGATATGCTCAGGGGATTACAGTGACCGGAGAAGCCGGTGCCGCCGGGGATCCTGCGGTCACTACCCGCCGGTCTGGCTCAGCGCGATCAGGCCGCCGGAGCCCTCGGTGCTGCCCTGCACCAGCCAGTGGCGCTCGGGCTTGATGCGCAGGGTCTCCTCGACGAGCGGACGGATGTCCTCGCCGCGGCGCAGCGCGCTCCGCAAGTCGGTCTGGATCGAGCCGAACAGGCACGGCCTGAGCTGCCCGTCCGCGGTGAGCCGCATGCGGTTGCAGCGGTCGCAGAAGTTGTGGCTCATGGGGGTGATGACCCCGATGGTGCCGGGCGCGCCGTCGAAGCGGTAGTAGGTCGCGGGGCCGTTGCCCAGCGGACCCTGCACGGGCCGGATGTCGCCGATGTCACGCACCCGCTCCAGCGCTTCGTTGCACGAGATGTAGTTTTCGGACGAGAGCCCGGTGTTGGAGCCGGTGGGCATGATCTCGATGAAGCGGATGTGCCAGGGGCGCTCGCGCGTTATGGCCGCGAAGTCGGCGATCTCGTCGTCGTTCGAGTCGCGCATCAGCACGACGTTGATCTTGATCGGCTCGAAGCCGACCGCCTCGGCCGCCGCCAGCCCGCGCAGCACCTTGTCGAGCGTGCCGGGACGCCGGGCGATGGTGTCCGCGCGGTCCGCGCGCAGCGAGTCGAGCGAGATGTTGACCCGGTCGACGCCCGCCGCCTTCAGCTCCTCCGCCTGGTCCTCGAGCAGCACCGCGTTGGTGGAGAGGGCGATGTTCTCGATGCCGTCGATGGCCGAGAGCATGCGGATGAGGGACGCGAGGTCGCGGCGCACCAGCGGCTCGCCCCCGGTGATGCGCAGCCGCCTGAGCCCCATCTTCGCCATCACGCGCACCACGCGCGCGATCTCCTCGTAGTCCAGGATCTCGTCGCGCTTGAGCCACGGCAGCCCCTCGACGGGCATGCAGTAGACGCAGCGCAGGTTGCACTTGTCGGTGACCGAGATGCGCAGGTACTCGATGCGCCGCCCGAAGGAGTCGACCATCGAGCGCGAGGCGGCGGCGTCCGGAAGACTCCGCACCTTCGAAGAGGCCGGCTTGGTTTCAGGCATCATCGGAAGCTCCCTGGTCCGCGGCGGAGGGTCACGGGTCGCCGGCGCCGGAGTGCGGGGCCGGACTTCCATCGGCAGGGGGAACCGTACCCCTCACCCACTCGGCGGCTCCCTCAACGTAAAACTCCTTTTTCCACACCGGAAGCCGCCGCTTGATCTCTTCCATCACGTAACGCGACGCGCCGTAGGCCTCCGCCCGGTGCGGGCTCGAGACCGCGACCACCACGCTCACCTCGCCGATCTCGAGGGCTCCCAGGCGATGCGTCACCGCCAGGTTGGGGGTGGCGAAGCGCTCGCTCGCTTCCTCCGCGATGCGGCGCAGCACCTCGAGCGCCATCTCCTCGTAGCCCTCGTACTGCATCCCGGAGACCGAGCGGCCGTCGGCGTGGTTGCGCACCGTCCCCAGGAAGAGGAGCACGGCGCCGTCTTCGGGAGAGCCCACGCGCGCCAGCACACGGGCGGGATCGAGCGGGTCGGCGGTGATCTCCGCGTAAGGCATTTGAGTGTTCAGCCCCCGGCCACCGGCGGGATGAAGGCCACCTCGTCTCCGTCGCTGAGTTCCGTCTCCGGAGGCGCGTACTCGAGGTTGACCGCGACCGCCGGCCTGGCCGGAAGCACGCTGAACGACGGTCCCCGCTCGCGCAGGGTGTCGATGAGATCGGCGACCGTGGCTCCCTCGGGGAGGTCCACCTCGGCCCCCGAGGCGCCGGTCAGCTCCCGATACGCGGCGAAGAAGCGCGCCTGGACCCGCACGGGAAGGTGCCCGGGCTCAGCCGCCCGTATCGTCCAGACGAACGACCTGGGAGCGGAGCAGCCTGGACGGCTTGAAGACGGGGACCGCGCGGGCGGGCACGCGCACGGGATCTCCCGTCCGGGGATTGCGCGCCATCCGTGCCTTGCGCCGGCGTACCTTGAAGGTGCCAAAGCCCCTGATCTCGATGTTTTCACCGCTCGCCACGGCCTGTTTGATGGCGTTCAGGAAGCCATCCACCACCAGAGCGCAGTCCTTCCTCGTAACCCCGGGTCCAATGGCGTCCGCCACCTGCTGGACGAGATCGGCTTTGGTCATGCGAAACCTGTGGGGAATCAGTCGCAGATTGGAAGGCGACATTCTCCGGGGATCCGCACCCCTTTTTACGAAAATGTCGCACGATTTGGTGTTTTTGTCTTACGACGAATCGGCCCAAACCGACGCGCGAGCAAGGGTTAGGGTACGGGCAATCCGGGGGAGCGTCAAGGCATGGCGGCTTCCGTCATGCGGCATACCGTTTCCGTCGGTCCCCTCGCGTCGCAAGATGCAACATGAGCCTGTCGGCGACTCGCGCAAGTGGACCCTCGCCCACCCGTCTAGCCGGCAGCCTCCATCAGCGAAACGAAGTCGTCGAACAGGTAGCGGCTGTCGTGCGGGCCGGGCGCCGCTTCGGGATGGTATTGCACGCAGAAGACCGGGAGCGAGCGATGGGCCATCCCCTCCACCGTGCCGTCGTAGAGGTTGAGGTGGGTGAGGCGCAGTTCCGGTGCTCCGGGGATCGCGTCCCCCTCTCCGCCCCTGACCGCGAAGCCGTGGTTCTGGGAGGTGATCTCGACCGTGCCCAGGTCCAGGTTGCGCACCGGATGGTTGGCGCCGTGATGCCCGAACGGCAGCTTGAAGGTCTCTGCCCCGAAGGCGCGCGCGATGAGCTGGTGCCCGAGGCAGATCCCGAACACCGGCACGCCGTCGTGTGCGCAGCGGCGGATGGTCCCGATGGCCATCTCCACCGCGGCGGGGTCGCCCGGGCCGTTCGACACGAAGAGCCCGTCCGGCCGTTCGCGCGCGATCTCTTCCGCCGGTGTGTTCGCGGGAACGACGGTCACCTCGCACCCGCGCTCGGCCAGGAGCCGCGGCGAGTTGGCCTTCACCCCCAGGTCGTAGGCGAACACCCGGAAGCGCGCCGGGCCCTCCGGCTCGACCACGTAGCGCTCCGGTGTCGAGACCCCGCCGGCCAGGTCGAGCCCTTCCATGCGCGGATGGGCGCGGATGCGCTCGAGCAGCACTTTCTCGTCGGTGTGGGCGTCGGCGATGGCCGCCCGCATGGCCCCCGCCGCGCGGATGTGGCGGGTCACCGCGCGCGTGTCCACCGACTGGATGCCCACCACGCCGTGCCGGATCAGGTAGTCTTCCAGCCCGGCGCTCGCCCGCCACGAGCTGTGCGCGCGCGCCACCTCGCGCACCACGAAGCCGGCGGCGGCCGGACGCCCGGATTCCTGGTCGGCGTCGTTGACCCCGTAGTTGCCGATGAGCGGGTAGGTCATCGTCACCAATTGCCCCGTGTAGGAGGGGTCGGTGAGGATTTCCTGATAGCCGGTCATCGCCGTGTTGAACACGACCTCGCCGAGGGCCTCGCCGCGCTTCCCCAGGAAGAACCCGTCGAAGCGCCGGCCATCTTCCAGGAGCAGGCAGGCTTCGGCGCGCTTCGTGGTGCGGATCAAGGGCGGCGGATGGGTGGAGGGGCGGCTGCGCGGCTCGCGCGGAGGAGCGTCGGCAGGAATCTAGGAAAACGGCGGGGGGACCGCACCACCCCGGGGCGTTCCGTTAGATTCCCGGCATGGTCCATATCCACGCCGACGAATCCTGTCTCGGAAACCAGTTCAAGGACCGGCAGCGGCCCGGTGGAGCCGCCGGACTGCTCGAGTTCTGGCGGGGCGACGCATGGGTTCGCAAGGATTTCTGGCTCGCCGAGCCCGACACGACCAACAATCGCATGGCGCTGATGAGCGCGATCGCCGGGCTCGGCGCGATCCGGCGCCCCAGCACAGTCCGCTTCGTCTCCGACAGCCAGTACCTGGTGCGCGGCATGAACGAGTGGGTGCGCGGCTGGCGTGCCCGCGGATGGAAGCGCAAGCGGGGCGCGGTCGAGAACGTCGAACTCTGGCAACGGGCGCTCGGCCTGGCCGAATCGCACAAAGTGACCTGGGAGTGGGTTCGCGGGCACTCGGGGAACCCCAGAAACGAGTACGTGCACGCCCTCGCGGTGCGCGCCGCAACCGAACAGCTCAACTCCGGCGGCGCGGTGGCCTCGGGCTTCGAGGAGTGGCTGGAGGAGCAGCGCGAGACGAAGGAGCGCTACTTCGATTTCTTCGAGGGAGCGCCGCCCAGGGACTGAAGGCTCGCCCAAGGCGCGTAGGGGACCTCCGGGGGCGTCGCGGGCGTCAGCTTGGGAGCGTCAGGCTAGCTTGCCAGGAGCGTCGGACGAACGCGGGTTGCGTTAAACGAAGCGGCCCCCGGTTCGGCACACCGAACTCGGGGGCCCTCTTCTCGCTGCCGGCACCAGTTCCTTCGCTTGAATCCCGGCCGCGTGCGGCCGACCGGCCCTGGTCCCTTTTCCCCTCGCCGCGTAGCGTGCGGCTCAGGTGCCCCTTCGCTTTCGGGGCTACTAGCGGAGGACAGCGACCCCTCCGCCGGCTCACCGGGGCTCAAGTCCCGGCTCGCGCCCGCTGCCTCGGCGTCCCGCCTCAGCGAGCTTCCCTCTCCGAGCTGCTCTCCAGGGATGACCATCGCCATCGACTGTGAGCCTGCTACGCTCGAAGCGGACTACCATGATAGGGGTCCGTTTCGGCCGTGTCAAGGGGTATTTGGGACGAATTTCGGATGAATTCCCAAATCCGCTCTCGACCGCGCGCAGACCGTTGTCGATGGGGCGCCGAGGCCCGAGCCGGCGCCTCAGAGGATCCCTTCCATCTCCCTCAGGAAGAGGCGTGCGTCGAGCCAGTAGTTAGGGTAGGCGCGCCGGACATCCTCGAGCGAGTCGGTGGAAACGAGCACGACGTCGCGGCCCTCCTCCTCGAATGCGAGGTAGTCCGCGGAGGCCTCCTCGAGCTCGTCCCTTTCGTAGGGAATGATGAGGGTCATCCCCTCGGCCGGCCTGCGCTCCAGCAGGAAGTAGTAGGCGCCGATGCGCTTGAAGGTCGACATGTTGCGGATGAGCTGCCCGTACTCGCGCATGCGCGCCACCACGTTCAGGCGCGTGGCGTATTCCCGCACCTCCCGATGGAGGGTGGACGCGTCGGAGGGGGTGTCCGGGACCGTGGGGGATCCCTCTTTGAGGGCGAGCGCCGAACTGGCGAGGGCGAAGAAGCGGAGCCACTCCTGCTCCCCCTCGCTGAACTTGAGAGCGTGCTGCAGGAAGGCTCCCGCAGTTTCCACGGCAGTCGCCCACGCGTGCTGCAGCCGCGAGCGCATCTGGACCTCGATGACGAGCCCGTTGAAGGCGTCGTCGCTCTGGTAGCGGTAGATGAGGTGCACACCGCGGTAGCCGGAGGGCTTGGGACGGTCGATGTAGTCGATGTTGCGGATGAGCTTGTGGCCCAGGTCCAGGGCCAGGTAGGCGTCGCGCAGTTCCCGCACCTGCTCGATGGTGTGGACCGCGGCCCGGCACCCGCCCAGGTCCTGCATGCGGGCGAGCTGCATGCGGGGGAAGCGGCGCAGCTTGGACAGGGTCGACGGCGTGGTCTTGAGCCGCTGGGAGACGACGGCGTCGCTCGCGATGTTCGTGGCCTCGGCGCGGAGACGGTCGTGCAGCTCGCTCAGCGGGAACCCGTGGGCGGCTCGCCAGTTGTTGAGCACGCGCATGTCTTCGCGCAACTCCGGGGACGAGCGGTCCCCGTCGGCGGTGGCGAGCGCCTTGCCGGCACGGTTGATGCGCCCGCGCGAGTATCGGAGAGGGGTGCGGTCCACGGCGTCGGCGCGTCAGGTGCGGCGACCGGGGTTTTCCCCCGGCCCCGCCGGGATCTCGGGGCGGTCCCGAAGGCCATCGGCCGCCTCTCGCGGGGAGCGATGCGCTGGAGAGGCCGCGAACACCTCGGCGAACGCGGACACGACGGCGTCCTCGACTGCCGCCATCGGCACGGGGCCGCCGATGCATTCGACGAGCGAGGTGACCTCGCGGCCGTGGATGCCGCAGGGGACGATGTTGGCGAAATAGTCGAGGTCGGGATCGACGTTGAGGGCGAACCCGTGCGAGGTGACCCAGCCGGACGAGACCCGGATGCCGATGGCGGCGATCTTCCGTCCCCCGGTCCAGACGCCGGTGAGGCCATCCGCCCGCGCGGCGGGCACTCCGAACGCCGCCAGCGCGCGGATGAGCACCTCCTCCAGGTCCCTCAGGTAGCGGTGCAGGTCGCGGCGCTCCCGGCCGAGCCGGAGGATCGGGTAGCCGACCAGTTGCCCGGGCCCGTGGTAGGTCACGTCCCCTCCCCTGCCCGCTTCGAAGAGGTCGATGCCCCGCTCGCGCAACTGGGCGTCGCTGGCAAGGACGTGGTCGCGGTGGGCGCTCGACCCCAGCGTCACCACGTGCGGGTGCTCGAGCAGGAGGAGCTGGTCGGGGATCTCGCCGGCCGCGCGGCGGCGCACCAGGCCGGCCTGCAGGTCGAGGGCGCGCACGTACTCGACCAGCCCCGGGCGGATGACTTCCAGGGCCGCGGGTTGCGGCTCGGATTCAGCCAGGTCGCTCAACCCGTGCGGCGCGGCCTTGAAAGGGGCCTGAACGTAGTGGTCTCTGGCCGGGCGCATCGCAGGGAGTCGTTCCGTCGGTTGATTGAGTTCAGCGGCCGAGGAACTCATGAGAAGCGTGTTCCCCCGGATCGCTCACGAATCTAACGGATCACGACGCGCCGAGCCCCGGCTTGCCCCACGGGTGCCGCGGCAGCGGGCGGACGGGATGGCCCTTCAGGCTCTGGTTTCGTTGGCCAATCCCATCATCAGCCGTACGTTGGTGTCCGGATTCATGCGAGCGCCCGGCCAGGTGATGTCCTGCTCCTTCAGCCCCCTCCGCGCTCGTCGCTCGGCCGAGGAGGCCGGATCATGGCCCCGACCCTGGTTCCATCGAGACGTCTTCTGCTCACCGCCGCGGGTTGCGGCCGCGTCGCGCTGGCGTTGGCGCTGAGCGCGGCGGCGGCTACTGCCCAGCAAACGGGAACCATAAGAGGCACCGTTGTGGACGCGTCCGGCGAGGCGTTGCCGGGCGTCTCGGTGACGGTGACCGGTTCCGGCGTGAGCGAGCAGGCAGCCACCGACAGCGCCGGTGCCTATGTATTCGCGGGTCTGCCTGCCGGCGACCATGTCGTAACCGCCACCCTGTTCGGCTATGCGTCCCGGGAGCTTCAGGTCTCGCTCGGCGCGGGCGCCGTCGAGACCGTCCCGGTCGTTCTGCAGCCCGTCTTCCGGCTCAATCCGCTCAATGTGGTGGCGGAGGAGCCCACGGTCTTTGCGCGCAATTTCGTCGCGGAGCCGATGATCAGGCAGCAGTCGAGCATCACCGCCGTGACTTCGGTGATCGACAACCTGCCCGGCGTATCCGTGCAGGAGGGGGACGCGTACGCCTTCGACGACTGGTCGAGCAACGTCGCCATGCGCGGGTTCCAGTCGACCATCAACGATGTACAGATCGGAACCACCATCGACGGATTTCCCAACGGCACCTCCGACTACTGGAGCGGCTCGAAGGCGAACCGGTTCGTGGACCCGATGAACCTCGGCGGAGTCGAGGTCTCGCAGGGGACGGCCGACATCGCCTCCCGGTCGGTCGAGGCGCTGGGCGGCACACTCGACTTCCAGACGCTCGACCCGGCCGTGGAGCGGAGCCACACGGCCTCCGTCACGATCGGCGAGAACGAGGGCCAGCGGTTCGCCGCGCGCGTCGAGACCGGTTCGTTGTTCGGGGGCACGACGCAGGCGTGGGTCGCCGCGATCCGACAGGAAGCGACCGACTGGATGGAGGGCTCCGCGAGGAACGAACGGGAGCACATCGCCGCCAGGCTCGTGTCGTCGCACGGCCGCCTCGATCTCACCGGCTACATCTCGCTCGACGACATCCGGGAGAACAACTACCAGCGGCTCTACAGCGAGGCCGACTTCCGGGCCGATCCGCGCTGGGACCGGCTGATCGGCCACTGGCCCGGCGTGCCGTACCTGAACCAGTTCTACCGGCCGGGCTGGCAGACCGGGCGCACCAACACGTTCGCCTACCTCAAGGCCGACTGGTCCCCGGGCGATCTGACCTCCCTGAGCGCGGGCGCATACCATCATCGCAACCGGGGACGGGGCGACTGGCTGCCCCCATACGTCGTCGACGTGGTCGACGACGGCGACGGACCGGAGTCCGAGCTGGCGGGCCGCCCGCCTGTGCGCGGTGGCGCCCAACTGGGAGTCGTTCGCTTCGTGGACGGCAACGGTGCGGCGGTCCAACCGACGCCCGGCTGCACATCGTCCTACATCTTCAACTACTACGGCTCGGGCGGCCCGGAGGTCGACCCGGCATGCCATCCGCATGCGACCGCAGTACAGTCGTTCCGCCACAGCCACTACGGAAAGGACCGCTTCGGCCTGACCATCGACGGGGACTGGTCCGTTGTCCTCGGCAGGGGAGGCAGCGCGCTGCGCGCCGGCATCTGGTACGAGGACTCGCGGCGCCATCTCGGCCGGGACTGGCACCGGATGCTGGATCCGACGCTCAACTTCAAGTCGGACGAGCAGGCCTACTGGCACCAGTACGAGTGGGACTTTCCTCAGGACGTCTTCAAGTGGTACGTCGAAGAGATGCTCTACTTCGGCCCGTTCGAACTGGCTGGCGGCGTGAAGCAGTATCTGGTCGGCGTGTCGCGCGAGGACCAGTTGGGCCGGGATCGGGCGCTCGAGGTCGGTTCCGATTCGGATCTGCTCTTCTCGGGCGGCGTCACTTATGAAACGCCGGTCGAGGGCCTCGACCTGTTCGTCGGCTACGCCGAGAACTTCAGGGCGATCGGCAGCACGCTGCTCGAGGTGCCGGGCCGCAGTCTGGACCTCCTGGAGCCCGAGACGGCTTCGAACATCGATTTCGGGCTGCGGTACGCGGGCCCGCGCCTCGCATTGAGCGCCACCGCCTATTTCATCGATTTCGACAACCGGATCTTCTACCTCGGTCCGGCGACGCCGGCCGGTCCGAACTACCTCATCCCGGGCGGCGGCGGCTACTTCAACGCGGGCGGGATCGAGACACGGGGTCTCGAGTTGTCCGCAACGGTGGCGATGCCGGGTCAGACGTCGCTCTACAGCGCCTTCACGCTCAACGACTCGAAATACCTGGGGACCGACGATCCGCTCATCGACGCCAGCCAGGGCATCGTACCGGGCACGGAGGTTACGGGCATTCCGCCTCGTCTGTGGGTCGTCTCCCTGGACCGCGGCGGACCCATCGGTGGGGGGCTGTCCACGAAGTACACCGCATCGCGCCGCGTGAGTCTCACGGCGGACTGGCACACCGACGCCTACTGGCAGGTGGACGCCTATGTAGGCTTCAGGGGCGAAGCGTTGAGCGATCTGCTCCGGTCGATGGAGTTCGCGTTCGTGGCGAACAACCTGTTTGACACCCCCTATCTGTCCGCGATCACCGAGAACGCGGCCTGGCTGGGCGCGCCGCGAACGATATCGATGACCACGACCGTCTCGTTCTGACCAATCGGGGGGGCGCCCCTCTCCTGGACGGTCACCCGTCCGCTGGCGGCTCGAACAATGCCGGGAGGAGTGCGCGTACGGTCTGCTAGGCGTCCCCGGGGAACTCGGCCAGGGTGGTGCGCAGGTCGGCGATGAAGCGCGCGGCGTCGGCCCCGTCGACGATGCGGTGGTCGTACCCGAGCGAGAAGAACGCGCGTTTGCGGATCGCCATCGCGTCGTGGCCGCCGGCCGGGTCGGTCACCACCACGACCCGCTTCTCGATGGCACCCGTGCCCAGGATGGCCGCCGTCCCCTTGGGGATGATGGGCATGCCCACCACCGTGCCCAGCACACCCGGGTTGGTGATCGAGAAGGTCGCCCCCTGGATGTCCGCGGGGTCGAGCTTGCGGGCCCGGGCGCGCGCGGCCAGATCGGCGATGCGGCGCGCCATGCCCACGAGGCTGAAGTCGTCCGCGTCGTGGATGACGGGCACGATCAGGCCGGGGTTCAGGTCGACCGCGATGCCCAGGTTGACGTTGCCGCGGTAGATGACGCTGCGGCCCGAGACGACGGAGTTGACCATCGGGTAGTCGCGCAGCAGCCGCGAGCAGGCCCACGCGATGAAGGCGGTGTAGCTGACCCGCGCGCCGCGCGCCTTCCACGCCTCGCGGTTGCGTCGCCGCAGCTCGTCGATGCGGGTGAAGTCGACCTCGATGAAGGAGTGGACGTGGGGCGCCACCCGCTTCGCCACCACCATGTGGTCGGCGGTGAGGCGGCGGATCTTGTCCATCGCTTCCACGCGGTCGTCGGAGCGGGCGCGGAACTCGGGGTTGCGGACTTCGCCGTAGAAGGCCGTCCACAGCTCGTCGGCGCCGAGCACGGGGCTGGGGGCGGTGTCGGGGGCGAGGGGGGGGGTGTCAGGGGCGGGCGCCGGGGCCGCGGTGGGGGTGGCGGCCGCAGCCGCAGCCTCCTGCTCGCGCGCCTCGATGAAGTTGAGGATGTCCTGCTTGGTCACCCGCCCGGCGTGGCCGGTGCCCGCGACCCGGGCGATGTCGACACCGTGTTCGGCGGCGATGCGGCGCACCACCGGGGTCGAGCGGCGGCGGAGACGCTCCTCCGCGGTCGCGGGGGTGGCGGGGCGGTCGGTGGCCGCGGGGGAGGGTTCGGTCGCGGGGTCGGGTTGCCCGTCCGGTGCTCCGGCGAGGCCCGCGGTGGTTGCGGCGTCAGCCGCTTGCGGCCCGGCCGCCGCTCCGGCGGTCTCGCCGGCCACTTCGGTTGCGGCGGTCGTCGCGGCCCCGCCTGCGGCCCCGTCGCCTGCCGGGTCGATCACGCCGACGATGGTTCCGACCTCCACCGTCTCGCCCTCCGGGACCGTGATCTCCACCAGCACCCCGCCGCTGGGAGACGGAATCTCCGCGTCGACCTTGTCGGTCGATATCTCGAGAATGGGCTCGTCCACCTCGATGCGGTCTCCCACCGCCTTCAGCCAGCGCGAGACCGTCCCCTCGGCGATCGACTCGCCCATCTGGGGCATCGGCACTTCAATGCGGGACACGGCAGACACTCCGTTGCTTGCGGCAGCGCGTTCGGGCTTCGGCGCCCGTCATCGGCAAAACCCTGGAACCCCTCGGCAATACCCCGGACACCATCAGTACTCTACAAGATAGCGGCACGTGGTGATGATATCCGACACCCGGGGCAGGAAGTAGTCCTCCAGCCCGCCCGCGTAGGGGACCGGCGAATCGATCGCGGTGACGCGCAGAATCGGCGCGTCCAGCCACTCGAACGCCTGCTCGTTCACGCGCATGGCGATCTCGCCCGCGATCCCTCCGGTGCGGGTGTCCTCGTGGACGATGAGCAGCCGCCCGGTCTTCTTCACGCTCTCGGCGATCGCCGCGTCGTCCATGGGAAGCAGGGTGCGCAGGTCCAGGACCTCGATCCCGACCCCGTCGTCCTTCTCCAGCGCCGCGGCCGCCTGCAGGCTGGCGTGCACCATCGCGCCATAGGTGACGATGGTCGCGTCCGCTCCCTCGCGCGCGCGCCGCGCCTTGCCCAGCGGCACCACGTAGTCCTCCGACGGCAGCACTTCCCGCAGATGGGGCGCCCGGTAGAGGCTCTTGTGCTCCTCGAAGATGACCGGGTCGTCGTCGCGGATGGCGGCCTTCATGAGGCCCTTGGCGTCGTAGGCGGTGCTCGGATAGACGATCTTGAGCCCGGGGGTGTGGAAGAAGGCCATCTCCACGTTCTGGGAGTGGAAGGGGCCGCCCCGGTTGCCCCCGCCGACAGGGCCGCGCACCACCACGGGCACGCTCCCGCTGCCCCGGTAGCGCGAGGTGGCGAGGTAGTTGGTGATGACGTCGTAGGCGGGAGAGATGAAGTCCATGAACTGCATCTCCACCACCGGGCGAAGCCCCATGTGGGCCGCGCCGGCGGCGGCCCCGGTGAAGCCGGCCTCGGAGATCGGAGTGTCGATGACCCGTTCGGCGCCGAAATGGTCGAGGAAGCCTCGCGTGACCTTGAAGGCGCCCCCGTAGACGCCGATATCCTCGCCGATGAGAAAAACCGAGGAGTCCCGCTCCATCTCCTCGAAGAGGGCTTCGCTGATGGCTTCGAGCAGCGTCACCGGCTCCCCGCGCAGGGTCTTGCCGAGATGCTCCGGCCTCGAGTTGCTGGTCATGGCCCGGCTTCCGGCAACGTTGTGGACGCCGGCGCGAGCCCGCGCTCCGGTGGCTCGAGGCGATACCATGGGGGAACGCCCGGGTCGCCGTCGTAGACGCCTCCGAGCGCTCGTTCTTCGGCGGGAGACGGCTCGCCCAGCGCCTTCTCGCACGCCGCCCGGACTTCGGCGCGCGCTCCGCGCTCCACTTCGTCGAGGTCGGAGGCACGGGCGATCCGCTCCGCGACGAGCCGCGCCCGGAACCGGGCCACGGGGTCGGGCGGCTCCTCGTCCGGGTGACCTCCCCCGCCTGTCCCGGCGGCGTGGTGGACGCGTCGCGATACCGGACAACCCCGGGCTTCGACCAGGGTGGTGCCCTTCCCCGACCGTGCCCGCTCGGCCGCTGTCAGCACCCCCTGATGGGCGGCGAGCACGTCGCCCCCATCCACCGATGCGCTCGCGACCCCGTACCCGGCCGCCTTCTGCCCGAAATCGCGCACCCGCGTGTGGGCGCCAATTGAAGCCTCGGTTCCGGCTTGAACGACCACGATCAGGGGACAGCGCTGCGCGGCGGCGAAGTTGATGCCCTCGTGCCAGGCGCTGGTGGAGGTTTCGTCTTCACCGGAGAAGACCAGTCCCACCCGGTCCTGGCCGCGCAGGCGGAAGGCCAGCGTGATGCCCGCCATCACCTCCACCAGGGTCCCGGGGAGGGCGGCCGGACCCGCCAGCCCGCGCTCGAAGTCCGTGGGGCACATGCCGGGCTCCCGGCCACGGCCCGGCGCGGAGCCGCGCGCAAGACGCTGGCGGAAGAACTCGAGCGGCGTCCCGCCGAACACGAAGAACGCGCCCGCATTGTCGGGGGTGGGCGCGATCACGTCGCCGGTGCCGTCTTGCGCGGTACGCAGGGCGCGCGCGGCGCCTGCCGAGACGGCTTCGTATCCCAGGCCGCAGCGGGTGGCCGCGGGAACCTGGCCCTGGTCGCGGAGGCTCTTCAGCCGCGTGGCGGCGGCCCGGTGGAGGGCGAGCACCCGGTAGAGGTCGACGGGATCATCGCGCCCGGCCACGGTCGGCGTCGAGCGGCGCTGCGTCAGCGTCCGTTGGGCGGGGGCGGCGTCCCGTCCGGCTGCGGGTCGGGTGGGGGCGGGGTCTCGCCCGCCGCCGGAATCTCGACCGGGACGGCCTCGTCCGCGGGGGCGGCTTCCTCGAGTCCGGGAAGGACGGGCGTGGGCGCGACCTGCTGCTGGCTCTCGCGCAGAATGGAAGACGGCGCCGTGGCCCGCGACGACATGATGGACAGCACCAGCGCGAGCACCATGAAGAGCGTGCCGGTCGTCCACGTGGTGCGCGTGAGCACCGAAGCGGCCTGGCGGCCGGCAAGGATTCCTTCCGTCGGGCTGGCCCCTCCGCCCATGGCGGCCAGTCCGCCTCCCTTCCCTGCCTGGAGGAGGATGACGACCCCGAGGATCAGGCCATCCAGTACGAGTAGGAACAGAAGAAAGCCATACATGCGTCTATATCCGGCTATTTAGCCCGGTTCGAGGAATCGGCGTAAACCATCGTCCCGGCCCGCTCCACTGTCAAGCGGCTCCGGCCCCGTCACGGCCGCGCGGCTTCGGCGATGCGGGCGAAGGAGTCGGGGTCGAGGCTCGCTCCGCCCACCAGCACCCCGTCGATGTCCGGCGAAGCCAGCAGCCGCGCGGCGTTCCCGGGGTTCACGCTTCCGCCGTAGAGGATGCGTACCGAGGCGGCGCGCTCGCCGCCCCACGCCTCCGCCAGACGGCGCCTCAGGATCCCGTGCGCACCGGACGCGTCCGACGGGGTCGCGGTTTCGCCCGTGCCGATGGCCCACACCGGCTCGTAGGCGATCATCACGTCGTCCTCGGGGGTGAGAACGGCAAGCGCGGCGTCGAGCTGACGGACGATGACCTCCCCGGCCCGGCCGGCCCGGCGCTCGTCGAGGGTCTCACCCACGCACAGGACCGGCACCAGCCCCGCGTCGGCTGCCGCGCGCGCCCTGGCGGCCGCGTCCCGGTCGCTCTCGCCGAAGAGATGGCGCCGTTCGGAGTGTCCGGCGAGGGCGTGGGTGGCCCCCGCAGCCCGGGCCATGGGGGCGGAGAGCTCGCCCGTGAAAGCGCCGTGCGGCTCGGGGTGGATGTTCTGCACGCCCAGCCGCACCCGCGGCCGCCGGGGGAGCGCGCTTTGTGCCGCTGCGAAGGAGATGGCGGCGGGGAAGATCAGGATGTCGGGCTGCGCGCCGGACCAGGAGGGGCGGAAGGCGCCGAAGAACCGGCGGGCGTCCTCGGGCGCGTGGTGCATCTTCCAGTTTCCGGCGATAACCGGTTTCCTCATGCGGCCTCCAGCCTGGTTGTGGGCGTCCGTCCCGTCATTCTCCGGCCGGTTCGCGCGGTGTCCCCTGCGCGTCCGAGAGCGCCTCCACTCCCGGGAGGGGTTTGCCCGCCAGGAACGCCAACGAGGCGCCCCCGCCGGTGGATACGTGCGAGAAGTCGCCGGCAAGCCCGGCGGCGCGCACGGCGGCCGCCGAGTCTCCGCCTCCGGCGATGGTCACCGCGCCGGTGGCGGTCGCTGCGGCCGCCGATCGTGCTACGGCGAGGGTGCCGCCGGCGAACGCCGGCATTTCGGACACCCCCATCGGTCCGTTCCAGACGATGGTGCGGGCCTGTTCCAGCTCACCCTTGAACATGCGCCGGCTTGCGCTGCCGATGTCGCCGATGCGGTCCGCCGCTCCGACCTCGGTCCGGGTCGTCTCCCGTGTTGTCGCATCCGGCGCGACGCGGCGTGCGACCACGCAGTCCACCGGCAGCATCATGCGGTCGCCGGCGCGGTCCATCAGCCGGGCCGCGAACTCGACGCCCCCCTCATCCACGAGCGACCGGCCGGTCTCGAGCCCCAGCGCCCGGAAGAAGGTGTTGGCCATCGCTCCCCCGATCAGCAGCCGGTCGGCGCGCGCGAGCATCTTCTCGATGACGCCGATCTTGTCCGACACCTTGGCTCCCCCCAGGACCGCAACGAAGGGGCGGCCGGGATCCTCCAGCGCATCGCCCAGAAAGCGGGTTTCGCGCTCGAGGAGCAGCCCCGCCACCGCGTCCCCGCCCCTGGCCCGCATCGCCTGCGCGAGCCCGACCGTCGAGGCGTGCGCCCGGTGCGCCGTCCCGAAGGCGTCGTTCACGAAATGCTGCCCGAGGGCGGCGAATGCCGCGGCCAGCTCGGGGTCGTTGCGCGTCTCGCCTGCGAGAAAGCGGGTGTTCTCGGCCACCAGGATCTCGCCGGGAGCGAGCGCGCGGGCGCGGGCCAGCGCCTCCGGCCCCGTCGCCTCAGGGCTGAAGCCAACGTCCGCGCCGATGAGCTCCCCCAGCCGCGCCGCGACCGGTCGGAGCGAGGCTTCGGGACGTGGCCGGCCACCCGGACGACCCAGGTGGGAGAGGACGACCAGGCGCGCGCCGGCGGCGGTGAGCCGGCGGAGGGTCGGCAGGGTGCGCTCGATGCGCGTGTCGTCCGTGACCCGCCCATCCCGCAGGGGGACGTTGAAGTCCACGCGCACGACGATGCGGTCGCCCTCGCGCGCGCCGAGGTCGTTGAGGGTCTTCTTGCGCATCGCGCAGGCCGGACCGCGCCGACTCCCCTCGCCCGCCCGGGCCCGGTACGGCCCGGACTAGACGGCCGCCGGCGACATCATGCGCTCGCCCACGAAGCGCACCAGATCGACCACGCGGCTCGAATAGCCCGCCTCGTTGTCGTACCACGAGAGCACCTTCACCAGCTGGTCGTCGACGACGTTGGTGCTCAGGGCGTCCACCACCGAGCTGGCGGGATTGCCGATGTAGTCGACCGAGACCAGCGGCTCGTCGGACACATCGAGGATGCCGCGCATGGCGCCGGCGGACGCGTCCCGCATGGCCTGGTTCACTCCCGTGATGTCGGTCGCGTGCTCAACCTCGGCCACGATGTCCACCAGCGACACATTCGGGGTGGGCACCCGCACCGCCATGCCGTCGATGCGGCCGTGCACCTCCGGGATGACCAGGCCGGTGGCCCGGGCGGCTCCGGTGGTGGTGGGGATCATGGAAACCGCGCCGGCGCGTGCCCGCCGCAGGTCCTTGTGCGGCTGGTCGAGGAGCGCCTGGCCGTTGGTGTAGGAGTGGATGGTGGTGACCAGGCCGCGTTGGAAGCCGAAGCGGTCGTTCAGCACCTTGACCACCGGGGCCAGGCAGTTGGTGGTACAGCTCGCGTTCGAGATGATGTGGTGGCGGCCGGGGTCGTAGGTGTCGTGGTTGACGCCGAGCACCAGGGTCACGTCGACATCCTTGCCGGGCGCGCTCACGATCACCTTGCCGGCGCCGGCTGCCAGGTGGCGGCCCGCGCCCTCGCGGTCACGGAAGAAGCCCGTCGACTCGACGACCACGTCCACCCCCAGTTCCCCCCAGGGAAGGCTGCCCGGGTCGCGCTCGGCAAACACGCGGATCAGCCCGCCATCCACCACCAGCCCCTCGCCCGCGACCTCGACCGACCCCGGATACGCGCCGTGCACCGAGTCGTACTTGAGGAGATGGGCCAGGGTGCGCGTGTCCATCAGGTCGTTCACGGCGACGAGCTGGACGTCGGAGGCGTCCTCTCTGGCGAGGGCGCGCAGCACGTTGCGGCCGATGCGGCCGAATCCGTTGATGGCGAGTCGAATCGACATGGATGGCGTTGTCTCCCGGGGCGTGTCTGATGCTTCCTTGGGGAATCTGCCCGGACGCACCCCGCTGGCGGGTCAGAGTTCCAGGAACAACCTAACGGGGAAGCGCGCGCGCGAAGGTGACCAGTGCGACCCTGCGCACTCCGCTGCGGGCCAGCGTTTCGGCGGCCGCCCGGGCGGTGGCCCCGGTGGTGAGGACATCGTCGACCAGGAGCACGTTGCCGCCGTGCAGTCGGTCGGCGCCGGGGCGGAGAGAGAAGGCGTCGCGCACGTTGGCCATCCGCTGCTGGGGGTGCAGCGAGACCTGGGTGCGCTTCTGGCGGCGGCGCTCGAGCAGGTGCGCGAAGGCCAGTCCGGTGCGGCCGGCGAGCGCGCGCGCCAGCAGCTCCGCCTGGTCGTACCCCCGGCGGCGGCGGTGGGCAGAGGAGGTCGGGACGTACGTGACGACGTGCTCCTCCAGATCGGCGAGCAGGGTTGCCAGGCGGCGCTCCATGAGCTCGGCCATCATGGGCGCGAGTTCGCGCCAGCCCTCGTACTTGAGGCCGTGCACGAGGACGTCGGCGGGCGGGCGCAGGGCGACGGCGGCGCGAGCCAGGGAGAGCGCTTCGGGCCACTCCAGGCACTCGAGACACGGCCGCCCGGGCCGGTCGCCGGTACCCGCGGGATAGTCGCAGCGCGCGCAGCGCGGAGCCGGTGGTGCGCGCAGACGGCCCCGGCAGGGGGCGCACACCAGCCCGCCCCCCGCGATGCGCGAACCGCAGGCGATGCAGGCGCAGGGGAGCAGGAAGTCCACGATCGGGGCGAGCGCGGCGCGGACGGTCCGGCGACCGGTCCCGGTGGGGAGCGCCACCGTCATGCAGAGCGCGCCCGCTCGAGAGCCTCGCGCATGGCGGAGAGGGGCGCCTCGCGTCCCCACCAGAGCTCGAAGGCGG
The DNA here is from genome assembly GCA_022823365.1 of Gemmatimonadota bacterium. GTDB lineage: Bacteria > Gemmatimonadota > Gemmatimonadetes > Longimicrobiales > Gaopeijiaceae > BD2-11. The sequence continues at coordinate 54,361 of JAJDXG010000062.1, forward strand.
CCGCGCCCTGGCGAAGGAGCATCTCGCCTCCGTCCATGGCGGGAACGCCGCGTGCCCGGGCGGCATCGGTGAGGGGCGTCCCGGACGGAGCGTAGACCATGTCCATGACGGCTCCGACCCGCCCGAGGCGGTCGAGATCGACCGCGAGCGGATCGTGCGTGCCCAACCCGAGGGAGGTCGCGTTCAGGACAAGGTCGAAGCCCTGCCCTTCCAGGGTTCGCGCATTGGAGACCACGCGCACCCGCGCGTCCCCGACTTCGGCGGCCATGGCTTCGGCGCGGGCGAGCGTACGGTTGATGACCCACACCTCCGCGGCATCTTCGTCGATGAGGGCGGCGACGGCTGCGCGTGCACCGCCCCCGGCGCCCGCCAGCAGCACCCGGGCGCCCCGGGCGGGCCCCGCCAGTAGAGCGCACATGGCGCGGCGCGCCCCCTCGACGTCGGTGTTGTCCCCGCGGATGCGCTCCCCCTCGCCCCAGAAGGTGTTGCACGCGCCCGTCCGCCCGACGGCGGCGGCCGCGTCGTCGAGCGCCGCCGCCGCCCGCCGCTTGTGCGGCACCGTCACGTTGCCGCCGCCGCCCGCCCGAGCCAGGGTGCGGATCACCGGGGCGACGTCCTCGGGCTGACAGGCGATCGCCACGTACCTGCCTTCGAGTCCGGCGGCACGGAGCGCGGCCGTCTGGATCGCGGGCGAGAGCGAGTGCGCCACCGGGTTCCCCAGGATGGCGAAGACGCGCGTGCCGGCGGGCGGGGCCGGGATCGTCATGGCGTTCCCTCGGCGGTCACGCGTCCGTTCCCGGTTCGAGACGGTCGAGGACCGCCTCGACCAGCCGTTCGAGCTGCGCGCAGGTGTCGCGGTAGCGGTCATCGCTGCCGCCGAAGGGGTCTCGGACACCACCCGACACGTCGCCGGCGAATGCAGTGATCACCTCCGCGTAGCAGCGGCCCCGGCCCAGCATCTCCACCGACGCCAGGTGCGACGGAGACATCGTCAGCACCAGGTCGGCCCACTCCAGCTCGTCCTCGCCGAGCAGCCGCGCGGCGTGACGATCCAGTTCCAGGCCCCGGTCGCCCACGGCGGTGCGCGCGCCGGCGGAGGCTGGCGAGCCCTCGTAGGCCATGGTTCCGGCGGACCGGACCCGGATGCCGCTCAGGCCACGTTGGGCCGCGCGGGCGCGGGTGATGACTTCCGCCATGGGGCTCCGGCAGGTGTTGCCGGTGCAGACGTAGAGGATTCGGATGTCCTTCGTCGCCGCGTCCGGCGGTCCATCGCCCACCCCGGCTTCGTTCTCCCCGGTGTCTGGCCGACGGCCGTCCACGTCAGCGCCCGCCCCCGCGGGGGGACAGATCTCCCGGAGTTCCGACGGGTCCAATGCGCCCGCGCGCAGCACCACCGGGTCTCGTCCGGTGCAGTCGACGATGGTCGAGGCGGGCGCCGGGGGAAGCGCGCCGGCATCCACTACCCAAAGCCGCTCGCCGGCCTCGAGCGCGCGCGCCGCCTCCCACGCCTCCGTCCCTGAGCACGCGGGCGCGCCTCCGGGAGGGTTGGCGCTCGTGGAGGTGATCGGCGCGCCCGCCTCGGCCAGGATCTGCCGCGCCACCGGGGCCGGGCTCATGCGGACCGCCACCCCGCCGCTCCCGCCCCGCACCTGAGCCGGGAAGGAGCGTCCGGGGTCGGGCAGAACCAGGGTGAGCGGGCCGGGCCACAGGCGCTCGGCGAGCCTCCGTGCGCAGCGGCTCCAGACGAGCCCGGCGGCCGCTTGCGCGTCGGGGAGGAGAAGCAGGAAGGGCTTGTCGGCATCGCGCCGCTTGAGCCCCGCCAGTGCGCGCAGGGGGCCGTCCTCCACCAGCCCTCCCAGCCCGTACACCGTCTCGGTCGGATAGGCCAGCAGCCCTCCGGAGCGGAGGTGCCGGCCCACCTCGCGCAGCTCGCCCGCGGGGAGCCGGCCGTGCCGGCAGGCGATGATGCGCGGTGCGCTCACGCGCCCTCATCCGCCGCCTCGAGCAGGCGCTCCGCCAGGATCAGGTCCTCGGGGCGGGTCACTTTGAGGTTGCGCGGCGATCCCTCCACCATCTCGACCTCGCCGCCGAGGAGTTCCACCAGGGAAGCGTCGTCCGTGCCCTCGACCCCGTTCTCGCGCGCCCGCCGGTAGGCGCGTTCCAGAAGAGGACGCGGGAAGGCCTGCGGGGTCTGGGCGTGCCAGTAGCGGCCGCGCGGGGGGGTGCGGACCACCCGTCCGCTCGCGTCGACCTCCTTCAGCGTGTCCACCGCGGGCACCCCGGCCACCGCGGCCCGGCCGGCCGCGACCGCGCGCAGACAGCGCTCCACGAGGCCGCGCGTCACCAGCGGCCGCGCGCCGTCGTGCACAAGCACCACCTCCACGGCCGGCGGGAGGGCGGCCACCGCCGCAGCCACCGAGTCGCCCCGGGTGGCTCCTCCCGCCACGACCCGCACGCGGGGGTCGGCGCCGGTCAGCCAGGCGGGGGGATGCGCGGCCTGGTCGGGGGGAAGGGCCACGACCACGCATTCCACCCCGGGCGTCTCCAGAAAGGGGCGGATGGCTCGCAGCAGAATGGGTTGTCCGTCGAGCTCCAGAAAGGCCTTGCGGACCCCTCCCATGCGACGGCCCGCGCCCGCCGCCGGCACGGCGACTCCGGCCCGGCAGGGAGACCGCCTGTCGCCCGCGGTCACCCCGCGTATCCGCCCGGCGCGCCGCTGCGGCCGCCCGGGGGGGGAGGCGCGGTGCTGGCTCCCTCCGGTGCGACAGGCAGGAAACGCGCGTGGGCGCTGTCGAAGTGCAGCGGGACAACCCCGGTGGGGCCGTTGCGCTGCTTGCTCACGATCAGCTCCGCCTTGCCCTCCAGCGAGTTGCCGTCGCGGTCGGTGTCAGCGTAGTACTCCGGCCGGTAGAGGAACATGACCAGGTCTGCGTCCTGTTCGATGCTCCCGCTCTCGCGCAGATCGGAAAGCTGCGGCCGATGGTCGGCGCGCTGTTCCGGGGCCCGGCTGAGCTGGCTCAGCGCCACGATCGGCACCTCCAGTTCCTTGGCCAGCGCCTTCAGCCCGCGCGAGATCTCGCTCACCTCCTGCTGCCGGTTCTCGCTGTTCCGCGATCCGGCCATCAACTGCAGATAGTCGATCACCAACAGCCCGAGCTGGCTCTCGGCCTTGAGGCGGCGGGCCTTGGCGCGCACCTCGAGCACGGTGTTGCCCGGGGAGTCGTCGATCCAGATGGGAGCGGTGTTGAGGTGTCCGGCGGCTGCCGCCAGTCTCTGCATCTCCTTGGTGGTGAGCTCGCCCCGGCGGAGTCTCTGCGCGTCCACCGGCCCGTCGGAGCACAGCAGCCGCTGCACCAGTTCCTCGTTGGACATCTCCAGGGAGAACACCCCCACCGGCACCGCCTCACCCGCCGCGTGTCTGGCCACGTTCAGCGCCCAGGAGGTCTTCCCCATGGACGGGCGTCCCGCGACGATGGCCAGGTTGCCCTTCTGCAGGCCGCCGGTGAGATAGTCCAGCAGGGCGAACCCTGTAGCCACCCCGGTGAGTTCGCCCTTGGCTTCCTGCAATCGCTCGATGTGCTCGAAAGCCGGCCAGAGCAGTTCCTTGATGCGGACGAACCCCTCGCGGTCGTGCCCGCTGGCCACCTGAAAGATGCGCTGCTCGGCTTCGTCCACGATCTGCTCGACGGAGCGCTCACCCTGATCGTAGACATCGCGGATGATGTGCGAGGAGGCGTCGATGAGGCGGCGCAGCAGCGCCTTGTCGCGCACGATGCGCGCATGGTGCTCGATGTTGGCGGCGGTGGGGACCGCGTCCAGCAATTCGGCGAGGTAGTCGTAGCCCCCGGCGGCCTCCAGCTCCTCGGTCTTGCTCAGCTCGTCGCTGACGACGATGACGTCGACCGCATCGCCGCGCTCGAACAGGCGCAGGACGGCGCGGTAGATGCGCCGGTTGGCCTCCGAGGCGAACATCGTGTCCGAGACCACTTCGACGGCGCGCGCCACCGCGTCGCGGTCGATGAGCATGCCCCCCAGCACCGCCACTTCGGCCTCGAGCGAAACCGGCGGCTGGCGGTCGTACGCGGGGGCCTGCTCCTGCGCGACGGGAAGTGCGGTGGTACTCAGGGTGCCTCGGCGGTTTGAATGTGAACGGTCGAAGGACCGGGGGCGCCTATCCGCCGCCGGACCGCCCGGTGCGGTCCATGGTGTTGCGCAGCAGCTGGAGGTCGTCCCACACGGCTTGCGTCCAGCCGCGGTTCCGGAGCAGCGCCGCCGGGTGGTAGGTCACCAGCGCGGGCACGCCCCTGTAATCGTATATCTCGCCCCGGAGCTTGCCCAGAGCAACCTGGCGTCCGGTGATGAACTGCGCCGCGAACCCGCCCACCGCGAGGATGACCTCCGGAGCCACCAGCTCGATCTGCCGCTCGAGGTAGGGGGTGCAGGCCTCGATTTCATCGGGCATGGGGTTCCGGTTCCCCGGGGGCCGGCACTTGAGGACGTTGCAGATGTAGACCGAGTCCTTGCGCGACAGGCCGACCGACGCCAACAGGAGATCGAGCAGCTTGCCCGCGCGGCCCACGAAGGGAAGCCCGGTGCGATCTTCGTGCGCCCCGGGGGCTTCGCCGATGACGACCAGCCTGCCCCCCGGATTCCCGTCGGAGAAAACCACCTGCGTGCGGCCCCCGGCAAGCCGGCAGCGCTCGCAGGCGAGGGCGGTGCGCCGAACCTCCTCGTAGTCTTCGGAGAGAGGGGCCGACGTCTCACCGGCCGGGAGGGCCGGACGGGCGCGGGCCAGCGCGAGCGCCTCGTCCCCGCTCAGACGGCTGAACACGATGTCGCCCTCCCCCAGCTCCTTCCGCTGGCTCAGGTAGCGGGCAAGGGCCTCCTTATCCACGCGCCGCGCCGGGGCTCACGACGAGGCCCGCGAGAAGTTGGGCGCGGGGGCGCCGTCCAGCCGGTCGAGCACCGCCTCGGCGATCTCGTCCTTGGGCATCAGTGGAAGCTCCCGGGGTGGGCTGTCGGGAGCCAGCAGGGTCACCGCGTTCCGTTCGCCGAAGGGGCCGCCCCCGGGACCACGCGCGTGGTTGGCCACGATCAGGTCGAAGGCCTTGCGCTCCATCTTGCTGCGCGCCCGGGCGAGGAGGTCGTCGGTCTCCAGTGCGAAGCCCACCACCCTCGCCCCCGGTTTGCGCAGCGGCATGGTGTCCAGCGCCACGTCCGGGTTGGCGGTCAGTTCCACCGACATGGAACTGCCTTCGTCGGCGCGCTTGATCTTGCCGGAGCGGGCGCGGGCGGGACGGTAGTCGGCCACGGCGGCCGCGAAGATCACCACGTCCGCGCGCGGGATCGCCTCGGCCACGGCATCCAGCATCTCGCGCGCGGTGGCCACGAGGGTGCGCTGCACCCCGGGCGGGCGCGGCAGGTGGGTGGGACCGGACACCAGCGTCACGCGGGCGCCCCGCCGCCAGGCCGCGCGGGCGAGCGCGTGCCCCATCCTCCCCGACGAGCGGTTGCCGACGAACCGCACCGGGTCGACGGGTTCCCGGGTCGGCCCGGTCGTGATCAGCACCTGCCGGCCCGCCAGGAACGCGTCCTTCTCGAGAGCCCTGCCCACGTGCTCGACGATGGCCGGGGGCTCGAGCATGCGGCCCGGCCCCTCCCCTTCCCCGAACGCCAATGGTCCGGTCGCGGGACCGGCGACCGCGTAGCCCAGTTCATCCTGCAGGTGCGCGAGGTTGCGGGTGGTCTGCGGATGCGCGTACATGCGGTCGTTCATTGCCGGGCAGATCACCACCGGGGCGCGCGTCGCCAGCAGGGTGGTGGTGAGCAGATCGTCGGCCCGCCCGGCGGCCGCCCGCGCGATGAGGTCGGCGGTGGCGGGGGCCACGCAGACGGCATCGGCCTCCACGCCCAGACGGATGTGCATGGCCGCCCCGTCCGCCGAGAAGAGTTCGGTCAGGACTCTGCGCCCGGTGAGCGCCTCGAAGCTGAGCGGGGTGACGAAGCGGCTCGCGCCCCTGGTGAGCACGACATCCACCTGCGCGCCCAGCCGGGTGAGGTCGCGCGCGAGCTGGACGGACTTGTAGGCGGCGATCCCGCCGGCAACCCCCAGGACGATCCGGCGATCCCGCCAGGGGCGCCGCGGAACGAGCCCGCCGGACACCGATCAGGCCTCCTCGCGGCTATTCCGTGCCGTGGCTCCGGAACTGGAGCCGGTACTCGATGTGGTCGGAGGTCAGCGCCTCGAGCGCCTTGGTGGTCAGCTTCTTCTCGTCCATCGGCATCGCCTCGCGCGGCATCGCGTTGAGCTCGCGGGCGTATTTCGCGGCGATCAGGACGCCCAGGTACTTGCTCATGGCGGGTTCGGCGACTTCCTGGGGTGTAAACACGCGCATCTGTCTTCTCCGGAGATGTGGCTATCCCGATAAGATATCTAAATCCCGGGCGAGAAGTGTAGCGATCCCCCGGCGGAGCGACTCCGCCTCTTCCCTGGCGGCGCGCAGCGACCCGGCTCCGCCCTCGTCCCCACGCGCGATCGCCCGCACCGCCGCGACGGTCGCTTCCAGGTCGTCGTTGACCAGCACGTGATCGAATTCCGGCACCCGCGCCAGTTCGTCGCGCGCGACTCCCAGCCGGCGGGCGACCTCGTCCCGCGGCTCGGTTCCGCGTCCCGACAGCCGCGCCAGCAGCGTCTCGAGCGACGGTGGCAGCAGGAAGACGAACGCCGCCGAGGGGACATTCTTCCGCACTTGGGCGGCGCCCTGGACATCGATGTCAAGGAGCACGCGGCGCCCGTCGCCCCCTGCCAGATTGTGCAGCGGGGTCCCGTACATCTGGTCGTGCACGCGCGCCCACTCCGCGAACTCGCCCGCGTCCACCATGCGCTCGAACTCCTCCCGGGACACGAACTCGTAGTCCGCACCGTCGCGCTCGCCCGGGCGGGGCCGGCGGGTGGTCGCGGAAACCGAAAAGACGAAACGGTCCCGGTCCGCGGCCAGCGCGTGGGCAACGGTGGTCTTGCCGACCCCGGTGGGACCCGCCAGCACGATGGGGCCGTCGCCGGGCGTCGTCGGCGTCACTGCACGTTCTCCAGCTGCTCGCGAATGCGCTCCACCCCGCCCTTGAGCGACAGGACCGACTCCGCCATGCGGGCGTCGTTGGCCTTGGCACCGATGGTGTTGGCCTCCCGGTGCATCTCCTGCATGATGAAGCCCAGCCGCTTGCCGACCGGCCCTCCGACGGCTCCCTCGAGCGTCTCCTCGAAGAGCTGCATGTGCGAACGCAGGCGCACGATCTCTTCATTGATGTCCCATCTCTCGGCCAGGTGCGCGATCTCGCGGGCGATCCGCTCCGGGTCCGCGGGCACATCGCCGAGCAGCTCCTGGATGGCGGCGCCCAGGCGGTCGCGCTCCCGGGCGAGACGCGCCGGAGCCCGTTCCTCCACCCGGTCGAGTTCCTCGCGCATGCCGGTCAGCACGCCCAGGAGATCCGCCTCCAGGCGCTCCCCCTCCGCCCGCCGCATTTGGACCGCCGCCCGGGCGGCCTCCTCCGTCACCTCGCGCAGGTCGTCATCGTCGATGTCGATTTCGCGACGCGCGGAGTCCCTGCTCCGCATCACGCCCTGGAGCCGGATCAGCGCATCGAGCCCGATCCGGCTGTCCAGCCTCAACTCCGCGGCGAGACGCTCGAGCGATGCCGCCCAGGCGCGGGCCCGCTCCACATCCACCAGGAGCTCCGGCTCGGCGCCTTCGCCGGGATCCAGCGTGAGCGAGTAGCTGACGTGTCCTCGGGGCAGCGACTTCTTCAACCAGCGTTCGATGCGGGCGTGATGACGCTCGCACCCGGGAGGCGTCCTGAGACGGGCGTTGAAGAAGCGGTGGTTGACCGTGCGGATCTCCGCGCGCAGGCGGCCTTGTTCCGTCTCGAGCGCGGCTTCGCCGTATCCTGTCATGCTGTGGATCACGTGCCCCGCCTTTGCAATCCGGGGGGAGTTCGTCTGCGGGCTGCTAGTTCCACAGCGTCCACTTGATCCCGTAGATGGACCGGCCGCCGGGGAGGAATCGCTCCGGGAAGTCCTGCAGTTCCCGCTCCGCGGTGAAGTTCTCGGTCAGCACGAAGAGATGGAACGTCAGGACGCGGAGCTGCAGGCGAAAGTACCAGCTCTGGTGATAGGGCACCGTGAGAAACCCGGGCGCGTTCATCTCTCCTTCGGGGGCGGCTTCTTCGGACAGCTCATCCCCGGGGTCCTCCGGGGCAAGGAAGGGCACGACCATGGGCTCGCGTCCCTCCACCCCGATCTCGGTCCAGATCTCGAAGTTCTCCGTCTCCAGGAAGGTCCTGTGGTATCCGAGCTGCCCGTTCCAGCTCTCTTCCGGCAGATAGCGCCAGTCGGGCGCATCCTTGTCCCATACCTGGTAGGACAACCCGGCGTAGAGGCCGTTGAAGTACAGGGGCACCCGGGCGCTGGCCTCGATTCCAGAGCGCTTTCCGCCCTCCTGCACCACGCCCGCGGAGTCCATCGGGAACCCGAAAGGCGTGAGCCGGTCCTGCTCGAGCTCGACCCGGGCCGCCCCGAGGGACAGGCCACGCCAGGCGAACTGCGCTCCGACGCGGGTGGAGCTTCGCTCGGTGGTGAAGGAGACGGGAGGCCCCGCAAGCCGGGGGATCTCCGGGATGGTGTCGCGTGGATCGAAGAGCCGGAAGGGAACCCCCGTCACGCCGTCCCGGGTCTCGCCGAAGAAGGAGAGGCCGAGCAGGGGCGCGGTCCACGCGCGCAGGCTTCGGAGCGAAAGATCCTCCCCGAGCCACTTCTCCCGCCTCCAGTCTCCCTCGACCCCTCCCAGGAACGTGTGGACGCCGCCGGCCACCTCCAGGGTCCGCTCGGGCCATGCGTCGCCGCCCATCGATGCCCAGCGTCCGGTGGTCCACACGCCCGCACGCTCTCCCAGGGCGTGCTCGGCGGTGAGCCGGATGCCCGTCTGGCCGCGGCTCAGGGAGGCCACGGCCGAATCGGGGTTCGCTTCGTCCACCGGAGTGGTCGTGGAGGACCTGCCGGTGAAGACCTCGGCGGTGACTCCGGGCACCAGGTTCGCGCGGGCGCGCAGGTTCCAGTCGCTTCTCCCGTGCTGCGCGGGCGTGTAGAGCGCGCTCGGGCGCGAGGCCGAGATGCGGCGCAGTTCCCCGCGCAGGCTCACGCGCGAGCCCAGGTGTCGGCTGTAGCGCAGCCAGCCGCCGGTCGTCGCTCCCGGCTCCCTGCGCCCGGTGCCCTCGGTGTCGAGGCGGTCCAGCGTGAACGCCAGGCTCCCTCCCAGGGAAAAGGGGTGCGAGAAGGTGGCGCGCAGCATATTGGTCTGAAGATCTCCGGTTCCCACTTCCACCAGGGAATAGGGTCGTGGATCATCCACTTCGAGGCTGGTCAGCTCCACGCGCAGGCCGTCGGTGGAGCGGCGCACGCGCACATGCTGGAATCCGGCCAGCCCAACCTGTGCCAGATCCGGGGCACCGGCCCTGAGCGGCACCATCTCAAAGCCGTCGATGTAGAGGCGCACGCGTCCGCCTCCGCCTCCGAAGGAGGTCACGATGTTGGGGGTTCCGAAGTCCCCTCCTCTCAACGCGATGGTCCCCGGAATCTGATCCAGAAGCTGCGCGAGCGAGAGCGCCTGGTTGCCGAGCAGCGCCTCGCGGTCCCATTCCCACACCCCGGTGGCCCATCCGCCGCGCGAGGGATCGGGAAGTTGCGGGAAGGGCTGGACGACGAGGGAATCCGCGAGCGAATCCGCGAGCGAATCCGCCGCGAGGAGAGAGTCCGCGGCCAAGGAATCGGGCACGGGCGCCAGCGAGTCGGCCGCGGCCGCGAGGGAGTCGACCGCGGCGGTGTCGGCCGGAGGCGGAGGCACCGTGTCCGGGGGCTCCTGGGCCGCGGATCGCCCGGGAAGCAGGCAGAACAGGATGGCGAGCGCGACGGCCGGTGCCGGGCCCGCAGTCACGCGGCGCGCGTCCTGACCCACTCGATGAGCAGCCGGGTGGGAGACCCGTAGCCGCCCGGTCGCTGGTAGGGCAGCTTCCCCTCCCCGTACGCGGTGCCGGCGATGTCGAGATGGGCCCACTTCGCGTCCCCCACGAACTCGCGCAGGAAGCATGCAGCGGTGATGGTTCCGGCGGGACGCCCGCCCACGTTCTTCAGGTCGGCGGTGTGGCTGTCGAGCTGGCGCCGGTATTCCGGCCAGATCGGCAGCGGCCAGCAGCGCTCGCCGCTGAGGTCGCCGGCGGCGCGCAGTTCCTCCACGAGGGCGTCATCGGTCCCGAGGACCGCGGAAGCATGGTGTCCGAGGGCGATGACGCAGGCGCCGGTCAGCGTGGCGCAGTCCACGATGGCGTCCGGCTCGAAGGTGCGCGCATACGACAGGGCGTCGGCGAGGATCAGCCTGCCTTCGGCGTCCGTATTGATCACTTCGATGGTCTTGCCCTCCCGGGAGCCGATGACGTCTCCCGGCTTGACCGCGCTTCCGTTCACGAGGTTTTCGGAGCTGGGAACGATGCCCACAACGTTCACGTCCAGGCCGAGGCGGGCGATGCCCCGCATGGCGCCCAGGACAGCGGCACCGCCCGACATGTCGAACTTCATGTCCTCCATGCCCTTGGCCGGCTTGAGCGAGATGCCCCCGGCGTCGAAGGTCAGCCCCTTGCCCACCAGTACCAGCGGAGCAGCGCCGCGGGTTCCGCCGTGATACTCGAGCACGATCAGCCGCGGGTCCTGCGCCGAGCCCTGGGCAACGGCCAGCAGCGCCAGCATGTTCTCGTCCCGCATCTCCCGGGGCCCGAGCACTCGCACCTCGAGACCCAGCTCCGAGGCCAGATCTTTCGCCCTGTCGGCCAGGTGGGTGGGCGTGGCCACGTTCCCGGGCCGCGACTGCAGGGTGCGCGCGAAGTTCTCCGCCTCCGCCAGGATCGCCCCCGCGCGAGCACCGGTCCGCAGCGCATCGAGGTCGGATTCCGTCGCGATCTCCACGGTCGTGACGGTGGAGAAGGGCGGATCCTTCTCGCCGGGTCGCGTCTTGAGCTCGTCGAAGCGCCAGGCCGCGAGGGCGGCGCCCTCCGCCACCACCTGCCCGAACCGCTCCGGGCCGATCGAAGGGGCACCCAGGCCGTCGATGGTGACCCGCTCGATCTCCAGGTCGGACGCCCTGCGCACGGCTCGCGCGGCCAGGCGCCTGATGGCTTCGGCGTTACAGTCGGCCGGCTTGCCGGCGCCGAGCAGAAGAAGACGCCGCGGGCCGGCATCTCCGGGGTCGGCGTGAAACAGGTGGCTGCTCGCGGAGCGCCCGCTCAAGTCGTCGGCCGCGCGCGCCACGGAGCGGGCCAGAACCGAATCCGGGACGGGCAGGGAGGGAGCGTCCCGCTCCTCGAACAGAAACCCTGCCAGGAGCGGCGTGTCATGCCGGCCGGACGGCCCGCGAACGACCTCTACCCGCATGTGCCTCCGCCTACATGTGGTCGATCACGGCCTGTCCGAAGGCCGAGGTCGACACCTTGGTCGCGCCCTCCATCTGGCGTTCCAGGTCGTACGTCACCGTCCTGGCCGCGACGGCGCCCTCCAGGCCCCGGTCGACGGCGGCCGCGGCCTCCGCCCAGCCCAGGTGCTCGAGCATCATGGCCGCCGACAGGATCAGCGACCCCGGGTTGACCTTGTTCTGGCCGGCGTACTTGGGGGCCGTCCCGTGGGTGGCCTCGAAGAGGGCGACTTCGTCCCCCAGGTTCGCGCCCGGCGCCATCCCGAGGCCGCCCGCCTGCGCCGCGCACGCGTCGGAGAGGTAGTCGCCGTTGAGGTTGGGCGTCACGATGACGTCGTATTCCGAAGGCCTCAGCAGCACCTGCTGGAACATGGCGTCCGCGATGCGGTCCTTGACCACGATGCGGCCCGCCGGATCCTCGCCCTCCCAGATGGCCGACTCGGGAATCGTCTCATCCCCGAAATCCCGGGCGGCGACCTCGTATCCCCAGTCGCGGAACGCACCCTCGGTGAACTTCATGATGTTGCCCTTGTGCACCAGCGTCACCGAGTTCCGCCCGCGCGCCACCGCGTAGCGCAGCGCCGCGGCAACGTGGCGATGGGTGCCGAACGGGCTGATCGGCTTGACCCCGATCCCGCTCTTCGGGCGCACGTTGGCGCCCATCTCGTCCACCAGGAACGAGCGCACCTTCTCCGCGCCATCGCTGCCGGAGGCCCACTCGATGCCCGCGTACACGTCCTCGGTGTTCTCCCGGAAAATCACCACGTCGAGCTTCTCCGGCTCGCGCATCGGCGAAGGCACCCCGGGGATGTAGCGCACCGGACGAATGCAGGAGTAGAGATCGAGCTGCTGGCGCAGCGTCACGTTGAGCGAACGGATGCCCTTCCCCACCGGCGTCGTGAGCGGCCCCTTGATGGCCACCTTGAACTCGCGCAGCGCGTCATAGGTCTCGTCGGGCAGCCATTCTCCGGTCTTCTCCTGCGCCTTCTCGCCCGCGTACACCTCCATCCACATGATCTCGCGCGAACCGCCGTAGGCATGGGCCACCGCCGCGTCGACCACGGCGCGGGTGGCGTGCCAGATGTCGGGGCCGATACCGTCCCCTTCGATGAACGGGATGATGGGCTTGTCCGGTACGTTGACTGCGCCTTCCTCAACGGTGACGGTTTCGCCCGCGGAGGGCACCTGAGCGTGCTTGTATTGTGCCATGAGGCTTCAGGGGAGCTAGGATAAAGGGTGAGGTTCGGCGAGCCCGATCTCGCCCGGGGTTCGAGGACCCGCGAAGTTTACCGCGGGTGTCAGGCGCTAACAAGCGATTGCGGGGTTGCAAGAGAGCTCAACCGGTGATCATGGAGAGCCGAGGTGCGACGGACGAAGGAGGATCGAAGCCAGACCAGCTTCAAGCTGGTGATGGTTCTGGCGCCCTTTCTGCTCGTGCTGGTTCTGGGGATGATCGAGTGGTGGATGCGCTCCCGGGGTCCGTAGGCCGCGCCCCGTCCCATTCGCGTTCCGGCCTCGTCCCGGAAATGGGACGTTGCCCGGTCGCGCGGGGGCTCAGGCAAGAGAGAGCTTCGATGGCACGGTTTCTGCTTCAGATTCCCGATAATGTCCTGATGCCTCGGGAGGGAATGATGCGCGCGATCATCGGTAGTGCGGCGATGGTGTTGACGGCAGGGCTTGCCTGGATCCCGGGCGTGGCGGCTCAGGAGTTCGTTGAAGAGTCCTCCCTGTCCTTTGCGGTGGGCGCTTCGGTCTGGGATGGAGTCGGCGTCGGGCTCGCCTACCGGTCAACCTCCCTTCGCGCGCGGACTCCCGCCCCGGCGGCGGAAGTGTTCTACGGCGTGGGAGTGAGCGACCGCTACTACATCGATTCGTACACGGGATACGACTATGCCGGACCTCGGTGCCGCTGGTACGGGGGCGACTACCTCTACGGCTGGATCGACCCGTACGACTACTCCGTACACAGGTGCCGGCGGCGTGTGAGCCGGTGGGGGCTGGCGATCTCCTTCGGATTCGGGTGGCACTACCCCGCTTACTACAGCCCCTGGTTCGCCTGGCATGACCCCTTCTGGAGCCCCTGGTACACCTTCGACCCCTGGTTCGGGAACGGCTGGTTCGCCTTCGGATGGCGCAGCCGGAGCTACGACCCGTGGTACTCGTATCCCGTCTACCGCGGCTATCCCGTCTACCATGGCTATCCGGTGTACCATGGCTACAGCTCCTACCATTACGCGCCGCGCTACCGCTACGTGAGCGGCGGCAGGCTGGCATACGGATCCGGATACGCGGGCGGGTACGCCCCGGCGCCGGGGGTCCGGTACAAGGAAGACCCGCGACGGACGGCGGTGGCGCGTACCGCGCGCGTCGCGCCGCGCACCACGGTGGCTCGAGTTTCGGATCGGTCGGTGGCCGCCTCCTCGCCAGCGGTGGAGAGAGGGTCGGGCGTCAGCGCTCGGCCGCGCGTGGTGCGCCCGGAGCCAGGTTCTACCAGGACTGCTCGACCGCGAGGGACCGGGGGTTCCACGGAGGCGGTCCGGCCCGGGACGCGGACCGCGACGCCGCGCATCCAGTCGCAACCACGTACACAGGTCCGGTCGGGGTCGGATGCGGTCTCCGTCCATCCCGGAACATTGCCCGGGTCCAGCGTCCAGCCCCGGTCCAGCGCGCCGCGCGCCCAACCGCGTGCGTCGGCACCTCCGAACGTGCGCTCCCGGCCCACTCCGACACTCCGCACCCAGCCACGCTCCAGTACGCCCCGCGTCCAGTCGCGGCCCGGAAACCCGCGACCGCAACCGCGCGCGTCGGCGCCACCGAGTGTGCGCTCCCGACCGACCCCGGCGCCCCGCGTCCAGTCGCGGCCCGGAAACCCGCGACCGCAACCGCGTGCGTCGGCACCACCGAGTGTGCGCTCCCGACCGACCCCCGCGCCCCGCGTCCAGTCGCGGCCC
>JAJDXG010000030.1 GCA_022823365.1 Gemmatimonadota bacterium
CGTGGATGTCGAAGGCGGCAGGGCCGTCTTCCTGACCCCGGGATTCTTCGGCGTCGACTCGGATGCGGCGCTCGTGGAGCTGCCCGACGAGAACTTCGACGACATCGAGGAAGCCCCCGAGGACGATGACGTGTACATCGAGGACCAGGCGGTACCGGTGAACCTCGGGAGCCTCTACGTGGTGCGCACCCGGCGCTTGCGCTCCAATTACGGGCAGCTCTGCAACCACTATGCGAAGATGGTTCCCCTGGACGTGGACCGTGTTGAACGCACCGTGGTCTTCGTATTCGACACCAACGGGATCTGCAACAGCCGCAAGATGCAGCCGGACATCTTCCCCTGAACCCCATCTTCCCCCAAACCCTTCCTGGGCCATGCTCGACCTGCGGATGATTCGGGCGCGACCGGATCTGGTTCGTGCCGGAATGGCGCGGCGCGGCATCGCCGGCGGGGCTGCCCTCGTCGAACACTTGCTCGCGCTCGACGAGCGGCGCCGGTCCTCGATCGGAGAAGCCGATGAGCTCAGGGCGCGCCGCAACACCGTTTCCCGCCGCATCGGGGAACTGAGGCGGAAGGGTGAATCGGCGGACGGTCTGATCGACGAAATGCGCAAGGTGGGCGGCCGCATCGACGCGCTGGGCGAAGTGGTGCAGGATGCGGAGGCGCACATCCGCGATACCCTGCTGGAGATGCCCAACCTGCCGCTGCCGGAAGTGCCGGATGGGGGGGAGGAAGCCAACGCGCTTGTGCGCAAATGGGGGACGAAGCGGAACTTCGGTTTCGAGCCGAGACCACACTGGGAGCTGGGGGAGGGGCTGGGGCTCCTCGACCTCGCGCGCGGGGCAAGGATTTCGGGTTCGGGATTCCCGGTTCTCACGGGCCGGGGTGCCCGCCTGCAGCGGGAGCTGATCGGCTACATGCTCGATCTGCATGTCCGCGAGCACGGCTACACGGAGGTGCGTGTGCCCTACATGGTCACGCGCGAGAGCCTTACGGCGACCGGCCATCTCCCGAAGTTCGAAGAGGATGCCTACGTCACGACCCTGGATGACCTCTGGCTCATCCCCACGTCCGAGGTGCCGCTTACCAACCTCCACCGGGGCGAAATCCTCTCCGCGGACGAGCTTCCTCTTCGCTACACCGCCTACTCGCCCTGCTTCCGGCGCGAAGCCGGCGCGGCGGGCGCGGACACCCGCGGCCTTCTGCGCGTCCACCAGTTCGACAAGGTGGAGCTCGTCCGCTATGAGACCCCGGAGCGCAGCCGGGAGGCGCTCGAGGAGATGACTGCGGAAGCGGAGGTGATTCTCCAGCGTCTGGGGCTTCCCTATCGCGTCCTCAGCCTGGCCACGGGCGATCTGGGCTTCTGGTCGGCCATGACCTACGATCTCGAGGTCTGGGCGCCGGGCGTGCGCCGCTGGCTGGAAGTGTCGAGCGTCAGCACCACCACCGACTACCAGGCGCGGCGCGCGAACCTGCGGTATCGGCCCCGTCCCGGCCGCAAGCCGGAATTCGTGCACACGTTGAACGGTTCGGCGCTCGCTCTGCCGCGGCTGCTGGTGGCCCTGCTGGAGACCGGCCAGGAAGAGGACGGCAGCGTGACCTTGCCGGAGCCGCTGGCCGAGCGACTCGGGGCCGGTCGCCTGCTGCCCTGAGGAGGCGACGGGCGGGTGTCGCCGAAGCGCTGGTACGTCGGGCTCGCGGCGCTCTTCGTGGCACTGGCGGGATGGTATCTGCTCTACACACAGCAGATCGTGCGCGCGCTGCGGGCCGACAGCGAGATCTTCACGCGCATCTATGCCGAGGTCATGGAAGGTCTGACCGACCCCGAGGAAGGCAGTTCCATCCAGGCACTCAGGGGGCTTCAACTGCTGATCACCGAGTCGGGCGTGCCGTTCGTGATGACCGGACCCGGCGACACCGTGCTGGCCGTCGAGAACCTCCCCTTCGACGTGGATCTCGGCTCGGCGCAGGGGCAGGAGCGGGTGCGCGGCTACATCAACACCCTGGATCAGCGCAATCCCCCCGTCGGAGACCCCGAAGTCCAGCTCATCCATTACGGCCCACCTCCGATTCTGACGCGCCTGCGCTGGATTCCATGGCTCCAGGCAGGGGGGCTGGCGCTGGTCGTGCTCATGCTGGCGGGACTGGTGCGATACCAGCGCAGAGTGGCTGGAGAACGCGCCTGGACGGTGATGGCCCGCGAACTCGCACACCAGCTGGGCACACCAATCTCTTCGCTGCACGGCTGGGTCGAAGTACTCAAGCTGCCCGCGCCCGAGCGGCCCGGAGAGCTGTCCGACCGCGAGATTCTGCACGAACTCGACGATGATGTCGAACGCCTCGAACGCGTTACCCGGCGATTCGAGCTGATCGGCCGGGAGCCTGCCCTCGGGCAGGTCGACCTGACCCGCGTGCTGGAGGAGCTGGAGGGCTACTTCCGTTCCCGCCTCCCCAGCCTGGCGTCGGAAGTGGAACTGGTGATGGAAGTTCCTTCCGACCTTCCCGCGGTCAAGGGACACCATGTCCTTCTCGGCTGGGCTTTCGAGAACGTGCTCAAGAACTCGCTCGACGCCCTGGCCGGGCGCGGCGGCCGGATCTCGATCACATGCTCCGGGTCGGGTGCGGGATGGGTGGATGTGCGCATCGCGGATACCGGGCCCGGAATCGATCCCGCCGTGCGCGACGACATCTTCGAACCCGGTGTTACCACCAAGGCGAGCGGCTGGGGCGTGGGGCTCACGCTGGCGCGCCGCATCGTGCAGGGCGTGCACCGCGGCAAGCTCGAGCTGGTGTCGGAGTGGGAGCCCGGCGCGACCTTCAACATACGACTTCCGTCCGAGGCCTGATCCGGTGGATCACCTGGAGGGGCTGAACCCCGAGCAGCGGGCCGCCGTGCTCCATTTCGAGGGGCCTGTGCTGGTGCTCGCCGGCGCGGGGACCGGAAAGACCCGGGCGCTCACCTGCCGGATCGCCCACCTGGTGCGCGAGCACGGCGTGCCGCCGCATCGCATCCTCGCCGTCACCTTCACCAACAAGGCGGCGGGTGAGATGCGGGAGCGCGTCGGCAACTATCTGGGGGAGGGGCCGCGCGGGATGTGGCTCGGCACCTTTCACGCCCTCGGCGCACGTCTTCTGCGCATCCACGCGGGCGAGGTCGGGCGCGCGGCCCCGTTCACGATTTTCGATGCCGAGCAGAGCCTGAATCAGGTGAAGCGGGCCCAGAAGGCCGCCCGCGTCAACCCGGACCGGTGGAATCCGCGATCGGTGCAGAGCGTAATCAGTGCCGCCAAGAACGTGCTTACCGGTCCGCAGCGGTTTCATGAAGCGAACGCGGACGGTGCCGACCCGTTGGCGGCGGCCGCGGCGCTGGTGTACCCCGAGTATCAGGCTGCTCTGGCGCGCCAGAACGCCTTCGACTTCGACGATCTGCTGATGAAGCCGGTGGAGCTGCTGGAGTCCTGTCCCGACATCCTGTACCGGTACTCGGACCGATTCGCCTTCCTGCTGGTGGACGAATACCAGGACACCAACCATGCCCAGTTCCGGCTGCTGGACCTGCTGGCGCGTACGCACGGCAACCTCATGGTGGTGGGCGACGACGATCAGAGCATCTATGGATGGCGGGGGGCCGACATCCGCAACATCCTCCAGTTCGAGTCGGTCTTCCCCAGCGCCCAGGTCGTCCGGCTGGAGCGCAACTACCGGTCCACCGGACACGTCCTCCACGCGGCCAATGCCGCGATCTCGCACAACGTTGCCCGCAAGGCGAAGACCCTCCATACGCGTCGTCCGGACGGCGAACTGTTGAGCGTTCTGCACACCGCGACCGAGACCGACGAGGCTCGCTGCATCGCCGACGAGGCCGAGTCGCTGAAGCAGGCCAACGGATGGCCGTACGGGAGCTTCGCCGTCCTCTACCGCACCAACGCCCAGTCGCGCGCGCTCGAGGAGGAGTTGATGCGGCGCTTCATTCCCTATCAGATCGTCGGAGGCGTGCGCTTCTACGAGAGGCGCGAGATCCGCGACGTGCTGGCCTATCTGCGACTGATCTCGAACCCCCGGGACGAAGAGGCCTTCAACCGCGTGGTCAACCATCCGAAACGCGGAGTCGGCACTGTGTCGCAGAGCCGCTTGACGGCGTGGGCGCGAGGACGCGGGATGTCGCTGCTCGAGGCTGCCGCGGAGGCCGATGCGGTGGAAGGCATCCGGCCGTCCACCGCCCGCACGCTCGGGCGCTTCGCGCGCATGATCGGCGACTGGCGTTCCCTCGCCCGGGAACGGAATGCGGGCGAGGTCACGGAGGCGGTGGTCACCGGGTTGGACCTGCGGGAGCGGCTGCGCGAAGAGGGGCCGGAGGGCGAGGACAGGGCCGCGAACGTGACGGAGTTGATCGCCGCTGCCTTCCGCTTCGACCCCTCGGAGCATGATCTCGGAGGAGAGGAGGAGATCGCAGGGGCCAGCGAGCTCGATCTGTTCCTTCAGCACACGGCGCTGGTCACGGGCATCGACGCGCACGACAGCGGGGCCGACGCGGTCACCCTCATGACCCTCCACAGCGCGAAGGGGCTCGAGTTCCCGTGCGTCTTTCTCGCCGGGATGGAGGAAGGGCTGTTTCCGCTGTCGCGAGCGCTGGAGCTGCCCGAGGAGCTGGAGGAGGAACGGAGGCTCTTCTATGTGGGGATCACGCGGGCCGAGGAGAAGCTCTATCTGAGCTACGCGGAGCGAAGATGGCGAGCCGGGGAGGGCATGACATCGAGGCCCTCGTCGTTCCTCGGCACGATTCCCGACACGCTGGTGGAATACCGGCGCTCGTCGCGGCTGCAGTTGTCCCGCCACCGGTATCGCGCGAGAGGCGCGTACCGGGAGGGCAGGCATGGTGGCGAGTCCCTGGACCGGAGCCAGGCCTATGCGGACCCGGATCCGGCCCGATACGATGATCTGAACCAGGACGCTCCGCGCTACCGGCAAGGTGAACGCGTGGTTCACGGGACCTTCGGCTTCGGATCGATCCTGGCTATCTCGGGGTTCGGTCCGGACCTCAGGGTGACGGTGGATTTCGATGACGTGGGGAGGAAGAAACTGGTAGCGCGCTTCGCGGGTCTCGAAAGGGCGTTCGAGTGAACCGACCGCATGAGCCGGAGCCGGGCGTGACCGTAACCATTCGGGAAATTCACCGGATCGCGGCCCTCGCTCGCGTCCGCCTCGACCAGGGCGAGGCGAAGCGCATGGCGCGCGACATGAGTTCGATTCTGGAGCACATGGCGGTGTTGGGCGGGATCGCGGCGGAGCCTGCTCCGACATCCGGCGTCCCGCAGGGCGAGGGCTCAATGCGACCGTTCGGGGAAGCCTCGGACGGGAGCGGCCCTCGGGCGGGAGAAGGTGCTACGATGCCGGATCGTCTCGAGCGGCCGCTCGCGAGCATCGCTCCAGACTGGCGGGATGGTCTCTTCGTAGTCCCTCGGCTTCCAGGTGTGGCGGGCGCACCCGGCGAACGTGAGAGCTCACCGTGAAGCCGAATGCGGGCGGCGTGGCGGCGAGAGCCGCGGAGGTCCGGGACGGGAGACTTGCCTGGGGCTCGATGGCTGCGGAGGCGCTGGAGGCGCACGGCACGTGGGAGCGGGGCGCCGCACGCCTAAACGCCTTCATCGCCGTGGACGCGAA
Organism: Gemmatimonadota bacterium; assembly: GCA_022823365.1. Taxonomy (GTDB): domain Bacteria; phylum Gemmatimonadota; class Gemmatimonadetes; order Longimicrobiales; family Gaopeijiaceae; genus BD2-11. The sequence goes on from JAJDXG010000030.1 coordinate 5,662, forward strand.
CGCGGATCGGCAACGCGGTCCACGCGACGGCCCGCTCGCGGGGATACCGGTCGCGGTCAAGGACAACCTGGCCACGGCCGGTTTCCCCACCACCTGCGGCTCCCGCATCCTGGAGGAGTTCCGCTCCCCGTACGAAGCCACCGCCGTCCGGCGGCTTCGGCGGGCCGGAGCGGTCATCGTCGGGAAGACCAACATGGACGAGTTCGCCATGGGGTCGTCGACCGAGAACTCCGCCTTCGGCCCCACGCGCAATCCCTGGCATCCGGAACGGGTCCCCGGCGGAAGCTCCGGCGGGTCGGCGGCGGCGGTGGCCGCGGGCATCGTGCCGGTCGCGGTGGGCTCGGACACAGGTGGTTCGGTTCGCCAGCCGGCGTCGTTCTGCGGGGTGGTGGGCATCAAACCCACCTACGGGCGGGTAAGCCGCTACGGACTGGTCGCCTTCGCCTCCTCTCTCGACCAGGTTGGCGCCCTCGGCCGCACCGTACGCGACGCGGCCACCCTGCTCGAAGTCCTGAGCGGCCACGACCCGCGCGACGCCACCTCGGTCAACCGCCCCGTACCGCCTCTGACCGCGGCCTGCGAGCGGGGGGTGCGCGGGCTGGTCGTCGGCGTTCCGCGCGAGTACTTCCCTGCCGGACTCGATCCGGTGGTGCGCCAGCTGGCGGAGCACGCCCTCGGTGCGCTCGAGGGAGCGGGCGCCGAGTTGCGGGAGGTGTCCCTGCCGCACACCCGATACGCAATTCCCGCCTATTACATCATCGCGCCCGCCGAAGCCTCCTCCAATCTGGCCCGCTACGACGGTGTCCGCTTCGGCCGCCGATGCCGGGAGGCGGATACTACGGAGCGACTGTATGAGCTTTCCCGCTCCGAGGGCTTCGGCACCGAGGTCAAGCGGCGCATTCTGCTCGGTACCTACGCGCTGTCGGCGGGCTACTACGACGCGTACTACGGCCGTGCGCAGGAGGCGCGGGCTGCGGTCGCCCGGGATTTCGAGCGGACATTCGGGGATGGCGTGGACGTGCTCTTCACCCCGACTGCGCCGACCCCCGCCTTCAAACTGGGAGAACGCGTCCACGATCCCTACCAGATGTACCTGTCCGATGTCTTCACCGTGACCGCCAACCTGGCCGGGGTACCCGCAATGTCCGTTCCGATCGGGCTGGCGGAAGGGATGCCCGTTGGGGGACAACTCATGGCCGCGCACTGGCGTGAGGACACGCTGCTGACCGCGGCCGCGGCGCTCGAAGCCGAACTGGGGACGGTGGGATCTCCCCCCGTTCCGTCCGGCGCAGGAGCTGCATGAAGGACTCGCCGCTGGAAGCCGTGATCGGCCTGGAGGTCCACGTTCAGCTTGACACCGGGCGCAAACTGTTCTGCGCGGATTCAACCGCATTCGGAGCACCGCCCAACACGGCCGTGTGCCCGGTCTGCCTGGGGCTGCCCGGCGCGCTCCCCGTGCTCGACCCGGGAGCGGTCGATCTCGCGCTCCGGGCGGCGCTCGCGCTGGACTGCACCATCCACCCCGTCTCGGTCTTCGCCCGCAAGAACTACTTCTATCCCGACCTGCCCAAGGGATATCAGATCTCCCAGTTCGAACGCCCCCTGGCCACCCGGGGCGCCGTGGAACTGGATGGCGGCCGGCGGGTGCGGATCCGACGGGTGCACATGGAGGAGGACGCCGGAAAGTCGCTACACGATCGCTTCGCCTCCGCGACCGCCATCGACCTGAACCGGACCGGCACCCCGCTGATCGAGATCGTTTCGGAGCCGGACCTGCGCTCTCCCCGGGAGGCGCGCTCATATCTCCAATTCCTCAAGCGACTGATGGAATACCTGGAGATATCCGATTGCAACATGGAAGAGGGCAGCCTGCGCGTGGACGCGAACGTGTCCCTGCGGAAGAAGGGAAGCGAGCGCCTCGAGGCCAGCACCGAGGTCAAGAACCTCAACAGTTTCTCGGCGGTGGAAAAGGCCCTCGGCGTCGAGATCCGACGCCAGACCCGGATTCGCGCCGAGGGCCGTGCCGTGACCCGCCAGACCCTGCTCTGGGATGCCGCAGGAGGCGACGTGCGGGTGATGCGGGACAAAGAGGACAGCCAGGACTACCGCTATTTCCCCGATCCCGACCTCCCGCCTCTCGTCCTCTCGGCCGCGCGCGTCGCGTCGCTGCGGGCCGGACTGGGGGAGCTGCCGCGCGCGAAGCGCGAGCGCTTTCGGCGCCAGTACGAGCTGCCCGAATACGACGCGGACGTGCTTACTTCGTCCCGGGGACTCGCGGACTACTACGAAGCCGTTGTCGCGTGCGGGAGGCAGCCCAAGACGGTGTCCAACTGGGTGATGGGGCCGGTGCTCGAGACTGTGAAACGGGGAATCGCCGACCTTTCCTCACCGGGGCTGGCGCCCGGGCGACTCGCCGAACTGCTCGTGCTGGTGGACAAGGGGACGCTGTCGGCCACGGCGGCCAAGACGGTCCTCGCCGGCATGGCGCGCTCCGGCGACCCGCCCGGGGCGATCGTCCAGCGGGAAGGGCTCGAGCAGGTGCGCGAAGACCAGGTGCTGGACAGGTGGGTGACGGACGCGGTGGCGGCGCATCCGGACGCAGTCGCCCGCTACCGCGCGGGCGAGGCGCGCCTCTTCGGGTTTCTCATGGGCCAGGTCATGCGTGCCTCCGGGCGCAAGGCGGACCCGCGCCGGGTGAGCCAGTTGCTGCGGGCCGCGCTGGACGCCGATGCGGATTGAAGTCGGCGGATTGCCGGCCGGCCTTCCCCGAGTGCTGCCCGCGGCCGCTATCCGGTCTCGCCAGCCGGCTCGCGCCCGTCCTCCAGCCGCGTGACGGCGGGAGTGTCGTCCGGTTCATCGCCCGCGGGCTCCGCCGGGGCATCCTCTTCGGCCGGGAGCACGGAGCGGGCGGTTCCGCGCGCGCGCTCAAGAGCGCGTGCGCCGGCGCCCACCCCGCGAACGGCCGCAGCCGTCTTCAGAAACGTCTCTTCAGCCTCGGCCTGCACCACTTCCAGCAACGCGTTGAACTCATCGATGCGGGTTTCCATGTGCGTCGATGCCTGCCTCAGCCGGTCGGACAGCGCCCGCACGGACCCTGTAAGGTGCCGCGCCTCGTCGCGCAGCGAGCGGGACACGGCATCCACGTTGTCCGCGACGCCCGCAGCGCGTTCGAGCACCGGTCGGCTCTGTTCCTCCAGCCGGCGCGCGATGTCGGTGAGCCGGCGCCCGTGCCTGTCCAGCCGCCTCAGGAAGGCCAGCAGCGCCACGGCACCGAGCGAGGCCAGGACCACAAGGGCCAGGAGGCCCCACTCGCTGACATTCGCGATCCCCGAGGGCGCGACCATGACGAGAACCGTGTCGGCCGCCGGTTCCTGCCCCGACACCCGGGCGGATGCCGCGGCCATTGTCGTCCAAACCGTTGCAATCATGGTATGATCAGGAGCGGCATGGAGCCGGGAAGATTGGCGGGGCTTCCCTCGGGAAGCGCCTCACCGAAGGGTGCATCTAACGTATTGACAACAACTTGTAGAATCATCTGTTCTCCAATGGTAGCGCATTCGGGGCTCGCGCTGCAAGAACTTCCATGCACGTCCTGATCCCGCTGGCCGGGGCGTCGGCGGCGTGGTATGTTGGCGCGGCAGTGTGGCCAGGGCCCCGACGCCCGACCACCTCTCAAGGTCCCGGCGCTTGCCGGACTCCCGTCGGTTCCACCTAGTCCACCCTTCCACCCCACGTCATGGCACACTTCCTTGTCGAAGGCGGCCACCCGCTCAGCGGGACCATAAGGCCGGCAGGAAACAAGAACGCGGCTCTTCCGGCACTTGCCGCGACGCTCCTCGCGACAGAGCCGGTCACCCTGGAGAACGTCCCCCGCATCAAGGATGTGGAGGCGCTGGCCGCGATCCTGCGTGCCCTGGGCGCCGAGGTGTCCTGGGAGGGGTCCAACGTGGTCACCGTGGATGCGGGACAGGTCGGCGATGTCCGTCCCCCGCGCGCGCTCGCAGAGCGCATTCGGGCCTCGATTCTGCTCGCCGGCCCGTTGCTGGCGCGCTTCGGACGCGTCCTGCTTCCCCCTCCCGGGGGTGATGTGATCGGCCGGCGGCGCCTGGACACCCACTTCATGGCGCTTGCGGCATTGGGGGGAGAGACGCGGCTGGGAAGGGAGTTCGAGATCCGCGCGTCCAGCCTGAAGGGCGCCTCGATGTTCCTGGACGAGCCTTCGGTGACCGGCACGGAGAACGCCGTGATGGCGGCCACGCTCGCCCGCGGCCGAACCCGGATTCGAAACGCGGCGGCCGAACCGCACGTCCAGGACTTGTGCCACCTGCTGAATGCGATGGGTGCGCGCATCCGCGGCATCGGCACCCATGTCCTCGATATCGAGGGCGTCGGAGAGCTGGGCGGAGCCAGATACCGGATCGGCGCCGACCACATCGAAATCGGCTCCTTCATCGGCCTCGCGGCGGTGACGCGAAGCAAACTGGTCATCGAGGATGTCCCGATCGAACATCTGGATTCGACCTTGCTGGGCTTCCGGCGCCTTGGCGTCGAGTGCGAACCTGTAGACGGGTCGCTGGTCGTGCGCGGCGATCGCGAGCCGAATGTCCGGCCGGACGCCTTCGGCCACGTGCCCAAGATCGACGACGGGCCCTGGCCGGCGTTTCCTGCCGACCTCACGTCGATCGCGCTGGTCACGGCCACGCAGTGCCACGGCACCGTGCTGATATACGAGAAGATGTTCGAGTCACGCATGTTCTTCACCGACAAGCTTGTTTCCATGGGGGCGCAGATCATCCTGTGCGATCCGCATCGGGCGGTCGTGGTCGGCCCTGCGCAACTGCGGGGTGGACGCCTCGAGAGCCCGGACATTCGCGCCGGCATGGCGATCCTGCTGGCCGCGCTGGCCGCCAGGGGAACCAGCGAGATTCACAACATCGCCCAGATCGAACGCGGCTATCAACAGATCGACGAACGCCTGCGCGGACTCGGAGCGCACATCGAGCGCGTGGGCTAGACAACCGGGTCGGGGCGCGGGGTGCGGAACCCGGCTGAAACACGCCACCAGGGGAAGAGAGGCACACCGTGAGGGAAGAGGGAAGCGACGGCGAGCGTCGCAGGAGAAAGGGCATTCGCGAAGGGTTGAGCTAGGGGTTCGGTTTTCTGTCGGCGCTCAAGGACGCCATTGAGGAAACCCTGGCCGAGACCCGCGAGCAGGGCGGGCCTAACGCCGAAGCGGCGCGCGATGCGCTGAAGGGCGCGTTGTCCAAGGCTCAGGCGGCGGCCGAGACCGCGCGTGATCGCCTGGACTTCGTGACCCGTCGCGAGATGGACGAGCTGCGGGAGGCGGTGGAGCGCCTCGCCGCGAGGATCGAGCGCCTGGAGCGGCAAGACCCGACCCCGTGACCGGGGACCCGCCACGCCAGGAGCCGGAGCCGCGCGCCCCCGGCGCCGAAGCCTTGAACGGGGGTGGACAAACCCTTATTGTTCAGGGTCCGGGCGGGTCGTCGGCCGACGACCTTGTAGAGTGGGGAGCCAGTGGCCCCCGCTTTTTTTTACCCGGCAAGCCGGGTGGCAGCGCGTGGGCGGGCCACCCGTGACATGATCCCGATTGCTCGGGGCGGGCGGACGATCCACCTGTTTCGGCAGGGCGAACGGAGTCGATGATAGCGAACTCGGGCCAGATAATCGCGGCATTCCGCGACATGGCCGCCACCAAGAACCTGTCCGTGGACGAACTCAACGAGTTGATCCAGGACGGGATCATGGCCGGCCTCGCACGCATCCATGGTGCCAACGTGCGCGCCGAGATCGACGTGGACGACATGAGCGGAGCGATCGATATCGTCGTCCTCAAGCGTGTCGTGGACCAGGTCGAAGACGGCTCCGCGGAGATTTCCCTGGAGGAAGCCCGCTGGGACGACGAGGCCTTCGAAATCGGGGATCTGATGGAGATCCCCATGGACTTCACCGAGTTCGGACGCAACGCGGTGATGGCGACGAAGCAGCGCATCGTCCAGCGTATTCGCGAGAACGAGCGCGACCGGATTCGCGAAGAGTTCGCGGACCGGGTCGGCGAGCTGCTCTCGGGTGACGTTCAGCAGATCGAGCGGGGCAAGGTGGTGGTGATGCTCAACCTCGCCAAGGATGCGGACGCCATCATCCCCTGGAAGGAGCAGAACCCCCGGGAGCGTTTCCGCCAGGGCGACCCGATTCGCGCGGTGCTGAAGAAGATCGAGGAGTCGCCCAAGGGGCCTCGGCTCATACTGTCGCGCGCGGATCCCGTCTTCGTTGAATCCCTCTTCAGGCTCGAGGTGCCGGAGATCTACCAGGGCATCGTCGATATCCGGGAAAAGGCCAGGGAAGTCGGCGGCAGAACCAAGATCGCGGTGTCGTCGCGCGACGAATCCATCGATCCGGTGGGCGCGTGCGTAGGGCTGAAGGGGTCCCGCGTCCAGGCCGTCGTTTCCGAGCTGGGAGGCGAGCGGATCGATATCGTGCCCTGGCATCCCGATCCCGAAGTGTTCGCCCGCCGGGCGCTCGCGCCCGCGCGGGTTGCGAAGGTCATCAGCAACTACGACAACCAGGTGATCACGGCGATCGTGGACGAGGATCAGTTATCTCTGGCGATCGGCCGGAATGGGCAGAACGTTCGCCTGGCGTCGCAGTTGATCGGGTGGCAGATCGACCTCTACGGGTCTCGCGAGTGGCTTGAGCGGGGATCGGACACTGCCATCTTCCCGGACGCCGAGGAGAACTACGAGACGTCCGATTTTCCGCTCTCTGAACTGGAGTTGCCGCCCGACGCGCTGCAGGCGCTGGGAGGGGCGGGATACACCACCTTCCTCCAGATCATTAACCTGGAGAGGGGCGAGTTTCTGGCGATACCGGGACTCTCTACTGACGCCGTAGACCAGATCGTCGGGCTGATCGACGAATTGACCGTGATCGAGGGCGAGGAGGACACGCAACCCGAAGCTCTTGCGGACGGAGAGCACACAGACGGATGAGATAGCCGGGGCACGGCGCAGACGGAGTTCGTTGGCCGGGCCAGGAAGCCAACCAGGGAGGAAGTCCAGGGGCATGCGGGTGTTTGAGCTTGCGAGAGACTTGCGGGTCTCGTCGCGGATGCTGTTGACGCTGCTGCGCAAGATGGGCGTAGCGTTGCACGGAGACAGGGATTTCGTGCCCGGTGACGACGTCTCGCGCCTCTTGGCGCGAATCGAGCGCGAGCGGCGACAAAGCGGCTTCGGAACCCGTGAAGCCGTGCAGGCCGCGCTGGAAGATGTGCGGTCAACCCATGTCCGGCGGAGGCGCAGTCGCAGGCGGGTCCGGCGCGTGGCGCCGAGCGAAGCCGAAGTTGTAGCCGTTGCGTCTCAGGTCGGGATGGAGGAGGGCTCGGCTCCGGTGACCGAGCAGGCCGATGCGGTGCCGGCGTCCGGCGGGACGGCGGACGGATCGGGCGGCGCGCCGGAGTCCGTGCCCGGAGCAGCCGCCGGACCGCGGTCCGTGGGCGATGCGGCGGAGCCCGCCGAGGACGCCGGTTCCGCGGGACACCATGCGCCCAATGGTGAGATGTCGTCTCCCGAGACCGCAGCATCCGGTCCGGACATGCCCGGCGCCGGAAGCGAGTCGCCGCCGGCCGGGGCAGACCGGCTCGATGGCGACGCGACCGGGACCACCGCCGGGCAGGATGCCGTGGCCGTGGACGCGGTCGCCGCGGCGCAGGTTGCCGACGCCGGCGATCGGCCAGGTGCGGCACGGCGCGCGGAGGGCGGGTCCGCCTCCGCATCGCTCCCGGCGGACCACCGGGACGCGGTCCCCGACCCACGGTCCGGGAGCCAGGCTGCCGCCTCGGGCGCATCGCCGGAAGCGGCCCCGCCCTCAGACTCCGCGCAACCACCGGCCGGGGCTTCCTCCGACCCAGGCCATGCGGCCCCGGCCCGCGACGCGAACGTCGTTGCGGCCGAGACCTTCCCGACTCCGGCCCGACCCAAGTTGCGGTCGGCGCGCAGTCAGGGGCCCGAAGGTCCCGTGCGGGTCGTGCGTCAGTCGCCCCGACTGGCTCCCGCAGCCAGCGCCGGGCCCGGAGGCCAGGTGCGCATCCAGGCCGAAGGGTACGGGCCCGACGGCAGGCGCAAGCGGGGGCGGAAGAAGGGCAGAAGGCGCCAGCGGGTGGACCAGGGCGCCGTGCAGGAGAACATCCAGCGCGTGATGGCCGAACTGAAGGGCGGGGGCCGGCGTCGGCGCAAGAGCCGTGACACCCGTCCCAGGGTTGAGGAAAAGGAGGCGCGCAAGGAAGAGGCCCGCAGGCAAGAGGAGCGCGAGGCCACCACGGTGCGCGTAAACGAGTTTCTGACCGTAGCCGAACTTGGGGAGCTCATCGACATATCTTCAACCGAACTCATCGGCTCGGCGTTCAAGAGCCTGGGCCTGATGGTCACGATCAACCAGCGGCTGGATTTCGACCAGATCGAGATGCTGCTGGAAGAGTTCAACTTTACCGCCGTCCGCGAGCAGGAGTACGGCGCCGAGGAAGACGGTGAAGTGGCGGAGGAGGACGATCCCGAGCTGGCAGTGCCACGCCCACCGGTGGTCACGGTCATGGGTCACGTGGACCACGGAAAGACGAAGCTGCTCGACTCGATCCGGGACACCAACGTCGTCGCAGGCGAGTCCGGTGGCATCACCCAGCATATCGGGGCCTACCACGTTCAGGTGGACGGCGACCGCTCGCTCACGTTCCTGGATACGCCGGGCCACGCCGCGTTCACGGCCATGCGCGCGCGGGGCGCCGACGTCACCGACATCGTGATCCTGGTGGTGGCGGCGGACGACTCCGTCATGCCGCAGACCGTCGAGGCGATCTCCCACGCGCGCAATGCCGGTGTCCCCATTGTGGTGGCCATCAACAAGATGGATCTGCCGGCGGCGGACGCCGAACGCGTCAAGCAGCAGCTTCTCAGTCACGACGTCACCGTAGAGGATTTCGGGGGCGACGTGCTGGTGGCGCCGATCTCCGCCCGCACCGGAGCGGGCATGAACGAGCTTCTGGAGAAGGTGTTGCTGCAGGCGGAGTTGCTCGAACTGAAGGCCAACCCGAACCGCCCGGCAACGGGCGCCGTGATCGAGGCCAGGCTGGATGTCGGTAAGGGCCCCGTCGTTTCCGTGCTTGTTCAGCGGGGTACCCTTCGAGTGGGCGACGATTTCATTTGCGGCAAGTTCGACGGCCGCGTGCGCGCGCTGCTGGACGAGCGCGGGGCGGTCGTGGAGGAGGCGGGCCCCGGCACTCCGGTGCAGCTTCTGGGCGTCAAGGGCGTGCCCCAGGCGGGCGACACGCTGCAGGTCATGGAGGCCATGCGCGCATCCGAGATCGCCAGCACCCGCCAACGCCTGGAGCGCGAGAAACTCCTGCGCATCAAGGATCGCGGGATCAGGCTCGGGGACTTCTCCCAGATCCTGTCCGCGGGTGAAGTCAGCACTCTGCCGCTCATCATCAAGGGCGACGTCGACGGCTCCGTACAGGCGGTGTCGGATACGCTCCAGCGACTCAGCACCGCGGAAGTGCGGGTGGAGATCGTCCACCGGGCGGTTGGGGCCATCAACGAGGAGGATGTCCTGTTGGCCCGCACCGCCGGTGGTGTCATCATCGGCTTCAGGGTGCGTCCGAACGTCAACGCCCGACAGCTGGCCGAGCGTGAGGGCGTGGACATCCAGGTCTACGACGTCATCTACGACGCGGAGAACGACGTGCGCGCCGCTCTCGAAGGCATGCTCGCCCCGGAGCGCCTCGAGAAGGTCGTGGCAAGCGCGGAAGTGCGCGAGACCTTCAAGGTGACGAAGGTCGGCACCATCGCGGGCTGCTACGTCAGCGAAGGGGTTGTGGAACACCAGTCGACGGTGCGCCTGATCCGCGACGGAGTCGTGGTGTACACGGGCGAGATCAGTTCGCTCAAGCGGTTCAAGGACGATGTCAAGCTGGTCCGCAACGGGCTCGAGTGCGGGATAGGAATCGCCAACTACAACGATGTGAAAGTGGGTGATGTCATCGAGTGCTTCGTGGTCGAGGAAGTCGCGCGCACCCTGGCCGGAAGTGCTCACGCGCGATGAGGCCGCGGGCGGTCCGGCGGTTCGCCGGCCGTGGTGATCGGGGCGATCTCCTGGGACCTGTTGCTTCCGGGATGCGTGTCCCTCAAGGACAAGCGCAGCGTCGTGCGTTCCCTGAAGGACCGCATGCGCCATCGCTTCAACGTCGGCATTTCGGAGACCCATATGCGCGAGTTGCACGCGCGAGCGGGTCTTACGGCGGTCTTCGTGACCACGGAAGGGCGCCACGCCGAGTCGATTCGAGGCCGTCTCGCCGCCTTCGTGGAGGCCGATGGCCGCGTCGTCGTGCTCTCGGTCCGCGACCCCCTGACCTGAAGCGGGCGCGGAAGCGCATGGAGGTCGACGTGGGCGCATGGTTCAACGGCCGCGGGCGCTGAGCGCAGATGGCTCGCAGGCTCGCCCGGGTGAACAGCCAGCTGCAGCGGGAGATCACGCGCATCCTCCGCAGCGAGGTGCGCGATCCCCGGGTGGGCATGCCGGTGGTTACGGAAGTCCGCGTGACCTCCGATCTTTCGTTCGCGCGGGTGTTCGTAAGGCTGGCCGGCGGCGGCCGGGAACGTGACCAGGCCATGAAGGGCCTCGCCGCCTCGGCCGCGTTCATCAGGGGATCGCTGGGCGCCGAGCTGCACATCCGGCGCGTACCGGAGCTGCGCTTCGTCGAGGACACGTCGCTCGAGCACGCCGCACGTATCGAACAGATCCTCAAGGATGTTCTCCCCGGCGACGGCGCAGCCGGGGAAGGGGAGGAGACGTGAGCCGCCCCCGCGAAGGCGTGTTGCTGGTCGACAAGCCCATCGGCCCCACCTCCCACGACATCGTCCGGGAAGCGCGCGCGCGGCTGGGCCTCAGGCGCGTCGGCCATGCCGGAACCCTGGACCCCTTCGCCTCGGGACTGCTCCTGCTCTGTCTCGGCCCTTCCACCCGCATTTCGCAGTACCTGTCGGCGATGGACAAGACCTATCTGGCGACCGCCCGCCTTGGCGTGTCGACCAGCACGCACGACAGGGACGGGGACGTCGTGGGCGAAAGCCCCCGATGGCGTCAATTGGACGAGCACACCGTCCTGCGCGCCCTCAAGGCGTTCCAGGGCCCCATCCTCCAGGTTCCGCCGCGCTATTCCGCCAAGAAGGTGCGCGGGACCGCCGCCCACCGCCGCTCTCGCCTGGGCGAGACGGTCAAGCTCGAGCCGGTGCCGGTCGAGGTGTACGGGGTGGGGGAAATCCGCTGCGCTCTTCCGTTCGTCACGTTTGCGGTTCGTTGTTCTTCCGGGACCTACGTTCGGGCGCTGGCCCGCGATCTCGGCGAGTCGCTGGGGACGGGAGCCCACCTGACCCGGCTCCGGCGCACGGCGGTGGGCTCTTTGAGCGTTCGCGACGCGGTGCCCGCAGACGGGCTGTGCGACGAGCTGCCCCCGGCCACGCACCTGTCCGCCGCGAGGGCGCTGGCGCACCTTCCGGCCGTGCGCGTGGGCGAAGAGGACGCCGCGCGCCTGGCGTGCGGACAGGCCATCGAACCGACCCTTGAGCCCGTGCCCGAGGCCGATCCGGTGGTTGCGCTCGCGCAGGGAACCCTCGTCGCCATCGGGGTGGGCCGGGGGGGCGTGCTGCAACCGCGCAAGGTGTTCCTGTGACGGCGTCGGGCGGCATGGAGGGTCGCGCCGCGCGATCCGTCCCATCCGCGCTGGTCCCGCGCTTCGAGCGAGGGAGCGTGGTTACGGTGGGGACCTTCGACGGCGTCCACCTGGGCCACCGGGAGGTATTGCGCGAAATGGGCCGGAGAGCCCGGCGCACGGGCAGGCCCAGCGTCCTGGTGACCTTCCGCCCCCATCCGCTCCAGGTCCTTAGGCCGAAGGACGCGCCCGGGCTTCTGACCAGTTCGATCGAGAAGAAGGAGATCCTCGCGCAGAGCGACCTCGACTACGCCGTCTTCCTGCCGTTCACGCGGGCGCTGGCGCGCTATACGCCGCGGCGCTTCGTGGAGGAGATCCTCGTCGCCCGCATGAGGGTGAGGGAGCTCGTGATCGGCTACGACCACGGATTCGGCAGGGGGCGGTCGGGAGACGCGGGTACCCTGGATGCAATGGGAACGGAGCTGGGCTTCGACGTCCAGGTCGTACCGCCCATCGTCGCCGGGGGCGGTCCCGTGTCGTCGAGCAGGATTCGCAGGGCGCTGCTGGCAGGTGACGTCCGTGCCGCGCACACCGGGCTCGGCCGCCCCTATTCGCTGCGCGGAGCGGTCGTCCGGGGTGACGGGCGCGGGAGGCGCCTGGGCTTCCCCACCGCCAACCTCGAGATTCGGGACTCCAGCAAGCTGATTCCCGGCGGAGGCATCTACGCGGTGCGCGCCGGGCTGCCCGCGGGGACGTGGGACGGAGCCCTGCACATCGGCCCGCGCCCCACCTTCCTCGGCTCCCGTGCGTCGATAGAAGTGCATCTTCTCGACTACGGTGCCGACCTGCACGGTGCCGACCTCTACGGAGCCGAAATCCGGCTGGATCTGATCGAACGGCTCCGTGAGGTGCGGTCCTTCGCCAGCGTGGCGGAGCTGGTCGACCGGATGAGCGAGGATGTCCGGCGCACCCGCCGCATCCTGGCCGAATACCGCGACCGCCAATCCTTTCCACAGACCAGATCCCGGATGACACCATGACCGAACTGACCCGTCAGACCTGTGAACCGTGCAGGGTGGGTGCGCCTCCCGCCAGCGAAGCCGAAATTCTGGCCTGGCGTCCACAGATTCCCGACTGGGAGATCGTAGAGCGCGACGGCATTCCGCGTCTCGAGCGCGTCTTTTCCTTCAAGGACTTCGTGCAGGCGCTGTCGTTCACCAACCGCGTGGGCGCGCTCGCCGAGGAGCAGGGACATCACCCGGCGCTTCTGACGGAATGGGGGCGGGTCACCGTTTCCTGGTGGACCCACAAGATCCGCAACCTCCATGTGAACGACTTCGTAATGGCCGCCAGGACCGACGTGGCGTTCGGCGAAGGCTGAGCCGCGTCGCCCGGATGGAGTGCGCGCCTTGTAGCCTCCATCCCTTGTGGCTAGCTTTGGTCGCCGTTTTAAAAGTCAGTGGGTTCGCGCCCCGGCTTCCCTTGCAGCGTAAGACTCTTGAGGAGGCGGTCCCGCGATGGGATTCGTTAAGGAAGAAGTCATCCGCAAGTATCAGGTTCATGATGGCGACCGGGGCAGTGCACCCGTTCAGATCGCGATCCTGACCCACCGAATCAATCATCTCCAAGGTCACTTCCGCGCGCACAAGAAGGACCATCACAGCCGCCAGGGCCTGCTCAAGATGGTGGGCCGGCGACGGCGGCTCCTCGAGTACATGAAGCGGACCGACTACGAGAAGTACCGCGAACTCATCGCGGACCTCGGTCTCCGCCACTAGGTCAGAGCATGCTGAAAAGAATCGAGCGACAGTTTGCAGGACGCACCCTGGTCCTGGAGACCGGGCGCATGGCGAAGCAGGCCCACGGGGCCTGCCTCGTTCGTTTTGGTGATACGATGGTGCTGTGCACCGCCACGGCGCAGATGAAGCCCACCCATCTTCCCTTCTTCCCCCTCACCGTCGAGTACCGCGAGAAGACCTACGCCGGCGGCAAGATTCCCGGGGGCTTCTTCAAGAGGGAGGGCCGCCCGGGCGAGAAGGAGATTCTGGCCGCGCGCTCCATCGATCGCCCCATCCGTCCGCTGTTCCCGAAAGGGTACATGAACGAGACCCAGATCATCTGCTACATCCTGAGCGCGGATCAGGAGAACGACGCGGACGTCCTCGGCCTCATGGGCGCCTCGGTGGCGCTCAACATGTCGAAGATCCCCTTCCACATCCCGGTGGCGTCGGTGCGCATGGGCCGGATTCAGGGCGCCTGGATCGTGAATCCCACCTTCCAGCAACTCGAGTATTCCGACGTCGACCTGGTGGTGGCGGGATCCGCCGAGGCGATCACCATGGTCGAGGGCGCCGCGGTCGAGGTGCCCGAGGAGGACCTCCTCGAGGGGCTGGGGGCGGCTCATGGGGCGATCCGCGAACTGGTGGCCATGCAGCGTGACCTCATCGCAGACGGCGGCGAGGAGGACATGGAATGGACCAGCGTGGAGCCGGCTCCGGACCTGGTCGGCCAGGTCGAAGCGCTGGCCCGGGATGGGGTGGCGGCCGCGTTCGAGGCGGAGGAAAAGCAGGCTCGGGCCGCGGCATTGGCCGAACTCGGAGAGGAGGTGGCCGGCCAGCTGGAGACCGAAGGGACGGAGAGCGAAGAAGTCCGCGCCGCAGTGAAGGGAGTCCTGCGCAACCTGGAAAAGCAGCACGTGCGCGCGGGCATCCTCGACCGGGGCAGGCGCGCCGACGGTCGGGGCGTAGACGACATCCGTGAGCTCGGCTGCGAGGTGGGCGTTCTGCCCCGGCCGCACGGCTCGGCCCTTTTCACGCGCGGACAGACGCAGGCACTGGGCGTGGTCACCCTCGGCACCTCGCGCGACGAACAGCGCATCGATTCGATCGATACCCTCGAGGAAACCACGAAGTCGTTCATGCTTCACTACAACTTCCCGCCTTTCTCGGTGGGCGAAGCGAGGCCCATTCGCGGGACGTCGCGGCGCGAAGTGGGACACGGCAATCTGGCCGAACGCGCCATTCAGCCCCTGCTTCCCGACTACGACGACTTCCCGTACACGATCCGCGTGGTGTCCGACGTTCTCGAATCGAACGGCTCTTCGTCCATGGCCTCCGTTTGCGCGGCTTCGCTGTCGCTGATGGATGCCGGGGTACCGCTCAAGGCATCGTGCGCCGGGGTGGCGATGGGGCTGGTGAAGGATGGTGATCGCTTCGCGGTCCTTACCGACATTCTGGGGCTCGAAGACGCCCTCGGGGACATGGACTTCAAGGTGGCCGGGACGCGCAAGGGTGTCACCGCGATTCAGATGGACATCAAGATCGAGGGGCTCGATCTGGCGATCATGCAGGAGGCGCTGAACAGGGCGCGCACGGCGCGACGCAGCATTCTGGATGCCATGGACCATGCCATCCCGGCGGCCCGCACCGACCTGTCCCAGTACGCTCCTCGCATCATCTCGATCTCCATCAACCCCGAGAAGATTGGTGAGATCATTGGCCCCAAGGGTAAGACCATCAGGGCGATACAAGATGAAACCGGAGCCAAGATCGACATCGAGGACTCCGGCGTCGTGAAGATCGCCGCCGTCTCGGGCGAGGCCGGGGTACGCGCCCGCGAAATGATCGAAGCCATCGCCCAGGAGCCCGAGGTCGGACGCATCTACGAAGGTCCGGTCAAGAACACCACCACCTTCGGGGCCTTCATCGAGATCTTCCCGGGCACCGAGGGGCTTTGCCACATTTCCGAGCTCGCTGAAGGCCGCGTGGGCAAGACGGAAGACGTCCTCAAAGTCGGCGAAATCGCACGGGTCAAGCTGCTCGCGATCGACGAGAAGGGCCGACTGCGTCTCTCCAGGCGCGCGGCGCTTGCCGACAACACCCGGGGCGGAACGTCGTCCCGGGCGCGCCGGTGACACCTGCCCGATACCGCCGATCCCTGCGGTCCACCGGGCCGGCCGCGTTGGTCCCTGCCGCTCCCGCCACGACCCGAAACCGGGACCGCATGGCGGTCACCACGCTCGACTCCGGCATCCAGGTCCTCAGCGAATCGATTCCGGGGGTCCGCTCGGCTGCGGTCGGCGTCTGGGTCCCACGGGGTTCGGCGCACGACGGCGAAGATGTGCTGGGGGCGAGTCATCTGCTCGAGCACATGGTCTTCAGGGGAACGCAACACCGTTCGCGTGAGGAGATCGCGCTCGCCCTCGAGAGTCTGGGTGGCTCCCTGGACGCCTTCACCAGCCGGGAACACACGAGCTTCCAGGCCCGCGTGCTGGATGAGCATCTGCCCCAGGCGCTCGATGTGCTCGCCGACCTGGTGCTCTTCCCCACGCTCCTCGACGAAGACCTGGAGCTTGAGCGGCGCGTTGTGCTCGAAGAGATCTCCGCGGTCGAGGATGCTCCGGAGGACTTCGCCTTCGAACTGCACGGCCAACGCCTGTGGGACCGGCATCCCTACGGGACATCCATTCTGGGCACCCGCGACACCGTCTCGGCGATGGAGGGAGATTCCCTGCGCGATCTGCACCGGAGCCGCTATGGCGCCGGAGGCATGGTCGTCGCCGCCACCGGCAACGTGGCGCACGATCGCGTGGTGGAGTTGGCCGCACACTACTTCCGCAGCGCAGCCGACGGCGTTCCCGAGACCCCGATCCCCGACCCGAAGTCGGTGGTGGGGAGGGAGGTTCATGTCCGGCGGGAGACGGCCCAGACCCACATTGTGACCGGAACCGTAACCCCTCCCAGAGCCGACCGCAGACGATACCCCCTGGTGCTGCTCGCGGCGGCGATGGGGGGCGGCATGAGTTCGCGGCTGTTCCGGCGCATTCGCGAAGAACTGGGCCTGGCCTACTCGGTGTATACCTTCCAGTCCTTCTATTCCCGGGCGGGGGTATCCGGCATCTACGCGGGCACCCGTCACGACGGGGCCGGCCAAGTCATCGACGCCATCAGGGAAGAGCTGGCCGCCCTGGCGCGTGAGGGCCTTCCGCGCGAAGACCTCGTCCAGGTCAAGAGTCAGGTCAAGGGGCAGATCATGCTCTCCCTGGAAAGCCCCGGCGCCCGGTTGTACCGGCTGGCGGGCTTCGCCCTTCACCAGGAGCCCTTCACCACGCTGGACGAACTTCTGTCACGCATCGATCGCGTGACGGAGGCGGAGGTCGCCGAATCCGCGGCCGAGTTCTTTCATCCCGACCGTCAGTGCCTGCTTCGTCTGGGACCCTGAAGCCCCGGCGGACGCCATGCTGATCGGAGTTCCCGCCGAGCGCAAGACACACGAATACCGGGTCGCGCTGGTTCCGGCGGGCGTCGAAGCCCTGACCCGGGCCGGCCATCAGGTGCTCATCGAGAAGGACGCCGGGCTGGCCAGCGGGTTTACCGACGATTTCTATCAGCGCGCGGGCGCGCAAGTGGTCGACAGCGCGGCTGAGCTGTGGGCGCGCGCGGGGATGATCGTGAAGGTGAAGGAACCCCTCGCGACAGAGTGGCCCGACATGCGCGAGGGGCAGATCGTCTTCACCTATTTCCACTTCGCCGCATCCGAAGCCCTCACCCGGGCGGTCATGGAGTCCGGCACCGTGGCCATCGCATACGAGACGGTGGCCACCGACAAGGGCGCGCTGCCTCTCCTTACGCCGATGAGCGAGGTGGCCGGAAGAATGGCCGTGCAGGAGGGTGTCCGATACCTGACCCGCTCCTCCGGCGGCAGCGGAATCCTCATCGGGGGCGTTCCCGGGGTCATGCCCGGCAAGGTGCTGATTCTGGGGGGCGGCGTCGTGGGCACCCAGGCGGCGAAGGTGGCGGCGGGCCTTGGAGCGCGCGTCTCCATTCTGGACACGTCGCTTCCCCGGCTCCGTCATCTGGCGGACGTGATGCCCGCGGGCGTCCACCCCCTCTACTCCACGCGCTACGCGGTGCGCAAGCAGTTGCGCGATTCGGACCTGATCATCGGGGCGGTGCTCCTGCCGGGTGCGCGGACGCCCTTCCTTGTGTTCGAGGAGGATCTCGCGACCATGCGCCCCGGCTCGGTGATCGCGGACGTGTCCGTCGATCAGGGCGGGTGCGTGGAGACCATTCGGCCGACCACGCACGAAGCTCCCACCTACGTCGTCGACGGCGTGATCCACTACGGTGTGACGAACATCCCGGGCAGCGTACCTCGAACGAGCACGCTGGCGCTGACCAATGCAACGCTGCCCTATGTCCTCGAGCTGGCGGCCGGAGGCTGGAGGGATGCCTGTCGCCGCAATCCCGCGCTTGCCCGTGGTCTCAACGTGGTTGGGGGCGAGGTCGTGCACGCGGCGGTGGCGGATGCGTTCGGCCTGCGGTCCACGCCGCTCAGCAGTTGTTTCTGACCCTTGTCGAGAGGTGTCCACCCTTCGGGACGCCCCCTTGAAGCGGGCTCCGAATCTTGCTCCGGACCACGCCACAACTTAAGATGCGGGCACTTCCGAAGGGTTGGCCGAAGTCTGATTGCTCCTTGGATGTGAATCTCATCAAGCCAATGTAAATAAAAGAATTAGAGTGCTTTCTTCCAGTTGGTTCAAGCCGCGCCGCAGCCTCGTTCCCGTCCACGACATCGCAGTGGACCTGGGAACCGCGAACACCCTCGTGTACGTCCGGGGCGACGGGGTTGTGGTGAACGAGCCCTGCGTGGTCGCCGTGGAAAAGACCTCGCGCAAGATCCTCGGAATCGGCCTCGACGCCAAGCGCATGCTCGGACGCACGCCGGAGGACATCGAGGCGATTCGACCTCTGAAGGACGGCGTGATCGCGGATGTCGACATCACCGAGATGATGTTGCGTCACTTCCTCAAACGGGTCACCTCCCGGCGCATGTTCCGGATGAAGCCCCGTGTGGTCGTGGGCGTTCCTTCGGGCATCACCGAGCTCGAGCGGCGCGCGGTGCGCTCGTCGGCGCTGATGGCGGGCGCGAAGTCCGTGTACATGGTGGTGGAGCCGGTCGCGGCAGCGGTGGGCATGGGCCTGCCCATCGAGTCGCCGACCGGAAACATGGTGATCGACATTGGAGGCGGCACCACCGAGATCGCCGTGATCTGCCTGTCGGGCGTCGTCGCCAACTCGTCGATCCGCGTGGGCGGCGACAAGATCGATCATGCGATCGAAGACTCCATGCGCAGGCACTACAAGCTGCTCATCGGAGAATCCACCGCCGAAATGATCAAGATCCAGATCGGCTCCGCCTTCGACACCGGCGAGGAACAGGAGATGGACGTCAAGGGTCGCGATCTCGTCAGCGGAATGCCCAAGATGATCCGTATCGGCTCTTCGGAGGTTCGCGAGTGGATTCAGGAGCCCATCAGGTCCATCGTGGACGCGGTACGCCGCGCGCTCGAGTCGACGCCCCCGGAGCTTTCCGCGGACATCGTGGACAGAGGCCTCCTGATGACCGGTGGTGGCGCGATGATCCAGGGCCTTGACCAGCTGATCACATTCGAGACCAACCTGACCGTGCATGTTGACGAAGATCCTCTGACCTGCGTTGTGCGCGGGGCGGGCCGGATTCTCGAGGATCTGCACACGTTTCGTAAGATCCTGACGGCTTGACCGCCGATCGTCGACCAGCTCACGGAGTGGTCGAGGCGGCGGGGCAGGCCTTGAGCCCGACGGGTGGGGTTGATGCGCGAATACGGCGGCGCCGGCGGTAACGGACTGCGGACGCAGTTCCTTCTGGCGGCCGCCTGTCTGCTTGCCGGCCTGTTCCTCTACCTGATTCCCGCGGGGCCCCAGCAGAATATCGCGTCCGGCATTCGCCTGACCCTGCTGCGCCCGTTCGTGGACATCCGCAGCGCACTGTCCGCGGCCCGGTCGATGAGCCGCGAAGCGGACATGCTGCGCGCGCAGGTGGACTCCCTGCGCGCCTGGGTTGCCAACAATGCGCCGGCGATAGAGGAGAACCGGCGCCTTCGAGTCCTGATCGGACTGGCGCCGCTGGTGGAACGGTCGTATCGGGCGGTGAGCGTGCATCGCCCGGGGAACCTGGGTTCCCAGAGCACGGTCGTGCTCGACCTCGGCCATGAGCAGGGTGTCCATGGGTTGTCCCCGATCATTACGGCCGACGGGCTCGCCGGCAGGGTTCTCGAAGCCCACCCCTCGCTTTCGATCGGCATGGACTGGTCGCACCCGGATTTCCGGGCCTCCGTCATGTCGGAGGACGGTGAGCTCTATGGCATTGTCGGCCCGGAACCGGCGGCGTTCGGGGGAGCCGAGCGGCTCATTCTGACCGGCATCCCGTACTTCAACGTCCTGGAGGACGGCACGCTGATGGTTACCAGCGGCCGAGGCGGCGTCTATCCGCGCGGCGTGCCCGTGGGCCGGATCGGAGGGTTGGCCGAGGTCGAAGAAGGATGGCACCGGAGTTACTGGGTGTACCCGACAGTGCATCCGGCCTCCGTCACGCACGCGCTGGTCGGGGTTGCAGATACGGCCGGACCGGGGGAGGAAGTGGACCTGTCCAGCCTGTTCCCGCGAGCAACGTCGCCGCTCCCGGACTCCGCTCGAGAAGCCGGGCCCAGGGGCGCGCCCGGTGCCGATGGCCGTGGCTGACCGTCCGCTCCCCGGCTCCCCGCGGCTGGGAATCGGGTCGGGCGTGGTCGTGGCAGTCACCCTGATTCTGGTCTTCTTCCACTTCGTTCTGAGGCTCGGCCTGGGGATCGGTGCCGGAGCTCCCGATCTCCTGACTGTCGCTCTCCTGTTCCACGTTCGCCGGGTCCGTTTCGGGACTGCGGCATGCGTCGGCTTCACCCTGGGCATGCTGGAAGACGCGTTCGCGCTCGTAGCTTTTGGCGCGAACACCGTGGCGATGACCGTGGTGGGCATTCTGGGCGTGCAGACCAGGGCATTCTTCGTACCCACCACCTCGCTTTCCTTTCACCTCATATATTTTGTCACCGGCAAGTGGCTGCGTGACTTCATCCACTGGATCCTGCAGCAGGCCGCGGGCGTCACGAGCGGGTTCATCGAACCGATGATTCTCACTGCGGTGCCGGCCGCGCTCTATGCCGCTCTGGTGGGCGTGCTCGTCGTGAAGCTCATCGGTCCCTTCAGCGAGGGCGAGTCATGAATCAGTTCCAGGTTCCCGGTCCGGAGGCGTCGCAGCGCGCCCGCATCGCCGTCGTCGGGCTCATAGCGCTCTTCGCGGTCCTCACCGTCGCCTTCTTCCGCCTCCAGGTGCTCGAGGCCAACACATACGAGCTTCGCTCGGAGTCGAACCGGCTGCGGCCGTTTCCCATTGAAGCTCCCCGCGGCGCCGTTTTCGATCGTAGCGGGCGGGTCGTTGCGGGCAGCGTCCCGGGCTATTCGCTGCACGTGTTCCCTTCCTCTGCTTCCGGAGTCATGGAGACGACGCTCGAGCGCCTGCAATCGTATGTCGATCTGGACGATGCGAGGATCGAACTGCTGCTCGAACGCGCCCGCCGCGAACCTTATCAGCCGCTCCTGGTGGACGGCGACGCCGATTTCGATCTCGTCTCCACGCTCGAGGAGCACCGCGCGGAGCTGCCGAACGTGGTGGTCCGGATGGATCCGAAGCGCCAGTACCAGGCTGCGCGCGCGGTCTCCCACCTCATGGGGTATGTAGGCGAAGTCACGGCGGAGGAATTGGAGCAGGAACGGTATTCGGAGTACTCGAGCGGGATGACGGTGGGCAAGGAGGGGGTAGAGCGGCAGTATGAAGCCCGGCTTCAGGGGAAGCGGGGCCTGCGCTATTCGGAAGTGGACGCGCTGGGCCGGGTCGTGAGCTCTCCGTTCGGGCAGGTCGTGCAGGCGCCGGAGCCCGGGGTGGACATGCAACTGAATCTCGACCTTGATCTGATGGAGTGGATCCATCACATCTTCCCCGACTCCATGCGCGGCGCGGTAGTGGTGCTGAATGTCGAAGACGGTGGCGTGCTCGCGCTGTATTCGGCCCCGACCTTCGATCCCAACAGCTTCGTGGGTGGGATCGAGCCCGACGAGTGGGCGTCCCTCAACAGCGACCCGGACCAGCCGCTCTTCAATCGCGCAGTCGTGGGACGCTACGCCCCCGGATCCACGTGGAAGCTCGCGGTCGCGGCCATCGGTCTGCAGCTCGGCCTGGTGGAGGCGCACGAACACATGTCGCGGGGGTGCACGGGAGCGATGTTCGTAGGCAACCGCCTGTTCCGCTGCTGGGACGAGGCCGGTCACGGGTCTCTCGATCTCGTGGAGGCGATCCAGCACTCGTGCAACGTGTACTTCTACCAGTTGGGCCTCAGGATCGGGCTCGAGCGTCTTCTGGCCAACGCGAACGAAATGGGCTTCGCGCGGCAGTGCGGCATCGACCTGCCCCGCGAATCGCCGGGGGTGTTTCCGAGCGATCTGGGCTTCTGGGAGGAGCGGTTCGGGTATCGCGCGCAGGAAACGGAGGTATTGTCGCTCGCGATCGGGCAGGGCCCCAACGACCAGACGCCCCTCGGGATCGCCCAGTTCTACCTAGCCATGGCCCGGGGCGGGCAGGCTCCGGCGCCACGCATCGTGCAGGGGGAGGAGGCGGGCGACACCTGGGACATCGGGATTTCACCGGAGCACGGCGAGATTCTGATGGAAGGGCTCAGACGGGTCTTCATGCCGGGCGGCACGGGGTATCTGTCGTCGGTCGAGCACTGGGAACTCATGGGCAAGTCGGGCACCGCCCAGAACGCACAGGATCCCGACCGCAGCCACGCCTGGTTCGCGGCAATGGCGGGGCCCCGGGGCGGACAGCCGGAGATCATCGTGGTCGTGCTGGTGGAGCTCGGAGAAAGCGGATCCATCGTGGCCGCGCCGCTCGCCGCCAAGTCCGCGGACTACTTCCTGCGCAAGCGCTACGGCATCCGCACCGACACGATACAGACGCTTCGCGAACACCTCCTGACGGGCACGCCTGCTCCGTGGGCAATCTGGTGATTTCCTCCGACGCCGTGGCGCCTGCCCGATGAAGGCTCTGTTCTCGCGGTGGGCCCTCGACAGCGGCCTCATCCTCGCCCTGCTCGCGCTCTCCGCCTTCGGCGTGGCGATGATCTATTCGACCGGCCAGCTGAACGTGCCCAGCCCCGTCGTCGAGGGCGTGTGGATCCGGCAACTGGTATGGTTCGCGTTCGGGCTGACGGCCTTCACCATCGTCAGCCGGATCTCGAGCAACTGGATCGAGTGGGTGTCGGTGCCCGCCTATGTGCTGGCGGTCGTGTTGCTGGCCGTCACATTGGTCGTGGGTACCGGCCGCGGCACCGCGGCCGGGGTGACCAGCTTCCTCCAGTTCGGCGGCTTTCAGTTCCAGCCGGCCGAAGTCGCCAAGATTGCGACCATCCTGGCGCTGGCGCGCCTCATGGCCTCACGGCTGGAAGCGCCCGGACATCGTTCCAGGCCATCGTGGCAGCTGACCGATGTCATCGGGCCGTGCGCGCTGGTGGGGCTTCCCCTCGTCCTGGTCCTGCTACAGCCGGATCTGGGCACCGCAATGGCCTTCGTGGGCATCCTGATGGCGGTGCTCTTCTGGTCGGGAATCCCGCTGACCTACCTGTTCCTGCTGGTGAGCCCCGCCATCGCGCTGGTCGTCTCCTTCAACACCTGGCTGTTCTCGGCGTACATGGTGGCGCTGATCGGGCTTCTCTATCTGCGCCGCTCCCGCCTCTACACCTTCGAGTACGTGGCGGTGCTCGCGTTCAATCTGGCCGTGGGCACGGTCGCCCGGCTCCTCTGGGATTCCCTGGCACCCTACCAGCAGAACCGGGTGCTGGTGTTTCTCGATCCCGGCCTCGACCCGCAGCAGGCGGGTTACCACCTCGTCCAGTCGAAGGTTGCCATTGGCAGCGGTGGATTGACCGGCAAAGGGTTTACGCTGGGCACCCAGAAGCGGTTCAACTTCCTGCCCGAGCAGCACACCGATTTCATCTTCGCGGTGATCGGGGAAGAGTTCGGCTTCGTGGGCACGCTGCTGGTTCTTTCCGGCTTCGCCTATGTTCTGTTCCGGCTCATCCGCATGGCGACCGGAACCGGCAGTCACTTTGCAAGCTTCGTGCTCTTCGGTATCTTCGGCGCCTGGATTACCCACGTCTTCGTAAACACCGGAATGACCGTCGGGCTGGTGCCGGTGACGGGCATTCCCCTTCCGTTCATCAGCTACGGGGGCTCCTTTCTGCTGATGTGCTGGGTGGCTGCGGCGCTCGCCGTGCGCGTCGCCCGGCAGAACTGAACAAGCCATGGCCTGGTTCAACAAGCCCAAGAAGCCGTTGCGCGCTCAGGATCGTCGGGATGTTCCGAGCGACGTCTTCAGGAAGTGCCCGGGCTGCGGCGCCATCGTATACCGCGAAAAACTCACGCAGAATCTCTCCGTGTGTCCAGAGTGCGGGTTCCACTTCAGATTCAAGGCCTCCGACTATCTGCGTCTGCTGGTGGACGAAGGTTCCTTCAGCGAGGAACACGCGGGCCTGGCCAGCGCCGACCCCCTGGGCTTCGTCGACTCGAAGCCCTACACCGCCCGGGTGCAGGTGGCCGAGCAGCGTGCCGGACGGCCGGAAGCCATGGTGGTGGGTTCGGGCAAGCTGGACGGCATCCCGGTGTCGCTGGCGGTGATGGACTTTTCCTTCATCGGAGGATCGATGGGATCGGTGGTGGGGGAGAAGCTGGCCCGAATCATCGACAGGTCGCTGCGTGAGAGTGTCCCGCTTGTCGTCGTGAGCGCCTCCGGCGGAGCCCGCATGCAGGAGGGGATCCTGTCGCTGATGCAGATGGCGAAGACGGCAACATTGCTGGCGAGGCTGCACGAGGCCGGCCTGCCCCACATATCCATCCTCACCAACCCCACAGCGGGCGGGGTAACAGCGTCCTACGCCATGCTGGGCGACGTCAACCTCGCGGAACCCGACGCCTTCATCGGGTTTGCCGGGCCCCGCGTGATCGAGGAGACGATCCGGCAGGAGCTTCCGGACGGGTTTCAGCGATCCGAGTTCCTTCTCGAGCACGGCATGCTCGACTGCGTCGTGCCGCGCAAGGAATTGAAGGCCACCGTTGCACTTCTGCTACGGCACATGTGGGCGGGGTGGAAGCCCCAGGGCTGAAGCCCCCCGGCGCCGCTCCGCACCCGCTGGAGAATGTGGCGTTGAAGGCCGGGGCGCCCGCGATGCACGAACTGTTTCCGCGGCTGGGGCATGGCGTCCGGTGGGGTCTCGAACGAACCCGGTCCCTGCTCGCGACCCTGGGGCAGCCACAGCTCGCCTGGCCGTCGATCCACATCGGCGGGACCAACGGGAAGGGGTCGGTGGCGGCGATGTGCGCCGGGGTACTGAGGGAGGCCGGCCTGCGCACCGGGCTCTACACATCGCCCCACCTGTGCGATTTCCGTGAGCGCATCCAGGTCGATGGCCGTCCGGTCGAACACGAGACCATGACGCGGGTGGCGGCCGACCTGCATGCCGCCGTGGACCGGATCGGGCCCACCTTCTTCGAAGCGACCACCGCCCTGGCCTTCGGGGTCTTCGCCGACCGGGAAGTCGACATCGCCGTGGTGGAGGTCGGACTGGGCGGCCGCCTCGACGCGACCAACGTGATCATCCCGTTGGTGACCTGCATCACCAACGTCTCGCTCGACCACGCGGACTACCTGGGCCCCACGGTGGAGGACATTGCCCGCGAGAAGGCCGGGATCATCAAGCCGGGCATTCCCATCCACACGAGCGAGACGGGCGGGCCCGTCCTGCGAATCCTGAGGGATCGGGCAACGCGGGCCGAGGCTCCCTTCTTCGTGCTCGATCCACCCGGCGACCTGCGGGACCTGGAGCTCTCGAGGGCCCGCACGAGCTTTCGCATGTCGTCCGACGCCTGGGGTGACCTCGAACTCTCGGTGCCGTTGGCGGGAAGGCACCAGGCGGCCAACGCGGCGCTGGCGGCGAGGGCGCTCGAATCGCTTCCAGGGAAGCTTCGGCCCGCTCGACGCGCCGTCGTGCGGGGCCTGGAGGGGGTGAGTTGGCCGGGCCGGGTACAACTGGTGCGGCAGAGCGGCGTAACCTGGGTCTTCGACGTGGCTCACAACGTCGCCGGAATGGAGACGCTCGCCACCACCCTGCGGCCACTCGGTCTTGCGCGGCCGATCGTGGTTCTCGCGGGCATCCTGGGGGACAAGGACTGGGGAGGCATGCTACCGGGTCTCCTCGCGACCGCCGACGCAGCGGTCCTGACCCAGCCCCCGTCCGCGCCCGGCGAGCGGAGGTGGAACCCCGGACAGGTGGCCGCCGCGCTCGCACCAAGGTTCACGGTCGAGGTGGAGGCGGACTTCGGCAGCGCTCTGGCCAGAGTGGCTGAACGGGCAGAGGGCGGCACGGCGGTGGTCACGGGGTCCTGCCACACGGTCGGCAGCGCCCTCGACGAGCTCTGCATCCAGCCGTTCCCAATCCCTTTCCGGGTTTGACGCGTCGAGCGAAGCGCATAGATTCGCCGCCATGCCGAAAGGGAAAGCCTTCCCCAGACTTCCGGGCTTTCGGGACTTCGCCCCGGAGGCCCTGGCCGAGCGGGAGCATGTGTTCAGAAGCTGGCGCAGCATGGCGCGTCGCTACGGCTTCCAGGAATACGACGGTCCCCCGCTGGAACCGCTGGAACTCTACCGGGAAAAGAGCGGCGACGAAATCGTCGGGCAGCTGTACGCATTCGTCGACAAGGGTGGGCGTGAGGTATCGCTGCGCCCTGAAATGACGCCGTCACTCGCGCGCATGCTCGGCGAGCGGAGCCGGGCCATGGCGAAGCCCATCCGCTGGTTTTCGATCCCGCAGCTCTTTCGCTACGAGCGACAGCAGCGGGGGCGTCTGCGGGAGCACTTCCAGTGGAACGTCGACATCCTCGGCGAGGCCGGCACGGGCGCGGACGCGGAAGTCCTGGCGGTGGCGGTCGACGCCCTGCGGGCGCTGGGCCTTGGACCGGACGACTTCCTGGCCCGGGTCTCGGATCGCCGCCTGTTGTCTGCGATTCTCGACGCGCTGGGCGTGCCGGGAGACCGGATCGGCGCAACCTATGTCCACATAGACAAGTACGAACGGGTGGGCCCGGATCTGACGCGCGCCCGGCTGCACGAATCCGCCGGGCTGGCCCCCCGGGCCGTGGATTCACTTCTGGAGATCCTGGACGGTTCCGGACTGGAAGTGGTCGAAGACCTGCTTGGCGAACGCGATGCCGTGGGCGCCAGCCTCGCCGAACTGCGCCGCTACCAGGCGGACCTGACGGCGATGGGGCTGGGTCCATTCCTTCGCTTCGACCTGCGCATCGTGCGCGGGCTGGCGTATTACACCGGCATCGTCTTCGAGCTCTTCGATCGCCGGGGCGAAATGCGCGCCATCTGCGGGGGAGGCCGCTATGACGATCTGCTCGAGCGGGTCGGCGGCGAACCTCTTGCGGCGGTGGGGTTCGGAATGGGGGATGTGGTGCTCACCGAATTGCTGCGCGATCGGGGACTGCTCCCGCGGCCGACCGCCGCGATGGACTGGTTCATCGCCAGCGTGTCGCCGGCCCAGCGTCTGCTGGGACGGGAAATCGCCCATGCCCTGCGGGAGGCGGGTTCCACCGTCTCCTATGCCCTGGAACAACGTCCCGTGCGCAAGCAGCTGGCCATGGCCGCCCGCCAGGGGGCGCGCAGGGTCATACTTCTGGGGCCGGAGGAGACGGCGAGAGGGGTGGCGGTGATCCGCGACATGGCGCAGGGCAGCCAGCAGGAAATCTCGCTGGCCGACCTGCGCCGGGGCAGGCCGACGCCATGACCTCTCGCCGGGCAGGCCGGCAACAGCCGCGAGCTCTTGTCTGGGCCGCCGCGTGCCTGTGCGCGGGAGCCTGTTCTCCCGACCGCCCACCCGATGCGAGGGAGGACGCGGCGCCCGCTCCGGCGCCCCCGGCAGCGCGTTCGTCCTTCGGCGCCGACGATGCCGAGGCGATTCCTCTCGTCCTCTTCGATGAGGCACCGGACCCGGTTCTGGAACGCCGCCTTACCCTTCATCTGCTCGCCCAGGAACCCGGCGGCCGCGCGGAATTCAGCCGAACCCTGCGGGAGCTGCTGCCCGAACGCGCCGCCCGCGATTCGGCTCTGGTCGCGATCCGCGCGATCGTC
The DNA here is from genome assembly GCA_022823365.1 of Gemmatimonadota bacterium. Lineage (GTDB taxonomy): Bacteria > Gemmatimonadota > Gemmatimonadetes > Longimicrobiales > Gaopeijiaceae > BD2-11. The sequence goes on from JAJDXG010000030.1 coordinate 33,470, forward strand.
TACCATGCGGCGGTGCCGCCGGGAGCGAATGAAGGGGATCTGGTGCCCGTGGCCTGGGGCGAATGGATTCCTCTTGAGGGCTGGTATGGCGAGGTCGGAACGGGGCGGGGGACCGGCCACCGGGTCTACTTCTATCACGGAACGCCCCCGGAATGGTAGCCGACGGCAACAAGGGGGTGCGCCGGGACATGGCCCGCGCCGTGCGCCGGCTCAACATCCTCGAGTTCTTCATTCTGGCCGCGGCCGCGGCCTTGTCCCTGGGCGGGGGCGCGCTGGTGGCGCTCCTCCTGAACGAGTTGACGGGCGCGCCCTTCCGGATATCGTGGTTCATCTCCTCGCTCCTGCTCTTCAGCGTTCCCGGGTTCTTCGTACTTCGCCGAGAGAACAGACGCGACCCTTCCCGCGGCGCCGCGGGCCACCCCCAGGACCAGACAAATGGCTGATGACAAGCGGCTGACGCCCCGGAGCGAGAGCTTCTCGGCCTGGTACAACGATGTCGTTCAGCGCGCGGAGCTGGCCGACTATTCGCCGGTGCGCGGGTGCATGGTCATTCGCCCCTGGGGGTACGCGATCTGGGAACTCATGCAGCAGGGACTGGACGGCCTCTTCAAGGAAACCGGCCACGAGAACGCCTATTTCCCCCTGCTCATTCCGATGAGCTTCATCGAGCGCGAGAAGGAGCACGTCGAAGGCTTCAAGCCCGAGCTCGCGGTGGTGAGCCACGCCGGCGGCAGGGAGCTCGATGAGCCCTATGTCGTTCGTCCGACCTCCGAGACCATCATCTATTCGATGTACGCGAAGTGGGTGCAGAGCTACCGCGATCTGCCCCTGCTGCTGAACCAGTGGTGCAATGTGATGCGCTGGGAGCTGCGCACACGGCTTTTCCTGCGGACCTCGGAATTCCTCTGGCAGGAGGGCCACACCGCGCATGCGACGCGGGAAGAGGCCGAAGAGGAGGCACGGCGCATGCTCGGGGTGTACCGCCAGTTCCAGGAGGACTGGATCGCGATGCCCCCGGTCAGCGGGCTCAAGAGCGAATCGGAGAAGTTTGCGGGCGCGGTGCGCAGTTACTCCGTGGAGGCGCTGATGCAGGACAATCGCGCGCTTCAGGCGGGAACCTCGCACTTCCTGGGACAGAACTTCTCGCGCCAGTTCGGCCTCACCTTCCAGAGCGAGGAGGGGCGCGAGGAACACGCCTGGAACACCTCCTGGGGCGTGTCCACGCGCATGGTCGGGGGCATGGTGATGACCCACGGCGACGACAACGGCATCGTCGTGCCGCCGCGGATCGCTCCGGCCCAGGTCGTGATCGTGCCCATCTGGCGCACGGATGCGCAGCGCGTACTGGTGCTCGAGGAGGCCGACCGCTTCCGCGACCAGCTGGTCGCGGCGGGGGTGCGGGTGCGCATCGACGCCCGCGACCACCTCAACCCGGGGGCCAAGTTCTACGAGTGGGAGCGCAAGGGCGCCCCCTTCCGCGCCGAAATCGGGCCGCGCGATGTGGCGAAGGGTCAGGTGGTGCTGGCCCGGCGGGTTCCGTTCTCGAGCAGCGAGCGCAAGCGCTTTCTGTCGCGCGAAGAGGCCCTGGCCACCCTGCCGGCTCTTCTCGACGCATTCCACGAAGACCTGCTCGAGGGCGCCCGCGCGCGCCGCGAAGCCAACTCCCACAGGGGGATCTCGGATCTCGGCGAGCTCAAGGAGATCCTGGACGCGGGGGGTGGGTTGGTGTACACCGGATGGAGCGGCGACCCCGACGTGGAGGAGAGGGTCAAGCAGGCGACCAGGGCCACGATCCGGGTCATCCCCGACGACGAGTTCGCGTCGTCCAGCCGGCCGTCGCGGTGCATCGGCGGCGGCGCTGCCAAAATGGAGGTGGCGTGGGCGCGGGCATACTGAGGTGACTCCGCTGGCTCGCTCGAACGGCGTGCTCCGCTGCGGACCGTTCGCCGTCGACGACATCGCCGCTCGCTTCGGGACCCCGCTCTACCTCTACGATGGGGCCTTGCTGGAAGACAGGTATCGCACCTTCGAAGCCGCTTTCGCGGGCGCCCGCCTGCTCGTGGCATATTCGGTCAAGGCCAACGGAAACCTGGCGCTCCTCAACCGCCTGGCCCATCTCGGTTCCGGCGCCGACATCGTGAGCGGGGGAGAGCTGGCGCGCGCTCTCGAGGCAGGGATTCCGGCAAAGCGGATCGTCTTCGCCGGCGCAGGCAAGAGCGAGGAGGAGCTGGGCGCCGGGCTGGAAGCCGGAATCTACGGGTTCAACGTCGAGAGCCGTGAGGAGCTGCATCTGCTCGAACGCATCGCCGTCCGGCGGGGCGTGCAGGCCCGCATCGCGCTGCGCGTGAACCTGGACATCGCCTCGCCCACGCCTCACGAGTACACGCGCACGGGGCATGCCGGCACCAAATTCGGGGTTCCTTCCGACGAGATCATGGACCTCTATCGATGGGCGGCCTCCCGGGCCGCGCTGCGGGTCTCGGGCATCGCGGTCCACATCGGGTCGCAGATCGTGGACGCCGAACCGTACGAACGCGCCGCGCGCGAGGTCTTCGCCCTGGAGCAGGCGCTTTCCGACGAAGGCATCCCGCTCGAGTACGTCGATCTGGGTGGTGGATTCGGGGTCGCCTACGGAGACGACTCCGAGATCGATCTCGCGCGCGTCGCCGCAGCGGTCCTGCCTGCCGTAAAACGGCGCGGCCTGCGGCTGGTGCTGGAGCCGGGCCGCTTCATCGTGGGCGAATCCGGGACGCTCGTCGTGCGCGTGCTGTACGTCAAGCGATCCGGAAACAAGACTTTCGTGATCACCGACGGGGGCATGACCGAGCTGCTGCGCCCCAGTCACTACGGCGGGTATCACCAGGTCGAGCCGGTGCGCACCCGTCCGGGCGCTGCGCTGGTAGTGACCGACGTGGTGGGCCCAGTGTGCGAGGACGGCGACTTTCTCGCGCGCGACCGCGCCATCGAACTCCCTTCCGCGGGCGATCTGATGGTGGTGCGGACCGCGGGCGCCTACGGTTTCTCCATGGCCTCGAACTACAACAGCCGCCTGCGCCCCGCGGAAGTGCTGGTTGCCGGCGGCGGACTTCACCTGATCCGCCGGCGGGAGACCTTCGCCGATCTGATTCGGGGGGAGAGAATCCCGTCATGACCCTCACGAGGCCGCGCGACCGGGTTCTGATCCTCGACTACGGATCGCAGTTCACCCAGCTCATCGCCCGCCGCGTCCGCGAGGAGCGGGTCTTCTGCGAGATCCACCCGCCGACCCGATCCGTGGAGTGGGTCCGGAGCTGGGCGCCCAGCGCGATCGTGCTCTCGGGCGGACCGTCCTCGGTCTACGAGGAAGATGGCCCGGGGGTGGAGCCGGAGCTGCTGCACATGGATGTTCCGGTTCTCGGAATCTGCTACGGCATGCAGCTGATCGCCGAACTGGAAGGTGGACGGGTGGAGTACGGCAAGCGCGAGTACGGACGAGCCGAGCTGCGCCTGAGGGAGACGGAAGGCCTGTTCGCGGGATTCGCGCGCGAACATCCCGTCACGGTCTGGTGTTCACACGGCGACCACGTGGACCAGCCTCCGGAAGGGTATCGCGTCGTCGCTTCCACCGAAGGCCTCCCGGTGGCCGCGTTCCGGGCCGAGGACCGGGCCATCTACGGGGTGCAGTTTCATCCGGAAGTCGCGCATACCCCCGAGGGCGACCGGATGCTCTCCAATTTCCTCTTCCGCGTCGCCGGCTGCCGTCCGAGCTGGACGGCGAGCGCGTTCGTCGAAGAGAGCATCGTCGCCATCCGCGAGCAGGCGGGGAGCCGGTCCGTCATCTGCGGCCTCTCCGGCGGGGTCGATTCGTCGGTCGCGGCCACCCTGGTGCATCGGGCGCTCGGCGACCGCCTGACCTGCATCTTCGTGGACAACGGGCTCCTCCGGAAGGGCGAACGCGAGGGCGTCGAGCGCACCTTCCGCAGGCACATGGGGATGGAGCTTCTGGTTGCCGACGCGCGCGAAGAGTTCCTCGAAGGGCTGGCCGGGGCCGACGATCCCGAGCGCAAGCGCCGGATCATCGGCGAGATCTTCATCCGCGTGTTCGAGCGCACGGCGCGAGAGGCCGGCAAGGACGCGTCCCTGCTGGTGCAGGGCACGCTCTATCCCGATGTCATCGAGTCCCTCTCCGTGCGGGGACCGTCCGCAACCATCAAGACCCATCACAATGTGGGCGGGCTCCCGGACGACATGCCGTTCGAGCTGATCGAGCCGCTCCGCGAGCTCTTCAAGGATGAGGTCCGCAGGGTGGGGCGGGAGCTGGGCCTCCCCGAGGCGTTCGTGGCGCGCCATCCCTTCCCGGGCCCCGGGCTTGCCGTGCGCATCCTGGGCGAAGTCACGTGGGAGCGGCTGGAGGTATTGCGCGAGGCGGACGCCATCTTTCTGGAGGAGATCCGTGCCGCCGGGCTCTACGACGAGATCTGGCAGGCGTTTGCGGTACTCCTGCCGGTGCGGTCCGTGGGCGTGATGGGCGACGCGCGCACCTACGAGTGCGCGGTGACGCTGCGCGCCGTGACCTCGCGCGACGGCATGACGGCCGACTGGTACCGGTTTCCGCCGGAAGTGCTGGCGCGCGCCTCCACCCGCATCATCAACGAGGTCGCGGGGGTGAATCGCGTGGCCTACGACATCAGCTCCAAGCCCCCGGCCACCATCGAGTGGGAGTGAGGAGGATGCGCCCTCCGGCTCCGGCGGAGGTCAGGACGCCGGAGCCGGATCGTCCTCGGTGCGCAGGGCCCTGAGCGTGTCGTCGATCTCGGCCCACACTTCGACCATGAACTCCAAGCGGGCCCCGTGAGCGTCGACGTAGTCGAGCAGATCGGCCTCGGTGACCCCTTTCGCCTCCAGGATCTCCGCCTTCGCCTCGGGGCCGACCCGCCCATCGGGTGAATGGAGCGCCGCCGTGCGCAGCTCCACATAGGTGTCCACGAAGACGTCCCGCGAGATCGTCCCGCCCGCCTCGGGCGCCTGGCCGCCCCCGCACGCGAACAGGAGGCACAGCAGGCCGCCCGTCAGGCACTTCCGCACCCCACGCGCCGTCACCGGTCTCATGCCCCGCGAGCCTCTCCGCTGGTGGCCGCACGCCAGAGGAGCAGGCAGAGCCCCGCGAAGATGAGCGTGCCGACCAGCCCGGATGACCCGGCGAAAAGGCCTTCACTCCACTCGTGGCCAACGATCCACCGGGAAGCCCGCGAGGGATCGCCGGTCACCTGGGTGACGACGTAGATCGCGCCCCCGATCAGCACCCCCACCAGGGCGGCCCCGGCGATCAGGCCGGAGCCGAACAGAACGCCCCGCTCGCGCTGCTCGGCCAGCCGTTCTCCGCCGCCGTCCGGGCCCGCATAGCGCCGGGTCAGCGCGCGCCGCATCATGCCCCCCACGAAGATCGGGGTCATCAGGGAAACCGGCAGATACAGGCCCACCGCGAACGCCAGCGAAGGCAGCTTCAGCCCGAACTCGACGACGGCTGCCAGTGCCATGCCGACGATGACGAACATCCAGGGCAGGCTGTCGGCCAGGACGCCGTCCACGACCAGCTTCATGAGGTTCGCCTGGGGCGCCGCCAGCTCCGCTCCGCCGATTCCGTAGGATTCGTTGAGGACGATGAGCACCCCGCCCATCACCGCCGCGCTGGTGATCACCCCGATCAGCTCGCCGATCTGCTGCGAGCGCGGGGTGGCTCCCAGGAGGAATCCGGTCTTGAGGTCCTGCGAGGTGTCTCCCGCGATCGCCGCCGAGATGCACACCACCGCGCCCACCGCCAGCACCGCGACCTTGGAGGCGGCGGTACCGTCGTTCAGCCCCAGCCCCACCCAGATCAGGGAAGTGAGCAGCAGAGCGGCGATGGTCATCCCCGAAACGGGGTTGGACGAGGAGCCGATCAGCCCCACGATGCGCGAGGACACCGTCACGAAGAAGAAGCTGAAGAGCACGATCAGGACCGCGCCCAGCAGGTTCACCGGGACGCCCGGCCACAGCCAGAGGGCGACCGCCAGCAGCGGGGCCAGCGTAAAGACGAAGCGCATGGACAGATCCCGCTGCGTGCGGGAAGTCGGTCCGCCGGCGCCGCCCATGCCGCCCAGCCCCAGCTTGAAGCTCTCGATCATGGTGGGCAGCGACTTGAGGAGAGTCGCGATGCCCCCGAAGGCCACCGCTCCGGCCCCGACGTAGCGGATATAGTTGCTCCATATCTCCGCGGACCCCAGCTCCGCCATCGGGGCCGTGCCCGGGTACACGACGTCGTTCCCGCCCCACGCGTTGATCACCGGGATCAGGATCAGCCAGGCCAGCGCGCTCCCCGAGAACATGATGGTGGCGATGCGCGGTCCGATGATGAACCCGACGCCCAGCAGCTCGGGAGTGAAGTCTCCCCCGATCTGAGCCTTGCCCGGGAGAGGCGCCGCCGGCGACTCGTTCCAGAGCGAGAGCCCGCGGGGGTTGGCCAGCGCCTGGTAGACGGCGCCGACACCGAGCCCGGCGAAGAGGAGGCGAGCCTTACCGCCCCCCACGTCCCCGGCCACCTGCACCTCCGCGCATGCAGTGCCCTCGGGATAGGGCAGCTTGCCGTGCTCGCGCGAAATGAGGTAGGAGCGCAGGGGAATCATGAACAGTACGCCCAGCATCCCGCCGAAGAGCGCGATCACCGTGATCTGTGTGACGCTCACCAGGATGGCGGGGTCTTCGCGCGCCCAGAGGAAGAGTGCGGGGAGCGTAAAGATGACCCCGGCCGCCAGCGACTCCCCCGCCGACCCCACAGTCTGCACCATGTTGGACTCGAGAATGGTGCCGCCCCAGATGCGGAAGATGGCCACCGCCATGACCGCCGCGGGGATCGAGGCGCTCACCGTGAGCCCGACGCGGAGCCCCAAGTAGGCGTTGGCGGCGCCGAACACGATGCCCAGAACCGCTCCGATCAGCACGGCCCGGGGCGTGAACTCGAGGATCTGCTCGCGCGCGCCCACGTAGGGGCGATACTGGTCGCCCGGCAGGGTCTCGTAGGCCTGGGGAGGGAGCCCGCCACGGGGCCCGGGATCGACTGTCGCCACTCTTTCCTCCAGCCACGGGTTGCGCGGAACCCGGGCAACGTGGATCGCGCCTTCTCGGCTTGTCAAGCGCGCGAACGGGGGAGGCCGAGCCGGCTGGAACTGGCTACACCGGGGCCTCTGCGGATGGTCCGAATCTTGAACTTCAGGGGGTGGACGGATGCCCGGAAGCCCGTGCGGGCGTGGATGGATCAGGGCTCAGGCACCGAAGTCTGCCAAAATGGCAGATTGATGGTCTGCCAAAATGGCAGACACGGCGTGCACGACCACACGCGGAGGGAATATCAGATGATCGAAGTCGACCGCTTGACGGTGAAGGCGGCCGAGGCGCTGCGGGCCGCCATCGCGGACGCCGGGCGGCGCCGGAGCGCCGAGGTCTACGGCATCCACCTCCTCGACGCCCTCCTCCGCCAGGAAGAGGGCATCGTCACGCCGATCCTGGACAAGATCGGAGTCTCCGCTCCCGCGGTCGGCGAGCGGGTGCATGCCGCACTCGACGGACTGGGCGGCGTCTCGGGGGGATCGGATGCGCGCGTCAGCCGCGATCTCGCCCGCGCTCTCTCCGCGGCCGAGCGGCACGCCGCGGAGCTCGGGGACGACTACGTGTCGACCGAGCACCTCCTGCTCGGACTCACCGTCGAGAAGGACGACGCGGGCGAAATTCTGCGGTCGGCGGGCGCTACGGAGGAGCGGGTGCTGGAGGCGCTGTCGGCGGTCCGCGGCAGCCACCGGGTCACCGACCAGACCCCGGAGGACCGGTATCAGGCCCTCGCGCGCTACAGCCGCGACCTGACCGCGCTGGCGCGCCGCGGCAAGCTGGATCCGGTCATCGGCAGGGACGTCGAGATTCGCCGGGTGATCAAGGTGCTCGCGCGCCGCACCAAGAACAATCCGGTGCTCATCGGTGAACCCGGAGTGGGCAAGACGGCAATCGCCGAAGGCCTGGCGCAACGCATCGTGGCCGGCGACGTCCCCGGCGCCCTGGCGGAAAAGACCTTCCTCTCTCTCGACATTTCGGCAATGCTCGCCGGAGCCAGGTATCGCGGCGAGTTCGAAGAGCGCATGAAGGCGGTGCTGAAGGAGATCTCCGACGCCGAGGGCCGCTTCGTCATGTTCGTGGACGAGCTGCACACGGTCGTTGGCGCCGGCGCCGCGGAAGGGGCGGTGGACGCCGGCAACATGATGAAGCCTCTGCTGGCCCGCGGCGCGCTGCGCATGGTGGGGGCGACCACCCTCGACGAATACCGGAAGCACATCGAGAAAGACCCTGCCCTGGAGCGGCGCTTCCAGCCCGTGTACGTGGCGCCGCCGTCGGTGGACGATACGATCGCGATCCTGAGAGGTCTCAAGGAGCGTTACGAGGTGCACCACGGCGTGCGCATCCGCGACGATGCCCTGGTCGCGGCGGCCCGGCTGTCCGACCGGTACATCGGGGGCCGCTTCCTGCCCGACAAGGCGATCGACCTCATGGATGAGGCCGGCAGCCGGCTCCAGATCGAGATCGACTCCCTGCCCACCGAGATCGACCAGGTCGAACGGCGCGCCATTCAGCTCGAGATCGAGCGCCAGGCGCTGGAGGACGAGCACGACGACCCTGGCGCGCGGAAACGCCTCGAGCGCATCCGCCTGGAACTGGCCGAGCTGAGGGAACGGAGCTCCAGCATGAAAGCCGGTTGGCAGGCGGAACGGGATGCCATCGCCCGCCTGAAGACGCTCAAGGAAGACGCGGATACCCTCCGCACCGACTCCGAGCGCGCGAAGCGGACCGGCAACCTTCAGCGGGCCGCCGAGATCGACTATGGCGAGCTCCCGGCGCTCGGCACCTCGCTCAGGCAGGCGGAGCAGCGGCTGGCGGAGCTGCAGGCGGGCGGCACCTGGCTGCGCGAGGAAGTGGACGCCGACGACATCGCCGCGGTGGTCGCCGAATGGACGGGGATTCCGGTGGCGAGCCTGGTGGAATCGGAGAGGGAGCGGCTGGTTCGGCTGGAGGCGCTGCTCGGCAGGCGTGTGATCGGACAGGGCGAGGCGCTCGCGGCCGTCTCGAACGCGGTGCGCCGTTCAAGGGCCGGGCTTCAGGATCCCGACCGGCCCATCGGATCGTTCATCTTCCTGGGTCCGACCGGGGTGGGGAAGACCGAGACCGCGCGCGCGCTGGCCGAGTTCCTCTTCGACGACGAGCGCGCGATGGTGCGCCTCGACATGTCGGAATACATGGAGAAGCACGCCGTGTCGAGGCTGCTGGGCGCGCCGCCCGGCTACGTGGGCTACGACGAAGGCGGCCAGCTGACCGAAGCCGTGCGCCGGCGCCCGCACGCGGTGGTCCTGTTCGATGAAATCGAGAAGGCGCACTCCGACATCTTCAACGTCCTGCTTCAGATTCTCGACGACGGCAGGCTGACCGACTCCCAGGGCCGCACGGTCGATTTCCGCAATGCCGTGATCATCATGACCTCCAACCTGGGCAGCCACTACATCCTGAGGCACGCCGGCACCGATCCGTGGGAAGAGGTGGAGGCGACCGTCACCCGCGAGCTGAGGCAACATTTCCGTCCGGAGTTTCTGAACAGAGTGGACGACATTGTTCTCTTTCGGCCATTGGACCGGGCCTCGATCCGCGCGATCGTTGATCTGCAGCTTGCCCGGGTGCAGGCGCTGGCCGGCGAGCTGGGCATCACGCTCGAGGTCGCGCCCGAGGTCCGGGAGCTGCTCGCGAAGGAGGGTTACGAGCCCGCGTTCGGCGCGCGTCCGCTGCGGCGCGTGATTCAGCGCATCATCCAGGATCCGCTTGCCATGTCGCTGCTCGAGGAAGATCCGGGGAAATCCGCGACCATTCGCGTCGTCCCCGCCGCGGGCGCCGGCGGGGTGGCCTTCGAGCGGGCGTGAACGGGCCGTTCCGCCGGGTTGGCGCAGCCGCGATCGGGTGGTCGGCGGCTCTGCTGGCCGCGGGGTGCGCGACCTCCCCTCCGCTGCCTCCGGTTGCGCGGGACGCCGGCCCCCTTCGCGCCGCGGAACGTTTTCTGGACGCGGCCAACCGGCAGGACCTCGACGCGATGGCGCACGCGTTCGGCACCGGCGAGGGTTCCATCGCCGACACCGGCGGAGGACTGGGCTGCGGACTCCGCCGGGTAGCGTCCTGGCTGGGAGCCGCGGACCGCTGCCCGACCCGGCAGGAGGTCGAGGTTCGCATGTATGCCCTCGCGGCAGTGCTGCGGCACGACGGCTATGAGGTGACCGCCGCTGAGCCGGTCCCCGGTCGCGATCGGCCCGTCACCCGGGTATCCGTCGAGGTTCGACGGGGAGAGCGGATCCACCGCGATGTCGGAGTGTTCGTGATCAGCACTGCGTCCGGGTGGCTCGTGGAGTCGGTCGAACTGGAGAAGATCACGGGGCGCTGAGAGGCTGCGCCCGCTCCACCAGTTCCACCAGCGCCCCGCCCGTCCCCCCTGGATGGAGGAAGGCGACCAGGCCACCGTGCGCACCGGGCCTCGGAGCGCGGTCGATGGGCCGGAACCCCGCGGCGATCAGGCGGTCGAGTTCGACGCGCACGTTCTCGACGCGGAAGGCCACATGATGAAGGTTCGAGCCCCCGGCTGCGAGGAACCGCGCCACCGCGCCGCCCCGGTCGTGGGGTTCGAGCAACTCCACTGCGCCGACGAAGCACACGTCGATGCCGTGTTCCGGGAGGGACTGGCGAGGCGAGGCCCGCTCGCCCGTCAGGGTCTCGAACAGAGGCGCCGACTCCGCGATCGAGTGGACGGCGATGCCGACATGGTCCACCGGATAGCGCGGCAGGGTTGGTGAGGGATCCACGGGCCCCGCTGCGGGGTCGAATTCCATGGCCGGCCGAGATTCGGTTATACTTTGGAAACCAGGGAAGCAGGGAAGGGCGGTGCAGCGCTTCCGCTCCCATCGTACGAACGACCCGGGACCGGGATCAAGGAGATCAGCCAGAATGAGCGATCGAGTTCTGACGGTTACGGACGAGAGCTTCGCCGACGACATAGAGAACAGCCAGGGACTGGCGATGGTGGACTTCTGGGCGACCTGGTGCGGCCCCTGCCGCATCGTCTCGCCCATCGTCGACCAGCTCGCAGACGAGTATGGTGACCGTGGGGTGACGGTGGGGAAGGTGGACGTGGACACCAACCCCGGCACCTCCGCGCGCTTCGGGGTGCGCTCGATCCCGAGTATTCTCTTCTTCAAGGACGGGAGGCACGTCGACACCGTTGTCGGCGCCGTTCCGAGGGCCCATCTCGAGGAGAAGATCGAGGCGCACCTGTAGGTCCGCGATACGCGAGCGGGGGGTGGCGACCCTCTACCTCGTCAGCACCCCGATCGGCAACCTCTCCGACCTCTCGGGGCGCGCCGCCCGGGTCCTGGGCGAGGTAGAGAGGATCTTCGCGGAAGACACGCGCAGGACCGGTCGGCTGTTGCAACACCTTGGCGTCGACACGCGCCTCACCTCCCTGCATCAGCACAATGAGGCGGCGCGCGCGGGGCGGGTCCTCGAGTGCCTGGAGTCGGGACATGACGCCGCGGTGGTGAGCGATGCCGGAACCCCGCTGGTCTCGGATCCGGGCGCGCGCGTGGTGGACGCCGCGCTGGAAGCCGGGCACGAGGTGGTTCCGGTGCCGGGTCCGTCCGCGGTTCTGGCAGCGCTGGTGGGGTCGGGGCTTCCGGCCGACCGTTTCGCCTTCCTGGGGTTCGCGCCCCGCAAGGGACCCGAACGGCGCGCTCTGCTGCAGCGGGTCGCCCATTCGCGGGAAACCACCGTGCTCTTCGAGGCCCCCGGCCGGCTGCGCCGCCTGCTGATCGATCTGGAGCATGCGTGCGGCTCCGGCCGCCGGGTGGCGGTGGCGCGGGAAATGACCAAATTGCACGAGGAGTTCGTGCGAGGGACCCTGGCCGAGGCGCGGGCTCATTTCGGAGCGCGCGCGCCCCGGGGAGAGCTGACGCTGGTGGTCGACCGCTCTGCGGAAGGCGAACCCGACGAATCCGCGGTTCGGGAACGGGCCGCGGAACTGCTGGCCGGGGGCACGCGGCCGAGTGAAGCCGTCCGGGAGTTGACGGCCCGGCTCGGGGTATCTCGCAACCGCGCCTACCGGATCGTACATTCAACTGTTGTGCCGGACGGGCCGGAGACGGAGTAGACACGCGCCCCGCCGCAGGCGCGCCCAAGGCGGGAGTGGTTCAGGAATCGATGCTGAAGATTGTTATCGCGATCCTCGCGGCCGTGCTCGCGGTCACCCCGCCCGTCGAACCGACGCTCACCATCGCGCGCCTTCAGTACGACGGAGGAGGGGACTGGTATGCGAACCCGTCCTCGCTGGCCAATCTGCTGGAGCGAATCGCGGCCGACACCGGGTTGCCGGTGGCGGATCGTGAAGCCACCATCACCCTCCGGGATCCCGCGCTGCCCGACTACCCCTACGTCTACATGACCGGCCACGGAAACGTGAGTTTCGCGCTGGAGGAGCAGGGCGCGCTGCGCGACTACCTGTTGGGAGGGGGCTTCCTGCATGTCGACGACAACTACGGTCTCGACGAATCCTTCCGCCGGGAGATGGCGCGCGTGTTCCCCGGCCGCGAACTCGTGGAGATCCCCCCCGATCATCCGGTCTTCGGCGCCTTTCACCTGTTCCCGGAAGGCCTGCCCAAGATCCATGAGCACGACGGAGGCCCGCCCCAGGCCTTCGGCCTCTTCGAGCGCGGCCGGCTGATGCTGTTCTACAGCTACGAAAGCGATCTGGGAGACGGCTGGGAGGATCCCGAGGTGCACGAAGATCCCCCCGAGACCCGCGAGCAGGCGTTGCGCATGGGCGTGAACCTGTTCGTTTACGCCATCACCCGGGGGGCCTCGTGAGCCCGGCGGTCCGCCCGAGCGTCCGCGGCGCGTTCGAGGCCGTGCGCGGTCACGTCCGAACCCGCTTCGGGATGGCGGGGATGCTGTGGGCGACCGTTCCCGTGGCCGTCACCCTGATGCTCGCGTGGTGGCTGGGCGGTGCGGCGGGGTGGCGTCAGGGAAGCGCGGCGCCGCTGATCCTGGACGGGCTCGCGATCGCCGCAGTCGCTGCCCTGGTCGCTTCGCTGCTCCGGCTCCGGCGCCGCTGGCTCGACGAAGCCAGCGTCGCCACAACCATGGAGGAAGCGGCCGGTCTGGCCCGCGGGGTAGTGCGCGGCTCGCTCGAACTCTCCCGTTCGGTTCCGCCCGGCGTATCGGCCGCGCTGGCACGCCGTGCCGAAGCGCGGGTTGCGGGGCGCCTCACGTCCCCCACGTCCGTGCTGGCCGGAAAGCTCCACCGGCGCAGCGGTCGCTGGATGCGCTTCGGGGCGGGGGCGCTGGTGGTGGCCTGCGTACCCGTGATTTCCGCGTGGGTCGCATCGCCGGAGCGGTCGCGGCTCGCGTGGTCGGGGCTCGCGACTCCCTTCGGGGTGATGGCGAGCCCGCGCTATGCCCCTCTGGCGGTCCGGCCGGGGGACATCGAGGTCGCCCGGGGGTCGGACGTCGCCATCGAGGTCGAAACGATGGGACGACTCGAGGTTACGCTGCATTCCCGCGCGCCCGGAGACGTACCGCGCGCCGACACGCGCCGGATGCCCGACAGCGTCGCAACGTTCCGGTTCAACGCCGTGGAAACCGCCTTCGAGTACTGGGCGTCGGCCCCTGACGGGAGCATGAGCGAGCGCTACCGGGTCACGCCGGTGGACCCGCTGTTCGTGGCGGATCTGACCCTGCAGCTTACCTTCCCTCCCCACACCGGCCGGTATGCGGAGGAGTACAGGGGATCCGCGCCCGCTCTGAGCGTTCCGGTGGGCACCCGCGTACGAGTGGAAGGGCGCGCCAGCCGCGAGCTTCAGGTGGCCAGCCTCGCGGTCGAGGAGCCGGGCGGGGCGGCTGTCGCCCTCCAGGTCGACGGCCCCCGCTTCCTTGCCGACTGGACACCGCGTGTCGGGGGCGTATACCACTGGCATCTCGTCGATGCGCGCGGCGGCGGTCCGGAGATCCCGCCCGTTCCGCTCGACATCACCCTGGTGCGCGACTCGGTGCCCGCCGTCGCCATCGTGTTTCCCGGCCGTGACACCGTTCTGCCGCTCTCGATGGAGCAGCCGCTGGTCGTTCAGGCTCAAGACGACTACGGACTCGCTTCCGTCGAGCTGGTGGCGTACCGGGTGCGGTCTCTGGGGGCACCCGAGGATCCGGTCGTGCGCAGGATGGGCATGGCCGGCACCAGGAGCGCGCTCGTGCGCCCGCTCCTGGACGTTTCCGACTGGGGGCTGCTCGCGGGCGACGTGGTTCGCTACCGGGCGCGCGTGCTCGACAACGCACCGTCGCCGCAGATCGGCGAGAGCCCGGAATACGTGCTCCGCATGCCGGAGGCTTCGGAGCTTCGCTGGCAGGCCCAGCAGATGCTCGAGGACGCGGCGGCCGAGGTCGAGTCGCTGGCTGAACAGGCGGGAGAAGCGGCCGAGGAGACCCGCGAGCTGGAGCGGCGCAATCAGGCGGAGCTCGCCGAAGAGCGCCGGAACCCTGGAAGGCAGGGCGAGGAAGAGCTGAGCTTCGAGGAGCAGGAGGAGTTGCGGCAGGCGCTCGAGGCGCAGGAGGAACTGGCCGCCGAGGTGGATTCGCTGAGGCAGGAGCTGGAGGAGGTCTCCGAGTCCATGCGCCAGGCAGGTCTGCCGGATCCCGAGTTCAGGGAGGAGATGGAGGAGCTTCAGCGACTGCTCGAGGAGATGATGCCGGAGGAGCTGCGCGAACGCATGGAAGACATGGCGCGCAACCTGGAGGAGATGGACGAAGCCGCGTCGCTGGAAGCGCTGGAGCAGCTCGCGCAGGACCAGGAGGAAATGCGCCAGCGTCTGGAGGAATCCATCGAGCGCTTCCGCCGTGCCGCAACGGAACAGGAACTGCGCGCCGCCGAGGAGGAGGCTGCGGAGTTGGCGCGCAGGGAGGATGCGCTCGCCGACGCGATGGAGGAGGGGGACACCCTCGACCTGCGCGCGCGCCAGCAGGCCGACCTGGAGCGGCAGACCGAAGCGCTCCTGGAGCGCATGGAGGAGGCGCGCGAGCACCTCGACGACCTGGGGGAGCAACAGGCCGGAGACCGCGCCGAGACCGCGGGCGAGCGTACCGACGAAGCGCGCCGCCACATGGCCGAAGCCCGCGAGCAGGCGGAGGCGGGAGAAGCACAGTCGGCCGCGCAGGAGGCCAGAGAGGCGGCCGAGGCGCTCAGGGAAGCACAGGAGGCGCTGGCGGAGGCGCGCGCCGAGATGACGGAATCCATGGATGCCGCCGCCCGCGAGGCGCTCCGGCAGACGGCGGAGGATGCGCTCTCCCTCGCCCGCCAGCAGGCCGCGTTGCGCGAGCAGATGCGGCGCGCGAACACGGAGCAGCAGGCGGCCATGCGGGCCGATGAGGCGTCGCTTCTGCGTGGCGTGCGCAACATGGCCGAGAACCTGAGCGCCGGATCGCGCGCCTCCGGCCAGGTCGATCGCGCGGTCAGCACTGCCATCGGCGAAGCCATGGAAGCCATCACCGAGACGCTGGAGGCGCTCGACAGCCGGCGCGGGTCGACGCCGTCTCCGACCGCGACCGCCGAGGCGGCGGTCCGCGCGCTCAACCAGGTTGCGCTCCAGGCCATCGCAGGCGCCGGGCAGTCAGGGCAGGATGCGGCCTCGGGCGGAGCCGGAGAGATGCAGGAGATGCTCGAGGCGATCGCCCAGCGACAGGGTGATCTGATCCTGCAGACCGAGGAACTCATGCCAATGCAGCTGGGCGAGCAGGCGCTCGCCAGGCAGATGCAGCAGCTCTCGCAGGGTCAGGAGGCGGTGGCCGGCGAGCTCGGTGATCTGGCGCAGCAGCCGAACTCCGAAGAGCAGGCGCTCGGGGATCTTGATGAGCTTGCGCAGGAGGCGGCCGCCCTGGCCGAGGAACTCGCGATGGAACGCCTGCGTGCGGAAACCATCGAACGCCAGGAGCAACTCTTCCAGCGCTTGCTGGACGCCGGGCGAAGCCTCGAGCGGGACGAGGAGTCGGAGGAGCGGGAATCCGAGGTTCCCGGAGAATTCGAGCGAAACGTCGTAGGGCCTCTTTCGGAAGAGGACCTTAACGCGCTCCGGTTCGAGCTTCCCCCCGCGGATGTGCTGGGTCGCCTGCCCCCGGCACAGAGGCGCCTGGTGATCGAGTACTTCGAGCGCCTCAACCAGGCTGCCACCACCGTGCCCCCGGGAGGCGGGTCGTGAACGACGGCACCCGGCGGACGCTGTCGGCAGTTCCCTGGCTCGCGATCAGCGCGGCGCTTGCGCTCGCACCTGCCACGGCGGACGGCCAGTTGTCCTCGAGCGAGGAATCCCGGCTGCTGCGCGAGGCTGCGCGCGCCGAGTCGGCGGGAGATTACGCCGCCTCGGTCGAGATCCTCACCTCGCTGCTGGCGGAGCGGCCTGCTTCCTCGGGAGCCATCTTCGCCCTGGAGCGCGTGCTGCGGGCACAGGACCGGGTGTCGCAGGTTCTGGATCCCATCGACGCGTTCCTGGCGGTCGACCCCGTGTCCACGGGCCCCCGCTACCTCAAGCTGAGGATTCTCCTGGAGGTCGATTCCCTGGCTGAACTGCGTTCCGCGGCGCAGTCCTGGATCGCGCAGAACCCGGCCTCGCCGGATTCCTATCGCGAAGTCGCGCGAGTGTACGAACGGGCGTTCGGGGGCGAGGAAGCCCTCTCCGTGCTTCGGCGGGGGCAGAGCCGCGCGGGTGGTGGAGTCCTCGCCGTCGAAGCCGGAGATGTCCTGCTTCGCCTCGATCGTCCGTTGGAGGCCATGATGGAGTGGGCGCGCGCCCTCGACGGCCCGGACGCCCAGGCGCCCGGGGCCCTGAGGCGGATGGTGCGCACCGGCGGGGAGCATCCCGGGTTGGCACCCGCGGTGGTTCGCGAGCTGGCGGCGGAAGGTGCGTCCGAAACGCGCAGGCGGGCGGCCATCGAGATCGCGCTCGAAGCTCGCCTGCAGCCGGAGGCGCTGAGTCTTGCGGAGGAGGTTGCGGGAGATCTTCCCGAGCGTGAGCGCGAGGGCTTCCTGAACGCAGTGCTGCGGCTCGCCGAGGAAAAGGACGCCGATCAGCTCGCGCTGTGGACGCTGCAGCAGTTGCGCCGGGAGACTCCCAGGGGTTCACGAGCGCGCACGCTGGATCGACAGATCGCAGTCACCTCGCTCGTGGCCGGCGATACCGTGCGCGCGCTGGAGGCCAGGGAGCGGTACGCCCGCGGACTGCCCGAGCGCTCGCCGGAGCGGCGGCGGGCTCTCGCCGAGATGATTCGACTGGAGACGGCGACCGGCGCTCCCCTTGCGCTGCTCGACCGCTTCGCGGCCTTCCGCGAGGAGTTTCCGAACGCACCCGAAGCCGATCCGCTGGCAGTGGCGCTTTCGGCACGCTTCCGCGAGAACGGCGACCTGGAAACCGCGGCGTTCGTGCTGGAAGGGGTTCAGGGTCCGCTGAGCGCCCAGGAGCGTGCGTGGCTGGCGCTCGAGGCAGGCAACCGGGAGAGCGCGCGGATCAACCTGATGCTCGCCGCTGGCGGACTGCCCGCAACCGAGGCCACGGCGATCGTGCAGTTGATCGGCATCCTGGACCGGGTCGGCGAGCAAGCGGCCGCGCTGGCGGGCAGGGTGTCCATCGCGCGCCACAGGGAGGGCGCGGGTGCGGCGTTCCCGCTGGTGAACGATGCGGTGCACGCCCTGCCCCCCGACGACCAGCCGCCCCTCCTCGCCATGGCCGCCCGCATCGCCGACGAAATCGACCAGCAGGGCGAGGCGGCGCGCCTGCGCGAATCTCTGGCCGCCACCTTTCCGGAGTCGAGCGAGGCGCCGGAGGCCATCCTGCATCTGGCGCGCTACCGGGCGGCCACCCCCACCGGCGTGCCGGCCGCCATCGAGCTGCTCGAGGAGCTCATTCTGGCCCGTCCCAACAGCGCGGTCGTACCGGTGGCCCGCCGCGAACTGGAACGCCTGAGGGCGTCCGGAGGTGCATCGTGAACGCTTCTTGCCGGTCGAGAGCCGGGCGGTGCTTCGCCCGGACGACACTGCTCACGGCGTTGTTGCTGGCGCCGGCAGCCCTGCGGGCCCAGCATCTGCTGGTGCCGATGGACCAGGGTCAGGACGATCACCTGAAAGCCTACGGCCTCACCTACTGGAGCCTCGAGCGGGGCGCGACCGCGGAGTGGCTGCTCAACTACCGGGACGGCGCCTTCCTCTTGCCGGACAGGCAGGACGTTCGTCGGGAAGCAGCGTTTCGCGGCGTCAGCATCGAGCCGGTGAGCGCCGCCGACGTAGCGGCCATCCGCGCGCTGATCGCGCGCTCCAACATGGAGTCGGTGATCCTCGAGAAGGCGCCCAGCGTGGCAATCTACACGCCCGCCAACACTACGCCCTGGGACGACGCCGTAACGATGGCGCTCGAATATGCGGGCATCACCTACGACAAGGTCTGGGATCCGGAGGTCCTGAACGGGGATCTGGAAAACTACGAATGGCTCCATCTCCACCACGAGGACTTCACGGGCCAGTACTCCAAGTTCTTCATCACCTACGCGGGAGCTCCCTGGCTGCAGGAGGAGGTGGCCCGCAACCAGGAGGTGGCGGCCGCGTTCGGGTATCCGCACGTGCCCGCGCTCAAGAAGGCGGTTGCGAGCGTGATTCTGGACTACGTCGAGGCAGGCGGTTTCCTCTTTGCCATGTGCTCGGCAACCGAGACGCTCGGCCTGGCGCTGGCGGCCCGGGAGGCCGACATCGCGGCGGCGTTCGCCGACGGCACTCCGCCCGCCCTCGACGCCTCGGCACACATGCAGTGGGGCCGGGCGCTGGGGTTCCAGAACGCCGAAGTGCAGCTCTCTCCGTCGGTCAACGCGTTCAGCGACATCGACGGTCATCAGGTGAACACCCCGTGGCGCGAGGAACTGGGAACGTTCACGCTCTTCGAGTTCTCGGCCAAGCTGGATCCCGTGCCGTCGATGCTGACGCAGAGCCATGAGGACGTGCTCTCCGACTTCTACGGGCTCACCACGTCCTTCCGCCTGGACCGCATCAAGCCGGGCGCCATCGTCCTCGCGCAGGAGGGCGGATGGGCCAAGTACATCCACGGAAACCGGGGCGAGGGCACGTGGACTTTCTACGGCGGGCACGACCCGGAAGACCCCGAGCACCAGATCGGCGATCCCCCCACGGATCTCTCGCTGCACGCCAATTCGAGCGGCTACCGCCTGATCCTGAACAACGTCCTCTTCCCGGCGGCTCGCAAGAAGCAGCGCAAGACATAGCAGCCCTTGGATAACGCGGGTGGCAGGGAAGATGAACCTACCGGCCTCCGCTCCGTGACCCCCGGGCGGTCTCGTCCCCGGCCCGATCTCGTCCTTGCTCCCGAGGCGGCGGGCCGCATGCGCGAGCAGGTCGCGCGCGCGGGCGGGCGCGAGGTCAGCTTTCTGGCCACCGTGACCCCCGAGCGCGTCATCGTTGACCCGCGCACTGTGGCCAGGGGCAATCGAGCCGCCGTGCTCGCCGCCGCCAATGACGCGCGCACCGGCGAGATCATGCTGCACAACCACCCCTCGGGGGTGCTGGAGCCCTCCGACGCGGACCTCCACGTGGCCGGCCAGCTCTACGAGCAGGGCGTCGGCAGCGCCATCGTCGACAACCTGGTGCGGGCGATATACGTGGTGGTGGAGCCGCCGCCGCCGTCGTCGCGCGAACCCCTGGACATCCCCGAACTGGAGGCGGTGGCCGCCCCGGGCGGCGCCCTGTCGCGCCTGCACGGGCGCTATGAGGATCGTCCGGGCCAGCGCGCCATGCTGGCGGAGGTGGCGCGAGCATACAACCAGGGAGGGGTGACCCTGGTGGAGGCCGGCACCGGCACCGGCAAGTCGGTCGCCTATCTGCTGCCCGCGGCCCGCTGGGCGATCCGCAACAAGGAACGCACGATCGTCTCCACCAACACCATCAACCTGCAGGAACAACTCGTCGCCAAGGATCTTCCCCTCGTGCGCGAGCTTCTGGGAGAGGACTTCCGCTGGGCGCTGATGAAGGGCCGGGGGAACTACATCTCCATCCGCCGCGCGCATCTGGCGGCGGAAGGCGCGGCCACCCTCTTCGAGGAAGACCGCACCCGCGAAGTCAACGGGCTGCTCGACTGGATCGCCGCGACGGAGGACGGATCGCTCGCAGACCTGGCGACCGCCCCGTCCCGCGAGGTATGGGAGGAAGTGCAGTCCGACTCCGACATCTGCCTGCACACCCGGTGTCCGCACTTCCAGTCCTGCTTCTACCAGCGCTCGCGCCGGGTTGCGGCATCGGCCGACGTGCTGGTGGTGAACCACCACCTGCTCTTCTCCGACCTCTCCCTGCGCATCGTCACCGACAACTTCACCCAGTCCGCGGCGCTGCCGGCGTACCGGCGACTGATTCTCGACGAAGCGCACAACGTCGAAGACGCCGCCACCAGCCACCTGGGTGCAAGCCTGAGCCGAAAAGGGCTGAGCGCCACGCTGACCCGCCTGGAGCGCGTGGCGGGCGTGGTGCGCCGCAAACTCACCGGCCTGCCCGCGGCTACGGGAGATGGCGTGCAGCCGGAGGGCTCCCTGCCAGGTCCCGCCGCGAAACCGCTTCTGGACCGCCTCGGGGACCGGGTGCTCCCATCGCTCACGCGAGCGCGCGCGGCATTCAGGGCCTTCTTCGAGATCCTCGACGAGATGGCGGCCCTGCCCGGAGGGGTGCGCGTCAGGCTGGGTTCCGAGCAGCTCCCCGAACCGATCGACCGGGCACGCGTCCATGAGAACTTCAGCGCGCTGCTGGACGCGCTCGCCGGGCTGGCGCGCGAAGTATCCGAACTGTCCCTGCGGATCGAGCTCACCGACGAGTGGCGTGAACCGCTGGAGGGAAGGATCCTCGACCTGCGCAGCATCGAGCGCCGCCTGACCAACGCATCGCGGAGCCTGCGCCTCGTCCTGGATCCGGCGGAGGACGGACAGCGATACGTTCGCTGGGTGGAGCAGAGAAGTGCCCGGCGCGGCAAACGGCGCAACCTGCACCTCGCCGCCGCGCCCATCGAGCTGGACGAACTGCTCAGAGAACAGTTGTTCGAGCGGGTTCGCACGACCGTGCTTACCTCCGCGACCTTGACCACGCGCCAGGACTTCAGCTTTCTGCGAAGGCGCCTCGGGCTCGCGCGCGGACCCGGGGATGAGGGCGCCCTGAAGGTCGCTGAAGCACGCATCGACTCTCCTTTCGACTTCGGTGCGCAGACCCTGCTCTGCGTCCCGTCGGATCTGCCCCGGCCATCGTTCGGAAGTGCGGCGGGGAGCGGCTCCTTCGATCGTGCCACGGCCCGCGCCGTGGCCGCGCTCGCCGACATCTCCCAGGGTGGACTGTTCGCCCTCTTCACCTCGCATCGGGCTCTGCGTGCGGTGGCGGAAGCTCTTCGGGCGGGGGGAGCGGGATCCTGGCCGCTGCTCGTGCACGGCGAGGATGACAGATCCCGGCTCCTGGCCCGCTTTGTCGAGGCGGGCAACGCCATCCTGCTGGGCACCTCATCCTTCTGGGAGGGAGTGGACGTGCCCGGCCGCCCCCTGCGCGCGCTGCTCATCCAGAAGCTTCCGTTCAGCGTCCCCACGGATCCCGTGGTCGAGGCACGCATGGAAGCCATCGAGGCGGCCGGAGAGAACCCCTTCCAGGAGCTCATGCTGCCACAGGCAGCGCTGCGCCTGCGCCAGGGATTCGGTCGCCTGGTGCGCTCGCGCCGGGACCGGGGCGCCGTGGTCCTTCTCGACTCCCGGATCGTCAAGTACCGATATGGCCGCTACCTGCTCGAGTCCCTCCCCCCGGCACCGCTCGCCCACGGGCCCTGGCGCCGCGTAGAGGAGTCCCTGCGAGCATTCTACGAGCCCGCCGGTAAACCGCAGGCCGCGCGGCAGACCGGATAGGCAAGAGCCGGGACGCGGTCGGCAGCTTGTCCCCCGCGACCAACGGGGTACATTACCAGCGTTCACGGTCTTTCCTTCACGCGACGGAGGTTCTGCCTCTGCGCGGCACCCGAATCGGGCTCGGATTCCATGCAACGGATCGCCGGCATTCTCGTCGCTGCCTTCTACGCGGTCATAACCTTCCTGGCCTTCGGCCATTCGGCCGCTGGATGGGCGGGCGGACACGCCGACCTGGGCTTCTGGTGGGCCGTGATCGGTGGCTTTCTCGCCATCGCCGGACTCGGGGCATTGGTCGGCACGCTCCTGCACACGCGCCGGAGGAACCGCTTGCCATCGGGCGGTTAGAAGGCCGAAACCGCACGCGGGCGCTGCCTCCGGCGGGTCCCGATCGACCTCTGCTCACCTCAACCACGGAAAGCACGGGCGCGTCCCCATGAGCCTGAAGCAAATCCCTACCAAGATCGTGTGCGTGGGAAAGAACTACGCGCTGCACGCACAGGAACTGGGCACCGAGGTTCCCCCTGAGCCGATCATCTTCCTGAAGCCGGTTTCCTCCCTGCTGGCCTCCGGTGAAACCATCCGGATGCCTTCGTGGGCCGGGCGGGTGGACTTCGAGGGAGAGATCGCGTTGGTGGTCGGGAAGCGTGCCCGCGGGGTGGCGCGCGAGGATGCCTGGGACGTGATCGATGCCATCGTGCCGCTGAACGACGTGACCGCGCGCGAGCTGCAGCGCCGGGACGGACAGTGGACGCGCGCCAAGAGCTTCGACACCTTCTGCCCCGTGGGTGAACCGGTCCCGGTGGCCGACGTGGATGTCGGTCAGCTCGAGGTGATCACGCGCGTCAACGGGCATGTGCGCCAGCACGCCCATGTGGACACCATGGTGTTCCCGATCCCCGAGCTTGTCCGCTTCATCACCGCGGTCATGACCCTCGAGCCCGGAGACCTGATCGCGACCGGCACGCCCGACGGCATCGGCCCGCTCGCTCCCGGCGACCGGGTCGAAGTCGAGATCCCGGGCGTGGGGACGGTGGCCAACCCGGTGGCGGTGGAGGAGGTCGATTCGAGCTGATGAGGGATGCGCCCGCGGCCCGCTCGATCGCCTCCTCCGGGGCTCCCCGGTGGGTGCGCTGGGTCGCGGCAGCGATCTCCGTGGCGACGCATGCGATCGTGATTCTGGTCTACCCGCATCTGAACCCCGAGGCGGCGCCCGCTCTCCCGCCCCTGCCTGTCTTCGTACCGGCCAGCCAGGACGGCATGCAGATCGTGCAGCTGCTCGAACTCGAGGAAGCGACCCCGGAGCCTGCTCCGGAGCCGGAGCCCGAGGTCGTCCCCGCGCCCGAGCAGGCGGAGCTTCAGGAGGACGCGAGTCCGACGGTCATCGTGGCCGACGTCGAAGTCCCGGCAGGCGACCCGCGCACCGCCGCGGAGCGGTTGCGGCCCTTCATGAACAACCCCGAGGTCTGGCGCCCCATCGACCCGGAACTACTCGACCTGACCCTGGAGGAGCGCGCCCGCTTCGAGATGGCCGCGGTCCTCGAGCTCTGGATCGACTCGATCACCACCGCGGAGGCCGCCCGGGTCGCCGCGATGGACTGGACCTACACGGACGCCGACGGCGGCCGCTGGGGATTCTCCCCGGGCAAGATCCACCTGGGCGACATTACCCTCCCGCTTCCCTTCCAGTTCGGCCCCAACCCCTCGCGCATCAACGAACTGCGGGAACGCGACTGGGAATGGATGGAGCTCGAGCGGGGCGCCGTCGCGGCCGCCGTGGAGCAGTCCTGGAAGGATCGCGCGCGGGCGATCCGTGAACGCATGGACGCCGAGCGCGCGGCGGGGCGCGGCGATTCGGTGCGCCGCCCGCCCGGGACATGACCGACCTCAACCTGCCGCCCCGCCTCGACCCCGGCCGGATCGAGCCACGCATCTACCGCCGCTGGCTCGACGGCGGGTACTTCCGCATGACCGCCGAGCGCGCCCGGGAGCAGGGCACCGAGCCTTTTGTGGTCGTCATCCCGCCCCCTAACGTGACCGCGGTCCTGCACATGGGGCACGGGCTCAACAACACCATCCAGGACGTGCTGGTGCGATGGCGCCGCATGCAGGGGAGGGCGGCGCTCTGGGTCCCCGGCACCGACCACGCCGGCATCGCCACCCAGAACGTGGTCGAGCGCCAGCTCGCCGCCGAGGGCAAAACCCGCCACGATCTCGGCCGTGAAGCCTTCCTGGCGCGCACCTGGGAATGGATCGACAGGACCGGCGGCCTGATCCTCGAGCAGTTGCGCGCGATCGGCTGTTCATGCGACTGGGAGCGCACGCGCTTCACGCTCGAACCGGCGCTCAGCAAGGCCGTGCGCACCGTGTTCGTGCGCCTCTTCGACAACGGCCTGGTCTACCGGGGCGAGTACATCGTCAACTGGTGCCCCCGCTGCCTGACGGCGCTTTCCAACGAGGAAGCCGAGGGGCACGAGGTCGAAGGGACGCTTTACGATCTGCGCTACCCTCTGGAAGAGGCGGCGTGGGATTGCGCCGCCGAGGCAAGTGGCCTGGGCGGATCCCTGGACCGGGCAGACGATGGCTCCTGGCATCTGACGGTTTCCACGACACGCCCGGAGACCATGCTGGGCGACACCGCCGTGGCGGTCAATCCGCGGGACGAGCGCTACGCCGGACTCATCGGCTCCCATGCCGTGCTTCCGCTGGCCGGCCGCCGCATCCCCATCGTCGGCGACGATTTCGTCGACCGCGATTTCGGCACCGGGATGGTGAAGGTCACGCCCGCGCACGACATCAACGACTTCGAGATCTCTCGTCGTTCCGGGGCTCCGCTCCTGAACATCCTTACCCGGGACGCGCACCTGAACGAGAACGTCCCGCCGGCCTTCCGCGGGATGAGCCGCGAGGAGGGACGCGGCGCGGTGCTGAAGGCGCTGGCGGCGGCGGGACTGGTGGCAGGCTCGAAGCCGCACGCGCACACCGTGCCGCGCTGCTATCGCTGCGACACGGTGGTCGAACCCCGGTTGAGCAAGCAGTGGTTCGTGCGCATGGAACCGCTGGCCGAACCGGCGCTCCAGGCTTCGCGCGACGGCGTCGTGACCTTTGTCCCCGAGCGACGCCGAAACGACTATGAGAAGTGGATGGAGAACATCCGCGACTGGTGCGTCTCCCGGCAGTTGTGGTGGGGGCACCGCATCCCCGTCTGGTACTGCGGGTGCGGCAACATCTTCGCCGCGCTGGAGGATCCGGATGCCTGCCCGGCCTGCGGCTCCGGGGACCTGGAGCAGGATCCCGACGTGCTCGATACCTGGTTCTCGTCCTGGCTGTGGCCCTTCTCGGTTTTCGGGTGGCCCGAGGAATCCGAGGACCTCGACGTCTTCTACCCCGGGCATGTGCTCTCCACCGCACCGGAGATCCTCTTCTTCTGGGTCGCCCGGATGATCATGTCCGGGTTCGAAGTCATGGGGGAGACGCCCTTCACCCAGGTGTATCTGCACGGCACCGTACGCGACATCAGCGGGCACAAGATGTCCAAGTCCCGCGGCAACGGAATCGATCCGCTCGAGGTGGTCAGGCGCTTCGGAGCGGATGCGCTGCGCTATACGATGGTGGCCGAATGCGGGGTGGGAGCGGATATCCGCCTGGATCACACCGATCTGGAGGCTTCGTTCGCCCCCGGGCGCAACTTCGCCAACAAGCTCTGGAACGCAGGGCGCTTCACGCTCGCGAATCTCGGAGAGGAGCCTGCGGTTCGTCCCGAGGATGTGGAGGAGGATCTGGAGCTGGCCGACCGCTGGATGCTGTCGCGATTGTCGGTCTCCTGCCGGGAGGTGACGCAGGCGCTCGAAGCGTTTCGGCTCCACGAGGCTGCGGAGCGGCTGCGCCAGCTCTTCTGGGGCGACTTCGCCGACTGGTATCTGGAGATGACCAAGCCTCGGCTTCGCGGCGATGCGGGAAAGGGGAGCCGGGCGGCGGCGAGGGCGACGCTGGCGCGCGCCTTCGACACCATCCTGAGGCTGCTGCATCCCGTGGTTCCGTTCGTCACCGAGGCGCTGTGGGAACAGTTGCGGCTCCCCGAGGGCGCCGAACGGCCTCCCGCGCTGATGGTGGCGCCGTGGCCCGAGGCGCAGTCCCGGTGGGAGGCGCCGGGGGTGGAACGCGAGATGGCGACGCTGCAGGAGCTCATAACCGGGGTTCGGCGCCTGCGCAAGGAATACGGGGTCGGGGAGGGCCGGCAGGTAAACGTCGTCCTCACCTCGGTGCCCCCCGGGTTCACGGAGACGCTCGCCGCCGGGGAAGAGGCGATCGCGAGGCTCGCGCGCGTCGAGTCCGTGATGCTCGACGGCAGACCTCGCGGCGTGGGCGCGCACGCGGTCCTGCAGAACGGCGCCGAAGTCTTCATTCCGCTGGAGGACGTCATCGACCTGGACCGGGAGCGGGAGCGCCTGCGGCGGGAGGTTGCGCGCCTGGGCGGCCAGATGAGCGGGGCCCGCCGCAAGCTGGCCAACCGCAACTTCCTCGAGCGCGCGCCCGAACGGGTTGTGGCCCACGAGCGCGACAAGCTCGCCAGTTTCCGCGAACAGCACGACAAGCTGCAGGAGAAACTGGCGGCGCTGGCGCACCGGTGATCCCCGCACGCGAGCGGCTGCGTGGCAGGGGTCCGGAACGGATGCCCCTGCGGGTGCTTGCTCTGCTCGGCGCGCTGATGGCGGGGTGCGCGCGCGAAGCCACCCCTCCCGGAGGCCCTCCCGACCGGCTTCCCCCGATCGTGATCCTGAGCGAGCCGGATACCTTCTCCACCGTGGAACCCTTTCGTTCTCCGGTGACCCTCCGCTTCAGCGAGCGCATCAGCGAGCGGCCCAGCGCGGGCACCCTGGACCAGTCGGTGGTGGTGTCGCCGGCTTCGGGCGAGGTGCGCGTGTCGCACGGCCGCGAAGGACTCACGGTGCGCGCGCTGGGCGGGTTCGAGGCCGGGCACATCTACCGCGTGACGGTGCTGCCGGTCATTCAGGACATGTTCGGCAATGCCCTTCAGGAACCCTTCGAGCTGTTTTTCTCGACCGGGCCGGAGTTTACCCCCAATGTTGTCGCGGGCTCGGTCATCGACCGCCTTACGGGCGAGCCCCTCCGCGACGCGCGGGTGGATGCGGCGGTCGCCGAGAGCGGCGTGGTGCACACGGCCGTCACCGACAGTGCGGGGATCTTCGCCCTGCGCTACCTGCCGGCGGGCGACTATGTGGTGAGTGCCTACCTCGACCGCAACCGCAACGCCCAGCCCGACTTCACCGAGCCTCAGGGAACGCGTCCGGCCCCATTGAACGGCGGTGGCGAAGCCGCCGACACCACGATCGTGCTCGGCGTCGCGCTGCTGGCCCGCGACACCACCTCAGCGCGGATAGCGCGCGTCATCGTCGAGGATTCCATAAGCCTCGGCGTCTCCCTCGACGACTACCTCGATCCGGAACTCCCGCTGAACGACGTGCGGGTCGTGGTCACTTCCGACAGCGTCGACGCGCCCGGGTCGCTGGCCATCGTACATCAGCACGAGGCGGAAGCGTATCGGAGCGCGCTGGCCGACAGCCTTGCACGGGAACAAGCCGTCCGCGACAGCGTGGCGCAGGCGGAGGCTGCGGCAGCGGATACAACGGCGGCGGCTGATCCCGAAGCTGCACCCGGGGCAGCCGAGGCGGCACCCGACCCGCCGCCGGCTCCGGCGGAGCAGGATGCACCGGCAGCCGGGGAGGCGGAGCAGGAACGGCCCACGGCGCAGCAGACCTTCGTCGTCATCCTGGACGGAGTGCTGGTCCCCGAAGTGCCCTACGAGGTCGAGATATCGAACATCACCAACATCAACGGCGTGGAGGGAGGCGGCGGAACCGTCGGCTTTACCCGCCCGGCCCCGCCCCCGCCCCCCGAAGACACCACGCAGGCCGGGCCGGACAGCGTTGCCACGGATACCATCCCGGCGGCCCCCGGCGACACGCTGACCGTCCCGGCGGACTCGGCCGCGCGGGACACCATTCCCGCCGCGGCCGGCGCCCCCGGGGAAGTGGCGCCCGGCGACACGCTCACCGTCCCCGCGGACTCCGTCGCGCGCGACACCATTCCGCCGCCTCCGGGCGACTCCGCCCGCAGGGACACGATCCCCGGGCCGGTCCCCGACTCCGTGCGCCGAGACACGGTACCGGCGCCACCCGGAGATTCGTTGCGCCGAGACACGGTCGCGATCCTCCCGGCGAGGGATCTCCTTCGGCGCGGCAGCATGGGGGTCCGGATGCCGCCGGCACGGAAACGGTCCTCTCGCAGCTCTCCGTCCGGCACCGTTCGATGACCGATCCACGCCGTGGTCTTCCTGGCGTCGACCGGGCGCTGGCTTCCACCGCCTTCGCCGCGCTGCTCGCCGAGCACCCCCGCCAGCGCATCGTCCACCATCTGCGCTCGGCGCTGGACCACGCCAGGGAGGATCTCGCGCGCGGAACCGGCCAAACGCCGCCGGATATCGGCGACCTCGCCGGCGAGGTCGAAAAGGCGCTGGTGCTGGACGGCATCCCCTCCCTCCGGCCGGTGATCAACGCCACCGGCGTAGTGCTCCACACCAACCTGGGTCGAGCCCCCATCGCACCCGCCGCCCGCTCCGCCATGGCGCGGGCCGCGCGCGGTTACGGCAACCTGGAGTTCGACCTGGAGCACGGGAGCCGGGGATCGCGCTACGTGCACTGCGTACAACTCCTGCGGGAACTCACCGGGGCCGAGGCCGCGCTCGTGGTCAACAATGCCGCCGGCGCGCTGGTGCTGGGCATGAACACCCTGGCGGCGGGGAAGGAGGTCGCGGTCTCGCGCGGAGAGCTGGTGGAGATCGGCGGCGGCTTCCGCATTCCCGAAATCCTGGTACGCAGCGGGGTCCGGCTGCGCGAGGTGGGCTCCACCAACCGCACCCGCATCGCCGACTACGAGGCGGCGTTGGACGCCGGCGAGGTCGCGGCGCTGCTCAAGGTGCACCGCTCCAACTTCCGCATCGAGGGGTTCACCGAAGAGGCCGGCGTCGCCGAGCTGGCGGAGCTGGCCGAACGTCTGCGTGTCCACTTCTTCCACGATCTGGGCACTGGGCTGATGATGGACTCCGCTGTGCTCGGCCTGCCTGGAGAAACGCGCGTGGCCGACAGCCTGGCCAACGGAGCTCACGTGGTCGGCTTCTCGGGGGACAAGCTGCTGGGAGGGCCGCAGGCCGGCATCCTCGTGGGACGGGAGGAGCCGATCGCGAGCATGCGGCAGAACCCGCTCTGCCGCTCCCTGCGCGTCGACAAGGTGACGCTGGCGGGGCTGGAGGCGACTCTGCGTCTCTACAGGGATCCCGGCCGCGCGTTGAGGGAGATCCCGGCGCTGCGCATGATCGCCGCCTCTCCGCAAGCGCTGCTCGAGCGGGCCACCCGCCTCGCTGCCGCTCTGGAGGCCCGTGGCGTGAAAGCCCGGGTAAGTCCGGGGACTTCGCTGGTGGGAGGCGGAACCTGTCCGGGGGTCGCCCTCGACACGTTCGTCGTGGAACCGGACACCGGTGCGCGATCGGTGTCCGCCGTCGCCGGGCGCCTGAGACGCGGCGATCCGCCTGTGCTCGCGCGCGTGGAGGAGGATCGCCTCGGCGTCGATCCCCGCACTGTCGAGCCCGAGGAGGAGTCCCTGCTCGTGGAGCGGGTTGTGCGCGCGTGCTCTCCGGACAAGGATTGAGGCGCGATGTGTGCGGGCCCGGGAGGCGTTGGCGCGCGAGCCGGGTGAGAGGCCGGCGGGGCAGGGGAACACGGGCGCCTCAGCCGGGTTTTTTCCCGTTGACCCGTCAACTGATGGAGTCGCACCCTCAGGAGCAAGACCATGCAGATTACCCTGACGCCTGAAGCTACCGAGAAGATCCGGCAGTTTCTGGAGCAACACGATTCAAGGTCCGCCGCCGGGCTGCGTGTCGCCGTCCTTCCCGGCGGTTGTTCCGGCTTCCAGTACGGCCTGAACATCGAAGAGGCGCCGGAGGAAGACGACGAAGTGCTGGAGCTCGACGACTTCCGGGTTTTCGTGGACCCCTTCAGCGCCCAGTACCTCGAGGGCGTGCAGATCGACTATGTGTCCAGCATGATGGGACAGGGCTTCAGCTTCACCAATCCCCAGGCTTCGGGCGGATGCGGCTGCGGAAGCTCCTTCACGGTCTGATCCCGTTCCCGGTCCGAGCGGACCGCCCCAGGACCCTCGCAGCGGATACATCACGCAGGTGATCCGCCTACGGACCTTCACCGGCGCGGACGGCTTTCAGCAGAACGCGTGGCTGGCGACCTGCGACGCAACCCGCGAGACGCTGGTCATCGATCCCGGCGCAGGCGCGCCCGCCATGTGCCGCGCGATCGAGGCGGACCAACTGGAGGTGAAGGCGGTCGTTCTGACCCACGCCCATCTGGACCATGTCGAGGGCGTGCCCGATATCCGTGGCGTCACGGACGCCCCGATCTTCCTCCACCCGGCCGATGGTTTCCTCTACCGGGCCGCAACCGAACAGGCGACTGCTTTCGGGGTGCACGCGCCGCGGCTTCCCGCCGTCGACGAAGCGCTTGCCCACGGGGACGAACTCCGTTTCGGGAAGTGCGCATTCCGCGTGCGCCACGCCCCCGGTCACTCTCCCGGTCATGTCGTGCTGGTCAATGAGGACGAGCGGATCGCCGTCGTGGCGGACGTCGTCTTCGCGGGTTCGATCGGACGCACCGACCTCCCCGGTGGAGACATGCAGCAGCTGCTGCACTCGATCCGCGAACAGGTGCTGACGCTCCCCGACGACACCCGTCTGTTCACCGGGCACGGTCCCGAGACCACGGTGGGATGGGAGCGCCGAACCAACCCCTTTCTGATGCCCTTCCAGGGAGGCGAGTTCGTGTGAGCCTGCCCGTGGCGGTGTTCGCGTCCGGTTCAGGCTCGAACCTGCAGGCCATCCTCGACTACCACGCCACCCTCGATGCACCACCCTGGCGTGTCGAACTCGTGATCAGCGACCAGGAGGACGCCAGGGCGCTCGAGCGCGGCCGCCGCTCCGGGATCCGTTCGCGCTTCCTCCAGGTCGCGAGACGACCGTCCGGCGACGTTGCGGGAGAAACACTGGACCTCCTCCGCTCCAGCGAAATCGGGTTCGTCGCGCTGGCCGGCTATCTCCGGCTGATTCCCGCGCCTGTCGTCGGGGCGTTCCGCGAGCGGATGGTCAACATCCATCCCGCGCTTCTCCCGGCGTTCGGAGGCAGGGGGATGTACGGGATGCGCGTGCACGAGGCGGTTCTGGGCGCCGGTGCGACGGTAACCGGGCCCACCGTACACTTCGTGGACGAAGAGTACGATCGGGGCCCGATCATCGCCCAGTGGCCGGTACCGGTGCGGGCGGGCGATGACCCGCACACGCTCGCCGCCCGCGTGCTCCGCGTCGAGCATCTCCTCTATCCGCGCGTGGTGGACCAGTTGGGCCGGGCTCTCGCCCGGGGGTGCCGGCCGGCGCCGTTTTCGCCGCCTGGAACTGCCTTTCTGGCGCATTCACGGGCCACAGTCGACCTTGAGCGCGCGATTTCCGCCGGCTTCGCAGCGCGGACCAGCGCCGCCGCGCACGGCAACGAGGAGCGAACATGACTCGACGACGAGCGCTGCTGAGCGTCTCGGACAAGAGCGGGATTGAAGAGTTCGCCCGCGGTCTCGTCCGTCGCGGATGGGAGATCGTCTCGACCGGGGGCACGGCGCGGGCACTCGCCGGCGCGGGGCTCCCCGTCGTGCAGGTGGCCGAGGTCACCGCCCACCCGGAAATGATGGACGGGCGGGTCAAGACCCTGCACCCGGCCATCCATGCGGGAATCCTGGCCCGGGGCGGGAACAGCGACGACGCGGCCGCCCTCGCCGGACAGGGCTACGCGCCCGTGGGCCTGGTGGCGGTCAACCTGTACCCTTTCCGGGAGACTGTGGCGCAAGGCGGTGTGTCGGTGGGCGACGCGATGGAGCAGGTGGACATCGGCGGACCCACCATGATTCGGGCGGCGGCGAAGAACCACGCCGACGTCTGGGCCGTGGTGGATCCCGCCGACTACCCGCGCGTGCTCGCGGCCCTGGACCGGGAAGGAGACGGCCGGGTGCTTCGCCGCGAGCTCGCGGTGAAGGTGTTCGCGCACACGAGCGAATACGATGACGCTG
This sequence comes from Gemmatimonadota bacterium, assembly GCA_022823365.1. Lineage (GTDB taxonomy): Bacteria > Gemmatimonadota > Gemmatimonadetes > Longimicrobiales > Gaopeijiaceae > BD2-11. The sequence goes on from JAJDXG010000030.1 coordinate 65,696, forward strand.
TGGCGGGATGGTTGGGGAGGCCCGCCGGAGAGGACGGCGGAACGCGCGCCGACGCGGACGGACCGGCCGCCAGCCGGAGCGGAGGCGGCATGTTCCCGGCCCACCTCGCGTTGTCCGCCGAACTGGAAGGCACGCTGCGCTACGGCGAGAACCCGGACCAGCAGGCGGCCTTCTACCGCTGGCGCGGACACGCAGGCGTCGGGCTGGCCGGTCTCGAGCAGCTGCACGGCAAGGCGCTCTCGTATAACAACTACCTCGACCTCGACGGCGCACTCCACTGCCTCGCCCCGTTCGCATTCTCGTCGCGGCCAGCCGTGTGCATCGTCAAGCACACCACACCCGCGGGGATGGCGCTCGCGGAGACACTGGAGGAGGCCTACCTGCGCGCGCTCCGAGCCGACCCGGTGAGCGCCTTCGGGTCCGTGATCGCGGTCAACCGGCGCATCGATGCCGCCACGGCTGCGCACATGTCGGAGCTCTTCATCGAGTGCCTGGTCGCGCCCGCCTTCGACAACGAGGCGATGGAGATCCTGGCCCGTAAGTCCGGTCTGCGGCTGCTGGCCATGTCCGGCAATCCGGTCGGTCGCGACGCCCTGCCCCTCGACCCGAACCTCGTCGCGTGGTGGGCGGAGGCGTCACCCGGGCACCGCCCTTCCGCTGCGTTCCTCGCGGCGCACGCCCGCCTGCCCGAGCCGAGAACGCTGCGCACCGTGTCCGGCGGCCTGCTGGCGCAATCGGTGCCTCCGCCGCCTTTCTACGGGCTGGAGAGCGCGAAGTGGAAGGTCGTCACCCGGCGCACGCCCTCCGCGCGGGAACTCAATGACCTGGACTTCGCCTGGTCGGCGGTCGCGGGGGTGAAGTCGAACGCCATCCTGCTCGCGCGCGACGGCGCCACCCTGGGGATCGGCATGGGACAGGTGAGCCGGGTTGATGCCTCCGAGCTCGCGGTCAGAAAGGCCGCCGCCGCCGGGCTCGAACTTTCCGGCTGCGCTCTCGCCTCCGACGCCTTCTTCCCCTTCCGGGATGGTGTCGACGCGGCAGCGGCAGCCGGGGTTCGCGCCATCGTGCAACCAGGCGGTTCGATCCGCGACGAAGAGGTCATCGCCGCCGCGAACGAGCACGAGATCGCAATGGCCTTTACGGGCAGGCGGCTCTTCCGGCACTGACCGGGCGCGATCTTCCCCGCGTGGGCGGCCCCGTCCCCGCGCCTCAGTTGCCGAATACGTCCAGTTTCAGGTACGTGATCCGCCCGGCGATCCCGTAGGGCGACTCGGGTGCGTAGTTCAGGGACCAAAGCTGCGCCACATGGTCGGCCGGGAGCCGGGCCGACATTTGCTTTCAAGCGGCGACTCCGTTGTGAGGATTGACTTTACGAGAGTTGCAGCCCGGATTCCCGCTACTTGGCTCCCGCCAAGTCGTAACCTCGACCTCAATGCCTCCGGCGGGCTTCCAGCGCGTTCCTGAGCTGTCCTTCGTCGGCTCGCTGATAGCACCGGAGCACCGTCTTGGCCGTCTTCCAGCCGCCGAGTTGGCAAAGCACCTTCAGCGGCTGGTCCATGAGGTCGCTGGCGAACTTGCGCCTGAGCGAGTGCCAGCCTCTTCCGGGCTTCGGCTCCAGTCCCGCGAGCCTCTCGGCCCTGCTCCACCAACCTTGGGTCAGCGCGCAACTCATGCAGGAGGAGGGGTTCCTCGGCGCGGGCAGGATCGGTGCATCTCCCGATCCGGGGTTGATCCTTCGCGCTTCCACCAGAGCGGACAGCGCCTCGGGCGTCAGCGGCGTGCGGTGTTCGTAGCCCGACTTGTCGTGTTCGGCGCGCCAGAGGACGGTCGCGCTGTCGAGGTCGATGTCGTCCCACCGAAGCTGGCGGATGGCACCGATCCGGTGCCCGGTTTCGTGCGCGAGCACAAGCGCGACGCGGAACCGCCAGTCCATTTGGCCGGACACCTTCAAAAGCGCCCGGTACTCGTTACCGGCGAGGACGACCCGCTTCGGATTCTTCTCCGTGGGTGTCCTTAGGCCCTTGAGCGGGTTCGATTCGAGCAGCAGGCGGCCCTGTTCGTCCCTCGACTTCCCGGCCCAGTTGAAGACCGCGATCAGGAACTTCAGGTTGTACTGGATGGTCCGGTCCGAGACGGGCCTTCCGCTCGGGCCGATCCTGCCCGCCCGGCGCTCCCGGATGAACCGGTCCCAA
>JAJDXG010000024.1 GCA_022823365.1 Gemmatimonadota bacterium
TCGACCAGCATCCCCAGCGCCAGGATCAGGGAAAAGAGCACGACCATGTTCATGGACACGCCCAGCAGCCTGAGAACCCCGAAGGACAGGAACATCGACGAGGGGATCGAGATGGCGACGAAGAGCGACGTGCGCAGCCCCAGGAAGAAGAGCAGCACGCTCACGATCAGGATGAGCCCGGAGATGATGTTGTTCTCGAGCGAGCTCACCATGGAGAAGATGTCGCGCGACATGTCGCCGGTGATCTTCACCGTCATGGTCGCCGGGAAGAGCGGCGTCATCTCGTCGATGACCGCCCTAACCTGGTCCGCGGTCTCGATGATATTCTCTCCCGACCGCTTGACGATGTCCAGCGTCACCACCGGCGACCCGTCAAGCCGGGCGTAGCTCTCGCGCTCCGAGAAGCCGAACTCGACGTCGGCCAGGTCGCGTACATAGATGGGGCCCGCATCGTCGGCGGTGATGACCAGATCCTCGATTAGCTCGGGATCGTCGAACTCGCCGTCCACCCGGACGAGGAACCTCTGGTTGCCCACGTCGATGGAGCCGCCCGGAATGTTGACGTTCTCGGCCGCGATCGCGTCGATGACGTCCTGGAGCGCCAGGTTGTAGAACTGGAGCCTCGACAGGTGGACATCCACCTTGACCTCGCGCTCGAGCCCGCCCCGCACATCCACGCGCAGAATCTCGGGAACGCTCTCCAGTTCGTCCTGCAGGTCCTCGGCGATCTCCTTGAGGTAGACCAGGTCGAAGTCGCCCGCGAGGTTCACCTGCATGATGGGGAGTTCAGAGAAGGTGAACTCCAGGATGGCGGGCTCCTCCGCGTCCTCGGGCAGTTCCGGCTTGGCCAGGTCGACCTTCTCGCGGATCTGCTGGAGCGCCTCCTCGATGTTGACCGTGGTCTCGAACTCGGCGGTTACGCTGGAATACCCCTCGATAGAGGTGGAGGACAGCTCCGTGATGTCGGAAATGGTGCTGAGTTCCTCCTCGATCGGGCGGGTGACCAGCGTTTCGATGTCGGCGGGCGACACCCCCGGGTAGATGGTGTTCACGGCGATCAGCGGGATCTCGATCTCCGGGAACGACTCCTTCGGGATTACCTGGTAGGAAGTCAGGCCGGTGATCGTGATGAGAATCAGCAATACCACGGAACTGGTGCGGTGATCGATGGCGAAGCTGGTCAACACGAATTCCTTGAAGCGCGCCAGGTAGCCCGCGTCGCTGCGGGGCCGGTCGGCCCCCACGTCCTGGGCCGCCGCGTTCGCCTCCCCGCCCGTTCGTTCGTCCCTGAACTCTGACATATCCGTCTCTCTTGGGTTCAATCAGTTGGGTTGCGGCGTCAGTTGACGACCCGCACCCGGTCGCCGTCGGCGATCAGCTGCTGGCCGATGACGACGAGCCGGTCTCCGGCCCGAAGGCCTTCCTCGATGACGACGAGGTTGCGCTGGGCGGGTCCCAGTTCGACTTCGCGCAGCCGCGCCACTCCATCGTCGCCGGCACCGTCCACCACGTACGCGACGTAGCCGTCCTCGACCCTCAGCAGCACCTCGCGGGGAACCACCACCACGTCCGTGCGGGTATCGCGCACGATCTCGATGTTGGCCACCATCTCCGGCTTGATGAGCCCGCCGGGGTTGGCGAGGGTCAGCTCGACCGGAAAGGTGCGGTCCTCCGGATCGACCGCGGCCCCGACGTAGGTGATGTCGCCCTCGAAGATCTCGCCCTCGAGCACCTGGAAGGTCACTGTGGCCGCGGAGCCTGGCCGTACGTCGAGCGCGAACCGCTCGGGCACGCCGCCACGGATGCGCACCGGGTCCAGATCCACCACGCGGGCCACGGGCGTCCCCGGCATGATCATGCTGCCGAGTTCGATGTCCCGGGAGTCGAGCACGCCCTCGAAGGGGGCCCGGATGACGGTGGCGTCCAGCCGGGCGGAAAGCGCGGTCAGGCTCGCCGCCGACTGCTCGGCCGCGTAGCGGGCCTCCAGGTACTGCAGTTCGGACCCGACCTGATCCTCCTCGAAGAGCCGCCGGTACCGCTCCCAGGTCTCCTGCGCCAGGTCCGCCCGGGCGCGCGCCTCGTCCACCTGCGCCCGCAACTGGGTATCGTCCAGCCGGGCCACCGCCTGTCCTGCCCTTACCGGACTTCCCTGGTCGACCAGGATCGAGGCTACCAGCCCCGGCTCGGTGGCCGACACGACCACATCGCGGTTTGCGCGCACGGTGCCCGTGAGCCGGATCAGCTCGGTAAAACCGGTAGGCGCGATCGGCTCCACCTCCACGTTGATCACGCGCGTGGCGCCCTCGATGATGGGCGGGATGGTGTCACCCGCCTCCGCGCTGCTGCTGCAAGCGGCCACGACCCCCGCCAGTCCCAGCGCCACTCTCCCTGTCATCCGCCGTACTGCTCGATTCATCGTCGTTTCCTCGAAGACTTCGTGTTGTCTACTGTCCGTCAGCCTGCCTGAATTCCGAATCCACCATCGGCACGGCGCCGACCGCTTCGTCGAGCTGCGCCCAGGCCACCAGGTAGTCGTACACGGCCTGCGCGTAGTTGAACTCGCTCTGCCTGAGCGCTACCTCGGCGTCCGTGAGCTCCAGCTGGCCGCTCAGACCTTCGCGGTACTGCGCGGAGGCGATCTCGAAGCCGCGCTGCGCCTGGTCGACGGCCAGCTTCTGCCCCCGCGCCCGCGCCCGCGCTTCGTCGGCCAGTTCGATCAGCGACTTGACCTGGCTCGCCGCCTGGTCGCGCGCGAAGCGGAACTGCGTCTCTGCCTGCCGCCACGCTGCCCGGCGCTGGTCCACGCGCGCATCCTTGCGGAAGCCCTCGAAGATCGGGACGCTCACCGAGATCCCGACCGCCTGCGCCGACGCTCGCGACATGGGGTCGCCGAAGAAGTCCGGCGCTCCGTTCTGCTGGGCCTGGAGCACGTAGTTGCCGAAGAACGACACCGTGGGCAGGTACTGCATCTGCTCGAGGCGCATCTCCGAGTGGCGCAGGCGCTCGGCCATCTCCAACTGGCGCAGATCCGACCGCCGTTGCCATGCCTGCTCGACCCGCTGCTCCGCAGCGCCCTCCAGCGGCGCCGAACCGGCGAACGCCAGGATCGCGCGGTTGGCCGGCGTGTTGCCCGCGGGATCGTCCAGATCCATCGAGGCAAGGGACCCGGCCACCTGCAGGCTCTCCTGGTCTTCCAGCGCGAGTTCCACCGCGAGCACCCGGCGGAACTGCATCGCGGCGTTCTCGGCACGGCGCAGGTTCGGCTCCAGGTTCGCCAGCTCGACCTCGATGCGGAGCTGGTCGTAGTCCGACACCAGTCCGGCCCGGTTCATCGCGCTGGTCTCCTTCAGGGACTGGCGCACCCGGGTGACCGAATTGCGCGTAAGCCGCTCCTGCTCCTGCGCCAGGAGCAGATCGTAGTAGGCCAGCCGCACCCGCGTGACCAGGTTCTGGCTGCGCCCGCGCACGAACTCCTCCTGGATCGACGCCAGGCGCTGGGCCGCTCCCAGCCCGATGAACACACGGGCATCGAAGAGGGGTTGTTCCACGACTATGCTCGTGTTCCAACTGTTGTCGGCGCCGAACTGTACCTGGATGAAATCGTCGGGACCCGCATTGGGATCGAAGAAAGCCGGCATGAACGTCACGGCGGGAGAGACGTTGCGCGTGTAGTTGGCGTCCATGCTGACGGTCGGCAGCACACCCCCCCAAGCTTCCGACACCTGCTCCTGCGCCAGGTCCAGGGCAAAGCGCGCATCGCGAACGTCGCGGTTCCGGCGGAGCGCCATGGAGACCACCTCGGGGAGCGTGAGCGCGTCGCTTGCCGGCACGGCGGCCGAAACCGGCTCCTGGGCAGCAAGATGCGCCGGCAGAGCCGTCTCAGCGGCCACGGCCATGCAGAGAACAGCGTTCACGAACACCCCCACGTCCCGCAGCTTCCGCGGGACTCCCGTCCACCCTCGTGCTCCATCTCTCATCATCCGTATGCCTCGCTGTATTCGGTTTTCCGGGATTCCTCTGTTTCCGCTGCACGGTTCAGTCCGGCCTGCTCCCCGCCCCGCACCTCGCTGAGCAGCTTGCGGGTTCCGAGGCCCAGCAGCATCCGCCGGGCGGAGGCCAGGTAGGCTTCCCGGAACTCGGCCGCGCTCAGGTTCAGGAGCCCCCGCATGTAGATCGTGATCAGGCCATGGGAATGGGCCCACATGGTCATCCCCACGTCGCGGATGTCGGCTTCGGCCCTCAGATACCCGGCCTCGACGCACTCGCGCACCCGGTCCATCCAGAACTGGTGTGTAGCCTGAGCATGGGCAGCCACTTCGGGCGGATAGTCCGACCAGCCGAAACGCTCCGGGGAGAGGTACATCATCTCGTACCAGCGCGGGTGCGTCAGGGCGAAGTCGAGGTTCTCCTCGCCGGCGCGCCGGAACCGCTCCAGGGGCGTGGCGGCCGAGAGCGCGCGGTAGATGTAGCTGGCCGACTGCCGGTAGGCTTCGCGCACGATATCGCGCAGCACCTCTTCCTTGCTCGCGTAGTAGCGGTAGATTGCGGGCGCGGTCACGCCGAGCCTGCCCGCCAGCTTGCGCATGGACAGCGCCTCAAGCCCCCCTGAGAGGTAGAGTTCGGTGGCGTGGCTTCTGATGTCGGATCGCTGAATTGCCATGTGAACAGTGTAAACAAATCGCCCGGCGGGTTCAACGGCCCCGGCTCGCCCGGCTTGCTCCCTTCGGAGCATCGTCGGCACGGTTGCCTGCTACCCCGGCCGAAGCCCGGCATCGCGCCCTGTCCCGCGACGTGGCATGCCTTCTCCCGGTTTTCTAACTTCCGGGAGTTCCCGTCGCATTCGACGATCCCCGCCACGTTCACAGACCCCCGCCACGCCGAATCTGCTGCCGGAGACTCCCATGCCACGCTCTGACGTTTCGCTCCGCCCGGTGCCCCTTCTTCTCGTGCCGCTTGCCCTTGCCGCCTGCGCCGTCGGGCGCGCGGATCCCGGGCCCGCCCCCTCGCCGGCAGGACCGGACCGGGACGACGACGCCATGCCGCCGTACGCCGAGGTCGTCACCGCCGAGGCCGCCAGCGACGACGGCCTGTTCGCCGTCCACCAGGTCGATACCGACTTCTTCTACGAGATCCCTGTCGAACAGTTCGGGCGCGAAATGCTGGTGGTGTCGCGCATCTCCCGCACCGCGGAGAACGTGGGCTGGGGCGGCGCCAAGGAGGGGACCGCGGTGGTGCGCTGGCAGCGGCGGAGCGATCAGGTGCTGCTGCGCCAGGTGAGCCACGAGAACTACGCCGACCCGGAGAGCACCATCTACCAGTCGGTGCTGAACTCCAACTTCGAGCCGGTCATCCACGTCTTCGACATCGAGACGCTGTCCGAGGACTCGTCGGCGGTCGTCATCCAGGTGAACGACCTGTTCGAGAGCGACGTGCCGCTCTTCGGCATTCGCCCGCAGCGGCGGGAGCAGTACGAGGTTCGCAGCATGGATGGGGACCGCACCTTCATCGAGTCGGTGCGCAGCTTCCCGCGCAACGTGGAGGTGCGCCGGGTGGTCACCTACCAGGCCACCGAGGCTCCGTCCGACGCCGAGTCGAACACGCTCTCGCTCGAGATGAACCACTCGATGCTGCTGCTCCCCGACGAGCCCATGCAGCCGCGGCTGTGGGACGAGCGGGTCGGCTACTTCTCCGTGACCCGCACCAACTACGCGCTGGACGAGCAGCGAGCCGAGCAGGAGCGCTTCATCACCCGCTGGCGGCTCGAGCCCTCCGACCCGGAGGCGTGGGCGCGCGGAGAGCTGGTCGACCCCGTGAAGCCCATCGTGTACTACGTGGATCCCGCGACGCCGGAGAAGTGGCGCCCGTACATCATCCAGGGGGTGAACGACTGGCAGGTGGCGTTCGAAGCGGCGGGATTCAGCAACGCCATCGAGGGGCGCGAGCCCCCTTCGCCGGAAGAGGACCCCGACTGGAGCCCCGAGGATGCGCGCTATTCGGTGATCCGCTACCTGGCCTCGTCCGTCCAGAACGCCTCCGGACCTCACGTCCACGATCCGCGGACCGGAGAGATCCTCGAGAGCGACATCCAGTGGTACCACAACGTGATGAACCTGCTGCGCAACTGGTATCTGGTGCAGACCGCGGCCCGCGAGGAGAACGCGCGCGGGGTGAAGTTCGACGACGAGGTGATGGGCGAGCTGATCCGCTTCGTGTCCGCGCACGAGGTGGGGCACACCATCGGGCTGCCGCACAACATGAAATCGTCGGCGGCGTATCCGGTCGACTCGTTGCGCACGAACTTCACCTGCTCGATGGGCACGGCGGCCTCGATCATGGACTACGCCCGCTTCAACTACGTGGCGCAGCCCGGAGACGACGCCTGCGTACTGCCCCGCGTGGGCCCGTACGACATCTACTCGGTCCGCTGGGGCTACCGGCCCATCCCGGAAGCCGGTTCTCCGGAGGAAGAAAGGGCGACGCTGCACAAATGGATCCTGGACACGGGCGACGACCCCGTGTACCGCTTCGGCGATCCCAGCCAGGCCGATCCGGAGTCGCTCACCGAGGCGATCGGCGACGACGCCATGCACGCGTCGGAACTGGGCATCGCCAACCTCAAGCGCATCGCCGGCTCGCTGCGCGACTGGACCTACGAGGAAGGCGAGGGATACGCCCAGCTGCGCGAGCTGCACCAGCAGATCGGGGCGCAGTGGAACCGCTACTCGGGACACGTGCTGACCAACGTCGGCGGGGTGCGCTGGAACCGGAAGAGTCAGGACCAGGACGGCTATCCGTACCAGCGCGTGGAGCGGGAGACGCAGGAACGGGCCATGGCCTATCTGGACGAGCAGGTCTTCCGGACGCCGTCGTGGCTGATCGATCCCGACATCCTCGACCGCGTGCAGGGATCGGGCGCGCCGGACCTGCTGGGGGGTTGGCAGGCCTCGGCCCTCAACCGCCTGCTCGACGTGGACCGCATGAAACGGCTGATCGAGCAGGAGGCGTTCGACGGCGCTGCGGCCTACGGGCTCAACGACATGCTCGACGACCTGCGTAGCGCGCTCTGGCGCGAGACGGCGAGCGGCGAGGCCACGGACACGTACAGGCGCAACCTGCAGCGGGTGCATCTGGAGCGCTTCGCCGAGCTGATGGAGGACGAGGACGCCCTCGCCACCGACATCGTGCCCGCGGTGCGCGGGCAGCTTGCAACGCTGGCCGGGGAGGTGCGCGCGGGCGCCGGACGCACGGGCGACCGGGCGACCCGGCTCCACTACGAGGACGTGCTGGTGCGCATCGAGGCCATGCTGGATCCGGCGAACGGTATTTGACGCGTGGAGCGGGGGCCGCGGCGCCCTTCCGGCCGCGGGCGTACCGGCCCCCATGGTGGCTGAAGAACCCGCACGCCCAGACGCTCGCGGGGTCTTTCTTCCGTCCCGCCGGCTGGCATCCGCTCGAGCGTTGCCGACTGGATACCCCGGACGGCGACTTCCTCGACCTGGACTTCACGCCCGATCCGGGCCCGGACGCCCCCATCGCGCTCGTGCTCCACGGTCTGGAGGGCTACATCCGCCGTCGCTACGCCGCGAGCGTGCTGAGCCGCCTGTTCGACTGCGGCGTCCGGGGTGTCGGGCTGAACTTCCGCGGCTGCGGGGGAGAAGTGAACCGGACCGCCCGTTTCTATCACGCCGGCGAGACGGGCGACCTGTCCTTCGTCGCGGAGCACCTCCGGCGCCGCCATCCCGGCCGGCCCATCGGCGCGATCGGCTTCAGCCTGGGGGGAAATGTCATCCTCAAGTACCTGGGCGAGAGGGGAGCGGAAAGCCCGATCGGAGCCGCCGCGACCATCTGCGTCCCCTTCGATCTCGCGGCATCCTGCGACCGGATCAGCCGCGGCTTCATGGGCGGCCTCTACACCAGCTACTTCCTGCGCTCGCTGCGGCGGAAGGTGCGTGCCAAGCAGGCGCTGCTCGACGGCATCATCGACACCGGGCCGGCGCTCCACGCCCGCACCCTGCGCGAATTCGACGACGTACTGACGGCACCACTGCACGGCTTCGCCGACGCCGCCGACTACTACGCCAGGGCGGATGCGCGTCCGTTCCTCGCGCGCATCCGGGTGCCGGCGCTGCTCATCCAGAGCCGCGACGATCCCATCTCGAGCCCCGACGCCATCCCCCGCGAGCAGGTGGCGTCCAACCCGCACCTGGTGGCGGCGTTCGCCCCCGGCGGCGGCCACGTCGGCTTCGTCCAGGGCGAGACGCCATGGCGCGCGTCGATCCACGCCGACGGCGAAGCCGTGCGCTTTCTGGTGCACCATCTGAGCCCGAAAGACTGACGACGCCCGCAACAACCGACCTGGTGCTTCGCCCGGAACCGGTCACATCCCTTGACGAGTTGCGGCTCTCCTTGTAGCGTTCGCGCGTTTGCTTCACCGGGGGCTCATGACCCGGCACCCAAATCCGCAGCTTTCAGATTCATCTGCCGTACGCATCATCCGCCGTAACCAATCGCCGCACAGGCCTTTTGCATTAGTTTCACCACCGTCGGGATCGCGCCGTGCGGCAATTCCTCGCCCTCTGCCGGTCCCGCGTCATCAGGAGGAAGAAGTAGAATGAGAACGACTGGAACCGTGAAATGGTTCAACGACGCCAAGGGGTATGGATTCCTGGATCCCGAAGGGGGGAATCAGGACTGCTTCGTCCATTACTCGGCCATCTCGGGAGACGGTTTCCGCTCCCTGACCGAGGGCGAGCGCGTCGAGTTCGACATCGTTGACGGGCCCAAGGGCCCCGCGGCGGAGAACGTGATCCGGCTGGAGTCCTGAACGCAGCCGGGGCTCAGACCCGGAAGAAGGCTCGGCCCTGCCAGCTGTGGCGGGCCGGGCCTTCCCATTTCCCGCCCCTGAACTCCTCCAGCCGCGTGATGGTGTTGTTGAACACGGGCGTGTCCAGCGTCACCTCCCCGGCATCCGCCAGCTTCCTGAACCCTCCCCGGCTCACCCGCTCGACGCCGCGGGCCGAGCGGTAGTAAACAGGCGTGTTGTCGACCAGCCGGGACCCGATCTCGGCTTCCAGCTCCTTGAGCATGTGCACCAGGGCGTCGATCGAGCAGCCCGAAGGAGGCGTCGCGCTCTCGTCCACCGCAACCGCCAGGAACCGGTCGTAGAGCCAGGCCCGCCCCGCCGCCAGCGGGGCTCCATGGGCCTTCCAGCGGGACAGGAAGCCGTCCACGCGCGCGAGCAGCGCGGTGCGTTCGGGGGCCGACAGACGACGCTCGCTCGCGAAAACCCACAGTCGCGCCTGGTCGGGCATGCGTTCGAAGACGGAATCGGTCTGCTGTGTCCTGGTCACCTATTCCTCACGCGCGAGGGAATCGCCGACACCCTTTCCGAGCAGGACCGCCATCCAGCGGAGATCGGGGGTGTTTTCGAGCAGGATCTTGAGAATCATGGTCAGCGGGATCGACAGGAACATACCCAGCGGGCCCCAGACCCATCCCCAGAAGATGAGGGAGAGGACGACGACGAGGGTTGAAAGGCCCAGTCGGCGCCCCATGAGGTTGGGTTCGATGATGTTTCCGAAGACGGTGTTGATGCCCAGGTACACGACACCCACGCCCAGCGCCGAGCCCAGACCGAACTGGATGAGCGCCAGCAGGACGGCAGGGACGGAGGCGATCACCGAACCGATGGTGGGAATGTAGTTGAGAACGAAGCCGATGAGCCCGAGCAGCACCGGGAAGTCGAGGCCGATGGCTGCCGCGAAGAGACCGATGGTGATCCCTGTGGCCAGGGAAACCAGCGTCTTGATGGTCAGGTAGGTCTGGACTTCGCGAACGATCTTGGTAAGCCTCATCGAGTCGTCCCCGACCTCTCCCAGCGCCATGCGCAGCTTGCGGGGGAAAACGGCCGCCTCGGCCAGAATGAAGACCATGATCAACAGGACCAGGAACGTGTCGGTGACCAGGGCCAGGACCCGCTGGATGGTGCCGGTGGCCAGGTCGAGCGCGGCTTCGAACGAGAACAGGTCGGTCAGTGCCGCGAAGACGTTCCCCACGACGGGAAGCTCGACCTCGGCCAGCCTCGCCTCCCATATTTGCCAGAGCAGGAGCAGACGAATCTCGTATGCGGGATAGCGGGCCTGGAACTCGGCGAACGCCTGACTCGCCAGCAGCAGCAGGCCTCCCACGACGGCGGCCACCAGGAGCACGGAGATCAGGATGGCCAGCGGGGACGGGACGCCGTACCGGCGCAGCCACGTCATCACCGGAAGGGTAAGGATCGCGAGGACCAGTGCGAGGAAGAAGAGCGAGAGAATGCTGCCCGCGAGCTTCAGGCCGGCGACGACGACCACGACCGATGCGAGGACCCCCAGCACACGGGCGCCGCGCTTGTCTTCCTGTCGTTCCAGCATTCGCGATCTTCCAGTGAGCGAGACCGGAGCATCCGGGCGCTACGCCCTCCCCGAGTCCGACGAGGTGCTCCTGCGTGAATGTAGGGTCGACACCCTGCGCGCCGGAGGCAAGGGCGGGCAGCATCAGAACGTGACCGACAGCGCCGTCCGCCTCACGCATCTCCCCACCGGCATCGTGGTGGTGGCCCGGGAGCGCCGCAGCCAGCACCGCAATCGACAGGTCGCACTGGCCAGGCTTCGCCGGCGCCTGGAGGAGCATCTCGCGCGCAAACCGAAGCGGATTCCCACGCGCGTGCCCGAGGCCCAGAAGCGCAAGCGGCTGGACGCGAAGCGCAGGCGCGGGCAGGTGAAGCGGTTGCGGCGGAGGCCGGAGGAGGAGTAGGCGGGGGTCGGTCAGGCTCCAGCCGGGTTCCCCGTCCACTCGATTCTCCAGACGTCCACATGGTCCAGGTCGAGGCTGTCCCGTCGGATCGTGATGAGGTGATCGGCGTTGAAGGCGGGGGCGGCGTCTTCCTTGCGCGGGGGCGCGGGAACGCTGCCGAGCAGTCGGCCTTCCGGATCGAAGATCTCCCACCTGTTCCCGGCGGTGCGGACTACCTCCACCCAGAGCTTGCCGTCGGGAGCGATGAAGATGCCCTGGATGAAGGACTTCGACTCCGGCCGGCTGGGTCGCCGGGGATTGCACTCGGCATCCGGCCGCTCGGCAAGGAGTTCCTCGAAGTCCCGATTGCCGGCTGCCCATTCCTCATCCGAAATGGGCTCGGGCGGAAGGGGACGCTCGATCACGCGCAGGGTATCGCCTTCCTGCCCGGTCACCGCAATGCGATAGGCATCCGTCATCGACGAATACATCACTGCGCCGGGCCCGGGGTGCTGAGCCAGCCCCGGACCGAACGGGATGTGGAATAGGCTGATCGTTCCACCGTACTGGCAGATGATGCTGTCAGCCGGACCCGGAGGCCGTGTAAGCCACGACAGCGTGTCGCCGGTCTCTCCGCGGCTGTCGTGGCCGACGAGCACGGAGGTGACCCCCGTCCCCTCCGTGAGAAGCCCGAGTCGATAGAACTCGTCCGGGCCGACGGGCATGAGGCGGATGCCGGCGGGAGAGCCGCTGTAGCTCCCCTCGACCCGCTGCTGTCCCAGCCACTCGCCATCGGCCGAGAACTCTCCGATGCGACCCAGACTGGAATCCAGGGTCAGGAGACGATCGCCCATCCATGCAACCGAATACAGACTTCGAAACTCGCCCGGGCCTTCGCCGTTCCGGCCGAAGGTGCGCCGATGGACCCCGTCCAGGCCGAAGACCCGGACTTCGTCGTTGAAGCCGTCGGCCACGAACACGGCCTCATCGGGCCCGAGGGTGGCACTGTTGACGCGGCCGAACTCCTCCGGCGCGCCCGTCTCCGACAGGGACCTGGGCCCGATGGAGACGACCGGGGTGAGCTGCCACTCGGGCGCGGTTCCGGTGTTGGTCACGCGCACGATGCCGCCGACGGTGTCGGTCTTGATCGTGAGGTCGCTGGCGGGGGTGGTTTCGGGGCCGCAGGCCGCGGCGACCCCTGCGAGGAGCATGGGGAGGATGTGTAGCGCGAACGGCAGCCTGCCGGGCGAGCCGAGGTTCATGATGTCCTCCCCGGGGGGGCAGGTCGAGAGAATCGTCTCTGGTCCGAATATTGCTCAAGCTTTGCCTGTCCGGCCAGCCTGCCGTCCGGGCGCTCGGAAGCCCTTCTCCACCCATCCACCAGCAGGGTTCTCATGAATCGGCTTTCCAAACTCGTGTTGCCCGCTCTTCTGACCGCCGTCTGCCTCATGCCGGCTGCGCCTGTCCAGGCGCAGACCACGCTGTCCCTGACGGGCGGCGTGAACATCACCTCCATGGACACCGATAGCGACGGGACACGTTCTCCCGGGTTGGAATCTCTTACGAGGATGTCGGTCGGCCTGGCGGCTACCCTTCCCGTCTCGGACCGATTCGGGCTCCAGCTTGGAGGCCGCTACGCTCAGAAGGGAGGACGCCTGGACGTGCTTCGACTAATGGAGATGATGGGTGACATGTTCGGCGGGTTTGAGGAGATGCCGCCGGGCGCAAGCCTCGACATAGACTACGAGATGGACTATGTCGAGCTCTCGGTCCTGGCCAGAGCCGGGTTCCCGCTGTCGGGCGACCGCGTGTCCGGACACCTGCTCGCGGGACCGGCGCTGGGCCTGCGGTCATCGTGCGAAGGAGTCGTCAGCATCAGCGGTCCGGACCGCCCCGCTCTTGACCAGGGCGTGGGTTGCGACGAGGCCGGGCTCGATTTCGGGACGGTCGATGTCGGCCTTGCCGGGGGCGCGGGAATCGACATCGGGTTGACCGATTCGGTCGACGCGCATTTGGGCTTGCTCTATACGCTGGGACTCTCCAACGTCAGCGATGACCTTGGCGGATCGGTGAAGCACCGGGCGCTCACGATTCGGGCGGGTCTGGGAGTTCCGATCGGCTAGGCCGAGAAGGGCGGGAGCACCCGGGACTCTCCGCCGACAATCACCCCGGAGAAGGGACAGGGAATGGCGAATTCCGTGCGCAGACCTCAACCGGACGAGTACGCTGACTTGTACGCAAGCTACGTCGGCGCCGTCGAGGAACCGCTTCTCGAGAGGCTTGAGAGCGAGGCCGCGGAGTGGCGTGATCTGCTCGCGGCCGTGCCGCCTGACCGGGAAGGGTATCGCTACGCCCCGGGGAAGTGGTCCATCCGCGAAGTGGTGGGACACGTCATCGATGCCGAACGAATGTTCAGCGTGCGCGCGATGGCCTTCGCGCGGGGAGACGCGTCACACTATCCGTCGTTCGACGAGAACGCCTACGCGGCCGAATCCGGGGCCGATCAGCGCTCCCTGGCCAACCTCTCCGAGGAGCTGACGGCCGTCCGGACGGCAACCCTCCTGCTGCTCCGCAGCTTTCCGGAGGACGCGTGGAATCGGCGCGGCGTCGCCAGCGGCTGCGAGTTCACGGTCAGAAGCCTGGCCTGGATCATCGCCGGGCACTCGCGTCATCACCGGCAGGTGCTGAGGGAGCGCTATCTGGCGTAACTCGGCGCTACCCGGCCTCCCGCGCCTCCGCCGTGAGCGTCTCCAGCATCTCCATGTAGAACGCGCGCTGCGCCTGCTGGTCCTGCGTCAGCGGGGCGACCACGCCTTCCACCGCCCCGGTCAGGCGGGCCAGGCGGCTGGCCAGCTCGCTGAATTCGCGGCGCAGATCGCGCAGCTTGGCGGCGCGAGGGCCGGAGTCGTCCTCGGCGATGCCCTCCAGCGCCTCCTCGATGCGCGACCCCTCGGCGGCCACCTGGGCTCTCGCCGCGGCCAGCTCCAGCAAAGTGGCTGTCCAGGCTGCCCTTACGTCGACCGGCGCATCGATTCGCGGATCCTCCCGCACCGGAAAACGTTGCGCGGACTCCGCCCCCCCAGCCTGCAGGCGTGCCATGTACGTGCCGGGGACCACCAGCGGGCCCCGTCCGGCCTCGACCTCATGGCGCATGTCCCACACCACGCGATTCATCCCCTGCCCCGTAGTCCCCTCCACCGTCGCGACCAGGGCGCCGCCTTCGTCTTCGATGGCAATGTTCACCGTCCCGTCCGCCGCCTCCTCGGCAAGCCAGTAGTCGAGGATGGCGCCGTTGGGTGGATTCTCGCCCTGGTAGTGCACGTCGCCGGCGTGGGCGGCTCCGCCCGCGCGCCGGATCTGGGTGGCGGGCTCGATGGTGAACAGGTGGGCCGGGCCGGCCATGACGTCGGGTGTCAGTTCCTGCAGCGCGTTGATCTGGTCGAGGATCCAGATTCCGCGCCCGTGGGTTCCGAGCACCAGGTCGTTGTCGCGCGGATGAATCACGAGGTCGTTGAACGGGAGCGTCGGCATGCCGCTCCGCAGTTCGGTCCAGTGTTCCCCGCCGTCCATCGTGTAGAAGAGGCCGATCTCGGCGCCGACGAAAAGCACCGAGGGATTGCGCGGGTCCTCGCGCACCGTCCGCAGCACGCGCTCGGCGGGCAGATCGCCGGTAATCGAGACCCAGGTCTCGCCGTAGTCGTCGGAGCGGTACAGGTAGTTGGCGTAGTCGTCGTTGCGGTAGTTGTTCCAGACCGCGTAGACGCGCGCTTCGTCGTGCCGGGAGGGCTCGATTCCGTTCACCCACGCCCCGGGAGGAAGGCCGGGAAAGTCGGGGAGGACAGAGGGCTCGTCCGAGTCGGACACGTCGCGGGCGGCCACATCGGTCCAGCGCTCGCCGCCGTCGCGCGAGACGTGCAGGCGGCCATCGGCCGTGCCGGCGTAGATGAGCCCCTGCCTGAGCGGGCTCTCCGCGACGGCCGAGATGGTGGGATAGTAGGGGACGCCGTCGTCCAGCGAGGGCGTGAGGTCGTCGGGCATCTGCCCCATGACCGGCAGCGTGCGCCGGTCCACGCCGGTGGTGAGGTCGCCAAGCGCCTGCCACGAATCGCCCTGGTCGGTGGTCTTCCACATGGTCCGGGTCCCCGCGTACAGGGTGGACCCGTCGTGGGGCGAGATGATGAAGGGACCGTCCCAGTTCGCGGGCTCCATGGCGTTGCCGAGGCGCTGTTGCTCGAACGTGCCCACCTCCCTCCAGGTCTCCCAGTTGCGCCGGCCCGCGATGTTGCCCTCGGGATTGCCTGGCCGGATGCTGGTTCGCTGCCCGCTCCGAATATCGAGCCGTGATAGTCCCAAATATTGTGACTCTGTATATATGATATAGTTATTGGTCGTATCCGGTATATTCACAAAGCCGTCGCCGCCTCCGAGGCGGGTCCAGTCGCTGTTGACGATCCCCTCCGTGCGGTACGTCTCGCTGGGCCCCATCCACGAACCGTTGTCCTGAAGGCCTCCATAGACGTTGTAGGGCTCCGCCATGTCGACCTGGACCCGGTAGTACTGGCTCACCGGCAGGTCGGAAATGTAGAGCCAGTTCAGGCCGCGGTCATAGGAGATCCCGAGCCCGCCGTCGTCGGCCTTCATCACGTGGCGCGAGTCGTCGGGGTTCACCCAGACCAGGCGGTCGTCGCCGTGCAGGCTCTGGGGCGGCACGGTGAAAGTGCGCCCGCCGTCGTCGGAGAAGGAGTAGCTGTTCACCATGTAGATGCGCTGGTCGTCGCTCGGGTCGACCAGGATCTGGCTCGCGTACATGGGCCGGGGATTCCAGTCGCTCATGAACTCCCAGGTCTCGCCGCGGTCCTCGGATCGGTAGATGCCGGCGCGCCGCTCGGTGTAGGCGGTGGAGGCGTTGTATCGGTAGCCCTGCTCGACGCTCACGTAGACGATGCGCGGGTCGCTCCGGTAGATGGAGATGCCGATGCGTCCCAGGATTCCATCCGGAAGCCCGCGGGCGATCCCCGGGCCGGACAGCCGATCCCAGGTGTCGCCGCCGTCGGCGCTCCGGTATAGCGCGCTCCCGGGGCCGCCGCCGTGGAACCCCCAGGGACGGCGGCGGCGCTGGTAGGTTGCGGCGTAGACGATGCCCGGGTCCTCCGGGTCGAGTACCACGTCCACCACGCCGGTGTCTTCGTCGACATGGAGGATGCGCTGCCAGGTGGCGCCCCCGTCGGCGCTCCGGTACAGGCCGCGCTCGTCGTTGGGACCCCACAGGTGGCCCATCGCCGCGACGTAGACGAGATCCGCATCGTCGGGGTGCAGCGCGATGCGCCCGATGTGCTTGCTGTCGCGAAGCCCCACGTTCGTCCACGTCTCGCCGCCGTCGGTGCTCTTGTACACCCCGTCCCCCCACGAGGAGCTCTGCCGGTTCGCCCGCTCGCCGGTGCCGACCCAGACGACCGAGGTGTCCCGCTGGTGCAATGCGATCGCCCCCACCGAGTGCGTGCCCGCGTTCTCGAACACCGGCACCAGAGTGATGCCGTTGTCGGCGGTCTTGTAGACGCCACCGGTCGACGAGGCGACGTAGAACTTGATGGCGTCGGACTCCGCCACCGCCAGATCCACGATCCGCCCGCTCATGACGGCGGGGCCGATGTTGCGGGGGCGGAGGGCGCCCAGTTGTTCGGTTGTCACCTGGGCAGACAAGGGAGCCACAGCCACGATGCCGATGCAGAGACAGGTGAAGCCGAACAGAGAGGCGAGGAGTCGGCGAGGATGTGAGCGGGGGC
Organism: Gemmatimonadota bacterium; assembly: GCA_022823365.1. GTDB lineage: Bacteria > Gemmatimonadota > Gemmatimonadetes > Longimicrobiales > Gaopeijiaceae > BD2-11. The sequence goes on from JAJDXG010000024.1 coordinate 16,557, forward strand.
AGGCAGTCGCCGGGTTCGGATGGATCATCGAACGGTCCGTGGCCAAGGGGATGCAACTTCGGGACGATCCTCAACTTCGGCTTCGGCGCGGAGGCGATCAACCTCCCTCCATCAAACCGCGCGGGTGCACGAACGCCGGGTGCCGGTGTACCAGGTCCCAACGCCAAGGAGTGCAAGTCAGACGCTTTCCGCTGGCATACGCACTCGTCTCGCGGGATCCACCGACAGACCTGATCGGAGCGCAAGTGAAACAACCCACCTTGATCCTTTTCGCCGTGCTTTCATTCCTCGCGCCCGCGCAGCCCGCACGCGCACTACAGCAGAACATCGCCCTCGGCGCGCATTTGGGGACGCTTGGCATGGGCGCCGATGTCGGGGTTGCCGTCAACGAGACCTTTAGGCTCCGAGGTGGAGCCGGTCTTTACGGATTCGGCCTGGACCTGACCGGCAGGTTCGGGCTCGCCGACAACCGTACGGCCGAACTGTCCCTGCCGAGCGCAATGTTCACGATCGGCGCAGAGGTCTCGTCTGGCGCTCTGCGCGCCGGAGCAGGCCTGTTGATCCGCGCAGGCGACCCCGTCTACGAGATCACCTACGGGAACGGCGCCTCGATTGACATCGGCGGGAGCTACTACACCCAGCCTGAGGTTCGCACGCTGGCGACGACGCTGGTCTCCGGATCAGTCGCGCCCTACGCGCTGCTCGGCTATGGGTCGCACCTGTCGCGAGGGCTTGGCTTCGTGGTGGACGCTGGCGGCGCCTTTCCACTGGACGCGGGATTCGAGATGTCAGCGACGGGGGATCCGGCGGTGCTCGGCTCGGCTCGTTTCCAGACCGACCTCGAGACCGAGAGACGGGACGCCGAGGACGACGCCGGCGGGTGGCTCAGCTTCTGGCCGATCGTGAGCGTGGGACTGCGCTACGGACTTTAGTCAGGCCCGGGCCTGGTCTGGGCCATCGCGCGCGCCCAGCAGCCGGGCCGCGCGGTCGCGGTCGGCAGGCGTGTTCACGTTGAGGAAGGCGTGCTCCGAACCCGTGATGGATGCGAACTGCTCGGGGGCCACCACGACCGGGTCGTGCGCGCGCACGAACTCCCCCATGCCGAATCGGCCCGCTGACAACCACTCCTCCGCGGCGGCCGCGAGGCCCACCGGATAAAACGCGCACAGCGGCTCGATGCCGAGCGGGCCGGGGCTGGCCGGCACGGTCGGGCACGCGGCGTCGAAGTCCGTGGCAAGGCGCGCCACCAGGGCCGGCGGCACCAGGGGCAGGTCGCACCCGAGCAGGAAGACCCCCGCATCCCCCCGCTCCCGCGCCCACGTCAGACCCGCGTGCAGCCCACCGAGCGGGCCGGCGCCTGGCGTAAGGTCGGGGCGGATGGACACGGCCGCGGGGAGAGGGCCGGCCGGCAGATCATCCGCCCGGTTGGCGATCACCCCGGTCTCCAGACCAGCGGCGTGCAGGATGGCCAGGGCGCGCTCCAGCAACGTCAGCCCCGCCAGCCGCGCCCGCGCCTTGGGGCTCCCGTAGCGGCGGCTTTGCCCCCCCGCCAGCACCACCCCGAAGAGCCGGGGGCGCGGCCGCTCCGCTCCGCTCAACGCCGCGCCGGAAGGTCCGCCATCGCCCGCAGGTTGTCGGCGCCCACGCCGCTCAGGTGCGCACCCGCGCGCGCCCCGCGTACACGTTGAAGCCGGTCGCGCGCGTGAACCCCACCAGGGTGACGTTGAAGCGCCGCGCCAACTCCACCGCGAGCGACGAGGGCGCGCCCACCGCCGCCACCACCGGCACCCCGGCCATGGTGGCCTTCTGGAGAAGCTCGAAGGAGGTCCGCCCGCTCACCAGCACGATGCGGTCGGCCAGGGGCAGCCGCCCGGCCAGGAATTCCCGCCCGATCAGCTTGTCCAGCGCGTTGTGCCGACCCACGTCCTCGCGCAGCCCGAGCAGCCGCCCCTCCACGTCGAACAGCCCGGACGCGTGGATGCCTCCCGTCTTCTCGAACACAGGCTGCGCCGCGCGCAGGGCATCCGGCAGGCCCTTGAGCACATCCGCCCGCACCGACAGCGTGCCGTCCGCAACCGGCGCGCACCCCTGCACCTCGATGGCGTCGAGCGACGCCTTGCCGCACACGCCACAACTGGAGGTCATGTAGAAGTTGCGGTTCAGGAGGCCCGGATCGAAGGAAGCGTCGGGCGCCAGCCGCACCTCGAGCAGGTTGTACTCCTGCTGCTCGTCACCCGTGCAGTAGGAAATCTCGTGAACGTCACGCCGGTCCGACACCAGCCCCTCGGCGAAGAGGAAACCGGCCGCGAGCTCGAAGTCGTCGCCGGGCGTGCGCATGGTGACCGACACGCTGCGCGTCTTCCATCCGTCCCCGTCCGCGAAGCGCACGCGGATCTCGAGGGGCTCCTCGACGGCCACGACATCCTGGCGCGTGATGTGGTTCCGGTCGCGCAGACGGGTGACCCTGAGGCGCGTGATTCGGCGGCGCGGAATGATCATGGCATAAAGTCAGCCACCCCGATGGCGATGGTCAAGCAGCCCTACTCACCGCGCGCGGTACGCGAGCCTCGAGCCGGGGGGCGACTCGGGCGCCGGAGAACTCGCGGCAGGCGCCGGCGCAGGTCCGCGGCTACGTACTTGCGGGACCCCGGAAAACCCGGGCAAGTTGACAGGTACGATCCGGACCCGCAGTCCCCGAGAAAGGAGCCTCATCATGAAGAATCTGACCCTGTCCTGGCGCGCTGTCGCGATTCCGGTCCTCATCCTCGCCGCGACGTCGGCGCTGGGCGGCGTGGTGCTCGCCGGGGTGTCCACCACCACCGACGAAGTCGCGAGCGCCGCCTCCAGCTTCGTCGCCACCCTGGACGCCGAGCGCCGCGACCGGGCCATGTACCCCCTCGGGGACGCCGAGCAGTTCAACTGGCACTTCGTCCCCAGAGAGCGCAACGGGCTCCCGCTGAAGGCGATGACGCTCGCGCAGCGCACGGCCGCCCATCAGCTGCTCAAGTCGGCGCTGAGCACCCAGGGGTACCTCAAGGCCAACAGCATCATCGAACTCGAACGCGTGCTCGGCGTCATCGAGGAACGCGAGGAGTTTCGCGATCCGGAGGACTACTACTTCACCATCTACGGATCCCCCTCGGCCGACGAGCCCTGGGCCTGGCGCTTCGAGGGGCATCATCTCTCGATGAGCTTCTCCTCCCTGGGAGATGAAACCCTGGTCATGGGCCCTGCCTTCCTGGGAAGCAACCCGCACACGGTCGCCTCCGGCCCCAAGGCCGGGCTGCGCGTGCTCGGCAACGAGGAGGACCTCGCGCGCTCGCTCGTGATGATGCTCTCGTCGGGCCAGCGCGGGTCGGCGGTCATCGCCAGCGAAGCCTACGACGACATCATCACCGGTGCCGAGCGCACCGTGGATCTTTCGTACGAGGGGATCCGCGCCTCGGCGCTCAACGACGCCCAGCGGGCGCAGCTCGACCGGCTCATCGGTGAGTACGTGCACAACATGGACGACGAGTCCGCGAACCGCTGGATGGAGCGCATCGCCGCCGGTTCCGACGACGAACTCTACTTTGCCTGGGCGGGCGCGACCGAGGCGGGCGAGGGCCACTACTACCGCGTCCATTCGCCGGAATTCCTCATCGAGTACGACAACACCCAGGGCAACGCCAACCACGTGCACTCGGTTTGGCGCGATCTGCGGGACGACTTCGGCGGGGACGTGCTGCGGGCGCACTACGAGCAGGCTCCGCACCACAATGACGAGGCGCCGCACGATCACCCCCACCGGTAACGGGGGCCGAATCCCCGCGGAGCGCGGGAAACAGATCCTTCGGCGCGCGCAGGCTGCGCCAGGAAGCACAGACCCACTACCGGTAGGGGTGGCCTACTACCGGTAGTGGGTTTGTTCCTGATGGGCGAAAAAGGGGGTGCCGTCGTACCCGTGCTCCTCCCTGG
>JAJDXG010000002.1 GCA_022823365.1 Gemmatimonadota bacterium
AACCGAGGCGGCGCCCGCGCCGGAGAACCAGGCCATGTAGGGATGCACGCTGGCCATGGTGGTGCCGTAGGTGCCCCGCACCGGACTGGCGCCGGTCTTGTCGGTGAAGTCGAAGCTGCCCGACGAGTACGAGCCCGCGACACCCGCCAGGATGTCGGGTCCCACGCGCGCGTCGATGCCGGCGTGGGCGCTCACCATGTTGCCCTTCCAGTCGAGGGCGCTCTGGCCGGGCTCGCCGAGGTGGTGGTACTCGCCCGCGCCCCAGCTCGCCAACTGCGTGCCGGTCGCGGACTGCTGCTGCGCGGAGGGAGCGCCGAAGGGCATCGTAAAGGAGGTGCCGCCGAAGAGGGCGGCCAGGCCGGCCTGGTCGCCCTGGGCGAGGCCGAGGCTCCCCGCGTCCGGCGCGGACAGGCTCGCCGCCATGGATGAGAGCCCGTTCGTCTCCACGCGCCGCTCCATGCCCATCCCGCTGGCCACCGCATCAACGCGGCGCGCGATGGCCGAGACGGTGCTCGACGTCATCGTCGCGGCCACGTGCGGAAGAACCTGGGTGTTCAGCCGTCCCGCGCGCTGCACGGGGTCGTCCGTCGCGGCCGATGCGCTCGCCGACGGTGCGCCGGTGCCCGCCCGGTTGATCGCCGAGACGCGGTAGTGGCGCATGCTCCCCGGCAGCAGCTCGGTGTGCGAGAAGGCGGTGACCGCGGACTCCGTGTTGGTCACCAGATCCGCCCAAGCAGCCCCGGTCTCCGAGACCTCGATGCGGTAGCCGGTGATGGGGGCTCCGCCATTGTAGGCGGGCGCAACCCAGAACAGGTCGATCTGGGTGGGCGTGACATCGTTGGCCACCAGCCCGGTGGGCGCGTCGGGCACGGTGGCGTCGGTCGTGGAGCCCGCGACCCGCGACGCGTTGCCCACGCCGATCCGGTTGATCGCCGAGACGCGGTAGTGGCGCGTCGATGCCGGCGCGAGCCCGCTGTGCGTGTAGACGGTGGCCGTGGTGCGCGTGTTGGCCACCAGGTCCTCCCAACTCCTGCCCCCGTCGGCCGAAACTTCGATGCGGTAGCCGGTGATGCGCGCGCCCCCGTCGTCCGAGGGCACCTGCCAGGAGAGAGCGATCTGCGAGGTGCCGGACGCCTCGGCGGTGAGACGTCGCGTCACGCCCGGCTCGGTCGCGTCGGTGGTCGCCCGCGCCGTGTTCGACCACAGTCCGACCCCCGCGAGGTTGATCGCGGCGACCCGGTAGTGCCGCGTGGTGGCGGGCCGGAGGTTCACGTCGGAGAACGTCGTCGTCCTCGCGTTCGTGTTGCGGCGGATGATGTTCCAGGTCGCGCCCCCGTCGTCGGAGGCCTCGATGCGGTAGCCGATGATCGAGACGCCGCCCGTGTAGCGGGGCGCGTTCCACGCCAGGTCGATGCGCGCCGTGCCCACCGCCCGGGCCGTCAGCCCGGTCGGGACCCCGGCAAAGTCGGCGTGCGTAATGGCCGCTACCGGGGGCAACGGGGGCAACGGCGAGAACTCCCCTCGGCCCACGCGGTTGATGGCCGCGACCCGGTACCGGTACCGGGTCACCGGCTCCAGTCCGGTGTCCGTGAACGTGGTTGCCCTCGTTCCCGTGTTGGAACGGTGGGTGATCCAGTCGTTGTCGTTCGGCCCGATCCTCTGGATGGCGTAGCCGGTGACGCGCTCCCCTCCGTCGGTCTCCGGCGCATCCCAGGCGAGGAGGATGCTGTTCGGTCCGATCGCGCGCGCACGCACGCTCCGCGGCGGCCCGGGAGGCGCCGCGGTGGTGATCGCGTTGCCCACGTTGGATGCCGGTCCCGCCCCCTGGCTGTTGACCGCGGACACGCGATAGAACCAGGTGGTCGCGGGTTTGAGGCGGGTGTCGAGGTAGGTGGTGGTCGTGCCGTTGGTGCTGGCCACCAGGATGATCCAGCCCGAGTTGCCGTTGGAGGACCTCTCGATGCGGTATCCGGTGATCGGGCTCCCGCCGTCGTCGCCCGGGGGCGTCCACGTGAGCAGGAGCTGGCCGCTTCCCCTCACGCCGCTCGGGGTCACCCTGAGCCCCGTGGGCCGGCCCGGAACCGAGGTGTCGGTGGTCCCCCGGACGACGTCCGACCAGGGTCCCGTGCCCGCCCGGTTGATCGCGGCGACCCGGTAGTAGCGGACGGCGCCGGGGCTCAGGCCGGTGGTGTGGCTGTACCCGGTGACTCCGGGGCGCGCGCTGGCCTCGAGCACCACCCATCCGCCGGTTCCGGTGCGGGACACCTGGATGCGGTAACCCGTGATCGCGCTTCCGCCGTCGGAGGCGGGCGCGGTCCAGGTCAGGCCGATGGTGGTCGCCCCCCGGGCCCGGGCCGTGAGCCGCCGCGGGGCGCCCGGCAGGAGCGCCGCCGTCGTGGCGCTGTCGACGTTGGAGGGCTCTCCCACCCCATTGGGGTTGATCGCGTGTACCCTGTAGTGGCGGGTGACGCCGGCCGCGAGGCCGGTGTGCGTGTAGGTGGTTCGCGTGCTCCGGGTGTTTGCCTCCAGGTCCGACCAGATGGTGCCGCCGTCCTTCGACACCTGGATCCAGTACCCGGTGATGTCGGAGCCGCCGTCCTCTTCCGGCTCGTCCCACACCAGCTTGATGCTCGTGGGCCCTTCGGCGGTCGCTTCCAAGTCCCGCGGCGCACCGGGGACCTCGGCCCCCTCCCGGGTCAGGTTCCGGATTGAGCGCCTGCTGAAGCCCGGCACGCGATTGCCGATGTCGTCCCGGGCCGCGTTGGCGCCGGTGTTGGTGTAGAACAGTTCGACCACGTCGTCGGCGAGGACGGGCTCGGCCAGGGTCAGGATCATCTGGTTCTCGGCCACCTCGACCTGGGACACCGCTTTCGTACGGTACACCGCGTCCCGGATGAAGGACACGGAGAAGCTGGCGGGCTCCGGAACGAAGTCCTCGTCCAGATTCTCGTCGAGGACCAGCACCAGTTCCCTGCCGTTGATTCTGTCGGTGACGATGCGCGGCGGCTTGTTGTCGACCCTGAAGGTGAGCGTCCTGGGGAGGTTGCCCTCGCCGTCCGAGTTCACGGCCACGCCCTGAGGGATGATGACGATCACCGAACCCACCCAGTTCGCGTTGGTGTTGAGCATGAGCGTATAGCTCCGGCCGCTCGCGCTCGCGCTCAGCGAAACCTTCCGCGCGCCCGTGACCTGGATGTCGCCGATCTCGAACCCGGTCACGCTCTCCGAGAAGCGGATGTTGATGCGCCACTCCTCGTGCACGGTCCCGGTTCGGTCTTCCCTCAGCGTCGTGATCCTGGGGGCCGCGGCCGCCGCGGCGCGCTCCGCGACCGGGCGGCCCGCTTCGTCCCAGGCGTCCGAAAAGGGTTCCTGGGCGGCCGCACCCGCGGAGAAGGCCAGGGAAGCGGACGTCACAGCCGCCGCAAAGAAGGAACGAACCAGTGTCCTAGGCATGTTCGCGATCATCGTGCTGCCTCTGGGTGGGAGTAAACGCAGAGATGAAAGAGCATCCGGCTACGAGACGAGCTTCACCCCCCGCCCGGGGATCCCGAACGGGGGGTGAGCCGTCCCGCGACCATCAGCCTGGCTAGTGGCGAGTCAGCCAGACTGATGGTGTTGAAGGTTGATCAGCTGCCGGAAGTCCTCGCAGCGAGGCTGGCTGCCGCGGAGCGCTTCCACTTCGGCCCGTCATCCGTCGTATCGGCGGTACCCTGCACCGACTCGACCGCAATGCTGATGGCCGCTGCGAGCTCCTCTTCGGTGACGGCCCCGGTGCCACCCGTGCCGCTGGGGATGGCTATGCTTGCCGATGCAATGCCGCCGGTGATATCCGCTGAGACGGTCGCCCTGTCGGTGGCACCGACAGTGGCCTGCAGCACCACCCACACTGTGCCACCAAAGGCGGCGGCATCAACTTGGGCGACGACCCGGAAGTCGGAGTTGGTATTCGTGACGGCGGTCCAGCTGGCCTGGATGAAGTTGCCGCTGGTACTCGCCTCGTCTGAGTCTGACGCCGCCTGACGCCTCGCGGTCACGCCGCTGGCCGACGGATCGATCGCGCCAACGTCGTCCCGACCGCTCGATATCACGATGGGCGGATTGTTGGTCGCATCGGTGGCGTGCGCAGCCGTGGCTACGACCCAAACCTTGAACGCGCCATCGCCGCCATCGCCAATGGCCGGGGTAGTGAACGATTCCGTCCACGTACCCGCATCGTCCCCCGTGCCTTCTGTGGGGGTACCACCGGTCGCCGTGGAATCAGCTGTCCCGGCGTCGTGGTAGACGGCGTAAGTTGCATCGCTGTACCCATCAGGCACATCCGTAGGATCGCCCGTGAAGGTGACCGAGATGGTAGTGCCCCATTGCTGCTTGGACTCGTCCACATCCGTGGTGGCCGCGTCGTCTTCAACACGGTCACGCATCGCGCTGACGCTCAGAGCCCCTGCCGTCGTGGCCTGGATGGTACCCATGTCAACGGTCTGACCCGGGGCGGTGTTCACCAGCCCGTTCGGGTGTGCAGTCGGGTATGTGAAGTTGTGGCCGGCCATCGTCGCTGCGACCGTGTAGGTACCGAACGGTACGCTGAGCGAGAAGCTGCCCGTCCTGCCCGTGGTGGCCGTAGCAGAGTGCCCGTCCGTCCTCGTCGCCGTGATCGTGACGCCACTGAGCGGTCCGCCGCCCGGCGCCGCCACCTTGCCTCTGATCCTGGCGTGCAGGAAGCCGGTGAAGTCGAAGCCCGAAACGGCCGATCCGGGGTGTGCGGGAACACGATCGATTTGACCGGGCACGAAGCTCATGCCGCTCTTGGTCACGCGAATCGATACCGATCCGCCCAGACCCTGAGCCTCCACCTCTATCGAGTAGGTTCCGTCGGAACCCGTCTTGTAGGTGTCGTTGGCAGCGAGGTCGTCATTCGATTTCGCGTTCGGGTTGGTCGGCGCTACCCATCCGTCGCCGTAGTCGACTTCGACGAGCGCGCCCGCAATCGGAGCGGCACTGCCGGAAGCCCTGACCGTGCCGGCGACCGTGGCGAACTCGCCGACGGACGTAAGGTCGATGTCCCATTCGAACGGGACGTTCGGGTTCGGGTTGTATGCTGCGCCGTCCTGGATCGTGTCCATTACCGGGTTCTGCCCCTCGCGGGCAGTCGACACCATGTACCCCCGGACTCTCTCATCGTCGTCGTTGTAGTACCAGACGCGGTCGATGCCCTTGATGATGTAGCGGCCCGCCTCGTCGGTCACGTCCGACTGACCGTTCACGGTCACGGTCACGTCGGCGACGGCAAAGTCGTCCGCGCCGGTGACGTGGCCGTAGAAGGTGTGCGTCGACGGCCTGATCTCGATGTTGACATCGCCCCCGATTGGGTCGACAGTGCTCCGAGCACCGTCGTCGTCGGTTACGCTGGCCCCCCATCCGCTCGGATCAACGACGCTGTAGGCACCGGCCGCCACGTCCTCGAACATGAACTCACTTTGTTCGTTGAGGTCGGTGTCGGTGTCGTCGTCCTCGGCGGTGGTGAAGGAGACTCTCTCGCCCCCGAAGTTCTCGCCTGCTTTCGGGACCAGGCTGACCGTGAAGTCTTCGACGAAAGAGGGATCGTCGGCAGGATCGACCTCGAAGTCGTCGCCGTTTCTCTCCTTCTTGACGTCGCGCATCGACACGTCACCGGTCACGGTGTACAGGTTGACAATGGCGAACGACGAGCAGCTGTCGTAGTTCTGCGGGTTCTTTTCCTGCAGCGGACAGAGCGAAACCCTGGAGCTGAAGCCACCCTGGGCGCCGAAGGCGCCGCCGTCGACACCATTGGCGTCGAGGTTCTGGAACGTGTCCAGCGCATCGTTATGCGGGTCCTTGTCCAGGACCATGTAGCTCGCCCCGTCCTTCACTCTCGCGGATACGAAGATGTCCTTGTCCGCCGGCAGGTGTTTGAAGACCACGAGACGAGAAGTGCTGCGGTGGCCCATGATGAGGGTATCGCCGTTGGGACGCGAGACGGTCACGTCACTGCTGTACTGGGTGTTCAGATCGGCGTCCCACTCGTCGGATTCGAACGAATGATCCCGTCCGCCTTCCTGGTACTCGACTTCGAGTTCGACTGGAGCGGACCCGGGGTTCATGTTGACGCCGCCGTCGCCGGCCTGGATGTTGCCGGTGAAGCCGAAGACTTGGTCGCGCTCGTTGTGCAGGAAGACCCTGAGAGTCTGGGTCGTGTAGCGCACCTCGATGGGATCGAGGTCCACGGAGCCGGCCAGCGCGAGACCGGTGTGCGTGTACTCGGCGGCGTTCCCCTCGAAGCTCTCGCCGCCGTCCAGGCTGTTGCTCTGGTCGTTGGCGACGTCGAAGGAGTAGCTCACCGGCAGGTCGGTCGCCGCGACGGTGGCCGTGAAGGAGGCCATGCCGGCGGTGTCCAGTTCCGCGGGCGCGCCCGCGACCGCCTCACCGCCCGAGGTGACGCTGAGCGCCCAGCCGCCGAGCGCGTCGCCGCCGCCGTAATCGGTGGTGATCGTGGCGCCGCTGACGTTCACGTCGACGTTCAGGTTGACGATGTCGTTGTCGTTGGCACCCGCAGTCGCGAACATCTGCGGATCCCAGGACACCTCGGTCATGCCATCGGCCACGTCATAGCCTTCGGCGGCGACGCCCGCCATCACCATGTTCCCGCTGGTGCCGGCGCGCGCGACCTTGATCGACACGGAGCCGTCGTCGCCGGTGTCGTCGCTGCCGACCCTGGCGTCGTTCGCCCCGTAGAGCGTGACGGTCGCACCCGGAAGCGCGGCGCCCATGTCGTCGCCGTGCTTCAGCGACACCGTGAAGTTGACCGTCGTGTGCGTAATGTCGAACGGAATCGACTGCGAAGCGGCCTCGCCGACTCCGAGAGCGATCTCGTAGCCGTTCCCCGGTCCGCCGTACGCCACATCGTTGGCCGCGAGTGCCGCCGCGACCGTAGCGTCGATGAGCACGACCAACTGGTACGGGCCGGAGCGCAGGCCCGTGAACGAGAAGGCGCCGGTGTCGTCGGTCGCGCCCACCCGTTGCTCGTTCACGCCCGGGCCCACCAGCGCCACCGGAATGCCGGCGTGCGCCAGCGGAGCCTCGCCCTCGTCGAACATGTCGTTCTTGGTCGCCTCGTCGAGGAACACCATCCCCGAGACGCTCGCCGTGGTGGCGTGCGCGCCCTCGAAGTTCACGATCTTCGACTCGTCGTCGCCCAGCGTCACGTCCTCGCTCATCGAGTCGAACACGTAGGCGTCGCTGTCGACCGCGATCGAGACCGTGTAGTCGCCGGCCGCCAGGCCCGCGAAGGAATACTGTCCGCCCGCGTCGGTCATCGCGGTGCGGCTCTCATCGCCGCTCGCAAGCGTGACCTCGATCTCGCCGAGGCCCATGCCCTCGACGCTCACCCGGCCGCTGATGCCGGAAGTCCGGAGCAGGACACCGGTGAACGACACCGTGCCGGTCTCGTCCAGATCCACGCTCACGTCCTGCGATGTGGATGCGAACTCGTAGTCGCGGGTGTCGAAGTCGGAGATGCTGACCGTGTAGTCGCCGGGGCGCAGGTCCTCGAACCGGTACATGCCGTCGGCGTCGGTCAGCATGGTGTAGCTTTCGTCGGCGGGACCGCCGACCAGGACCACCGTAACGCCCGCAAGGCCCTCGCCTTCGATGACCACCTGGCCCTCGACCGCTGATGTGCGGATGAAGTGGCCCGTGAAGTCGGCCTGACCGACCTCACCCACCTCGACCTCGATCTCGAGGCTCACCGTTTCGAACGACACATCCTCCGGATAGTCGCTGATGGTGACGGTGTAGGTGCCGGCCCGAAGCCCGGTGAACGCGAAGCCGCCGTCCTCGGCGGTCTCCATGGTCTCGCCCATGGCGTGCTCGCCGCCGAGCGTGACCGTCACGCCGACCAGCGTCTCGGGCTGGCCGTCGCCGCCGCTCATCATCGCGTCGGCCGCAACCACGTTGCCGACCACCGCGGAGGACCGGATATACTCACCGGCACTCTGGTCCTCATAACACGCTAAATTACAGCAGGATACGATTACAAATGCTGGGACGTTATCATATTGTTTACCTGCATTTTTCACCGCTCGTCGGACTGGGGAAGCTCACACGGCGCCCCGCCCCGGCGCCCCAGGCTGTCAACCGGGTTGACGTACGTAGTTCCCCCATTCCTCCATCACGTCTCGCCTCCGCTTGAGGAGGTCGGTTCGCAAGTACGCCCCCTCGACGCCCTTGACGGTATGTGCGAGCGCCGACTCCGCCACTTCGCGGGGTACGCCGCACTCGGCGCACCAATCGCGGAACGACGAACGGAAGCCGTGCGGCACGGCTGGAATGTCGAGTCGTCGGCAAAGCAGAGGGAATGTGTTGCCGCTCAGCTCTCGGCCCGCCGCAGACGGAAACACCCACGCGGATCCGACGGAGCAACGGCGTGCCTCGGCGAGTATTTCGAAGGCACGTGAAGACAACGGCACGCGATGCTCTCGTCCCGTCTTCATGCGCTCGCCAGGCACGGTCCATGTGGCGGTCTCGATGTCGATCTCCGCCCACTGCGCCCCCCGAACCTCACCCGATCTGGTCGCGGTCAGAACGAGGAACTCGAACGCCAGCTTCGTCACGGGTCGTGACGTGCTCGCACGTACTCTTGCCAGCGCCTGCGCGACTTGAGCATACGGCAGTGAGCGATGGTGGACCGTGCGAAAACCGTTCTTGGGGAGCGCGGTGGCTATGGCGTCGCCAGCCGGATTCCCTTCCCTGTACTCTCTCGCTACCGCCCACCTCATCACCGCCGAGATCCTATTGCGCACGCGCTTCGCCGTCACCCGCTTCTCATTCCAGATCGGTAGCAGGATGGCCATCACGTCCGTAGTCGTGATCTTGTCCACCGTCTTGTGTCCGATCTTCGGGTAGACGTATGCGCGCAGGCTGCTCCTCCACTGCTGCTCGGTGTCACCGCCCGGCTTCCAGTTCGCCTTGTGGATCGCAATCACCTTCTCGGCGGCTCGCGCAAATGTCGGAATGCCGCCGTTCCTCGGGTCGATCCCGCGTGCCAATGCTCGGCGGTGTTCCAGAGCCTTCGCCCTCGCCTCCTTCAAGCTCACGACCGGATAGGCTCCCAAACCGAGGTTAACGGCGTTGCCGTTAATGTAGAGGCGTTGCGCCCATGTCCTGCTGATCCGACCGGTTGATGTGGGCTTAACCAGCAGCGACAGCCCGTAGCCACCGCGTCCATCCCCGTATCGGCCCGGGCGCCGGATTCTCTTGACGAAACTCGCGTTCAGCTTCGAGGGTCGCTTCATCGTGTATCCTACCCGTTATCACGTTGACGGGATTGCACCACTCGGGACAAACGGCTTCCCGAGACGACTCAGTGAGGTACCGGGTGCTGGAGGACAGGACGACCGGGAAGGAACGTAAGGGCTCCAACGAAGCACGTGGACGGGCGATACGATACCGAGGTCGGTCGGGAAGCCTCCGGCGTCGCAAGGGTAGTCGCGGGAATCGGATGTCGTGAGGCATGGGTTGTGTTCGCCCAGCGCGCGAGTTGGTTGGTTGTTTCCGATGGGCGCGATCTGGCGGGTGCGCTCGCGCTCGCCTTCTACCGCTGGGCGGCGCGCTCTGCCGGTGTGACCCGGGCGGCGCCCATCACGGTGCGATACTCAGACCATAGGCTATGTCATAAAGTGCTTTGGCCCATGATGTTATATTAGTGCACGGTCGCCGCCGATCACTCCTGCGATCACCCTTTCAGCACCGGGTAGCGTCACCTCCACCGGCGCAGGCGCGGCCTGCCGCTTTTCTCGACCGTCCCGTGGAGCCTCGCTCATCCCACGGCGTCTCGTGACCGCGCGGGCTCGACGGGGGCGGCAGTCCAGGATTTCGCAGAGGCCGCGCCATGCAAGTTATCCTTAACGAGCTACCGGACTGGACCACACTTCACGGCGAGGACAAGAGGATGACCGACGCCGATCTCGTCAAGCAGGGCCGCCGATATGGTCGGACCGCGAGTCGCCAAGAGGGACTGCGGGCTGGTGGCAGAAGCTTTCCTCGACGCCGTGAAGGACCCTGGTGCGCGGCGACCACATTGAGATCCGCGGCTTCGGCACCTTCAAGGTGCGGCAACGCAAGGCTCGCAATCCCAGAACGGGCGAGGCGGTCGGTTCCACTGCGCGATCCAGGAACTCGGTGCCGCTTTGACCAAGTGCATCCCACCGGGTTGGGTTGGGTCGCGTAGTCGAAGCCGATCCCCGTGGCAATGGGAACGGAGAACGTTCCACCTCGATCTCCCATTCGACATCCGGAGCGAGGGGCCACTCCGCGATGCCTTCCGCCACGACCTCGCCGTCCCGCTTCAGGCGCACCAGCACATGAGCGGTGCCGGACTCGGGCACGTCAAAGGGATCGAGGCAGCGAGCCCAACCGATCCTGACAGTCCGGGACATTTCCGTGCCGATTGACGACCGAGCCGGCTGATCGGATCGGGATGTTCCATCGACGGACATAAACGCGTCGGGAAGGCCCGGTGTCCGTCGCGAACGGGAACCCGGGAAGCTATCGAAAGCCCGGGAGTCTAAGAAGGTGGAGATCCCGCGAGCGAATCCAGGAAGACCCGATGCTCATGCGGAGTAGCAATCGCCACGGATCCCGAACGAAATCAATACTGTGAAGCTGGGGCCGCGCTCCAGCTTCCTTCGGCCTTCTCCGGCAAGACGTGGGCGAGTCGGTGGGGAACATCGGCGACCCATGCAGTGGCCTCGCCCGTCGCTGGTTTGCCGCCCGGGTGGCGATCATCCCGGGTACGATGCCACATCGGTGCGTGACCGCCGTTAGATTGGTAGCCCGCGCGACCGCACGCGAGCGCGTCTTCAACCAACACAGAGAGAAGGAGCAGCGCCTTGGGCAAGATCATACTCGTCACGGGAGCCTCGTCCGGCATGGGCCGGGAGGCCGCGATCCTCCTGGCCAGCGGCGGACATACCGTCTACGCTGGCGCGCGCCGGGCGGACCGCATGGCCGACCTGTCCGAACACGGCATCACCCCAGTCGAGATGGATGTCTCGAAGGGCAGGGACAACGAGCGAGCCGTCGGTCGGATCATCGACGCCGAGGGACGGATCGACGTCCTGATCAACAACGCGGGCTTCGGCCTCTACGGCACCGTCGAGGACATCCCGCTCGACGACGCAAGATACCAGTTCGAGGTCAACCTGTTCGGCCTCGCCCACCTCACCCAACTCGTCCTGCCGCACATGCGGGCGCAGGGCGGGGGCCGGATCGTCAACACCTCCTCGATGGGCGGCCGGATCTTCACGCCCTTCGGGGCTTGGTACCACGCGACCAAGCACGCGCTCGAAGGCTGGTCGGACTGCCTGCGCATCGAGACCGCGCCCTTCAACATCCAGGTCGTCCTCATCCAGCCGGGCCTCATCCAAACGGAGTTCGGCCACGTGGTGGGCGGGAGCCTTCAGAAGTACTACGCCGACAGCGCCTACAAGACCGGGCTGGACCGGTTCTTCGCGATGGCGTCCGATCCAAAGGCCGCCAGCCGCGGCACCGACGCCAAGGTTCTCGCCCGGGTGTTCGTCGAGGCGGCGACCGCAGCCAAGCCGCGACGGCGGTACGTGAAGGGCGCGACAGCGCGCCCGCTGATGTTCATCCGCAAGTGGTTCGGCGACGGGATCTACGAATCCGTGCTGCGCCGCACCTTCGGATGAGGGACCGGCCCCGCAGAGTACCGGCTTGGGCGGATCCGTCTCGATGTTCAGCATCAGGATAGCCGGGGCCGGCGCCCTGCCGCATGCCGAGGTCGGGGCGGCGCTTGAGGCGGTCCGCGAGTCGGATGCGTGGCTGGGCATCCGGCTGTGTCTGGAGTTCGTGGCCCTGACGGCGACGAGGAGCGGCGAGGCGCGCCGGGCGCGCTGGCCGGAGATCGACCGGGACCGCGCGACATGGACGGTGCCCGCGGAGCGCATGAAGGGCGGTCGCGAGCATCGGGTGCCCCTGTCGACGGGCGTGCTGGCGGTGCTGGAGCGGGCGCAAGAGCTCGAGAACGGATCGGGGTTGATCTTCCCCAGCTTCAAGGGGCTGGAGCCGCGGAGCCCTCAGGTGGCCGGAGTGTTTCGGGACCTCGGCATCCCGAGCACGGTGCACGGGCTGCGGAGCTCGTTCCGCGACTGGGCCGCGGAGACGGGCGTGGACCGCACGGTCGCCGAGGCGGCGCTGGCGCACAAGGTCGGCGGGGTCGAGGGCGTGTACTTCAGGAGCGACCTTTTCGAGCGCAGGCGCCGAGTCATGCAGGACTGGTCGGCCTATCTCTCGGGCCGGAGAGCGGGCACCGAGACCTGATCCAGACCTGCGGCCGGGCCAGGAGCCGATTTCCGGGCGTTCCGGCCTCCATGGGCGACGAGAGAGGCCGCAGGAGCGGTTCGGCGACCTAGAAACACACTATGTCACCACGCTACAACGACTTGACCCCTCCGCGGGCCGCCGAACTTCGGTCTAGGGTGTGGGACCAAGATTGCAGGGGCGTTTGCGCGCGGGCAGCTTGGGGGGATTGTTTACCAGTCCGAGGGAGAGAGAATAGGGGGACGAGGATAAGGAGAGGTTAGAACCATGCTAAAGGTCCACCTCAGTATCATGGGTGTTGTGGTCGGCTGCCTGAGCGTGTTCACCTGGGTCGCCAACGCAATTCCGCAGATCCAGTCGGATGTGCCCGAGGACCTGGTGTTGTCGGACGAAGTCACTCCCGAGGAGCTCATCGCGGCGGGCGAGGACCTGTACAATGGCGGAGGCGGCTGCACGGCGTGTCATGGCCTCGGAGAGCGCGCCCCGAATCTGCTCACCGATCACGCGGGAACCGGGCTGATCGGCGAGCGTTGCGCAAACCGTGTTGCAGGGCAGGACTGCAAGCAGTACCTGCATGCGTCGCTGGTCGACCCCAACGCCTATCTGGTGGAAGGGTTTGCGCCCATCATGCTGGACGCGAGCCGCACCCTTTCCTCCGTACAGATCTGGGCGCTGATAGCCTACCTGCAGTCCTTGGGAGGGGAGGTCACGGTGAGGGGAGCGGATTTCGAGGAGAGCGGCGGAGGAGGCGGGGTCGCACCTCTGGCCGGGGATGCGCGCGCGACCACCGACCCGCAGCACCTGATGGCGCTGAATGGTTGCACAGCCTGCCACTTGCCCGCCGCTATGGAACTCCCCGTTCGGCTAGCGCCGCCCTTCGACGGGATCGGATCGCGCATGACGACCGAGGAAATACGTGCGGAGATCTTAGATCCGAACGCCGTCACCACCGAAGGATATGAAGCTTTTGGAGGAACCATGCCAACCTACTTCGGAGAGAGGCTCACTGCGGCGGAACTCGAGGCAATCGTTAGATTTCTCGCTTCGCTGCGATGAACGACGCGTTCCCGTCGTACGCTTGAACTCCAGCGTCTCGGATTCGCGTCCGGTGGCCAACGCCAGAGTTTTCTCAAGCACCATAGGCGAATCTCTAACGCGGGCCTCGCTCCGTGTGACGCCTCAACCATCCGCTTCCATCTAGAGAACAGTAACTTCTCCGAGCGCTGATGGATGAGCGCGGGCTTGACTTACCTGAACCGAATACGGGGACTTCCCGGATTGATCGGGACGTCGCCGGCGCTTAGCATTCTGCGGGCTGCGGCGTAGATTGCCGTTGCATCCATCCTGCCCACCCTGGGCAGGATAAGCGCTCTGAGCTCATCCGTCGAAGCGCCCTGTATGGCGTGCAGTTCGTCCATCAGCTTTGCCTGCCCATCGGCCCGCCGCACAATTTTCCGTGCGATTGACACCCAACGAAGCGGCTCGTGAACTTCTACTACCTGGGTGAACGTGGGTACGCCGGTTCTGATTTGCTTACCGGTTCTCGGGGCCGACAGGTCGTTTCCCGCAAACGGGGGCTCCCGCGGCTAGGACGTGGTGTCGAGAAGATGCCCCTTCCCGCCGGTCGGGGCCTCAAGTATTTGGTGCCGCTCCCCTCAATGCCCCCGGACGCCCCTGCTGTCCGGCGCGCCGTCACCCTGCGTGCAAACGGGGCCGAGGGATCTCGACCGCTCCCTTGCCGCGAATCCCTGGGCGAGTGGGTTGCCTCCCGGCGTCAAGATGTGAGCCAGGCGCGGCGTGCCGCCGTCCGCGTCCCCGAAGGGTGGACGGGGTGTGCGTGTTGCGGCAGTGCCCTGTCGGCACGCGACACCCCGTCCCAGGGGACTCGAACAGTGAACAGTCAAATACGTGTCCTTTGTTGCGATTCTCCGGCTTTTTCGGTACGGTGGAATCTGACTTGAGGTCTCGGCAAAAAGAGCAGATCGTGCAGTCCTAGTTGAACTTATACGATTTTTTGCCTTGGATTCCATGGCCCTTTGGGGACACTTACAAGCAGGAGGTCGGCGGTTCGAATCCGTCAGCGCCCATGGCCGGGATCATCCCCGCGAGGTTCCGCAATCGCCCCTTTCCGTGTATCCTGTCCTGTCCTTCCGTCGGATAGGGCAGTCCGGCGGTGTCGGGTGCACCCACAACGCAGGAGATGTAATGAACAAGAAGGAAATGGCGGCCGCTCTCGCGCAGCAGGCCAACCTCTCCCAGGCGAAGGCAGCGGACGTGCTCAACTGCATCTTCGACACAAGCGCCGGATCGGGCATCATCGCCGGCGAACTCGACGCGGGCGGCAAGGTGACGCTCCCCGGGTTCGGCAGCTTCGGCGTCAAGTCGCGCGCCGCGCGCACCGGGACCAACCCGGCCACCGGCGAAAAGATCACCATCGCGGCGAAGAAGTACGCGTTTTTCAAGCCCGGCAAGCCGTTGCGGGACCGGGTAGCAGGGGGATAGATCCTCGGACGTAGCTGCACGCAGTACGGAGAGCATTCCGGCGTGCCCGGACGTGGCTGGAAAGCGGTGCCCGCGATTCCGGCCGGCCCATGCCCAGGTGGCCTGATCGATATCCCGCTGGCGCGCCGGATGCTCTCTCCCGATTCTCAATCCTCAGGATCCTGGTCGACCGAAACGTGAATCCCTCCGCCCCCTCGCCGGTCGAAACTGCGGGCGAGCCGCGCGCGCACGAGGAGATGGCGAGCAGGGCGTCCCGCTGGGCCAAGGTCATCGACCACTCCCGGTGCATCGGCTGTCATGCCTGCACCACCGCATGTAAGTCGGAGAACGAAGTTCCGTTGGGGGTTACACGCACGTACGTCAAGTACGTCGATGCGGGCCACTTCCCGCGTACCCGGCGTGCGTTCCAGGTTACCCGGTGCAACCAGTGCGAGGACGCGCCGTGCGTAACGGCCTGTCCCACTTCGGCCATGTACCGCCGGTCCGACGGGATCGTCGACTTCGACAAGGAGGCGTGCATCGGCTGCAAGGCCTGCATCGCCGCCTGTCCCTACGACGCCATCTTCATCAACCCCGAGGACCATTCCGCGGAGAAGTGCAACTTCTGCGCGCATCGCCTCGACATCGGTCTCGAGCCGGCGTGCGTGGTGGTTTGTCCCACGGAAGCGATCCTGGTCGGGGATCTCAACGATCCGCTGGCCAAGGTGACGCAGATGGTCCACGAGGACGCCCTCACGGTTCGGCGCCCCGAGAAGGAGACCCGCCCGAAGCTCTTCTACAAGGGGGCCCGTCAGGCGACCCTCGACCCGCTGGCGGCGGCCCGCCCGGAAGGGGGGCTGTTCATGTGGAGCGAGCAGGGGAGCGGCGCAGACCAGGTGACTTCCGGGCACCCCGGGTGGGGCAACTCGTCCGCGGGCGCGATCCTGAGCTACGACGTGCCCCACAGCGCTCCCTGGGACGCGCGCGTCAGCCTCTACACCTGGACCAAGTCGATCGCGGCCGGAGCCTACCTGGCGCCCCTGCTGCTCATCCTCTTCGGGGCGCTCTCGTGGACGGACCCGCTCTGGCTCTTCGGCGCGCCGCTGCTGGCGATGGCGTTTCTGGCGGTCACCACGGGCCTTCTGATCTGGGATCTGGAGCATCCCTGGCGCTTTCACTACATCCTCCTGCGTCCCCAGTGGCGAAGTTGGCTGGTGCGCGGAGGATTCGTGCTGGCGGGCTTCGGGGCCGTGCTGGCGGCCCATCTGGGAGCGGCTTGGGCGGGAGCCTCGGATATCGTCCGCGTGCTGGCGCTGGCCGGAGCCCCGCTGGCCGCGATGACGG
This sequence comes from Gemmatimonadota bacterium, assembly GCA_022823365.1. Classification (GTDB taxonomy): domain Bacteria; phylum Gemmatimonadota; class Gemmatimonadetes; order Longimicrobiales; family Gaopeijiaceae; genus BD2-11. The sequence continues at coordinate 16,180 of JAJDXG010000002.1, forward strand.
CGGTGTACACGGCCTACCTGTTCGCCCAGGCGAAGGCCCGGGACCTTTGGCAGAATCCCCTGCTGCCGCCGCACTTCCTGGTGCAGGCGCTGCTCACGGGCGCGGCCGCGGTCCATCCGCTGGCGGCCCCCGGGGTGCGTCCGCTGCTGGAGGGAGGCTTCGCGGCCCTCACCGCCGCCCACCTCCTTCTGGTCCTGGGCGAGATCACCATCACGCACGGCACCGCCCACGCGCACCTGGCCGTCCGCGAACTGACCCGGGGACGCTTCGCCGCGTGGTTCCGGGCGGGCGTCCTCCTGAGCGCGGTCGGGCTCGCCGCCCCCTGGATCGGGTTGCCGGCCCTGGTCGCCGGGCTCCTGGGACTGCTGGCCTACGAGCACGCCTACGTGCAGGCGGGACAGGCCGTCCCCCTGGCTTGAAGATCGCGCGATGAAGCACGAAAGCCACGGGATCGAGCCATGAAGAACGGCGGCCGCGAGGACCTGAAGCGCCTGAACGAGCGGGTGTCCGCCGCCCGTCGGGAGGCGGAGGAGCGTGGCGAGAGCTTCTATCCGGGCCCGAGCCGCGTGCACCTGGCCTCGTTCCCGCCGAAGGAGCGCTGGGACGACTGGGTGGAGCTGGATTCGCGCGCGTGGCCCCGCCGGGTCGAGAAGCGCTACATGCTGGTGCCGACCACCTGCTTCAACTGCGAGTCCGCGTGCGGGCTGCTGGCCTACGTGGACCGCGACACGCTCGAGGTGCGCAAGTTCGAGGGCAACCCCGAGCACCCGGGGTCGCGCGGCCGCAACTGCGCCAAGGGGCCGGCGACCGCCAACCAGGTCACCGACCCGGACCGCATCCTCTATCCCCTGAAGCGCGCCGGCGAGCGCGGCTCCGGGCAGTGGACCCGGGTGAGCTGGGACGAGGCCCTGGATGACATCGCCGGACGCATTCGCCGGGCGCTCGAGGAAGGGCGGCAGAAGGAGATCATGTATCACGTTGGCCGCCCGGGGGAGGACGGCTTCACCGAGCGCATGCTGGCGGCGTGGGGCGTTGACGGCCACAACTCGCACACCAACATCTGCTCGTCGGGCGCGCGGGCCGGGTACCACCTCTGGATGGGGATGGACCGCCCGAGCCCCGACCACACCCACGCGCGCGTCATCCTCCTCGTGTCGAGCCACCTGGAGACCGGGCACTACTTCAACCCCCACGCCCAGCGCATCATCGACGCCAAGGCCGGCGGGGCGAAGCTCGTCGTCCTCGACACCCGCCTCTCCAACACCGCAACTCACGCCGACCACTGGCTGTCGCCGTATCCGGGCTCGGAGGCGGCCATCTTCCTGTCCATCGCCCGCTGGCTGGTCGCGAACCGGCTCCACGACCGCGACTTCGTGCGCCGCTGGTGGAACTGGCGGGAGTTCATGGCCCAGGCGCACCCCGATCTTCCGGCCGACTTCGAGCGATTCGAGGAGAAGCTCGAGGAAATGTACGCCGAGTACACCTTCGAGTACGCGGCGCGCGAGTCCGGGGTGGAGGCGGGCACGATCGAGGCCGTTGCCCGCCTCGTGGCGGGGGCCGGCACCCGGCTCTCGACCCACAACTGGCGCAGCGCGGCGGCGGGCAACCTCGGCGGCTGGCAGGTGGCCCGCACCCTCTTCCTGCTCAACGCACTGATGGGCGCGGTGGCCACCGAGGGGGGCACCCATCCCAACTCGTGGAACAAGTTCGTGCCGCGTCCCATCCATCTGCCCCGGCACCCGGAGCACTGGAACGAGCTCACCTGGCCTGCCGAGTATCCGCTTGCGCTGATGGAGATGTCCTTCCTGTTGCCGCATCTTCTGAAGAGGAGCGGCGATTTCCTCGACGTCTACTTCACGCGCGTGTACAACCCGGTCTGGACCAACCCGGACGGTTTCTCCTGGATCGAGATGCTCACCGACCGGGACCGGGTCGGCCTGCACGTCGCCCTGACGCCAACCTGGAACGAGACCGCCCACTTCGCCGACTACGTACTGCCCATGGGGCTCGGCTCCGAGCGCCACGACGTGCACTCCTACGAGCAGTACGCGGGGCAGTGGGTGGGCTTCCGCCAGCCCGTGCTGCGCGCCGCGCGCGAGCGTCTGGGCGAAAGCGTTTCCGATACCCGCGAAGCCAACCCGGGTGAGGTGTGGGAGGAGAACGAGTTCTGGATCGATCTCACCTGGCGCATCGATCCCGACGGCGACCTCGGCATTCGCTCGTTCTTCGAATCGCGCGCGCGCCCGGGGACGAAGCTCGGCGTCGACGAATACTACGGATGGATGTTCGAGAACTCCGTTCCCGGACTGCCCGCCGCCGCCGCCCGGGAGGGCGTCACGCCGCTCGGGTACATGCGCCGCTACGGGGCGTTCGAGGTGGCCTCGAAGACGGGCGCGCTGCACGAGGAGCCGGTCCCCGGCGCCGAACTCGACGATGTCCGGATCGACGCGGACGGCCGCGCCTTCACCCGCGCCCCCAGGCCCGACTCTCCCAATGTGGTCCCGCTGCCCGTGGTGGACGGGGACGCCGACGGGCGCCGCCGTGCCGGAGTCGAAGTGGATGGCCGCATCGTGCGAGGCTTCCCGACGCCCTCCGGACGGCTGGAGTTCTGGTCGGGCACGCTCGCGGATTGGGGCTGGCCCGAACTCGCCGTTCCCGGATACACGCGCAGCCACATCCACCGCGAGAACCTGGAAGAGGGCCAGATGGTGCTCATCTCCACCTTCCGGGTTCCGATCCAGATCCACACCCGCAGCGCCAACGCCAAGTGGCTCGACGAGATCGCCCACACCAACCCGCTCTGGATCCACCCGCGCGACGCACGCGGGATGGGCGTCCGCACCGGCGACCTGGTGCGCGTCGAAACCGAGATCGGTCACTTCGTGGTGCGCGCCTGGGTTACCGAGGGGATTCGCCCCGGGGTGGTCGCGTGCAGCCACCACATGGGCCGCTGGAAGGTGACGGACCACGGCCAGAACCAGGCCATGGCCACCGTGGATCTGGGACGTGATGAGGAGGGCTGGTCGCTCAGGCGGCGCAAGGGCGGAGGGCCCTACGAGTCGGCGGATGCCGACAGCAGCCGCATCTGGTGGACCGACGTGGGGGTGCATCAGAACCTGACCTTCCCCGTGCATCCCGACCCGATTTCCGGATCGCACTGCTGGCACCAGGCGGTGCGCGTGAGGGCGGCGCGCCCCGGGGACGCGTACGGCGACATCTCCGTCGACGCCGGTCTCTCCGGCCGGGTGTTCCGCAAGTGGCTCGGCTACACGCGCCCGGCGGGGAGCGTTTCTCCCGACGGCACCCGCCGCCCCTACTGGCTGCTCAGGCCGGTGCGTCCCACGCGCGAGGCGTACCAGCTGCCCGCGGACGATCCTGCGGGCGGTTAGCACCTCGTGGAGGTCATCCGCGCGCTGGCGACGCTGGCCGAGCCTCCGCACCCCGCCCACGCCCCCATCGCCCGCGTCCTCGATCTGCCCGGGCTCCCGCGGCCGGCCGACCACACCGAGCTCTTCCTCTTCCAGCTGTATCCCTTCGCCTCGTTCCACGTCGGCGCGGACGGGATGCTGGGCGGCGAGGCCGCCGACCGGGTGGCGGGTTTCTGGCGCGCGCTGGGCAGGGACGTGCCCGACGAGCCGGATCACCTCAGCGCGCTGCTGGGCCTGTACGCGGGGCTTGCGGACGCCGAAGCGCGGGAGTCTGCCGGAGCGGGCCGGATTCTGCGCCGCGAGAGCCGCAAGGCCCTCCTCTGGGAGCATCTGCTCTCCTGGCTGCCGCCCTACCTGCACGCCGTAGGCGAGATCGCCCACCCGTTCTACCGGCAATGGGCCCAACTCCTGGGCGCCGCCCTTCTCTCCGAGGCTGCGGAACTCGGCGCGCCGGATCGGCTGCCCCTGCACCTGCGCGAGGCGCCGTCTCTGGCGGATCCGCGCGTAACCGGAGGAGAGGCCTTCCTCAGCCAGCTGACCGCGCCCGTGCGCACCGGCATGCTCCTGACGCGAGCGGACCTGGCGCGCTGCGCCGGCGACGTGGGGCTCGGGCGACGCGCCGGGGAGCGCCGCTTCGTGCTGAAGGCGCTACTCTCCTCGAATCCCGAGGGCACGCTCGATTGGCTCAGCCGGGAGGCCGCCCGCTGGCGCGGAGTGCACGAGGGCTACCGCGCGCAAGCCGAAGCCGTTTCCCGCTTCTGGACGTCCAGGGCGGACGCCGCCCACCGTCTCCTGGTCGAGCTGGCGCGCGAAGCCGGGGGAACGCTCGCGGACGACTGAGTCGCTGCGCGCCCGCGCCGCCGTGGTCCGCCGCCGCGACCGGGATCTCCGCCTTCGACACTTCGCGCTTGCTCGTCCCGTACGGGCGCCATCCAGGCCGACCCGGACTCACGGAGGATAATCGCGATGACGAATACAGCCGGACACACCAGGAACAGGAAGCTCATCTGGGCCGGAGGGGCAGTCGCCGCGACGGTGGTCGCCCTCTCGGCGATGGACGGTACCGCAGTCCAGGCGTCGCAACAGGAATACCGCATCGCAGGCAGCCATGTCGCGGTTTACAACCTGGCGGGGGCGGTGACCGTCGTCCCGGCAACCGGCAGCGACGTAGTCGTGACCGTGAATGCGCGGGGCGCGGACGCGGAGACCCTGACCGTCGAGTCCGGGGAGATTCGAGGCGTGCAGACCCTGCGTGTCCGCTATCCCTCCGACCGCGTCGTCTACAGCGAGATGGGCGGCAACTCCCGAACCCAGGTCCGCGTTCGCGGCGACGGAACCTTCGGCCACGGCGGATTCTCGCGCGGCGAGCGCGTGGACATCCGGAGTTCGGGCAGCGGGCTCGAGGCCTGGGCCGACCTGACCGTCGCCGTGCCCCCCGGCCAGCGCTTCTCGCTGTACCTTGGCGCGGGCGCAACGGAGGCGCGCGATGTCGCAGGGGATCTCGAACTCGATACCCAGTCGGGTTCGATCGAATCCGAGGGCACCTCCGGGAGCCTGACCATCGATACGGGCTCGGGCTCGGTGCGGGTAACGGGCGCGAACGGGGACCTGGACATCGATACCGGTTCGGGACAGGTCACGCTGGATGGCGTGGCCGGCGAGCGCGTGCTTGTCGACACGGGCTCGGGAAGCGTGCACGGCTCGGACATCCGTTCGGAATCGGTGGAGGTGGACACCGGGTCGGGTCGCATTACCTTGCTGGCCGTGGAGGCGCCGGACATCATGTTGGACACCGGCAGCGGCAGCGTGGAAGTGGACCTGGTCGCCGATGTCGAGCGGCTGGAAGTGGACACCGGGTCGGGCGGCGTGACCCTGCGCGTCCCGGGCGACCTGGGCGCGCGCATGGAGGTGGACACGGGCAGTGGCACGATCGACGTGGAGGTCCCGATCGATGAAAGCACGCGGCGGCGCACCTTCCTGCGCGGCACCATCGGTGACGGCAGGGGCAACATCGTGGTCGACACGGGGTCGGGGTCCATCCGCGTCCTGGGCCGCTGACATCCCGGCAACTTCCCGGGCCCCGAAGGTCGCCGGGCCGGGGAAGTTCGCGTCCGCGGTCCGGAGCCGCTGACGTCGGGTGTTTCGCTTCCAGCACCCGGTGCAGGTCCGCTTTCAGGACATCGACGTGGGCGGCCACGCTCATCACTCGAGGGCGCTGTCCTACTTCGAGGAGGCGCGCGCAGCCTATTGGCGGGAGATTGCGGGGCGCCGCACGCCGGAGGATGTGGACTACATCCTCGCCGAGGCGCGCATCCGATATCACGCGCGGGTGCTCTACCCCGACCGCCTCACGGTGGGCACGCGAGTATCCGTTCTCGGCAAGAAGCACTTCGTCATGGAATACGAAGTGCGGTCGAGCGAGGGACAGCTCCTGGTTTCGGGCAGCACCGTCCAGGTGATGTACGACTATGGCGCCGGGGCGAGCCAGCGGATTTCGCCCGGCCTCGCGAACCGCATCCGCGCCCATGAGGGGCCGCTTCCCGCGCGGCGGGGATCCTGACGCGCGCGCCCGGGTTACAGGAAAAATCGAACACCGTGCCGGCGGGGCTCCGATGGCCAGTCCGGTTCGCTCTTGACGCGTTGCGTGTCAACGCCCCCTTTGTATTTCGGGGTCGGTTGACCGTCTCCCGCGCGTGGGTATAGTTTGCATAGCTTTCCGGGTAACCTTGGCGGAGTTAGGAGCGATGTTCTTCAGGTTGGCATTTCCCCGGCTGGGAGTTGCGTTGCTTGCGGCGTTCCTGTTCCTGCCGGCGCTCGCGTCGGCGCAACAGGAAGTGCAGGGACGCTTCAGGGTCATGATCCCCGACCTTTTCCCGGGAGAGGACACCGGCCGGGGCTTCGGAGAGGACGTGGCCGAAGAGCTTCGCGACCTCATCAACCAGCTGCCCACCCACGAGCCGGTCGACCGCAACGAGATCCGCGACGCCATGCGTCAGTTCGACATCGACCGCGACGACCTGAACTGCATCCGCTCGCGCCAGCTCGCGACCCAGATCAACGCCGAGCTGGTCATGTGCGCGAACTACACCGAGGGGCAGGACGACTGGACCCTGGCCAACATCCAGTTCGTGAGCGTGGCGTCCGGAGAGACCTTCACGGTGGAAGACTTCACCGTTCCGGATGATGACGGCGACGAACTCGCCGCGCAGCACATCTTTCAAGTATTCGACGGATACGTGGAGCAGTTGCGCTTTGCGGCCATCTGCCAGGAGTACTTCGGCAGCCAGCAGTGGGCCAACGCCCTGCAGAACTGCGACAGGGCGATCGAGGGGAACCCCGGTTCCGAGTCTTCGCGCTATGCCCGCGCCCGGGCCGTGATGGAGTTGGGTGATCGTCAGGAAGGTCTCGACGAAATGATGCGCGTGCTCGACCTCAACCCCTTCAACGAGAACGCGCTCCAGTTCGCCGGGATGCTCTCCGCCGAATTCGGCATGGATGACGAGTCCCTGCAGCACTACTCCGCTTATCTCGAGCTCAACCCGGGTAACGCGGCCGTTCGCATGAACGTGGCGTACGAGCTCGCGACCGCAGGAAATCCAAGGGGCGCGATGACCCTCATCGAGGAGGGCATCGCCATGGATGACACCAACGTCGACCTGTGGCAGCAACTGGGAGGCTTTGCATTCACCGCCGCCGGCCGGGCGATGGAGGGCCAGAGCGAACCCAACGCCGAGGTCGAGATGCTTTATCGGAGGGCCATCGAAGCCTATACCCGCGTCTTCGACGACCGTGGCGCGGAGACCACGCCCGCCCAGTTGTCCAACGTCATCGCCGCCTACATGCAGCTCGGCGATCCGGACGCCGTCGACTTTGCGCAGCGCGCGGTGCAGGTGCATCCCCAGGAGGCTTCGCTCTGGTCACGGCTGGCCGACGCCCTTCAGCGCAACGACCGTCTGGAAGAGGCCATCGCGGCGCTTGAGAGCGCGAAGGGAGCCGACCCGGACTACCCGAACCTGTCCGCCCGCCAGGGAAGCTGGCTCCTGGAGGCCGATGAGGTCGACGAGGCCATCACGTTCCTCAAGGAGGCCGTGGAGCGCGGCGAACAGTCCGCGGACATGATGGCGAACCTGCTGTTCGGGAAGGCGTACAACGACGGCGTGCAGGTTCAGCAGTTCACCTTCGCAGCCAACATCCTCGAAACTGCCAAGAGCGAGTTCGAGGTGTCCGAGCAGATGGCCTCGCAGTTGAACTTCTGGCACGGGTGGTCGCTCTACAACCACGGCCTTTCGGTTCAGGAGCCCAACACCATCGATTCCGCCCGCCAGTCCCTGCCGATCTTCCAGCAAGCCCTCCAGCTGTTTGAGCTTGGCCGTGCCTATGCCGCTACGGTGGAGTCGATCAACCTGACCGAGATTCTCGGCGCGGCGCAGACCTACGTCGACATTCAGGACGCCATCATCCGGCGCGGGGGAGGGGAATAGCGCCAAGACGCCCCGCTCGTAGCCATGGCGCCGCGGATTCCTCCGCGGCGCCTTTTTTTTGCCCTGAGTTCAGGACGGCGCCTCCCCGCGCGCAAGGACGGGCCGTTCCTGGCGAGCTGCGAGGCTTAGCTCCGCAACCGCGTTCGCCCCCGTCTGATTTCCTTCGCCCCCGGGCTTGCGCGTTCCCCATTGCCCTCCTTATGATTCCCCCCAGTCTCCACAATCATCCATTTTAACCCACAATCTACCACGTGAACGGCTTTCTGGGGCGCTACGAGAAACGTCTCGACGACAAGGGTCGTCTGAGTCTGCCGGTTCCGCTGCGGCGTGCCGCAGGGGACGGATCTCTCGTGCTGCTCCAGTATCAGGCTCCCGCGCTCACCCTGTTTCCCGCCGCAGCGTGGGAGACGATTCAGGACCGCCTCATGGAATACCGGCGCTCGGATCGCGACGCCGACGCGTTCGTGCGCCGCATCACCTCGTACGCGGTCGAGGTCACGCCCGACAAGCTCGGTCGGTTTCTGATTCCCGGATGGCTGCAGGAGGCGGCTTCCCTGGACGGCGAGGTGCTCGTGGTGGGCTCACTGGACCGGATCGAGATCTGGAACCCCGGACTCTTCGATGCGCATCTCGAGGATGGCGCGCCCGACGCCTCCGAGTTCGTGCACAAGATCTTCGGATGAGCGGCGCGTGCGGAGGCGAGCGGACGATGAGCACGGCGTCCAGGACTATCACACGCCGGTGCTGGTGCGGGAAGTGCTCGCGCTTCTCGAGCCCGAGCGCGGCGGGCTGTTCGTGGACGGCACCGTGGGAGGGGGAGGGCACGCGCGCGCGATCCTGGAGCGGGCTCCCGGGGTCCACCTGGTCGCGGTGGACCGCGATCCGGGAGCGCTCGCAGAGGCCGAACGTACCCTCGCTCCCTTCGGTGACCGGGTACGCTTCCTTCTCTCCGACTTCCGCCACGCCGCGCGCGCCCCTGAACTCGAGGAGAGCGCCGTGAGCGGGGTGCTGCTCGACCTGGGCGTGAGCTCGCGGCAACTGGATCACGACCCGCGGGGGTTCGCGTTTCGCCGCGGGGTGCCGCTGGACATGCGCATGGACGGGAGCGATGCGCGCACGCCGAGCGCCGCCGACGTGCTCAACAGCTACGACGAAGGAGATCTGGCGCGTGTCTTTCGGGAGCTGGGCGAGCATCGCGGGGCGCACAGGCTGGCGCGCCGGATCGTGCGCCGGCGGAGGGCGCGCGCGTTTGCCGTCAGCGACGATCTGGTGGGAGCGCTCCGCGCCGCGATGGGACGGTCGCCGGCGCCTCGCGACAAGGCGCGCGTCTTCCAGGCTCTGCGCCTGGAGGTGAACGACGAGCTGGGGGCGCTGCGGGAAGGCCTCGACACCCTGCGCGACACCATGGGCGCGGGCGGACGGATGGCGGTGATCTCCTATCACTCGCTCGAGGATCGCGAAGTCAAGAACCGGTTCCGCGAGTGGAGCCGCGAATGCACCTGTCCCCCGGCGCTCCCGGTGTGCGTCTGCGCCGGCCGGGCCGCGGGAGAGACGCTCGTGCGCCGTCCGGTGCGGCCCGCTCCAGCTGAAACCGCGGCGAATCCCCGTGCCCGGAGCGCGCGCCTGCGCGCGTGGAGGAAGACATCGTGAGACGGATGAGCGACTCGAAGCGGGTGGCGATCGCGATAGGAGCCCTGCTGGCCTCGCTCAGCGTGGTCACATGGCGCCAGATGCGTGCCCTGGAGGTGCTGGAGGAACTGCACGATCTGGGTCAGGAGATCGAGGTGGTGTCGGCGGTACGAAAGGACCTGCTCGGGGAGATCCAGCATCTGGAGAGCCGCGGCCGGGTGGTCCCGGAAGCACGCGAGCGTCTGGGCATGCACAATCCGGCCGCCGATGAAATCGTCTACCTGTCGGGAGTGAACCCATGAGGCTTCCGCAAAGATTGCAATGGCCCCGGCGGCTGATCCTCATTGGCTGGCTGGTATCGGCCGGCACCGTCGTCGGGCGCGCCGCCATGCTGCAGGTGGAGAACGCCGAGTGGCGCCAGCGGTCGGCCGAACAGCACCAGATGTCACGCCCGGTTCCGTCGGTCCGCGGGTCCATCCTGGACCGGGACGGCGTCCTGCTGGCCCAGAGCCGGGAGGTGGTGGAAGTGGGCCTGGCGCCGGGTGAACTGAGGCGCGACGAGAACGGCTTCGCGGCCGAGGCGAGCTCCGCGCTCCAGTCCGTACTGGGCCTTTCGCCTTCCGAGGCGCGGCGGCGCACGAGTTCCGATGACGCGTGGGTTGTCATTCCGGGCCGCTATCCAACCACGGTGCGCGCCGGACTGGAGGACATCCGGGGCGTATACCTGGGACGCGACTACGAGCGCTTTCGGCCGCACGGAGACCTCGTTGCGGGTGTATTGGGCGGGATCCTGGACGGAAACGGCGCGGGGGGCATCGAGGAGTCCTACGACGGGGTCCTTACCGGACGTCCGGGTGAAGAGATGACGCTTCGCGACGCGAGCGGCGTCGAACTCCCGGGCCGCGCGGTGCCGGTAAGGCCGCCCGTGCCGGGCGGAAGCGTTTCGCTGACCATCGACGTGGACTTGCAGGAGATCGCCCGCGAGGAGCTGCAGGAAGCCATCGAAACGACGGGGTCCAGCGGCGGGGACATACTCCTGACGGATCCCGCCACCGGCGAGATTCTGGCGGTCGTCTCGATCCGGGACGGCGACGCGGCCGGTCTCGCGGCCATCAATACCGCCAACGAACCCGGGTCGACGCTCAAGCCCTTTACGGTGGCGGCGATTCTGTCCAGCGACGTGGGAGCGCTGGAGGATCTCGTCGACATCGGCAACGGCACCTGGCATGTCGCCGGGCGCACCCTGAACGACGTGCACCCCAAGGGCGGCACGATGACGCTGGCCGACGCGCTGCGGGTATCGTCCAACGTGGGCGTCGCCAAGGTGGCCGACCGCCTTTCCGACCGCCAGCAATACGAGATGCTGCGCGACTTCGGCTTCGGCATGCCCACCGGCCTGCCGATCCCGGGCGAAACCTCGGGCGTCCTGCGGAAGCCGGAGGACTGGTCGCTGCAGTCACCGGTCTCCCTGGCCATCGGCTACGAAATCTCCGTCAGCCCGCTGCAGCTCGCGATGGCGTATGGCGCGCTGGCCAACGGCGGCCGCCTGATGGCGCCCAGGCTGATCCGCGAGGTGCGGGCCGCCGACGGATCGCTGATCGAGCGTCCCGACCCGCGCCTCATTCGGCGGGTCGTCGAAAGCGGGGTGGCCCGTGACATCAGCCGGGTGCTGGTCGACGTCACGGAGTCGGGAACCGGAACCCGTGCACGCCTGACTTCCTTCGCGGTGGCGGGCAAGAGCGGCACCAGCCGCGCGTACCGCGCGGATGGCGGCTACGCCGCGGGCGAGTATTTCGCCACCTTCGTCGGCTTCTTCCCGGCCGAGGATCCGCAATTGCTGGCGTACGTGAAGTTGAACGGCCCCGAGGGCGTGTACTACGGCGGAGCGACGGCCGCCCCGGTCATCCGCGCCACCATGGAGGGCATCCTGGCCGCCCAGCAGCCGCCCGTGGACCGGCGGGTGCTCGCCCACGCGGCGCGCCGCCCCGCTCCGCAGAACCCCGTAATTCGCTTCGCGGGCGCGGAAGCCCCGGGCTCCGAGCCCGCGGTCTGGGCGAGTGGGGAGGGGACCGAGGTGGTGGTGCCGGACGTCCGTGGTCTGTCGGCTCGCTCGGCGGTGCGCCGGCTGCACACCGCCGGGCTGCGCGTGGTCTGGGACGCCCCCGGGCCCGTGCTGGGCACCTGGCCCGCTGCGGGCACGCTGCTCGTGCAGGGCGACACCGTTTCGATCGACGTCGGGAGAATCGAACGTGGACAGAGCCCGTAGCCTGCCGCTCGCGCGCGTGGTCGAGCGGCTGGCGGCCGCCGGCGCGCTCGCTCCCGGGGCGGATGTCCCGGGGGAGGCAGGGGTGTGCGGGGTGAGCCACGACTCACGGCAGGTGGGGGAAGGCGACCTGTTCGTCGCGTGGCGGGGAGCGGAACACGACGGTCACGACTTCGTCGGGGAGGCGGTGGGGCGGGGGGCGGTGGCGGTGCTGGTGGAGACGCCACTGTCCGGCCTGCCTGTTCCGCAGGTGGTGGTGCGCGACGGCCGCCTGGCGGGCGCGCTTGCCGCCGACGAGTTCTTCGGCAATCCATGCCGCGACGTTTTCGTCTACGCGGTCACGGGTACCAACGGCAAGACGACGACCACGCTGCTGGCGCGCCACCTGCTGATGGCCGGCGGGCCGTCCGCCGCGATCGGCACGCTGGGGCTCGTCGACGCCGACGGCGAGGTACGCCCGCGCACGGCGGGCCTGACCACGCCGGGGCCGGTGCAGCTCTCGGCGTGGATGCGATCGCTCGCGGACTCGGGCGTTCGTCACGTGGGGCTGGAGGCGTCGTCCCACGCGCTCGACCAGCGTCGCCTCGACGGAGTGCAACTCGACGCCGTCGCGTACACCAACCTCTCCCGCGACCACCTCGACTACCACCACGACGTGGATGGCTACCGGGCCGCCAAGGCGCGCGCGGTCGGGCTGGTGATTCCGGAGGGGACCGTCGTGGTGAACGCGGACGAGCCCGCCTGGGTTCGCCTGGACAGCGGATCGCGGCGCCGTCTCTCCTACGGCGTGGATTCGGATGCCGCACTGACCGCCACCTCTCTCGAACTCGGGCCTGCGGGGACCCGCTTCGAACTGTCGTATGAGGGGAGCGCCGTGCCCGTGTCGATGCCCCTGCTGGGGCGCTTCAACGTGGAGAACGCCCTGGCGGCCGCGGGCATCGCGCTTGCCGCCGGCCGCCGCGTGGACGAGGTCGTGGACGGACTCGGGAGCGCGCCCGCGGTCCCGGGACGCATGGAACTGGTCGCCAGCCGCCCGTGCCCGGTCGTCATTGACTACGCGCACACCCCGGATGCGTTGGTGTGCCTCCTCGACACCCTGCGGCGCCTCACCGACGGTCGGCTGATCGTTCTCTTCGGGGCGGGGGGCGATCGCGATGCCGCCAAGCGCCCCCTCATGGGCAGAGCGGTGGCGGACCGGGCCGATGTGGCCATCGTCACCTCGGACAACCCGCGCACCGAGGATCCCGAAGCGATCATCGACCAGATCGTCGCGGGGATGACCGGGGCCGAGCACGAGCGCGCCTCCGACCGCCGCGCTGCCATCGGGCGGGCGCTCGACCTGGCCGCGCCCGGCGATCTGGTGGTCCTCGCGGGCAAGGGGCACGAGACCCGCCAGGTCATCGGCAGCGAGACGCTGCCCTTCGACGAGCGCGAGATCGTGCTCGCTCACCTCGCCGGCGGAGAGGAGGGCGCATGACCGCGTTTCGCTGGACGCACCCGCGCGTGCAGGCGGCGCTTTCCCTGCGGGATGCCCCCGCGTTTGCCGGCAGCGGGTTCGCCGGCGTTTCCACCGACACGCGCACCCTGGCCGGCGGTGAACTCTTCGTGGCCATTGCGGGAGAGAACTTCGACGGGCACGACTTCGTGTCCGACGCGGTGGCCTCGGGAGCGACGGGGGTGGTGGTCTCGCGGGCGGTCGCCATCGAGGCCTCCGTGCCGGTGTACCGCGTGCCCGACACCCTGGCCGCGCTCGGACACCTGGCCCGCTATCGCCGCCGCCGCCACGCGGCCCAGGTCGTGGCCATCACCGGGTCCTCGGGCAAGACGACGACCAAGGAGTTCCTCCGGGAAGCCCTGCAGCGCAGCTATCGGGTGCACGCCAATCCCGGCAACCTCAACAACCGGATCGGGCTGCCCCTGACGATTCTGGGCGCCCCGGACGCGGCCGAGGTGCTGGTGCTGGAGATGGGCACCAACGAGCCGGGCGAAATCGCGGCCCTGACCGCGGTCGCGGAGCCCGACATCGCGGCGGTCACCACCGTCTCGGACGCGCATCTCGAAAAATTGGGCTCGCTGGAGGGGGTGTTTCAGGAGAAGCTGGCGCTGGTCGCCGGGTTGAACGGACGCGGCGCGGTGGTGGTGGGCGACCAGCCGCCGGCTCTCCCCCAACGGGCTCGCGAGCTTCACCCCAACGTACGGGTCGCCGGCTGGTCCGACGCCGCCGACGCCAACCTGCGCCCCCAGAATCCGCACCCGGATTCCCATGGGCGCTACTTCTTCGACTGGCGCAACCAGCGCGTCCACCTCCAGGTGCCGGGACGGCACGCGGTCTACGACGCTCTCATTGCGCTTGCCATCTCCGACCTCCTGCAGACGCCTCATGGGCCGGCGGTGCGCGGGCTCGAGCAGTACAGGCCGCAGGGCATGCGGGGCGAGCAACTGCATGCGGGAGACCTCACCCTTCTGCTGGACTGCTACAACGCGAACCCGCAGAGCGTCCGCGCCGCCCTCGACCTGCTCGGGCTGATTCCGTCTGCGGGCCGCAGGGTGGCGGTGCTGGGGAGCATGCTTGAGCTGGGCGACCGGAGCGCGGCGCTGCACGACGAACTGCTGAGCGAAGCGCTGACCCGGGCGGTGGACGTCGTGCTGGCGCTGGGCGAATTCGCCGCGGCCGCCGAGCGCCTGCGCAAGACGGGGCGGCAGGGCAGTGAACCGGCGCTGCTTGCCAGCGCGGACGCGGCGGAGGGATACGCGCTGCTCCGCGGATTCCTGGAGGGCAACGAGCTGATCCTGCTCAAGGGATCCCGCGGCGTTGCGCTGGAGCGTCTGGTTCCGCTCATCGAAGCCGACTTCGGGCGGGCGGTCCGGAACGGGGCGAGGTGAACCATGCTGTATCATCTCCTGCCCCGGTTCACCGACGTGCACATCGTCTTCAACCTGTTCACGTACATCACCTTCCGCACCGCCGGGGCGGTGGTGACGGCGCTCGTGCTCAGCTTCCTGCTGGGACCGGGCATGATTCGCTGGCTGACCCGGCTGCGCTTTGGTCAGGTCGTGCGCGAAACCGGTCCGGAGACGCATCTGAAGAAGGCCGGCACGCCGACCATGGGCGGGACGCTGATCATCGCCGCCGCGACCGTCTCCACGCTGCTGTGGGCCGAACTCGACAACGTCGCGATCCTGGTCGTCCTCGCGACCTTCCTCTGGACCGGCGCCATCGGGTTCCTCGACGACTATCTGAAGGTCGTCAAGAAGACGAGCGCGGGGCTGGCGGGGCGCTACAAGATGATCGGGCAATGGGCGCTTGGACTGGCCCTGGGGCTGTTCCTGCTGTTCTACCCGGTGTGGCCCGTCCCGGCGACCTGGACGGGTGTCCCGTTCTTCGCGGAGATGGTGGCGGTCTTCTTCCCGCCGGTCTACGTGCTGTTCGTGGCCACGGTGGTCTCGGGTACCTCGAACGCGGTCAACCTGACGGACGGGCTCGACGGCCTGGCCGCGGGGCTGTGCGGAATCGCGGCCGCGACCTTCGGCATCTTCGCCTACCTCATCGGGCGCGTCGACACCTCCGCCTACCTGGGCGTCCTGTACCTGCCCGGGGTGGGGGAGCTGACGGTGTTCGCCGGCGCCCTGGCGGGAGCGGCGATCGGATTCCTCTGGTTCAACGCGCATCCCGCGCAGGTGATCATGGGAGATACGGGTTCCCTGTCGCTGGGAGGTGCCATCGGCGTCATGGCCATCCTTCTCAAATCCGAGTTCCTGCTCGTCATCGTAGGAGGGGTGTTCGTGGCGGAGGCGCTCTCGGTCATCGCCCAGGTGGGGTATTTCAAGTTCACGGCGCGGCGTTACGGCGAGGGGCGGAGGATCTTTCTCATGGCCCCCATTCACCACCACTTCGAGAAGCTCGGATGGCCGGAAAGCAAGGTCGTCACGCGCTTCTGGATCGTCGGCGTGCTCTGCGCGATGGTCGCCCTGAGCACTCTCAAGATTCGATAGATGGCGATGGACTTCAGGCAGATTACGCATTCTACGCATTCCGGCACGGCGGAATCTCATGGCGGCACTGAGCGGACAGCGCATCGCGATCGTCGGCCTCGGGGCGAGCGGCCGGGCCGCCGCGCGGCTGGCGCTCCGGCACGGTGGGGAGGTGCATGTCTCGGACGACGCCGACACGCCCGCGCTGCGCGCGTACGCGAGGGAACTGGAGTCCATGGGGGCGCGCGTGCGGCTCGGCGGCCACGATACGGCCCGCATCGCGGCAAGCCGCCTGGTCGTGGCCAGTCCGGGCATCCCGCCCGGAGCGCCGGTGCTGTCTTCGCTCGCGGCGGCGGGCAAGGGCTGGGTTTCCGAGCCCGAGTTCGCGTTTCGCTTCTTCAGCAGCTCGCTCATCGCCGTGACCGGCACCAACGGCAAGACCACCACTTCCGCGCTGGCGGCCCGCATGCTTGAGGCGGCGGGGGTGTCGGTCGGCCTGGGGGGCAACATCGGCGGCGGCCTGGGTCCGCCCGCCTCGGAGCTGGCGCTGCGCGATCCGGCCCCCGAATGGCTGGTGGTCGAGATGAGTTCGTACCAACTGGGCGCCGTGTCCCGGTTCCGCCCGGACATCGGCGTGGTCACCAACCTGGCGCCCGACCACCTGGACCGCTATGCGGGCCGCGCCGCCTACTACGCCGACAAGGCCCGCCTGTTCGCCAACGCGCGCGCGGACAGCCGCTGGGTGCTCGGGAGCGGCGTGCCGGCAGCTCTGCCCCTGGACGACGAGGTTCCCGGTGCGCGCTACCTCTTCGACGCGGAGGAGTCCGCCGGGCAGCGGTCGGGCGGCCAGGACGGCGAGCTGGCCGCGTACTCGCGCGACGGATGGCTGATGTTCGCGTCCGATGGCGGAGAGGAGCGGGTAATGCCGGTCGCGGATGTGGCCCTGGCCGGCCGGGCGGGGCTCGCCAATACCATGGCGGCGGGGCTGGCGGCCCGCCTGGCGGGCGCCGGGACGGAAGCGATCGGCCGGGCGGCGCGGGACTTCCGCCCGCTGCCCCACCGGCTGGAGCGGGTGGTCGAGCGCGACGGCGTCCTCTGGGTGAACGACTCGAAGGCGACCAACGTGGCCGCGGCCGCGGGCGCGGTCCGGAGCTTCGACCGGCCGATCGTGCTGCTGGCCGGCGGCCAGGACAAGGGAGAGGACCTCGCACCTTTCGCCGACGCCATGCGCGGCCGGGTCCGCCGCGTGATCGTGTACGGTGATGCCCGCTTCCGCCTCGAGGAGGCGCTGGCGGGGGCTGCGTCCCTGGTTCGGGTGGACACCGACTTCGACGCAGCGGTGCGCGCGGCCGAGCGATGGGCCCGGCCCGGCGATATCCTGCTCCTCTCCCCCGCCTGCGCGAGCTTCGACCAGTTTGCCGACTACGAAGCGCGGGGCCATCGGTTCGCCGCGCTCGCGCGAGGGGAGGCATGAGTGCCCGCCCCGGCCGCCCCCGCCTACCCCGCGTCCGGCGTGCACGACGCCCGGCCGCTCGCGGCCGCGCGTTTCGGCGGCGGGTGGGAAGGCGCGGCAGTCATGACGCTGACGCTGCTCCTGCTCTCGTTCGGGCTGGTGACCCTTTACAGCGCAAGCTCCTTCCTGGCGCAGCGGCAGGGGCTTCCGGACTACCATTTCGTCGTCCGCCAGGCCGTGGGCGCCGGTGTGGGGCTGGTGTTCCTGCTGATCTTCTCGCGGATTCCCTACGCCAGGTTGCAGTCGCTGGCGTGGCCCATGATGCTGGCGGCGTGGTTGCTGCTGGTCTTCATCATCCTCCCGGGCACCGAGTCCTTCGCCCCGGAGCGGAACGGGGCGCGCCGCTGGCTGCAGGTGGGCCCGGCGGGATTCCAGCCGTCGGAGGCGGCCAAGCTGGCCATCCTGGTGTGGACAGCCGTCCTCGCGGTGAAGAAGCAGGATCGATTCCGGAGCCTCACGCGCGGACTGGGCCCCTTCCTGCTGATCTGGGCCGCCATGCTGGTGCCCGTCCTGCTCGAGCCGGACTTCTCGACGGCGGCCCTGATCGCGATGCTCGGCTGCATCATCGTGTTCGCGGCAGGCGCGCGCGTGGGGCATTTCATCTTCCTGGGGCTGCTCGCCACGCCGGCGGTCCTCTACCAGTTCGCCGCGGATTTCCGTTTCAGGCGCCTCATCGTCTTCCTGAACCCGGGATCGCACACTACCGGCGCCGGATATCAGGTGGAACAGTCGCTGATCGCGATCGGCTCCGGCGGGATCGGCGGGGTAGGGTTCGGGGAGGGGCAGCAGAAGTTCGGATTCCTTCCCGAGGCGCACAACGACTTCATTTTCGCGCTGATCGGGGAGGAATGGGGACTGATCGGCGTGGCCGTGCTGGTCTGCGCCTACGTCGCCCTGATCGTGATCGGCTTCCGCATCGCCCGCCGCGCGGCCGATCTGCTGGGAGAGCTGCTGGCGGTCGGCTGCACCAGCCTCATCGCCCTGCACGCGTTCCTCCACATGGGCGTCAATCTGAGCCTGCTGCCGGCGACCGGGCTCCCGCTGCCCCTGATCTCGGATGGGCGCTCCAACCTGGTGGTCACCCTGGCCGCGATCGGCATCCTGCTGTCCGTGGCCCGAGGCATCCCTCCGGGTCCGAGGCCGGCCCATGACTAGGCGGGAGCCGGGCGTGGTCGTCTTCTCCGGCGGCGGCACCGGGGGGCATTTCTACCCCGCGCTCGCGCTCGCCCGTGCGCTCGCGGCGCTGAGACCCGATATCCGCCCGTTCTTCGTCGGCTCGCGCCGTGGCGTGGAGGCGCGTGTACTCCCGGACTGTGGCCTCGACTACGCGCTGGTGGAGGTGGAGGGACTGGACCGCCGGCACCTCTGGAACAACGCCCTCGTGATGCAGTCGCTCCTCGGGAGCGTCCTCGACGTCTTCGACACCTTCCGGCGGCTGCGGCCCGAGCTGGTGGTGGTCACCGGCGGATACGCGTGCGCACCGTCGGGGCTGGTGGCCGCCTGCATGGGCATTCCCCTGGCGCTTCAGGAGCAGAACAGCCTGCCGGGCGTCACCACCCGGCTGCTCAGCCGCCACGCGGCTCAGATCCATCTCGCGTGGCCGGAGGCGAAGCAGGCGATTCCGCGCCGGGCGCGCAACCGGGTGGTGGTGAGCGGGAATCCGGTGCGCGCCCCTGAAGGAATCGAGCGCGGTGAAGCGCGCCGTCGCTTCGGGCTGGGGGCGGACGGGCGGGTCGCCCTCGTGGTGGGAGGCAGCCAGGGGTCGGCGGTGCTGAACCGGCGAATCATCGAGGCCGTGCTCGGCGCGCCGGAGCGTCCGGAGGGCTTTCAGCTTCTCTGGGCCAGCGGCCCGGCGCACTTCTCCGGGACGCGGCGGGAACTCGCGCGGGCCGGATCGCCGGACTGGGTGCGGCTGGTGCCGTACATCGACGACATGCCGGGCGCGCTCGCCGCGGCGGATCTGGCTGTGAGCCGGGCGGGGGCGATGGCCACCTCCGAGTTTCTCGTGCACGGGCTGCCGGCGATCCTGCTTCCGCTTCCCACCGCGGCCGAGGATCACCAGACTCGCAACGCCCGGGCGCTCGCGGAAGCGGGCGTGGCGCTGCACCTGCCCGAGGCCGAAACGGACGCGCCCGCCCTCTGGGCGGCCATGACGGACCTCGTGCGCGACGACCGCCGCATGGCGTCGATGGCTGGGGCGGCCCGCGAGCGCGCCCGCCCGGACGCGGCCGCCGAAATCGTTGCGGTGCTCGCCCGGCTGCTCCCGCGCGGGCCGCGGTCGGTGACCATCTCGGGGGAGGCCGCGTGAGCGCCCGGGGCCTGCGCGAGCGCGCACGCGAGGGCACGGTGCACTTCATGGGCATCGGCGGCGCGGGCATGTGCGCGCTTGCCGAGCTCTTCCACCGGTCCGGCTACCGGGTGACCGGCTGCGATCTGCGGCGCGACCTGAGCGCGCGGTCGCTCGAGGCGCTGGGCATTCCCGTCGCCGCCGGCCACTCCCCCGATCACCTGGACGGCGTCTCGGCAGTCGTGGTCTCCTCCGCCATAAGCCCGTCCAACCCGGAAGTGCGCGCGGCGCGCGAACGGGGCATCCCGGTGGTCAAGCGGGCGGAGGCGCTCGGGCAGTGGGTCAACGCGGGAACGGTCCTGGCGGTGGCCGGGACGCACGGCAAGACCACCACCACGGCGCTCGCCACCGAGATCCTGGCGGCGGCCGGCAGGGATCCCACCGGGGTCGTCGGGGGAAGGGTCGCGGGGTGGGAGGGCAACCTGCGCTACGGACGCGGCGACCTGTACGTGGTCGAAGCCGACGAGTACGACCGCTCCTTCCACCACATCACGCCCCGCACGGCCCTGGTCACCAATCTGGAGGCCGATCACCTCGACACCTACGGGAACCTCGCAAGTCTGCGCGAGGCGTTCCACACCTTCGTGGACGCGGTGCCCGCGGACGGCACGGTGTGCGCCTGTGCGGACGATCCGGGAGCTTCGAAACTGCTTGCCGGCCTCGGCGCGCGCACTTGCACCTATGGCTTCCGCGCGGGCGCGCAACTCCGGGCGACGCGGGTGCGCACCGGTCCCCGCGGAGCCCGGGCGCGCATCTTCGAGGATGGACGGGATCGGGGCGAGCTGTCGATCCGGCTCGCGGGCGCCCACAACCTGCTCAACGCCCTGGCCGCAGCCGCTGCCGCGCGCCGGATGGGCGTCGCGTGGAGCGACATCCGCCGGTCGCTGGCGGGGTTCCGCGGGGTGCGCCGCCGCTTCGAGCGGCTCGGCCGCGAGCGCGGGGTGACCGTGGTGGACGACTACGCACACCATCCCACCGAGATTGCGGCGGCGATCGCGGCAGCCCGCGGCAGCTTCCCCGGAGCCCGCCTGGTGGCCGTCTTCCAGCCTCACCTGTTCTCGCGTACGCGCGATTTCGCCGGCCAGCTCGGCGCGGCCCTTGCCGCGGCGGACCGGATCTGGGTCTCGGACATCTACCCCGCCCGCGAGGCGCCCATCCCCGGCATCACCGGCGAACTCGTGTGCGACGCGGTGACCGCGGCGCGGGGAGGGGGTGGGCGCTACCACCCGGACCTGACCACGCTTCCCGCCGCCCTGGCCGACACCCTTCGCGCCGGGGACGTATGCCTCACCCTGGGCGCCGGCTCGATCGAGTCGGCCGGTCCCGCGCTCCTTCGCCGCCTGGGAGGGCACGATGCGTAAGCTGCTCGCGTTTGCGGTTCCCGTGATGCTCGCGGCCGCCACGCTGGCCGCCCTGGGCGACCGTCCCGACATTCTCGCACACTTCGCGAGATTCCACGTCTCCGCCGTGGAAGTGCGGGGTGTCCGCTATCTCGACGCCGAGGAGATCCGCCAGTGGATTCCGGTCTACGAGGACGAGCGCGGGGGGGCGCGGTCTCTCGAGGGACGCCTGCGCACACACCGGTTGATCGAGGAGGCCACGGTCAGGTCCCTGCCCGGCGACACCGCGGAGATCGTCATCCGGGAGCGCCAGCCGGTGGCCCTGGTGGCGACCCCGGCCCTGAATCCCGTCGATCCCGCCGGGGAGTACCTCCCCATCGATCCCGCCCTACATCGACTCGATCTGCCCATCCTTCGTCCCGTGGAGCCCCGGAGCGGCACGCTGACGGTCACCGAACACCAGCAGATCCAGGCCATGGCCGCGGAGTTGCACCGCCTGGGCGAGCTCCATGCCGACTTCGCGCGTTCCGTCTCGGAAATCGCCTGGACCCCGCAGGGCACTCTGACGGCCCGCTTTTCGGCGACCGGGGCGGCGCTCCATTTCCAGCCTCCGCTGAGCGTGCGGCGTCTGCGCGAAGGGCTTGCGGCCCTCGCCGACGCCGTCCCGCGAGCCCCGGACCGAACGGTGACCGTGGCCGACCTCCGCTTCAGCGATCAGGTCGTCGTGAGACACGTGTCAACGGGCGAGCCGGGCAACGCGAGGAGATGAAGATGGCTTCTCATCTGGTTGCGGGGCTGGATATCGGCGCGACGCGCACCACCGCCGTCATCGCGGAGGTGCGGGGCCAGTATCCGGCCCACTGGATCGAGGTCCTGGGTCTCGGGCAGGTGCACACCAACGGCGTGCACCGGGACGTCGTGCAGGATGTCGAGGAGATGACCGAGCGCGTCGCCAAGGCGGTGCGCGAAGCCGAGCTCATGGCCGGTTGCGCCGTTTCCAACGTCTATGTCGGCATCAGCGGCGACCAGGTGCAGACCTTCCCCTCGAACGGGGTCGTCGCCATCTCCTCGAGCGAGGTATCGGCCGACGACATGGCGCGCCTGCACGTGGTGGCGCGCGCCGTTGCGCTGCCCCACGACCGCGAGCTGCTGCACACGGTCCCGCAGAGCTACACGGTCGACAACAACTCCGGGATTCTGCATCCGGTCGGCATGCCGGGCACGCGCCTGGAGTCGGAGGTCTACCTGGTTACGGGAGCCTCGGCGATCGCGAACAACATCCGCAGCGCCGTCTCCCGGGCGGGCTACCGGGTGGAAAAGCTCATCCTGGAGCCCCTGGCCGCCGCCCGCGCCGTGCTGAGGGAGGACGAGAGGGAGATCGGGGTCGCGGTGCTGGATCTGGGCGGGGCTACCAGCCAGATGGCGATTTTCGTCGACGGAAGGCCTTACTACACGGACATGCTGCCGACCGGGGGCGTCGCACTGACCTGGGATCTGGTCCAGCATCTTCACATACAGCACGAAGAGGCGCGCCGGGTGCTGGAGAACCACGGTTGCGCCCTGGCCGAACTCGTGGGGTCCAGGGACATGATCGAAATTCCCGGGCCCACGCCTTCGAGGCCTCGTCGCATCGGCCGGGCCACGGTCGCGGACGCCCTCGAGAACCGGCTGACGGCGATCGTCGCCTGGTGTCAGCGGGAACTCAATGCGCGGGAGCTGATCGCTCCACTGGGGACGGGAGTCGTCCTCACCGGCGGCGTTGCCGCCCTCGACGGTATCGGCGAGTTGGTGCAGAGGATGCTGGGGACGCCGGTTCGCATCGGCACCCCCGGCGCAGGCGCAAGCGGGTTGGCCGACTCGATGAACCGTTCTCGGCTCTCCACGGTCGTGGGCGTGGCCCAATACGGAGCCGATCGCTTTGCCAAGACGGGGCAGGGGGCGCTTGCCCATACCCCTGGAATGGTCGGAAGGGTTGGTGCCTGGCTCAAGGAGTTTTTCTGAGCACACAGCGGGACCGGGTGGCGGGCGTTTCGTCCCGCGCCCGGCGCAAGTACGGGAATGGGAAGAACATCCCTCCAGCAAGGAAGGAGACAATGACGATCATCGACTACGACGAGAAGAAGACCGGCCCGACGTTCGTCTTCGACGAGAGCGAGACGCCCAGCGCCTGCATGAAGGTGGTGGGTTGCGGTGGCGCCGGCGGCAACGCGGTCAACCGGATGGTCGATGAGAACCTCCTGGGCGTGGAGCTCATCGCCGCGAACACGGATGCCCAGGCGCTGCGTCAGTCGAGGGCGTCGATCTGTATCCAGATCGGGAAGAAGCTGACGCGCGGCCTGGGGGCGGGCGCCCGTCCCGAAATCGGGCGCCAGGCCATCCACGAGAACGCCGAAGAGGTGACCAGGGCGATTCAGGGGGCCGACCTGGTCTTCATCACCGCCGGCATGGGCGGCGGGACGGGGACCGGAGCCGCTCCCATCATCGGCCGCTTCGCCAAGGAAATGGGTGCGCTCACCATCGGCATCGTCACCCGGCCCTTCTCGTTCGAGGGCAGGAAACGCCTCCGGCAGGCCGAGCAGGGCCTCGAGGAGCTGCGCAAGGCTGTGGACACGGTGATCGTCGTCCCCAACGACCGCATCATGACCGTGGTCGGCAAGGGAACCAGCTTCCAGGACGCCCTGAAGAAGGCCGACGAGATTCTTCTGCACGCCACCCAGGGCATCAGCGACCTCATCCGGGTCGCCGGCGAGGTCAACGTCGACTTCGCCGATGTGCGCACGGTGATGGCCTGCGGCGGCGGAGCCCTCATGGGGTCCGGTTTCGGGGAGGGGGAACACAGGGCCGAGGAAGCGGCCCGCAAGGCCATCTCCTCTCCGCTTCTGGGCGACGTGTCCCTCAAGGGCGCCCACGGGGTGCTGATCAACATCACGGGCGGAATGGATCTCGCCATTGACGACGTGACCAGGATCTCTAGTATCATTCAGGAAGAGGCCGGCAACGATGCCGAGATCATCTTCGGCGCGGTCCACGATCCCAAGCTGCAGCAGAGCGTGAGGGTCACGGTCATAGCCACGGGGTTCGGCAACGGATCCGAAAAACCCGGTGCCCTGCGGCCGGAGATGGCGAGCAACGGTGCCCCCTCCGGATTGGACCGGAGACCGTCGCCGATCCCGTCCCCGCGGCCGGCGCGGGCCGCCGCACGGCAGGCAGCGGCAATCACAGGCAGAAGTTCGGCGAGCATGAACAAGACTCCCAGTACCCCCACGCCGGTGCAGCCCCGGAAGCGCCAGCGCGTCATCGTTCGCGGGCCGGTCGATATCCTCGATCTGCCGACCTTCGTGACGCTTGCCCGGTGACGTTTATGGGAGGAGCGGATCGGGGCAGGTTCAGGCGGGCGCCGGACGGGCATGGCGACGGGCGCGGTGGAGGCAGGAGCGGGATGCTGCGCGTGGCGGGGGACCGGAGAGTCGCGGTGGCGGCGGCCATCGTGTCGGGGGTCCTGGGGTTGGGGGCGACTGCATGGTTCGCCTCCGGCAGGTCCGTGACCTACGATGCCGGTACCCTGGCCTCCGTCGCGGCCGCGCCCCCGCAAGTGGCGGAGCAGGTCAGTCTGCGGCGCGGCCAGACGCTGGGTTCGCTCTTCCTCGCCGCCTCCCTCTCGACCAATGACCGGGTCGACCTGCTGGAGGCCTTCGGGGAGCGAGCCAATCCTCGCCGCCTTGTTGCGGGCACACCGGTAACCTACTGGAGAGACCGCCGCGACGGTGTGTTGACGGCAGTGGAAGTGGGGCTCAGCCCGGACTCGATCATGTACCTGGACCGGGCCGCGGACGGCTGGACCTCGCGCATGATGCGAACCCCGGTCGTCACCGACACGGTCTTCTTCGAGGGGAGCATCCGCTCGAGTCTGTGGATGGCCGTGATGGGAAGCCCGTCGCTGCAGTTCATGCCGTCCGGCGACCGAGCCAAGCTCCTGGACGGTCTCGACAGGATCTTCCAGTGGGAGGTGGACTTCCACCGGCAGGTTCAGCCGGGCGATTCCTACCGCGTCGTTCTCGAGCGCGCCGTCCGCCCCGACGGATCCATGAGAGGCAACGGACGCATCGTCGCCGCGGAGTTCGTCAACCGGGAAACCCCTTTTCGGGCGTTCTGGTTCGATGCCTCGGGGGATGGCGAGGGGGCGTACTACGATCCCGAGGGCAGGTCGGTGCAGCGGCAGTTTCTCCTCAAGCCGCTCGAGTACCGCCGCATCTCTTCGCGTGTGCAGAGCGCGCGCTTCCACCCCGTGCTGCGGACTTGGCGGGCCCACAACGGCGTCGATTACGCTGCCGATGTCGGCGTTCCGGTCATGGCGACCGCCGGCGGGGTGGTCACCCACCGCGGCTGGCGCGGCAGCTACGGCAACCTGGTAGAGATCCGGCACACCAACGGCTTCGTGACGCGCTACGCGCACCTGAGCGGCTTCGGCGCCGGCGTGGCGGCGGGAGCGCGGGTAAGACAGGGCCAGACGATCGGGTACGTAGGCATGACGGGGCTGGCAACCGGACCGCATCTCCACTACGAGTTGCGCCGGAACGGCCGGGTCGAGGATCCCCTGGACATCCGCACCCCTCCGGGCGATCCCATTCCGGACGCGATGTGGCCCCTGTGGGAGGAGCAGCTTGCCGAGGGCAGCACGCTTCTCGCCAGCCCGGCGTTCCTGCCGGGCAGGGCCTTGCCTGGCGCTTCCGTAGTCGCGGAAGAAACCGAGGGCGGGGCAGAGCCCCAGGACGACCAGTGACCCAATCCGGCGCCTGCGCCGGGTCGGAAGAGTGAGCCTGCTTTCCTGGATTGCCCTGCCTCTCCTGCTGGCGGCGGCGTGCGGCTTCTCCCTCTGGGTCTACCATCGGCGGGAAATGCCGGTGGCGGGCCGGCGCTGGCTGGCCCTTGCAAGAGCGCTGGCGATCTGCCTCGTGGCGCTGCTCATCTGGAACCCCCGCCTGCCTGCCGGGGCGGGTGACGGCGTCGGCCAGGGCGCGCTGGTGCTGCTGGACGGCTCCCTGAGCATGGCGGCCGGTTCTCCCGGCGGAGAGACGGCGTGGGCGGACGCGGTCGAGGAAGCGCGGCGCCTCGCGAGCGGCGGAGGCCGGATCCTCGTCTTCGGGGATGCGGTGGCGGCGACCACGGCCGACGAGCTGGACGCGCGCGCGCCCACGGCCACCTCCTCCCGCCTCCTTCCGGCGCTGCGCGCGGCGGCCGAGTCGGGCGCGCGCGCGGTCACGGTGGTGAGCGACGGGCGCCTGACCGATGCCGACTTCGGCGGCCTTCCGGTGGTGCCCGGGCTGCAGGCCCGCCTCGAGGTGGTGGGCGCGACTGTGGCCAATGCGGGGGTGGCCGACTTCGCGCCACCCGCGCGTGTCGAACGGGGGACGCCCTTTGCCGCCGAGGTCACCGTGTTCGGCGAGGCCGCCCCGGGTACCGCCGCCCGCCTCGAGGTGCGGGAAGAGGACCGCTTGGTGGCCTCGATTCCGGTGGAGATCCCGCCGCCCGGCCAGGTAGCGCGCACGCCCGTGGACCTCCCCGCACCCACGGCCGAGGGAATGGTGCGCTACGCGGCCACTGTCGTGCTGGAAGACGACGGTTTTGCCGACGACGACAGCCGCGTGCGCCATGTGCGCGTAGCGCCTCCGCAGGCCGGGCTGGTGTTGCTCTCCCTGCGTCCGGACTGGGAGCCCCGTCACCTGCTCCCGGTGCTGGAGGACGTGACCGGGCTGCCCGCGCGCGGCTATCTGCGCGTCGCCGGGTCGCGGTATCTGCCGATCGCCCGCGGCGACGAGATCGCGGACGAGGTCACCGAGGGCGAGCTGCGCACGATGGTCGGCGGCGCCGACATCGTGGTGCTGCACGGCGTAGGCGCGACCGCTCCGGGCTGGGTGCGCGACGCCTCCCGCGACGCCCGGCGTCTGCTCATGTTCCCGGCCGACCGGGCGGGCGCGTCGCTGGGTGGGGTGTCGGTGGCGGGCGAAGTCGAGGGGGAGTGGTACGTGGCCGCGGACCTTCCCGCCTCGCCGGTGGCCGGGCAGTTCGCCGACCTGGATCTGGGGGCTCTGCCGCCCCTCACCGCGCTCCACCCCGCAACGGCGCACTCGGGAACCGTCGCCCTCCAGGTGCATCTGGGCGGGCGCGGCACCGGAGAAGCCGCCGTCGTCCTGGTCGCCGATCAGGGCAGGCGCGTGGGCGTCGGCCTGGCCGAGGGCTACTGGCGCTGGGCCGCCCGCGAGGGAATGCCGCGCCGCGCCTACCGGTCCCTGTGGGCAGGAGTGGCGAACTGGCTGTTCGCCGGCGAGCGGCTTGCGGCCGCCGGTCCGCCCGGTCCCGCCGAGCCGGTGATCGCGCGCGGGAGCCCCGTTCGCTGGCAGGCGCCCGGAATGGCCGGGCAGGAGTTCGGCCTTCGCCTCATCCACGCTGGCGAAACGGTCTTCGAGTCCACGGTGGCGGTCGATTCCACAGAGGCCTTCACCACCGCGCCGCTGGACCCCGGCGCCTATGATTTCGTGCTGTCCACGGGGGCCGGCGGCGAGGAGGCGAGCGGCCGTTTCGACGTGGAGCGCTACACCGGCGAACTGCGGTTGCCGCCCGTCGTCGACGCGGTGGGCGGGGCCGCGGCCGAAGGAGGCGCGCGCGCGGCTGTCGGCCGTCCGCTGCGCACGCACCCCCTGCCCTTCATCCTCGTCCTGGCGGTGCTGTGCGGCGAGTGGATCGGCCGGCGGCGGCGGGGCCTCCGGTAGCGTTTGTGACGCCGCTGGGCCGACTGACCGGCAAAGGGAGCGGTGCGCGCGGGTCGCTGTGGCGGAGGGTCGCGGGCTTCGCGCTCCCCGACCTCCGGCCGTCCGCGCGCGGCCTGGACACCGAGACGCTCGAGGAACTCGAGGACCGCCTGCTGGCTGCCGACTTCGGCGTGGAGGCCGCGCTGCGGCTCGTGGACCGCGTCGAAGCACTCCAGCGACGCGGACGGCTCCGCGGCCCGGAGGCGCTGCGCAACGTCCTGCGAGATGAAGTGGCGAGGATCCTGCTTCCCGTCGCGTCGGCCGAAGGGGCTCCGGCGGCTTCGGCAACGGCGGCCGCCTTCGGACTCCGCGAGCCCGCGCAGGGGATCGCCGTTTATCTGATGGTGGGGGTCAACGGGGTGGGGAAGACCACCTCCGCCGGCAAGCTGGCCCATGTGCTCGCTGCCCGGGGCAGGAAGGTCCTGCTCGCCGCGGCGGACACCTACCGGGCGGGCGCGATCTCCCAGCTGCGCATCTGGGCGGACCGCACCGGCGCCGATTTCGTGGCCGGACAGCCCGGCGGAGATCCCGCCGCGGTCGCCTTCGACGCCATCGACGCGGCCCGCGCGCGCGGCGTTGACGTAGCGGTCGTCGACACTGCCGGACGCCTCCACACCCGCACCGGGTTGATGGATGAACTCGCCAAGGTGCGGCGGGTCATCGCCCGCAAGCTGCCGGGGGCGCCTCACGAGACCCTGATCGTGCTCGACGCCACCGTGGGTCAGAACGCGCTCGCCCAGGTGCGGGCCTTCCGGGACGCCGTGAGTCCGAGCGGGATTCTACTCGCCAAGATGGATTCCAGCGCGCGCGGCGGCATCGTCGTCGCCCTCAGGCAGGAGTTCGGGTTGCCGGTTAAACTGGTCGGAGTGGGAGAAGGCCCCGAAGACCTCGAGCCCTTCGACGCGAACGCGTTTCTGGAGGGCGTTTTCGGATCTCCGGCATGAGCTTCTCAAGGCTCGACTCCCCTGTCCAGTACCTCAAGGGCGTCGGTCCCCGGCGAGCGGAGAATCTTGCAGGACTGGGCATCCGCAAGGCACGCGACCTGCTCTATCACGTGCCCCGCCGCTATGAGGACGCCTCCACCGTTCAGCCGGTGGCCGGGCTCGAAGTGGGGGACGCCGCCGTCGTCGTCGGGCGGGTGCGCAGCTCCGGGGTCATCCCCACGCGCAAGGGCCTGCGCATCTTTCAGGCCGTGATCGAGGACGAGACCGGCCACATCACCTGTGCCTGGCCGGGACAGCCGTGGCTCGACCGCAGGATCCGCAAGGGGGACCTCCTGCTCGCCGCCGGAACCGTGCGCTTCTTTCACGGCCGCCAGATCCAGCCCCGCGAGTTCGCCATTCTCGAATCCGGGCGCGCCCGCGGCGGCGCCTCCGAAGCGGACGATGCCGGAGCCCGCGGCACCATCTTCGTGGTCTATCCGGCGTCCGAGGCCGTACCGCAGTGGGTGCTGCGCCAACTGCTCGAGCGCAATCTGTCCACGCTCCTGCGGCAGGTGGAGGAAGAGGAATACCTCTCCCGCGGAGAGCGGCGCGAGATCGGCGTGCCGGGCCTGGCCGAAGCGCTCTCCAGCCTGCATGCGCCGAAGAGCCTCGACGCCGCCGAGCGGGGCCGAAGGCGTCTCGCCTGGGACGAGCTCTACTTCCTGCAGCTCATGCACGCGCACGCCCGCCACCGCAGCACCACCGCCGCCAACGGCATCCGGTTCGACCGCACCAACCGGCTGATCCGTCCCCTGCACGAGTCGCTCGGGTTTCGCCTGACCGATGCCCAGGCGCGGGTGCTGCGCGAGATCTACGCGGACATGACCACGGACCGCCGCATGAACCGCATGCTGCAGGGGGATGTGGGGGCGGGGAAGACCATCGTCGCCGTCTTTGCCATGATGCTTGCGGTGGAGGGCGGGTACCAGGCCGCCCTCATGGCGCCCACCGAACTGCTCGCCGAACAGCACGCCCGCAGCCTGGAGCACCTGCTCGGCCCACTCGGGGTCGAGACCCTGCTGCTCACCGGGCGCACCGATGCCCGCGAGCGCGGCCGCGTGCTCGCCGCCCTGGCCGACGGCAGCGGCCTTGTGGTGACCGGCACCCATGCGCTCATCCAGGAGACGGTGGAGTTCGTGCGCCTGGGACTCGTAGTGGTGGACGAACAGCACCGTTTCGGGGTGCGTCAGCGGATGGTCCTGGGCCAGCGCGACCCTGCCCCCGACACCCTCATCATGTCGGCGACGCCGATCCCGCGCTCGCTGGCGCTCGCCCTCTACGGCGACCTCGACCTGAGCGTGCTGGACGAGTTGCCTCCCGGGCGCAAACCGGTGGCAACGCGCTGGCTGCGGCCTTCCCGCCGCGCGGAAGCGTACCGGCTGGTCCGGGACGAGCTGGCGCGGGGGCGGCAGGTTTACGTCATCTATCCCCTGGTGGGCGAGTCCGACAAGCTCGAGCTGCGCTCGGCCACCGAGGAGTGGGAACGCCTGCGCGCGGAGGAGTTTGCGGACTTCCGGGTCGGCCTCCTGCACGGCCAGCTTCCCGGCGAGCAGAGGGATGCGGTAATGCGCGCCTTCCTGGCCGGGGACCTGGACGTGCTGGTGGCCACCTCGGTCGTGGAGGTGGGCATCGACGTGTCCAACGCCACCGTCATGCTCATCGAGCACGCCGAGCGCTTCGGCCTCTCGCAGCTGCACCAGCTCCGCGGCCGGGTCGGGCGCGGGGCCGACCGCAGCTACTGCGTCGCCATCGCCGACGCGGAGGAAGCCGCCGCCGAGCGCCTGAGGGTCTTCCGGAGCACGCACGACGGCTTTGCGATCGCGCGGGCCGATCTGGCCATGCGCGGGGAAGGGGACTTCTTCGGCTCCCAGCAGCACGGGCAGCCCGTTCTGCGGTTCGCCGACCTCACGCTCGACCAGGACCTCATGCGCACCGCCCGAGCACACGCCCGCGCGACCATCGACCGCGACCCGGACCTGCTCACCCCCGGGAACGCGATGCGGCGTCAGCTGCTGACCGGCCGGTTCGGCGACCGCCTGCAGCTTCGTTCGGTGGGGTAGCGCCGGCACGTGGTTGGACTTGACGCACCCGCCGTGGCAGACTAGCTACCGACGGTTCGCGTCCGGGGACCGTCCATCTCCAGCCGATCCCACCAGGAGACCGCCATGGCTTCCCCCGAAACCGTCGTACGCGAGCTCGGCGCCAGCGTCGGCCGGAGCGTCACGATACGCGGCTGGGTGGAGCACGTGCGCGTCCACGGCCGGGTCGCCTTCGTGGTGGTGCGCGACGGCTCCGGCCTGGTGCAGGGCGTCCTGCTGCGCAAGCAGCTCGCTCCCGAGGCCTGGGAGCTCGGCTGCGCCCTCACCCAGGAGTCATGCGTGGCCGTAACAGGGTCGGTCCAGGCGGACGCGCGCTCCCCGGGCGGCTACGAGCTCCTGGTGGAGGACGTCCGCCTGCTGGGCGCGTCCGTGGACTTCCCCATCCAGCCCAAGGAGCACGGGGTCGAGTTCCTCCTCGACTACCGGCACCTCTGGCTGCGCTCCTCGGCCCAGCGCGCCGGCCTGCGCATCCGCGCCGAGGTGGAGAAGGGCATCCACGACTTCCTGTACGAACGCGACTTCGTCCGCATCGACACCCCCATCCTCACCGGCGCGATCGGCGAATCCGCGGGCACCCTGTTCGAGACCGACTACTTCGGCGACCGCGCCTTCCTGGCGCAGACCGGGCAGCTGTACGTGGAGGCGGCGTGCCCCGCCTTCCGCAAGGTGTACTGCTTCGGCCCCACCTTCCGCGCCGAGAAATCCAAGACTCGGCGCCATCTCACCGAGTTCTGGATGCTCGAGCCCGAGGTCGCCTTCGCGGACTCCGAGGACAACATGCGCCTCCAGGAGGAGCTGGTGGTCTACCTGGTCGGGCGGACGCTGGAGCGGTGCGCCGGCGAGCTGGAGGTGCTCGGCCGCGACCTCTCGGCCCTGGAGCGCATCAAGGCGCCCTTCCCGCGGGTCAGCTACACGGAGGCCGTGGAGATCGTGGGCGCGGCCGGCAGCGACACTCGGTGGGGTGCGGACCTGGGCGGCGCCGACGAGACCCGCATCGCGGAGCACTTCGACCGCCCGGTCTTCGTGTACAACTATCCGAAGGGGGCGAAGGCCTTCTACATGAAGGAGAACCCGGACGACCCCCGCACCGTGCTGTGCAACGACCTCATCGCCCCGGAGGGCTACGGCGAGATCATCGGCGGAAGCCAGCGCGAGGACGACCTCGACAGGCTGACGGCGCGCATCGACGAGGAGGAGTTGCCCGCCGAGGCCTACGGCTGGTATCTGGACCTGCGCCGCTACGGCACCTTCCCGCACTCCGGATTCGGTTTGGGGATCGAGCGCTTCACGGCGTGGATGACCGGGCGCCCGCACATCCGCGAGCTCATCCCCTTCCCGCGCCTGATGAATCGCCTGACGCCCTGACGGCCGGTTCCGCCCCGCCCGCGAGCGAGAGGGGCCCGCCGCGCGTCAGCCGCCTGCCGTCTCCTCCGCGGCCCGCGCCTCCGCCTTCACCGCGTCCCAGAGCGCGTCCAGTTCTTCCAGCGACATCTCCGCCACCCGCCTGCCGCCATCGCGGGCAAGTTCCTCCACGCGCCGGAAGCGGGCTTCCACTTTGCGGTTGGTGCGGGCGAGCGCGTTGGTCGCATGGACGCCGGCGAGGCGGGCGAGGTTGACCGCCGTGAACAGGAGATCGCCGGCCTCGTCCATCACCTCCCGCGGATCTCCCCGGTCGAGCGCCGCCCGAATCTCCTCGAGTTCCTCGGCCACCTTGAGGCGGGCTCCCTCGGCATCATCCCAGTCGAACCCGACGCCGCTCAGCTTCTCTTGAATTCGATGTGCGCGCACGAGCGGTTCCAACCCGCCGGGAAGCCCTGAGAGCACGCTCTCGTCGTCGGAGAGCTCCCTTGCCTTGAGCGCCTCCCAATCCTCCCGCTCGCCCTCGCCGAAGAGGTGGGGATGCCGACGCTTCATCTTCGTCTCCAGCCGATCCACCACCGAATCCCGGTCGAAGGCCCCCGCCTCCTCGGCCAGCACGATCTGGAAGGCCACGTTGAGCAGCAGATCGCCGAGTTCTCCCTCCAGTTCGCGGGCATCCCCGGAGCGAATCGCATCCACAACTTCCCGGCTCTCCTCGATGAGGTAGGGGATGAGCGACTCCGCGGTCTGCGCCCGGTCCCAGGGACAGTTTGCGCGCAGGAACTCGACGATGGCGAGCGCGCGGTCGAGGACGCCCTCCGCAGGGGCGATGCCGTCGGATGCGGTGGTGCTGTGTTCGCCTGGTTTCACGATATCGGGCAGTGGTGGTTCAGGGATGGGATGCCAGCCGCGAGTAGTATTCCGGACCCTCGGAGAGAAGTCCAGCCGCCCGCGTTCGCTCGAGTGTCGAATGGTTGCTCCCGAGCCCCGGCGTCGGCACCTTCCTGCCCATGGTCAGGCCCGATGATCCCCGGGCGCGCGCCTGGGTTGAGGTCGATGCCGCGGCGCTGCGCGCAAACCTGGCGCACATCCGCGAAGCCGCCGGCGACTCCGCCGCAGTCATCCCGATGGTGAAGGCGAACGCGTACGGCCTGGGCGTGCGCGAGGCGGTAGCGGTCCTGGAGACCGATGAGCCCGGCGGCTACGGGGTAGCGACGGTGGAGGAGGGGCTGGAGGTGCGGGCGCTCGGGGTGGGGCGCCCGGTGCTGGTGATGACCCCGCCCCCCGCTTCCTCCCTCCCCGCGGCCGTGGACGCGGGCCTGACCCTGTGTTTCTCCGATCTGGAGAACCTGCGCGCCTTGGCCGGGGAGGCCGCCCGCCGCGGACGCGGCGTCACCTTTCACATGGAAGTGGACACCGGGATGGGCAGGGCCGGCCTCGACTGGCGCTCGGCGCCGTCCTGGGGGAGGGAAGTGGCGGCGCTGGCCGCCCGCCCGCTCCGCTGGGGCGGATGCTACACCCACTTCCACTCGGCCGACGAGGCCGCCGGCACCATCGACCGGCAGTGGGCGCGCCTGCAGGAGGCCGTCGGCCACCTGTCCCTGCCCGCGGACGCCTGGGTTCACGCCTGCAACTCCGCCGCCGTCCTGCGCCGCCCGCAGTACGCGGCCAGCGCGGTACGCCCCGGCATCTTCCTGTACGGCGGAGCATCCGCTCCCGACCTGCCGCGACCCGCCCCGGTGGCGGCCGTGCGCGCCCGCATCACCCTGGTGCGCGATGTCCCCGCGGGCAGCTCGGTGGGCTACGGCGCCACCCACGTCGCCCGCGGGCGCGAGCGATGGGCCACGGTCGCGATCGGGTACGGCGACGGCCTGCCGCGCGCGCTGGGCAACCGCGGGCACGCCCTGGTGCGCGGGCGGCGGGTTCCGCTGGTCGGAAGGATCTCCATGGACGTGACGGTGGTAGAGATCTCGCGCGTCCCCGCCGCGCGCCCCGGCGATATCGTTACCTTTATCGGTTCCGACCGGGATGAGGAGATCACGGTCGAGGAGGTGGCGGACCAGGCCGGCACCATCAACTACGAGGTCCTGACCGGTCTGACCGGCCGACTTCCGCGGATCTGGCAAGCATGACGGACGCTTTCGAGCGACTTCTGAACCATGCGCGCGCCGCACGCGAGCGCGCCTACGCTCCCTATTCCGGGTTCCAGGTGGGCGCGGCGCTGGAGACGGCGGATGGCGCCGTGTTCTCGGGATGCAACGTGGAGAACGCCTCCTACGGCCTCACCCTGTGCGCCGAGCGCTCGGCTTTGGCCGCCGCCGTGGCCAGCGGTCACCGGTCGTTTACCCGCATTGTCGTCAGCACCTCCGCCGGACCGCCCGCGTCACCCTGCGGACTGTGCCGTCAGGCCCTCGCCGAGTTCGCGCCCGGGCTCTCCGTCCGCTCGGAGTCACCCGAGGGAACCGCCGACTGGAGTCTGGCGACGCTGTTGCCCGCGCCCTTCCGGCTGAACCGAGCAGCCCGCGCGTTCGCCGCGGTGGCCGTGCTCCTGGCCGGCGCCTGCGGGTACGAGACGCCCACCGCGGTGGACGAGCTGACGTTCCCCGTCACCGTGGTGACTTCGGAGGTCCATCTTTCCCACGACCAGTTCGCCCGCGGCGTTCAGGTGTTCGGTGGCTTCGGCCGCGCTTCGGACGTGGCCGTTCCCCTGGTCGCCACCGAGTTCGGCGAAGACGGCCTGGAGGCGCGCACGCTGGTGCGATTCGGTCCCATCCCGCGCTCCGCCAGCATTCGCGACACCGCCGGCACCACGGTCACCGACCCGGACCTCACGCTGGTCGGCGGGCGTGCGGTCCTCCGCTTCGATACCCTGGCGGCCCCCTCCGGACCGGTGACCTTGTCCGCATCGCTCATCAGCGAGCGCTGGCATCCGCCCTCCGCCACCTTCGTCCACGCCGTGGACACTCTCGGGGAACAGGTCGCCTGGGCTGACCCCGGCGGCGGCGACGCCACGCCGATCGCGACGGCGGTGTGGGATCCGGCGGAATCCGACTCCGCCTTCTTCGCCATCGACACCCTCGTCATCAAGGCGTGGGACACCGAAGACGAAGCCCGCGGCATGCTGGTGCGGATGGTCACACCCGGCGAGCGCGTGAAGGTGCGTACGGCCAATCTGGTCATGGACGCGCTGCCGTCGATCCGATCGGACACGATGGTCACCACCGACACCTACTCCGAACACCTGACCTTCATCTACGACCCGGTTCCCTCCCTGCCCGAGGGGGTGCTCCAGATCGGCGGTGCCCCCGCCTGGCGCACCGTCTTCGAAGTGCAGCTGCCGGCTTCGTTTCCCATTCGCGGCGAGACCTGCCCTTCGGGCGAGTGTACCCTTCCGCTCACCGCCGACGGCATCACGCAGGCGGCGCTGGTCCTGACCCCGGAAGCCACCGACCCGGCGCTGCGCCCCACCGACACGCTATTCGTCGACGCCCGCCCGATTCCCTCGCCCGAGTTCCTGCCGCGCGCGCCTCTGGGCAACTCGATCCAGATTCCGGTCCTGCAGGTTCCTCCGGAGATCTTCGCGGGCGATGAGGGGCGCGTGCTGGAGATACCGATCACCGGCTTCGTCAGGGACCTGGCACGGGGTGTCACCGAAGACAGCGTTCCGGCGCCCAACACCCTGGCGCTGCTGGCTGCCATCGAACCCCAGAGCTTCGAGCTGATGCGCTTCCTGGGACCCGACTCGAGTTCGCCGCCGCTGCTTCGCATCCTCGTGAGCCAGCTCTCCGGGATGAGCATGAGATGAACGCCCGCGCCCGTCTTCGCGTTGCGGACCGTGTGGCTGCCACGGGCTTCTTCATGGCCGCTGGCCTTGCGCTCCTCGCCTTCGCCGCGGCACGGCCGCTCGCCGCCCAGTCGCTCATCGGCAGCCAGGGTCTGGGCATTCCTCTGGAGGCGCTCGACGGGCGATCGCGCGCGCTCGGGTCGGTCGGAGTCGGCCTCTTCGGCGGCGCCGTGCTCCCCATGGATCCGGCCCGCGCCAGCCGGATCACCGTCCCCAGCATCTCGGTGACCATCCAGCCCAGCCGCGGCGCGGCGGCCATCGGCGACCAGAGCGTCCCGAT
The DNA here is from genome assembly GCA_022823365.1 of Gemmatimonadota bacterium. Lineage (GTDB taxonomy): Bacteria > Gemmatimonadota > Gemmatimonadetes > Longimicrobiales > Gaopeijiaceae > BD2-11. Next base: position 52,524 of record JAJDXG010000002.1, read on the forward strand.
CGAAGGCACGCGCTTTCCCCTGCTGGCGTTGTCCTATCCGGTGCGGAACTACGGGGTCGCCACCCTGTCCTACGGGGGCCTCCTGGAACAGAACTGGAAGGCCGAACGGACCCTTCGCGTCGCCCGCGAGCACGACTCGATCGATGTCGCCGACACCTACGAGTCCGATGGCAGCGTGGGCGCGGCCCGCATCGGCTTTGCCCGCGCCCTTTCCGGAGGTTTTTCCGTCGCGGCCACCCTCGGCTTCCACACCGGGACCCAGGTGCGGAGCTTTTCGCGCGCCATCGGCGTCGTCGAGGGCGAGGAAGAGGAGACCGGCGACCGTTTTCGCGAGCGCGGCCGCTGGGAGATGACGGGCACAACCTTCGGGCTCGGAGCCATGTGGGATTTCCGGGACTTCCTGCGCGTCTCCGGCAGCCTGACCTGGTCCGGCGACCTGCGGGCGACGCCCGTGGGCCAGACCGAGGGCGGGGAAGCCCGCTTCGAGCTGCCCACGGAATTCCGCATCGGGGCCAGCGCGATGCTCACGCCGGTGGTGGCCGCCACCCTCGGTTTCGGGCGCTCCAACTGGAAGCCGGCGGAGTCGGGTGCGGGCGCGGCTGCGCGCGGCGCGGTCACCACCTTCGGAGGCGGGCTGGAGTGGTCGGGGATGGGCCTGTTCGGCCGCAGCTTTCCCGTGCGAGTCGGCTACCGCAAGGCCGGCCTGCCCTTCTCCATCGACGCCTCGACCCCGACCGAGAGCGGCTTCGCCGCCGGCTTCGGCTGGAACCTCCTCGAGACCGAAAACCTCGTCATCGCCGCCTTCGACTTCTCGTACGAGAGGGGCACCCGCGCCACGGACTCGATCTCGGAGTCGTTCTCGCGATACACATTCTCCTTCCGGGCATCGAGCTTCTAGTGGGTGCCGGGGCCGCGACCGCCGCCGCGACAGGATCCGGTACCACCGTCCGGCTGCCCTTGGCGTCCGCCGAGCATGAACGCGCCCCCGCTCCATCCCCCAGGCGCGTATACATCGAGACCTACGGCTGCCAGATGAACATCAGCGACGGTGAGCTGATGGCCGGCATCCTCGAGCGGCGGGGCTACGCGGTGGCCGAGACGCCGGGGCAGGCCGACGTGGTTCTGGTGAACACATGCGCCATCCGTGAACACGCGGAGCGGCGCGTCCTCGGCCGGGTATCGCAGCTGAACGGCCTGAAGCGCGATAACCCCGATCTCGTGATCGGCGTCACCGGCTGCATGGCCCAGCGCATGGGCGACACGCTTCTGGAACGGGCCCCCTACGTCGACCTGGTGATGGGCCCCGACGGATACCGCGAGCTTCCCGAGCGGCTCGACGCGCTCGCCGAGCCCGGGCGGCGCCTCTCGGTCCTCTCCCTGGACCCGGCGGAGAACTACGAAGGCCTCGAGCAGCGCCGCACGTCGCGCATCTCGGCGTGGGTTCCGATCCAGCGCGGGTGCGATCACCGCTGCACCTTCTGCATCGTTCCCTACGTCCGCGGCCCCGAGAAGAACCGCCGGCCCGAGGAGGTCCTGGCGGAGATCCGGGGCATCGCCGCCGGCGGCGTCACCGAGGTCACCCTGCTGGGACAGACAGTGAACTCCTACGCCCGGGGGGACTGGAACTTCGCCCGACTGCTCGCGGGCGTTGCCTGCATCCCCGGCATCCGGCGCGTGCGCTTCACCTCGCCGCACCCGAATGACGTCACCCCCGAACTCGTGGCGGTGATGGCCTCCGAGCCCGCCGTGTGCGAGCAGCTGCATCTGCCCGCGCAGTCCGGCAACAACCGCACCCTGAAGCGCATGCTTCGCCGCTACACGGTGGAGAGCTTCCTCGAGCGGGTGGAGATGGTGCGCGAGGCGATCCCCGACATCGCCCTGTCCACCGACATCATCTGCGCCTTCCCGGGCGAAACCCGCAGCGACTTCGAGGACACCCTGGATCTGCTGCGCACGGTCCGCTTCGACGACGTCTACACCTATCGCTACTCGCCCCGCGAGGGGACCCCTGCGACCCGCATGCCGGCCCACTGGTTCATCGAGGACGGCGAGGCGGCGGCCCGCCTGCGCGAGCTGATCGAGGTGGCGCGTGCGGTCCAGACCGAGATCAACAGATCGGAAGTGGGGCGGGTCGAGGAGGTGCTGGTCGAGAAGGAGGCCCGGGGTCCGGGGCAGATGCTGGGCCGCACCCGGCGGGGAAAGGTGGTCGCCTTCTCCGCGCCCACCAGCCTCGAGGGCGCGTACGCCACCGTCGAGCTCACCGGAACCAGCGGGGCCACGTTCACGGGCCGCCGGCTGGCGAACGGATCCCAGCCTCCGGAGCCGACTTGAGCAGATGGCTGGCCCTGACCGGAGTGGCGGCCTTTGTCGGGCTGGTGATCTGGTTTACCGCGCATAACGGGGACCAGCGCATCACGCTCGACCTGGGGTTCGCCCAGTTCTACCGGTTCCCGGTCACGATGGTGGCTTTCGCGGCGCTCCTGGTGGGCATGCTGGTGATGCTTCTGGCTGGGCTCCACACCGATCTGCGCGTGCGCAAGATCCTCCGTGACCGGCTCATCGAGGAGGCGCGCGCCGAGGGCGCTACGGACCTGACCCAGCGCGACCTCTTCGATGCCGAGGACGCGGGGGGCGGCAAGAATACGTAAATCGCGCAAGATGTGTAATCTGGCCGAGGAGGGCAGCCGAACACCTGGATTCCGCCGGTAGCCTGGCTGGCCCTGGCCTTCGGGCTGGGGACGGCGCTGGTTCACCTGCCGGCGTGGCTCACGCCGGTGGTGTTGGGCGGATCGCTGCTCTGCTGGCTCAATTTTGCATGGGAGCGCCCGAAGTTTGCATGGCCGCGCTCCGGCCCCGACCGTGCAGCACCGCCGAGCCGACCAGCCCGCATCGGCCGCCTCCGCCCGAGGCCCGTCCCCACCGGCCTCCTTCTCGCCCTCTGCGGCGGACTGCTCCACGGCACGGCCTCGGCCGGGGCGCGCACCCGCAGCTGCCAGCTCGCAATCCCGGACGGCGCCACCCTGGAGTTGCGCGGCTATTTCGAGGGCGTGCCCGGGGAGGGTGCGGCGCCCTTTATCGCCCGTTCCGGACTTCCCGGGGGATGCCGCGCCCGGGTGCGCGCGGTGGTCCGGGAGGATGTTTCCGTCCCGCCCGCCGCCGCGTCGCTGGTGATTGGCGGGCAGTGGCTGGCGCGTCCCCTGCGCCGGGGCATGCCCCCCGAGTACGCGGGCACCCTGGTGGTACGCTCCCTCGAGGTGGACACCGGGGCCCCGGCGGTCCCGCTTGCCGTGCGTCTGCGGGCCGTCGTACGCGAACGCCTCGACGTCCTGTACCCGGCCCGCGCCGGGCTCGGCGAGGCGCTCATCCTGGCACGCCGCGAGCGTCTTGCCCGCGAGGTCCGCGACCAGTGGGCGCGCGCCGGCATCGCCCACCTGCTCGCCATCTCCGGCTTCCACGTGGGGGTAATCGCGGCCATCCTCTACCTGCTCGCGCGCCGCATCGGGCTCGGTCCCGGCCGCGCACCGCTGGCGGCCGCCGGCGGCAGCTGGGCCTACGTGCTCGCCATCGGCTCCCCGGTGGCGGCCACGCGCGCGGCCTTCATCCTGGCGGCTCTGGCGGCGGGCCGCCTGCTCGGGCGCAGAGTCTCGTCGCTGGGCGCGCTCGCCACGGCTTTCATCGCCCTGCTCGCGGCCCGCCCGGACGCGATCGTGTCGGTGGCGTTCCAGCTCTCCTTCGCGGGCGCGGCGGGGCTGGTCCTGCTCGCTCCCCCGGTGAGCCGGGTCCTGCGCGCGGGCCGGCTCGCCCGCCTTCCATCGGCGCTGCGCACCGGTCTGGCCTCGGGGATCGCCGCGACCGCCGCCACCTTCCCGCTGGTCGCCTGGCACTTCGGGTACTTCGCGACCGCCGGCATTCCGGTAACCCTGGTCGCCGGGCCGCTGGTCGCAGCCGCCATCCCGGGGATGCTCCTCTCCATCCTTCTCTCCTTCTTCTCGCTCCCGCTGGCGGGCATCTTCGCCGGAGGCGTCGACCTGTTTCTCCAGCTCGCCGGCGCCATCGTCTCGGTGGTGGTGGATCTGCCCGGGGCCGCCGTGTGGACGCCCCGCTGGTGGATCGTGGCCGCCACCGCCGCCCTGGCCGCATATTGGCTCGTCGTCCGGGGCCTTGCCCTGCGTCTCCGTCCCCGGGTGCGCGCGGCCGTGTTGGTCGCCTCGCTGGCGGCCACGCTGGTAGCCTGGCCCATTCCCGCGCTCATCGCAGGGGGAGGGGCCATGGAGCTGGTATTCCTGGACGTGGGCCAGGGCGATGCGGTGGCCATCCGCACCCCGGGCAGCCGCTGGATCCTGGTCGACACCGGCCCGCGCTCGCGCACCTTCGATTCCGGCGAACGCGTCGTCGTCCCCTACCTGAGAAGGCGAGGCGCCACGCGCCTGGAGGCGCTTATCCTCACCCACCCGGACTTGGACCACATCGGAGGCGCCAACGCGGTCCTCTCGGAACTCGACGTGCTCCGCGTCCTCGACCCCGGAGCCCCCGCCGCACGGCCCGCCTACGTGGCCGCCCTGGAGCGGGCTCAGGCCCGGGGCGCCACCTGGTTTGCCGCGCGCGCCGGGGACCGCGTCTCCGCGGACGGCGTCACCCTGGAGGTGCTGCATCCCGGAGGCGCCGCCGACTCCGCCGCCAGCGAAGAGGCCAACGACCAGTCCGTCGTCCTGTTGCTGCGCTACGGCGAATTCACCGCACTGCTCCCCGGCGATGCTCCCGCCGCGGTGGAAGACGCGCTCCTGGCCGCGGGCCACATCCCGCCTCTCGACCTGCTGAAGGCGGGACACCACGGCAGCCGCACCTCGACCTCCTGGAGACTCCTCGAGTTCACCCAGCCCGAACTGGGGGTGGTCTCGGCCGGCGCCCGCAATCGCTATGGACACCCGCACGCGGAGATCGTCGACCGCCTCGAGCGGGCCGGCGCCGATCTCGCGCGCACGGACCGTCAGGGCGTCGTGCGCGTCCGCGCCTTCCCCACGGGGGACTTCACGCTCTCGGTGGAACGCTGCCCGGTGCTCCCGGCGTGTTAGCCGTCGCGAGTGGTTCCGGCTCTACCCCTGAGCCCCCGGTCGTGCGACATTGCCAGCCCGAGTAGCGGCCTCACTCACACCCATCACCATCCCCCCCCCCCACCCCATGCGCTCTCGCACGCTCGTGCCCACCCTCGGGGCATTCCTCGAAAGCGAGGAGGCTGCCCCTTCGTCCGCACCCCCGGACTGGATTCACGTGCTTGCCGGCCTCGCCCGCGCAGGCACCCGCATCGCCCGCGTGGTGGCGCGCACGGGACTGACCGGCACCCTGCCGCGCACGGGCGACCGCAACGTCCACGGCGAGGCCGCCACCCGCATCGACCAGTACGCACACAACGCGGTGGTGGAAGAGGTCGCCGCGGACGATATGCTGTGCTGCATCGTCTCCGAGGAGGCCGAGGACCTCATGCCCATCCCGTCGAGTCATCCGGACGGAGGCTGCATCCTCGCCCTGGATCCGCTGGACGGGTCGTCCAACCTGGGTGTGAACGTCCCGGTGGGCACGATCTTCTCCCTGCTGCCGTATTCCCCGTCCGGCGGCGGGCCCGGTGCCGGCCTCACTCTCAGGGAGATTCTCCGGCCCGGCCGCGACCAGATTGCCGCGGGCTACATCCTCTACGGGGCCGCCACCGTGCTGGTCTACACCAGCGGGCGCGGCGTGCACGGCTTCATCCGCGATCCCGAGAGCGGCGAGTTCCTGCTCAACCGGCGCGACATCCGCATCCCCTCGCCGTCCGCTCTGCACTACTCCACCAACGAGGCCTACACGCGCCGGTGGGATCCTCGCCAGCACGAGCTTGTGCGCCACTTCAAGAAGCCACCGCCGGAGGGAGCCAAGGGCTTCTCGGCCCGCTACATCGGCTCGCTGGTGGCCGACATCCACCGCACCCTCCTCGTGGGCGGGCTCTTCATGTACCCCGCCTTCCGGGGAAAGCCGGAGGGGAAGCTGCGCCTGATGTACGAAGCGGCGCCCATGGGGCTGATCATGGAGCAGGCGGGAGGAAGGGCCACCAACGGCACCGACGACATCCTCGACATCCGTCCCCGGAACATTCACCAGCGCACTCCGCTCTTCGCGGGAACGCGGGAGTTGGTGGATGTTGCCGCCTCCCACCTCGAAGGAGAGGCGGCGGGCTCAGAGTAGTCTCCTACGGGCAGTTCGACGTCACCGTTGCGCGCTTTGCCCTGAGCATCTCGATGTCCTCGCACGAGACGGCGGTGCGCTCGAGCCAAACCGTGTCGTCCCGGCCGACCCCCGGGTTGTCGATGAGCGGCTGGATGTCGCTCAACTCCCGGTTGTCGTCCAGCACCAGGAACGACAGCAGGATCATGTCTACGAGCGGGCTCAGGTCGGTCACCGTGGTCCGCTCGAGGCCGATGATGAGCAGGTTGTCGAGTTCGGTCAGGGCCGACAGGTCGGGGACCGTGTTCCGACCGACATCCAGCGTCTGCAGCGTCCACAGGCCGCCGATCGGGCCGAGGTCGGTGATGTCGTTGTTGTAGAGTTCCAGCCGCAGCAGCGTCTCGAGTCCCGCAAGCGGCGTGAGGTCGCTGATCCGGTTGTTCGACCCGCCGAGCTGTTCGAGCTGGGTCATGTTGCGGACAGCCGACAGGTCGGAGACCTGGTTATCGCCGAAGCTGAGCGCGAACATGCTCGTCAGCCCGGCAAGCGGGCTCAGATCCGTGATCGAATTCTCGCGCACGTCCAGGTACTCGAGACCGGTCAGCGCGGCAAGCGGTCCCAGATCCTCGATCGCGTTCTGGGCAACCAGGAGTTCGGTGAGCCCGGTCAGGTTTTCGATTCCCGAGAGGTTGCGGACCCCTGTGGCGTTGACCCCCAGCGACTCGAGGGAAGCCGCGCGTCCGCAGGTGAGCGATTCCTCCGGCGCGAGGTCGAGTGCTGTGCGCACGCCGGCTTCGAGCGCCGGATCGGAAAAGGTCGGGATCGCGCTCGAGTCCGAGCCGCACCGCTCGCCGGGGCTCAGGGCGGGTCCGGTCGCGTCGCCGCACGCGCACAGGGCCAGCATGGCTGCCGACATCCAGGCACGCGCTCCGGCCGGGAATGGAGAACGCCCCCGCCAACCGCACATGACGTGGCTGTCGCGTCGCCGCGGCCGGGCGCGTATCGATCCGGTCATGGAATCACGCTCCAGATGAACCGCAAGCCGGGCGCGAGCTTGACCACCGGCGGCTCGGGCGTCTGCTGGCCGCCGCCGTGTTTGCCGACGGTCCGCGCCCAGCTGATGGAAATCGCCAGGAAGCCGGCGGCCATGCCGGCCGTCTTGACCGGGTCGAACCGCGGGACCTCGAAACCGTGCACGTCTGACAACCGCACGCCTCGCCTGGGAGGCGCGAAGGGTCCGACCGCCACCCGAGCGGAAGCCGACACGATCGAGTCGTTCACCACGATCGGGCGCCGGATCGTCATCTGGTCTCCGGTCGCGGCCGTCAGGCGAACCTCCGGAGGACTCTCGCGGGCAATCCAGCTCCCCGGGGTGTCCATCACCGGCTGCCAGCTCTTGCATCCCGATAACAGCACCAGGGCAAGGAAGGCCGCAGTCGAAAACAGGCGTTGCCGGAAATTCCCGTTCTTCATGGCTTGTGCACCTCCCTGCGTGGTGGCCTGACTGAAGCACTCGCCCCCTTGCCGTGTTCCAGAACATATCCGAGGCGGTTGTGTACCTCCAGACTACACCAAGCTGTTCCCACGTTGCCCGGGGTGATCATGACCTTCCCGACCCCATCGGCGCTTCGGCGTCCCACCCGACCCGCGGTTCGCGGGTTGTTCCGCTCCGGCTCCGGCCCCGGCAGGACTCCCGAACTCACCAGTTGCACCCTGCTCCTGCTCCTGGTCGCGGCCTGCGGTGGCGGTGCCGGCGGCGCTCCCGGAAACGCGCCGGATGCGCCCGCCGCCGATGAACCTCAGGCCCGTTCCTATCCCCCCAACGAGGTCTCGCGCGCCGAGATTGACGAACGAGGGGCGAACGCGCACACCGCGATGCAGTTTCTCCGCCGGGTCCGGCCGGCCTGGCTGCGCTCGCGCGGCTCCAACTCCCTGACTTCCGCCGGTGCCATGTACCCAGTCGTATACATCGACAACATCCGCCGGCCGGGCGGCCTGAGCGCGCTCTTCCAGGTCCCCCTGAGCGAGGTTCGACGGATGGAGTTCATCGGCCCCGGCGACGCCACGACGCGCTGGGGCACGGGCCATCAGTCCGGGGTGATCCTGATCGCTACCGGTCGCTGACGGGTCATCCCGCCGGTACGCGGCACCAAAAAGGAACCGGAGGCAAGGCCCGCGCGGGCCCGCCTCCGGTTCTTTCTTCCGCAGGAAGTCAGGTCCTCAGGACCTTCCTCCCATTGCGATAGCTGCCGGTCACAAGCGGATCATCAGCCGCCCGTGATGGTGGTGTTGTTCTGGAACTCCGTGGCCGGCAGGTCGAAGCAAAGCTGGTTGCCGTACACGGCGCCGAAGCCGTCGTCCTGGCCGATCGGCGGATAGGGCCGGACTCCGAGCCGCCTCAGGTCCCACAGGTGGTGTCCCTCCAGGAACAGCTCCGCGGCGCGCTCCTCGATGAGCTGGTCCATCATGCCGTTCATGTCCATCATGGCCATGTGGGGCGACAGGCCGACGTTGGCGCGCAATGTGTTGAAGATCGACGACGCCTGGCCGTAGTTGCCCGCTTCGATTGCGGCCTCGGCGATGATGAGCTGTGCCTCCTCCCAGCTCGCCAACTGCACGGGAGAACCCGCGCTCTGATACTTCTCGGCAAACCAGAGGGCAATCTCCGTGTTGGGATGGCCTCGCTCCTGGTCGGTAACTGCGACGCGCGGGTCCAGTTCGCGCATGCAATCCGACATCATGTCATCGGGCCAGGGGAAGTTGCAGGGGAAGTCCCGATAGGGCTCCGCCACCGTGACCATGTTGTTGTCGACGTTGAACTCCCACTGCTTGTTCTTGGTGACGGATTCTGCGCCGGAATACTCTAGCAGCCACTCGAATCCCTCCGGCACCGCGCTTGCGGTGCCCGCGGCTGCCGACGCCTGCCCCAGGTTGAGCTGCGTCCGGGCCTTGCCCACCCGCACGGCGTTGAGAAGATCGCCGGAAGCCCCGGCCGCCGCCGACTGGTCGAAGCGTTCGATCGCCACGCCGAAGGCATCGGCGGGGGTGACGACGGGCCCGTTTTCGGTCACCACCAACTCGCACATCGATTCCGCGAACAGCGTGTAGGTGTAGCCGGCATACATCGCAACTTCGGCGATCAGGGCCGTCCTGTCGGGGACGTCGGCGTCGGTCCACTCATTCAGCAGGCCGAGCACGTAATCGGCGAGCCAGCGTGTCCGTGAGAGCGGACGGTAGATCGCCGGGCTGAATGTGTCCCCGCAGTCGCGCTGTGCGTACTGGGAGCCGTAGCCGCTGGTGTCGTGGATGCGGGCGTCCCAGATGTTGGAGATGGTGTTGTTGGAAGCATCCCGCCACTCGTTTCCGGTGAGGGCGCTCGCGGTCGCGTGATAGGTATGGGCGCAACGGAACTCGTTGGCCACGCTGGAGACGAGAAGTTGAGCCGAATTCGGGTTCTCGAGGTCGCTCGCCACCACCCGGGAAGGCTCTTCGACGCTCAGCAGCTCGTCGAGCGCGTCACACGACGCGAGCAGCGCAATGGGCGCGAGGACGAGGGCGGAAGCCTTGATCATCTGCTTTATCATGACAAGCCTCCTTTACATGCCCAGGCGGACAGTGAGGGTGATTGAGGTCAGCGGCGGCACCGCGGAGTCCTCCTGCGGCTCCCGGTTGCCCGAGAAGGTGTTGCTCGGGTCCACGACCTCGGGATCGTGGTGCGGCCACTCCGGCCAGTTGGTCCACAGCATGGCCAGGTTGCGGGCGGAGAGGCTGAGGCTTCCGCGGGTCGACCGCACCACCCCGAGCCAGTCCTGCGGCATCTGGTAGGTGAGCGAGAGTTCGCGGAAGCGCACGAACGACGCCTCGTTTACCCAGAGATCGTACTCGCCCGTCGAACCGAACTGCGCTTCGGCGACCAGGCGGATGTCGTGGTCGAACGGGTAGGCGGTGAGCTCGCTCTGCTGGATGGCGCCGTACCTCCACCATCCCTGCAGATCGTACTTGGTCTGGCCGATCTTGCCCTGAACCAGCGCGTCCAGGGTCAGCCGCTCGCCGATGGTGAACGACGAGCCCACGGAGATCTCCAGGTTGGGGTCCGGATGCCCCTGGTAGATCCACGCCTCTTCGTTGCACGGGATGTACGGTGCGCTGTCGTCCTCGTCGACCGAGTGGCAGAGGAGGGTCTCGCGGTTGATCTGATCTGAGCCCGGGAGGAACTCGGCGAACGCGACGCTGGGCGCGAACAGCGAGCCCACCGGATAGCCTTCGTGGTGGCGCGTGGTCCATCCCAGCTGAAGGAAGCAGGTGTCCCTCAGCTCCGGCTTTCCGCTGCACGGCAGACCCAGGTTCTCGACCCGGTTCCGGTTGGTGCTGGCGTTTACGATCAGGTCCCAGTCCAGCGAGGTCGACTCCAGGACGCGGGCGGAAAGCCCGACCTCGATGCCGCGGTTGCTGACCTCGCCGATGTTGACGAACTGCTGGGCGAGGAATCCGGTGGAGGGCGCGCGATTGCGTGCTACGATCGCGTCCTTGGTGCGCTGGTCGTAGTAGGTGAAGTCGATGGTGACGCGGTCGTTGAAGAAGCTGGCGTCGAAGCCGGCCTCGATCTCGACGCCGCGCTCGGGGCCCAGCTCCGAGTTCCCGGGGTCGTTCGGCCGCACGGTCGCCGAGCCCGCCGGAGAAGCGCGCGTGGCGAAGGTGCGCAGCGCGGCGAAGGCGTCGGGCTGCTGGCCCGACTCGCCGTAGGCGGCGCGCAGGCGGAACGAGTTGGCAAACCCGGTGCCGCCGTCGGTAACCACCCAGGAGCCGCTCACCTTCGGGTAGACAATGAGGTCGAAGTCCTCACCGAACGCGCTGTTGTCGTCGGCGCGCACGGCACCGGTGATGAACAGCCGGTCCTGCCAGCCGAACTGCTGCTGCAGGTAGACGCCGACGGTGTTGTTCTCGACGAAGCCGTCGAATCCGAAGCGCTCGGCGGTAGCGTTCACGCTCGACAGGCCGAGCGCCGGGAAGCGGTTGCCGTCCGCGGACACGTCCTCGATGGTCCTGGTGTAGACCTGGAACCCGACCGAGGTCGTGGAGAGGATGTCGGCGGTCAGGTCGCGGGTACCGGAGGCGGCGTAGTCCCAGGTGGTGTAGACGACCGCCTCCCGATTGGCGAAGCGTCCGCCCGCCGCGGCGTTGGTCGACCAGAACTGCGCCGACTCCGGCGTCAGGAAAGGCTGCAGCTGATCTTCGAGCTGATCGGTCACGTCCAGCCCGAAGGTGAACCGGTGGGTGAGCCAGTCGAAGGGAGTATGCGATGCCGTGAGGCCGGCCGTCATGCGGTTGGCGTTGTTGTAGTAGTTGTTCCTCTCGTACATCGCCTCGGGCGTGTACCGCCTGTAGCCTCTGCGCGGGGTGCCGAGAGTCGTCGGAGTGGCTCGGATCGCCTCCTCGTACGGCTGATCGCCGCCCAGCCGGATGCGCGTAAGCGCGACACCGGCATTGGCCGAGAGCGTCAGGTCCTCGCTGGGCTGCGCCTGGACGTTCACGCGGCCGTTGTACTTCTTGGCCCAGCTGTCCTCGGTCACGCCCCGGTCCGAAGACGCGGATCCGGCCACGAAGTACTGGAACAGGTCGGACCCTCCGGAGAGGTCGATGCCGTAGTACTGGGTGTGCCCGGTGTCGAACATGAGATCCTGCTCCGCCGGGTAGTCCCGGAACATGTTGATCTCTTCGAGCTGCCCGGAGATGTTGCTCACCCCGTAGTTGGTGGGCGTGCGGCCGGCCGGATCCCGGAACCACTGCGCACCCTGGCGGAAGGTGAAGTTCCACTGGGCGTCGCCGACGGCCCCCATCTTGGTCTTGATGTTGATGACCCCGTTGGCCGCCTCGGTGCCGTAGAGGGTGGCCGCGGCCGGTCCCTTGATGACCTCGATGCTCTCGATCATCGCCGGATCGAGGTCATCGATGCGGGAGACGTCGCGCGAGCCGCTCTCCATGCGGTTGCTCACCCGCACGCCGTCGATGTAGACGAGCGGGCCGTCGTTGACCTCGCGCATGGTCGAACTGCCGCGGATCTTGATGGTCGAGGCGCCGCCGGCGTCGCCGGAGCCCTGCTGGATGACGACCCCGGCCAGGCGGCCGCGCAGCAGGTCGGAAACGTTCTGGAGCGGCTGGACCTCGGCCACGGCCGCGTCGAGCACGGCCACCGAGTTGCCGATCTCGCGCACGCGGCTCGCCGCCGCCGTGCCGGTCACGACCACCTCGTCCAGCTGCAGCGCCTGGGAGGCGAGGAAGAAGTTCTGAACGACCGAGCCGTCGGCTGGCACGTTCACCACCACCGACTCCGATCGGTAGCCGATGGACTGCACGGTGACCGTCTGCGAGCCGGCCGGCACGTTGATGATGAGGTACTGGCCGTCGGCCTGGCTGAGCGAGCCGATGTCGAGCCCCTCGATGAAGACCTGGGCCGCGTTGATGGGGTTCCCCGTGGCCTGGTCCCGAACGGTGCCCGTCACCGTCTGCGCCTGCAGCAGCGCGGGCGATGCCATCGCGAGCGCGATGAGGGCGAACAAGGTGTTGCGTCTCACGGATCTCCTCCTTTCCCGAGTCGCGTTGTGAACTTGCGCCGGACCAACCCCGGACATAACCCGGACATGACCCGAGCGCGACATGCGATAATAGGTTGTGGACGGCGCGAGGGACAAGAGCGGGCGCCACCCTCGACCGCCGGCCGGTGCCGCCAGCGGAATCTTCGACGTTCGCCGGCATGGAGATGGGTCGGGCCGTTACCTCCTCCGCCAGTCCGTGGTCTCGTCCGGTTTGGTTGACCAGTGCCTGCCTACGTCAGCTCCAGTCGCCTGCGCCGGCGCTTGCGGCCCGCCTCGTAGCGGCGGCGGTCGTCGGGGTCCGTGAGGTCCAGCGGGGGCACCCGCGTGGGGCGGTGAGCATCGTCGATTGCGACGAAGGTGAGGAGGCAGGTGTTGGTGTGCCGCTTCACCCCCGTGAGCGGGTTTTCGGCGTCGACCCGAACGCCGACCTCGATGGACGTGGTACCCACGTAGTTCACGCGCGCCGAGCAGGTAACGAGCTCACCTGTGCGGATGGGCTCCCTGAAGTCGACGCGGTCGATGGCGACCGTGACGCACGGCCTTCCCGCGTGGCGGATGGCGGCGACCGCGGCGGCGCGGTCCACCATGGCGAGGACTTCACCGCCGGAGACGTTCCCAAGGTTGTTCACCTGGTGGGGCATCATCAGCTCGGTGATGACCGTGTCCGAGTCGGTGGGTTTTTTCGGGGTCAGGTCGAAGTCGCTCATGGTTGCGGGAGTACACCCTTCGCCGGGCGCGGGTTCGGGTCGTGTCGCCTCCGGGCCGCGTCCACGGCTGACGGCCGCTTGCGGTGGGCACCCGGACCGGGCAACCTCCCAGACAGAGTCGGGCTCGCTGGACATTTCATGCGCGCGGAGATCGCAGGATGAACCGAAGACACTTTACCCGGATGAGCACGATGGCGCTGGGCGGGCTCGCGCTACCCGGCGCGATGCGAAGCGTCCCGGGTGATTCGCGCCGTTTTCCACACGATATACGACGTTTCCCACCGGAAACACACCGTTTTTCCCACCAGGAACTCCGGGTGGACGAATCCCGCCTGATCGAGCGCATGCGCGCGCTCGAGGCCTTCGGGCGCAACGCGGCCGGCGGGATCGACCGGGTGGCCTTCAGCGAAGCGAACATCGAGGCGCTCGACTGGGTGGCGGGCCATCTGGGCGCGGCCGGGTTCCAGGTCGGCATCGACCTGGCCGGCAACCTGATCGCCCGCAAGGCGGGCCGGGACGCATCGCTGCCGCCGCTGATGTTCGGCTCGCACATCGACTCGGTGCCCGGAGGGGGCAATTTCGATGGCCAGGTCGGATCGATGGCCGCCCTGGAGGCCGCGACCCGGCTCGCCGAGGCCGGCCACCGTACCCGCCACCCCCTCGAAGTGGCCATCTTCTCCAACGAGGAAGGCGGCAAGACGGGCAGCCGCATCCTCGCCGGAGAGTTCCTGCCGTTCGAACGCGACGTCCAGACCGCCTCGGGCTATACCATCGGGGATGGCCTGCGGCGCCTGGGCGGCGATCCGGACCGGCTCGCGGACGCCCGCCGCGAGCCCGGCTCCATCGCCGCCTTCCTCGAGCTGCACGTCGAGCAGGGCGCGGTCATGGAGACCGACGGCATCGACATCGGCGTGGTGGAGGGCATCGTCGGCATCGTGCGCTGGAACGTGGCCGTCGAGGGCATGACCAACCACGCCGGCACCACCCCGATGGACCGCCGCCGGGACGCGATGGTCGGGGCTGCGCGCTTCATCGACATGGTGCACCGCACCGCGCGCGGGATGCCGGGCCGGCAGGTGGCCACGGTGGGACGGCTGGCCGCCGAGCCCGGCGTCCCGAACGTGATCCCCGGGCGGGCGGTTCTCTCGCTCGAGATCCGTGACCTGTCGATGGAGGGCATCGAGCGCGTCTTCGAGGCGGTGCGCGGGCGGAGCGAACGAATCGCGCGCGACACGAGCGTGACCTTCGCCTTCCAGCGATTCTACACCAGCCGCGCCGCTCCCACCGATCCCCGCATCCGCAACCTCGTCGAAGCCTCGGCCCGCGATCTTGGCCTGGTTTCGCGGCGCATGCCCTCGGGCGCAGGCCATGATGCGCAGAGCATCGCCCTGCTCGCGCCGGTGGGGATGATCTTCGTTCCCTCCATCGGCGGCATCAGCCACGCCCCCGACGAGCGCACCGAGGACTCCGACATCGTCAACGGCGCCAACGTGCTGCTGCGGACACTGCTCGCCCTCGACGAGCGGGGTCTCGCCGGGAATTGATCGGCGAGGGAGGCGCGGCGATAGAGCCGCCGGTAGTTGGGGGTGATGCGGGTTGGTCGCTTGCTGGCGTATACTGACATCTACTGGTGAAACATGTCGCGGGAGTGGCGGGAGCACTTCCGGTGGCGTAGTAGTAAGAAAGAGGTGCAATGCCGCCGCCTTCGGCTGCGCCGCCCCGTCCACGCATTCCGAGGGAAAGGCACGCCATGCAACGATGCATCGCCAACCCTGGATCTTCCCGGCTGGCCGCCCCGCTGGTCCTCGCCGCGGCTCTGTGCCTCCCCGGCATCCTGTCCGGCCAGGAGCCGGAGTCCGAGGACGCCCGGGTGACGATCATGGGCGTCGTCTACGACGTCGTGACCGGGACTGCCATTCCGACGGCCGCCGTCTCGCTCGAGAACGGTCGCCAGGGAGTGCTGACGGACGACCAGGGCATCTTCCGGCTGGAGGATGTCGAGGCCGGACCCCAGTTGCTCGTGGTCACCCAGTTCGGGTACCAGAAGCGGGCGGTCGCCGCCACCATCACTCCCGAGTCGAGCGGCATGATGCAGGTGGCGCTCACGCCCCGGCCCATCATGCTCGCCGGCGTGACCGCTACGGTCGAGAATGTCACCGAGATGGAAGCCCGCCTGCGCTTCCGCCGGAGGGCCGCCGGTTTTTCGACCCAGGCCTACGACCGGCAGGAGCTGTTTCGCGCGATGAGCGGCACCCCGCTCGACTTCCTGAATCAGCGCTCGATGGTGCGCATCGTGACCTGTCCCCCCGGGACAATGAGCAGCCGGTGCGTGTATCGGCGGGGATACGCCATCGAACCATGGGTCTATGTGGACGAGGCGCTCGCGTGGGGAGGGCTCGACGAGCTGGAGACCTATGCGGTCTCGGACATCTATCTGATGGAAGTCTTTTCCTGGGGCTCCGAGATCCGGGTCTACACCAACCAGTTCATGGAGCAGATGGCCCGCAGGCCGATCATGCCGATTCCGCTCAATCTCTGGACGCGGCCGGCGCGGTGAAATGAGATGTTCATCCAGATGTGAGGTTCGCATGGACGCGAGAAACAAGTTGCCTGGAGTGCCGATCCTGCCCGCCGCATTCGCCGTGGGCGTGCTGTTGTCCGCGTGCGCCGAGCCGCCGGAAGCCGGGAGCTCCGACGCCGTGGTCTTCGAGGGCGCGCGCGTGATCGTCGGCGACGGGGGAGTGATCGAGGACGCGGTCTTCGTGGTGGAGGACGGCCGCTTCACGGCGGTCGGCGCGGCGGGAGAGGTGGAGGCGCCCGCCGGGGCCGCCCACATGGATCTCGCCGGCAAGACGGTCATGCCGGCGATCGTGAACGCCCACATCCACCTGGCCTCCGACCGCGAGACGCGCACCGACCAGCTGCAGCACTACGCGTACTACGGCCAGTCCATGCTGGTGAGCCTGGGGACGGAGGAGGGGAACGTCGGCTTGCAGATGCGCGGCGAAGTGGTGCCCGACGGGGCCCGCTCGCAGAGCGCGGGGCGGGGGATCACCTCTCCCGAGCCCGGCCGCAGCGAGGTGCCGCACTGGGTGACGACCGAGGAGGAGGCGCGCGCGGCGGTGCGGGAGCTGGCCGCCGCCCAGGTGGACATCGTGAAGATCTGGGTGGACGACCGGAGCGGCCAGTACGAGCGGCTCTCCTCGGAGCTTTACGGCGCCGTGATCGACGAGGCGCACGCCAACGGCCTGCGCGTGACCGCCCACGTCTTCACGCTCGAGGACGCGAAGGGGCTGCTGCGGGCCGGCGTGGACGCCTTCGCCCACGGCATCCGGGACATGGACGTCGACGACGAACTGGTCGCGCTCTGGCAGGAACGCCCGAGCGTGGTGCTGGTCCCCAACCTGCCCGCGCCCGGGGTGGCGGAGGACATGGGCTGGCTGGCGGGGTCGGTGCCTGCGCCCCAGGTCGAGCTCATGCAGACCAACTCGTTCGACCGGCCGGAACTCCAGGACTTCTTCGGCATTCAGGCACGCAACCTGGACCGCCTCAGCCGGGAGGGCATCACCATCTCCTTCGGCACCGACGGCAGTTCGCCCTGGGCGGCGCACCAGGAGCTGGCCGACATGGTGCGGAGCGGAATGAGCCCCGCAGACGTCATCGTGGCCGCGACCAGCGCCTCCGCGGAGTTCGTAGGCGCGGATGATCTGGGGACGGTCGAGTCGGGCAAGAGCGCCGACTTCATCGTGCTCGACGCAAATCCGCTGGACGACATCACCAACACGCGCGCGATCGATGCGGTGTACCTGCGCGGGACGGCGATGGACCGCGACGGGCTGGGCGCGCGCTTCCGGGGGGCGGGTCAGTAGCGACCGACTTCGAGGGAGCCTGTTCGCTCCTCGCGGGGGCGCTCTCCGGCGGGACCCGGCGCGAGATTCTGCGCGCGTGCTCGCGGGACGGTGGCGCGAGGGGGCTCGAGCGGCTGCGCGGCGGGATGCGCGCGCATGTGTTCCGGGGGCGTTTCGCCCCGCTTGTGCTGGACGGCTTCGTGCGCGACTTCGACGTGCGCACCCGTGAGGAGGGATTCCACGTCCTCCATTCGTGGAACCATCTGGAGCACCACTTCACGCGCGAGAACACCCCGGTGCTCATGCTCGATCGCTTCGCCGAGGAATGGTCGGCGGCGCGCGCCACGCCCCGCGTCCAGGCGCTGCTGCTGGACCACTACTTCTTCTACGTGCTGGCGGTCATGGCCATGCGGGCGTGGGACGAAGGCGATCCGAACGAGAATCTGGACCGCGTCACCGGGCTGCTCCGCCACCTGCAGGGCCCGCACGGGAGCGGACACCAGTTCGTCGCGCGCGCCGAGACCCTGCTCCTGATGGCCATCTCCCACTTCCATCCGGACGAGAGCGCCTATCCCCGCCTGCTGGAGAAGATCCGCACCCTGGACCGCGCCCACCGGGTGCATTTCGCGCTGGCCGAGGCCGCGATCCTGGGGAGCCACTTGCGGTGGGGTTTCGCGGTGCTCTACCGGCGCGATCTGGGCCGCATGCGGAGCGACAACGTTGGCGACTACCCCTGGCTGCTCTTCTCGGTCGCGACGCTCATGGAGGAGTACGTCCGGTTGCGCGAGGAGGGCGGGCAGAGCCGGTCGGTGCGAGCCGATTGGGGCACCCGCGTCCTCGAGGGCCTCATCGACGGCCTGACTCCGGATCCGTGGGCCTTTACGGGCGCGCCCCCGGAAGCGCTCCGTCCCTACGAAGACGAGCACTCGGGCTTTCGCGAGGCCTTCGCGGAGCACCGGGACGACCTGCTGGAGGAATTCGAACGGCTGCGCCCCGGCCGGGAGGCGTACTCGCCGCTCTCGTTCCACTGTAACTTTCCGCACAATGCCATCATGGCGAAGGTCTCGATCCAGCTCGCCGACGAGAACGCTCCCAACCTGCCCATGGACGCCATGTTCACGCGCGCGGAGGCGTGGCGGTCGGTGGATTTGTCGGGGGAGGGGTCTGAAGTGGCGGCCGACGCAGCGGACGGATCGGCGCCATCCGCCGGAAGCGATGCGACGAGGGCCCAGGCTGCCGAATTCGTGTCCGCGAACCATCCCGAGGCGCTCGCGCGCTACCTGATGGCGTATTCGGGGGCGAGCCCGGAGCGGCTGGGGCGGCGCGGGGCGCGGCTCATCATCTACGATCCCAACGTGGGGCTGCGCTACTACAAGATGGCCCTGCAGGCAATGCGCTCCGGGAGTTGACAAGGGCGACGCGACACCCCTACCGGTGGTAGGTACCCACTACCCGTCGTTGGCAGTGGGCGTCGCGGTTCCAGCGAAGAGAGGTGGGTGATGAGCACGCCGACCGCGTTCCCGCGCATGCGCGCAATGTTCCTCGTGACGGCGGCCGCCTTCGCAGCAGGGTGCGCCACCACGCCCGGCATCGACTCCGGCGCGAACGGTGCCCAGGCCACCCCCGAAGGCGCTTCCGACGACGAGGTGCAGGTGGGGTACGGCACCCAGGATCGGGATGAGCTTACGGGTGCGGTGTCCTCCATCCGGGGCGAAGACGCCGGACGGGAAGTGACGAGCATCATCGACCTCATGGAGGGCCGCCTGCCGGGAGTGACCGTCCGGCGGCTGGGAAACGGCGACGTCTCGATCCGGGTTCGCGGAGCTTCGTCGTTCATGGGCGGCGGGGAGCCGCTCTTCGTCATCGACGGCCGGCCGGTCATGACGCCGGCGAGTTCGGCGCTCATGGCCATCAGCCCCAGGGACATCGTACGAATCGACGTCCTCAAGGATGCCGGCGCCACGGCAATCTACGGAAGCCGCGGCGCGAACGGCGTGATCGTGATTACCACGAGAAGGTAGATTCCACACGCAGTTGCGCCGGTCCGGCGAAAACCTCCAGCCACGGTACGGCGGTATTGGACGGGTGACCGCGCCAGCCTCGCCGCCGGGGCACGACATCCTTCGGTTTCCCCTCGCTCGGCTGCGGGATGCCGCGCCTGCAAGGGACCTCCGTGCTGGTGCGTTTCTTGCCTTGGTGCAATACGTTTTCAGTCGTCGCGACTGTCGGTCCGGGCGTGCCGCCCCCGACCTGTGGGCTGCGCGTGCCCGGCCTGGCCGCGCCCGTTGCAACTCCCTTTCCTGGAGGCAATATGCGAAGAAGCCTACGAATCTCATTTGGTCTGCTCGCCGGCGTGATGGCGGCGGCGCTGCCGGTGCACGGACAGGTGACCGGCGCTGTCACATCCGCCGAGACGGGCGAACCGCTCGCCACGGTGCAGGTGTCCATCGAAGGCACCGGCATCGGGGGCCTCACCAACGAAGAAGGCCGCTACCTCCTGATCAACGTCCCCGCCGGGCCGCAGGTCGTCCTCTTCCAGTACCTCGGCTTCGAGACCGAGCGGCGGGAGATCACGGTCACGGAGGGAGAGGCGGTCGTGCAGGACGTCGCCCTCACCGGGACGGTGCTTGGCCTGGACGAGCTGGTGGTCGTCGGGTACGGAACCCAGCTGCGCAGGGAAGTGACGGGCGCGGTGACCTCGGTTCCGGGCATCGAAATCGCCCAGGCCTCCGTGACGCCCAACCTGCAGACCGCGCTTCAGGGGCGGTTGGCCGGCGTCAACGTGGCCGAGTCGTCCGGCGAGCCGGGCACGGCTCCGCAGGTACTGGTCCGCGGCAGGGGCTCGATTTCCGCCGGCACAGAGCCCCTCTATGTCATCGACGGGGTGCCGTACTCCATGAACCTGGACATCGAGGGCGAGGTGAGCCTGCAGCGGGCCAGTTTCGGCGTGACGCGGGCCAACCCGCTGGCCAACCTCAACGCCAACGATATTGAAACCATCGAGGTCCTGAAGGACGCCGCCGCCGCGGCCATCTACGGCTCGCGCGGCTCGAACGGCGTCATCCTGATCACGACCAAGCGAGGGGAGCGGGGCGCGCCGCCACAGGTGAGCTTCCGGGCGTACGGCGGCGTGCAGACCGCCTTCAATCGCCCGCGCCTGATGAACGCCGCGGAGAACATCCAGTACGTGAAGGATGCCCGCAACAATTCCTACCTGCAGGGCCGGGATCCCCTGAATCCGGCGAGTCCCGCCTACAACCCGCTCTACAATCCGGACAACAACGCCGGCCGCGCCGAGAACGGGGCGAGCGGATCGCAGTTGATCCCCGAGGCCTACGTGAACTGGGACGGGACCGACAGCGACTGGATCGGCGCCGTCCTGGAAGAGGCCGTGCTGCAGAACTACGACGCCTCGGTCCGGGGAGGCTCGGAGAATCTCGCGTACTTCGTATCGGGCTCCTACATGGACCAGTCGGGCGTCATCAAGGGCTCCAACTTCCGGCGGCTCGCGCTGCGCGCCAACCTGACCCTGGATCCGACCGACCGACTCCAACTGAACGTGGACGTCAACTCGGCCTATGCCGACCACGACCGCAAGGCGGCGCACGCGCCCTACTTCGGCCGGCCGCCGGGTCTCATCTACTCGGCGATGGTGTCCTCGCCGGTGGCGCGCATCTACGACAGCGAGGGCAACTACCTGCAGCGGGGCGAGAACAGCATCAACGCCCTGGGCAACGGCATGACCAGCACCAATCACGCCCTGGCCGCCCGCGACTACATCGACGACGACCTGCAGACTGGACGCGTGTTCGGAAGCGTGTCGGCCGACCTGGACCTCCGGGACGACCTCCGCTACCGCGCGCTCTTCGGCTACGACTACGACACCAGAAACCGGCACTTCTACCAGGGAACGCGCCTGCAGTACCGCGGGCGGGACGTCCCCGACCCGTACGCACAGGCCCTCTCGGGTCAGAGCCGCAACTGGCTGCTCGAGAACACCCTCACCTGGAACAGGTCGTCCGGCGCGCACAGCTTCAACGTGCTGGCCGGGTACACCGCCGAGCATCAGTTCGACGACACGCAGGACGTGATCGCGCGGAATTTCCCCGACGATCAGGTCAGGACCATCAACGGCGGCGAGATCACGGGCGGGGACCAGCAGCAGTCGGAGTGGTCCCTGGTTTCCGCGCTCGGCCGGGTCAACTACACGCTCCTGAACCGGTATCTCGCGACCGCGACCTTCCGGTCCGACCGCTCATCGCGCTTCGGGTGGGGGAATCAGACGGGCTACTTCCCCTCGCTTTCCCTCGGGTGGCAGATGACCGAGGAACCGTTCATGCGCGGGAGCACCTTATTCAGCCAGCTCAAGCCGCGCGTCAGCTACGGCGTCACCGGCAACTTCCAGATCCCGAACTACGGCTCCATCGGCCTGGTCGGGCGCCAGCCCTACGTCTTGGGCGACGCCGTGGTCGCCGGTGCCACTCCGCGGACGCTGGGCAACCGCGAGCTTACCTGGGAGACCACGCGGCAGCTCAACATGGGCGTGGACTTCGGCATCCTGGCGGACCGCATCTACGGCGCCTTCGACTACTACGTCTCGAACACCGAGGACCTGCTGCTCAACGTCAACGTGCCGTCCTCCACGGGCTTCGCCACCGTCCTGACGAACGTGGGCGAGGTCCGCAACACGGGCTTCGAGGCGCAAATCACCTCGCGGAACATGGTCGGCGCCTTCCAGTGGTCTACTGACCTGAGCCTGGGCATGAACTCCAACGAGGTCGTGAAGCTCGGCCCCGAGGGCGACCCGATCCTCGCCGCGGGCGTGGCCGGCGTCCGGCACATAACCCAGGTCGGGGGCGAGATCGGCGCCTACTACGGCTACGTCCACGACGGCATCTACCAGAGCGAGGCGGACATCGCGTCGAGTCCCGTCGACTCACGGAACGTCACCCCCGGGGACATCAAGTGGAAAGACGTCAACGGCGACGGGCGCATCACCGCCGACGACCGTACCGAGCTCGGCAGCTACAACCCCGACATGACGTGGGGTTTGTTCAACCGCTTCGCGTTCGGTGATCTGGAACTCAGCGTCTTCTTCCAGGGCGTGGTCGGGCGCGAGGTGCTGAACCTCACCCGCCGGCACCTGACGGCCCAGGGCAACTTCAACGCGTACGGAAACCTGGTCGGCAACTACTGGAGATCGCCGGAGGAACCGGGCAACGGCTGGGACCCCAAGCCGGACCGGCAGGACCACGGCGGCAACACGAGGCCTTCCAACTACCAGATGGAGGACGGCTCGTACACGAGCCTCAAGAGCATCTCGCTCTCGTGGAACGTGCCGCCGGATCTGGTGGGCGGGATCTTCGGCCGGGCGCCGGGCAGCGTGCGGGTCTTCGGCGCCGTGAACAACGTGTTCATGTGGACGGACTACTGGGGCTGGAACCCCGAAGCGAGCGTCCAGTCGACCGGGCTCACGCCCGGGCAGGACTACGGGGCGTACCCGCTGATGCGGGCGTTCCAGTTCGGCGCCGAGATCGGATTCTAAGGGGGGGTGAGAAAATGAAGCTGAGAACAAGAGCCATACTGACGCTCCCGGTAGTGTTCCTCCTCTCCGCCTGCAGCGAGGATTTCACGCTGCTGAGCCCGATCTCCGAACGGAACGTGGAGGCCTTCTACCAGACGCCCACCGACTTCGACGTGGCCATAAACGGCGCCTACGCCACACTGGCGAGCAACGGCGCCTACAACCGGTCGTACGTCCTCCTGCACGAGATGCGTTCGGACAACACGATGAACGGAGGCGGCGCGACCGGTCTCGCGGAGGTGTTCCACCGCATCGCCCACTTCAGCGAGCTGTCGACCCAGGAGGAACTGTCCGTTCCCTGGACCACGGCGTACCAGGGCATCGCGCGCACCAACCTCATCCTCGACCGGATCGACAACCTCGAGGACCAGAACGTCGCCAGCCGCATCCGCGGTGAAGCGCTATTCATCCGTTCGCTGTTCTACTACCACCTCGGCGTCCTCTGGGGGAACGTGCCGCTGCAGCTCGAGGCGGTGACTTCGCCCAACGTCGAGGTCAACCAGGTGAGCGCGGACGTGGTCTACACGCAGATCGCCGAGGATCTCGAGGCGGCCCAGGGGCTGCTGCCGGCGTCCTACAGCGGGGCGGACGTGGGGCGCGCCACCAGCGGCGCCGCCAATACCCTTCTGGGTCTGGTTTATCTGACGAACGGGCAGTCGGCCCCGGCGGCGGACGCGCTCAGGCGGGTGGTGAGCTCCGGGCAGTACTCGCTGGTGCCGAACTACGCCGACCTCTGGGGCGTGGCCAACGAGAACAACGCCGAGTCGGTCTTCGAGCTCCAGTACAAGGCCGGCGGAACCGGGACCGGAAGCCAGTTCACCGATTACTACACGCCGTTCGGCGGATCCGGAGGGGTCGGCGCGGGCAACGCGCCCCAGGTGCTCTCCCCGGGCATCGACGAGATTCACTCGATGCAATACATGATGGCGGAGAACGACGCGCGCGGCATGGGCGGGACCTTCGCCGTCTCGGACGAGGGCAACGTCTACGTCAAGAAGTGGGAGAGCATCCCCTTCGCGCAGGCCGACGCCGACAACAACTTCCCCGTCTTCCGCTACGCGGACGTGCTGCTGATGCTGGCCGAGGCGCTCGGCGAGGGCGGGGAGGCGTACGGGCTGATCAACCAGGTGCGCGCGCGTGCCGGAGCGTCGCCCATCGATGCCGGCACCCCCGGGACGTTCCAGGAGAAGCTGCTGTTCGAGCGGCAGCTCGAGTTCATCACCGAGGGCAAGCGCTGGGCCGACCTGCTGCGTTTCGGGGTCGCGCCGCAAGTGATGTCGAGCTTCGAGCCCCTGAGGGCGGCGGGCCTCTCGGCCGGGGACATCCGGCTGGTGTACCCGATCCCGCAGCGGGAGATCGACGTGTCGCCGGGGGAGATGGTGCAGAATCCGGGCTGAGGCCTGAGGCCCGGACCGGCCCGCGCGTCTTCGCGGGGGTCGGTCCGGGCACCTGACAGAGGCTGGCGCAAATGACCTTTCGTACGGTCGCGCTCATCCTGGCGGGCCTCGTCGCCGGATCGGGGACGGCTCTGGCGGCGCTCCAGGAGGAGGTCGCCGCGGCGGTCGTGATCGACACGCCGCTTCCGGCGCCCCCGTGGGCGCTCGCCCAGCGCGCCCTGCTCGAGATCAACGCGGAGGGCGTCGGCCTCTACGCGGACGCGTTCCTGGACGAGCGCGGTTTTCTTCCGGTGACTCCGCGGTGGGGGGTCGGCGACGGTCCCGACGACCTGATGGAGAACATCCGCAACTGGCCTCTGGCGCATGCCCTGGGCGGTCCCGAGTCCATCATCGAGACCTGGGAAGAGGCGTGGGAAGGACATCTGCGGCAGATCGGGCAGGCGCGCGTCCCCGAGCTGGCGATGGCCAGGGACGGCATCTACCAGCGCGAGTTCACGACCTCGTATGACTGGGAGCACATCGGCGAGGGGCTGGGGCCGTTCTACTTCCACGGCCTGAGCCGGCCCGACGACCCCGTCTACGAGGAGCGCCTCAGGCGCTTCGCCGGCTTCTACATGAACGAGGATCCGGCGGCGCCCAACTACGATTCCGGCCTCAGGATCATCCGCAGCCTGTTCAACGGGAGCCTGGGGCCGAAGATGACGCCCGCCACGGTCGACGACTGGGACGGACCGGTGGGTCCCGAAGTGGATCCCGCCTCGCCGCGGCGAACGCGGTTCCTCGAGTCCGGCAACATCGTCGGAGACCATCCCCTCAACCTCAACGCGACGATGCTCGCCCTCCACGCCTACATGGTCACGGGGGAGGTGAAGTACCGGGCCTGGGTGCTCGAGTACGTGGACGCGTGGCGGGAGCGGATCGACGCGGCGGACGGCAACATTCCGTCGAACATCGGTCTGGACGGAACGATCGGAGGCGCGTGGGACGGGAAGTGGTACAGCGGCGTCTTCGGATGGAATTCCCCGGACGGGGGTGAGCGCAACTACACGCTCCGCGGGCCTCCCGAGGCTTTCGGCGGGGCCCTGCTGCTGACCGGCGACCAGAGCTATACGGCCGTGCTGCGGCGCCAGTTCGACAACCTGTTCGCGGCCAGCCGCGCCGGCGACGACGGGCGCGTGCTGCTGCCGCGCTACCACGGCGACGGTGGATGGTACGGATACGCGCCCGTGGGCGATCCGCCCTCCGGCGCCCTCGGCAACCACGTCAACGTGCTGCTCGACATCTACATGTGGTCGCTGAGGCCGGAGGACCGGGCGCGCCTCCCGGCGGCCGGAGCGGCGCGCATGCGCCATCATCCCGACCTCCGCTGGATCGATTTCCTGGAGGGGAAGGACCCGGATTACCCGGTGGCCGCCCTGCGGGACGCCATGGACGACGTGCGGCAGGCCGCCCGGCGGCTGCGCGCGAGTGGCAGCCTGGGGGCGAACCCGGTGTCGACCACCGCCCTGATCAACTTGACCCTGGGGGCGAACGACCCCGGGGGATCCACGCACGGGCCCCTTCCGCTCCACGCGCAGGTCCGTCATTTCGACCCCGGGCGGCAGCGGGCCGGGCTACCGGAAGACGTGGCCGCGCTGGTGGAGCGCATCGCGCCCGACGGCGTCACGCTCACGCTCGTCAACGTCGGGCCTCTCGACGCGCGCACGGTCACGGTGCAGGCGGGGGCCTATGGCGAACACCATGCGACCCGCGTGACCCTGGGAGACCGGGTGATTCCCGTCGATGCCCCCCACTTCGACGTGCGCCTGGAGCCGGGAGCCGGGGCCACGCTGACGATCGGGCTGCGTCGCTACCAGCACCAGCCGACGCTGAGATTCCCATGGGACCGCGCAGCCGCGCACAGGCCATGAATCAGCCCCGCCGTCCGCAGCCTGTGAAGCCGTCCGACCCGGGAACCCGGTCGCTTTCCGGGAAGGCCCTGGTCGCACTGAGCGCAGTGGGCCCGGGGCTTTTCCTGATCGGGTACAACATCGGCACGGGCAGCATCACCACCATGGGGATGGCGGGTGCCCGGTACGGCATGAACCTGCTCTGGGCGCTCGTGCTGTCGGGGATCTTCACCTACGTGCTCATGGTCGGGTTCGGGCGCCTGACGCTGGTCACCGGTCGGACGGCGCTGCAGAGCTTCAGGACCGGCATCCCCAGGGTCGGGAAGGTTTTGGCGCTGTACGTGCTGGCCGCGCTGGTCCTGGGGGAGCTGGTCGCGCTCACCGGCGTGATGGGGATCGTTGCGGAGCTGCTCCAGGAGGGGATCCGGCTCGCCTCGCCGGGGGATGCGCTCCTGATCCCGACCGGCTGGATCGTGCTGGTGGTCGCGAGCGCCATCTTCCTGATGCTCTGGTTCGGGCACTACCGGCTCTTCGAGAAGGTCCTGACCGTTTTCGTCATCCTGATGGTGTTCTGCTTCGTCGCCGTCTTCTTCATGGTGTCGCCGACGTACTCGGCGGTGGTCGCCGGCATGGTCCCGTCGATCCCGGACACGCCGGACGCCAGCCGCCTGGTCGCCGCGATGGCGGGCACGACCTGTTCGGCGGCGGTCTTCATCGTGCGGAGCACGGTGGTGGCCGAGAAGGGGTGGACCGCGGACGACCTGGGGCGCGAGAAGCGGGACGCGCTGGTGTCGGCTTCGGTCATGGTCTTCCTGAGCGCGATGGTCATGGCGGTGGCGGCCGGCACCCTGTTCGTGCGCGGCATGACCATGGAGTCGACGCTGGAGATGATCGGGCTGCTGGAGCCGATCGGGGGCGATCTGGCGGCTTTCCTGCTGATCGCAGGTATCTCCGGGGCGGGGCTGTCCACGGTGTTTCCCCTGGTGCTGATCGCGCCCTGGCTGGTCGCCGACTACGCGGGGTGGAAACGGGATCTGCGCTCGCGGTCGTCGAGGCTGCTGATCGGGCTTGGACTCCTGTTCTCCTTCGGTTCGGTGTTCCTGGAGCAGACGCCGCCGGTGCTTATGGTGATCGCCATGGCGCTGCAGGCGGCCATTCTGCCCGCAGTGGCCATCCCCGCGTTCTACCTGCTGAACCGGCGGGAGGTGATGGGGGAGGGGCATGTCGCCACGCCGGGATGGAACGCGGGGCTGATCGCGGTGATCGCGTTCTCGCTGGTCACGACGTGGTTCGCCGTCACGGGACTCCTTGGATGAACCAGCCGCTCCGCTCCTTTCGCAAGGAAGCACTCCAGGTCGAAGTGTACGGCACGGCCGGGGAGCTGGGGGAGGCGGCCGCGGGGTGCGTCGAGAGACAATTGGCCTCCGCGATCGCGAGCAGAGGGGAAGCCAATCTGGTGTTTGCCGCCGCGGTTTCCCAGCTGTCCTTCCTGGCAGCCCTGAGGCGGAAGGCCATCGACTGGGCCAGGGTCACCGTGTTTCATCTCGACGAGTACACGGAGCTCCCGGAGGAGCATCCGGCGAGCTTCCGCAGGTTCCTGTGCGAGCACATGCTGGACGGCGTGCGGCCGGGCTGCGTGCACCTGATGCGCGGTGATGCGGATGACCTGCAGGGGGAGATCGAGCGATACGAGTCGCTCCTCCGGGCGCATCCCCTGGACGTGGCCTGCATCGGCATCGGCGAGAACGGGCACATCGCCTTCAATGACCCGCCCGTGGCCGATTTCGACGACCCGCTCCTGGTGAAGGAGGTCGAGCTCGACGATGCCTGCCGCCTGCAGCAGGTGCACGACGGCTGGTTCTCCTCGTTCGACGAGACCCCGCGGCGCGCGCTCACCCTGACGGTTCCGGCCATCATGAGCAGTCGGGTCATCAGTTGCGTGGTGCCGGGGGAGCGCAAGGCGGATGCCGTGCACGACGCGCTCAAGGGCCCGATCGCAACCGCGTGTCCGGCGTCGATTCTGCGCCGACACCACAACGCCACACTTCTCCTGGATCCCGCCTCGGCGGCCCGTGTGTGAGGCCATGAACGCGCAGAAGCTCCTCCTTGCCGCCGCGCTGATCGCGGGCGGATTACTCCTCGCTTGCTCCCCGCGCCCCGCGCAGATCCCGATCACGGTCGAGGGAGAGCGTCCGGGGGCGCCGGTCACGTTCGGTATTCCCTTTCCGCGGGGGGAATTGGTCTCCACGGAGAACGTCCGGGTACGCAACGGCGCGGGAGACGAGATCCCCTCGCAGATCACGCCGGTGACCACCTGGGGCCTCGCGGACGCGGGCCTCAAGTGGATCTGGGTCGACTTCTTCACCGATGGCTCCGGGCAGTACACGGTGGAGCACGGGCCGGAGGTGCGGCGCACCGTGGAGGTCGAGTCTCCGATCCGGTTCGTGAACAACCAGCGGCAGAACGGGTTCGCCGAGATCGATACCGGGCCGCTGCGCCTGCGGGTGCAGAAGGGCGGAAGCGGGTTCATCGACCGGGTCGAGTTCAACCCGGCGGGCGACGGCTTCGGGCCCGGGCACGTGATCGCCGAGGGCATCGGCGTGCGCGGGTCGTTTCTGGACCTCGTCGACGCCGATGGCGTCGATGCCTCGTCGGCCGTGATCCATCAGACCTTCGTCGAGAGGGGATCGGGTCCGATGCACGCCATCCTGCGGATCGAGGGCGAGTACCACTACCAGCGGCCCGAGCACCCGGCCTCCCCGTTCGTGACCTACATCCACGCATACGCCGGAAGGGGGCACCTGAAGGTTCTCCACACCATCACCTACACGGGGAACCCGGACCAGGGGGCCCCGCTGGAGGGCCGCCAGCATCGGGATGTGGCTACCCAAGGGGAGTTGGTCGTCGACGAGTTCGAACGCTCGATGGACCCCGGCATCACCCGGCCCGACGACATGATCGCCTCGGCCGGCCTCGGGCTCGCGTACCGCCTGGGCGGGGACCCGGTGTTCCGCACCGCGCTCGGCGGGGGCCGCTGGTGGGAGAGTGGCGAGCCGACCCTCCTGGAGGAGAACACCGTCGGTGCGTCAGCCTTCTCGGTGCTCCAGGCCGGCCCGGATGCCGACGGCGTTCCGCCCATCCCCGAATCCGGCCCGGATGAACGGATCGGGGGATTCTCGGCCACCGTCGCCTCGGACCGCGTAATCGCCGAAGCCGAACGCGCCGAGGGTTGGATCGACCTCTCCGACGGCGAGAGAGGCATCAGCATCGGCCTGCGCGGGATGCTCGAGGAATACCCCAACCGGCTTGCCGTGGATCTGGAGCAGCGCCGGATGCACGCCTACACCTGGCCTCCGGACCATCCGCCGAAGGGTTTCCAGCGGGCCAGTCCCCAGGCGGACGGGGGCATGGTCGGCAACTTCGCCCGGGGCATCACCAAGACGACGGAAGTCGTGCTCGACTTCCATGACGCCAGCGCCGATCTCGCGGCAGTGAGGGCGTCCGCGCTCGCGGTCCTCGACCCGCCCGTCGCCCACGCGCCACCCGCGTGGTATCGGGATTCGGGGGTCTACGGCACCTTCGCGACCTCCGACAACGGGATTCCGGCGCTGGAACGGGGTCTTCAGTACAAGTTCCGCTACATGCGCTTCAACCGGGACTGGGCGCCCTGGTTCGGGATGTTCGACTACGGCGACCTGAAGACCTACTACCGCGGGGGCGGCTGGGTGCAGTGGGGCAACAACGAGCCCGCGCAGGACTTCCAGTGGTGGTTCAACTTCATGAGGACGGGCAGCCGGGACGACTACCTCCAGGCCCAGGCCATGAGCCGCCACACCATGGACGTGGACAACCTGCACTGGCCGACGGGCCCGGTCTACCGGGGCGACACCAATGCCGCGCTGGACTACTGGACATCGCTCGAAGAGTCGGAGGGAAGCCCGTACGTGGGGATGGGCTCGCGCCACACCAACCAGCAGGCGGTCGCGCTGTACACGGCCCACGTCTGGATCGCGGGCTGGCTGGCGAGCTACTACCTGAGCGGGTATCACCGGGGACTCGAGGTGGCCCGGCTGACGGGGGACTACTACCGCAAGCGGGTCTTCGGGGAGCACGGGCTCACCGGGCGCAGGCTCTACCTGTCGGTGTGGAACCTGGCCGAGCTCTACGACGCGACCCGGGAGGACATCCATCGCGAGGAACTCGAGGACCGCGTGAACCGGGTTCTGGAGCTGCAGAGGACGCAGGGCGGCCGCATGGTCATCGACCGCTTCGGCTACTCCCAGCACTACCTCACCCATGGGCTGGGCAAGTATCTCCAGTTGTTCGACGACCGGGAGGTGGAACTCGGTCAGATCGAGCACGCCCGCAGCCTGCTCGCTACCCCTCCATTCGATCACGACATGGAGTCGTATCTCGCGAGCATTCATCCGCTGGTGGTCGGCTACGACCTGACCGGCGGCCCGGAGTTCCTGACCGAGGCGTGCCGGCGGGCGGCCTACCTGCGAACGGATGAGATGGCGCGGCCGTTCGGCAGCTACGCGACGCAACGCGAACTCGTCACGCAGATGGAGGGGGTGAGCAGCCTGCCCGGGCGAGACAGCGATCCCTTCGCGGGCGGGCGCATGCCCAACTGGGCGTTCTCAAGCGGAGTCCGGGTCTTCGGCTGGACTCACGCCTTCGGGGTTCCATACCTGATCGACCGGCTGCAGTCGTCGGGGTGGCGGATGGACGGCCTGCCGTGTGCGTGACGGGGCCGCGGGCATACTATTTCGGCATGAGACACGCACCCAACCGCGCGAGGTCCCGGGCTTGATTCGCAACCGAAGGATGTGGCTCCTCCTGGCCGTGGTGGCCGGTGCCGGCGCGTTTGTCGCCGGAGAACAGGAGGCGGGAGGCTACCCGCACCAGGAGATTCTGCTCGACCCGCCCCCCGGGGAGTGGCTCAACTACGGCCGCGACCAGGACGGCACCCACCACAGCCCCCTCGACCAGGTCGACGCCGGCAACGTGGACCGGCTCGGTCTGGCGTGGTCCTACGACACGGGCTCGTACCCCGGGCAACTGGAGGGGTCGCCGATCGTCGCGGACGGGACCATGTACGGCACGCTCACATGGAGCGTGGTGTTCGCGGTCGACGCGCGCACGGGCGAGGAGAAGTGGCGCTGGGACCCGGGGATCCCGCAGACCCAGTACGTTACCGACGCACGCGGAATCCGGCACCGGCGGGGGCCGAGCCTGTGCTGCGGCCCGGTCAACCGGGGCGTGGCTCTCTACGACGGCAAGGTCTACGTGGGGCTTCTGAACGGGAGCCTGGCCGCGCTGGACGCCGGAACGGGCGAAGAGGTGTGGCGGGTGCAGGTGCGAAGCCCGCTCGACGACTACAGCATCACCGGCGCCCCGCGCATCGTCGACGGCATGGTGATCACGGGCATCAGCGGCGCCGAGTTCGGCGTGCGCGGCTTCGTGTCGGCCTACGACGCGCAGACCGGCGAGCTGGTGTGGCGCTTCTACACGGTGCCGGGCGATCCCACCGAGCCCTTCGAGAGCGAGGCCCTGGAGCGGGCGGCGGAGACGTGGACCGGCGCCTGGTGGCGGTACGGGGGCGGCGGGACGGTGTGGGACGGGATGGCGTGGGACCCGGAGCTGGACCTGCTCTACTTCGGAGTCGGGAACGGAGGGCCGTGGGCGCGCGACATCCGGAGCCCCGGGGGCGGCGACAACCTCTACCTCACCTCGATCATGGCCGTGCGCCCGCGCACGGGCGAGTACGTCTGGCACTACCAGACCACGCCGGGCGACGACTGGGATTACGCCGCCACCCAGCCGCTCATCCTCGCGGATCTGGTCATCGACGGGCGCGAGCGGCAGGTTATCATGCAGGCGCCCAAGAACGGCTTCTTCTACGTGATCGATCGAGTGACCGGCGAGTTCCTCTCCGCGGAGCCGTTCGCGCGAGTGACGTGGGCGACGGGATACGACCCGGAGACCGGGCGCCCGATCGAAACCGACTTCGCCCGCTACGGCATAGAGGGCGCGCTCATCTCTCCCGGCTCGGACGGCGCCCACAACTGGCACGCCACCTCGTGGAACCCGGCCACCGGCCTGGTCTACCTGCCCGGGCAGGAGACCTCCCGCTGGTACTCCGTGGATCCGGATTTCGCGATCGAGCCCGGGCAGCCGGGCTTCGGCATGGGACGCCGCCGGCCGGCCGCAGGGCCGATCAGGGGCGTTGACGTGGCCGCCGAGCTTCCCGCCGTCCTGCCCCAGGCCGGGCCCCGGGATCGCGAGATCGACCCCATGGTGGTCGGGATGGGGGGCTCCGGTGCCTTTCTGGCCGCGTGGGATCCGGTCGCCCGGGAGGAGCGCTGGCGGCACCGCTTCGAGCAGCGGGGCGTCTCCGGCGGTACGCTGACCACCGCCGGCAACCTGGTGTTCCACGGGAACGGGGGCGGGTCCTTCAACGCCTATCGCGCGGACGACGGCGAGATGTTGTGGGAATACCCGCTCGCGCCCGGCTTCGCCAATCCCGTGACGTACATGCTGGACGGCCGGCAATACGTCTCGGTGGTGACCGGCCGGGGCGGCAGCTACGCGCCGGGCCGGGTCTACACCTTCGCGCTGGACGCGGACCTGCCCGCGCCGTCGATGGAGCCGCAGGCGCCCCCCCCGCCTCCCCCGGTCGAGCCGCCTCCCGACGGGTTCCTGGGCGGCATGGGCGGAGCGGAGCTGCCGGATCTGCCCGGGAGGGATCTGGCGCGCGAAGCCTGCACGCGGTGCCACTCGGCCGACCGGATCATCAACAACCGCCGCAGCGCCGAAGAGTGGCGGCTGTTCGTGGGCGAGAAGTACGCCCGCGGCTTCATCAACGCGACCACGCCGGAGCAGCGCGCGGCGATCGTCGACTACATGACACGCGCCCTGCCGAGAGGTTGAGGGAGCGGGACAGGAGGTAGGACCCATGCGTTGTTCGTTCGTGACTCATGCCCTGTTCGCCGCGGCGCTGTTCGCCGTTCTCCCGGGCCGGATGGCCGAAGCCCAGCAGGGCAACGACACCATAAGGGCCCGCGACGGAACCCCCATTCCGGTGATCCCGCGCGCGCCCGAGGGGATGGCCGAAGGCGCCGTCTGGATCCCGCCGATGCCGCCTCTGGAGGCGACCCTGCCTCCGGAGGGCTGGGAACCGGTCGGATACGAGCAGCCGCCCATGCCGTACATCCTGCTCCGGCTCCCCAGAACCAACATCACGCGCGCGAAATTCCCAGCCATCGACTTCCACGTGCATGGCCGCGAACTCACCACGCCCGAGGCGTACGAGAGCCTGATCGCCCTCATGGACTCCATCGGCATGGGCGCGATCATCAACCTGAACGGCGGAACCGGGACGCACCTCGACTCGACGCTGGCGGTGGGGGAGGCGTACCGGGACCGGGTGGTGAACTTCGTCACCCTGAACCTCGAAGGCATCAACGAGGCCGGCTGGTCCGAGTGGATGGCCGGGGAGATGGAACGGGGATTCCTGGCCGGCGCAAGGGGCCTCAAGGTGTCGAAGTCGCTGGGCCAGGGCGTGCGCAATCCCGATGGCACCTTCATCCAGGCCGACGATCCTCGCCTCGATGCCGTGTGGGCGATGGCCGCGAAGTACGACATGCCGGTGATGATCCACACCAGCGACTCGGTGGGGCGCTTCTATCCCATCGGCCCCCTCAACGAGCGCTACGAGGCCGGCCTGTGGCGGTATCCGGGGAGCACGAGCGGCAACCTCTATGCGTCCGGCCCCCCCCGGGAGGTGATCGAGCTGGCGCGCGAGAGGATGCTCGCGAAACACCCGCGCACACGTTTCGTGCTCGGGCACATGGCGATGCTCTACTACGACCCGGGGAGGCTCGCCGCGCTGCTGGACACCTACCCGAACGCCGATCTCGAAACCTCGGCGGCGATTCAGGACCTGGGCCGCGCGCCCCGGCTCTGGAGGGAGTTCTTCCTCAAGTACCAGGACCGCATCCTCTTCGGCACCGACGGCAACCAGCAACGCACGATCGACGACTTCTGGACTCCGCATTGGCGGTTCCTGGAGACGTTCGACGAGCACTTCTACCATCCGGCCCAGGTCCGCACCCACGGCGGCTCGCCGGGCCACGGACGCTACAACATCTACGGGATCGGCCTTCCGGACGAAGTGCTGCGCAAGATCTACTTCGAGAACGCGCTCCGGCACCTTCCCTACATGCGCGATTCCATCGAGCGTCAGCTCGCCGAGCGGGGCGGGTGAGCCCGGGCGGGAAGGCGGGTCCGTTCGACCTCACCGGCAGGGTGGCGGTGGTGTGCGGCGGCTACGGGGTGCTGGGCGGGGCGGTCGCCGTGGAGTTGGGGCGTGCCGGGGCGCAGGTCGCAGTTCTGGGCCGCCGCCGCGAGCAGGCTGAGGCAAAGGCTGCCGAGATCGGGGGAGCCATCGCGCTGGAGGCCGACGTGCTTGACGAGGAGGCGCTCCGCCGAACATGCGGAGAGCTCCTGGACCGGTGGGGAACTGCGGACATCCTGGTCAACGCCGCGGGCGGGAACGTGGAGCGTGCGCGCAGCGATGACAGGAGCGTTTTCGAGGTTCCCGCGGATGCCTTCGACGAAGCCCTCCGCCTGAACCTCCACGGCTCGGTCCTGCCGTCGATGGTTTTCGGTGAGGCGATGAACGCTCGGGGCGCCGGCTGTATCGTCAACATCTCATCGATGGCGGCGCTTCGGGTTCTCACCGGCGTCATGGCCTATTCGGCCGCCAAGGCCGCCATCGAGAACTTCACGCGCTGGATGGCGGTCGAACTGTCCCGCCGGCACGGGGACGGTCTCCGGGTGAACGCGGTTGCCCCCGGCTTCTTCCTGGCGGAGCAGAACCGCGCCGTGCTGGTGAATCCGGACGGGAGCTACACCGCGCGGGCAAGGCGCATCATCGAACACACCCCGATGGGGCGGCTCGGGAGGCCCGAAGAGGTGGCGGGCGTGGTCCGCTGGCTCGCGAGCGACGCCGCGTCGTTCGTGACCGGCGCCGTGATCCCCGTCGACGGCGGCTTCAGCGCGTTCAGCGGCATCTGAAATCCGATGCTGATGAGCTTCCGCTGGTTCGGCCCCCGGGATCCGGTGAGCCTGTCGCGGATTCGCCAGATCCCCGGCGTCGAGGGCGTGGTCAGCGCGCTGCACGACATCCCTGCGGGGAAAGCGTGGCCGCGGGACGAGTTGAGCCGGCTGGGAGAGGCGATCGATGACGCGGGGCTCCGCTTCGTGGCGGTGGAGAGCATTCCCGTCCACGACGACATCAAGCTGGGGCGGCTCTCGAGGGATCGGCTCATCGACCGCTACTGCGAGAGCGTGCGCGCCGTGGGCGAGATCGGCGTGCCGGTGGTCTGCTACAACTTCATGCCCGTGCTCGACTGGACCCGCACGAGCATCGACAAGCGGCTGGCGGACGGGTCGGCCACGCTCGCGTACGACCCGGAGGAGCTGGCCGCGCTTGATCCCGCGCGGGGCCCGGCCGCGCTTCCGGCGTGGTCGCCCGCCGAGCCCGAACGACTTCCCGAGCTGCTCGCCGCCTTCCGCGCGATGGAAGAGGAGCAGCTCTGGGAGAACCTGGGGTACTTTCTGGAGGCCGTGGCGCCCGTGGCGGAGGAGTCCGGTGTGCTGATGGCGATGCATCCGGACGATCCGCCGTGGTCCGTCTTCGGGCTGCCGCGCGTCGTCACGGATGGTCCGGCGCTCGAGCGGCTGCTGGGGCTGGTGGATCGGCCCGCCAACGGGATCACTTTCTGCAGCGGCTCGCTGGGCGCCCGTCCCGACAACGACCTGCCCGCGATCATCCGCCGCCTGGGTTCGAGGATCCACTTCGCACATTGCCGCAACGTCCGCGTGACCGGTGACCGGCGCTTCCACGAGAGTCCCCACCCGTCGCGGCTGGGGGATGTCGACCTGCTGGAGGTGCTCCGCGCCCTGCGCGAAGTTGGGTTTGCCGGCCCGATGCGTCCCGACCACGGGCGCATGATCTGGGGCGAGACCGGCCAGCCGGGCTACGGCCTGTACGATCGGGCGCTCGGGGCGATGTACCTGCAGGGGCTGTGGGAAGGGGTGGAAGGGATGGCGGTCCGCGAGAAGCGGGGATCGCGATGACGTCCCTGAACGAACGAATCGGCCGGCTGGGCGTGGTCCCCGTGGTCGTCATCCGCGACCCGCGCCGAGCTGTGCCGCTGGCGCGCGCACTGGCCGAGGGCGGCCTTCCGTGCGCCGAGATCACGTTCAGGACTTCCGCAGCCGCGGAGGCGTTGCGCCGCATCGCGGCGGAGGTTCCCGATGTCCTGCCGGGCGCCGGCACCGTCCTCACCACCGGGCAGGCGGAGGCCGCGAGGGAGGCGGGGGCGCGATTCGTGGTCTCCCCGGGCTTCGATGCCCGCGTGGTCGACTACTGCCGGGCGCACGAACTCCCCGTCTATCCCGGCGTATGCACGCCCACCGAGATTCAGAGCGCCCTCGAGGCGGGGCTCGACGTGCTGAAATTCTTTCCCGCCGGGCCCCTCGGAGGAGCGTCCTTCCTCAAGGCGATCTCGGCGCCTTTCCCCGGCCTGAGGTTCATCCCCACCGGAGGAGTGAAGCGCGAGCACCTCCCCGGTTACCTCAAGCTCGACCGGGTGCTGGCGTGCGGCGGTTCCTGGCTCGCGCCGGCCGCGTGGATCGAAGAGGGCGCCTTCGACCAGATCCGCGACGAGGCCGCGCGGACCGTCGCCGTCGTCCGGAGAGAGCGCCCATGACCTCCCCCATGCGCATCGTGACCTTCGGCGAGCTCATACTGCGGCTCCGGGCCCCGGGACGCGAGCGCCTGCTCCAGAGCCCGCGTCTCGAGGCGACCTTCGGGGGCGCCGAGAGCAACGTGGCGGTCTCGCTCGCCAACTTCGGGCTGGACGCGGCGTTCTGCACGGTCCTGCCCGCCAACCCGATCGGCGATGCGGCCATCGGCGAGCTGCGCCGCTTCGGCGTGGACACCCGGCACATCCGGCGGGGAGGTGAGCGCATGGGCATCTACTACCTGGAGACGGGAGCGAACCAGCGGCCCAGCCGGGTGGTCTACGACCGCGCGAACTCGTCCATCGCCTGCGCCGGCCGAGGCGACTTCGACTGGGATGCCGTCCTGGAGGGTGCGGACTGGTTCCACATCACCGGCATCACGCCGGCGCTCAGCTCCGCCGCCGCCGAACTCTCCCTGCAGGCGGTCCGCCGGGCGAGGCAGCGGGGAGTGACGGTTTCGTGCGACTACAACTACCGGAGCAAGCTCTGGAAGTACGGAAAGGCCGCCCCGGAGGTGATGCGCGAGCTGGTGGAGCACGTGCAGATCGGCATCGCCAACGAGGAGGACTGCCAGCGCTCGCTCGGGATCGCATCGAACGTGGACGTAGAGGCCGGCGCCCTGGATCGTGAGCGCTACCGGGTGCTGGCCGAGCGCGTGCTGGCCGCCTTTCCGAACCTCGAGAAGCAGGTCATCACCCTGCGCGAGAGCCGGAGCGCCGACGACAACGCGTGGGGCGCCTGCCTGCATAACGGGCGCGACTTCATGGTGAGCGACAGATACGAGGTGCCGGACATCGTCGACCGCGTCGGAACCGGCGATGCCTTCGCCGCGGGGTTCATCTACGGTCTCGCGACCCATGCGAACGACAGGCGGGCATTGGAGTTCGCGACGGCGGCCGGCTGCCTGAAGCACTCGGTCCCCGGCGACTTCCACCGGGTCGGCGTGACCGAGGTGGAGGCGCTGATGAGCGGGGGTGGCAGCGGGCGCGTGCAGCGATGATGGCCCAGCGTGCGCCGCCCGGGTCAGTGATTCCGCGCTCGGCTCGATGCCCCGACCACCCCCACCAGCCCCAGGCCGATCCAGAACGCGGATGATGCCGTCCACATCCTGATGCTCGGCAGGAGCGTCCACACCTCTCTCCCGCCGGTCGGGAGCTGCATCCCCCGTGTGAACGAATCTCCCCCGATGTACCAGGCGACGAAGTCGCTGGCCCGCTGAATCCAGCCGATGTCCCGGAACTCGGCGATGCCCAGCACGACGCCGCCCGCGACCCACAGCCCGGCGGCCCAGAACAGCGGACGCCGCGTGGCGAGGATGAGCGTGCTGGCCACGAGGTAGGCTGCGGTCGCCGACGTGAACGGGAGTGCCCACTCCCACCACGGAGTGGTCCAGTTCACCGATTGCACGGCGCCCGGCGTGCCCGCGGTGGCTCCCGCCGGGTCGAGGACAAGCAGGCGAACCTCGTCGACCCCCAGGGACCCGCCGCTCGCCAGCGTCGTGAGCGTGACCCAAACGAGAGCCGCACCCAGGATCGCCATGAGCCAGACCCATCCGGCCGCGACCTTGAAAAGCGCGTGTCTCCGGTGATCGACGGGCATCGACCACAGCGGGGTGTCGCCGAACCGCCGCTCGCCCTTCCACACCACGAGCGGAAGGAGCAGGGCGCCGAGCACGCCGAAGAAGCCCCAGGGCGGCTCCCCGGGATCGAAGACGAGTTCACCGATCTCCCCATCGACCATCGCCTGCAGGACCGGCATTCTGCTGAAGGCGATGAGGGCCACCGAGCCGAGCGCCAGCGCCAGGGCTGCCAGGGCGCCTTCGCGGCGGATCGCGAGCCCGACCACGCGAAGCTGTTCGCCCCACACCGCCTTCATTGCGGGTATGCGGCCTGCGGTTGAGTCCGTCATGTTGCCTCCCTGGCCGAGAGCAATGCCACCGCTGCTTCGTCCACCGACAGGGGAGCGACTTCACGCACCGCCGCGCCCGCCTGCGACAGGCCGCGCGTAACGGCGTCACGGTCGCCCCACACCGTCCATTCGATCGCGCGGGCCGCGTCGCTGCGCCTGACCACGCGCCCCGCCAACTCGCCGGGTCCCCTCCAGCCTTCGGGAACGTCCGCCCAGTAGCGCAGCAGGCCGCCGTACAGCTCGTCGCGCGGCAGTTGGCCCAGGAGCCGTCCCTCCGACAGCACGCCCACGTGATCCACCAGGGGCTCCACCTCGTAGACCCTGTGCGTGGAGATCACAACGGTGGTCGGAGAATCGGCGAGGTGTTCGCTGAGGATGCTCAGGGTCTCGTCGCGCACCACATGGTCCAGGCCGTCGGTCGGCTCGTCCAGAAGGAGCAGCGGCGGCCTGTGCGCCAGTGCCAGAACGAGCTGCACGCGTCGGCTCTCACCCTTCGACAGCGTGTGGCACTTGCGTCGGGGATCGATCCCGTACCTGGCCCTCAATCCGCGGGCATACTCCGCGTCCCAGGACGGGTGGTAGACCGCCTGGTGCTCCAGCAGCCGGCCCACCGTCATCCAGGCGTAGCCGACCCGGTAGTCCTCAGGTACATGGCCGATACCCGCGCGCACTTCGGCTCCCCGGTCGGCCGGGTCCCGCCCCAGGACGCTGACCGCTCCGTCCTGGTATCGCACGAGACCCATGAGGGTCCGAATCAGCGTGCTCTTGCCCGCGCCGTTGGGACCCACGAGCACGTATACGGACCCTTCCGGAACCTGCAGATCCAGGCCGTCCAGAGCGCGTGTAGAACCGAACTGCTTCGCCAGCCCCCGTGTCGTCACCGCGAATGGACCGTTCCCGAGGTCGATGGGAAGCGCCGCGGTAGCTGTGTCCGTCATCGTCCGTCCTCCTTCCTTCCGTCACCATGAGCATCTCCACCCTCCACCTCCCGCAGCGCCGTCATCAGATCGGCCAGCGCGAGTCCGTTCCGCGAGGCGTCGGCCAGGGCCCGCCTCGCCACCTCCCTCGCAAGGCGCGGCCGCTCCTTTTCCTCCGGCCGCACCCCCGGCGCCACGAACGTGCCCTTCCCGTGCCGCACCTGTACCACGCCGTCGCGCTCGAGCGCCGCATACGCCTGCGATACGGTCCGCGGATTCACGCGGAGACTCGAGGAGAGCTCGCGCACCGAAGGGAGCAGATCCTCGGGACGGAGACTTCCCCGAACGAGACCGCTGCGCACCGCGTCCATGATCTGGACGTACAGCGGTCGGCCGTCGGCGTGGCTGAGTCTGATCTTCATGGCGCCTCAACTGTTGTAGTCATGTACTACAGATGCAACAGTAGGGGAAGCGGCCGAGCGAGTCAAGGGACCGGGGAAGACGGGAGATCGATCATCACCATTTCCTCGATGGCCACTCCGTGGTGGGCCTGCAGGACCTTGCCGTCTACAGCCCATCCTCGCCAGGCTTTCCCAAGGGGCAGCTGTCGTAGTGGAGCCAAGTGATCTGCACACACGAAGGGGGCCGAATGAGCAATCTGGCGCTCACCAGGGACGGGGAGACGGACATCGTCGCAACGCGCCGTTTCAAGGCCTCGCCCGAGGCGCTCTACCGCGCGCACACCGACCCGGAGCTCATCCGGCAGTGGGTGCTCGGGCCGCCTGGATGGTCAATGACGGTGTGCGTGAACGAGGCCAGGCCCGGGGGGCGTATCCATTACGAATGGCAGCATGAAGATGGCCAGCGGTTCGGGATCACGGGTGAGATGCTCGAGATCGAGCCCGGCACGCGCATCGTCCACAGCGAGCGGATGGAGCTGGACGACGCGACCGCCGAATACCGCGTTGAGACCCGGTTCGAAGCCGACGGCGAAGGCGCTCTCCTGACAATGCGCATGGTCTTCGCCGATGAGGCGACCCGAGAGACGATGATCGAAACCGGGATGGAGCAGGGCATGGAGGCAAGCTACGCCCGCGTCGATCCGCTGTTCACGAGCCCCGGCGGCCAATGAGCCCTGAACACCCACTACCGGTTGTGGGATGCCCCTACCGGTAGTGGGTATGCCTGCCGCTGGAGGATCGCGGCCCAGTTAGCGCCAACTGTTGACGATGTCCTCGGCGATGCGGCCCAGCGTGGACTCCAGCTCGATGAAGTCGCCCGTGTTCTGGTTGGTGAAGACCGCGATCACGGTGGGTCCGCCTTCGTAGTACAGGATCCCCACGTCGTTGCCGGCATAGGGCGGCCAGTCGCCGGTCTTGTGGGCCACGGAGGCGCGGAAACGGATATAGCGGGGCAGGCGCGTGCTGTAGAACTGGCGTTCGAGGACGTCGATCATCTCGTCGCTCGACGCGCGCGAAGCGATATCCGCGTTATGGATCTGCGCGAGCAGACCGGCGATCTCGCGGGCGGTGATGCTGCCCAGCCATTCCTCCGGGTCGCCCTCGAAGCGGAAGGTGCGCGCGGACGCCTCGGGGTCGGAGGGAAAGCCGCGCTCGAAGACCTCGCGGTGGGACAGCGCCTCGTTGGCTGGGTCGGCCATGACCCATACCCGGCGGAAGAGATCGCCGGTGGTGGCGCGCAGGCGGGTCTGTTCGTAGCCGAACTCCGACAGCATCTCGTTGACCCGTTCCTGGCCGAGGCGCGCGATCATGATGTCGGTGGCGGTGTTGTCGCTGGTGATGATCATCTGGGTGATCAGGTCGCGCCAGGTCGGCTCCAGCCCGGGCGCGAAGGTCTGGAGCAGGCCGCTGCCCCGGCGCAGATCCTCGGGCCGGATGCGGTAGCGCTCGTCGAGGTCGAGCGTCCCTGCTTCCGCGTCGCGATATGCGAGCACCATGACCGGGATCTTGATAACGCTGAGCGCGTTCATCGGCTCGTCGGCGCGGATGGCGATTTCGCGGCCCGACGGCAGGTGCCGGGCGTAGAGCGAGGTGCGGGCGGGGAGGCCATCGAGCCGGGCCGTCACGCGCGCGGCGAGCCCGGAGGCGTCGCCGGCGGTGGCGTCGGCGGATTCGACCGGGAGCAGGCCGGTTCTCGCTCCGCCCGCGGTGCCATCTCCCGCGGATGAGCCTCCGGGGACGGATCCATCAACGCAGGCCATTGCGAAACCGGACAGCACCGCCAGCATCACGGCTCGGGAACCGAGCCTTGCGGCCTCCGGCGAGATCCTGGTTCCGGGCCCGTCCCGGTCCATCAGTCCGCCTCGAAGCCGATGCGCTTGTGGGTTCCGTCGCAGAAGGGCTTGTTCGCCGATCCGCCGCAGCGGCAAAGGAAGGTCGCCTTGCCGGGGCGCGTAGCGATGGGGTCTCCGGCGTCGTTCTGGAGCTCGATTTCGCCATCGATTCGACAGGGTCCGTTCCTGATGACGCGGATGGTCACTTGTGACATTCGCTTCCTCGCTGGATTGGGGGGAGATTCAGCCACGCATGTATGGCCGCCGTCCGGGTGCTAGATTTGTCACCATTGAGCGCGAATGACAACCCGGAGCGATGGAAGCGCCATGAGTCACGTGAAGCGCAAGCCCTCGGCGGCCGTGAATGTCGGCGGAGTCATGGTCGGCGGGGACCACCCGGTCGTCGTGCAGTCGATGACCAACACGGACACCGCGGACGCCGCGGCAACCGCCGCCCAGGTCGCCGCCCTGGCCGCCGCCGGGAGCGAGTTGGTGCGGATCACGGTCAACCACCACCCGGCCGCCAGCGCGGTCCCCGAGATCGTGGCGCGCCTGCGCGACCAGGGCGTGGAGGTCCCCATCGTGGGCGATTTCCACTACAACGGGCACATCCTGCTCGCCGAGCATCCTGCGTGCGCGCGCGCCCTCGCCAAGTACCGCATCAACCCCGGCAACGTCGGCGCCAAGCGGCGCGACGAGAACTTCAGCAGCATCATCCGGCTGGCCATCGAATACGACAAGCCGGTGCGCATCGGCGTCAACTGGGGCTCGCTGGACCGGCGGCTGCTGACCGAGCTCATGGACGAGAACGCGAAGCGCGCCCGGCCCCGTGATGCCGGGGAGGTGGTGCTGGATGCGATGGTGGAGAGCGGGATGCGCTCCTCCGTCCTCGCCGAGGAGGTCGGGCTGGGCCACGACCGCATCGTGATCAGCGCAAAGGTATCCAAGGTGCAGGACCTGGTGACCGTTTATCGCAAGCTGGCGCCCCTGAGCGACTACGCGCTTCATCTCGGGCTGACGGAAGCCGGCATGGGGATTCCGGGCATCGTCGCCAGCGCCGCGGGGCTCGCCCCGCTTCTGCTCGAGGGGATCGGCGACACCATCCGCGTCTCGCTGACGCCCCGCCCGGGTGGGGACCGGACCGAGGAGGTACAGGTTGCGAAGCAGATCCTGCAGGCGCTCGAGATCCGCAACTTCGAGCCCCAGGTCACCTCATGTCCGGGATGCGGACGGACCACCAGCGTTTTCTTCCAGGAGTTGGC
The DNA here is from genome assembly GCA_022823365.1 of Gemmatimonadota bacterium. Lineage (GTDB taxonomy): Bacteria > Gemmatimonadota > Gemmatimonadetes > Longimicrobiales > Gaopeijiaceae > BD2-11. The sequence goes on from JAJDXG010000002.1 coordinate 95,932, forward strand.
GGAGGACATCCAGGGCTATCTGCGCGCGCAGATGCCGGTCTGGAAGTCGATGCATCCCGGGGTTGAGGAAATGCGCGTCGCGGTCATGGGCTGCGTGGTGAACGGTCCCGGGGAGTCCAAGCATGCCGATATCGGCATCTCGCTGCCCGGCACCTTCGAGGAACCCAAGGCACCGGTGTATGTGGACGGAGCCCACTACTGCACGCTCAAGGGCGAAGGCCTGGCGGACGAGTTCAAGGAAATCGTGGACGACTACGTGCATCGCCGATACGGGATGGAGGAGACGGCGGGCGCAGGCGTCTGAGCCGGAGGCGGGGCGGCGGCTACGGGCTCGACAGATGCGTTTCGCATTCGCGCACACCCTCCTCGACGTCGGCGGCCCGGTAAAGCTCCGCCGCCCTGCGCCACAGGATCCGCGCCCCTTCACCGTCCCCGAGTTCCTCCCTGAGCAGGGCCATGGGCCGAAGGGCGTTGGCGTGGTCCAGGGGATGCGCCGTCTCGGCCCGGTCGTACAGGTCGAGCGCCTCCACGTAACACCGTCCCGCTGAATCGAGCCGGCCCAGCCGCTGGTTCACCTGGCCAAGGTGCCGCACCGCGTGTGCGAGCCGCAGCGGATCGCGGGTCTCCCGCGCGGCCGCGACCGACTCCTCGAACAGAGTCCGGGCCTTGTCCGGGTGGCCCTGGTCCAGCGCAACGTGACCGAGCTTGCCCAGTGCGACGGACAGCTCCTGCGTCGCACCCGCCTGCCGGGAGATCTCGCAGGCCCTGACGAGGTCGGCCTCGATCCGTGCCATGAGGGTGCCGAGGGCCGCCTCGTCGGCTGGTGGCGACTGCAGCGCCTCCCAACGCGATCGCCACGCCTTCACGATGAGCGTCCGCGCGTGCTCCTTCCCCTCTCCAGCCGGTTCGGAGCGTTGCGACATGGAGCGCCCGGGTTCCACGACCATCACCTTCTACGATGGCCCGTACGAACCGAGGGGCGGGGCCCAGGGGCCGTCGCTGGTGACGTCGAGGCGCGTGCGCACGGCCCGCCATCCCATCTCGGCGTCGGGCACCATCAGGATGTCCCACACTTCGCGCCGGATCACCCCGTTGGTACCGGCCCCGTCGATCAGACGGACCACGCGCATCGACAGCCGTCCACCGGCGATGGGTTCGGGCATGACGAGTTGGTAGAGCACGCCCGCGTCCCGGATGCGGCAGCCCTCGGGGGAAGGGAAGTCGGGGCAGAGCAGCACGTCCTCGACCGCGGCGACCTCGACGTAGCCGAGCTGCTCCAGCGCGCTCCGGTTCTCGTCGTCCAGCAGGGCGCGGCCGGTGGCGCCGGGAGGACGCCCGACCTGTTCGGCGAAGAAGGTGGGCTGCTCGCCCGGCGGGAGCACGTCGAAAATGACCTCGACGGCCTTGCGGTTGGCCCGTTGCGCCACGGCGTATGTCGGTGTGAGGGCGATCAGCGCCGCCAACGCCGCCACGGCGAGGGCGACCGACCGCGCTGTTCGCCTCCGCCGCCCCGGACGCCACACCGCCGGGTCCGGTCGCCTCGTCCGTCCGGTTGGCACGCGTGTGCGCATCACCGGCTCACCCGCCGCCCGACGCGGCAGCGGCCTGGGCGGCGGGCGCGGAATCGGTCTCTCCTGCGGCCAGCGTCTCCAGCGCCCTGTCGATGCGGTCGAGGGAGAGGTCCCTGCCGAGGTGGTACAGCACGTCGAAGATGCCGGGGCTCACGGCCTGGCCGGTGAGCGCCACCCGGAGCGGATGGATCAGGCGCCCCGCAGCGACGCCGAGCTCGGCCGCGAGACTCCGGAGCGCGCGTTCAAGCGGCTCGGTTTGCCATTCGCAGCAGTCAAGTGTCCGGCGGAGGGCGTTCAGATACTCCTCTACCTGCGCACGGCGCTTCCAGTGCTTCCGCACAGCCTTGGGCTCGTATGCGATCTCGCCCGGCAGGTACAGCGACACGTTGCGGGCCAGCGCGTCCAGGCTGCGTGCTCGCGTCCGCAGCAGGTCGAGCAGGTTGTCGTACCAGCCCGGCCGGTCCTTGACCGCCGCATCCGCTGCCTGCGAGGGCTCGGCCAGGCGCGGGGTCACGAGCGACCCCAGCCGGGCGAGATCCATGCGCGACAGGTGGCGGCCGTTGAGCCAGGCGAGCTTGTCGGCGTCGAACACCGAGCCCTTGTGCAGGATGCGCTTGAGCGAGAATCGCCGGACGATCTCGTCCAGCTCCATCACTTCGCGGTCGTCGCCGGGGGACCAGCCGAGCAGGGCCAGGAAGTTGACCATCGCCTCCGGCAATATGTCGCGCCGATACTCGGCGATATCAGTGGCGCCGTGGCGCTTGGAGAGGCGCTTGCCGTCTCGTCCCAGGATGAGCGGCACGTGGCCGAAGCGCGGCACCGGCAACCCCAGGGCCCGTGCCAGCAGGATCTGCTTGGGCGTATTGGACAGGTGGTCGTCGCCCCGGAGCACCATGTCGATGCGCGCGTGGGCATCGTCGCACACCACCGCGAGGTTGTAGGTCGGGCTGCCGTCGGCGCGCAGGATGACCAGGTCGTCGATGTCCCGGTTGCGGAAGCGCATGGGGCCGTGGACGGCGTCCTCCCAATCGGTCGAGCCCTCCGGGACGAGGAAGCGCACCGCGTGCGGTTCGCCCGCCGCGGCGCGCTCTTCGGCTTCGCCGGGCGCCAGCGCCTCCGCCCGCCGCCGGGCCGCCCGGGTGGCCTCGCCGGCCAGGGCGGCGATGTTGGCGCGGTCGCGGGCGAGTTCCTCGGGCGTGGAGAAGTCCCGGTACGCATGCCCGCCGGCCAGCAGCTTGCGCCCGCCGGCCGTGTGCTCGCCCACCCGGTCGCTCTGGAAGAAGGGTCCCTCGTCCCAGTCGATGCCAAGCCACTCCAGCCCGCGCAGGATGGCCCCGGTCATCGCCTCGCTTGAGCGGGCGCGGTCGGTGTCTTCGATGCGCAGCACGAAGGTGCCGCCGCTCTGGCGTGCGAGCAGCCAGTTGAAGAGGGCGGTGCGGGCGCCTCCGACATGCAGAAACCCCGTCGGCGACGGAGCGAAGCGAACGCGCACGGGTCAGGTGGCCGGCGCCCGCGCGGCCACCTGCCCGGCCCGCCCGCCCCGGCCCTCGATGAGCAGGTAGATGGCCGGGGTGGTGGCCAGCACGAAAACCGTGGACGACAGCAGCCCGCCGATGAGCGCGTAGCCGAGCGCGTTCCAGATGGTTGAGTCGGCAGTCTCGGAGAAGAGCACCAGCGGGAGCAGCCCGAGCACCGTTGTGGCGGTGGTCATGAGGATCGGCCGCACCCGCTCGAGCGTGCCCGCGAGGATGGCGGCGTGCAGATCGCCTCCGGACTCGCGGCGGACGCGATTGATGTTGTCCACCAGCAGAATCGCGTTGTTGACCACGATCCCCCCCATCATGATGACCCCGACGTACGCCTCCCGGGTGAACGACGCGCCGGTGTAGAAGAACATCAGGAAGACGCCGATCAGCGCCATGGGGACCGTGAGCAGGACGCACAGCGGCAGGCGCGCGGACTCGAACAGCGCGGCCGTGACCATGTAGATCAGGAGGATCGACACCGCCAGCACGGCGTAGATCTGCCGGCGGTCGTCCTCGCTCCAGCGGAATCCCTGCGCCTCCTCGATCACGTACCCCACGGGGAGCTCGGTGGACTCGATGATCCCGTCGTAGTACTGGTCGCCCAGCCGGCGCGGTCCCGCGAACTCGTACGCGACGGTGCGCTCGTACTGCTGGTCCTCGCGGCGGATCCAGGCGAGCACGTCGACGGGGGCGATCGAGACCACGTCGCCCAGGCGGATGCCGGTCCCGGTGGAGGTACTGATGATGGTTTCGAGAAGCTCCTGGACGTCGGTCTCTCGATATCCCTCGAGCTTGACCTCGTAGCGCACCTCGTCGCCGCCGATCTTGAGCTGCGCGTTGCTGGTCTGGCCGGCGACGGCCGCGTTCATGCGCGCGACCAGCTCCTGCACGGAGATGTCGTGGCGCGCCAGCTGGTCCCGGTCGATCTCGACCACGAACTCCGTGGCGCGCTCGCGGACGAACCTCCCGGCGGAATTGGTGTCGATGGTGCGCACCCGCGGCACGCGCGCCAGCCGATCGCCCAGGTCTTCGGCGATCTCACGCACCCTCTCGTAGTTGTAGCCCAGCACCTGCATGGAGTAGTTCGGGCTGGCGCCGCCACCTCCGCCGTAGAATCCCAGGCCGCGTCCGATCACCCGCACCTCGGCCCCGGTGAAGCCCAGGCTGTAGCTGAACATCTGCTCCTTGATGGCCATCGGAACGCCGGTGTTCTCCAGCGAGTCCGGAAAGTTGATGGTGATCCTCCCGTAGGTGCCTCTCACGGTCGAGGAGAAGCGTTCGACCTCCGGAATCGCGCCCAGCCTTTCCTCGAAGGAGCGCACCAGGTTGTCGGTGCGCTCGAGATCTGAGCCGCGCGGCAGCTCGATGTTGATGAGGACATAGGTGTCCAGCCCCATGCCCCCTCCCCAGAGCACCCCTCGGGTGACGTGGTTCTCGAAGAGATAGTACGACCCGCCGAAGGCCAGCACCGCCACCGTCACCGCCAGCCAGGCGTGGCGCAGCGTGAAGCCTATGATGGTCGAGTAGAGGCGGGTGTAGAGGGGTGTCGCACGCCGGCGCGCAACCGGCGAATGGCCGGGTGTGCCGCCATCGGCCCGCCCGCTGGTCATGCCGGCGTCCGCGGCCTCTCGGCCGGGCCCGTCCGCGGTCCCCGCGAGCGGCGCGGTCACGATCGTCCCGGCCCTCTCCACCCTCCGCACGCCCGGCAGCACGCGGGCGGCCAGCGCCGGGATGAAGGTGAACGCCACGAGCAGCGACGCCCCCAGCGTCAGCGCCACCACGATCGCCAGCGGCACGTAGAACACGCGCAGCTCCCCCTGCAGGAAAACGAAGGGCACGAAGACGATCAGGGTGGTGGCGGTGGAGGTGAGGATCGGCAGCACCACCTGGCGGGTTCCCTCGGTCGCCGCGCCCACCGGATCCCGCCCCGCCTGCCATCGGCGGAAGACGCTCTCCAGAACCACGATCGCGTTGTCCACGATCAGGCCGAACCCCATCGCCAGCCCCATCAGGGTGAGCAGGTTGAGGGTCATGCCCCCGAAGTAGATCAGGTTCAGGGAGATCAACACCGAGAACGCGATCGTCATGAAGACGACGCCGGCGGAGCGGAACGAGCGCAGGAAGAGGAGCAGCACCGCGAAGATGACGAACGCCGAGATCAGGGCTCTGGCCCGCAGGTCGGTGAGCTGCTCCTTGATGTCCTCGCTCTCGTCGTACTCGAGGATCATGCTCGTCCCGGCCAGGCCCGCACGCTGCAGTTGCGCCACCCTCGCCTTGACCGCGTCCGCCGCGCGCACCGTGTTTGCGCCGATTTCGCGGATCACCATGAACGAGACCGCGGGCCGGCCGTTGATGCGGTCGTAGCCAAGGGGTTCCTCGAAACTGTCGCGCACATCGGCGACATCCGAGACCCGCACCACGCTGCCGCGGTTCTCGAGCAGCACCGTGTTGCGGATCTCCTCTGCACGCGCGACGCGGTTCTGGATGGTCACCGACCATTCCCGGTCGCCTGCCCGGATCGCCCCTGCCTCCCGCACCAGGTCGAGATCGTTGATCCGTGCGTTCACCATGCCCGGCGAGAGCCCCAGCGAGCTGACCCGGTCCTCGTTCAACTCGATCTCGATGAGACGCTCGCGGCCCCCGCTCGCCTGCACCAGCGCCACCCCCTCGATCTGCGAGAGATCCGGCACCACCCGGTCGTCCAGGTCGGTCCGGAGCGCCTCCAGCGTGTAGGGGCCGGTATAGGTGTAGCGCAGGAAGCCGCGCTGACCGCGGGACTCGAACTCGGGAGGGATGTACGGCCGGACCAGAACCCGTTCCACGGCGGGAGGCAGCTCTTCCTCGAGGGCCGAGAGCCGCTCGGAGAGGTCCAGCCGTGCGAAGTCCATGTCCGTGTCGCGGCTGAAGTGCACCTCGATGTCGGACGTCCCCGTCCCCTGTATTTCCCTGGAAACGGAGATGACCTTCTCGACCCCCTTGACCCGCTGGACTACGCCTTCGATGGGGGAGGTCAGGAAGGCTTCGACCGTTTCCGGGGAAGCTCCGCGCCACCTCGCCTCCACATTGAGTCTGGGCAGGTCGGTATCCGGCAGCAGCTCGATGGGGATGTTGCGCCAGGCGCTGGCTCCCATGAGCGCGACGGCGAGGCAGCCCATCGCCACCGCCACCGGCCGGCGGATGCTCCCGCCGATCACCGCGCCACCTCCACCGCCGGGGACGGCGCTGCGCCTTTCCGGCCCGAGCCGCCGACGCCGGTCACGGGATCACCTCCGCGGCCCGGGCGGGGCGCGGCGCACGAGCCTTCCGGCGGAGCCGGGCGTGGCCGCTCTCCACCACGGAGTACACCACCGGCACGACGATGAGGGTGAGCGCGGTGGCCACGACCAGCCCCCCGATCACCGCGATGGCGAGCGGCGCGCGCAGGTCGGCCCCGCGCCCGATGCCGAGGGCCAGCGGCGTGAGGCCGCAGACGGTCGTCACGGTGGTCATGACGATTGGACGCAAGCGCACCTTCCCGGCTTCCAGAATCGCCTCCCGCAACGCCGCCCCGCGGCCGCGCGCCTGGTTGATGAACTCCACCTTCACGATCGCGTCGTTGACCACGATCCCCACCAGAATGACGACCCCGATGAGGCTCATGGTGTTCAGGCTCTGACCGGCGAGCACCAGCGCCAGCACCGCGCCCGACAGCGCGAGCGGCACCGACATCAGGATGATCAGCGGATGCCTGAACGACTCGAACTGCGCTGCCAGGATCATGTAGACCAGCACCAGCGCGAGCCCGAAGGCGAAGGCGAGATCGCGGAACGAGCGGCGCATCTCCTCGTTCTCCCCGCCGACGTCGACGCGCACGTTGAAGGGCGGCGGCAGCGCGGCCAGTTCGCTCTCCACCGCGGCGATGGCGCGGTCGAGGCCCCCTGACGTCACGTCGGCGTAGACGGTGACCACGCGCCCCTGGTCCTCGCGGTGGATCTCCGCCGGCCCCACCGCCTCGCGCACGTTCACCAGCTCCCGCAGCGGCACGCCCCGCACCTGCAGGGTTTCGAGCGTCCCGGCGGAGAAGCGCAGGGCGTCGGGCAGCCTGACCACCACGTCGATCTTGCGGTCGAAGTCGACGAACTCGGTGGCCCGGTCGCCGCGCATGGCGCGCTCGATCTCTTCGGCGATGAGGCGCGGATCGATGTTGTGGCGTGCGGCCACGTCCCTCAGGATCTCCACCTGGACCTGGGGCTGTCCGCGCCCGGTGCCCACCCGCACGTTGCCGATTTCCGACAGCGTCGACAGCTCCTCGCGTACCCTTTCGGCGTATAGGTAGCTCTCCTCCAGGTTCTCGCCCCGGATGCGCACCGCGATGTCGGCATCGGCGCCGCCCAGGACCGTGCCCAGGGCGGTGGCCTGGCCGGCCTCGAAGGCCAGCGTTCCCGGCGGAAAACGGGCCTCGACCTCGCGCGCCCGCGCCAGCACCTCGTCCGTGGCGTTCCCCGGATGGAGGCGCACCTCCAAGGTGCCCGTGTGCGCGCCCGAGGTCTCCTCGCTCTCCATGTAGGAGCGCACGTCCTCGCCCACGCGGGAAAAGACGGTTTCGACTCCGGGGTCGTCCTGAAGCGCGCGCTCGATCTCCTCCGCGGCAAGTTCGGTCGCAGGCAGTCCGGTCCCCTCCGGCAACTCGAGGCGCACCCGGAACCCGCCCTGGTCGACGTCCGGCAGCAGGTCCCGGTCGAGTGCGAGCGCGAGCGCCAGTGTGGCCGCCAGCGCGGCTCCGGAGATGGCCAGCACCCGCCCGCGGTGATCGAGCGATACTTCAAGAAGCTGGTGATAGCGGTCGGCGAAGCGCTGGAACTCGCGGTCGAAGGCGGCGAGCAGCGGCCCGAACAGGCGGCCGCACACCCCCGCCACCCCCTCCCACCAGAAGACCGCCAGCGCGCGGCCCAGCGCGAATGCTCCCGCGATGAGCCGGAAGGGAAGCACCACGATCCACAGGAACGCCCGTCCGATCCTGGCGAGCACCCCCCGCCGGCGCCCCGGCCGGGTCCGTTCAGGCGTTTCAGCCGCCCGCGCCCGGTCCACGAAGCGCGCCGCCATCCCCGGCAGCAGGGTCAGCGCCACCAGCAGGCTGGCCAGCAGGGAGAAGGCCACCGCCAGCGACAGGTCGCCGAACAGCTCCCCCGCCACCCCTTCGATGTAGATGATCGGCCCGAACACCGAGATGGTGGTGAGGGTCGAAGCCGTGATCGCCCCCTGGACCTCCTCGCCTCCGAGGGCCGACGCCTCCGCCGAAGGGACACCCGTCTCCCGGTGCCGGAAGATGTTCTCCAGCACGATGATGGAGTTGTCGACCAGCATGCCCACCCCGAGCGCCATCCCCCCCAGGCTCATGATGTTCAGCGAGACCCCGAACGCCTCCATCAGCGCGAACGCGCCCACCACGGAGATGGGAATCGCGAGCGCGATGGCGAAGGGATAGCGCGGATCGCGCAGGAAGAAGAAGAGCACCAGGAACGCCAGCATGCCCCCGAACACCAGTGCCTGCACGACGTTGCTGATGGAGTCGGAGATGAAGCCCGCCTGCGAGTAGGCGATGTCCACGGTGATGTCCGGGAACTCGATGGCCAGGATCCCGAGCGCCTCCTGGATCTGGTCGGCTACCGCCACCGTGTTGGCGCCGGATTCCTTGTACACCAGCAGGCCCACGGCTTCGGCGCCGTTGTAGCGGGCGATCGACTCCCGCTCGGCGAATCCGTCCACCACGCGCGCCACGTCGTCGAGGCGCACCAGTCGGAAACTTCCCTCGTCCTCCTGCTGTCCGCCCGTTTCGGTCTGCTGGCGTCCCACCACCACCTGCCCGATCTGGTCCACGGTCTGGAACTCGCCCAGGGTGCGCAACGGGTAGCGGTAACGCCCGCGCAGGATGGAGCCTCCCGGGGCGGAGAAGTTGGCCCGGTCGAGCGCGACCGCCACGTCCTCCATTTCGAGGTCGTAGGAGAGGAGCAGGTCGGGATCCACCTCTACCTGGATCTCGCGGTCCAGCCCGCCCGTGACCGCCGCCTGGGCCACACCGTCGAGCTGCTCGAGCCTGCGCCGGAAGACCGTCTCCACGAAATCCTTGGTCGCCCACAGGTCCGCGCCCCCGGCTACGGAGAGCACCATGATGGGCTCGGACTCGGGATCGATGCGCAGGATGCGCGGCCGGTCCGATGTTTCCGGCAGGACCTCGCGGATGTTGTCGACGCGCTCGCGCACGTTGAGCATGGCGAAATCCATGTCCGTGCCCCAGGCGAAGCGCAGCGTTACCAGGCTTACCCCGTCGCGCGAGACCGACGTCACCTTCTCGACCCCGGGCACCGCCGCTCCCTGGGCCTCCACCAGCTCGGTAATGAGCCGCTCGACCTCCGCTGGCGCCACGTCCGGGTACGTCGTGTAGACAACCAGGCGCGGGTAGCTCACATCGGGCAGCAGGTCGATGGGCAGGCGCAGGAAGGAGATGATGCCCAGCAGGGAGATGGCCAGGAACAGCATGGCCACGGCAACGGGCCGCCGCGTCGAGATTCGGGGAATCGACATGCGTCAGGGAAGCGGGGTGCCGCCGTCGAGCGGCCCGCCCACGACCTGCTCCAGCTCGATTCGGGCGGCGACGAAGTCATAGCGGGCGTTGATCGCGGTGCGCCGTTCGTTGGCCGCCCCCTCGATTGCGAGCTGCAGATCGGCGAAAGTGACCGTCGTCAGGCGGTACCCCTCCCGGGCGAGCCTGAGGCGTTCTTCCGCGATCTCGCTCGACCGCTCCGCCAGCCGGTAGCTGTCCCATGCGCCGCGCAGGTCGATGAGACGGGAGCGCACGTCCCGCTCGATTTCCAGGCGGGTCTGGCGCACACCTTCCTCGGCGTTGGCCAACTGAACCTGAGCTTCGGCGATGTTTCGCTCGGTGGAGAAACCGGTGAAGACCGGAATCGACAGACTCAGTCGCGCGCTGGCGTAGCGGGAATCGGTGGCGAAGGGCTTGAAGGCGGCCGTGTACTCCTGCCCGTACGCGTCCTGGAAGAAGTAGGTACCGAGGCTGATCGTCGGGAGTCGCGCGCTGCGGACTGCGCTCAGGGATGCCCGGCCCACATCCACCTCCGACCGGTTCTGCCGGATGAGCGGGCTCTGCTCCAGGGCTCGGACGATGAGCTCGGTCTCGTCGAGCACCGCGGGATCGAAGGGTTCGGGAAGGGTGCCGCGGGTTGTGAATGCGCCCATGTCCGGCGCGACGATCTCCGCGCGCAGTGCCAGCACGGCCTTGGCGTGCTCGTTCTCCGCCTGGCGAACCGCCCGTTCCTGCTGTTGGATCTCCAGTTCGGCGGCCAGGACGTCGACCCGGCTGCCGACGGCGAGTTCGAACAGCCTCGTCGTGCTCTCCAGATCCAGTCGCTTGCCCTCGAGGATCGCCATCTCCAATTGAAGGAGGTCCGACTGCCGGACGGTCTCATGGAAGCTGGTCGCGACGCGTGCCCCGGTGGCGATCATCTCCGCCTCGACTCTTCGCGCGCGCGCGATGCCGCGCGCGCGCTCCGCTCCGCGCTGATGGAAGCGCGCGCCGCCCTCGAACAGGTCGAGTTGGGCGGACACCGACTGGGAAGATGACGAAGCCGTGACCCACTCGACGTTGGGGTTGGCGATGGGGTTGCCGAAGTAGTCCTCCGCCTGCAACCGCCGGTTGAGGTTGACGTTGGTGCCCAGACTCAGGGAGAGGCTCGGGAGGAAGGCACCCCACGCTGCCCGCATGCCCGCTGGCGTCAACTCCAGTTCGTTGATGGCTTGACGCAGCACAGGGTTGTTCTGTCTCGCCAGCTCCAAGGCGTCCTCGAGCGAAAGGACCTGCGGTTCCTGCGCTTCGAGCGGAGCCGCAGCGAGCAATGCGACGAGAATGCAGCACCGGAATCCCGCCTCCGAACGCCTCATCGTCCCGGCCCGGAGGAAGGAGCCGCGCCCGCCGGCGTGGCTCCGCCACCCGCCGGGACATCCCCCTCGGCGAGCTGGACCGCCGCGTCGTGCCCGAGGAAATGGTGGCCATCGACGAGCACGATCTCTCCGGGATCGACCATCGAGGTCTCCGGGTTCTCGACGATCTCCACCACCCGGTCGTTCTCCAGTCCCGTAGTGACGTAGCGCCACTCGGTGCGGCCGATTTCTCCCTCCTCCTCATTGAAGACGAAGAGCATGGTGCGCCGGTCGCGCTCCAGCACCGCCGAGCGTGGGACTAGGATGCGCTCGGTGAAGTGCTGCGCGTCCAGCGAGACGCTCGCGTACATCCCCGGCTTGATCCTGCCGCCGGGGTTGGAGAGCAGCACGGTCACGCGCGCCGAGCGGGTTTCGAGGTCGATGACCGGGTTGATGGTCTCCACCGTGCCGGTGAAGGTTTCGCCCGGGAACGCGGCGAAGGTCATAGTGGCGCGCCGGCCCTCTTCGAGGAGTCCGATCTCGCCCTCCAGCACCTGGGCTTCGACCTTGATGGGGTCCAGCTCAACGACGGTGACCAGCTCTTCGGCCTGGGCCACGAACTGTCCGGGCACGACCCGCAGGTCGGCGACCCGCCCGCCGAAGGGAGCGCCGATGCGCGTCCACGACAGCTCCAGCTCCGCCTGGCGAACGTTCACCGTGGCCTCGTCCAGACCGCTGCGCGAGCGAGCCACGCGCGCCCGCTCCGCGCGCACCCCGGCATCCGCGATCTCGTCGTCGAAGAGCACGATCTGTTCGTAGTCGGCCTGGGCCCCGGTGAGAGCGCTGTTGGCGCGCGCCAGCGCCAGCGCGTACTCGGTGGTGTCGATCTGGATGAGGAAGGCGTTCGAATCGACAGGATCGTTTTCCCGAACCGCGACCTCCCGCACCTGGCCGGCCACGCGAGCCGAGAGAGTGGCGCGCCGGAACGCGGCCGCACCTCCCGACGCCGTGATGCGGATCCAGAGCGTATCTCGCAGCACGCGCGCCCCGCTGACCGGCTGCGCGCGTCGGGCGAAGCTCTCCAGCGAGGCCTCGGGCACTTCGAGCGTCGTTGCTTCAGCAGAGGTTGCGGCGTCCTCTTCCTCCGGGGCGGGGCGCAGTCTCAGGTAGATCCCCCCACCGAGCAGGGCCGCGATGATCACCACGGTCGTAACTCCCAGCGTCGTCTTCGAAAAGCTCATGGGCCGTGTTCCTTCAGGTCGCTGGCTCATCCGCAGGGTGTACCCCACGGCACACCGAAAGGGGATTATATACCCGGGTTGACGTTACTCGTCTTTTTTTGCGGATTTCGGGTCGCGGGAGACGACCTTTCCCGGCCGGTAGCGTAGCACCGCCCTGGCGACCTCTTCGGGCGTAGCGCCCTTGTAATCCGCCTTCAGGCC
>JAJDXG010000052.1 GCA_022823365.1 Gemmatimonadota bacterium
GGGCGGCGGCGCGGGCGGTGGCCGGACCCACCACGGCGACCCGGGGGGTGGGGGGTGGGCACGTCCCCAGGGCCGCCACCGCGCGCGCGCTCGTGAATACCACCCAGTCGAATCGGTCGAGGCGCGCGCGCGCCGCCTCCAGCGGCCGGGGGTCGTGCGGCGCGGGGTACTCGGAGGTTGGCCACGCCAGCACTTTCGCCCCCGCCGCCTCCAGCAATGCGTGCAGCCGGTCGCTCCCGGACGCGCCACGCGTCGTCACCACCCGCACACCCGCGAGCGGCGCCGCGGCGGAAACCGGATCCCCCATGCGCCCTATCGCCCCGTCCCCCTGCGTCGAGTCACGCTAACCCAGCGTATCCAGCCACTCTTCGAGGCTCGCGAAGACCCCGGTGTGCAGCGGCGCGTCGCTCGCCGTGTAGCGCCTGCCCTCGGTGCTCCGCAGTTCATGCACGAGCCGGGAAAACAGCCGCAGATCGTCCATCTCGTAAACGACGACGAATTCCTGATCCTGGAGCCCGAACGAATACAGCAGCAACTGCTTTATGCGCCGGAACTGCTTCCCGATGCGGATGTGCTCGTTCATCATCCCCTGGCGCGTCTCACGCCCGAAGAGATACCAGTCCGCCGTCTTGGTGAACGGGTAGACCACCAGGTATCGCCTGCGCTGCTGGGCGAAGGGATCGACCTCCTGGGCCGAGCGCGCCTTGCTGTATTCGGAGGGGCGCGTGTAGCCCCAGAGCGTGTTGACCGGCTCGACGATGTCCCGGTTCTCGCCCTCTGCCATCGCCCGGCGCATGAAATAGCGCGCGGCCGCATCATCTTCCTCCGCGCGCACCGAACTCCACACCAGCACGTCGGCTCCGGTTTCGAGGCCCTGCAGCAGATAGGGATGGGCGAGGTCCGCGGTGCCCCGCACATCCTCGAACCAGGCGCGCGCCCGCGCGCGCCTGACCGCGCCGTCCATCGCCCAGAAGCGCGCCGTGAAACGATAGTTGGCGAAGTGCCCGAGCACCGTCGGGCGCCTCGCCGCGGTCCCCTCGCTGTCGCTCACTCCTCTTCCTCGCTGATGATGATGTCGGATCCCATGCTGACGGACTGATATCTCATGACAATTATACTGTCATCTACTGTTTACTCTATTGACCCCCGCCTTACGACTTGGGAATCTGCTTGCCGGGATCCACGAAGGGCCTCTGCACGACCGTGGCGTCCCGCTCACCGTCCGGGGTGGAAACGCGGAGGTGCGTACCCGGGGTTCCGAATGCCGCGGGCACCATGGCGTAGCCGATGTTGCGGTCGAGCCGCGGCGAATACACCGCCGACGTCACGAAGCCGATCTCCCGTCCGTCACGATGCACCGGCCAGCGGGTCATGTTCAGGTCGAGGGGAGCGCCCGCGATCTCGACTCCGGCCAGCAGGCGCGCGGGGCCCTCCGCCGCGATGCGGGCGAGCGCCTCGCGGCCGATGAAGTCGCCCTCCTGGTTGTGGTCCACCTGCCAACCGAGCCCGACCTCGTAGGGATTGTTGTCCAGCGTCATGTCTATGCCGTAATTGAGGATGCCGGCCTCGATGCGGCGGATGTCCGACGGTCCCGTGGGACAAATCCCGAGATCGCGTCCTGCTTCCATCACGCGGTCCCAGAGTTCCATCCCCAGGCTGCCGTCCCGCAGGTAGATTTCGTAGCCGACCTCGCCGCTCCAGCCGGTGCGCGTCACCACCACCGGAATGCCGTCCAGGTCGGTGTCGGCGAACCAATAGTAACGCAACCCGCTCACTTCGTCGCCGAAGAGCCTGCTGATGACTTCCTTCGATTTCGGACCCTGCACCTGCATGGGCGACACATCCGGTTCGCACAGCTCGACGTCGAGCCCGGAGTTGAGGGCCACCCCCTTCGCCCAGAGCAGCACGTCGCTGTCGGCCAGCGCCAGCCAGAAGTGGTTCTCGCCCAGCCGCAGGAGCACCGGGTCGTTCACGATGCCGCCGTCCTCGGCGGTGATGAGCACGTACTTGCCCTGCCCGACGGCGCACCTGGAGAGGTCGCGCGGCGTGAGCAGGTTGGTGAACTCGAAGGCGTCCGGGCCGGTGATCTCCACCTGCCGCTCCACGCTCACGTCCCACACCGTCACCCCGGTCAGCAGCTTCTCGTACTCGGCCTGCAGGTCGTCGTACCGGGTCGGGAGGAACATGTGGTTGTAAACCGTATAGCTCCGGCAGCCCGCGCTCAGGGTGGCCTCGAAGTAGGGCGATCTGCGCAGCCGGGCGCCGCGCTGGATCAGGGCCATGTCGAAGGTCGGGGACATGAAGTTCGCTCCTCGGGTGGATTTCAGGTCAGGTGCGGGGGACTCGGGCCGGCTGCCCGGTTCACGGTTGATCCCGCCCGCCCAAAGGCGCGCCCCGCTTCCCGTCGCGCAAGATCTCGCGCGCGGCAAGCCGGCCCGGACCGCCCGTGACGCCGCCTCCCGGATGGGTGCCCGAGCCGCACAGGAACAGGCGCTCCACCGGCGTCCGGTACCGGCCCCATCCGGGGACCGGCCGCATGAAGAGGAGTTGGTCGAGGCCCATCTGTCCGTGGTATTCGTCACCGCCCGTAAGGCCGAGTTCGGTCTCGAGGTCGAGCGGGGTAAGCAGGCGGTGGTCGACGATGCGCTCGCGCAGGCCGGGGAGGAACTCGTCGAGCACTTCGAGCGCGCCGGCGAGCAGGTCATCGTGGGTTGCGCCGTCCGCCCAGCTGCCCGAGCGCAGCCGGTACGGAGCGTAGCGGATCTGTATGGAGGCCAGGTGGCGGCCCGCGGGCGCGAGGGCGGGGTTGTGGAGTGTCGGAACCACCATGTCCAGGTGCGGGCGCGCCGAGCAGCGCCCGTACTTGGCGTCATCGCCGGCCCGCTCCAGGTAGTCCAGGTCCGGGGCCACCAGGGTGCGACCGGACAGGCGGTCCACGGCGTCCGGCAGCGGCGGAAGCCCGTCGAGCAGCAGGTGCAGGGCCGCGGTGGTCCCGTGGAGCTGGATGTTGGCCACCTTGCGGTTGAACTCGGGACCCAGCCGTGGCGCTCCCACCAGTCCGAAGAAGGTGCGGCGCGGGTCGACGCCCGAGACTACGCAGCCGGCGAAGACCTCTTCCCCGCCAGCCAGCAGCACCCCGGTGGCCACCCCGTCCTCGACCAGAATGCTCTCCACATCGGCCCGGGTGCGGACCTCCGCTCCGTGCATGCGCGCCGCATCCGCCAGGGCCTCCGAGAGCACGCCCATGCCGCCCCTGACGAAGACGGTCGAGCGAAAACCACAGGCTTCGCTACCGGCGGCATGGTAGAACATGCGGAAGGCGCCGCCCATGGCGCTCGGCCCCTGGCGGGCTCCCGCAAGGGCGGTGGTGGCGAGCATCCCCTTGAGAGCATCGTTCACGAACCAGTCGTCGAGCAGATCGCGCGCCGGCATCGGGAGCGCCCGCAGCAACTCCACGACGGTGCGTTTCCCGAACCGGCCCGCCCGCAGCAGCAGACGCAGCATGCGCAGCCGTTCCCTGGCGGAAGCGCCGTGAAGGATCGGGGGAGGGTGTTCCAGACCGATCCGCAGCACGCGCGCCATCGAGCGCAGGTAGTCGGCCCACTCCGGAAAGCGCTGCGCGTCCGCCGGGCTGTAGCGTGCGATCTCGTCGCGGGTTCGTCCGGGATCGCGCCAGAGCGTCAGGGCTTCCCCGCCGCCGGTGAGCGAGGTGGCCACCGCGGCCGGATGCACCCACTCGAGCTCGCGGGCGTCGAGACCGAGTTCGGAGAGGATCTCTCGCTGGAAGAGACCGGCGTCCTGGGCAGCCACATTGACCCGGCAGTCGGGAAAGAGCTCATCGCTCGCGGCGGCGCCGCCGACGACCCCCCGGCGTTCGAGCACCAGCACCTTCCATCCCTCGCGCGCGAGCATGACCGCAGTGACCAGGGCGTTGTGCCCCGCCCCCACCACGACCGCGTCGTAGCCGCTCACCGTCCCCTCCCCCGCCGCCCTCGCCCGAGATCGGCGAGCACGGTGCCGGCGGCGAGCTTCCCCGGCGCGCCCATGATGCCGCCTCCGGGGTGCGTCCCCGAGCCGCACTGGTAGTAGCCCCGCACCGGCGTGCGGTATTTCGCGTACCCGGCGGCCGGACGGAGGAAGAAGAGCTGCGACGGGCTCAGCTCGCCCTGGAAGATGTTGCCCTGCGAGAGCCCCGTGGTGCGCTCGATGTCCAGCGGCGTGAGCACCTGGCGGTGCAGGATGATGTCCTTCAGATTCGGGACGAAGCGCGCAAGCGTGTCGACCACGGCATCGCCGAAGGCCTCGCGCCTGCCGTCCCAGTCCCCCTCGCGCAGCTCGTAGGGTGCGTACTGGACGAAGCACGACATGACGTGCTTGCCGGGCGGCGCCATCCCGGGATCGATCGCCGAGGGGATGACGATGTCGATGTAGGGTTCCTTCGAGTAATCCCCGTACTTCGCGTCGTCGTAGGCGCGCTCCAGGTAGTCGAGCGAGGGGCTGATGGAGACGGCGCCCCGCAGATGCGGGCCCCATCCGGGCATGCAGGTGAAGTCGGGGGCGGCGTCGAGCGCCAGGTTGACCTTGCCGGAGGAGCCGCGAAAGCGGAACGCGCGCACCGCGCGGACCAGCTCGCCCGGGAGCTCATCCTCTTCGAGCAGGTCGAGGAAGGTGCGGCGCGGGTCCAGGCTGGACGCGACCACCTTGCCGTGCACCTCGTCCCCGTTGGCCAGAGCCACCCCGGTCACGCGGCCGTTCCGGACCAGCACCCGGGCGACCGGCGCATCGGTGCGGATCTCGGCGCCCGCCTCGCGCGCGGCCGACGCAATCGCCTCCGCGACCGCCCCGGTGCCGCCCTTGGCGAAGCCCCACGCCCGGAAGTGGCCGTCGATCTCCCCCATGTAGTGGTGGAGCAGGACGTAGGCGGTACCCGGCGAGCGCGGCCCCAGGAAGGTCCCGATGATCCCGCTCGCGGACAGCGTGGCCTTGAGCACGTCGGTCTCGAACCACTCGTCCAGGAAGTCCGCCGCGCTCATCGTCATCAGCTTCACGAGCAGGTGAAGCTGTTCGGGCTCGAGCCCCAGGAAGTGCCGGGCAAGGCGGATCAGGCCCGAGATGTCGCTAGGCCCCAGGCGGGCGGGGTCGGGCGGGACGATGTCGAGCAGGTACTTCACCGCGCGCGCCATGAAGAAGAGCGACCGGCCGTAGTCGTCGTACGCCTCGGCATCGCGCACCGAGAAGCGGGCGATCTCGCGCCAGGTGCGGTAGTGGTCGCCGTCGCGGTAGAGCCGGTCGCCGTCCGGGAGCGGCGTGAGCGTGCTCTCGAGCGGCAGGATGGTGAGCCCGTGCCGGGGCAGGTCCAGCTCGCGGATGATCTCCGGGCGCATCAGGCTCACCACATAGGAGAACACGCTGTAGCGGAACCCCGGGAAGATCTCTTCGGTGACCGTGGCGCCCCCCACCAGCGGACGCGCTTCGAGCACGCACACGTCCAGCCCCGCGCGCGCCAGATAGGCCGCGTGCACCAGGCCGTTGTGCCCGCCGCCGATCACGATCGCGTCGTAGCTGCGCGCCATCGAGTTCAGCTCCGGGCCGGGGAGCGTGCGAAGGCAGGAGTTGCGACGGGGGCGATGCTCACTGTCTTCATGCGCGCTTGCGCGCGGGATCGAAGAAGGGGGTCTCCACGACCGTGGCCGGCACCTCGTGGCGCACGAACTCGACGGTGAGCTCGAAGTCCACCCGTCCGCCGGGACGGGCGAAATCGCGCTGCAGCGTCGCGAGGGCGATGTACTTCTTGAGGATGGGCGAGAAGGTGGAGCTGGTCACGAACCCGACCTGGGCGCCGGCGGCGAAGATGGGCACCGGCTCGCGCGATGCCTTGCCAGCCACCAGCGGAGGCAGTCCCACCGAGGCGAAGCGCCGCTCGATGCGCGGCCAGTCGACCTCGAGGCCCGCGAAGGCCCACTTGGAGGGTCGGGCCGCTTCCCGTTCGAGCGCCCTTCTGCCCACGAAGTCGCGTCCGGGCCGGGGCTGCACCGCCCATCCCAGACCGGCCTCGTAGGGAGACGACTTGCGCGACTCGATGAGCGCAGTCCAAGCCGACACGTAGTCAACTTCCTTGAGCAGGAGCCCGGCCTCGATGCGGGTCACGTCGAGGGCGTCGAGGCCGGCCGGCGCAATGCCGTACCCCCGGCCCGTCTCCATGAGCGCGTCCCAGAACTCGAGCGCATGGTCGGGGCGCACCCAGAGCTCGTATCCCAGATCACCCGTGTAGCCGGTCCGCGTGATCGTGACCGGGATCGATCCCACGGCGCCCTTCGCAAGTCCGAAGTACGGGAGCGACGCAATGTCCGCACCGGTCACCAGCCGGGTCAGGATGTCGCGCGAGGTGGGCCCCTGCATGGCGAGTGCGGCCAGCTCGAGCGAGATGTCGCGCACGCCGGCGTCCATCCCGAGCCCGCAATCCTGAAACCAGCGCAGGCACGGATCCGCGGCCGTGACGCGGAAGCGGTCCACTTCCAGGCGCTGCACGGTGCCGTCGTCGATCAGTTTGCCCGCTTCGTCGCACCACGGGCTGTAGAGAACGCGCCCCTCCTGGCAATCGGCCACGTTGCGCGTGACGATGCGGTCCACCAGTGCGGCCGCGTCCGGCCCGGTGATCTCGTACTTGCGCAGGGGTGAGATGTCGAAGAGGGCCGCGCCGCTGCGCACCGCGTAGTACTCGTACTCGTGGCTCGGCTCGTAGCCGAGGGCGATGGCGTACCCGGACCAGTTGCGCCAGCGGCGGTGGTGGCAGAGCGTGGCGGTGCGCGGGTGGAAGGGTGTTTCGAGGAGCATGCGGCAAGCTGGCTGCGATTCAGAAACGCAGCAAGGTGGTGACCGCGGGTCGCCCCGGCTGGATGACAATGATGTAGAGCCGGTCGTACTCCATGTGGTCGATGGGGCCGTGAGGATCGCCCCCGAGCGCCTCCGCGAGGCGCGGCGTGGTGTTGCTGTGGCCCGAAACCAGATGACGACCGGGGGTCGCTCGAATGGTCTCCGCGAGCTGCTCGAGCTCTCCGGCGCTGTAAAGGGTGAGCTCGACGCCATCGTCCTCGGCGATGGGACGGGCGGTATCGAGCGTCCGCGTCAGGTTGGTGGAATGGATGTGGGTGAAATCCACGTCCGCCAACAGCGTCCGCAGCCTCTCGACACGCTCTCGCCCAACGTCGTTCAAGGGCGAGTTCGGGCTGTCATCGAGCCGTTCGGCGTGGCGCACCAGAAAGACGGTCACGGCTTCGTCGGCCGCCGGAGCGGCGACCTGTGCGTCCAGGCGGATGGGCGCGCCGACCGCAGCCAGGCAGGCCGCGAAGGCAACCAGCGTGCTTGCGTCCGCGCGCCTGCGAAATCGGGGAATTCGCGATCGAGTCATGGAACCCGCTACTTGAGGGCGACCAGCTGGTCGGGATCCACCCGAACCACGATGTAGGTGATCGCCTCGGTGATCTCGCTGAAGCCGTGCGGCGAGTTGGTCGGGATGATCACCATGTCCCCCGGCCCGATGTCGCGGCTCTGTCCACCGGCATACCGGCGGCCAGCGCGGCGGCGAGCAGCTTCGACATGGGTGCCTCCGGTCTTCAGTGTGGTCTTGTCCGGGCGGGCCAATACTAGGACATGGCGCGTGGTCCGGTCCACCGGACGCGGGAAGCCGGGTCGAGGAACTCGCAGGATTGGCCAGGCTAGGGCCCGGCGTTCC
This sequence comes from Gemmatimonadota bacterium, assembly GCA_022823365.1. Lineage (GTDB taxonomy): Bacteria > Gemmatimonadota > Gemmatimonadetes > Longimicrobiales > Gaopeijiaceae > BD2-11. The sequence continues at coordinate 7,733 of JAJDXG010000052.1, forward strand.
GCAGGGGTGCCAGGGCGGCGTCCTCGACCCGTATTCGCAGGAGCACGGCGAGTGTGACGAGGAGCCCCATGATTGCCGCGATGCGCCATGCCCCGAAGATCATGGGAACCGACACGACCTCGCCCACGACGAGTGCGTAGTTCGGGTGCCGCATGAAGCGGTAGGGCCCCCGCACCACCAGCGGCGCGCCGGGAACCGTGATGACGCGCACGGTCCAGTACTCGCCCAGGCTCAGCATGACCCAGGCCCGGAATGCCTGCAGCAGCAGATAGACCCCGATCCACCACAGGCTCGGGGGTGTGCCGGGGTCGATGAACACGGCCATCGCCACGAACCAGGCAACGTACAGCGCGACGAAGAGCGGAAGATGCCAGCGCCCGACCTCTTCGCCACCCCGGGCCAGGAGCCGCGCCGAGTTGCGCCGGGAAAGCGCGATGTAGCCCAGATGCTGAAGGGCCACGATGAGCAGGATCAGATGGGTCATGCCTCGATCAGCATCATCGCGGCGGTGAATCCGGGGCCGAGCGAAGTGAGCAGGATGCGGCCCGTGGCGCCCGCTCGCAGGGCGCGTTCCAGGACGAACAAGGCCGTGGGCGCGGACATGTTTCCGTGACGGCGAAGGATCTCCCGGGAATGGATCAGGGCATCCGGGGGCAGGTCGAGCGCCTCCTCCAGGGCGTCGAGAACCCGCGCTCCGCCGGGGTGCGCGGCGTACACGTCGATCTGGCCCAGCGAGAGGTCGCGGGACTGGAGGAATCCCTCGACGGCGCCGCGAAAGCGCCGCCGGACGATGTCCGGGATGCTGCGCGAGAACAGGACGCCGAACTCACCCGCTTCGCCGAAGTCCCAACCCATGACATCCAGGGAGCCGGGCCAGGTGTACTCGCCCCAGTCCCGGACCGCCGGCCCCCGGCCCGACGTGCTCAGCACCGCGCCCGCCGCCCCGTCTCCGAAGAGCGCGGCCGCGACGACGTTGCCCTTAGACGCGTCGTGCTTCTGGAATGTGAGCGTGCACAGTTCGACGGTGAGGAACAGGACGTTCAGTTCGGGTTCGGCCCGGCACATCGCGCCGGCACGGGCCAGCCCCAGCACTCCGCCCGCGCAGCCGAGACCGAAGATCGGCAGGCGCCGGATGTCCGGCGGTAGGCGCAGGCGATCGATGAGCAATGCGTCCAGGGTGGGGGTCGCCAGGCCCGTGCTGGACACCACGACCAGTCCGCCCACCTCCCCCGGCTCCAGCCCGGCCTGGTCGAGACATCGTGCGGCGACCTCTTCCAGGATCGCCAGCGAACACTCGATGTAGGCGTCGTTGCGTTCGGAGAAGGTGCGCGGCTGGCGATACCAGTCCAGCGGCATGGAGATCTGGCGGGAATCGATTCCGGCGTTCGCGTACACCCGCGCCATGCGGTCGAAGTTGGCAAACGAGTGCGAAAAGAACTCGTAGCCGAGGGGCACCAGCTCTTCCTGCCGGTACCGGTGCGGCGCGTGTCCGCTGGCCAGGGAGTTGAGGCGAACGGCGTTGTCGTGTGGCGGCATCACTCTCCCCTCACCCGCCAGGCCTCCGCAACCTCCGCTTGATCTCCGGGTCGACGCGCGTGCCGTACATGGTGATGCCGGACAGGCGCGAGAAGTAGTCGTAGGCCGCGGCCGACACCGCCTCCACGACCGCCCCGCCGTCGCCGCCGTAGTTCGACATCACCGAGATCACGTAGGGGCGGTCGGGCACGTCCACGAGGCCCCAGACGGTGGAGACCCCGGTGATCCCGCCCGGCTTGAACGCGATGGGCACGTTGCGGGGCACCGGGTTGCGGATCGGTCCGCCCTTGAAGATCTCGAGGATCTCGCGCACCCGTGCGCAGCCAGCCTCGCTCATCGGCAGATCGCAGCTCGCGATCCGCTCCATGATCAGCGCGGCGTCCCGGGGCGTGGAGAGGTTCTCGTTCCCGCGCGCAGATTCCTCCGGCTGGATCATCTTGCGCTGCAGCAGGGTGTGCTCGGCCCCGAGCGAGGCGGAGAGGGCGTTCACCTCGTCCATTCCCATCTCGTCGATGAGCACGTTGGTCCCGGTGTTGTCCGAATACACGATCATGTAGATCGCATAGTCCTCCAGGGACAGCGACGCGCCCCCGTCGGTCAGGTGAAGCAGCACCCCGCTGCCGCCGGTGCGCACCTCGTCAGTCATGTCGATGCGGCGACGCAGCAGCCCCGGCTCCTCCTCGGCCCGGCGGAAGAGTTCCAGCAGAATGGGGATCTTGATCGCGCTCGCCTGCGGGAAAACCAGCTCGTCGTTCACCCGGAAGCGATCCCCCGAGGTGAGATCGATGATATGCACGCCCGCGATGCCCTCATAGTCATCGACGATGCCTGCCAGCTCGGCCTGCAGCTTGCCGCGCAGAAGGGCGAGATGCTCCTCCTGGGCGGAGACCGGGGTGGTGAGGGAGAGGAAGAGCGCGGAAACGGCAAGGCCGAGGGCCATGCGGCAGGTGAGGATACGGTACGGCGGCAAAGGCGTCATGGTCCCTCCTGATGATGTGCTTCTTGCTGATGGCGGCGCGGCGGTGGCGACTCCGGGCAGCATCGGGTGACGACCAGGACTCGGCCGCACCAGCTTCTCAGATGCGCATCGCCGAGAAGACCGCCCGGTGTGCGGCCACGATGCGTTCCAGCGCCTCCCGGTTGGGCTCGAGCGACCACTCGCCGCGCTCGGAGGTTCCGCCCAGCACGATTCCGTCGCTGCGCGGCTGCATGTGGATGCCGAGGCCACCGCCGGAAACGGGGGCTCCGCCGAAGGTGCCGTAGGTCACTTCCGGCTGGGGGATGAGCACGGTCAGCTGTCCCTTGAGGGGGACCATCGTGCGGTCGCCGAACAGGTCCCGCGCGCCCAGCCCGGTGCAGTTGACCACGACCGACTCCTCCAGCTCCACCAGTTCGCCTGGCTCGGTGAATTTGCGGATGACGATGCGCCCGCCGCGGTCCACTACGTCCCGCACCAGGGCATCGAGATAGATGGAGGGTTCGATGCGGATCTGGGTGCGCTGGGTCGCGTAGCGGGTTGCAAACGGATGTTCCCCGGGCCCTAGCAGCCTCGTTCCCGTGCGCAGGTGCGCGGGAAGCAGCGGCTCGGAGTCCCCTCCCCCGCCTCCCCGCGGGCGCGGCTCGTTGTCGCTCAGCGCATAGCTGTGGATCCACGACACCCCGTATCCCCGTCCGACGAGCAGTTGCAGCTGCCGGTAGGAAACCTCCGCGGCCTCGCGGAACTGCGCGTCCCAGGCGGGCGTGCGCAGGTCACCGTCGATGAGACCCGAGGTGGGGGTGAACCCCGCGAAGGACATGTTCGAGGTGGTGTTGGGGGGCACGTCCATCGTGTAGATGGTCACGTCGAAGCCGCGCCGCTGCAGTTGGCGTGCGGCGGTGAGGCCCGCGGCTCCGCAGCCGATCACGGCGGCCCGGCGGCTTTCGTGCTCCAGGGCCATCTCGGCAGCCATCGCCCCCGTGCCCCAGGAGAGCGACATCCCCGCTCCGCCGTGCCCGTAGTTGTGGATCACGGTGGTCTCGTCCAGCCGCTCGGCGCGCAGCAGGAAGCCCGCCGGGCGATGGGGGCGGAGGCCCACAGTCGTGCGGATGATGCGGTCCGGGTCCACGCGCACCGGCGCGAGCCGCAGCGGTGGCTGACCCGGTGCCGAAGAGCGCACCGCGCACGCACCCAGCCCGCTCCCGAGCAGGCCCAGGCCACCGATCTTCAGCAGCGTTCGTCGGTCCATCATCGCTCCGTCCCATTCTTCAATGGCAGACATCTTCGCCGATTCCCCATCTTGGATGCCTCGCCAGCGACGAGCAACCTTTGAACGCATCGCGGTTGATATGCGTACCCGTACACGGTACACTCATTGATTCCCACATTTCGGCACCGGGGCCTCAAGCGGTTGTACGGTCGTGTGGATGCGAGCAGAAGTCCCGACGCGGGAGACCATATTCGATGGCGATGAGACAGCCTCCCCATCCGGGCCGCAGCATCAGGGTTACCTGTCTTGATCCGCTAGGCCTGAGCGTCACCGACGCGGCGAGGGTGCTGGGCGTAGCGCGGCACACGCTCTCACGCCTGTTGAACGGCCACGCGGGGATATCGGCGGAGATGGCGATTCGGCTGGAAAAGGCAGGTTGGTCCAACGCGGAGTTCTGGATGCGCCTTCAAGCGGCCTATGACCTCGCCAGGGCGCGGGAGCACGAAGACCGGATCCGGGTCGACCTCGAACCTCTGGGCCCGCGCCTCGACGAGCAGCAGGCAGTCGGCTGACTCCGGAGCGACTCAGCGGGGCAGGACGAAGCTCACCGCCCGGTCCACATCGCGGATGTCCACCACCGCGCCGTCGGTGAAGTCGATCACGATGCGCCACGGCTGCGTCCCGTCCTCGGCCGCGATCGGCTCCAGCCACACGCGCTCGATCCAGCGTATCCGCAGCAGGGCATCCTCCAGGGCGGCGAGCTGAAGGTCGGTCTCGGGCCCCGCGCCGATGTAGTAGTTGACCGTCTCCACATCGAAGCGATGGTTGATGCGCCAGCGGTTGAGCGCCTGGTTGACCGTCAGCCAGTCCTCGCCCGTGTCGATGAGGTGCTGGGCGTGGAAGCGGAGCAGCATGTCGTTGTGCTTGGGGTCCCGCGCCAGTGCCTCCTCCAGGAAGCGCTCGTACGCTTCCACATCCCCCGCGGCCAGCGACTGCATCCCCTGCAGGAGTTCGGTGTCCGCCTCATCGGGCGTGGCCCGCACCAGCACCTCCGTGAGCGCCCGTCCCTCCTCGGTGAACCAGCCCGGAGGTTCGGAGCCGCGCGAGAGCCACCACTCGCGTCCGCCCACGACGAGGCACAACCCGTAGATGACCAGCAGAATCCGGTACTTCTGATACCACGGCATCCTACGACCTCATTTCCGGCACCTCATCTGCAGCCTGCCATCATTCCACAACCTCCGGCGCCTCATCCTACAACCCCTTCTGAACGCTCTTGTCGCGCACCTTCCAGATGAAGGAGTCGACGTAGTAGTGGGTCAGCGCGTACGCGGCGATCAGCGTCTCCGCGAAGAGGGCGTAGCTGGCCGCGTAGTCGAGCCCGGCGATGTTGAAGTTCTGGATCGCCGCGTAGGGAGCGAAGTTGACCACCCCGAACCCGAACTCGTCGAGCGGCCGGTTGATCATCAGTTGCACGACGATGGCGTACGCGCCCCCGCCCAGCAGGAACCACTTGAGCTTGCCCCTGCCCGCCAGCCGGCTCCAGAAGCCCGGCTTCGACACCTTTAGGTCCGCTTTGCGCCTCATGAAGACGTACACCATCACCATATACTGGACCCCGTGCATGATGCGGTGGGCCACGTTGTAGATGAGGATTGAGTTGGTGTGCCAGGCCGCGAAGTACCACAGGAAGTAGCTGGCCGCGATGAAGACGTACTTGACGGGATTGATGCGCCCGCCGTTCTGCACCAGGCGCCACAGGTGCACCGCGTAGCTCGCCAGGTAGATGCCCAGGGCGAGCCAGGCGACCTGCTGCAGCGTCTCGACGAAGCCCGCGGAGATGGGGATCTGCATGCGGTGCAGCTCGCGGATCCACAAGTGCCTGAACATGGGCGCCTGGATGAACATGTTCAGGTACAGCGTCCAGTGCAGCGCCAGGTCCCAGCGGCCGGTGGAGGGCGTGCCCGCGCCCGCCTTAAAGTCGTAGATGCGGCTGAAGCCATGCTGCTGCATGATGCTGTGCTGATGGTCCCAGGCCGTGACCATCAGCAGCAGGGTGATCGGCGCCCAGGTGAGCCCCGCGGCGGTGAGCCCGAAGATGACGATGGGCCCGAGGATGAGCCGGTCCTTGAAGCGCGCCCACTCCTCGGGCATGCCGTAGCTGCGCACCCAGCCCGCGTAGTGGTGGGGCACCGTGATCCACAGGTTGACGGAGGCCACCACGACGTACGGCAGCCACATCTGGAAGCCCAGGGCGATCGCCACCGCCAGGAAGGGCAGCCCCAGGAACCACACCAGGTCGAGGCGCGGGTTCAGGATGTACCCGGTGCGGAAGGGGGACTCGCCTGACCGATTGCTCTGTGTGGTCATACCTGGCGTGCAAGGCGGGTGAAGGGGGGGCGATCTCGGCCGCGAACCATTGCCAGGCGGAGTCGCCGCTCAACTTCGCCAGCCCGCGGGACCAAGGTCAAGGCGTTTCGTGGCCTCCCCTTCCGTGGTGGATCCCGATCCTCGAATCGCCGCCGCGTGGCTCCTGGCCGGCCGCCTCCGGCACCCGATCGACCATAGATCCGATGGCGGGATGGTACGAAATGCTCCTTCATGCGCTCCTGATGCAGGAGTCCGTCGTCTCGTTCATCCACCCATGAGGAGGTTTCCAATGAAGCGCCTATCGCTCGTTGTCATCGCAATGCTGTTCGTTCTCGCGCCCACCTCTCCCGTCTCGGCCCAGGCCACGTTGTCGTTGACCGGCGGCGTCAACCTGTCGACCCTCGCTGCAGACGCTCCTTCCGCCCGGGACGTGTGGCACTCCGAATCCCTCGCGAGAATGTCCGTCGGGCTGGCGGCAACCATCCCGGCTTCGAAACACCTTGGGGTCCAGGTCGGCGTCGCCTACGCGCAGAAAGGCGGTCGTCTGAGCGGGTTGGACAACCGCCAGCTGGTCACCGTGGACATGGCCCTCGACTACTTCGAGTTCACGCTCCTGGCCGTGCCGACGTTGCCCCTGTCGTCGTGGGAACGCTCCTCGGTCCGCTTCTTCGTCGGTCCCACGCTGGCCAGCCGGGTGTCCTGCGAGTTCGACGCATCGGGCTGGCTCGGAGCGGAGCATGTCGCCGCCGCCGGCAGTTGCGACGCGGGACCGGACGAAATCGAAGCCGCGATGGACCTCGGGGTCGCCCTGGGCGGGGGAATCGCGGTCGGGGTGACGGACCGGGCGGATGTCAACGTGGACCTGCTCTATACGCTCGGGCTCATCCCCATCGGAGGGGGAGACTCGTACTGGAGCGCACCAAGGCACCGTGTTCTGACTCTTCGGGCCGGCGTGGCGCTTCCGGTCGGGTAGGGGTCGAGCAGCCCTCTCCGACGGCACGGTCGAAACCCAGCTCCGACTCCAATCTGGCGGGCTCGGCATCCGGCGAGGCGACACGATTCCGTACTACTAGTTCATTAGTTGACAGGTTGATGAACGCCGCCCCATCGTGCAGAATCGTGTTCCTCGCATTGGGAGCGGGTATGAAGCGCGCGCTGGTGGTGGGAGTGGTCACACTGGTGACCGGCGGATGCGGCGAGGGCACGTCCGACTCGTCAGCATCGAACTCGTCGCGACAGGTGGGTGATACGACGTTCGTGTTCTCATCGGCACCCCTGCGCGGCACAGCCACCCTTCGCGAGGTCTCGCGCATCGGCATGATCGACGGTCCGCCGGAGTACCTGCTGGGCACGGCGCCGATGTTCACGGTCGGGTCGGACGGAAGTCTCTTTGTCGCCGATGGAGGCACCCTGCGACACTACGATGCGGACGGCACATACGTCAGGACGATCGCACGCCAGGGGCAGGGACCCGGCGAAATGAGGTCCGTGGTCGGCATGGACCTCTCCGATGACGGGCTCCTGGCCGCGCTGGACCTGGGCAACCGGCGCGTCAATGTCTTTTCGCCCGAGGGCACCCTGGTGCGGGAGTTCAGATTGGGTGCAGGTCCGGCGGCGGGAAGACCCGCCTACGGGCGGGACGCCGTCCGATGGGACGATGACGGTCAGCTCTGGATCGCACTGAACCTGCCCCGGCGCGGCGCGGACACGCTGGGCACGGGACAGAGACCATTGTTCGGCCGTCTGGCCGGACACGAGCAAGTGACGGACACCGTGTTCCTCCCTGCTCGAGCCGCAGAGGGCTGCGAGCGCCGACTCCCCTCCTACTCCGGAGGGTTCATGGAGGACAATCGCCTCCGCCACATGCCCTTCGTGCAATGGTCACGTAGTCGGACGGGCGTGTTGGCCTTTGGTTGCTCGGCCAGCTTCACGATCGATGTCGCCCGGCCGAACGGCGGAATGACGCGGATGTCGAAGGAATGGAAGCCACGGGTGAGGACGGACGAGGAACATGAGTACTGGTCCGATGGATTCCGTGGCGCCAACCTGCAGCGGCGCAGAAACAACGAGATCCTCGCCAGCCTGGGACGCGCGGCGGAGGTCATGCCCATTCCTCCCATTCCGATCCTTCCGCGGGAGCGCCCCGCCTTCATGCGACTCTGGCTCACGGACGATGGCCGATTGTGGGCGTGGCCGGGCGCCCCGGGCTGGAGCCGTGCCTGGACGGAGGAGGAACTCGACTTCCTCAGGCAACAGGCGGGAGGCGAGCGAGTATCGCCGCGGTCCTGGGAATACTGGAATCCAACGGACGGCTTTGAGGTCTTCGACACGGACGGCCGATGGATCGGTCACGTCAACACTCCTGAGACCTGGGCCACAGCTCCCTACCCCGGGAGAGGCGATCCGTACTTCAGGGGCGACACGGTCTGGGCCGTGGTCAGGGAGGAATTCGACGTACGCTACGTCGTTCGGTTCGAGGTTGAGTGGCCCTCGCCGGAATAGTGGGATACCAATCGCCCAGCTCCCTGGGGAGCCTGACCGTCTTCCTGCTTGCAGCCTGTGGGGGCGCGGAGGGTCCTGCCGCGGCTCCCGTCACCGGTACCCTCGACGAGGTATTCGCCGTCGAGGGAGTCCTGGAACTCGGCGAAGACCCCGCCGACTCGATTGCCGAGATCGGCGTCTTCGTCGAGCGCCGGGACGGTGGCTATGTGATCGGTGACCGCTTCCTGCCGCGGGTGCGGACCTACGACGAAGACGGGCGGCTGGAGGCGGCCTTCGGGAGATTCGGAGACGGTCCCTTCGAGTTTCGGCGGATCACGGCGGTGGCGGAGATGCCTTCCGGGAGAGTCGCCGTTGCGGACTTCAGCAATTCCCATCTGACCTATCTGACCAGTTCCCTGGCTCCCGATATCATGGTGGCGTTGCCGGGAGCCGCGAGGAATGTCCTCGCACTCGGATCCGACCTGCTCGTGCACATGATCGTGGGCGACCCCGCCGAAGGGGTATTCGGTCATCCTCGGCTGCTTCACCGGGTGACGCCGGCGGGGTTGGCATGGAGCAGTTACGAACTCCCGTTCTCCGACTTCGAAAGGCCCTATTGGAGTTCGTTCGCGGACTATGCCGTCGCGACCGGCGATGACTCGACATATGTGACCTCCGGTCTCAGATACCCGATCACCGTTATCGACGGGTCGGGGGAGACCGTGGGCACCTTCGGGACCCCGTCCGCCTCCTTCCGCCCGATTCCCGTGCTGGAGCAGGGCGCGTTGGCCAATCTCGGGAGCTACGGCACTACGCTGGGGGAGTTGCTCGCGAGCTTCGACGTCATCGACCGCATCGACGCGGTCGGTGCGCACCTGGTCCTGACACGGGCTCGCTTCAACCCTGAGCGCCCGATTTCCCCCAACCGCGAGGTTCTACACACCGTGATCGAGGTCTACGATCGCCACACCGGGACCAAGCTCTACGAGGATGTGCCGCTTCCAGACGGATCCAGGGTCCTGGGTGGAGGACGGTTTCTGTATCTGCTTGTGGACATGCACGCTCCGCCCTGGCGGATCGCGAAGCTCCGGTTCCGGGTGCAGGACTGAGCGAAACCCAGATGTAAGGTATCCATTACATGATGTAACTTGTGCATTACTTTTCGTGGAGGTATCGTTCCGGGCGTGAGGCTGCTCAAAGCGCCCCCGTCCCGGTTGACCGGGGGGATCCCGGGCACCCGATCGGGAGACGCACATGCCGGAGACTCAACTCCACAACACCGTCCGGCGATACCGCCGCGATCTGGGCCTGTCGCAGGAGGCCCTCGGGGACCGGGTCGGAGTGAGCCGGCACGCCATCATGGCCATCGAGGCGGGGCGCCAAGTCCCGTCCACTACGCTGACGTTGCGTCTGGCCGACACGTTCGACTGTGCCGTGAAAGACCTCTTCCGCCTCGACCCGATCACCGAACTGCAGGTGCGCCTCCCTCCCCCCCGCCCCGCCGCGCCCGCATCCCCGCCTTCCCCCTCCTCCCGGGTGGCCGTCGGCCGCGTGGGCGGCGGGTGGACGGCCCATCCGCTCCCCGCACACGCAACCGGGGCGGCCGACGCGATCGTGGTGGAGGGAGGAGCGGCCGGGTTCCATTCCGCCCGCGTCCACCCCGTGCGCGGCATGCGGCAACTCGAGCGCAACGTGCTGGTCGCCGGGTGCGCCCCCCTGCTCGCCAACCTGGCGCACCGGGTCGGGGAGGGGTCGGAGGACGCGCGCGCGACCTGGATCCCTGCCAGCAGCCACCGCGCCCTGGAGCTGCTGGCTGCGGGCATGGTGCACATCGCCGGACTGCATCTGTCGGGCGGCGCGTCCAGCCAGGCCAACGTGGAGGCGGTGCGGCGCCGGTTTCCGGGCCGACGCATGCTGGTGGTCAACCTGACCCGCTGGCGGCAGGGCTTCGTGGTGGCCGCGCGCAACCCGCTGGACATCCGCGACGCCGCCGACCTGCTCCGCCCCGGCGTGCGGGTGGTGGGGCGCGAGCCCGGCACCGGCGCCGACGAGCTGTTCGCTCGCCTGCTCGCCGACGAACCCGGCGGACAGCCCGACTTCTCCGGTCCGGTGGCGGAAGGGCACCTCGACGTGGCCCGGCGGGTCCACTGCGGCGCGGCGGACGCGGGGGTCGCCATCGAGAGCGCGGCGCTCGCCTGGGGGCTGGGATTCGTGCCGCTGGTGGAGGAGCGCTTCGACCTGGTCATTCCGGCCTCCATTGCCGAGACCCCGCCGGTGTCCCGCTTCCTCGATACCCTGGACGACCCCGGCTTCCGTGCCGAAGCCGCCTCCCTGCCGGGCTACGACACATCCATCAGCGGGCACGCGAGCACGCTCGAGGCGGAGAGCGCGGGACCGTGAGGGGCGGGCGGCACCGGAGTGCGGACCCGTCGGCCGCGCTGACGCGGGCGGGCGGTTCGATGCTCAGGTGGGCAGGGGCGAGGCGCGGGCGTCGGGCGCAGGACAGGCAGTCCGCACCCGGGCTGGTGTGCCTCGCGCTGGTCATTGCGCTGGTCCAGGGTTGTGCCCCGGCCGATTCCTCCCGCATCCTCCACGTCTACGCGGCCTCCTCGCTCGCAGAGAGTTTCGCCGCCATGGAGCACGCGTTCGAGGCGGCCCATCCCGACACCGACGTGGTGCTCGCTTTCGCGGGCAGCCAGGTGCTCCGCCTCCAGATCGAGCAGGGCGCCCCCGCCGACGTATTCGCTTCGGCCGATCCGGCGCACATGCAGGCGCTGGTGGAGCGCGGCCGCGTCCGCCACGGGCGCATCTTCGCGCACAACCAACTGGTGCTCATCGTGCCTCGCGGCAACCCCGCGCGCATCGAGTCCTTCCGCGACCTGCCGCGCGCCAGCCGGCTGGTGATCGGGACCAAGAGCGTCCCGGTGGGTAGCTACGCGCGCCAGGCACTACGGCGGGCAGAGGCCGCGGGGGAAGGCGGTTTCGCGGCTTCGGTACTCTCGCGGGTGGCCTCGGAGGAGAGCAACGTGCGCATGGTGCGAGCCAAGGTGGAGTTGGGCGAAGCGGACGCGGCGATCGTCTACCGGAGCGACACCGTCTCGGCAGAGCGTGTGCGCGCCATCGAGATTCCCCCCGCGCTCAACGTCAGCGCCGACTACTCCATCGGCATCGTCGAGGGAAGCGTGAACCCGGATCTCGCCAGGGCGTGGCTCGCGTTCGTCCTTTCCCGGCAAGGTCGCGAGCTCCTGGCCCGGCACGGGTTCGCGGCGGAGTAGCGACGGGTGAACCGGCGGGCGAACCTGCCCGACTCCCTTGGCACCGGGCGCTGGCCATCGCTGGCGGCGGCGGTGCCGATGCTGGTGCTGCTCGCCCTCCCGGTCGTCGCGCTCGCGTTGGCCTCCTCGCCGGCCGAGCTGGCCGCGGGGGCGCGCCACCCGCTCTTTCTTCCGGCGCTGGGGCTGACGGCGCGCACCACGGTGGCGAGCCTCGTGATCGTGGTGGCGGCGGGCACGCCGCTGGCGTGGTGGCTCGCGGCCTCCTCCGGCCGCTTGGCACGCGGCGTCGAGCAGTTGGTGGATCTGCCCATCGTGCTGCCGCCCGCCGTGCTCGGCATCGCGCTGCTCCAGACCTTCGGCCGCAACGGCCTGCTGGGCGGCCCGCTGGAGGCGCTCGGGCTGCAGGTGCCCTTCACCACGGCTGCCGTGGTGGTCACCCAGGTGGTGGTCGCCTCGCCGTTCTATGTGCAGTCGGCGGCGGCCGCGTTCCGCCGGGTCGACCGCGACCTGCTCATCGTCGCGCGCACGCTGGGACGGTCGCCGGCCGGGGCGTTCTTCGGGGTGGCGGTGCCGGTGGCGCTCCCCGGGCTGGTCAGCGGGGCCGCGCTGGCGTGGGCGCGCGCGATCGGGGAGTTCGGGGCGACGCTGCTCTTTGCGGGCAACCTGCCCGGACGGACGCAGACCGCCCCGCTGGCCATCTACACCGCGCTCGAGTCGGACGTACAGGCCGCGGTCGCGCTTTCCCTGGTGCTTGCGGCGGTCGCCGTGCTCCTGCTGCTCGGGCTGCGCGCGCTCCCGGGCGGCCGCCTGAGAAGGGTGATGGAGGCCGTGGCTGCGGGGGCGTTTCGGCGGTGAACCCGACCTGGCACGCCAAGGTCCGCATGCGGATCGGCGAACTCGACCTGGACGTGCGCCTGGACGGCGGGGTGCGGCCGGTCGCCCTGGTGGGCCCCAACGGCTCCGGCAAGACCACCCTGCTACGAACCATCGCGGGGGCGTACCGGCCATCCGCCGGGGTCATCGCGGTCGGCGAGCGCGTCCTGTTCGACTCCGGCCGGGGCATCGACCTCCCCCCGGAGGAGCGGAGAGTAGGCTACGTGCCGCAGGGCTACGGGCTGTTCCCGCACCTGCGCGTACTCGACAACGTGAGCTTCGGGCTGGCGGGCTCTTCACAGCGCGACAATGGTGGGCGGGCATCCGCTCTGGCCGTGCTCGAACAACTGGAAGCCGATCATCTCGCCGAGCGCTGGCCGGACACGCTCTCGGGCGGCGAGCGCCAGCGGGTCGCGCTGGCTCGCGCGCTGGTCACCGAGCCTCACATCCTGCTCCTCGACGAGCCGCTCGCGGCACTCGACGCGGCCGCGCGCCGGACCATGCGCCGTCGGCTCGCGGAGCGGCTGGAGGAAAGCGCCGTGCCGGCCCTGGTGATCACCCACGACGTGCACGACATCGTGGCGCTGAACGCCGATGTCCACGTGATGGAGGAGGGAAGGATCGTCCAGCGGGGCCCGGCCGACGCCCTTGCCACTCACCCCGCCACCGAGTTCGTGGCGGAGGTCTTCGCGTCACCGCTGGCTGCCCGCGGCAGCCGTCTTCGGCGCTAGCTGCCGGCATCGCCCCGCGAGGAATGGCCTGCGTCCGGCTCGGCATCGGCCCGGACGCAGAGCGCGCCCAACTCTCCCGCGGTGATGGTGCACGCACCGAAGCGCAGTACATCCGCCGGATCGAGCAGGGCCTGACGGATCGGCTGCCACTCGTCCCCCCGGCGCACGAAGGTGCCGCTTCCCGTCGCGCGATCGGCGACGTGGATCCGGCCCTCGGGCAGACAGACGACTTCCGCGTGGCACCGTGACACGCTGCCGTCACGCAGCACGACATCGCACGTGCCCTTGCGGCCCACGGTCCGAGCGACGATGCGGGACATGTCCGAGCCCTCTCAGTTATCGGGTTTGCCGGCAGTCACCGGCTGAAGCGCCAGACGCGGCCCGTCACCGAACTGAACCACGGCATCCCGGGCGAGTTCCCGGGGCGTGAACGGGACCAGCCGTTCACCGTTGACCCAGGTGCCCTCGCGCGAGTTGAGATCCTCGATGAAGAAACGGCTGCCCTTGCGGATCACGCGCGCGTGACGCATGGAGACGGTCGGGTCTTGGATGACCTCATCGACCAGGGACGGCTGGCGGCCGATCACGAGCCCGCCGTCGGCACGCCGGAGCCCACGGCCGCCGAGCCGGAAGTCGATGGGTGTATCGCCGTATTCCGAAGCATCGGCGACGAACCGGAGACCCGGAAGCACGGCCTCGTGCGGAGCGTGCGCCGCGCCTCGGGGTCGGCGAACAGCTCCCGCCATGGCCCCTCGACCGGGTAGAAAGTACCTGAACGGCAAGTAGAGTCCGGTACCGCCGGCACGCCCGGAGCTGCCGGGGATCCCCGGGCCGCGACCCCTGTCCACTCCCCCTTCGACCACCCGGACGACCTCCCGGCGCGGCGCGCGCATGGTCAGGAACATCAGGGTGGGAAACATGACCGCGGCCATCCCGAGCGTGATCCACAGCCCCACGGCCAGCCGGTCTTCGGCCGCATCCATGCGTCTCTCGGTGGCTTCCACCGCCGACCCTGCGGCCTCCGCCGCGGCACTGGCCGCTGCCTCCGCCGCTTCCCTGGCCGCGCTGGCCGCCGCCTGCACAGCCTGTTCCGCCGCTCTGGCCGCCGCTTCCGCTGCCTCTCTCGCGGCGCTGGCTTCATCATCGCTGCAGCGAGAACTGGTCGTATTGACCGCGATGCCGAGAGCCCGCAGTTCCCGCACCGCCTCGGTGATCCGCGAAGCCACGAACACGCCCTGCGACGCGAGGGCACCCCTGGTGTTCACGCCGACCACCATCCCGCAATCGGAGATCAGCGGCCCTCCGCTGTTGCCCGGGTTGATCGCCGCGTCATGCTGAACCTGGTCCAGCTCTCTCCCTCCAGCCCTGACATCCCATGGCGCGCGGTACAATCGGCCGATCACGCCCCGCGTCAATGTCGTCTGCAGCGACATGTTGCCGGTGATCGCATCCGCGATGCCGGGGAATCCCACGGCCCATACGGTTTCGCCCGTCTGCAGGGGCATGGTTCCGAGCAGCACTTCGGGCAGCGTCAGACCGTCCACCTCGAGAACGGCGAGGTCCAGTTCGGGAGATTCCCACCGCAGGCGGCCCTCTCTCATGCCGCCGGTGTGCGCCGAGATCACCTGATGTCCCGCACCGCCGTCTACGACGTGGTGGTTGGTCAGGACGATCCCGGGAGCCACCACCGCCCCGCTTCCGGTGCCGAAGCCGGTGGGAAGAAGGGTGACGACCCGCACCACGCTGCGGTCGGCCTCCCGGATTCGGTCGACCGCGGTCCTCGACTGGGCAGCTACCGCGTCCGGGCGCACGACGAGAACAGACCACAGGGTCCATGCCGCGACCACCCCTACGCCTGCGATGCCTCGGCTGGACATCGACGCTCTTCTCCTTCCGCCGGGCGAGCCTGCGTCTGGTACACCCCGCCGGGAAGGAGGTACCGGCGTGCGCGGCCTGGTCGGGTCGCCGGGTTCGAAGTACGGGCTCAAGTACGTAACCTGGCTCCGTGGCCGGGGTAAATCACCTGATCATCATTTGGCATGTGTTTTGCGGGCATGGCGTGGCGAACCGGCTCGTCGCGCGGGCCCTCGCACCTCCACCCACCTGAAGGGGATGACAGCCATGAAGAAGGGCATCCTGTTCGCCGTTGCGGCGATGTCCGCTTGTTCCTCCGCCCCGATCTCCTATTACGGCGTGGCGCCGCCCGGCAGGGAGACGGCATACCAGTGCGCGGTCGCTCAGCTGAACATTCTGGGCTACACGATCGAGGACGGAAACAGCGACGCCGGCTTTGTCCGGGGCCGCAAGCAGACGTCGGGTCTGGGGACCCAGATTTTCACCGGCAACACGTACCACGACGTGCTTACGGCAACCGCCTTCGACAACCCCGCCACCGGAGAGACCAACCTGAGGGTCGTGGCGACCCGCGTCGCGGAACATGACACGGGCCTGCTCGGGGCCCTCACCGACGAGCCGGAGGAGGGAGAGGACATCATCGCGCCCTCGGACAGCGGGAAGGGCGACGCCCGGGTGCTGCTGGCCAGCTGTGGCGTGTCCAGCGTGACGACTTCCGGGGGGCCGGACAGTTATCTGTTGCAGGGAGCGGCCAGCCCGCGCTGATCCGCGGCGCTCTCTCCGCCTTGGACTCTCCGTCCGACAAGGGCTCTCGCTGTCCTACCTCCCCAGCGGAGGGGTAAACGGCGGCGGTCGGCGGTGCTGCGTGGCCTTCTCGTAGGCGTAGCTGATGCGGATCAGGGTCGGTTCGTCGAAGGGCCGTCCCAGGAGCTGGAGTCCCGCGGGCAGGGTGCCGAACGAGTACCCCATCGGCACGTTGAAGGCCGGGAAGCCGGTCGGGGGCGAGAGGATAGAGCTGTTCGCCCCGTAGGTGGTGTTTTCGTCACCGATCAGCCGGGCCGGGTAGTTGTAGGTCGGATAGACGAGAACGTCCACCTCGTGCTCGTCCATGACGGCGAGCACGGCGTCCTGCAACCGCTTCTGCACCTCCAGGTACTCGGGGTAGTCCTCGTGCTCCTCGGGCACGTAGTCCACCTCCCGGTTGCGCTCCAGGCTGGCACGCAGGAAGGGGTGGTAGTCCCCCGACTCCACCACCTCGTCCAGCGTCTTGAACTTCAGTTCGGGACGCGTGGCCAGGTACGACTCGAAGTCGTACTTCAGCCTGCTGATGCTCGGGAAGTCGCCGCGGATGTCGTCCAGGTCCGGGATGTCGACGGGATCCACGATGACGGCGCCGGCGGCGCGCATGTCCTCGAGCGCCTGCTCCATCACCCGCAGCACCTCGGGATGGATGGTGCTGGGCTCGTCTTCCTGCTGCTCCTCGTCCTGCCCCTCGCCCGAGCCGGGTTCCTCGTCTTCCCCCGACTCCGGGTCCTCTGAGGGCATCTCCTCGCCCGGGGCGAGCACCCCGCTTCCGAGCGCGCGCGGATCGTCGTAGTCGCGCGCCTCCTCGAACAACTGGCGCAGCACGCCGATGCGGGCGCCCTGGAGCGCGCCGGCGTCGAGGAACTGCCGGTAGTTCTCGGGCACCTGCCCCTCGCTCTCGAACGTGACCGGATCCGCGGGATCCTGGCCCACGATCACCTCCAGCACCGCGACCGCGTCGGCCACGGTGCGGGTCATGGGACCGCCCACGTCGCGGGCGGCGCTCAGCGGGGCGATGCCGTCGCGGCTGGTGAGCCCCATGGTCGTGCGGAACCCGACCAGCGCCTGGTGGGAGGAGGGCCCCCGGATGGAACTGCCGGTGTCCGAGCCCAGCCCCACGGCGCCGAAGTTGGCAGCCACCGCGGCTCCGGTGCCCCCGCTGGAGCCCGCCGTCACCCGGGTCGGATCGTAGGGGTTGCGGGAGAATCCCGGCAGCACGGAACTGAGGGTGAAGGCCCCGCTGGACGCGAACTCGGCCAGGTTGGACTTGGCCAGGATGATCGCGCCCGCCTCGCGCAGCTTGCGCACCTGGTATGCATCGTCGGGCGGGATTGCTCCGCGGAAAGCGAGGGTTCCGTTGGTGGTGGGCAGGTCGTGGGTGTCGTAGTTGTCCTTCACGATCACGGGGATGCCGTGCAGCGGACCGGTGAAGCCGGACTCCGCGAAGGCGGCGTCCAGTTCGCGCGCCCGCTGGAGCGCGAGCTCGCTCACGGTGATGATTGAGTTCAGGTAGGGGCCCTGCCGGTCGTACGCCTCGATGCGGTCGAGGTAGGCCTGCACCAGTTCCTCCGCCGTGATCCGACCCTCCTCCATCGCCTGGTGGATATCCGCGATGGTGGCCTCCTCGACCTGGAAGGCGGGCGCGCAGGCGGTGACGAGCAGGAGGAGGGGAATAACGCGCATCATCGTGCCTCAGAACAGATCGGAGGGATCGGGCTCCGCGCCCCGGTCCTCGTAGCGATTCGGGATATGGTCGCCGGTGACCATGTCCTGGTAGGAAAGTCCCGGCCCGACCATCGGATAAACGTGTGCTTCCGGATCGATGACGACTTCCAGGAAGGCGGGCCCGGGAAACTCGAGGAACTCCCTGACCACCCGCGGCACGTCCTCCTTGCGATCCAGTCGCTTCGCGTACTCGAAGCCGTCCGCCTGCGCCGCCAGCACGAAGTTCTTCTTGCGCAGCGACTTGTCGCTCGCGGACAGGCGCCCCTTGAAGAACAGGCGCTGCCACTGCATCACCATGCCGTCGCCGAAGTTGTTCAGCACCATGACCTTGACCGGAAGATCGTAGGAGGTGGCGGTCTCGAACTCGCCCAGGTTCATGCGGATGCTGGCGTCCCCGTCCACGTCGATGACCAGCTTGTCCGGGCGCGCGAACTGGGCCCCGATGGCGGCCGGCAGCCCGAACCCCATCGTGCCCATGCTCCCCGAGGTGAGCCAGAGCCGCGGCTCGCTGAAGTCGCAGTACTGGGCGGCCCACATCTGGTGCTGCCCCACGCCGGTGGAGATGATCGCGTTGCCGCGGGTGATGCGGTTCATGACCTCCATGACGTAGTACGGCTGAATGAGCGAACTCTCGCGGTCGTAGTCGAGGGCGTAGTCGCGCTTGAGCGCCGCGACCTCGGCGTGCCAGTCGGAGAAGTCGGCGCGGAAGCCGATGGAGTGCCCGTACGCCACCAGGTCGTCGAGCGCCTCCCGGAGCATCCCGGTGTAGTGCCAGTCCGCCGGCTTGACCTTGTGGATCTCCGAGGGATCGATGTCGAAGTGGACGACGCGCCGGGCCCTGGCCGCGAACTTCTCCGGCACCCCGGCCACGCGATCGTCGAAACGCGCCCCTACCGCGATGAGCAGATCGCAGTCGTCCACCGCGTAGTTGGCGAACGCGGTGCCGTGCATCCCCAGCATGTGCAGGCAGAGCGGCGCGGTGGTGTCGAAGCTGCCAAGCCCCATCAGGGTGGTCACGCCGGGGATGCCGAAGTCGTTGGCGAGCCGGCGCAGGGGCTCCGAGGCGTTGCCGTTCACCACCCCTCCGCCGGCGTAGATGAGCGGGCGGCGGCTCTCGCCCAGCATGCCGAAGAACTCGTGGCACCGGTCGTGGCTCATCTTGCGGGCACGGAGGGCATCAAGACGGCGGCGGTACCCGGGGATGGGCAGGCGTCCCTCGCCGTGGAAGGACCCGGTCCAGTTCTGCACGTCCTTGGGCACGTCCACCACCACCGGACCGGGCCGTCCGGTGCGCGCGATCTCGAAGGCCGTGCGCATGGTGGCCTCGAGCTGCTCCGGCTTCGTCACCAGGAAGACGTGCTTGGCCACCGGCCCCATCACCGCCGTGACCGGGGCCTCCTGGAAGGCGTCGGTGCCGATGGCGGCGGTGGGCACCTGGCCGCAGATCACCACGATGGGCACCGAGTCGGCCATGCAGTCGCGCACCGGGGTCACGCAGTTGGTGGCGCCGGGCCCGGAGGTCACGAGCACGCACCCCACCTTGCCGCTCGCACGCGCGTAGCCGGCCGCCATGAAGCCGGCGCCCTGCTCGTTCGCGGGCACGATGAGCGGCATCGGCTCCACCCCGTCCACGGCGTGGTCCTTGTTGTAGCGGAAGACGGCGTCGTAGGTGGGCAGGATGGCCCCGCCGCTGTAGCCGAAGATGGTGTCGATTCCCTCGTCGGCCAGGACCTGGACGATCATCTCGGCTCCGCTCATTACCTGACCCGCGAGCGGGTGCGCGCGGGAATCGCGGAGCGCGGTGCTGGTTGTCATGGAAACGCCTCTCGTGACGGGCACGGAATGGGTTGAGCGCCGGGGTGAAAAGTCGGACGAAGGCGTCCGAATGGCAAAACACGCGCAGGCACGCTGCATATCTTGCGATGCCCGCGCCATCCCGCAAGCTTGTACGGCCACGCGCCGCACCCCTGTACCGCCATGCGCCGCATCCCCGGACCGCCATGCGACACACCATATCCATTCTGCTTCAGAACGAGGCCGGCGCGCTCTCGCGCGTCACCGACATGTTCTCGACCCGGGGCTTCAACATCGAAAGCCTCAACGTGGCGCCCACCAAGGACTACGCCGTCTCGCGCCTGACCCTGGTCACCAACGGCTCGGACGAGACCCTCGAGCAGATCATGAAGCAGCTGAGCAAGCTGGTGGATGTCGTGGATCTGCGAAACATGACCGGGCGCGACCACATCATCCGCGAACTGGTGCTGTTCAAGCTGCGCCTGACGACCGGCACCCGTGCGCAGCTGGACGAACTGGTCGCCGAGTTCGGCGGCTCGATTCTGGCCGAGCACGAAGGCCACTTCACCATCGAAATCACCAGCAGCGGCCCCAGGATCGACGGCTTCCTGGAGGCCGCCGGGCGGATCGCGGAAACGGATGCCCTGGTCCGCAGCGGGGCCATGGCGGTCTCCCGCGGCGCGCCCATCATCTGGCGCGGCTAGCAGGCTCGGAGGATCCCGCCCGGCGATCGTCGCCCGGGACCGTGGACGAGACCCGGGAACGAGCGCGCGCGAGGACGGGGCCGCGCGAGGTTACCTGCCCGGCTGCTCCTCGGAGATCGCCCGCACGCGGGTGAGCTCCAGCCCCAGCGTCTTCCCCTTCATGATGGCCGGCACGCCTTCCTCCATCCACACCGGCTTGCCCAGACGGCGCAGCGCCACGAACAACTCGATCCCCTGATACCACGGCACCGCTCCGTCCTCGTCGTTGTGCAGCATGAGGATGGGCGTGTTGATCTTGTCGGCGGTGAAGATGGGCGAGTTCTCGATGAAGCGCAGCGGATACTCCCACAGCGAGCCGCCGATGCGGCTCTGTCCGCGCTCGTACTGGACGGCGCGGCTGCGTCCCGACTGCCAGCGGATGCCCCCGTAGGCGCTGATCATGTTGGAAACCGGAGCACCCGCCTCGGCCGCCGCGAACAGGTCGGTGCGCGTCACCATGTAGGCGATCTGGTAGCCGCCCCAGGAGTGCCCCTGAACGCCGATGCGATCCGTGTCGACGAAGCCATCCTCGACCAGCTCGAGGACACCCGGGACCACGGCGTCGAGCGCGCTCTCGCCCGGATAGCCGTCCCGGTAGGGGATGTCGGGCACGAAGAGCAGGTAGCCGCGGCTGACGTAGAAGCTGCGGTTGATGGAGGAGCTGCCCGGTGCGGGCGCGGCGTAGCCGTGCAGACCGTCGGAGGAGCGCTCGTAGAAGTACACCATCATGGGGTACTCCTCTGACGGGTCGAAGCCTTCCGGCTTGTAGAGGATGCCCTGGAGCGGAGTGCCGTCCATTGAGGTCCACTCCACGATCTCGGCAGTGCCCCACAGGTAGTCGGACTGCTGGGGATTGGCGTCGGTGACCTTGCGTCCGTCGTCGAGGGCGGGGCCGGACACCCACAGGTCCGGGAATTCCTCGAAAGTGGAGCGGGAGTAGGCGAACACCTCGGCGTTCCGCGCCCGGAGCAGGCCGGCGTAGCGGGCGTCGCCGGCGATTAGAGCCTCGGGGGTGGCGCCCTCCCCGAAGTCGCCCCGCCACAGGCCGGACGACTTGTCGTACAGGTGGAAGGAGGAGAGGTACACCTCGCCGGAGGGCACCACCGGGTCGGCCGTGTCGAGGTCGACGTAGCGGAAGCGGGTGTCGGACGCGCGCCCGGCGCCGCGGGTGAGGTTGCGGGGCGCGGCGCGGCCGGTGGGGTCGACCGCCCAGATGTCGTAGCGGTCGTAAACCAGGAAGGCGGCATCGTCCTCCGTCCATCCCGCCTCCCCGTAGGAACGGGACAGGTCCGGCCGGTCGTCCAGCACGTTGTAGAAGCCCGCGTCGATGCTGCCCGTCAGGTCGATCTCCTCCCCGCTGCCGGTATCGATGGCGACCCAGATGCGGCGGACGCCGTCCCACCGCGTGATGTAGCCGCCGCCGGGAGAGAGGGTCCCCTGTCCCCGCACCCGCTCGGCCACCTGCCGCCGCGACCCGTCCGCCACGTCGATGGTGAACAGGTCCACGTAGCTGGCATCCCACGACACCAGCTGCCGGTAGGGGAGGCCACTCCTCCCCATCGCGACCGCGCCGTCGCCGTCGTCGGCCACCGTTACGTCGGGCACCTCGGTGGTGGCGAGCTGCGCCACGCGGCCGCTCCCGAGGTCGAGCACCGCCTGGTAGCTGCGCTCCAGCTCGTCCTCCAGCTGCACCAGTTGCATGGGCTGCAGCAGAGGGTCCTTCCAGTTCCAGATGTCCACGCGCACGCGCTCGTCCTCGGGGGTGTCGTCCTCCGGATCCGGAAGGGGCCGGGGCGCACTGTGGAAGAGGACGCGCGCTCCCGAACCGGAGAACGACACCTCGCCGTGCTCGCTCGGGGCCCAGCCGTCGGGGAGCGCCTCCGCGCCGGGCGCTACCTGGGAGGTGGCCGCTCCCTCGCGCGCGGCGTACAGCGCGAAGGCGGGCGCCCCGGCCCCGCGGTCGTCGCGGTCGGTGAGGAAGGCGACCGCGCCGTCGTCGGCGACGGCTAGCCGCAGGTAGCGGCCTTCCCCGCTGGTGACCGCCTCGGCCCCGCCCGTGGCTCCCACGCGGAAGACGCCGTCGGCGGCGCCGTCCTCCCCGGACGCCGTGTAGTAGAGCGCGCCGCCGTTACCGGCAAAGGCGTAGCTCACCGCGTGGTCGAAGCGGCGCTCCTGCCCGGTTGCCAGGTCGCGCACCACCAGTTCGGTGCCGTCGTCCAGGCGGGGCGGGCCGTCGTCGTCATCGCCCTCTGCGCGCTGGGCGCGCCCCTCCTCGTCTTCGTCGTCGTCGGCCTCCCCCTCCTCCTTCAGGTACGCCATCCAGGCACCGCCGTCTGCGGGCAGACCGAACGACCGGACTTCCGCCACGCGCGTCTCCGACAGGTCGGACAGGTTCAGGATCAGCAGGGAGTCGCCCGGAGCATCGCGCGAACCCTCGGCGCGGGCCGCGTCCACAGCCTCCTCCGCGGGCTCGACCAGCGCGACCAGAAAGCGGTTGTCCGCGGTAAAGGCCGGATCGGCGCCCCTGGGAACCGTCACGCGGCGCCCGTCCTCCAGATGCTCCACCACCAGCGTGGCGTCGCCGTCCCCGGGCACGAGCCGGTAGACCAGCCAGCTGCCATCCCGGGAGAACTCCTCGTCCTGGATCTGGTTCCAGATCGAATAGGCGTCGTGGTCGAGGGGGACCTTCTGCTGCGCGGAGAGCGCGAGCGGGGCGGTGACCAGGATGGAAAGCGCGAGGAACCAACGGATCGTCTTCATGACCCACCTGCTGCCGGAGAGATGTACGCGGAGGGAGATCTGCGCGGAGGGGAACGGTAGACGACGGCGCGGAGCCGGGCAATCCGATTGACAGAATCCGGGCCCCGGCGTAACTGTGGAGTTCAACAGCACAACCCGCGGAGGACAGCATGCGCACTTTCCGGATCCTTGCAACATTGCTCCTGTTGGCGATTCCGCTGCCGGCGTTTGCTCAGGGCGTCCCGGACATCGCCGAGCCCTTCAAGGTCGGCACCTTCGAGATCGACGGCACGCCCACGGTGTCGCTGGTTCTGCGCGACCAGCTCATCGTCGAGGTCGACGCCGCCAACACCGCACTCCAGCGCGATCCTTACTACGCCCGCGTCCAGGCCCCGGCGGACATGCTGGAGCTGATCGAGCGGTACGAATACGGGCTCCAGCGTCGTCTCTACGAACTGGTCAACCACCTGGTCGAGAACGACATGCTGGGCGCGGGCCGCCCCTCCTACGTGCACGATCTCGGGGACGTGCGCACCCTCCCGCCCATCCTGTACCCGGGCAAGATCCTCAACGCCGCGGTCAACTTCTACAGCCACGTCAACGAGACCGGCACCGAGGAGGAAAGGGCCGAGGCGCGGCGGCAGCGGCGCGAGAACCGGGGCGTGCCCTACCTCTTCCTGAAGCCCAGCAAGGGCGCCGTCATCGGCGATGGCGGCGAGGTGGTGCTTCCCTGGGGGCGCGACCGCATCGACTGGGAGGTCGAACTGGGCGCGGTCATCGGCCGGTCCGCCAAGTACGTGTCCGCCAACGACGCGGAGGCCTACGTGTTCGGCTACCTGGTGTCGCTCGACATCTCAGACCGCGGCGGACGTCCGCCGGGCGGCAACCCCATGACCTCCGACTGGTTCGTGGGCAAGGGCCACGACACCTTCGCGCCCCAGGGGCCCTGGATCGTGCCGAAGGAATTCTACGGGAATCCGATGGAGATCCTGCGCCAGACGCTGGATGTCGGCGACGAGCGCATGCAGGAGGCCACCGCCGGCGACATGATCCACTCGCTCTGGGAGCTGATCGAGTACGGCTCCTCCATCATCACCCTCTTCCCCGGTGACGTCGTCAACAACGGCACCTCCGGGGGCGTCGGCATGGGCACGGCCGTCCGGGGGGCACAGCGCTTCCTGCAGCCGGGCGAGCAGATCTCCGCCTCCATCGACGGAATCGGCACGCTGAACCTGTCAGTGGTGAGCGAGCCCCAGCCGCAGGGACTCACGGGCGCGCACCTGCCGCCGGTGCGGACTTATCGGGGACCGCCTCCGGGAGGGGATTGACTCAGTTCACCTCCAATATCGCATCCTTCTCCCCGATCATCTCCCAGCGCGTGAGCACAATGGGGATCACGCCGGCGCCGTAGAAGGCGTCAAAAAAGCGCTTGACGGTGAAGTCGTCGCCCTCCTGGATGGCGTACTCGGACAGCAGTTCCTCGATCTGGATCTTGCCGGTGACGTAGCTGGTGCCGTATCCGGGCTGCCTGAGGTAGAGGCTCTGCTCGCCGCGCACCAGGTCTCCCTCGGTAAGCCATCCGCGCGGCGTCCAGGTCATCGCGTGAGCGACAGCCTCCTCCATGTCGAAGACGTCGCCGTGCAGGTTGAGGCCGCTCAGCGCGCGCGCCGCCCGCTGCGCCAGCATGATCCAAACGAGTTCGCGGGCGCGGGGCGAGTTTTCGTCCAGAAGCCCAAGGTGCATGAACATCTCCTCGACGCCGGTCGCGAGTCCCTCGGAGCGTGAGTCGAAGATGTTGTAGAGCGAGGGCACGGCCCGGATGGGGCTCGGGTGCGGGTCCTCGCGCATGCGCGCCAGCTCGATCCAGTGGTGCATGTGCGGGCGGAAGGCGTCCGGGTCGCGGTAGATGACTTCCTGGAAGAAGTTGCGCAGTTCGCCCGGCTCGACTGGGCTGAAGCTCCCGTTCACCGCCCTGAGCGCGGGATCCATGTAGTCGAAGATGGTCTCGATCTCCTCTTCTTCGAGGAAGCGCATGTAGAGGTCGACGGACTCGTTCAGGCGCCGGTCGTATTCCTCGGCGGAGGCGATGCGCTCGAGTTCGGGGAGAGCGCGGTTGCGGTTCTCCTCCAGGCGCATGGAGAAATGCGAGCGCGCAAGCTCGCGGCGCATGAGGGTCACCTGCTCCTCCCACGAATACGGGACCAGGTGGACGTTCTGCATGTACCAGGTGTAGTTGTCGGCCCCGACCCCGGACGGTCCGGTGCGCGTGGAAGCCCCTTCCTCCAGCCAGCCGCTGAACTCCTCGGAGGCGGCGCGCGCGTCGGCGATGGCCTGGTCGAGTTCGGCGCTGGTGCCGGATACCTGCTCGGCGTAAGTGTCGAGGTCGCGGGCCTGACCGGCGAAGTCGCGGATGCCGGCCAGCCAGAGGTCGCGGGCGTTGGAGTCGGCGAGGTTCACGCGGGCCTGTTCCAGAAGCGCGGGTATAGACCCGATGCGGGCCGTGAGTTCCGCCGCATCCGCGTCCGACAGCGGGTAGTCGTAGGTCCAGGTATCGACCCAGCCGTGGATCACGGCGCCCTCATGGGCCGGCACGTCGCTCTCCGCCAGGAACATGATGACGTAGAAG
Organism: Gemmatimonadota bacterium; assembly: GCA_022823365.1. Classification (GTDB taxonomy): domain Bacteria; phylum Gemmatimonadota; class Gemmatimonadetes; order Longimicrobiales; family Gaopeijiaceae; genus BD2-11. The sequence goes on from JAJDXG010000052.1 coordinate 33,470, forward strand.
GCCGGATCGCGCGCCCAGGGACGCCGCACGCGGTGGTCGAAGTCGAGCCCGTTCATCTCCGCGCGCACCAAGTGCCAGTCGATCTGTTCGGCGACCGGCCAGCCGTCCGGGGCGAGCGCGTTCAGACGCAGCTGCCACTGCGGGAGCTCGGCGTGCTGGCGCGCCATCGCCGCTGCGGAATAGTCCGGGACGCCGTCGACGAAGTTGGGCATCTCGAAGGCGCGCCACTCCTCGAAGAGCTCGACCAGGTCCGCGTGCGAGCCGGGGCCCGCGGCCACGACGGGGTCGCCGGGATCTGACGTGCACCGCACGAAGAGAAATCCGACCGCGATGAGCGCGATTCCGGTGACGAGGAAGGATGGACGAAGTTTGCTGCGGGACATGGCGGCCTCCCGGATCTGCGGTCCAATCGATGAGCAGGCTGCTCGCTTGTTCAGTCTACTCGATGTGCGGGCTGCTCGACATGAGGCGCCGTCACGGTTCGTGGGGACCGCGCCCGCCTGCCGTCAGGAGCCGCCCTCGCCCAGCGCCTGTGCGAGCGCCGCGCGGCCCCCCACCACCGGCAGATCGAGGGCCGTCGCCGCCAGGTCGACGGTCAGCCGGGTGCCGGGACCGGGGTGGAGGGTGAAGTCGGCGTCGCTGGAGAAGATCATGAGCCCGATACGCTGGCCGGCCGGGATGATCTGGTCGTCGGGCTGAAGGTCGAAGGCGAGATCGACGAACTCGCCCGGGACAAGTGGCGTGCTCTCGGTGAGCGAGACCGCGTTCTGCGGATCGGCCCAGCCGCGCGTGATCAGGTTGTCGTTGATGCTGGCGCCCTCCGACCAGGGAAGCGATACCAGCCAGACCGACAGGTTGGCGGCGGCGCGGTCGGCGGCGAGGCGGAGGGAGACGCGGGCAACGCCGGACAGGTGCACGCCTTCCGCGAACTCGGGCGTCGCGAACAGCAACCGGTGCTCCGAGGCCTCCGCCCCGGCCAGGTCGGCGCCGGAGAAGCTCACGTCATCGGTGAGCGATTGCTCCCCGGCGGCGGGATCGGGCTCGAGCGAGAGCATCCCCTGCATCCCTCCCTCGCCGGACGGGTGCATGCGCACCGGCTCCGCGTCGGGGTTGGGATAAGAGGGATAGGGCGTGGGGCTCAGGCGGTCGTCGCCCTCCCGCACGATCCACGCGCCCGGATCGTTCTCCACTCCGTTCTCGATTCCGTACAGATACCGGGAGAACCAGCGGTTCATGAGGGTGAGCGGTGGCTCGCCCCCGTGGCCCTGCTGGTGGTAGTACACCTGCACCGGCACGCCCCGGTCGCGTAGCGCCGCCACAATGCGGTAGCTGTGCTCGGGCATCACGTTCCAGTCGTTGAATCCGTGCGCCATGAGCGTCGGGGCGCGCACGCCGTCGACGTGGTTGAGGTAGTCGCGCCCAGCCCAGAAGTCGTTGTAGTCCCCGGAGGCGCGGTCGAAGCGCGCCTGCATGAGGTCGCTGCGCACAGTCTGGTTGCAGTAGTCGCGCCGCTCCATCGGGCCGCTGTTGATGAAGTCGTAGAGGACGTCGATGTCCTCGCCGGGGTAGCCGCCCGGCGACCGCACCAGCCCATGTGACCGGTAGTAGTGGTAATACGACGTGTTGGGGGCCACCGGAATGATGGCCTCGAGCCCCTCCACGCCCGTGGTGGCGGCGGCGAGCGGCAGGGTGCCGTTGTAGGAGGTGCCGATCATGCCCACGCTGCCGGTGGACCAGTAGGCGCTCACCTCCTCCCCGCCCTCGACCTCGGTGAAGCCGCGCGCGCGCCCGTTCAGCCAGTCGATCACCGCCTTGGGGGCGAGGGACTCGTTCTCGCCGCCCACCGTGGGGCAGCCCTGTGACTGTCCCGTCCCGGGGGACTGCGAGTGCACCACCGCGAACCCGCGCGGCACCCAGGTGGCGATGTGCGAGTTCGAGATGACCGGCTGCTCCTCGATGTGGTCCATCGGGGGCATCACGGTGCGCGGCGGAGGCGGCGCGCCCACCTCCTGGCGGATGTCCCAGAAATAGCTGAAGTCGAGGCCACCGGTACCGGAATAGTACGGGCTGGTCTCGTAGATCACTGCGACCTCGAGCCCGGACTCGGTCGCGGCGGGGCGGGTCACGTCCACATGCACCCGGTCGGGAGCGCCGTCGCCGTCGGAGTCGAAGTCGGTCTCGACCCAGAGTTCGTGCCGCACCCAGGTGGCCGAATCCGCGAACTCCGGGACGACCTGCGCCTCGCCGTCCTCGAAGACGGGCCGGGGACCGTCGTAGCAGGCCGCGGCTGCGAGCAATGGCAGGGCGGTGCCGAGTGCGCATGCCCGCGCGACGCGGGGAGGATTCGAGCGGGAGAGGGGAAAGATGTTCTTCATGGGCTCGGATCACCGGGGCGAGAAGGACCAGCGGGCCGATGGCCCGAAGAATGGAGCCAGCCGGAATCGAACCGGCGACCTCCTGCGTGCAAGAACTCGGGACCGACGGGACGGAGAACACCGCCGGTGGCCCAAGTTACTCGGCACATCGTGGGGAAACAACGCGGATGCAGCCAAGCCTCCGGTTATCGACCTCCCGCTCGTTACGCTCACCAGATTCTCCAGGCGGGGGCAGGTCCTCTGCCGACCGGGTCCACGAAACCACGCCGTGGCATCACACCCGACTTGAGAGGCTTTGCGGGCATCCGGTAGATTGCACCTGCGACCAACTGAGATTGATCGCCGCCGCGATGGCGGTAGCACCGCAAGGAGTTGTAGATGGTAGCCACAGAGGCCGTCCAGGCGGCAAAGGACTACATCCTGGAGCTCTTTCAAGATGAAAAAATCGCCCGTGTTGGCCTGGAGGAGCTCGAATTCAGGGCCACAGACGAGATGTGGGAAGTAACGATCGGGTTTGAGCGCCTTTGGCATTCCGACTCGCCCGCTCGACTAGGCACCGTCCTTCTCGCTCCGCTGGCGAAGCCTCGCCGAACCTACAAGACTGTCTGTGTTCGCGACGATGGGACGATCGTTTCCCTGAAGCACCGCGATGTCTCCGTCCCGGCCTGACGGAAATCCTCCGGACGGTGTCTTCGTCGACGCCAACCTTCTGGTGCTACTCGTCGCGGGGGCGCTGGATCCTGACATCATCGCGCGGCACCGGCGGTTGCGGACGTTCGGTCCCGAAGACTTCGAACGAGTGCAGGAGATGGTAAGCGGCTTCGAGCGCGTTCTGGTCACGCCCAACACGCTCACGGACGCGTCGAATCTCCTGGGGCAGCATCGGGAGCCGGAGAGATCCCGGCTGTTCAAGACTCTCCGCATCCTGATCGGCGAAAGCCATGAGGTCGTCGTGGCCAGCGCCGATGCGGCCGGGCACCCGTCCTTCTCCCGACTCGGCCTGACCGATGCGGGGCTGCTGGGTCTCGTGTCACGGGACACGCCACTCGTCACCGTGGACCTCGACCTCTACCTTGCCGCGTCGCGGGCGGATCCGTCCTCAGCCGTCAACTACCGCCATCATCAAGAGCGGTACGCTCGATCCAACTGATTCCAACCGCCCCTCTCAGACGCTGGAACAATCCGCTCCGGCTCCTCGGCACTCGTCCCCGGCGAGGCGCAAAGCCAATCTGCATAACCCTCGAACGAGACGGCTATTGGATACCCGACACATTGCTTTTCTTGAGCTCTTCAACTCCCAGGTGCAATACGTGGTGCCCCGCTGGCAGCGGAGGTACTGCTGGGGTCAGGCCGACATCGAGAGGCTGATCAAAGACCTCGTGGCCATCGCGAAGGCACCGGACGGCTCGAGAGCGGCGCATTACGGCGGTACCCTGCTTACATTCCCAGAGTCGAGTGCGGTGCAACCAGTCACCGTTCACCGAGTCGTTGATGGTCAGCAGAGGCTCACGACGGTCAGCATTCTTCTTGCCTGCATCGCCGAGGTACTCGGCCCCGATGGACGATGCCGAGGCTGGACCGCCAAGACCATCAGGAACGACCGGCTCACGAATCCCGAGAAGCCCCCCGACAGATTTCGGAAGCTGCGGTTGCAGGACGGAGATGAAGAGGAATACCGATCTGGACTCGAAGGTAATCCGGATGGGCCAGGCGCGGTTGCCCAAGCTTGGAGGACTGCGCGAAGGCAGGTGCGACGATACGACATCGCTGAACTCCTCGCGGGACTCGAACGGTTTCGTGTGGTCAGCATCGGTCTGAAGGAGTACGACGATCCCCAACAGATTTTCGAGAGCCTGAACGCGACAGGGCGACCGTTAGCCGAGAGCGAGAAGCTCAAGAACTGGCTGCTGATGGCTCTGCCGGATGGGGAGCAGCAGGAGCTATACGACCGCCACTGGAAGCGGATAGAGGTCTCGCTTGATGCCGAGTACTCGACGGACCCGATCGACACTTTCCTTCGGGATTTCTTGCGTTGGAAGACCGGTGAACTGCGTGGCGTCAGGCACGTCTACGAGGATCTGCGACGGTGGGCCGTAAAGAACGGCAAGGCTGAGAATCGTAAGGCCCTATGCTCCCAGCTAGCGGATCTTGCCGTCCACTACGGCGTGCTCATGGGTACCGGCGGACCTCACGACGACAAGAACGTTGAACGTGAGCTGCGGCATCTGAGGGCAATGGGGTTTGATACCCATCGCCCTCTGACCCTTCGCCTGCTCCACGAAGCGGATTCGGCCCAAGGCGTTGGGTGGACTGACGCGATGCTGGCGAAGGCTTACGCAGGTATCGGGACATGGGCAACCCGGTTCTGGCTTTCCGACCGCCCGATGGCCGGGATGAATAAGGCGTTCGCCGAACTTGCCCACGGGCCCGGCCCGACAGGTCACGATGATCCCGCTGAATTCTGGCTGGGACGGATCCGAAGATTTCGCAACTCACGCGTAGAAGTGCCCGACGACGAGGCGGTGCGAGGCGGAATCCGCAATCGAAAGGCTTACGGCGCGAGTGCAACGCGTGTCACCAAGGCGGTCCTCTGCGCGATGATGGAGTCGGAGCAGCGCGGCGATTCCCCCGCACGTGATGACCTCACGGTCGAGCACGTGATGCCGCAGAAGCTGACAGACGAATGGAGGTTGACGTTAGGAGATGATGCCGATCGGATTCATGATTGGTATCGCGACCGACTCGCAAACCTGACGCTGAGCGGAGTTAACTCGGAACTGGGATCGAAGCCATTTGAGGAGAAGCGAGAAATTATGAAGCGCAGCGGTATCCTTTTGACCAGGGTAATCGCAGACGAAGATGCCTGGAACGAAGCGGCCCTGGAACGGCGTGCCGAAGATCTCGCGGACCAAGTGCTTAGGCTCTGGCCCTGGTCGGATCCCGACGCGCACGCCCGCAACACACCAACTGGCACGTGGCGGATGAGATGGCGCATTGAGGAAGGCGACTGGCACGAGGAAAGCGCAGCAAGTCAGATGGTGCTCAACGTCGCCGGAGCGCTTCTCACCCGCGATCCTAAGAACGCCGAGCGACTACGGGGTGACGCCCTCTCCACGACCTTGCAGATGGCAAGCCAGTACCCAGCCGGTAGCAAGGCCCGGAGCCTCACCATGCGGGCCGTACCCGGGCACGATTCCTTCGTTATGTATCCTTACGCGCGGGACTACCCGACGAGCGCTGCACGGTGTCGAGAAATGGGAGACCGATGCGGGCTCCCGGTCGAGATCGAATTCCCAGACACGCCGGATACGATCAAGGCGTTTTGGGAGTTTCTCAAAGCGCAAACGGGAGGTCTGCCAGGTCAGTCTGACGAGTGGCGTAGTTGGAATTGTTGGACGACCGGGCTCAACGAGGCCGGTGACATGATTGGTGTCAGTCTCGCCGAAGATTGGATGGGCATCTACCTCAGGGCCTCCGAGTACCAAGACACGCCCAAGCGAGCCGAGCGCATGCTGCAGTACTCCCGTAAGATTCGCGAGCTGATGGGAGACCAGGAATTCGATGGGAATGAGGCGTCACGGAGCAGGAAGGGGAGGAGTATCACGGTTCGGCGCGCTTGGGACCGCAACGACGGGGACGGATGGCCGACATCAGCGCGGTGGATCAAGGACCAAGCGGATCGGCTGCAGGCCATCGCCCAAGCGCTTGCTCCGATCCAGGAGAAAACGACCGGCTAGCTGTAATCCGTCGGAGGACCTCGCCCAAAAAGGCAGGGGTCAAGGGGCGGGAACTCCGCCTCCCAAGCGCGACGTTCGAATGGAGCCAGCCGGAATCGAACCGGCGACCTCCTGCGTGCAAAGCAGGCGCTCTCCCGACTGAGCTATGGCCCCGCTACGGAGCTGCGGTCCGGACTCCGCAGATCTCCGCTCCCTTGCCCCCGCCTCCAGCCCCGCGCGTGACCGGCAGGCAGGCGGGAATGTAGGAGCGAGCACCGATCCGTTCCAGTCTCGGGTCTGGGCGCCTGATCCGCGGTCCGGACGCAGCGCGTCTCCGCCGGGGCTGCGCACTGCGTCGCGGGCGCGATATACTTTCGCATCATGACCGCCCCCCGCACCTCCCTTCCGGGAGCCGTCTTCCTCGACCTCTATGGCACGGTCGCGAGAGAGGTGGGCTACATCAACCACCCCGACCGCTTCCGCCTGCATGACTTCTCGGCCGAGGCCATCCGGCTGCTCAACCAGGCCGGTTACCGGGTGTTCGTGGCCACCAACCAGTCGGGGATCGCGCGCGGCTATTTCACCGAGGAGGTGCTGAACGAGGTGCACCGCCGCCTGGTCGGCGGGCTGGCGCGCGAGGGGGCCCGCGTGGAAGCCGTGTACCACTGCCCGCATCTCCCTGCCGAGGGACGGCCGGCGGTGTGCGACTGCCGCAAGCCCCTTCCGGGGATGTTGGTCAGGGCGGCACGCGAGCACCGGGTGGAACTGGCGACCTCCTGGATGGCCGGCGACATGATCACGGACGTGGAGACCGGACACGCGGCGGGCACGCGCGGGATTCTGCTGCGCACCGGTTACGGGCGCGGCCAGATCGAGTACCAGCGCCACCGCTGGCGCGTCGAGCCCGACCTGATCTGCGACGACCTGCTCGCGGCCGCACACGCGATCGTGGCCGCGTTGCCGCAGGACCCGAGGTGACGAGGACATGGACTCCGGCGACCGACTGAAGCGCGCTCGCGACCGGGCGCGGAAAGGGCTCGGCGCACTTGCCGGCCGCCGCATCCTGGTGGCGGGCGACTTTCTGCTCGACCGCTATCTCGTGGGCCGGCCGACGCGCCTCTCCCGCGAGGCTCCCGTGGTCATCATCGAACAGGAGGATGACGATGTGAACCCGGGGGGCGCGGGGAACGCCACCCGCAACGTGCGCGCGCTGGGCGGAGAGCCGATCCCGCTGGGGCTGGTGGGAGAGGACCGGGAGGGGGAGCGGGTGGTCGAACTGCTCCGGGCGGCCGGTATCGACACGCGCGGGATTCTTCGTGACCCGGAGCACCGCACCGTGACCAAGACCCGGATCCTCGCGGGAGCCGCCAATGCCGCCAAGCAGCAGGTGCTGCGGATCGACCAGGGCGGAGAATACGGCGCGGGCCGGATCGACCGCCTCGTCCGGCGCGCGCGGACACTGCTCCCCGAGGTGGACGCGGTGCTCCTCTCCGACTACGGATACTCGACCCTGGCGCCACAGATGCGTTCCTGCCTGATCCAGGGTGCGCGCGCGCACGGCATCCTTTCGTGCGCGGATTCGCGCTACCGGCTGTCCGAGTTCCGGGGTGTCACGGTGGCGACCCCGAACGAAGAGGAACTGGCTGCGGTCATGGGCCGCGTCCTGCGCGGCGACGCCGACGTAGCCACGGCGGGGAGGGAGTTCCTGAGCCGCCTCGATTCACGCGCCCTGGTGGTCACGCGCGGAAGCCGGGGGATGAGCGTCTTCGAGGGTACGGAACACTGTCGGAACATTCCGCCCGCCCGCCGGGGAGAGGTGGCGGATGTGACCGGCGCGGGCGACACGGTGGCGAGCGCATTGGTGCTGGCGCTCTCGGCGGGGTTCGGAATCCTGAGCGCGGCGGTTCTGGCGAACGCGGCCGCTTCGGTGGTCGTCGGACGGCGCGGGGCCGCGACCGCTGCGCCCGCGGAGGTGGCTCGGGCGCTGGCCTGATCCGAATCGTCCCGTATCGACTTAGTCCACTAGACTAAGTCCGATATCTGGATGGGACGGTCGAGCAGGCGTGGCGCAGGCCCGTCGTCAGAGCACGATCACGACGACGAGCGCCTCCCACAGGGGCGTGCTGGGCGACGAGACGACCCCATCGATGTGATCCCCGTGCCATCTGAAGCCGCAGGGGAGGGAGGATCCTTCGACCGGATCAATGCTTAAGTAGGGGCTCTCCGCATGCTCGCGGACGTAGCAACCAATCCACATCCAGGGCACCCGGTCCATGTCTCCGGCCTCCGGAAAGAGATGCCCGACACCGATCCCGGCTCGGCTGAGCTGCCCCTTGAAGGCGTAGCGGAAGCCGGTGAAATCCGCGGGGCCCTCGTATCCCGCCGGCACCACGGTGGGCTCAAGCTCCCCGGGTACCCGCGGGATGTCCGGGGACCCCAGAGGATCTTCGCCACAGGCAACAGCCAGCAGCAGAACCACCGTCGAGGCCTTCCTCACGCTTCCACCGCCCGGGCCGCGCGCACGAGCGTGGCTTCGTTCCAGGGCTTCGCCACGAGCTGCACCGCGAGCGGCAGTCCGTGCGCACCTTCGCCGCAGGGCACGCTGATCGCTGGCCAGCCGAGCGCGTTGAACAGATTCGTGAGGTCGGTGGAGGCAGGCATATCCAACAATGGGGCCACGCCGGGCTGGCAGGGCAAGCTCAGAAGATCCACGTGGCGGCACGCAGCATCCCAGCGCCTACGGATCCAGTGCCTGAGCCGCTGCGCGCCGAGGAAATCCCGGGCCGAGAAGGTGAAGGCGGCGACCAGGCGGCCACGGGAGAACTCGCCGTAGTCGTCGTAGTGGGCCCTCAGCAACGGCGTGTGATGCGCGGCGGCTTCCACGCCCAGCGTGAGCACGGCGACCTGGCGCAGCAGGTGGATCTCGTCGAGGTCGACCTCCACCAGGGTGGCGCCCGCCTGCTCCAGAGCACGGTTGGCACGCACCCACGAACGCGCGGCCGCATCCTGGAGAGGCGCGGCGAGGTGCAGGTCCCGGGGCACGCCGACGCGGACACCAGGCAGGTCGGCATGCAGACCGCGCAGGCCTTCCGTCGGGTCACCCGGCGAGCCCGCCATCGCCAGGAGTGGAGCAGACCGGGTGCGGGGGTCGCGCGGATCGGGTCCCGCGATGGCGGCCAGCACGAGCGCGGCATCCTCGACGCTGCGCGCGAGGGGACCCACATGGTCGAGCGACCACGCCAGCGCCATGCAGCCGTGCAGGCTCGCGCGCCCGAAAGTGGGCTTGAGGCCCACAACCCCGCACAGCGCCGCCGGGATGCGGATCGATCCGCCCGTGTCCGTCCCCAGGGCGGCGTACACCATGCCGCCCGCCACCGCCGCCGCCGACCCGCTGCTCGACCCGCCAGCATCGCGGGTGGGGTCGCGGGGATTGGGGGTGGGCCCGTAGTGCGGGTTGGTCGACCCCGGCCAGTACGCGAACTCCGACAGCCGGGTCTTGCCCACGATGACCGCTCCCGCCGCGCGCAGACGCTCCACGGCCGCCGCGTCGTGGTCGCTGACGTGATCGGCGAACACCTTCGATCCGGACGTGGTGACCGTGTCCTTCATGGCCAGGAGATCCTTGACCGCGACCGGAATCCCGTGCAAAGGGCCGCGCCATCCACCGCCCGCCACTTCGTCCTGCGCGCGGCGCGCCGCCGCCAACGCCTCCTCCGCCAGCACCAGCTGAAAGGCATTGGCGCGGCCATCATCCTCTTCGATGCGGGTCAGCGCCTGCTCGGTGAGTTCTACCGGAGACACCGCACCAGCGCGCACCAGCGGCGCCAACTCGGCGATGGTCGAGGGCCAGCGCGCAGGCTCCGGTTGCGCCCGAGCAACGGATGGGGACGGGGTAGCGGTCTGGGGCGGGCCAGCGGCCGCACCCGCAGCGCCCCTCCCCTCCCCGTCTGCCCCGGGTCCGGCGAGCGACCATCCCGACAGAAAGTCCGGAATGCAGTCGTCGCCCGCGGCTCCAAGCAAGGCACGAAAGACCACCGCCCGGTCCGCGATGCCCTCCGCCACGACCCGCTCGATGTCCTCTTCCCGCGCGGGGATCCCCGCCGCGCGCAGGTTCGCCCGCAAACCCGCGACGGCGAGATCCCTATCGCGTGAAGACACTGCGGACGACGAAGCCCAGGTTGGCGGGCCGCTCCGCGAGGCGACGCATGTACCACGGGTACCAGTGCGGCCCGTAGCTGATGAGTACCCGCACGGGAATCCCGCGCCGCCTGAGTGCCAACTGTTCACGCGTCCGAATCCCGTAGAGCATCTGCACTTCGAAGGTATCCCGGGGAAGTTCCATCTTCCGCGTCTCCTCCAGGATGCGGCCCAGCAGGACGGTGTCGTGGGTTGCGATGCCGTGGGGCGCGGCCGGATTCGCGTCTTCGAGCATGAGCCGGGTCAGGACCATGAAGTTCTCGTCCACATCCGGCTTGCGGGGCCAGGCGATCTCCGCCGGCTCCTGATAGGCCCCCTTCACCAGCCGCAGGCGCGCGCCCAGCGAGAGCAGCCGCTCCACATCCGCGGCCGTGCGGTACAGGTACGCCTGCACACACAGGCCGAGGCCCGGGTATCGGGCCAGCGTGGCGGTGAAGATGTCCAGCGTCTCGTCGACGTACGGCGACGCCTCCATGTCCACCCACACGATGTCCTCCTGCTCCGCTGCCGCTGCCGCCAGCCGCTCCAGATTGGCCTGCGCCACCTCGGGGCCCAGGTCCTGGCCGAGCTGGGTCAACTTGATTGAGATCTGGCTGGGCAGTTGCTCCGCCGCGATGCGCTCGATCAGGTCCAGGTAGTGCCGTACGACCCCCTCGATCTCGTCCCCGTCCCGGAGGGCTTCGCCGAGCTTGGTGAACACCGTCGAGATGTCGTGCTCGGCCATTGCCCGGGCAGCCCCCAGCGCCGCGTCCGCGGTCTCGCCCGGCATGAAGCGCGATACCGCGCGGCGCGCAAAGGCGCGGCGGCGCATCTGGCGCTCCATCCATCGGTTCTCGGAAGCCCAGAGCAGAACCTGGCGCAGCACGGCTAGTTCCGCTCCGGGGTGAGCCCGCGACGAGGTCGCGGCTCGGGATCGGCGTCGTCGGGCATCCTGGTTTCCTCCTGATGTGGCGCGGGAGTGAGGCAGTATACCCGGCCCGGTCAGGTCGGCCAAGTCGGTTGACCGTGACCCTCGCCTTCTTCCTCGATCACCTGGAGCGGAGGCTGGACCCGGCATAGGTTGGGCACATGCTCAAGACCCTGCTCCTCGAAGAAATGACCTGGCCCGAGGTGGAGCGGGCCCTGGCCGACGGGTTCACTTCGGTCGTCGTGGCCGTGGGCGCGATCGAACAGCACGGCAGGCACCTGCCGCTGCTGGTGGACGCGGCGCGCGGCGACCGGCTCGCGCTCGAGGTGGCGCGCCGTCTCGGGCGCAGTCTCGCAGGCCCTACGATTCGCGTGGGATGCTCCGAGCACCACATGGGCTTCCCGGGCACGATTTCGGTGGCCACGGACACCCTCAAGGCGATCTGCCTGGACTATGTGGGCAGCCTCGCTCGGCACGGTTTCCGCACCATCTATCTGGTGCCGTCCCACGGAGGCAACTTCGCGCCCCTGGCGGCCATGCTCGACGAACTCCGGGCCGCCGGCGCCCCCGATTGTGAGGTGCACGCGTACACCGACCTGCTCGAGTTCGTAGGGCTGTGGCAGGGTGCGGTGCGGGAAGTGGCGCCCGGCCTCACCGATCGCGTCGGAGGTCACGCCGACATCGCCGAGAGCTCGGAGATGCTCTGCATCCGGCCCGACCTGGTGCGGGAGGAGCTGGCCGAGCCGGGGTACGTCGGCGGCTTCGACGCGGCGCTGGCGGAGCGGATCTTCGCGGAGGGGCTGCGCGCGGTCACCGCCAATGGCGTGCTGGGGGACCCGCGCGGGATGAACCGCAAGATCGGGGAGCGGTGCATCGCCCGCGCGGCCGAAGGCATCGCGGCGGCGTTCCAGGCAGAAGGGAGGTGAATCAGCGACGAACAGATCGAACAGCTGCTTCCGGTCCTCGGGACGCGCTCGCAGCGGCGAACATCTCGTCAACACTATCCAGCTTCCTCCGCAATTCGCGCGGACTGAAGCCACGGTCATCCGCTGTTGGGTCTGACTCGACCAGGTATCGGCCCAGGAAGTCGTTTCTCAGAACTTCAAAGACGTAACGGTCCCGAAGTTGCAGTTCCTCGTACCTGACGCATTCCAGCAGTCCCTTCAGCGAACGCGCAATGCCCAGGTAGTCGATGGGATCCCCGTGTCCCGCCGGCTTGAAATCCATGACTCTAAACTGCACATCCCCTCTGAGATCGTACCGTGAGCGTGTTACCAGCACATTGTCCGCGTGAATGTCTCCGTGAACCATTCCGCGCTGTTCAAGCTCAAAGAGCAAACCAAACATGGCACTCAGGAATTGCTCGATAAACCCCAGCTCCACATTCCCCCGATTCGCCCTGATGAACTGCTCCAGCGACGTACCCCTTACGTACTGGCGGACAAACACCACGAACTCGCGTCCCAACACGGGATCTTCCCAGGATTGCACATCCAGATACGGGACGACGCATGGATTCTCCAGAACATTCGCCTTCCTGGCTTCCTCGAGGTAGACGTCCGGCTCGTGTTGATACGCAGGAAGATTCTCTATTGGTACGAACTTGAACGCCAGGTCACCATCTATGTGGGCCGCATGTGCACGATATACACGACCGATTGCCCCCGTACCGATGTGCTCTACGATTTCGTGGTTTCGAAAGAACGGAAAAATCCTTCCCAGGAAGTGCTCTTCGGGAGGAAGTTGTCGTTGCACCGGTCGGGAGAACCTATTCTGGCCGGGACCGGGGATTCAGGTATTCGATTGCTCCGCCATCGAAGTACCACTGGATCCGGCGGATCACTTCTTCCGCAGTAATCATGTCCATGCAACGGGGCAGGTCGCCCACCACATCCACGCAGAGTTCGTCAGGCCCGTCCTTGTAGTCTCCATCGCCCAGCGGCACCGTTCGCGACTTCCAGCATCCTCCGTTGTCGCAGCACCGCAGCGCACCGACGGTGTGAATGAACTGGTGGTGCGGGTAGGCCTCCCAGTGAGGTGGCTCGCGGCCGCCGGCCACGACTACGCACGGGCGGTTCCTGGGCATGCCGGGCTTCACCTCCACCGCTGCGGCCAAGTGCATCGGCAGACTGATCGGCGTCACGACGCCTTGCGCATGATACATGAGCCGTACGAGTTGGCGAAGGGTGGTTTGCCCCCTCATGTCGACGACCCCGTCAAGCGGCGGATGATGATGTCCGAACTCCCCAATCTGGACGAACTCCACGCGGCCTCGAAAATGATCGACGACGGCCTGGTACCGTTTCGGATCCCACCACTTGATCGTGTAGTCGAACTTGCCACCGGCGTCGATCATCCAGAACGGGGTGGACTCCCCGTGAACCTCCTGCACGCGCGAGAACCACTCCTTCTCACCATCCGAGATGTGAATGTCTCCCTTGAAGGCGCCCGGCTCGATCCGAAGTTCCAGCTGCTCGTTCAGGTAGTGGATGAAGCCGTGCAGGAAGTGATAGGGCCTTTGGTTGCTCTGATGGATCAGCGGGTAGTGGCAGTCCAGGACTTGCACGTCCGGATCGTCCTCATCCAGCGAAACGAGGTGCGGGTTGTTCTCCCACAACGCGGGACAGGAAGTGCGGACATCGGTCAGGAAACGTTCGGGATGGCACCTGTGCAGGTCGCGGACCGCGGCGGTGAGCATCACGATGTCACCCGGCGACTGAAAGTTCCTGAGTATCAGCTTGCGCATTGGCTGGCTGTTCTCATCGGATCCTGAAGGCCCATACCGATATGTGGCCCGGGATGGAAGCGCCGTTCGGGGACGTTACCCTGATGGACGTCGGCCCTCGCGAACCGCCTGGATTCCACTCCAGGTACGACGTGGATCCGGCTCGGACATTCCACTGGCGAGTGAACTCCGCGAATGTCGATTCGTAGGGCTGAAGATGGTGGCTGGGCCCGAAGCGGCTCCAGATGTCGTCGAGATCCCAGGTCGTCATGCCGAATGCGTCCCAGCCGTTCAGATCGATCCACAGCGACATATAGAAGTCCGTAAGAACCTGCTCGGCCGGCCAGCCGCTAACGTTCGCCAGGGAAGCCAGCCCCGTCGTGGGAGATCGCATGAGGCGATGCATCAGGGCCTTCTCGCCGCCCGGGTACTCGCCTCCCCAGCGGTCCATCGCGAACCGGAGCACCATTGACGGAACATCGTAGACGGCTCTGAACGCGTTGGTGCAAGGGCCGTCGTTGCCCTCCTCCGGACTACCGATCCAGCTGCACTCCTCCGGCGCGTTCGGGATCCGGCGCGTGTCTGTCGGATCGTTCGAGTCCCACCCGAAGAACCTGGCCAGGCCGAGAGTCCATGATTCGTACCACTCACGGCCCTCAGACCACTGTTCGTAGCCCATGTTCCGGCCCGATTCATGCCCGAAGAGGCCGTAGGCCACCAACTGTTCCGAGAGCGTCGCGCCGCCTTCCAGCTCCCAGGTGGTGAAGTTGGCTCCCCCGAACACCAGGGCGGCGCCCTGCGCGAGGTGGGTGATCTCGTGCGTCAGCAGAGACGGGTAGTATGCAAGGGTCTGCTCCTTCGTCCAGGCGTGTCCGAAGACACCCGCGGGATCGGGGACGCGACCAAAGAGAATCTCGGCCTGGTTGCTGGTGGCGCACTCCTCGGACGGATAGAGGTCTCCAAACCAGGCCCACCCCCCGAGGAACGAGTCCGGATCGTCCTGCTGGTTGGCCTGCTTCGTCATGAGGATCGTGACTCGGCCGTTCCCGTCAACATCGGACAGGCCCCCAAAGTAGTCGTTGTGAACCCCCTTCGCACGGGCTCCGTAGAAGGCGTCCAGTCCTGCAAGCTCGGAGTCGGTGAAGGTCCCGCTCGGGTTCTCGATGTCGTCGAGCCACACGGTGTGGTCGCCGATGCGCCGAACCACGGCCCCCATCTGGTCGCGGGCCGAGCAGGACGTGCCTCCGGCAAACAGGCTGAGCGTGTCTCCAACGGACAGAGCGAGCGTTTCTCGAGCACGCGCCATCGCAGGGTCCACTCGACCCAGCCTCCGGACGATCCCCCGGTTCCGGCTCATCACCTCGCTGTGGGGGCGCTCCCAGTCGTGCGGACCCTCGACGAACTCCTGCCGGGAAGGTGTGGCGGCGCCTGCCGGAGCGGCCACAGCGGCCCTCGTCACCGGGAACCGCGGGGCCGGCGCCACGGCTTCGCGGGGCGCCGCCGAGTAGGCGAAAGGCGATCGGGCGGCCACTACCGTCGGGTCTCCGACGATGCTGGTCGCGGCAACCGGAGTCAGAGAGGCCGGCTCTTCAGATATGGAGACCACTCCGATCACATATGCGCCTCCCGCATCGTCTCCCGGCACGTGGAGGCAGCCGTTCCCGCCATAGGTGTAGCGGTACCAGCCCACGGGAAGATCGATGTCTTCCCTGCTGCGCGGGCTCACGCCCACCAGCCGGGCGTCACTGTCACCCTGCACCGTCACGCGCAGCTCGGCGCGCCGAGGGGGCAGGCAGTCGCTGTAGGGGACCGTCACCGAAAGGCGCGTCGCACTCGACGCCGTCACGGTCGCGGCCAGACCCCCGATCATAACTTCGTTGTCGCCGGGAACACTCGAGAACCCGGAGCCGCTGATGGTCGCCTGCGCGCCCTCGAGCAACGTTGCCGGTGCGACATTGGAGATGACCAGGGACCCCGGGATCTCCGACGTCACCTGGATGCTCTGGCTGGCGCCCAGGCCTTCCGGATCGGTTGCAGTGACCGTCACGGTCGCCGTCCCGGGCGTCACCGCGAGAATCTCAAACTCCTGCTCGGACACCGAGGCCAAGACTACGGATGCGTTGGTTGTGCCGGCCGTCAGCATCAACGGGTCGCCGTCAGGATCGGAGAAGTACTCGGATCCGGCCCACGAGCGCGTCTCGCCGACCGTCACGGTCTGCGGAGGAATCGTGTCCGTGACTTCCGGCGCCCGGTTCGGCACGGTGACGGCGAAGCTCTGCCGGGCCGAGAGGCCGCCCCCGTCCGTGGCCGTCACGGTCACCGCGGCGGTGCCCGACGCCATGCCGGCGACCGTCAGGACGCTGCCCGACACGGCCACCCTCACACGGGTCGTGTCCGACGAAGCCGCCCCGAACTCCAGGTCGTCCCCGTCCGGGTCCGAAAACTGCCCGGCGACGTCCACCTCCGACACCCCGCCCACGGCGACTTCCAGGTCCCCGATCGCGCCGACCGCCTCCGGCGCCCGGTTCGGCACCGTGACGGCGAAGCTCTGTTGGGCCGAG
>JAJDXG010000056.1 GCA_022823365.1 Gemmatimonadota bacterium
GTCGAGGACGACATCCTCTATGAGGCCTACTACGAGGGAGGCCTCAGGATGGTGGACATCTCCGGCGACCTGATGGGGAACCTCTATACGCAGGGGCGCGAGATCTCGGTCTTCAAGGCGCACGACCCTCTCGGCTACATCCCCAACGCGCCGGCGGCCTGGGGCGTGATGCCCTGGAAGGGCAACGTCTTCTTCGCCGACATCAACTCCGGGCTGTGGTCGGTCAAGATCCTGCCGAAGGAGCGCCCGGTCAGCTGAATGTGCCGGGCCCGCTAGCGGCCCGGAGGCACATCCGCCAGCCCCGGGAGGGACCCAGCAACCCTTCCGGGGCTGCTTCTCTACGTTCGCACCCGAACCATGAGAAACGCGCCCATCGCCAGGAACACCGCGTTGGGGGTCCAGGCCGCGATGGTGGGTGACAGGACACCCGCGCCCGCCGCCGCGCCCAGGACCCGGAAGAGAATCAGGTACAGGGTGATGGAGGCGATCGACACGCCGGCGCCGTAGGCCGCGCTGCCGCGCTGGGACGAGGTCCCCAGGGGCAGGCCGAAGAGGACCATGATGAAGGTGGCGAGGGCGAGGGCGCCGCGCTGTTCGCGCTCGACGAGGTACTCGGAGGCGCTGCCTCCGCTACGCTCGATGATCCCCACCTGCCGGTCGATGTCCGCGCGCGTCATCTGGGCCAGGCGGTCGTTCTGGGCGTCGGACATGCGGTTGCCGGTGCGGGATGCCTCGAGCAACTCATCAGGCCGTTCCGAGAACCCGCGCGTCTTCATGCGGCCGAACTGGTAGGTCTGTTCGCGGGCATCCGGGAGCAGGCGGCGCACGTATCCGTCGCTGAAGGTCCAGCCCGATTCGTCGTTGAAGTACGCGCGGTCCGCGACCGCGTGCAGGGAGGGTCCCGTGCCCGGCGCCGCGGTGACCGGGCGGTGTTCCAGCACGACATCCTGCAGTTCCCCGGCCATCACGGTCAGGCGGCGCACCGACAGGCTGTGCCCCTCTTCGGTCTGGTACACGAAGTTGATGCGCCAGTCCCGGCTGAAGTTGCGTTCCTCGAGGATGTCGAAGGCGGCGCGGTTGGCGCGGGGCAC
The DNA here is from genome assembly GCA_022823365.1 of Gemmatimonadota bacterium. GTDB lineage: Bacteria > Gemmatimonadota > Gemmatimonadetes > Longimicrobiales > Gaopeijiaceae > BD2-11. The sequence continues at coordinate 1,092 of JAJDXG010000056.1, forward strand.
GATGTCGCTGATGTAGAACGACACCCCGGCGAGCGCGACGCCCAGGGCCAGTGCCGGCAACGCAAGCCGATGGAAGGAGATGCCGCCCGCCTTGGCGGCCACGATCTCCCGGTGCACGGTCATGGCGTGAATCGTGAAGACCGCCGCGATGAGCGTCGCCATCGGGAAGGACCAGAACACGAACTGGAGCATCTGGAATCCGTAGGCCCGGAAGACGTCCACCATCGGGAGCCCGCGGTCGAGGTACTCGTCGATGTTCTCGGTGAGGTCGCCGACCACGAAAAGGAGCGGCACGGCGGCCACGAAGGCCACGAATATGCGCAGGAAGCTGGTGGCGACCAGCCGGTCGAGGAGCCTCATGCGTCCGCGCTCCCCCTCACCCGGTTCGCCAGCAGTTGCCGGATGCCGCCCCGGCCGGAATCCCGTGGCGCGGACACGGCGCGGCCCATGCGCGAGGACAGCCACACGCCGGCCGCCAGGAAGATGACGTTTGAAATCCACATCGCCACATTCGGCTCCAGGCGGCCCCGGTCGGCGAGCGACTCGCCTCCGATCAGGGTCGTCCAGTATATGGCGAAGATGGCGCCGGAGAGGACGATCACGGTGCCGAGCCCGCCCCTGGGAAAGCGGATCGCGAGCGGCGCGCCCACGAGCACGAAGATGATGCAGGCGGTGGCGATCGCCCACTTCTTGTGCCACTCCACCCGGTAGCGGTTCACGTTGAGCAGCAGTCCCTCCTCGCGCACGGCGTTCGTGCGCAGGTTGGCGGTGACCGCCTCCGTGAGCTGGTCCGGCGGGGTCAGGCCCAGGTCGCCGATGATGCGCCGCTGGCTTTCCAGCGCGCCTGGGGGCAGCAGATCGTCGATCTCTTCGCCTTCCACCGCCTCGAGTCCCAGGGCCTCGCGCAGCGCGCCACGGGAGCGCCCCAGGCTCGCCCGCCGCACTTCGGCCAGCTCTTCGCGGGCTTTGCGCACCTCCTCCGCCAGCATCGCCGTCGACATCTCGCGGTCGCCGCGCTGCTCGCTGTCGCTGCGCTCCAGCACGTCCGCGACACCGCGCATGGGGATGATCTGCCGGGCGAAAGCCAGTTGCCGGAAGCCGGACGGCCGCGTGTCGCTCACCTCGTAGGCATTGCCCTCGAAAAGGGTCAGAAAGAGATCCGTGCCGGTCTCGTCGAACGCCATCGTGCCCCGGTCGGCATAGATGGTGCGATATTGGTCGTATTCGCTAACGTCGAAGATGGTGACATCCTCGAGCTCGTTGGTCAGTGGGTCGATGCTGTGCGCCTGCAGGAAGTAGCGGGTGGCTCCGTTCACGGCCTGGATCTCGTTGATCACCTGCTCGCGCAGCCGGAATGTGGGGCTCTTTCCCTGGACGTCGACCATGAGGTTCTTGAGACGATGATTGGACTCCGGAAGCACGCGGTCGTGCAGCACGAAGACCACGGCGGCCGCGATCGTGCCCGCGGCGAGCATGGGTGCCAGCACGCGGACGGGACGCACGCCGCCCGCGGACATCGCGGTGATCTCGTTGGCTTCCGCCAGCTCCGAGAACGCGTAGAGCACGGCGACCAGCACCGACATGGGAATGGTGAGCGCGAGCGTGTGGGGGAGCGAGAGAAGCATGAACTCGGCATAGACCTGCCACGGCAGTCCCTTGCCCATCAGCGCGCCCATCCGCAGGGCGACCAGGTTGAGAAAGAAGAGGCCGGTGAGCACGGTGAGCGAGAAGAAGAACGGCGCCACGTGCGCCCGGATCAGATAGCGCGTGAGTATGTTCATCCGTAGCCGGTTGCGGGTTGGGCGTTGAGCGAGCCTCCCTCAACTCGCACCGTACACCGGCAGCGTGCCCGTGGTCCCGGTGGGAAGGGTTGGCGGGTGGCCGCGATGCACCTGGCAATCGGGCTCCTCGTGCCGGCGGCCGCCGCCCCCCAGGCCACTCCCGGCCCGGACAGCGTGGGCTGGCGGGGTCTCTTTCCGCCGCCGCCCCAACTCGCCTCCACGCCCCTCCCCCCGCCGGTGCTGGCCTCGCTCGGGCTGGCCCGCGTCCCGCTGCTCTTCCCGGTCGCCTTCGATCCCGTGCCGGGCGCCGGCATGCCATGGTTCCGGCCCGCCGTGCTCGGACAACCGGGCCCCGGCGCCGCGTCCCTCCTGCGGCCGGGCGCAGTGCTCGCCGGCCGCATCACGCGCCCCTCCCCGGAAGCGGACCCGGCGGATGCCGGCCCGGTGGGGTTCCTCCCCGAAACCCCTCCCGAGCCTGAGGCCGCCGTCATCCCCGGCGCCGGGCCGATCGAGTTCCGGGACCTGGACGTGCGCATCCGGGGCAGGGGCGAGTTCGGGGGCGACTGGACCCGCTTCCGTCCCTGCGACGCCGGCCTCCAGTTGGGGTGCCAGCCGGGACTCCTGCCCCGGCTCGTGCCCGAGCTCCAGTTCGGAGTCCAGATGGGCGGCACCATCTCGGAGCGGATCGTGGTGAACGTCGACTACGACCAGACCCGCGAGTTCTCGGCCACCAACAACATCAACGTTTTCTATCAGGGCGTGGAGGACGAGATTCTCCAGGGCGTAGAGGTCGGGGACGTGACCTTCGGGCTGCCCGATTCGCGCTTCCTGACCGAGGGCATTCCAGCCGGCAACTTCGGGCTGCGGGCTACCGGCCAGTTGGGCCCGGTGGACTTCGAGACCGTGTTCGCGCAACAGCGGGGCGACCTGTCCTCGCGGGAGTTCCGCCTGGCCGGAGCGGGCACCGACCGCGCCTTCGTCCAGGAGGACACCATCGTGGTCGACAACGCCGACTACGTGCGCGGCCAGTTCTTCTTCCTCGCCGACCCGCGCAACCTCTTCGACTACCCGCACATCGACGTCCTGGGCGCGGACCCCAGCACGGTGCCCTCCTCCGCCATCCCCGGGGCGGAACCGATTCAGCTCTACCGCTTCGAGAACGACCCCGTCACCCGCCAGCAGGTGGAGGGCTACATCCAGGCCGACGCCTCGGCCACGCTCGGGGACGACACGGTGACGGAGTCCGGGTGGTTCCGCTACCTGCAGGCGGGCGTCGACTACTTCGTCCACCCCAGCGGCCTGTGGATCGCGCTCCGCAGCCCGCTGCGCCGCGACGAGATGCTGGCGGTCACCTATGTCACCGCGGCCGGCGACACCATTGGCGACTACAACCCGGAGCGCATTCACAACGAGGGAGGCAGGCCGCGCCTCTCGCTGCTGCGCGCCTCGGAGCCCAACCACCAGCCGGGCCGGCCCACCTGGGACCTGGAGATGCACCAGGTCTACCGGGTATCGGGCTCGAATGACGTCGAGATTCCGTCGGTCTCGCTCGACATCTCCGTCGGCGAGCTGAGCGCGGGAAGGACCTTCACCCGCGGCCTCGCCGGAGAGGACATCACCTATCTGAAGCTGCTCGGGCTCGACGAGGAATCTCCCGTCGACGTCATCGACCGTGCCTACGTCTACAAGCCCGCCGCCGACGACTTCGAGGAGCAGCCCGCGGTTTCCGGCACCTTCATCATCTTCCCGACCCTCAGGCCCTTCGCCGAGCCACCGCCGATATACTCGCTGGGGCTCTCCGCCCAGGAGACCTCCGAGATCCTTGCGGGGGACGCCAACCCGGAGATCTACGACGCAGTCGATCCCTACGAGCGTGAGAACGCCGGGCTCTACTGGCTCACCATTCCCTTCCGCGTGCGCAGCGAGGGGCTCATCTCGTCCTTTTCACTGGGCGCGCTCGGCATCCGCGACGGCAGCGAGCGGCTCTTCTTCGGAGACCGCGCGCTGGTAGCACGCGACGACTACGTCATCGACTACGACATGGGGCAGGTACAGCTGCTCAATGCGGAGACCCTCTTCGCCAGCGACCCGCAGGGGGACCTGCGCGCCACCTGGGAGCAACAGGCGCTCTTTCAGATTGCTCCGACCTCGGTCTTCGGCATGAACGCCAGCACCGCCCTCGGGGATGCGGGCCAACTCAACTTCCTCGGGCTGTACCAGCGCGAGAGGGGGCTTCTGCGCCGGCCCCAGCTTGGCGTCGAGCCGGCTTCGATCATTCTGGGTGGCGTGAACGGGCGCATGGATCTGGAACTGCCGGCGTTGGACCGGGCGCTGGACCGGATCCCCGGGCTGGCGCACTCGGGCATCTCGCGGCTGAGCGTGAACGGGGAGATGGCGCTCTCCCTGCCGAGCCCGAACACGGCGGGCGACGTCTACCTTCACGACTTCGATTCCACGAGCGACCTGCCGCTCTCCAGCCTGAGCACGGGCTGGCGGCTGGGAAGCGCGCCGCAGTTTCGCGACGGCGCGCTCGAGGCCCTTCCGCCGGAGCTCGGCGCCGGGGACATCGCCTCCCTCCAGTGGCAGCATACCTGGATCACCGAGGGGGCGAGCGGGGACAGCACGGGCGTCTTTGAGGGCTTTCTCCCCCGCAACGACATCGACCGGCAGATCAACTTTGCAGGCAACGAGTTCCGGGAGCCGGGGCTGCTGCTCACCTTCGGGGTCGGCGACGGCGCCGCCGGGGGACGGTTCGACCGCAGGCGCTGGCGCTCGATCACCGCCAATCTCGCGAGCACCGGCCTCGACCTGACCCGGACCGAGTTTCTGGATATGTACATCGCGGGGGGCGAGGACCTCACCCTCGTCTTCGACCTGGGGACGGTGAGCGAGGATGCGCTGTTCGTGGACGCCAGCGGGCTCACCGGAGGGACCCGCGAGGGCGGAAGCGCGTGGGGACTCGGTGCGCTCGACCAGGAAGCCGACCCCCGCCAGGGTGAGATATGGAACGACGAGCTCGACCAGCGCGGGCTGTGGGACGAAGCGTGCCTGGCGACCCGGGCGGTGGTCTACCGCATCGGCGACCCCAGGGTCAACTGCACCCGGGGCAACGGACGTCCGGACTCGGAAGACCTGGACGGGGACGGCAATCTGGACATCGACGAGCGCTACATGCGCTACCTGGTGGAACTCGACGGATCCTCCCCCTACCTGGTGCGCGACACCATCGAGACCGGAACCCGGTTCCGCCTCTACCGGATTCCGCTGCGCGGGCCGCAGGCGATCAATCCGGGCGGGATCTTCACCGACGGCGATTTCCGTGCCGTCAAGCACCTGCGTCTCACCATCACCGGCAACGGCGAGGCGGCGGCCGTGCTGGCGCGCATGCGCCTGGTGGGCTCGCGCTGGGTGAAGCGCGCGGGCGAGGGGGTGCTCACCGGAATGACCGGCGACGACCCGGGAACGGGCGGCGCCATCGAGGTCAGCCCCGTGGGCGCGGTGGAGGTGGGTGCCGCCTACCATCCGCCGCCCGGCGTAGTGGAACAGCTCGACGATCCCGTCAGCGCCCTGGGGGCGCAGGGCGTGGAGTTCAGCGAGAAGGCGCTTGGCATCACCTACAGGGGGCTCCCCCCCGGGGAGAGGGCGGAGGTCTATCACCGGTTTCCCCAGCGTCCCAGGAACTTCCTCACCTACAGGCAGGCGCGCATCTGGGCACTGGCGCGCCGAGGCGACTGGGGGATGGACCGTCCCACGTATTTCTTCCTGAAGGTCGGGAGCGACGAGGACAACTTCTATCTCTACCGAACGCCGCTGGAACCGGCTGTGGATCCCGACGGGACCCGGGCCGAGGACTGGCTCCCGGAGGTTCTGGTGGACTTCGACCGCTGGCTCGAGTTGCGCAGCGAGGCGGAGCAGCGGCTCATCGAGGATCCGCCGGCCGCGGGCGCGCCGGCGCTGGTGGTATGGAGCGCCGACTCGACCTACGCGGTGGTGCTTCAGGACCGGGCGCGCGCCCCCAATCTCTCGCAGGTGCGCGAGCTGTCGCTGGGCGTCTGGAACGAGGGCGACTTTCCCGACGACGGCGAGGTGTGGATCAATGATTTCCGTCTCTCCCGGGCCGTCACCGACCGCGGACTCGCGAGCCACCTGAACGTGGACCTGAACGCGTCCGACTTCATGACCACGCGCATCTCGGTCTCCGACCGGGGCGCCCTGTTCCGCCAGCTGGAGGGCGATCCCAGCTACCAGCGCGATCAGCAGTGGACGGCGAACTCGACGCTGCAACTGAGCCGCTTCACCCCCGCCTCCTGGGGTATCGAGCTGCCGCTGACCGTGTCGCATACCACCTCCGGCCAGGATCCCACCTTCCTGCTGAGGAGCGATATCCGCGCCGACCGGCTCGAGGGGCTGCGCAAGGTCGCCTTCGACCGAACCCGCGTCGGGCTGTCGTTCCGCAAGCGGACGCCCTCCAGCAACCCGTTGGCCGCCATCTTCCTGGACGGGCTGAGCGCGCGCGCGGGGTACTCGTCGTCGCAGTCGGCGACCGCAACCTCGGACTCGGATTCGCGGGTGGTGGACGCGCGGGTGGGCTACGACCGGGCGCTGGAGCCGCGCACCCTGCCGGTCGTTCCGGGCTTTCTGGCTGGTATGGTGCGTGCCCTGCTTCCGGAGTCGCTGGAGGAGCGGGTGCTGGCGAGCCGTCTTCGGTGGAGTCCGGAGCGGATCGGGTTCGGGGCATCCTACGCCAACCAGCGCAATCAGACCTATCGTTACGAGCAGATCCTGCGCCTGCCCGGCGACTCCGCCGCGACCCGCACCCGGTCTCCCCGAAGAGGCGTGGACACGGATGCGCGCGTCATCTTCCGGCCTTTTCAGTCCGTGACCGCGACCACCGACCTCACTTCCACCCGCGATCTGCTGGCTCCGGAACTCGCGGTAAGGGATCCGGCGGTGCGGCCGCTGCTGGCGCGGGAGCGGTGGTCGCCGGGGGGCGTCGACCTGGGCTGGGAGACCAACCGCCGGCTTCGCACCAACATGCGCTGGGGACCCCGGCCCGCCGACTGGCTGCAGTGGACGCTCACCTGGACGACTACCTACAGTTCCGACCGCAACGCCACCCTCGTGCGGCGCCAGGTGGTGGAGGCGGACACGCTGCGCGACCTGCAGCGCAACGTGGGCGGACAGCGGAGCGCGAGCGCTTCCGTCATCTTCGACCCGGGGACGCTCGCCCGGGGCGGCCCCCCCAGGCCGGGCGTGTCCGACACTCCCCCCCAGGGGACGATGCGCCGTCTCGCCGGCGCGCTCTCGCCCATCACCGTCAACTGGCAGGACGGCCTCACCTCGCGCTTCAACCGAGAGGTGCTGGACCCGGATGTGCGGTATCAGTTCGGGCTGAGCGACCTCGACGGCTTCCGGGTGGTGGACGGGGCCACCGCGGCCACCCTCGTGGACCGGAACGGCTGGGCCACGGGCTCGGGGGTCACGCTCCTGCCGGGAATCACCGCGAGCGTGGACTACTCGGTCACCGACATCGCCACCTTCGACACGCGCAGCGACCGCGCGGCGAATACCCGCAGCTGGCCCAACATCGTCCTGAGGGCGTCGTCGATTCCGTTGCCGTCCTTCGTGCAACCGGTGGTCGAGCGTCTCACCGTGAACTCGGGATATCGGGTCGACACCCGCCGACTCTCCTTCGGCACGGGAACCCAGCAGCAGCGGCTGCAGGAGGACGCAACCATCCCGCTCGACGTGTCGGTGCGCTGGGGAGGCGGCTTTTCGGCCAGTTACCGGACCACCATGACCCGCGGCGAGGGCACCGACCCCACCGGCGACACCCGCCGCCGCCGCAACACCCACGTCTTCACCATGAGCGGCAGCTTCACGCCTCCGGGAGAGCTGGGAGCGCGGCTGGAACGGCCGATCCAGGCGTCGCTGCGCTACAATCAGGCCGGGCAGAGCGACTGTCGCATCACCTCCGGCAACGACGAGTGCGTGCCCTTCGTGGACCAGAGCAACGCCACCTTCAACCTCACGCTGGACACCGTCGTTTCCGAGCTGCAGGTCGGCTTTCAGGCCAGCTACACCAACCGTCAGTCGAACATCGGCCAGCGGCTGGGTTCGACCCAGTTCCAGATCGGCTTCTGGGGCCAGTTCGTGTACAACGCGGGAGCCTTCGCGGGACTTCCCTGAGGATGGCCGGAGCGGGCCTGCGGCTGCATTCGGCGATCCCCTCCCGGAGCGGGGGACGCGCGCTGCAGGGCAGAAGGTCCCAAACCGCCATTCCTTCGCCCGCGCCGTGGAATGATCGTCGTATCATGACACGCGACGAATCACGCACCCTGGCGGTCACGGCCGGCGTCCTCTTTCTGGCGGGCGTGGCGCGGGCGGGGTTGGAAGCGGTGCGGCCTCCCGTCGCCCTCGAGGCCGACACCGTTTCGGCCGACGCGCTGGCCGCGGATTCGCGGGACATGGTCGACGAGCAGGAGCGGCGGTCGGCCCCGCTTGCCCCGGGTGAGCGCCTGGACCCGAACTCGGCGGGCGAGGAGGAGCTCGACCGGCTGCCCGGCATCGGGCCGGCAGCGGCCCGGGCCATCGTGGAGTCACGGATTGCGGACGGTCGCTTCGGGGATGTCGAGGCGCTCATGCGGGTGCGCGGGATCGGGCCGGCGACGATCGAGCGGCTGGTGCCGCACCTGACTCTGCCGGCGGGCGGTGGAGGACGGCGCGTGCGGGATGCCGTCACGGCAACGCCGCGGCCGGCCCGGAGTCCTGCCTCGTCCGGGAACCATCAGGTGGTGGCCGCCATCGACCTCAACCGTGCCACCTCCGAGGAGCTCGAGCAGGTGCGTGGCATCGGTCCCGCGCTCGCGGCGCGAATCATCGCGCGCCGGGACGAAGTGGGCGGCTTCGGGCGGGTGGAAGACCTGATCGAAGTGCGCGGGATCGGGCCGGCGACGCTCGAGTCCATGCGCGGCCGCTTCGTCGTACGGCAATGACCGACACGACTGCGGCGTTCCCGGTACCCGCCTCGGACGCGGTTGAAGACGGGCGCGTACTCCCTCCACCCACGCTGCGTGCGCTGCTGGAGGAGATGGTGGAAAGGGACGCGTCCGACCTGCACGTCACGGCCGGAATACCGCCCAGGCTTCGCATCGATGGCGAGCTTGCCGACGCACGCCGCGGCGGCGCGCTTGCTCTTCGAGAGGCGGCGGAGCTGGTGGATTCGGTGCTCACGCAGGCTCGTAGAGAGCAGCTTGCAGCGGGGGGCGAGATTGATTTCGCATTCGATCTGCAGGGCATCGCGCGCTTTCGCTGCAGTTGCCATCGCCAGCGGGGACAGCCGGCCATGGCCTTGCGAAGAATCCCCCACGAGATCCCCCGGCTGGAGGACCTGCGCCTTCCGGGCGTGGTGCGCCGTCTGGTGGAGCGGCCCCACGGCCTCGTGCTGGTCACCGGGCCTACCGGTTCCGGGAAGTCGACGACCCTGGCCGCCATGCTGAGCCGGATCAACGAGACCCGGAAGGGCCATATCGTCACCATCGAGGACCCGGTGGAGTTCGTTCATCCGTCCAGGGGCTGCGTCGTAAGCCAGCGCGAAGTGGGCTCCGACACGATGAGCTTCGCGGCTGCCCTGAGGTCGGCGACCCGGCAGGACCCGGACGTCATCCTCATCGGCGAGATGCGCGATCCCGAAACCATTGCGGCGGCGTTGACCATTGCGGAAACCGGGCATCTGGTGCTCGCAACGCTCCACACCAATTCGGCCGCGGCCTCGGTCCACCGCATCATCGATGTCTTCGCGTCGGGACGGCAGGCGCAGGTGCGTGCCCAACTGGCCCTGGTGCTGGAGGGGGTGGTGACCCAGAACCTCCTGCAGCGGGCGCGTGGGCGCGGGCGCGTTGCGGCGTGCGAGGTGCTCATCTGCACACCGGCGGTGCGCGCCGCCATACGCGACCGCAAGGTTCACCAGATTCCCTCGATGATGCAGGCGGGGAGAAAGCACGGCATGCAGACGATGAATGATGCACTGCGCCGGCTCCGTATGCGCGGAGAGGTGTCCACGGAGGCCGCGATGCGGGTTTCCCCCGATCCCGCGGAGCTGCTCCGGTCGCTCGGCGACCCGCGGCTCTCCTAGCGACCCGTGGGAGAACTCCCGGCGTTTGAGCGGGCGGGCAGATCCCGAGCGATCTCCCTGTCGCAACGGCGCCCGGATGCGGGAGCGGTGTGGCGGCGGATCCGTTCACCGTTCCGAGGCCGCGTGCCGGCGCGCGACATCGCAGTGTTCGCGCGCCAGTTCGCCACCATGATCCAGTCCGGCCTGCCCCTGGCGCCCAGTCTGGGGGTGCTCGCGGAGCAGGCCGGCAACGGGAGGCTTGCGGCGGTGGCGGGCGACGTGCGTCACGACATCGAGGCGGGCCGGACCCTTGCGGGAGCGCTCGGTGAGCATCCGGCGGTATTCAATCAACTGTTCGTCAGCATGGTCGCCGCGGGGGAGGCGGGGGGCGTGCTGGATACGGTGCTGGCGCGCCTGGCCGACGCGCTCGAACGAACCGACCGCCTCTCGCGCAAGGTGCGGGGCGCCCTGATCTACCCGGCGGTGGTGGTGGTGGTGGCCGCCTGTGCCCTGCTGGTCCTGCTCGAGTTCGTGATCCCGACCTTTCAGGAGATGTTCGCGGCGTCGGATCTTCCATTGCCGCTGCCCACGCGGATGGTCATCGGCCTTTCCGAGAGCCTGCGGGCGTTCTGGTGGCTTCCACCTCTCTTCACCGCGGGTGCGTGGGTCGGGTTGGGGCGCGCCCGCGCCACCCCTCGCGGCCGCCTGATTCTGGACCGCCTGCTGCTGGCTTCCCCGATCGTGGGTTCGCTGTGCCTGAAGATGGCGATGGTCCGATTCGCCCGCACGCTGGGCACCCTGATGGCCTCCGGCGTGGCAATTCTGGAGGCGCTCGAAATCACCGCCGCGAGCACGGGCAACCGCGTGGTGCACGACGCCGTCATGAACTCCCGCAGATCGATCGCGGGGGGGAACACCATTGCCGAGCCTCTCCGGGCATCCGGGATCTTCCCGCCCATGGTGCTGCAGATGATCCACGTCGGCGAGCAGACCGGCGGTCTGGACGAGATGTTGGCGAAGATCGCCGACTTCTACGACGATGAGACCGGGCGCTCGATAGAGGGCCTCCTGGCGGCGTTCGAGCCGGCGATGGTCACCGTCCTGGGCGTCGTGGTGGGTGGAATGATCGTGTCCATGTACCTTCCCATCTTCGACATGATCAACGTCGTGGGATGAGGGGGGCGAGTGGAGAACTCGGCACGGGAAGGACGGCCACGGGCCTCGTGGGGCGGGCGCCTCCTGCTCGCGCTCCTGTCGCGGCTTCCGAGGGCGGTCGCCAGCCGCGGCTTCGGCCGGCTTGCGGACGCGGGAATCCCGCGCCCACTGCGGGCGCCCCTGATCGGAGGCTTCGCGCGCATGGTTGGCGCACGGATGGACGAAGCCGGGCAGGCGCCTGCCGACTACGCCAGCCTGAATGCGTTCTTCGTGCGGCGGCTCGCGTCCGGCGCCCGGCAGTGGCCGTCGGATGCTTCGCTGGTGACGTCGCCCGTGGACGGCGTGCTCACCCGGCTCGGCACGGTGGAGGACGGGCAGCTCGTGCAGGCGAAGGGACGCCGCTACACCGCGGCCGCCCTCCTGGCCGACGAGGATGCCGCGGCCCGCTTCCATGGCGGGCTGTATGCGACCATCTACCTGGCCCCCAGGCACTATCACCGCATCCACGCCCCGGTGGCGGGTCGGCTCCGCTCGGCATCATACGTCCCGGGCGGGCTCTTCCCGGTGAATGCGGCCGCGGTGGCCGAGATACCGGATCTGCTCGCCACCAACGAACGCGTCGTCTGCTCGGTCGCCGGCGATGCCGGGCGGATCGCACTGGTGGCGGTCGGGGCGTACAACGTCGGGCGCATCTCCACCGCGTTCGATCCGGGGTGGGGCGGGGAGGAGGGGGGCTGGGTCACCAACCGCCGCCCGCCGTCCGAGCGCCACCGGACCTACCAGCCCGCGCTCACCATTGCGCGAGGCGAGGAGATCATGGCCTTCCATCTGGGGTCGTGCGTGGTCATGCTGCTCGAGCGCGACAGCCATGAGTGGGTGCCCGGCCTGATCGCCGCGAGGGAAATCCGCGTCGGGGAGGCGCTCGCGCGGCCGTTGTCCTGACCCGGGTAGGCTCGATCCTGCGAGCGTTTTCGGCTGGCTCGCCGCGCGGGTCCGGCCGTCCTGGACGCGCCGCGCGCTGCCCATCCCGCGATCGGCCCATGTTGACCACGGTCCGCTCGCGGGGCATCCTTCCCGATTCCGACACCCGATCCGCCCCGCAGCCGAGGAGCCTCCGTGGAATTCTTTCAGACACTATCCGACCTGGGGAACCGCTACATCGTGGAGCTGGGCATCTCGGTCGGGGACGAGACGGTTCCCTTCATGGTGATCCTGCTCCTGGGCGTGGGCGTCTTCCTCACCCTGCGCCTCGGTTTCGTGCAGGTGCGCAGGCTGGGCCACGGGTTCGCCGTCACCTCGGGCAAATACGACGACCCTGACGAACCGGGCGACGTCTCGCATTTCCAGGCGCTGACCACGGCGCTGTCCGCAACCGTCGGCATCGGCAACATCGCCGGCGTTGCAATCGCGATTCACTGGGGAGGCCCGGGTGCGCTTTTCTGGATGTGGGTCACGGCCGCGCTCGGCATGGCCACCAAGTTCACCGAGGTCACGCTCGCCCAGAAGTACCGGCAGGTCGAAAAGCCCGACCACGACGCTCACAAGTGGGAGGGGACGGTAAGCGGGGGTCCGATGTACTACATCGAGCGCGGGCTGGGAGCGCGCTGGAAGTGGATGGCCGTCTTCTTCGCCATCATGCTCGGGCTGACCGCCTTCCTCACCGGCAACGCGATTCAGGCCAACACGGTCTCCGATTCGATGCGCACCATCTTCGGCATCCCGGCCACGGTGAGCGGCTTGGTCACCTCCGGCGTCGTCGCCCTGGTCATCCTTGGAGGGATCACCCGGATCGGACGGGTGACCGGAATCCTGGCGCCGGTCATGGCGGCGGTCTACTGCCTGGGCGCGCTGGTCATCCTGCTCTTCAACGCGGCTGACATCGTTCCCGCACTCGGTCTCATCTTCCGCGAGGCCTTCAATCCCACCGCGGGCGTGGCAGGGACCGGCGTGGGCGCCTTCCTCGTGACCCTCATGTGGGGGGTCCGCCGCGGCCTCTTCTCCAACGAGGCGGGCCAGGGCTCGGCGCCCATCGCGCACGCCGCGGCCAAGACCGACGAGCCGGTGTCGGAGGGTGTGGTCGCGCTGCTCGAGCCCTTCATCGACACGATCGTCATCTGCTCGATGACGGGACTCGTGATCATCACCACCGGCGTATGGAACGCCCGCATCCCCACGGAAGTCACGCTGGGGGGCGGCGACCTGGGGTACGTGACCGTGGACGCCATGGGCAATAACGAGGGCGCGGACGCTCCGGCCGAAATCCGCTTCGAGAACGGAGTCCCCGCGGATCCGGGCGGCGTGCACATCGCGTGGCACGACGCGTACGTCGACATGCTGTATGTGGACGAAGCGCATACCACACCCTTCACCGGAACCGTCCTGCCGGACGAAGGCCTTGCCCGGACAGACGGCGGCCAGACCTACGAGTCCCTCCACGGCGAGGCCTTCGAGAGCGGTGCGCCCCTGACCATGGAAGGCTTCCGCCGAGGATTGAGCGCGCTGGGCGACTGGGGCCACTTGATCGTCGTTTTCTCGGTGCTCCTGTTCGCGATATCGACGGCGATCGCGTGGAGCTACTATGGCGACCGCTGTGCCTACTACCTGTTGGGGGCGAACGCCGTCCTGCCGTACAAGCTGGTCTTCGTCATCATGCATTTCGTCGGCGCGGTGCTGCCCCTGACGGTGATCTGGAACCTGGGCGACATCTTCCTGGCCATCGTCATCGTCCCCAACCTGATTGCGCTCTTCATGCTTGCGCCCAAGGTGGCCGAGGAGGCCAACGGCTACTTTGCGCGCAAGCCGTGGCTGCGGCAGCGGGGATCATCCCGCGAGTAGGGAAACAGGGGTTCGCCGAGCGGGGCTACTCCCGGGAACCGAGCGTGCGTCCCGGACCGAGGGCGCCATCGCCGAACCGGTTTCGGGCGACGTCCATCACCCGGGAGATGCGGCGGGCGCGGTCCGGATCCGGATCGTCGGCTTCGCGAAGGAAGGCGAGTTGCGCGCGTCTTCCTTCACTCGAGAGACCGCTGGCGGCGACGCCGAGGAGGCGCGCGGGAGTTCGGCGCCGCGACCGGAGTTCGGCGAGAAGCTCGCGCGCCACGCGAAGGATGGCCTGGTCCGATTCCACCGGCCGGGGCAGGGTGCGGCTGCACTGGCGGGTCGCGAAATCCCGGTCCCGGATCTTGACGGTGATCGTGCGCGCTCCCCCACCGAGTCGGCGAACGCGCCGCGCGACCGAATTCACCTGTCGCGACAGCACCCCGTCCAGTTCATCATCGTCCGAGAGGTCGGCGGCAAACGTCCGCTCAACGCTCACCGACTTCCGCTCGCGCACCGGGAGGGTGTCCTCGCCGTCCAGTCCCCGCACCCGGTCGTGCAGCCAGCGGGCGCGCCGGGCTCCGAACCAGCGCTCGAGCCATTCCGGCTGGACCCGCAGCACGTCGGCAACGGACCGCAGCGACCGGCGCTCCAGCGCCGCCCGAAACGCGGGGCCAATCCCCGGAATGTCCTCGAGGTCGAACCGCCGCATGAACTCCGGTTCCTCTCCCGGGGGCACGATGCAGACGCCCGCCGGCTTGGCGAGTCCGGTGGCGAGCTTGGCGATGAGGCGCCGGGTGCCGCCTCCCGCGGAAACCGAAATGCCGGTGCGCGCCAACACGGTATCGCGGATGCGCCGGGCGGTGCCTTCGAAGGATTCGCCGGCCAGCATCCTCTCCGTCCCCGAGAGATCCAGGTAGAATTCGTCGATGGATGCCGGTCTGACCACGGGCGACAACTCCTCCAGCGCGCGCCGAACTTCCCGGCTGCGCCGCACGCACGCAGCCCTCGGCACGGGAACCACCGCGGCTCGGGGACACAGGCGGAGCGCCTGCGCGGTGGGCATCGCCGAGCGGACGCCGTGCTTGCGCGCCTCGTAGGAGGCCGACGCGACCACGCCCCGACCCTCCGGCGTCCCCCCGACGATCAGCAGTCGCCGACGCCCAGCGCCATCGGGATCCTCGAGGCGCGCCACCTGCACGAAGAAGCTGTCGCAGTCGACCAGAAGAATGCGCGGCGGGTTCATCTTCAGCGTCCAGGTCCTCCCGCGGCCAGTGGTGGAACTCAGCGGCACTTGCCTGTAAGATACGATGCCGATTCCCCGACATACCACGCCTCGTGCCGGTGAGGTGCCCGGGAGAACGTCCCCTTCATACAGCGGAGCCTGCGACCATGGCCTATCCTCACGAGCTTCCGGACCTCGGTTACGACTACGATGCGCTCGAGCCGCATATCGACGCGCGCACAATGGAGATACACCACTCGAAGCACCACGCGGCCTACACCGCCAATCTCAACGCGGCGCTCAAGTCGCATCCCGGCCTCCAGGACCGCAGCGTGGAAGGCCTGCTTGGCAACATGGACGCCGTCCCCGAGGCCATTCGCGGCGCCGTGCGCAACAACGGTGGCGGATACGTCAATCACGCGCTTTTCTGGGACCTGATGACGCCCGGCGGCGCGGATGCCCCCAGTGGTGATCTGGCCTCCGCGATCGAAGCTGCCTTCGGCTCCGTCGACGAGCTGAAGAGCCGGGTCAACACCGCGGGCATCACCCGATTCGGCTCCGGCTGGGGCTGGGTGGTCGCCACCGATTCCGGCCTCGCGGTGCGCTCCACGGCGAACCAGGACAGCCCGCTAATGGATGGGCAGACGCCGATCCTCGGCGTCGACGTGTGGGAGCACGCGTACTATCTGCGCTATCAGAATCGCCGGCCCGACTATCTCGCCGCGTGGTGGAGCACGGTCAACTGGGACGTCGTGGCTGCCAACTTCGCCGCCGCCGGATAGGACCGCACCCCAGGCGTTGCGGGATTCGCGCGTTCGGCACCGGCGTCGCCGGCCTCGCACCTCAGTCGGAAGGTATCGTCCCGGCTGGCAGTGAACACGGCCCCATGCTTCCGGCTCCGGGCCCGCCATGTCGTTGTAAACCCTTGCGGACGGGGGGGAATCGGCGTATAGAATACACGCTGCGCGCTCTAAACAAATGAAGTTTGGAGATGGTCGGAGTGGGGCGATCCGGTCACCCTCCCGCTACAGCCTGGATCTGGATGGGAGACGATGGGACGACACGGCATTCGGGCAGGAGTCCTGGTCTGCGGCGCATTGCTGGCCGCGGGCCTCGCGCCCTCCTCATCCGCAGCGCAGAGCCTCCGCGGGTCGTCCCGCTCACTGACCGTCCAGAACGCGCAGGCGCGGGCCCACGACTTCACCTACCTGCGGGACGCAGCGCATGTGCAGCGGTTTGTCGAGCTGGGCTACCTGGTGCCGCTGTACGGCAACCGGGACTATGACATCGATGACGAAGTCAGCTTCCCGTACGCCCGTCCCCAGGTTCGCACCTTCGTCGAACGGCTGGCGGGGCAGTATCGCAGGGCCTGCGGAGAGGTCATGGTCGTCACCAGCCTGACGCGCGCGCTCAACCGGCAGCCCCCCAACGCCTCCAGCCGCTCGGTGCATCCCACCGGCATGGCCGTCGACCTGCGCCGGTCCAACCATCGCCCCTGCCGCGCATGGCTCGAGGATGTCCTGCTTTCTCTGGAAGCGAACGGCGTCCTGGAAGCCACGCGCGAGTCCCGGCCCCCCCACTACCACATCGCCCTGTACCCCGAACCATACACCCGCTACGTCGAGGGCCTGAGGACGGGAGCCGTCCAGGCGACGGAGACCCGGGTGGCGGCCTCGACGGATGCGGCGGAGGCAGCCTCGGCGGAAGATGTCGTGGCAGCGGCGGCGGGCCGCCGATCGTATCGCGTGCGCTCCGGAGACGCACTGTGGGACATTGCGCGCGCATACGGGACGACGATCGCCGCGATACAGCAGTCGAACAACCTTCTGGGCAGCCGGATTTATCCGGGTCAGGTTCTGACGATCCCGGCGGGTGGCGGAGTCGGCGTACAGGCCATGCACCTGAGTTACCGGGTGCAGCGGGGAGATTCCCTTTGGGACATCGCGCGCGCGCACGGGACGACGATCGCTGCGCTGCGGCAGTCGAACAACCTGCGGGGCAGCCGGATCTACCCGGGTCAGGTGCTCACCATCCCCACGCAGTTTCGGTAGCGGGCATCCTCATGCGGTCGCGGTAGCGGCCGGAGTGGTCCCGGAGCCGGGTAGTCCCGGATTCGACATCCCGTAGTCCCGGAACGCCATCCCCGGCAGGATTCCCCCACGCCATCTTTCATGGCATGAACGGGGGATTCACACTTTTCGAGTGCCTGGTGGTGCTGGCCATCGTCGGCATGGGGATCGCGCTGGGGATGCCTGCCCTGCAGCTGCACCGCGATCGCTGGGCGGTGAGCCAGGCGCGCGAAGCCAGCGCCGGGCTGCTCGCCCGCGCCCGGATCGACGCGCTGGGGTCCGGCGCCTCGCAGGTCACGATCGTGCCGGGCCGGGGGCACATCGAGCGCAGCCTCGGGGGCACGTTCCGGGAGCGCGTCGACCTGGGAGCCCGCTACGGGGTTTCGCTCGACATCTCGGGGCGGGATACGCTCGCGATCATCGAATTCAATGCACTCGGACTGGGCCGGATGGCCGCCCGTACCCTTCGCTTCGGGCGGGGCGCAACACATGCGTCGCTTGTGATTTCCACCTACGGGCGGGTATCCCGGCGATGAGTGGGTCGCGCTGGGCGGCTCCTGCGGCGGCCGTGTCCGCGGGGTTCACGCTCGTGGAGGCCATGCTGGCCATCGTGCTCCTGTGCACGGGTCTGCTGGCCGCGGCCGCGCTCGGGACCGCATCGCTTCATTCCTGGCGACGCGCCGGAGAACTGGCCGCCGCAGTGGTGGCAGCCGGGGAAATCGCTGACTCCCTCGGGCTCTTCGGGGCATCGGCCGGCGGGACGCGCCAATACCCGTGGGGGGCGCTCGTCTGGGACGATCCGGTTCCCCTGGGAGGGAGGCTCCTGCAGGTGGTCATCCGGGCCAGCGCGCACGACACCACAAGAGCGGAGTTGCTGCGCGTCACGACCATCGTGCCGGCACCCTGACATGGGCGCGCCACCCCCGCGGGCAGCCGCTTCTCGCCAGGGATCATCGATCGTGGAGGCCCTTACCGCCATGGTGCTCGTGGTAACGGTCATGGCGGCGGCGCTGCAGACGCTGACGACCCTTCGGCATGCCCTTCGAAACGTGACAGGAGACGCGCAGGTGCGCGAAACGAGAAGGATCACGCGGTACACGCTCGCGCAGGAACTGAGGACGGGGCTTGCCGGGATCGACTGGGTGGCAGGCGCCGGAGATTCCGTTGCCTTGAGGGCGTTTCGGGGAACGGGGGCAGGTTGCGCCACCGTCCCCCAGCCCCTTTGGGCGGTGCGCTACACCGGACTGCGCCGACCCGACCCCGCCAAGGACTCCGTGCTCGTCCTCGCCACCGATGGGGTGTGGCGCGTCGCGAAACTCGTCCGGGCTCGGCCCGGCGTATGCGGCGATGGCTCCGGCGGTGAGGCCTGGGAGCTGAATCCGGCAATACCGGAGGCGGTCGTGGGGCGAGTGTTCGAAAGGGGCAGCTACCACGTTGCCGCGGGAGCCTTCCGCTACCGGCCGGGCCGAGGGGGGCGCCAGCCGCTCACCGCGCAGGTCCTGCGAACAGGCGCAGGTGTCGGCTCGGGGGTGTCGGGCCGGGGAGCCGGACTCGATCTGCGGCTGGCCTTTGGCCAGGCTCCCGTTGCGACCACAATTGACTCGGCGCGTGTGTGGCCGCGGGAGGCGTGGCCGTGAGGAGCGTCACCGGCCCGGAAGGCGCGGGCGCCGGGGGATTCGCGATCCCGTTGATCCTCATGGTGCTGCTGGCCGCGACCGCCTTCGGATATCTCCTCCACTACCTGTCGCACCAGGAACTGACGGTAGCCCGAGCGGAACGCGACCTGCTGATCGCGCGGCTCGCCGCAGAGGGCGGAGTGCGCGCGGTGGCAGGCACGGCGGCCGGGGTGCTCGCGGCCGTGCCGGTCGGGGACAGCACGGTGGTCGAGGGTGTGCACGGGCAGCGAGGTGCCTATCGCGTGGCCGCGCATCGCCTTACACGCGAGATCCACCTGCTTGCGGGGGAGGGCGTGGTGAACGGCGCAGCCCGCGCGAAGGTCGGGCGGCTGACCTGGGCGCTCGACGCAGGCGCGCGCATCAGCACTTTCCCGGCGGCGGTCGCTGCTCGGGCCGGCATCACGGTAACGGATTCGGCCGGAATAGCGGGTGACCGCGTTACGGCTCCGCCGTTGGCGTGGAGTGCTACCGAGTGCGCACCGCAGCTTCCGGTGGCGGATTCGATCTTCCCGCATGGCGTAGTAGCCGAGAGCGGGAGCTGGGCGCCCCCGGCTGCCACGTTCGAGCCGGCCCGGCGGCAGCGCCTCGCGCTCGACCTGAATCCACCGTCGCCGAGCCTCGGAGTCCTCTCCTTCCAGGATCTTGCGGAGGTGGCGGACATCACGCTCGGTGTCGCTGGCGGCAGTACGCGCGTCCATCTGGGCAGCGGTTGTCCCGCAACCGTGACCGGCAACTGGGGCACGCCTCTGAGTCCCGGCGGAAGCTGCGGGGCCTACCTGCCCGTCGTCGTCGTCCGCGGGTCGCTGGAGGTGACCGGCGGCGAGGGACAGGGCGTGCTCGTGGTGGACGGGGGCGCAAGCTTCCTGGCGAACGCAACCTTCGCGGGGCTGGTGCTGGCGACGGAGGCCGTCCGCCTTGCCGACGATGCCCGCGTTGCCGGGTGGATCCGCTCGGGTGACCGGGTCCTCCTGGAAGGACGGGCTCTGGTGGAGGCGTCCGCCTGCGCCGGCCTGCGCGCGCTCAGCCATGCCGGACTGCGGACGATGCGGGCCCTGCCGGCAGGTTCCTGGCTCGAGCCCGTCTAGGCCGATGGGCTGGTTCAGGCGCGGGCAAGTGTCCCTTGGGCTCGATGTCGGGAGCCGATACCTCAAGGTCGTACAGATGAGCCATGCGAGGCAGGCTCCCGAGGTCTCCCGGATCGCGATGCGCGCGTTGACGACGGGAGGCGAAGATGCACGCGCCGGAACTCCCGTGGTGGAAGCGGTCATCCAACTGTTCCGGGACTCCGGACTGAAGCAGGGCGGGGTAGTGACCGGCGTCGCCGGTCACGGTGTCATTGCCAAGCGGATCGAATTGGAGCGCATGAAGCCGTCCGAGTTGCGGGAGGTAATCCGCTGGGAGGCCGAACAGCATCTTCCCTTCGATACCGCCAGCGTCGAACTGGACTTCCAGATCCTCACCCCCGGGGATCCCATGGATGTCCTTCTGGTGGCGGCCAGGCGCGACCTGGTGCATGAGGCCATCGAAATCGTGCGCACCGCCGGGCTCGCGGTCGAAGTCCTTGACGTAGATGGCTTTGCGCTGAGAAACGCCTTGATCCACAACCATCCCGAAGCGGCCGAAGGTGTCGTCATGGCCGCCGACATTGGCTGGGAGACGACGACGGTGGTCGTTGTGGAAGAAGGAATCCCCGCGGTCACGCGCGATTTCCACTTCGGCGTGCGCTCCCTGTGCAAGGCCGCCCAGAAGGAGATGGGCCTGGGGGCACGGTCTACGGAAGCGATGATCCGCGGCCGGCGGGTATCGCCCGGCCTGCAGGCGGTCATCGAGTCCGCCGCGGACGAAATGGCCGTGGGACTGGGGAGGGCGTCGGCCTTCCTGAAGACGAGGTCCGCCGACCTTGGTCTGGGGCGCGTCTACCTGAGCGGCGGGGGTGCCCGGATCCCGGGTCTGGCCGAGGCGCTGGGCCGCATCCTCTCCGTCGAAACACACGTCGCCAACCCCTTCGAACGGATTCCCGTCCGTCCCGATGCCTGCGTTGATGTCGAGCTGGAGGAGGTCGCGCCCATGCTGTTGTTGCCGGTGGGCCTGGCGTTGCGCTCATTCCCCCGGAGTCGCGACCGGTGATCGAGATCAACCTGATGCCCGGGGGGTCGGCCCACGGCGCGCGCAGGCGGCGATCGTCAGCGGATGCGTCACCTTCGAGAGCCGCGTCGCCATGGCACCTGGCGGCGAACGTTCCCGGGCTGGCCACCCTCCTGGTACTGGCGTGGCTTCACCCGGGTGCCCGCGATCGTCAGCGAGTTCTGGAGGATCGAATCACTCGAGCCATGGGCGACTCGACCGCACTGGCCGGTCTGATCTCCTCTGCGGACCAATTGCGTGCCGGACGCGATTCCGTAGCCGCGCGTGTGCAGATTATCCGGGAGCTCGACCAGGGGCGGTACGTCTGGTCCCACATCCTCGATGAAGTGGCGGCTGCAATGCCGGAGTTCACCTGGTTGACGCGTATCGCGGAAGTGGGCGGCGGGGACAAGGTCCAGGTCGAGATCGAGGGACGAACCGCCAACACCTTTGCCCTGACGCGCTTCATGAATCGGCTGGAGGCCTCGCCCTTCCTGACTTCCGTCAGCCTGGTCGGTACCGAGCAGGTGGCGGAACGACTGCCGGACGGTGCGGAGTGGGTCCTCAGCGCCTTTGTGCTCCGTGTCTCCTACCAGTCCCGCCCAACGGTAGGCAACCCGGCATGATGATCGTGATGCCGGGTCCGCGGCCCGCGCTGCTGGCGGCGGTGCTGGTGACGCTGGCCGCAGCTCTGTTCTACCGTGAGCACCGCAGCCGGGACGTGGAGGTGCAGCGGCTGACGCGCCGTCTGGAGCAGCTGGAAGCCGGAAACGAACGCGCTCGGAACCTGCTGCCCGACGGCACCGCGCAACTTGCGAGCCGACTGAGACGCTACTCGGATCACATCGCGCGCCTCGAGCAGTTGATCCCCCGCACCGAGGAGGTCCCTGCGCTTCTGGAGTCACTGGCGGCCGAAGCCCGGCGGTCGGGGCTCGGAGACCTGGCTTTCCTGCGCCCCGGAGAGGAGGAGGCGAATCCCTTCTACACCAGCCGGACCTACGAGATGTCCGTGGTGGGCGGCTACCACGAGGTGGCCCGTTTTCTGACCGCGGTCGCGTCGCTGCCGCGCATCGTTACGCCGATGGAACTGGAGATGATCTCGATCCCCAATCCGGTCGTGGAGGAGGGTCCGGCGGTGCGCGCCCACTTTCGGATCGAGACATTTGTGCGTCCGCCAGCAGGGACGGAGCCCGCCCTCGGCGGATCGAACGGAACGCCGGCGGAGGTCGTCCGATGAATGTGAAACTGTTACTCATGGTCGCCCTGGTAGCCCCGTTGTCTGCCCCCCGGACCATCATCCGGCAGGCTCGACCTCCGGCGTCCTCGGGCGAGGGCGTCCCCGGGACGCAGTCCGAAGCGAGCCTGAGCGACGAGACGGGCGAGCCGGGTCTCAACCGCGAAGTCTTCGTCTACCCGGCAGGCGACCGGCGTGACCCGTTTGAACGGCCTCTGCCCGGCAATCCGGCGGGCGCCAGGTTCGAGGACCTTCGGCTCATCGGCGTTATCCATTCTCCCAACGTCGGGGAGAGCGTCGCTCTGGTCCGTTCCGGGACGGCAATCCCGGCGGCCGCGGCCGCCACCGGTGAACGCACGTTTCGCCTTCGCCAGGATGTGGTTCTCGGCGAAATGAAAGTCCTCCGGGTCGAGCCGGAGTACGTGATCGTGGAGATCCGCCGGTTCGGCATTGGAGAGCAGCGGGAGCTGCACCTGAGTCGGCCACCAGGGAGAGTGGGACGATGAGACCGATGCTGACCGCGTGGCTGTGCCTTGGATGGCCGTGGATGAGTGTTTCCCTCGTCCACGGCGAGGCGTCCCCAGGTGCGCCCGGCTCCCGGGAGGACGTTCATCTCGCTGGCGAGGCTACCGCTGCAATGCTTGCACGGCAGGTTGCTCAGCCGCCGCCCGGGGAACCGCGCATCACCGCCACCTTCGTCTCCGCTTCCCTCCGGGACGTGCTCTTCACATTCTCGGAGTTCGCGGGCATCTCCATCGTCCCCGGGGCCGACGTGTCCGGCATCGTGTCGGCCGATATCCGGGACCAGCCCTGGGACGAGGCCCTTCGCGTCATTCTCGATTCGCACGGGCTGGCCGCGCGCGAGCTGGAAAACGGCATACTCAGGGTGGACGACATTGAGAACCTGTACCGGCGCGAAGACGTTGAACCCCTCGAAACCGGGGTTTTTCACATGAGCTACGCGACCGCCGCCGACCTGCTGCCCGCCGCGCAATCGCTCCTGAGCGACCGCGGCAGCGCATCCGTCTCGCTGGCCACCAATAGCGTCATCGTAATGGATGTCCCCAGAGTGGTGGCCCAGGTCGAAGCGCTCGTCGGGGAACTCGACATCCGCGCTCCCCAGATCACCATCTCCGCCCGGATCGTCTTCGTGAACCGAACCGGTCTGGAGGAACTAGGGGTCGCTTATGATCTCCGGGACTCGCGGGGCCACCATCTGTTGCTCCCATCCGGCGCAGCGGATCCCGGCGAAGACGCCGGGGGGGCGGGCGCAGAGGCCCCCGGGAGCGAGGCAGCCGGCGAATCGGTCGGCGGGGACATGGTGTTGTTGGACGGAAGCTCCATCTCCGCACTCGGCAACGCGGCAACCCGCATCTCGGGGTCTGCGCTCTCCGTGCTGACCTCGCTGGTGTTGGGACGGCACACGCTGCTGGCCTTCCTGGAAGCGCTCGAGACGCTCAACCTGTCTCGCATGGAGGCGGCCCCGTACATCTCCGTGCTGGACAACCAGACCGCCCGCATCCTGGTGGGCGAACGCACGCCAATCAGGGTGCTGGACGCGGGTGCCGGAAGCGCGGGAGGACTCCAGTCTCCGGTCGTGCCCACGGCTGCAGTGGAAATCCAGGAGACGGGTATCGTCTTCGAGGTAACACCGCATGTCACCGAGGGAGGCCACGTCCTGCTCGACCTCCACGCGGAACGCTCCTTTGCGGAGTTCACCCCGGCCGCGTCCGACGCCGGAGTCATCTTCCATACGCAGGAAGCGTCTTCCCGCGTGCTGGTTCAGGACGGCGAAACGGTGGTCATCGGCGGTTTGACGGTGACCGAGGAGGTCGAGAGCCGCTCGGGCATTCCTCTGCTGATGGGGATCCCGGTGCTCGGCGCCCTCTTCCGCGTCGACCGCAGGCAGACGATCCAGCGCGATCTGGTCATCCTGGTGACGCCGTACATTGAGACCTGAGCGTAGCTCGGGCACAGGCTGCCGGCCCGGCTTCCGTCCGGGCACCGGCATACGCTCCGGGTTGACGACCGAGGGAGGGTTGGCTATGACTCCGCCAACCCTCTCTCCGGGAGATTCAACCACATGAGGCGAATCAGCTTTCGGACGGCCGGCGAGTCCCACGGACGCGGCCTGCTGGCGATTCTGGAAGGGCTGCCAGCGGGGATGCCGCTCTCGACCGAGCGCGATGTCGATCCCGACATGAAGCGCCGCATGGCCGGCTACGGCCGCGGCCGCCGCATGCAGATCGAAGCCGACCGCATCGAGCTGATCTCCGGTGTGCGTCTTGGCGAGACGCTCGGTTCACCCATCGGGATGCTGGTCTGGAACCGCGACTGGAAGAACTGGACCACGGCGATGAGCCACGCCCGGCCGGATCCCGAAGGCAACCCCAAGGCGTTGCGCCGCATGCATCTGCCGCGCCCGGGACACGCCGATCTGGTCGGGGTGCTCAAGTATGACCGGCATGACACCCGCGACATTCTGGAGCGGGCGAGCGCACGCGAGACGGCCGCCCGGGTGGCGTGCGGCGCCGTCGCCAGGACCCTGCTCCGGGAGTTCGGGATCACGGTGGGGTCGCACGTGACCTCGATCGGGGATATCGAGGCCACTCTCCCGATCGAGCTTCCGGCCGACCTCAACGCCGTAGCGGACGCCTCGCCGGTACGAATGCTGGACGCGGACGCGGCGGACGGCGTCATCGCGTCCATCGACCGGGCCAAGGAGGAAGGAGACACGCTCGGGGGCATCTTCGAGGTGGTGGTCCGGCATGTGCCGGTAGGCCTGGGGAGCTACATCTCCTGGGACACCAAGCTGGATGGCCGCCTGGCGGGGGCGATGATGTCGATTCACGCCATCAAGGGGGTCGAGTTGGGCCTCGGGTTCGAGGGCGCCCGACGGTTGGGGTCGCGCGTGCACGATC
This sequence comes from Gemmatimonadota bacterium, assembly GCA_022823365.1. GTDB lineage: Bacteria > Gemmatimonadota > Gemmatimonadetes > Longimicrobiales > Gaopeijiaceae > BD2-11. The sequence goes on from JAJDXG010000056.1 coordinate 26,207, forward strand.
CTATTCAGCCCGCCCCCGGCGACCGGCCACCGAGCGGGTACGCACGTCCCTCCAACCGGGCCGGCGGCCTGGAGGGCGGCGTCACAACCGGCGAGCCTCTCGTCATCCGCGCCGCCATGAAGCCCATCTCGACGCTGCGCAAGCGGCTGCCCAGCGTGGACCTGCGGGACGGGTCGGTGGCCGACGCAGCCGTGGAGCGGAGCGACGTCTGCTCCGTGCCCGCAGCCGCGGTCGTGGGGGAGGCCATGGCCGCCCTCGTGGTGGCCGACGCCCTCATCGAGAAGTTCGGGGGCGACAGCCTCTCCGAGATGCGCCGAAACTACGAGGGCTACACCGCCTATCTGCGCGACCGCCGCCAGCATCATGAATGACCGGGCCGGCGGCGGCAGTGTCCCACCCGCTCCTTCACGGATCCTCCTGGTCGGCTTCATGGCCAGCGGCAAGTCGGCCGTGGGGCGCGAACTGGCGCGCCTGCTCGGCTGGCGGTTCGTCGACTTCGACGAGGAAGTCCGGCGCGAGACCGGGCAGGATGTCGCGGACCTCTTCGACCGCGGCGGCGAGGGGGAGTTCAGGGCCTTGGAGGCGCGGGTGGCGCGCCGCCTGCTCCGCCGAGACCGGACCGTCCTCGCGTCGGGGGGCGGCTGGGCCGCCCAGCCCGGGCACATGGAGGGGGTGACTGCCGACACGCTGTCCGTCTGGCTCAAGGTCACTGCGGAGACCGCGGTGGAGCGGGCCCGCAGGCAGGGCGTCGATCGACCTCTCCTCGATGTCCCCCGACCCGTCGAGCACTCCCGGCGCTTGCTTGCCCGCCGCGAACCGTACTACCGTCTCGCCCGCTTGACACTCGACACCGAGAACGTTTCCGTAGCCGCACTGGCGGACCGGATCGCGCGTCTCGCCCGCCAGGGGATCGAACCAGCCTCCAGCCCGGCGCCAGCCCACCCATCATGAAGCTCGTCATCGTCGAGTCGCCCGCGAAGGGCAAGACCATAGAGCGCTTCCTTGGCAGGGACTACGAGGTGGCTGCGAGCTTCGGCCACATCCGCGACCTGCCCCGCACCGCCAAGGAGATCCCGGAGCGCCTTCGCTCGCAGCCATGGGCCAGGCTGGGCGTTGACGTCGACGGAAGCTTCGAGCCGGTCTACGTGATTCCCCCGGAGTCGAAAAAGCACATCACCGCGCTTCGCAAGAAGGTCCGCAGCGCGGAGGAAATCATCCTCGCGACCGACGAGGACCGTGAGGGCGAGTCCATCAGCTGGCACCTCCTCGAGGTCCTCAAGCCGCGCATACCGGTTCAGCGCATCGCATTCCACGAGATCACGTCGACCGCCATCAGGGCCGCTCTTGCGGATCCGCGTCAGGTGGACGGACAGCTGGTCCGCGCACAGGAGACCCGCCGCGTCCTCGATCGCCTGTTCGGCTACTCGCTTTCACCGGTGCTCTGGAAGAAGGTGCGAGCCGGGTTGAGCGCCGGTCGCGTGCAGAGCGCCGCGTTGCGTCTCGTGGTGGAGAGGGAAGAGGAGCGCCAGAGGTTCAGGCCCTCCGAGTACTGGGCCGTGAAGGCGACCCTCGCCGAAGCTGGGCCCGCGGGGGGGGATGGCGAAGAAACCGGCTTCGCCGCCGATCTGATCCGCACCGGTGGCAAGGCCGTCGCCACCGCGAAGAACTTCGACGCCAGGACCGGCGCGCTGCGGGGCTCCGCGGGCGTGGTGGTGCTGGATGAAGCTGCGGCGGCCCGCGTTGCCCGGGAGGCCACGGCGACCCGTCCCTGGCGGGTCGGGCGCGTCGAGGAGAAGGAGTCCCGGCGGCGCCCGGCGCCCCCCTTCATAACCTCCACCCTGCAGCAGGCGGCGAGCTCCAAGCTGCGCATGACGCCCAGGCGGACGATGAGGCTGGCCCAGCAGCTCTACGAGGGGGTCAATCTGGGTGGGGGCGACCGCCAGGGTCTGATCACCTACATGCGCACCGACTCCGTGAGCCTCAGCCAGGCCGCGCTGGCGGAGACTGCCGGGTTCATCCGCGAAAAGCTCGGAGCCAGCTACCATCAGCGGCGTCAGTTCGCGACCCGCTCCCGCAGCGCGCAGGAAGCGCACGAAGCCATCCGCCCGACCTCGATCCGCCGCACTCCCGAGTCGCTCCGCGGGATACTGGACGCCGACCAGCTCAAGTTGTATGGGCTGATCTGGCGACGCGCCGTGGCTTCGCAGATGGCCGACGCCCGCATCGCCCGCACCATCATCGAGTTCAGGGTGGACGCGGGCGAACACGGCCACATCTTCCGGTCGGTCGGCACAGTGGTGCGTTTCGACGGATTCCTGCGCGTGTGGGGCACGAGTCGCAAGGACGTCATCCTGCCTCGGCTGGTGGAGGGTCAGATCGTGGGCGGAGATGAGCCCGCTCTTGCGAAGCCTCCCTCCGGGGACGAGCCGGGTGCGCGCATCGACATCGTCGAAGTCAAGCCCCTGGGCAACCGCACGCAGCCGCGCTCGCGCTTTTCGGAGGCGACGCTGGTGCGCAAGCTCGAGGAGGAGGGCATCGGGCGACCTTCCACCTACGAACCCACGCTCGCCAAGCTCCGCGAGCGCAACTACGCAATCCGCAAGAAGGGCGTGCTGGTGCCCACCTACGTGGGCCTTTGCGTCACACATCTGCTGCGCGACCACTTCCCGCACTACGTGGATCTCAAGTTCACGGCAGGAATGGAGGATGCCCTCGACCGCATCGCCGGCGGATCCGTCGATCACGTGCGCTTCCTCTCGGACTTCTTCCGGGGCGATGGCGATGGCGCGCCCGGCCTCGAGAGGCGGATCGAGGAAGAACTTCCCCGCATCGACTATCCCGCCCTGGCCGTGGGCGACGACCCGGCTACGGGCGATCCCCTCCTGGTGCGCATCGGCAAGCAGCATGTCTTTCTCCAGCGCGGCAAGGCGAAGGACAGCCCAAGGGCTACGCTCCCGGCGGACCTCCTCATCGATGAACTCACTCCGGAAAAGGCCTCGGAACTGATCGAGGCGCGGCTGCGCGGCAAGAGCCCGCTCGGGCGGGACGACGAAACCGGGCTCAACGTCTACGCCCGCAACGGCCCGTTCGGCCCCTATGTTCAATTGGGTGAAGACGATGCGGAGCCGAAGCGAGCCAGCCTCCCGAAGGGAATATCACCCGAACAGGTCGATCTGGCTCTTGCTCTCCGGCTGCTGTCACTTCCCCGCATGCTGGGAGAGGACCCCGGGACGGGGCAGCCGGTGAAGGCCGGGCTGGGCAGGTACGGTCCCTATGTCAACCGGGCGAAGACCTACCGCAACCTCGACTCGGTGGAGCGGGCGTTCGACATTACGTTGGAGGAAGCGCTCCAGCTCCTGAACGTCAGGCCGCGCAGGCCCGTGCTCGCGGTCGCAGGCCGGCACCCGGAGACGGACGAACCCCTGAACATCTACAGGGGGCGCTACGGGCCCTATGTCACGGACGGCAAGGTGAACGCCAGCATCCCCAGGGGGCGCAGTCCCGAGTCCCTCGGAGTCGACGAGGCGCTTGACCTGCTGGCCCGGGCCGCCGCGCGCAAGGCGGCCGGCAAGGGCGGCCGCCGCACCAGAACCGCCCGGACCCGCAGGCGGCGGTGAGGAGGCGCGGGGCCGCGTGAGCGTGAGTCCGGAGGCCGGTGAGTTTCTGCGGTCGCTGGCCGACGAACGACAGCTCTCCCCGAACACGGTCTCCGGCTACCGGCGCGACATTCGGGACTTCGAGCGCTTCTTCGCCGACTACACCGGTCATGCCGGCTGGAACTGGACCGACGTCGACCGACTCGCCCTGCGGGGCTTCCTCGGACACTGCCGCCGCCGCCGGCTTTCCCGGCGCACCTCGGGGCGCAAGCTCTCGGCGCTCCGCTCGCTGTTTCGCTTCCTGCACCTCGAAGGCCACATCGAGAGCAATCCCGCGCGCGCTCTGCGCACGCCCCGCGCCGACAAGCGCCTTCCCGGACACATGTCGCAGGCCGACGCGGAGGCGGTCTTCCGTGTTGCAGAGGCGCGCGCGTCCGAGAACACCTTTCTCGGCACGCGCAACCTGGCGATCCTGGAGATCCTCTACGGGAGCGGGGTGCGCCTGGCCGAGCTCCACGGGCTCGACCGCGACCGCGTCGACCTGATCTCCGACCGCGTGCGCGTGATGGGGAAGGGCCGCAAGGAGCGCATCGTGCCGCTGACCGGGGCCGCGGTCCGGGCACTCAGGCGCTACGAACCGCACCGGGAGCGGGTGGTATCGCTGAACGACGGCGACCGCCGAGCCGCCATCGTAAGCCGCCACGGCCGCCGCCTCTCGCGGCGCTCCATCCAGTATGCCGTGCGCAATGCGCTGGAACGCGGGGCAGAGGCGGAAGGGCTTTCCGTTCACTCGCTCCGGCACAGCTTCGCGACCCATCTCCTCGACTCCGGCGCCGATCTGGTGTCGGTCAAGGAGCTGCTGGGCCACATCTCGCTTTCCACGACGCAGATCTACACGCACACATCCAGGGAACGACTCAAGCGCATCTACCGCGGCGCGCACCCGCGCGCCTGACGCGGCGGGACCCGAACCCGTCCGACCCGTCGGGACCCCCGCGCACCCGACCGGTCGGGATCCCCGTTCCCGCGGATTCCCGGATGCCATCGACCGCACCCGCCCCTCGTCCGGGTGTACTCTTGGCATGACTGGGTGCATCTTTCGCTCGCCGGTCCTGCCCATTCGCACATCGGGCTTCGCGATGTCCTTCCCCCACCAGACCCGAGAACACATGACCACGCAGAGTTTCCACGGCACCACCGTGCTCGCGGTCCGCAAGGAAGGCCAGGTCGCCATGGGGGCCGACGGTCAGGTCACGATGGGGGACACCATCGTGAAGACCGCGGCCCGCAAGGTTCGTACGCTCAAGGACGGCCGCTTCCTCGCCGGGTTTGCGGGGGCGGTCGCGGACGCGTTCACACTCTTCGAGACGCTGGAGGCCAAGCTGGAGCAGTTCCCCTCCAACCTGACGCGCGCGTGCGTGGAAATGGCGAAGGACTGGCGCACGGACCGCGCGCTGCGTCGTCTTGATGCCCTGCTGGTGGTGGCCGACACCGAACACCTGTTCCTGATCGGCGGGGATGGCAACGTCCTCGAGCCCGACGACGAGGTGGTGGCGATCGGCTCGGGAGGCGCCTATGCCCTGGCCGCGGCTCGTGCGCTAAGGGCGCATTCCCCGCTTTCGGCTTCCGAGATCGTGCGCGCCAGCCTGGCCATCGCCGGCGAAATCTGCGTCTACAGCAACGAAGAGATTACGGTTCTGGACCTGGGGTCCCAGTCCGAGAGGTTGTGATGGCTGTTTCAACAACGGAGCCCGCGGCGCCTTCCGCAGCCGCGGCCGAGACCGATGCCGTGCCCGACTGGCTTGAGCAGCTCACGCCCCGCCAGATCGTGACGGAGCTGGACAAGTACATCGTGGGCCAGGAGGAAGCCAAGCGCGCCGTCGCCATCGCGATGCGCAATCGCTGGCGCCGGCAGCGCGTCGAGGACGAGCTGAGGGACGAGATCCTGCCCAACAATCTGATCCTCATGGGCACCACCGGTGTCGGAAAGACCGAGATCGCGCGCCGCCTGGCCCGGCTGACGGGCGCGCCCTTCGTCAAGGTCGAGGCGTCCAAGTTCACCGAGGTGGGATACGTGGGCCGGGATGTCGAATCGATGATCCGCGACCTCGTCGACACCTCGGTGAACATGGTGCGCGCCGAGCGTGAGGACAGCGTCCAGGAAGAGGCCGAGCGCCGGGTGGAGGAACAGCTTCTCGACCTTCTGCTTCCGCCGATGGACGGGCGCACCCCTCTGGCGGGACCCGTGGTGGTCGCCGACGGCGTTCCCAAGGTCTTCGTCGCCGGCCCCCAGGGCGTGCAGGAGCATGCCGGCGGCGAGGAGCTGAGCGAGGAGGACGAGCGGCTGATCATGCGTCGGCAGCGCACCCGCGAGAAGCTCCGCAACCTGTTGCGGGACGGGCAACTCGAGGAGCGGGAAGTCGAGGTGGAGGTCAGCCAGGCTCCGGCCATCGACGGCATGATGGTGCCCATGGGCGGCATGGAGGGGATGGAATACAACTTTTCCGAAATGCTCCAGGAGATGCTTCCCAAGCGCACCAAGCGGCGCAGCGTGACCGTCGCGGAAGCGCGCCGCATCCTCATCCAGGACGAGCTGGACCGGCTCGTGGACATGGACGAGGTCGTCAACGAGGCACTCATCCGCGCGGAAGACATGGGGATGATCTTCCTGGACGAGATCGACAAGATCGCGGGCGACCGCGGGGGCTACGGGCCCGACGTCAGCAGGGGAGGGGTCCAGCGCGACCTGCTGCCGGTGGTGGAGGGCTGCAACGTCCAGACCAAGTACGGGCTGGTGCGCACCGACCACATCCTCTTCATCGCCGCCGGCGCCTTCCACGTCTCCAAGCCCAGCGACCTCATTCCGGAGCTCCAGGGCCGCTTTCCCATCCGCGTGGAACTGCACAGCCTCGACGAAGGACACTTCAAACGCATCCTGCAGGAGCCGCGCAACGCCCTGCTGGTGCAGTACCAGGCACTCATCGAGACCGAGGGTGCACGGGCCGAGTTTACGCCCGGCGGCGTCGAGGAGATCGCGCGCATCGCCGCGCGCCTGAACGAACGGATGGAGAACATCGGCGCCCGGCGCCTGCAGACCGTCATGACGACGCTCCTGGAAGAGGTCCTCTTCGAGCTGCCCAGCGAGGAGATGGAGCGCCCGCTCATCGTCGACCGCGAGTTCGTGCGCACGCACCTGGAGGAGATCGCGGAGGACGAGGACCTGCGCCGCTATATCCTGTAGCAACCGGTGGGTTGCCCACGCCGGCCGGTTCTCGACGATCCCGGCCCTCCCCGGGTGCCGCTTCCCCGGCACCGCTGTCCTTGGTAGCTTGGGGGCGCGTCTGCCAAAATGGCAGACTTGCGCAGCCACCCGCCATCCCGGCTTCCGACCCAGGATCGCCTTCCCGAGCCCATGATCCCCGCCCGCAAGAAGGACTTCCTGTCACTGCACGACCTGTCGCGGGACGAGCTGATTTCGTTGCTGGAGCACGCTCGGCGCCTGAAGGCCGGAGAGGGTCCGGGCACGCCGCTTCGGGGCAAGTCGCTGGCGATGGTTTTCCGCAAGAATTCCACCCGCACCCGGGTGGCGTTCGAGGTGGGCATGGTCCAGTTGGGCGGGCAGGCGCTCTTCCTCTCCGCCGTGGACACGCAGATCGGACGCGACGAGCCGCTCGCCGACACCGCGCGCGTCCTGGGGCGCTACGTGGACGGCATCATGATCCGGACGTTCGACCAGGAGGAGGTCGAGCAGCTCGCCCGCTGGGCGCCGATTCCGGTCATCAACGGCCTCACCGACCTCCTGCACCCGTGTCAGTTGCTCGCCGATCTGATGACCATTCGGGAGGAGTTCGGACCGGGGCTCGACGGAATTCGGGTCGCCTGGATCGGAGACGGAAACAACATGGCCAACTCCTGGCTGAACGCCGCGTCCATTCTCGGCTTTGAGCTGGCGCTGGCGTGCCCCCGGGGCTTCGACCCGGACCCCGGGATCGTGGCGCGGGCCCGCGCGGTCGCCCCCGTGCACCTCACCCGGTCGCCGCGCGAGGCCGCCGACCGTGCCGATGTGGTCACCACCGACGTGTGGGCTTCGATGGGACAGGAGGGCGAGGCGGATGCACGCCGGGACGCCTTTTCGGGCTATACCGTGGATCGCGCGCTGATGGCGCGGGCCTCCGAAAGGGCGATCTTCCTGCATTGCCTCCCCGCCCACCGTGGAGAGGAGGTCACGGAGGCGGTCCTGGAAGGCCCCCGTTCGCGCGTGTTCCGGGAGGCGGAGAACCGATTGCACACCCAGAAGGCGCTCTTGATCGCACTGCTGGGGAGAGGATTGCAATGATGAATGACGGGAGGTGGGAGCCAATGACCGGAAGAGGGACTCCATGAGCGCGGGGCTCGCCCGCACGCCGCTCCATGAGGAACACCTGCGGGCCGGCGGCAGGATGGTGCCCTTCGCGGGATACGAGATGCCGGTGCAGTACAGTCGGGGCATCCGGGCGGAACACAACGCGGTCCGCAAGCGCGCGGGTCTCTTCGACGTCTCGCACATGGGCGAATTCGAGGTGCGCGGCGCGGAGGCCCTCGACCTGGTGCAGTGGCTGACCACCAACGACGCCGGCCGCATGGAGGTGGGGCAGGCGCAGTACTCCGCGTTCTGCGACGAGGCGGGGTGCGTGCTGGACGACCTGCTGGTCTATCGCCTCGAAGACCGCTACCTGCTGGTGGTCAACGCGGCCAACCGCGAGAAGGACTGGGCGTGGGTGACGCGGTACGCGTCCCGGTTCGACTGCGCGGTGCGCGACGTTTCCGACCGCACCGCGCTGCTGGCGCTGCAGGGGCCCTCGGCCGCGGGCATCCTCGCGGGGCTCACCGGCGCGGACCTGGACGCCGTGGGCTACTACCGCTTCACCAACGGCGAGGTGGCCGGCGCGCCGGCGATGGTGGCGCGCACAGGGTACACCGGAGAGGACGGCTTCGAGTTGTACCTGGAAGCCGCCGACGCGCCGGGCGTCTGGCGCGCACTGCTCGAAGCCGGTGCCGCCGACGGTCTGGCGCCTGCCGGCCTGGGCGCGCGCGATTCCCTGCGCCTCGAGATGGGCTACGCCCTCTACGGCAACGATCTGGACGAGGAACACAGCGCGCTCGAGTCGGGGCTGGGCTGGGTGGTGAAGCCCGGGAAGGGCGACTTTTCCGGGCGCGACGCGCTGGTGCGCCAGAAGACCGAGGGGATTCCGCACCGCCTCGTCGGGCTGCGTCTGCTGGAGCGCGGCTTCCCGCGGCCCGGCTACGGGATCGTCGCGGAGGGCGAGGTCGCCGGAACCCTCACCAGCGGCACGGTGAGCCCGTCGCTGGGGGAGGGGATCGCGATGGGCTACCTCCCCACCCCCCTCGCCGCCCCCGGCACGCAAGTGGCCGTGCGCATCCGCCGCGCGGAGGTCCCCGCCGTGGTGGCGCGCCCCCCCTTCTACCGCCACGGCTCGATCCGGCGCTGATGCGGAGGTCCATGAGGTGACCGGCGACCCGACAACCCCCCGCCCCCTGACCGTGGCGATCCTGACGTCCAGCGACCTCGGTTTCCGGGGTGAGCGCGCCGACACCAGCGGGGACGCCATCGAGTCGTGGTGCCGGGCGCGCGGGTACGAGGTGGTCGCGCGCACGGTCGTCCCGGACGAGACCGCCGCCATCGTGCCCGTGCTCCTCGACTGGTCCGACCGCCTGGACGCGGACGTCATCCTCACCACCGGGGGAACCGGCTTCACCGCCCGCGATGTCACCCCCGAGGCCACCCGCGCGGTGCTCGACGGGGAGGCTCCGGGCCTTGCCGAGGCGCTCCGGGCGCGGGGCGCGCTCAAGACCCCCTACTCGAACCTGTCGCGGGGCGTGGCCGGGTTCCGGGGGGGGACCGTGATCGTCAACTTCCCCGGCAGCACCGGCGGCGTGCGCGACGGGCTCGAGGTCCTCGATCCCGTTGTCGAGCACGCCGTCGAGCTGTCGCGCGGCACCTCCGTCTCGCACGCCCCCCGCACCCCCGCCTCCCCGTGAAGGACACGGTCCTGATCAGCACCCACCACCTGCCCACCGCGGGTGGGCTCCGGGGCGCCTTCAAGTCGTCCGGCTACCGGGTGGAACTGGTTACCCCGCGCGAGGAGCTGGACCCGGGCGCCGGCGTCCTGCTGGTCCTCACCGACGCCCTGGCCGAATCGGCGGAAGAGCTCGCGGCGCAGGCCCGCGACCGACTGCACGTCCCGGTGTTCGGGGTGGCGGCGCCCGGCCGCGAGCGCGAACTCGCCGCCCTCGGCCTGGCGGAGACCTTTGCCCCCTCGGTCGACCCGGACGAGGTGCTCCTCATCGCCCACACCCTGCTGGAACGGCGCCGCCTGCAGCGCCTCACGGGAATCGTCGGGGAAACCGACGCCATCCGTGAGGCGCTGGAGCGCGTCGTGCAGATCGCGCCCGTCGACTCGACGGTGCTCATCACCGGCGAGTCGGGCACCGGCAAGGAGCTCTTCGCCCGCGGGGTGCACGCGCTTTCCCCCCGCCGGCACAAGGCCTTCATCGCGGTCAACGTGGCCGCGCTCTCCCCCACCGTCCTCGAGAGCGAGCTCTTCGGCCACGAGAAGGGGGCCTTCACCGGTGCCATCGACTCGCGCCGGGGGCTCTTCGAGCTGGCCCACCGGGGCACCATCTTCCTGGACGAGATCGGCGAGATTCCGCCCGCCATCCAGACCAAGCTCCTGCGCGTGCTCGAGCAGAAGGAGTTCCTGCGCGTGGGTGGCGAGGCGCCCATCCGGGTCGACGCGCGCGTGATCGCCGCGACAAACCAGGATCTCCGCCACGAGGTGGCAGCGGGACGGTTCCGCCGCGATCTCTACTACCGCATCAACGTCCTGCACATCGAGCTGCCCCCGCTGCGCCGCCGCCAGGCCGATATTCCCCGCCTGGTTGAGGCTTTCGTCGCGGAGGTGAGCGCCCGCAACGACCGCCGCTTCGCGGGCATCAACGCCGACGCCATGCGCATTCTATGCGAGTATGCCTGGCCCGGGAACGTCCGTGAGCTGCGCAACCTGGTGGAGAGCATGGTCGTGCTCTCCCCCGGCAGGGAGATCGGCCCCGACGACATCCCCGCCCAGGTGCGCTCCCCCGGCTCGTCGCCGCTGCTTCCCGTCCCCACGCCGGGTCCCGGGCCTGCGGAAGGAGACTCCGCCCAGCTTCGCCCGCAGCTCGAGTTCGTGTTCCGCACCCTGGTCGAACTGCGCGTCGACATGGACGACCTGCGCCGGGAATTCGAGGCCTACCGGCAGGAACACCGCTTCGACGAGGCGCTGCTCCCCGGCGAGACCGGCCGCGTGGAGATCGTCGCCCCCCGCGTCGACGCCTCCGCGACCGAGCTCGAGCCGCCGCCTCCCACCGAGCCTGCCCAGGCCGCGGAAGCACCGATCCCCGTCCTCGACGCCCCCTCCGGCCACGACGCTCCCGCCACCCCCGCGGCCGACGAATCCCCGGATGAAGGCCTCGCGGCGGACCGCCCTCCGGACCATGCCGCGGCGCCCGACCAATCCCCCGCGGCTCCATCCGCCACCTCCGAAGACGTGGCCCAACCCGCCGAACGACCGCCCCAACCGGAACCGCCGGAACCCGCGGCCCGGTCCGGCGGCATCGTCCTTCAGCCGGGCATGACCCTGGAGGACATTGAGCGGGAGGCCATCCTGGCCGCGCTCGAGGAGGTCGACGGCAGCCGCCGGCACGCGGCCCGCCTGCTCGGCATCGCCGAACGAACCCTGTACCGCAAGATCCGCCGATACGGCCTCGAGTAACGCCGCGCCGGCCCGGGCTACCTGCCCCCCGCCCGCGCCCGCACCTTCGCGCGCTCGGCCTCCAGCACGGTCAGAATCCGCTGCCAGCCGGCGTTGCGCGCGTCCCTGTACTCGATCTCGAGGTCGAGATCGAGGTTGATGAACGGGCTGAACGCGTAGATCGCCATCTGCGTTTCCTGCTGGTCGAGCCGCTGCACGCCCCATCCCGGGGTGATCGCCTGAATGGCCAGCGGCCGCTCGCGAATCCCCTGGTTGACGATGTTGATGTCCTCGGGCTGGTAGGTGACGTCGGGCTGGTAGCTGAACACCGACACCAGGAAGAGGACCGGGTCGGTCGACCGCGTCTGGAATTCGAGCGTCTCGCGGTGCGCGGCGGCCAGCGCCGAGAGGCGGGCGTGGGTGTCGGGTGCGGTGAGCCGCGTCACCTCCTCGGCCAGCGGGGTGGCCTTGATCAGCAAATCCCCGGAGCGGAGCGAGAGCGACACTTCGTCCTGCAGCAGGGTCCCGAACCCGGCCGGCACCAGGTCTTCCTCCTCGGGCTCCTGCGCGGCGGCCGGCGCGGCCGGCACGGCAAGGCACGCCAGCGCCAGGATCCAGCGGCGGGCGATGGTCAAGAAATTCTGGTCGCCCATGGATCGTCCTCCTGCCCTGAGCCCATGTGGGCGTCCGCCCGCCGCGAGCCTCAGCCCCCGGCCTCCAGCAGACCCCCGATCGCGCCCAGAAGCTCGTCCCGCCCCTCGCCGGTGCGCGCGGACGACACCACCAACTGGTCCTTCGACACCGCAAGCTGCTCGCGCAGGCGCGCGATCCGCTGCTCCCGGGCGCTCTTTCGCGTCTTGTCGATCTTGGTGACTACGATCAGGGCGGGCAAGCCGACCTCACCCAGCAACTCGACCGCGGCGAGGTCCGCGGGCGCCGCGTCGCGGCGGGCGTCGATCAGGAGAACCACCCCGGCCAGCTCGCGGCTTCGCTTCAGGTAGTCGCGCACCAGCCGCTGCCAGCTCTCGCGCAGCGTGCGCGACACCTTCGCGTAGCCGAAGCCCGGAAGATCGACCAGCACGAAGCGGCGGTTGACGATGTAGAAGTTGAGGGTCTGGGTCTTCCCCGGGCGCGCCGACACGCGTGCCACCTTCTTGCGCGTGCGCTGGAGGACGACGTTGATGAGCGATGACTTGCCCACGTTGGAGCGGCCCCAGAAGCCGACGTGGGGAAGCTCGGGCGCGATCGACACGCCGGGATCGACGTGGCTTCCCGCGAACTCGACGCTGCGAATGATCATTGGCTCTCGCGGGTGCGCCCTCAGGCCTCCTTCTTCTGCCGCTCCCCTTCGAGCACCAGCAGGGGAGGGGTCCCCGAGATGACCGATTCGACCGTGATCACAACCTCGCGCACGTCGTGCCGCGACGGCACCTCGAACATCACGTCCTGCATCACTTCCTCGAGCACCGCCCTCAGTCCCCGCGCTCCGGTGCCCCGGTCGGCAGCCTTCTTCGCCACCTCGCGCAGTGCCTGGCGATCGAAGGTGATCCCCACGCCCTCCAGCTCGAACATCTTTCGGTACTGCTTGACCAGGGCGTTCCTGGGCTCCTCGAGGATGCGCACCAGGTCGCGCTCGTCGAGTTCCGAGAGGCCTACCGAGACCGGCAGCCGCCCCACAAGCTCCGGGATGAGCCCGTAGCGCTGCAGGTCCTCGGGCTCGACCAGCCTGACCAGATCGTCGCGGTTGCGGTAGTCGCCGGTGCCCTCCGGCGAGCTCTTGCCGAAGCCGATGCGCCGCTGGCCGATGCGCTGCTCGACGATTTCCTCCAGCCCGTCGAAGGCGCCGCCGCAGATGAAGAGGATGTTGCGGGTATCGACCTGCAGGTACTCCTGCTGCGGATGCTTGCGTCCGCCCTGGGGGGGCACGCTGGCCACGGTGCCTTCGAGGATCTTCAGCAGCGCCTGCTGCACACCCTCGCCCGAGACGTCCCGGGTGATCGACGGGTTCTCCGACTTGCGCGCGATCTTGTCGAGTTCGTCGACGTAGACGATCCCGCGCTCGCAGGCCGTGATGTTGAAGTCGCTGGCCTGAAGCAGCCGCACAAGGATGTTCTCGACATCCTCGCCCACGTAGCCCGCCTCGGTCAGCGTGGTGGCGTCGGCGATGGTGAAGGGCACCTTCAGGATGCGCGCGAGCGTCTGTGCCAGCAGCGTCTTGCCCACGCCCGTGGGCCCGACCAGCAGTATGTTCGCCTTGTCGATCTCGACGTCGTCGATCTGCCCCTGGTGGTTGACGCGCTTGTAGTGGTTGTAGACGGCGACGGCGAGTGCCCTCTTGGCCTCCTCCTGCCCGATGACGTACTGGTCGAGGGCTGCCTTGATCTCCGTGGGTACCATGGTGGGCACCACCACGGACACCGCCTCGCGCTCCTCCTCTTCCGCGAGAATCTCGTTACAGAGCGAGATGCACTCGTTGCAGATGTAGACCTGAGGCCCGGAGATGAATTTCTTGACGGAGTCCTTGGTCTTTCCGCAGAAGCTGCAGCGGGGGAACTTGTCGCTGGTCGTGGGCACGCGTCTGCTCGGCTATGCGGGTGTCAGGATCCGGATGTGGTGCTATTCCTCAAGGCGCACCTCCCTGGCGGCTTCTTCTTCCCGGCCCACCAGCACCCGGTCGATCAGGCCGTATTCGCGCGCCTCGTCGGGGCTCATGAAGCGGTCGCGGTCCACGTCCTGCGCGATCTTGTCCATCGGCTGCCCGGTGCAGTCGGCGAGGATGCCGTTGAGCCGCTCACGAATGTCGAGCACCTCGCGGGCGGCGATCTCGATGTCGGCCGCGGTGCCCTGCGCCCCCGTGGACGGCTGATGGATCATGATGCGCGAGTTGGGCAGAGCGCTGCGCTTGCCGGGCGCTCCCGCGGCCACCAGGATCGCGGCCATCGAAGCGGCCATGCCCACGCAGTAGGTGGAGACCGGCGCCCGCAGGTGCTGCATGGTGTCGAAAATGGCGAGTCCGGCGTAGACGCTCCCGCCGGGTGAATTGATGTACAGATAGATGTCCCGCTCGGGATCCTCCGCGTCCAGAAAGAGAAGCTGAGCCAGAATGACATTGGCCACATTGTCGTCGATATGTGAGCCCAGGAAGACGATCCGGTCCATCAGCAGGCGGCTGAAGATGTCGTAGCTTCGTTCTCCGCGGCTCGTCCGCTCGATGACGTACGGAGGAAAAATAGGCATGGGGTTTTCGTTCTCCGTTGGTCCGGCTCAGCCGGCCTGGATGATCTCGGACTGCTGTTTCAGGAATTCGAACACCTTCCCTTCGGTGATCTCTCGCTCCAGCGACTCCATGCGCCCGTTCCGGCGCAGCCCGGCCTCCACGGTCTCCGGCTGCACGCCGTTCCTGCGCGCGATCTCGTCGACCCGCTCCGACACCTCGAGCGGGCTGGCGGCCAGGTCGTTGGCCCGGGCCAGGCTCTCCACCGCCAGCATGGTGCGAACCGCCCTCTCCGCGCGCGGACGGATGGCGGTCTTCATCTCCTCCACCTTCTCGGGCGGCGTGTCCTCGGGTCCTTCGCCGGCCACCGCCTCCAGGTACCGGTCGACCATGGAGCCGGGCGCGTCGAAGGCGTTCGCCTCCAGGACAAACTCCATGAGGCGTGCCCGAACCACCTGTTCCGCCTGGCCTGCGGCGTTCTGCTCCAGGTCCGCCCGGACCTTGTCCTGAAGATCGTCGAGGTTTACGAAGTCAAGGCTGGCCGCGAAGTCGTCGTCCAGTTCCGGAAGGTCGAGAACCTTTCGGGTGACGAGCCGGATGCGCAGGTGCTCTTCCTCGCCCCGCCGCTCCTCGTTGGGAAAGTCGTCGGGGAACCGGACCACGAAGTCTCCCTCCGTTCCCACTTCCAGTTGCTCGATTGCGCGCTCCACATCCGGAATCGCGTCGCCCTCGCCCAGAATAAACTCGTAGTCCCTCGCTTCGGCGTCCTCGCGGTCCAGTTGCAGGATGTTCACCCCGACCGCGTTGCCCGCGTCCGGGAACCCGTCCTCCAGCGGTCGCCAGGCGCCGTTCTGCTGGCGCAGGCGGAGCAGGACCGCGTCGACTTCCGCGTCACCCACCTCCACCGCCGGCCTCTCCACCACGAACCCGCCGCTGCGCTCGATCTCGATCCGGGGCTCGACGTCGAACGAGATCTCGAAGAAGAGATCCTCGCCCGGTTTGCTCCGCACCGCGCCCACTTCGGGATCGCTGATGGGCCGCAGTTGCTCGCTCCGGATGGCCGCCCGGGTCGCCTCGTTCAGGAGCGTCTCCAGCGTTTCCTGCTCGACGGCGGCTCCGTAGCGCTGCTCGAGCACCCTCGCCGGAATCCTGCCCTTGCGGAAGCCCGGCATGCGTGCCCGGCCCGAGACGCTGCCCATTACGCGCGCTCGCTCGCGCCCGACGATTTCAGCAGGAACGGTGATGGCGAGGTCCCGCCGCCAGCGTTCGCCTTCGGTGACGGATACGCGCAGGCGCGTGGGATCGATGGTCAAGGGTCGAGGCTCGTCATGGCTGTGTCAGGTTCGCTTCGGCGAACGAAGCGCGACTCCGCGGACAGGATGCGAAAGGGGGGACTCGAACCCCCACGGCCCAGGGCCACGGGATCCTAAATCCCGCGCGTCTACCAGTTCCGCCACTTTCGCGGAAAGCCCGGGTCCGGGCGGCGTTCTCCTCCGCGGCATCCCCGAAGCTGGTACAAACTTAGCGGTTCCCCCGGAACCGGTCACTCCGGCATGCGGATGTTGATGAAGCGCTGCCTGCCGTTCATCGGATTGGCCAGAACCAGCGTGACGATTTCGCCGGGCTCCACCTCGGCCAGCAACTCCGTGACCTCATCCGCGGACTCCACCTGCCGCCGGTTGATGCCTACCAGCAGCTCGCCGGCCCGGACGCCGCGCCGGGCGGCGGGACCCATGCGGGTGACGCCGCTGACGAGCACGCCCTCGTCAATGCGGAACTGATAGCGCCGGGCCACCTCCGGGCTGTTGTCCACAACCTCGATTCCCAGCCGCTCCTCGGCACGCGCCGTCGGCTCGGGCGCGGCCGCGGTGGCGGTTTCGTTGAGCGGAGACTGACCCAGTTGCGCCTCCGTCTCCTGCCGCCGGCCATCGCGGTAATACGCGATGCGCACCCGGTCTCCCGGCCGCTTGCGCGCTACCAGTTGCTGCAACTGGTTCGAGTACTCGACGGGGTCGTCGTCGATGGCGACGATCACGTCCTGCGGCTCGAGTCCCGCTTCCTCGGCGGGCGTGCCGGTGACGTCCTGAACCAGCGCGCCGCTCACCTCGGGCAGTTGGTAGACTTCCGCGTCCTCGGGTCCCACCGGCCCGATCTGCACGCCCAGGAAGGCGCGCCGCACCGCGCGGTATTCGATGAGATCCTCCATCACCCTGTGGGCGAGGCTGATCGGAATCGCGAAGCCGTATCCCTGGTAGTAGCCGTCCCCGCTGGCGATCGCGGAATTGATGCCGATCACCTGCCCCTCGAGGTTGACCATGGGGCCCCCGGAATTCCCGGGGTTGATGACCGCATCGGTCTGGATGAAGTCCTCGATCGCGTACTGGGCGGCTTCCTGGGACTCGGGGTCGTTGCGCAGCTCGTTGCCGATGATGCCCAGCGGCCGACCCTTGAAGCTGACGATGCCGGCGGTCACCGTGTGGTTGAAGGAAGTCGGTCCCCCGGCCGACCGGAACCCCGGGTTGCCCACCGCCAGCACCCACTCCCCCACGCGGACTCCGTCGGAGTCGCCCAGGCTGAGCGTCGGCAGGCCGCTGCCCTCGACCTTGATCACCGCGACGTCGGTGGTGGGATCACCGCCGATCAGCGTCGCCTCGAAGGTGCGCCGGTCCTCCAGTTGGACCGTAATCTCGTCGGCGTCCTCCACCACGTGGTTGTTGGTCAGGATGTAGCCGTCGTCCGAGACCAGGAATCCACTGCCGCTGCCGGCGCGCGGCTCCGGGTCCGGGGTCCCGAACCAGTTGCGGAAGGGGTCGTTGGCGGCCGACCGCACCATGCGGCGGGTCGTGATGCTCACGACCGCGGGCGTGACCACCTCGGCCACTCGCACGAAGGATTCGCTCAGGTCGCGCGCCGGCTGGACCGCCCCCGCGGGCACCTGGGGGGCGACCGAGATCGTCGGGGTTGCGACCGCGTCCCGCGTCCATCCCATCCCCGAGGCGACGCCCACGCCGACCAGGAACGCGAGGGCGACGTAGAAGAGCACTTTCATCTTGATTCTCAGGGGATCGAACATGCCTGGCCTCCTGTGGTATCGCTGCAGCCGGGGCGAGGATGCTGACTCCTGCTACCCATCCCCGCGCCAGCGGTTTCTCCCTGTCTGTGCGCGCCCCGTTCGATGCGCCGCGCGGCGCCAGAGTTGCCCCGGCGGGACGTCGTCCGGCGCCGCGCGCCCCGGAGCCTCCGACGTGCCTATTTCTCCTCGTCGACGATCTCGTAGTCGGCCTCGATGACGTCATCGTCCTCGGCCGCCCCGTTCCCGGTTCCGTCGCCGGTCTCCTCGTCGGAGGCATCCTCGGCCGCGCCGGCTTCGGCGGCCTGCGCCTGGTACATCTCCTGGCCGGCCGCGCTGAACGCCTGCATGAGCTCGTCGCGGGCCGAGTTGAGCGTCGCCAGGTCGTCGCCCTTGAGCGCGTCCTTCGCCTTCGAGAGCGCCTCGTCGAGCCGCTCGCGCGTCGCCTCGCCCACCTTGTCGCCCCACTCGCCGGTGTCCTTCTCCACCTGGTAGACCAGGGAGTCGAGGTGGTTGCGCGCCTCGATCTTCTCCTTCTGCTCCTCGTCCTCGCGGGCGTGCTTCTCGGCGTCGCGCACCATGCGGTCGATCTCGGCGTCGGAGAGGCCGCTCGAGGCCTCGATGCGGATCTTCTGCTCCTTGCCGGTGGCGCGGTCCTTCGCGGAGACGTTCAGGATGCCGTTGGCGTCGATGTCGAAAGTCACCTCCACCTGCGGCATGCCGCGCGGCGCGGGGGGAATGCCGGTGAGCTGGAACTTGCCGATGGTCTTGTTGTCCAGCGCCATCTTGCGCTCGCCCTGGAGCACGTGGATCTCCACCGTGGTCTGGTTGTCCTGCGCGGTCGAGAACACCTCCGACTTGCGCGTCGGGATGGTGGTGTTTCGCTCGATCAGCGGCGTCATGATCCCGCCCAGGGTCTCGATCCCGAGCGACAGGGGGATGACGTCCAGCAGGAGCACGTCCTTGACCTCGCCGGCCAGCACGCCGCCCTGGATGGACGCGCCGATGCCCACCACCTCGTCGGGGTTCACGCCCTTGTGCGGATCCTTGCCGAAGAACCTGCGCACGATCTCCTGGATCTTCGGGATGCGCGTCGAGCCCCCCACCAGGATGACCTCGTCGATGTCGTCGGGGGTGAGCCCGGCGTCCTTGAGCGCGGCCTTCATCGGCGGGATGGTGCGTTGCAGCAGGGTGTCCGCCAACTGCTCGAAGCGCGCGCGCGTGAGCGAATAGTTCAGATGCTTGGGGCCTTCCTGCGTTGCCGTGATGAACGGCAGGTTGATGTCCGACTGCATCGTCGAGGAGAGTTCCATCTTGGCCTTCTCGGCGGCCTCCTTGAGCCGCTGCAGCGCCATGGAGTCCTTCGACAGGTCGATGCCCTGCTCCTTCTTGAATTCCGTCACCAGCCAGTCGATGATCACCTGGTCGATGTCGTCACCGCCCAGGTGGGTGTCGCCGTTGGTGGCCTTCACCTCGAAGACGCCGTCGCCCAGCTCGAGGATCGAGATGTCGTAGGTCCCGCCCCCCAGGTCGAAGACCGCGATCTTCTCGTCCTTCTTCTTGTCCAGCCCGTAGGCGAGCGCCGCCGCGGTGGGCTCGTTGATGATGCGGCGCACCTCGAGCCCCGCGATCTTGCCGGCGTCCTTGGTGGCCTGGCGCTGGGCGTCGTTGAAGTACGCGGGGACGGTGATGACCGCCTGGCTGACCTTCTGGCCGAGGTAGTCCTCCGCGGTCTGCTTCATCTTCTGCAGGATGAGCGCGGAGATCTCCGGGGGGTTGAAGGTCTTGTCGGCGTTGGGGATCCGGACCTGCACCCGCCCCCCGGCGTCGCTGGTGACCTCGTACGGGACCAGCTTGCGCTCCTCGCTGACCTCGGAGGACTTGCGGCCCATGAAGCGCTTGATGGAGAAGATGGTGTTCTTCGGGTTGGTGATGGCCTGCCGGCGGGCCACCTGGCCGACCAGACGCTCTCCGTCCTTGGTGAACGCCACCACCGACGGCGTCGTGCGCCCGCCCTCCGCGCTGGGGATTACGACCGGTTCGCCGCCCTCCATGACCGCGACCACCGAGTTGGTCGTCCCCAGATCGATGCCGATGACCTTGCTCATCTGTGCTCCTTGGATGGTTGTGAGTCCCCGGTTTACGGGGTGTCGCCGGGTGTGGAGCAACGTTCGTGCCCCCGTCCCGGGCCGGAGACCTGACAAAATGGCAGACTTTTCCGCCGGAACCTGACAAAATGGCAGACTCCCCAGGCCGCTCGGGGCGGTTTTCGGGCGGTCGGGTTATCATGAGCTTCGACCCTTGCGCGTTGTGCCACCAAACAGCCCACGGATCCACCATGCCTTCCACGCCTTCCGTCTCCCGTGGTCCGAGCTCCTCCGTCGCCGCGACCGTTTCCGACGCCCGGGTGTCGCCATGAGCCGGGCGTCTGCCGGACCTGGAGCCGGTCCGGGATCCGCGCTCCGGATACTCTGGGTGGTGAGCCTGCTTCTTGTCGGAGCCGGCTTGGCCGCTTCCTCGCTGGGCGCGGACGGGGCGGAGCACGCTCCTGTGCCGCAAGCGGCGGCGCCGACCCAGCAGGGTCCGGGACTCGGCATCTCGATCGCCTCGGAGGGGCTGGACACCTCGTTCCCGGAGCGCCTGAGGTCGCTGCTCGGCATGCTGGCGCTGGGCGGGCTCGCGTGGGTCTTCAGCGTCAACCGGGCCGCCATCCCGTGGCGAGTCGTGGCCTGGGGGGTCTCGCTCCAGCTGGTCTTCGCCTTCTTCATCCTCAAGACCGCGGTCGGGCTGGCGATCTTCCAGGGGGCCAACACGGTGGTGGTGGGGCTGCTCGGGTACACGCTCGAGGGGGCGCGCTTCATCTTCGGCAACCTGGTCGACAACAACATCCCCATCGGCACCGGCGAACCCGGCAACGGCGACTTCAACCCGATCCCCGGACAGGTCGCCAATCCGGCGGCCTACGTCGCCTTCACCGTGCTGCCCACCATCATCTTCCTGGCCTCCCTCATGACCGTGCTGTATCACCTGGGGGTGATGCAGTTCGTGGTGCGGGGAATGGCCTGGGTGATGCAGCGCACCATGCGCACCTCCGGTGCCGAGACCCTCTCCGCGGCCGGCAACATTTTCGTGGGCCAGACCGAGGCGCCGCTCCTCATCAAGCCCTTCGTCGAGAAGATGACGATGTCGGAGCTGAACGCCGTGATGACCGCCGGCTTTGCCACGGTG
This sequence comes from Gemmatimonadota bacterium, assembly GCA_022823365.1. Classification (GTDB taxonomy): domain Bacteria; phylum Gemmatimonadota; class Gemmatimonadetes; order Longimicrobiales; family Gaopeijiaceae; genus BD2-11. Next base: position 47,105 of record JAJDXG010000056.1, read on the forward strand.
GCGGGCGGGGTGATGGCGGCGTACGTGGGCTTCCTCATCTCCTATTTCCCGGACATCGCCGGGCACCTGATGGCCGCGTCGGTCATGTCCGCCCCGGCGGCGCTGATGATGGCCAAGCTCATGTACCCGGAGGACGAGGTGCCCGAGACCGCGGGCCGCCTGGTCAAGGAGGTCGAAAAGCCGGACGTGAACGTCATCGACGCGGCGGCGCGCGGGGCCGGCGACGGGCTTCGCCTCGCCCTCAACGTTGGAGCCATGCTGCTCGCCTTCGTGGCGCTCGTCTATCTGATCAACGGGCTTATGGGATGGGCCGGAGGGCTGGTCGGCCTGCCCGACCTCACCCTGCAGTCCGTGCTGGGGCTGGCCCTGGCGCCGCTGGCCTGGCTCATGGGAGTGCCCTGGGCCGACGCGGTGGAGGTGGGTTCGCTGATGGGGATCAAGACGGCGCTCAACGAGTTCGTGGCCTACGTCGAACTGGCGGGCCTGCTCGGGGAGGGCTCTACCCTGCATCCCCGCTCGGTCGTGATCGCCACCTACGCCCTGTGCGGCTTCGCCAACTTCTCCTCCATCGCCATCCAGCTCGGCGGCATCGGCGGACTGGCTCCTTCACGCCGGCAGGATCTTTCGCGCATCGGGCTGCGGGCGATGGTCGGGGGGGCGCTGGCCGCCTTCATGACGGCCACCGTGGCCGGGATGATCCTCTGAGGCCGGGGATGGCTCCGTGAAACCGGGAATCGCGCTGGCGGAGGACTTCGGTGCCGTGGTCGCGTCGTTGCGCGCGCGCATCCGCACGGCTCCGCTGGTGCATCTGCTGCTCGGTTCCGGGCTGAGCGGGCTCGAACGGCTGGTCGATGTCGAGGAGGAAGTGCTGTTCGGGGAGATTCCCGGCCTTCCATCCACGGGGATTGCGGGTCACGCGGGCCACTTCCTTTTCGGGCGCTGCGAGGACGTGCCGGTCGTCGTGCAGTGCGGGCGGCTGCATTTCTACGAGGGTCATCCACCGTGGGTGATCACGGCCCCGGCCCGCATCGCGGCCGCGATGGGAGTGCGGAGTTCCGTCGTCACCGCAGCGGTGGGGGGGGTGGACCGGCGGCTTCGCCCGGGTGGGCTGATGGTGATCGACGACCACATCAACCTGCTCTCCCGCACGCCGCTCCCGCCGCCCGCGCAGGCGGGCGATGCGAACCCGTTTCCCGACATGAGCGCGTCCTACGACCGGGAGTTGCAGAAGGCCGCGCTCGAGCAGGCGGCCCGGCTGGGCGTTCGTCTGGCGCGGGGCACCTATGCGGCCCTGCTCGGCCCCAGCTTCGAGACGCCCGCCGAGATCCGGATGGTCGAGCGGATGGGTGGGGACGTGGTGGGAATGTCGGTCGTACCCGAGGTGCTCACGCTGCGCGCCCGCGGCGTGCGGGTGCTGGCCTTCGCCATGGTCACCAACATGGCGTGTGGGGTGGGGATGGCCCCGGGGGCGGAGGGCGCGGACGCCATCTCGCATGACGAGGTTCTGGAGGTGGGGAACCGGGCGGGTGCGGTGCTGGAACGGGTGATTCGGGGGATGCTGGCGGGCGGTGCGTTTGCGGTCTGACGCGCACTCCGGGCCGCGGCCTGGTGGACTTCGTCTCCCGGGACCCTCTGCAGTGTGTTGCAAAACTCCATAGGCAACAATTTGTTGCATTCGTCGATTTGCAACGCCCCACGGAGGGGCCGCTCACTCCATGCGCACGGTGGCCGGCCAGGGCTTGGGGCTGCCGCCGATGCGGTGTCCCGGAACTCAGTCGCCGCCCGCGCGCGGGCCGGCGAAGTGGTTGATGGGGCCACCCCCCGTCCCCAGCCCCGGCGCGGAAGAGATCGCCCTCGCGACGAAGTCGATGGCCGTGTCCACGGCCCGTGGGAGAGATGCTCCGCGCGCCAGGCCGGCGGCCACGGCCGCGGACAGCGTGCAACCGGTGCCGTGGACGTGACGGGTGGCGATGCGCGGCCGGCGCCAGATACGCTCCTCGCTTCCGTCCCAGAACACGTCCGCGGCCTCCCCGGAGGGCAGATGGCCGCCCTTCACCAGCGCCGCGCGCGACCCCATCTTGACCAGGTGTCGGGCCGCCGCCTTCATGGCCGCGAGCGATGCGACCTCCTGGCCGGTGAGCAGCCCCGCCTCGTGCAGGTTGGGCGTCACCAGCGCGGCCAGGGGGACTAGCCGGCGCGCCAGCGTGGCCTCGGCGTCCGGCGCGAGAAGACGATGGCCGCTGGCGGCGACCATGACCGGGTCCATTACGAAGGCGCGCAGCTGGTGCGCGGCGATGGCCTCGGCGACGGTGTCGGCCAGTTCGGCGGTCGCGAGCATTCCGGTCTTGAGGGCGCGTGGATGAAGATCTGCGGCGACCGCGTCGATCTGCGCGCGCACCATCTCCGGCGGGACGGGATGGACCGCGGTCACGCCCAGGGTGTTCTGCGCGGTGACGGCGGTCACCGCCGAGGTGCCGAACACACCGAAGGCGTGGAAGGTCTTGAGGTCCGCCTGGATGCCGGCGCCGCCGCCGGAATCGCTCCCGGCTATGGTGAGTGCGACCGGTGGCGAGCCGGGGCCTTTTCCTGGTGCAGCGGGCATGGGATGGTGGCGTGGGTCGATTCCGGGGGACTGTGGCGCGGCCCTGAGGCCGGCGCAGGCAAAGATAATCCCCTTGGGGAGGGATGAGCAGCGTGGAGCAGGATGAGCGGCGGAGCAGGATGAGCGATCCCGGCGCCGGTGAGGCGTTGACGTCACGGGCTCCCGCCAGCGGGTGCTGAGCAAGCGCAGGACGCGGATGCTGGCGCGGCTCGCGAGCGCCCGGGGCCGGGTCCGCGAGGGCCATGTCCTGGTGGAGGGCGTGCGCGCGGCCGCCGAAGCACTCGCCTCCGGCGTGGTCGTGCGCTTCGTGGTATGTTCGCGCGCGCTGACGCGCTCGTCCGCCGGCGAGGGACTGCTCGCGGAACTGGAGGCGAGGGGGCTGACGCCGGACTGGGTAGGGGAGCGCGAGATGGCGGCCTTGTCCGCGACGGCCAGTCCGCAGGGGATCCTTCTGGTGTGCGAGGAGCCGTCGTTCGCGTCGAAGTCGCTGCCCGTCGCTGCGGACGTCCGCTTTCTGGCGCTGGACGGCATCCAGGATCCGGGCAACCTGGGCACCCTGGTGCGCACGGCGCGTGCGTTTGACCTCACGGGCGTGGTCGCCCTGGACGGGACCGTGGATCCCTGGAATGCCAGAGTGGTGCGCGCTTCCGCGGGCAGCGTGTTCCAGATCCCGGTGGTGCGCGCTCCGTGGACCGAGGTGGCTACCTGGGCCGCCGGCGCGCAGGTGATCGTGGCTGATGCCGCCGGACAGGACGCGGCCACCCTCTCCGTCACGCCGCCCTGGATGCTGGTGGTCGGCAACGAGGGCGCGGGTGTGCGCGCGGAGATCCGCGAGGCGGCGAACGCCTGGGCGGCCGTGCCCATGGCCGGCGCGGCCGATTCGCTCAACGCGGCGGTCGCGGGCGCGATCGTGCTCTACGCGCTCACGCGCGCATGACCGATCCGGTAGTGCTCGCCCTTGCCGGGCTGGTCGGCCTGGCGCTCGGGTCGTTCCTCAACGTCTGCGTGGCGCGCTGGCCGCGCGGCGGTTCGGTGGTGCGGCCGCGCTCGGCGTGCCCGGCGTGCTCGGCCCCGATCCGCTGGTACGACCAGATCCCGGTGGTGAGCTGGTCCCTGCTGCGCGGCCGCTGCAGAAAGTGCGGTGCCCGCGTCTCCCTGTCGTATCCGCTGGTGGAGACCGCTGGCGCCGCGATCTGCGTGCTCGTCGTCCTCACCGGCGGTGTGAGCCTGGAGGCGGCCGCCGCCGCCTTCTTCCTGCTCGTCCTGCTGGGCGTCGCGCTCACCGACGCGCGCTTCTACCTGATCCCCGACCAGTTCTCGCTCGGCGGCGCGGCGGTGGGCCTGGCGCTGTCGCTCGCGCCGGGGGGAATCGCTCCCGGCAGTGCGACCACGGGGGTGGCGGTCGGGTTCGGTGGGATGTGGCTGGTGGGTGCGGCAGGCACCTGGGTGCTCGCGCGCGCTCGTCCGGGGCGGCTGGAGGAGGCCGGCCGCGAACACGCCCAGGGTCGCCGCCAGACTCGTGACGCCCGGGGGGTGCGCGTCCTGGCGAGGCCGCGCGGCCAGCTGGCGGCGCTGCTGCCGACCCTTCCGGTGATGGCGCTGGTCGGATGGTGGTTCGGGCCGGTCGGCGTGGCTGCGGCGGTGGCGGCCTGCGCGGCCGGACTGGCCGTCCTGGTCGCCTGGGTGGAGGGATTGGGCGAGGACGCGGACTCCACCGCGCCCTTGACCCCGGGAGCTGTGCTGGGAGGAGGCGACGTCAAGATGATGGCGCTGGTGGGTGCGTTCACCGGCCCGTGGGGCGCGGTCCTGACCGTATTCCTGGCAGCCTTCGCGGGTCTCCTGGCCTACCTGAAGCTGCGGCTGCTGCTGGGAACCCGCCACCTGGTTCCCCTCGGCGTGTTCCTGGCGGTCGGCGCCGCCATCACGCTGTGGTGGGGTGACGTCGTACTCGCCTGGTATCTGCGGCTGTCCGGGCTCACTTGAGTCCCAGCTCCTCCATATACCTCCGCGACAGCCGCACGTAGTGGCCGCCGCCTCCTTCCACCCAGCGCGCCGACGCCCCCTCCAGGGTCTTCCTGATCCGCCCGGGCACGCCCGCGACCAGGCTGTGCGCGGGGATGTCGGCACCCTCGAGCACGACGGTTCCCGCGGCCAGGACGCAGCCCGCGCCCACCCGCGCGCCCTGCAGGATGACGGCGTTCATGCCCACGACCGTGTTGTCGCCGATCTCGCAGCTCTCGAACTTCGCTCCGTGGCCGACGGTTACATCCTCACCAACCACCGTGGGCCCCCAGTGGCCCACGTGCACCACGCAGTTCTCCTGGATGTTGCTGCGTGCGCCGATGACGACGCCGTGCTCCGGGTTATCGCCCCGCAGGACCGCGCCGAACCAGATGCTGGCTTCCTCTGCCACCGTAACGTCGCCGATGAGGACCGCCGTGGGAGCCAGGAAGGCGCTCTCGGCGACCTTGGGGGTGTGCCCGTTGAAGGACAGAATCAACGCCATGCCCCTATTCGCCCTCGCCCCCGGGAGCGGGCACCTTGCGCAACCGTGCGCGCAGGATCTGGGTTTCGGAGGCCTCCACGATCCGGATATCGACGCCCGCTACCACCACCTCCTCATCCGGGGCGGGAACGTGGCCCAGCCTTTCCACCAGAAACCCGTTCAGCGAGCGGTGCTCCAGGTGGGGCAGAGAGACGTTCATCGCGTAGTTGATCTCCCGCAGTTCCGTGGATCCCTCGACGATCGCTTCCGTGCGCGAGACGCGCACGATGGCCTCGGACGCGGGATCGGTTTCGTCCACGATCTCGCCAACCAGCTCCTCGAGCAGATCCTCGAGGGTGACGAGACCATCGGTGCCTCCGAACTCGTCGGCCACGATGCCCATGTGGATGCGCCGGCTCTGGAAATCGCGCAGCAGGCGCGTGAGGGGCAGGGAACCGGGGACGAAAAAGGGCTCCCGCGAGAGTTCCGACAGCCGTGCGTTGGCCTGCCCGCCGGAGTGGGCGGCATAGGCTTCGCGCACATACAGGATGCCGGTGACATCGTCGATCGACTCGCCGAACACCGGCACCCGCGAGTACGGCACCTCGGGCAGCTCTTCGACGATGTCCGCGAGCCTCAGCGAGTCGTTCCAGGCGAAGATGGACACGCGTGGCGTCATCACGTCCCCGGCCGTGGTCTCGTCCAGACGAAAGGCCCGTTCCGCCAGCTCGTGCTCCTCCGGCATCACGACGCCTTCCTCCTGACCCAGTTCGGCCAGTTCGCTCACCTCGCGCTCCTGGGCCGAACGGCCTTCGTCGCCCGGCCGATGGATCCAGTAGCGCGCGAATCGCCGCACCGGGTAGAGGAGCGGACGAGAGAGCCGTTCGAGCAGGAGCAGCGCGGGGGCGCCGAGGAGTGCCAGCCGAACCGGCCTGGCCTGGGCCACCGCCCGCGGCACCAGTTCGCCCGCGACCAGAACCGTGCCCACGACCACGACCGCGGCAATCACCACGGATCCCGTCCCGACCCGGGCGGACGCTCCCACCCACAGCGCGGCGGTGCCCGCGTTGAACAGCGTGTCGAAGAGCACGTAGGAGTCCAGGAACCGCCCCGGTTCCTCCCGCAGCCGCGACAGCTTGTCGGCCTCCTGGAAGCCCTCGTCCACGAGCGTGCGGATGCGCGATTCACCCACCGTGACGCACGCGGTCTGGGCTGCGCTCAACAGCGCCGACCCGACCAGCAGCAGGAACCCGAGGCCCAGCAGGATGGTAGTCAACCGAAATCTCCCGTCCACGGGAAACCCGCCGCCGATCCGACCCGTGCAGGTCGGCTCCGCCGGCCTGACGGAGGCTCGGAAGCGCTGGTACTGCTGGGATCTACCTCCACTGGCGGCTCTCCTCAAGCAGCTCGCGAACGATGTCGTGGGTACTTCGGTTGTCGGCTTCCGCCTCGAAGTTCAGCACCAGGCGGTGCGCCAGCACGTCGGCTGCCACGGCGCTCACGTCGTCGATCGACGGCATGGCTTCCCCGTTCATCGCGGCGCGCGCCTTGGCGCCCAGCACGAGAAACTGGGAGGCTCGCGGCCCGGCACCCCAGCTCACGTATTTCCTCGTGACCATGGGCGCGTCGGGCGAAGGGCGGGTCGCGCGCGCGAGACGGACCGCGAAGGAGATGAGTGCCGGCGAGGCGGGCACGCGCCGCACCAGGTTCTGGAGTTCGATCAGCTCTCCCGCGGCAACGACGGGCGAGATGAGGCCGTCGTCGGCGCCGGTGGTCCTCATGGCGATCTCTTCCTCCTCCCGCTGATCGGGATAGCCGATCCGCAGCTCGAGCATGAAGCGGTCAAGCTGGGCTTCCGGAAGAGGATACGTGCCCTCCTGCTCGATGGGATTCTGTGTCGCAAGCACGAAGAAGGGGGGAGCGAGGCGCATGGTTTCGCCCGATGCCGTGACCGCCCGTTCCTGCATGGCCTGCAGGAGCGCCGCCTGGGTCTTGGGCGGCGCCCGGTTGATCTCGTCCGCGAGCACCACGTTGGCGAAAATGGGTCCGCGCACGAAGCGGAACACCCGCCGCCCGGAAGTCCGGTCCTCCTCGATCACCTCGGTGCCGGTGATGTCCGTGGGCATCAGATCCGGGGTGAACTGGACGCGGCCGAACTCCAGGTCGAGGGCGTCGGCGAGGGTCGAGACCAGCAGCGTCTTCGCGAGCCCCGGCACGCCCACCAGGAGAACGTGTCCGTTGGCGAGCAGGGCCGTGAGAAGCCCGCCCACGATCGCCTCCTGACCCACGATGCGCTTCGCGACTTCGCTGCGCAGCGCCAGCGTGACCGTGCCGACCCGATCGAGCAGCAGCAGGTCCCGATCGTCCACCATCGTGTTCTCGAGCGTTCTCATGTGAGGCTGCAGCTCCGGGTTCGAATCGAGGAACGGGCGGCGGATGCCCCTCGCATCCGCAAGATCGCAGATTCCGCAAGCCTAGCGAGAATAAACCGATTTTCGGGACAGGATCCCGGCTCGCGCCGGGCGATGCCGAAGGTACGGGCACCAGCCCCGCTTGCGCCAGCCGCCGCCATGGAAAAGGGGTGCCGGCGAGAGCTTCCCGGACCAGCGAAAACGGGGCGTTCCGGAGGTTGCGCCGGATGCGTCAACCTTCTAGCTTCTGTCGGCTGTTTCCGGGGCAGGATCGCACCGGTGGGAGGTTGATCAGGTGGGCGACGAAAAGCCCCCGCGAACTCCGGCAGGAGATCCGTGGAATCCTCGGGCAGATGCAGCCCGCGTTGCGGGCCAGGGACTGACCCTGGCGCTCGCGACCGGGCTCTTCCTGTGGGTGGGCTGGTGGCTGGACAACCGGCTGGGGACGGTCCCGGTATTCACCGTCCTGGGCGCCTTCGTGGGAGCAGCCGCGGGCTTGTACAGCCTCTACTACCACGTCGTCCTGGAACCACGCCGGCAGAGAGAACGGGAAGAACACGAGCGATGACGCTCAAGTACGCGGGGGCGGCCCTCGCCATCCTGGCCGCCGCAAACGGCGTGATGTTCCCCTGGCTCGACGGCCCCGGCAGGGCTGGTCTCCTGGTCGCGGCCGCCATCACGTTTCCGGTTCAGGTGGCGGCCTTCGCCCTGCTCTGCAAGCACGCGGTACGGCCCGCCGAGGGGCTGGTCGTCTGGATCGGCGCCGCAGTCGTTCGCATGGCGACCGTAGTCGCCGTGGGGCTGGCGGTGACGCTGCTTCCGGCGCTTTCCCCCGCCACCACCCTGCTGGGCTGCGCGGGATTCTTCTTCGTGCTACTGATGCTCGAACCCGTCTTCCTCGCCGCCCGCACGCGGTCCGCGGCAGAAGCGGCCTGATGGGGGAGACCGCATGATCGCAGCCGCGCTGGTACAGGAGGGGCACGGTGCGCCCGCCCACGGGGCGGAGGGCGAAGGGCCGGATCTCGGCGGGACCCTGATGCACCACATCGTGGATGCGCACGAGATCGAGGGTCCGCTCGGCGCCGCGTGGCATCTGCCGGAGTGGGAGCCCCTCCACCTTGGTCCCCTCGCGGTCAACCTGTCGCCCACCAAGCACGTCGTGTTCCTGTTGCTGGCGGCGGTGATCTGCGCGTTGGTGTTCATGCTGGTGGGGCGCACCGCGAGACGGCGCGAGGTGCACGAGGCGCCGTCGGGATTCGCCAACGCGATCGAAGCGCTGGTGCTCTACTTCCGCGACGAGGTGGTGCGCAAGAACATCGGCGAGGGCGCCGACAGGTACACGTCCTACATTCTGACGCTCTTTTTCTTCATCCTTACCATGAACCTCCTGGGGCTGGTCCCCTGGGGGGCTTCGGCGACCGGAAACATCTCCGTTACCGCGGTGCTGGCGATCGCCACGTTCCTCGTGGTCGAGGTGTCCGGATTCCGTGCCCTCGGTCCCGCCGGCTATGCGCGCACCATCTTCTTCGTCCCCGCCGGCATCCCCGGGTGGATGAAGCCGGTCATGCTGCTGGTCATGATCCCGGTCGAGGTGGTGAGCAAGCTGACCAAGCCCTTCGCCCTCGCGGTCCGCCTCTTCGCCAACATGACGGCGGGACACACGCTCATTTTCTCTCTCCTGGGCCTCATCTTCATCTTCGCGCAGCTCACCTTTGCGAGATGGGCGGTCGCCGGTGCTTCCGTCACGGCCACCACGCTGATGATGGTCCTCGAGTTGTTTGTGGCTTTCCTGCAGGCCTACATCTTCGCCATGCTCTCGGCCGTCTTCATCGGCCTGATCCGCCACGCCCACTGACGGGCGGGCGTTCTCCGCTTCACGACGAACCAATTCGAAACCTCCACCACGGACGAGAAGACTGACCATGCTGCACGCGACACTGACTGCGGTCCAGGAGGCCGCCATGGACATGGAGACGGCCAGAAACTACCTGAGCCTCCTGGGCGCCGGCATCGGGTTCGGGTTTTCGGTGCTCGGCGCGGGCATCGGCATCGGGCTCATCGGCAAGGGCGCGGCCGAAGGGATCGCGCGCCAGCCGGAGGCCGCGGGCCGGATCTTCAACGTCGGCATCATCCTGGCGGCGATGATCGAGGGAGCCGCGCTCTTCGGCCTGGTGCTCGCATTCCTGTACAAGACCCTCTAGGCCGGCATCCCCGGCGACGAGGCGGCCGACGTGTGCCGGATCCCGCATCCGGCCACGTTCCAGAGCCCGTCGCGGACACCTTTGGTGGCACGACTATGAGAGCATTATCGGTGGCTGCCGCGGCGGCGGCACTCAGCGCCCTTCCCGCATCGCTCCTGGCTCAGGAAGGTCCGGGGCTTTTCGACATCAACACCGGCCTGAGCCTGTGGGCGCTGATCGTCTTCCTGATCCTGCTTCTGCTCCTCGCCAAATTCGCCTGGGGTCCGATCCTGAATGCGCTCGAGACCCGCGAGCAGAACATCCAGAGCTCCATCGACGACGCCGCACGGCTGCGCAAGGAGGCATCCGACGCGCTCGACGAGCACAGGCGGCAACTGCGCGAGGCGCGTCACGAGGCGCAGCTCATCATCGCCGAGGCGAAGGAGGCCGCGGCCAGCCTCGGGAGTGAGCTGGAAGCGAAGGCGCGGCAGGAGAGCGCCGCTATCGTGCAGCGCGCGCGGCGAGAGATCGAAGTGGAGCGGGACGCGGTGCTGGAGGCGATCCGCAAGGAGACCGTCGGCCTCGCGCTCGCGGCCGCGTCCAGGCTGGTCAAGCAGCGTCTGGATGCGCGGGAAGACCGGGAGTTGGTGAACGACTACCTGTCGTCGCTCTCCGACACGGCCGAGGGACGCTACGCGTGAGGGAAGAAACGGTCGCCAGGAACTACGCGGAGACCCTCTTCGCGCTGGCGGAGCGTCACGAGGGGGTCGAGGCGTACCAGGACGCGCTGGCTGCCCTGGTCGGGACCCTCAACGAGAGCCCCGGGTTGCGAAACTTCCTGGCCACGCCGCGCATCGCCGCCGCGGACAAGAAGGCGGTCTTGCGCTCCGCGCTCGAGGGTCGCGTCCCGGGACGCTTTCTCAGCTTCGTGCTGGTCACGGTCGACAAGCGCAGGCAGGCGCTGCTCGAGCAGATCGCGCTCAGCTACAACGAGTTGCTGGACGAACACCACAAGCGGGTCCACGTCGAGGTGACCGTGGCGCGCGCGCTCGACGGCGCGGCGCAGAGGAGCGTCGCCGGCCGGCTCTCGCAGCTGCTGGGCCGGACCGCGATTCCCCACTTCCGCGTCCACCCGGAAATCCTCGGCGGAGTGATGGTGAGGGCGGGCGACACCGTATACGACGGTTCCCTGAGACGCCGCCTGGAGGGGATGCGCCACTCGCTGCTGGCGGCATCCCTGAGCGGCACTGCGACAACCAACGGCGGAGGCTGACGCCTTCGAGGCACCACAGGACAGGGTATGGCTCACACTGATTCCCAACTTCGGGCCAGCGAGATCAAGGACGTTCTGCTTTCCGAGATCGAGCGCTACGAGGACCAGCTGCATGCCGAGGAGGTCGGCGAGGTTCTTGAGGTCAAGGACGGCATCGCGCGCATCTACGGGCTCACCAACGCCATGGCCAGCGAGATGCTGGACATCACCTCCAGCGAAACCGGGGAGACCGTAACCGGGCTGGCGCTGAACCTCGAGGAAGACAACATCGGCGCCGTGATCATGGGCGACTGGACACAGCTCCACGAGGGTGACGAGGTTCGCCGCACCGGACGCGTGCTGGACGTCCAGGTGGGGTCGGGATACATCGGCCGGATCGTCGACGCGCTCGGGAACCCGCTGGACGGCAAGGGCCCCGTCGCCCCCATCGAGGGCAGCCGCCAGATCGACGTGGTGGCGCCGGGCATCGTGCTGCGGCAGCCGGTCAAGGAGCCGCTCCAGACCGGTCTCAAGGCCATCGACTCGATGATCCCGATCGGGCGCGGCCAGCGCGAACTGATCATCGGCGACCGCGGCACGGGCAAGACCGCCATCGCCGTGGACACGATCATCAACCAGGCCGACACCAACGTCATCTGCATCTACTGCGCGGTGGGGCAGCGGGCCGGGAAGGTAGCTGCAGTGGTCGAGACCTTCCGCGAGCACGGGGCGATGGACTACACCGTCGTGGTCGCCGCCAACGCCTCCGATCCCGCGCCCATGCAGTACATCGCCCCCTACGCCGCCTGCGCACTGGCCGAGCACTTCATGTGGCAAGGGATGGCGACCCTGGTGATCTACGACGACCTCTCCAAACAGGCCCAGGCGTATCGCCAGCTCTCGCTGGTGCTGCGGCGCCCACCCGGCCGCGAGGCATACCCCGGGGACGTGTTCTACCTCCACTCGCGGCTGCTCGAGCGGGCCGCCAAGCTCTCCGACGAGCAGGGCGGGGGATCGCTCACCGCGCTGCCCATCATCGAGACGCAGGGCGGGGACGTCTCGGCGTACATTCCCACCAATGTGATCTCGATCACCGACGGCCAGATCTTTCTCGAGCCGGACCTGTTCTACTCGGGGGTGCGTCCCGCCGTGAACGTGGGCATTTCGGTGTCGCGCGTGGGCGGAAACGCGCAGATCAAGGCCATGAAGAAGGTGGCGGGGCGCCTGCGGCTGGACCTGGCGCAGTACCGGGAGCTGGAGGCCTTCGCCCAGTTCGGCTCTGATCTGGACGCGGCCACGCAGAAGCAGCTGGCCCTCGGAGAGCGCACCGTGGAGGTGCTCAAGCAGCCGCAGTACCAGCCGATGCCGGTCGAGAACCAGATCGCCACCATCTACGCCGTCACCAACGGCTATCTCGATGCGATCCCCGTGCCGCAGGTGCGCAAGTGGGAGCGGGGCTTCCACGAATTCCTCGCGACCTCCGGGAAGGACGTGCTGAGCGGGCTGCGCTCCGAGGGGACGCTCACCGAGGAGATCGAGACCCGCCTGGTGGACGCGATCCAGGCCTGGTCCGGGATGTACCTGGCCGACTCCGACGCCGCCGGCAACGGAGCGGCGAGCTGACATGGCCGGAGCCCGCGACGTCAAGCGCAGGATTCGCTCGGTCGAGAACACGCGCCAGATCACCCGGACCATGGAACTGGTCGCCACCTCCAAGCTCAAGCGGGCCACCGACCGGGTCAGGGCAGCGCGACCCTACAGCGAGGCCCTGAGCGCCATCGTCTCCAGCCTGCACGCGCCGGAATACGCGGAGGCGTTGCCCGTGCTTCGCAAGCCGGAGCGGATCCGTCGCGCCGCCGTCCTCCTGATGACCGCCAACCGGGGGCTGGCGGGAGCCTTCAACGCCAACCTCATTCGTGAGGGGCGTCAGCTGCTCGACAGGCTGCGGAGCGACGGGGTGGAGGTCGATCTGCATCTGGCCGGCCGCAAGGGGCTCGCCTACTTCCGGTTCCGCGGCGAGGCCATCGCTTCGAGCCGCACCGACATCAGCGACGACCCGACCGTCGCCGATGCCGAGGGGCTGTCCGGATCCCTGCGCGAGGCTTTCGAGGCGGGTGAGATCGACGCCGTGTACCTGATCTCGTCGGAGTTCCGCTCCGCCATGTCGACGCCTCCACGGACGCTCCAGCTGCTGCCTCTGCAGCCGTCTGAAGGAGCTCTCTCGGCCGAGGCGTTCATCCTGTCGCCCTCGGCGGTCGGGGTGTTGCGCGATCTCATTCCCCTGTACCTGCGCAACATGGTCTACCGGGCGCTGGTGGAGAACGCGGCCGCCGAGCAGGGCGCGCGCCGCACGGCCATGAAGAACGCAACCGACAACGCGGGAGAGATGATCGAACACCTCACCCGCACATACAACCGGGCCCGCCAGGCGCAGATCACGCAGGAGATCGCGGAGATCGTCGGAGGCGCGGAGGGCGTCGGGTAACCCTCACGTCAAGTCAGGCTTTCCGCCCCGTCCGGCGGGCCGGAGTCCAAGTCCAGAGAACCGAAAAGACGACCCAGATCATGTCCCAGACAGATATCGGCAGAGTGGTGCAGGTGATCGGTCCCGTCCTCGATGTCGAGTTCGAGTCCGGCCATCTTCCCGAGATCTACAGCGCCCTGCGCCTGCAGGCGACTTCCGGCGAAGACCGCGAGATTTCGCTGGTCGCGGAGGTTCAACAGCACATCGGCCGGGGACAGGTGCGGGCGGTGTCCATGTCCTCGACCGATGGCGTGACCCGCGGGATGGAGGTGGTCGACACCGGACAGCCTATCACCGTGCCCGTGGGCGAGGCGGCGCTGGGACGCATCCTCAACGTCATCGGCGAACCCGTCGACGAAATGGGTCCGGTGCAGGGGGAGGACGGGGCTACGCCCGAGCGCTGGCCGATCCACCGGGAGGCGCCGCGATTCTACGCACTCGAGCCCAAGACGGAGATCTTCGAGACCGGGATCAAGGTGGTCGACCTGCTCGCTCCCTACGTCAAGGGAGGCAAGACCGGCCTTTTCGGAGGAGCCGGGGTGGGGAAGACCGTCATCATCATGGAGCTCATCAACAACATCGCCATGGAGCACGGCGGCCGCTCCGTGTTCTCCGGCGTGGGCGAGCGCACCCGCGAAGGGAACGACCTCTGGCTGGAAATGAAGGAATCCGGCGTCCTGGATTCGACAGCGCTCTGCTACGGGCAGATGAACGAGCCCCCCGGCGCGCGCCTGAGGGTGGGCCTCTCCGGGTTGACCATCGCGGAGTACTTCCGCGACGTCGAGAAGCAGGACGTGCTGCTCTTCATCGACAACATCTTCCGGTTCACGCAGGCGGGTTCGGAGGTGTCCGCGCTGCTGGGACGCATGCCCTCGGCGGTGGGGTACCAGCCCACCCTGGGAACCGAAATGGGGGAGCTGCAGGAGCGCATCACGTCGACCCGGGACGGTTCCATCACCTCCGTGCAGGCCATCTACGTCCCCGCGGACGACCTGACCGACCCCGCCCCCGCGGCCGCCTTCGCCCACCTGGACGCCACCACGGTGCTCTCCCGTTCGATTGCGGAGCTGGGCATCTATCCCGCGGTGGATCCCCTCGACTCCACCTCGCGCATCCTGGATCCCCAGTTCCTGGGCAGGAGACACTACGAGGTGGCCACCGGCGTCCAGCAGATCCTCCAGCGCTACAAGGACCTGCAGGACATCATCGCGATCCTTGGCATGGACGAGCTGAGCGAGGAGGACAAGATCATCGTCAACCGGGCGCGCAGGCTGCAGCGCTTCCTCTCCCAGCCGTTCTTCGTCGCCGAGCAGTTCACGGGGATCCCCGGGCGATACGTCAAGCTCGGCGACACGATCGAGTCGTTCGAGCGGGTCGTGGCCGGCGAATTCGACCATCTGCCGGAGCAGGCCTTCTACATGAAGGGCGGGATCGACGAGGTGGTGGCCGCCGGCGAGGAGCTGGGGGGTTCGGCATGAGTTGCCTCAACGTCAAGGTGGTAAACCCGGAGCGTGTGCTCTTCGAGGGCGAGGCGGCTTCGCTGGTTGCGCCCGCATGGGACGGCAAGGTGGGCATCCTGCCCAGCCACGCTCCCTTCCTCACCCTGCTCGGAGAGGGAGAGGTGGACGTGGATCTCGTGGGCGGAGGCAGTGCCCGACATCCGGTTTCGGGCGGCGTGCTCAAGGTACTCGCCGATGAAGTGATCGTCCTCACGGAGTCGGGGCGCACCACCCCTTCCGACTGAACCGGTGCGTCTGGACCTGCACCTGCACTCCCAGGCCTCGGACGGCTCCGAGCCTCCGTCGGGTGTCGTGGAGGCTGCCGCCGCCGGGCGGCTGGACGTGATCGCGCTCACCGATCACGACACTACCCAGGGTCTCGACGGCGCCCGCGCGGCCGCCGCGCGAGTCCCGATCGAGATCGTTTCGGGTATCGAGATCAGCACGGCGCACGCGGGCAGGGGGCTTCACATCCTGGGCTACTTCGTGGATCCCTCGACGCCCCGGCTGCGCGCCTACGAGACCCGCGCCCGCCACCGGCGCGAAGAGCGGATGCGGGAGATGATCCAGCGGCTGGCCGCCCGCCGCGTGCACGTGCGCTACGAGTCGGTGGTCGAAATCGCCGGGCCCTCGCGCCGCAGCCTGGGTCGGCCCCATCTCGCGCGGGCCCTGGTGGCGGAGGGGTACGCGGACAGCGTACCGGACGCGTTCGACCGGCTCATCGGGAACCAGCATCCCGCATACGTTCCAACGGCCTTCGTTTCGGCTGAAGAAGCCATTCGGATCATCCTGGAGTCGGGCGGTATTCCGGTCTGGGCTCATCCTCCCTACGAACTTCTGGAAGGGCTTCTTCCCGGGCTCAAGCTGGCCGGGCTGAGGGGGATCGAGGTCTACAGGCCCCGAACTTCACCCGAGCGCATTCTCTCGCTGGAGCGGATCGCCCGGTCCTGGAACCTGCTGATGACCGGCGGCTCCGACTGGCACGGTCCCGACTCGGGAACGCTGGGCGATTTCTGCGTCTTCGGGGATGAGGTGGCGGGGTTCCTGGAAGCGGGAGGGATGTAGGGGGCGATAGCCGGGCCTGGTCAGCGCCACCCCTCCACCGCCTCCAGCAACCGGCGTGCGGCGTTCGCGGGGCGACGGGCCGCCATCACCGCCGAGATGACCGCCACGCCGCCCGCCCCGCTCCCGCCCAGGAGCGGGACGCGCTCGGCGGTCACGCCGCCGATGGCAAGCACGGGGATGCCCACCGAGCGCGCCACGGCGGCGAGCCCGCCGACCCCGACGGGCGCGCCCGCGTCCGTCTTGCTGGTGGTGGGGAAGACGGTCCCGCAGCCCAGATAGTCGGCGCCGTCGGCTTCGGCCCGGCGAGCCACGCCGGGATCGTCGGTCGAGTGACCCAGCAGGAAGCCGTCGGGCACCACTCGGCGCGCCGCCGCGACGGGTACGTCGCCGGGGCCCAGGTGGACGCCGTCCGCGCCTGCCGCCAGGGCGATGTCGAGCCGGTCGTTGACGATCAGCAGGGCCCCGTGGCGGGTGGTGACGGCGCGCAGGCGGTGGGCCAGGGCGAGGAGCTCTCGCGGCGGCGCCTCCTTGTCGCGCAGCTGAACGGCGGTGGCGCCGGCCGCCACGACCTCGCCCACTACCTCTTCCAGCGGCCGCCCGCAGCGGGGGCGAGGATGGGTGATCACCATCAGGCGGAGCGCGCGCCGGAGCGGATCCGCGGCGCCGGTCATCCGCCGCCCGGACCCGCCCCGGCGGCCCCCCGCCGCGACCGCGCGACCGCGCGGTTGTGCTCGCTCAGGGTGCGCGAGAAGGTGTGCGAGCCGTCGGCGTTGGCGACGAAGTACAGGTATTCCACATCTGCCGGATGTAGCGCGGCGTCCAGCGCAGCGGCTCCGGGCGCTCCGATGGGGCCGGGGGGGAGCCCCCCCTGGGTGTAGGTGTTGTAGGGGTGATCGGCTACCGAATCCATCGCGGCGAAGAGCAGGCGGGGGCGGTGGCCGCCCAGCGCGTACAGCACGGTGGGGTCGGCCTGAAGGAGCATGCCGATGCGCAGGCGGTTGTGGTAGACCGCCGAGATCGCCGGCATTTCGCCGGATGCGCGAGCCTCCGCCTGGATGATCGACGCCAGGGTCACCACCTCCCGCTCCGACAGTCCCAGTTCCGCGGCCCGGGCCTCCCGCGCGGGGGTCCAGTAGCTCCGGTAGCTCTCGCTCATCGCGTCGACCACGGCGTCGAGCGGGACACCTCCGGCGAAGAGGTAGGTGTCCGGAAACAGGTACCCCTCCAGACCCGGCCCCGGCAGATTCCAGCGGGTGTGGGCGTCTTCCCCGCCCAGCCTGACGCGCACGGTGTCGGCGGGCAGTTCGGTGATGCCGGCGATGCGGGTGGCGATCCGGGGAAGCGTGAAGCCTTCGGGAATGGTGACTGCCACCATCCTGACCCGGCCTTCGACAAGGGCGTCGAGCAGGCGCGGCCATCCGGTTCCGGCGTCCAGCGCATATGTCCCTGCGCGTACATTGCGCTCGTCCCGCCGCAGCCGCCCGTAGGCGCGGAAGAGGAGGGGGCGGCGTATCAGTCCGCGGGCCACCAGCGTGTCGGTGATCTGCCCGAAGGTGGCTCCCGGCGCGACGGTGAACACCACGGTCTCACCGTCCTCGGGCAGGCCGCCGGGCGTTTCGACCGGCGCCGCCAGCCGGAGCAGCGCCGACCCGCCGCCAAGCAGGATCACGCCGGCAGCCGTCGCAACCGCGATCCTCGGCCAGCCCAGGGCCGCGCCCCGCCTGCCGACGGCCCGCATCACCCACCCGGTCACCTGAGGCGCCTCTCTCCCGCGTCCAGCCATCTCTGCAGAATCAGTGCGGCCGCCGCCGCATCCACGCGTTCCTTTTGCTCCCGCTTGCGCCGGGGCAGTGCGAGCGAGCGTACGACCCTCTCCGCGCGGGCGGATGTCATGCGCTCGTCGACATAGTACACGTCGAGTTCCAGGCTGCCACCGAGTCGATCTCCGAAACGCCGCACTTCCGCGCACCATTCCGTCTCGGTCCCGTCTGCGGCGAGTGGGAGCCCGACGATCAGCGCGATTGCGCCGTGGTCACGCGCGAGCGCCTGAAGGGCGCCCATGGGCGGCCGCTTGCCGCGCCGCCGCGTCAGGGTAGGCAGGGGCGTGGCGAAGGTACCCGTCGGATCGCTGATTGCGACACCGATTCGCCGTTCGCCATAATCGATGCCGAGCACGCGCATGCGAGGCTGTCTCTCACTGTTCTGGAGGCTGTTGTCCGGATTGGATCCTACCCGCACTCACAAATGTCGCCAACAACATCACACTCGGCTCCGGTCGCCGTCGACCGCCCGCGTACCTCCATGAGCGCGATTCGCATCATTGAGCGCAAGAGCGCCGGCCAGACCCTGGAAGCCGGAGAGCTGCAGGCCTTCCTTGGCGCGTATCTTGAGGGTGACGTCCCCGACTATCAGATGGCGGCCTTCCTGATGGCCGTCTGGTTCCGTGGCCTCTCGGGCGCCGAGCTGGATGCCGTCCTCGACACGATGATAGCCTCGGGAGCCTCGCTCGATCTCTCCCATCTCGATGGCCCGCGGGTCGACAAGCACTCTACGGGCGGCGTCGGAGACAAGGTGTCGCTGGTTCTGGCTCCCCTCGCGGCGGAGTTGGGGCTCTACGTGCCCATGATGTCGGGCCGCGGTCTCGGCCACACGGGCGGCACCCTCGACAAGCTGGAGTCGATTCCGGGCTTCCGCACCGACATCGCGCTCGACGATTTCGTGTCGATACTGGAGCGGGAGCGGTTCGCGATGATCGGGCAGACCCCGGAGATCGCGCCCCTCGACCGCCGGCTGTACGATCTTCGCTCGGTGACGGGCACAGTGTCGTCGATTCCCCTCATCGCGACCAGCATCATGAGCAAGAAGCTCGCGGAGGGGCTGACCGGGCTGGTGCTCGACGTCAAGGCAGGTTCCGGCGCCTTTCTGCCCGGGGTCGACGACGCGCTCGAACTGGCGCGGACGATGGTGACCCTCGGCGTGCGCGCGGGAGTCGACACCGTCGCCATGGTGACGGCGATGGATCGTCCCCTTGGCCGCGCCATCGGCAACGCGCTGGAGGTGGCCGAGGCACTGGACTGCCTGGCCGGCGGCGGTCCCGCCGATCTCAGGGAAGTGACGCTCGGCCTGGTCGCCCAGATGATGGTCGTCGGAGGTCTCGCGCGCGAAGCGGGAAGCGCCCGGGCGCGGGCGGCCGCGGCGCTCGACTCGGGCCGCCCGCTGGAACGTTTCGCGCGCGTGGTGGCGCTTCAGGGAGGCGACACCCGGGCGGTTCACCGTCCCGAGAGGCTGCCGGCCGCAAGGGTTCGCCGCTATGTGCGCGCGCAATCGTCCGGCTTTGCGGCGGCCATCGATCCGCGGACGCTGGGCCACGGGGTAGTCGAGCTGGGGGGTGGCCGGACGCGGCTCGGGGCAACCATCAACCGCGGGGTAGGCTTCAGGCTGGAAGTCCAGGTCGGGGAAAAGGTCACGTCCGGCAGCACCCTGGGGGTTGTGCACGCGGCCACGTCGGAGGACGCCGACAGGGCGTCCGAAATGCTCCGTCGAGCGATTCGGGTCGCTCCGGACGTTCCGCCGCCGCAGACGCCCCTGATGTCCCACCGGGTAACCGCAACCGGCGTCGAGCAGCTCTAGCGTGGCACGCCGCCGAAGATCCGCGACGCGTCGCAGGGCTCGGTCGGCTCCGTGCCCGGAACGAATATCTCCTGGTAGCGCTGAACCTCCGGACACCACTCCGAGGCCAGAAGTCCGGTCTTGTTGTCCACCTCGAGCCGGAGGAGGGCTTCCGGCAGCCGCCAGCGTGAGGGAATCTCGCGCAGCGGAGGTATGTCGGGGTGCATCTCGTCGCCTTCCCACCCGTAGTACACGCTACGCATGAAGGCGCCCCAGACGGGGGCCGCGTCGCCACCGCCGGTAGAGTTGGGACGGATCTCCTGCGGCTGGTCCATGCCGTACCAGACGATCGCGTGCAGGTCGGGGGTGAACCCGTTGAACCACGCGTCCGTCGAATTGTTGGTCGTGCCCGTCTTGCCGGCCGCGGGGACTTCGTGCGGAAGCCCGGCGACGATGCGGATCGCGGTGTAGCCGGTTCCGGCCGCGACCACGTCCTCCAGCATGTGCACGATCACCCGCGCCTCGAGGCTGTCCATCACCGGAGTCTTCTCCGGCTGGGGTTCCCAGAGCAACTGGCCCTCGGCGTTCTCCACCCGCAGGATGCCGTGCGGCTCGACGCGCGTACCCAGGGTCGCGAAGGACGCGTACGCCTTGGCCATGTCGATGGGAAGCACCTCCGCCGAGCCGATGGTGGTCGAGGGGAAGCGCGGGATGTCGCTGCTCAGGCCGAGACGGGTGGCCATCTGGGCGACGGTCTCGATGCCCACGTCGTCCCATCCGAGCCGGATGGCGATCATGTTGCGCGATTCCCGCAGTCCCTGCCGGATGGTCATGCGCCCCTTGAAGACCTCGTCGAAGTTCTGGGGCAGCCACGGCTCGCCGGTCACTTGCATGTAGGCGAAGGGCGCGTCGACCACGACGTGCGAGGGCGGGATGCCGCTCTCGACCGCGGCCGCGTAGACGAAGGGCTTGAACGACGAACCCGGCTGGCGCATGGCCTGGGTGGCGCGGTTGAACTTGGAGTGGACGAAATCCCGGCCGCCGACCATCGCGAGCACCTCGCCGGTCGAGGGCTCCAGGACAATCATCGCCCCCTGGACATATGGGGTCTCGAAGGCCTCGGTGGCTTCGGCGAACTCCCCGTACAACGGATGATCGAACCCGGGCCGCGCCTCGATGCGCTCGAATCCCCACTCCATGGCCCGCTCGGCCAGGAACTGCATGTCCAGGTCGAGCGTGGTCTGGATTTCGAGGCCCGCCGTGTACAGCTGGCTGCCGTAGCGGTCGTCGAGGATCTGGCGGATCCATTCCTCGAAGTAGGGGGCCACCGGTCCCCCGCTGCGGGTGCCCGGCGTCGGGAGTGGAACCGCCGACCACCGTTCAAGCTCTGCCGGGCTGATGATCCCCTGCTCGGCCATGCGGCGCAGAACCAGGTCGCGCCGCGATTGGGACTCTTCGGGGTTGAGGAAGGGGTTGTAGCGGCGCGGACGGTTGGGGATCGCCGCAAGGAGTGCGGCCTCTGCCGGGTTGATCTGCGTCGCCGGCTTGCCGAAGTACTTGCGGGCGGCTGCCTCGATGCCGTACACCCCGTCGTAGTTAACCTGGTTCATGTAGGCTTCGAGAATCTGGTCCTTCGTATAGGCGCGCTCGAGCTCCAGCGCCACCTGCGCCTCCTTGAGCTTGCGTACCAGCCGCTTCTCGAAGCCGATGTCCTCGTCCCAGATGTTGCGCGCCAGCTGCTGCGTAAGCGTGCTTCCTCCGCCGTGCTCCAGGGATCGCGTGAGAACGAGGTCGCGCAACGCACGGGTTATGCCTATCGGGTCCACCCCGCCGTGGCTGTAGAAGCGCTTGTCCTCTACCGCGACGAAGGCGCCCGGGACATAGGCGGGCAGGGAGCCGATGGCCACGGGGGTACGGACCTGGATGCCGAACTCCGAGATGATGCGGCCGTCGCGGGCGAGCAGCTTCGAGGTCTGGCGGGGCTCCCAGTTGTGAATCTGGGCGATGGAGGGGCAGTCGCCGCAAAGGTTGCGCCAGGAGCCCCACACGAAGCCGCCGGCAAGCGCAGCCGTCGCCAGCAGGCTCCAAGATACCGCCGGCACTGCGAGCAGTGCTCGAATCGCTGAAACAGGGGTCTTCATGTCTATCCGGGGTTGGGCCTTTGCGGGAAACATGATGTCACGATCTGGTCAGGCTCATGTAACGAAAAGGTAACCGCGATTTCGTCGCACTCCGCCGATCTCCGCTCCAAATACCCCGCCTCGTGCGTCCCGGATCCCGCACCTGCAGACCCCCTTTGCAGGGGATAGCGGCTGTGTTAGTATGCTCTCAATCCGGGCTGACGCACCGAGGTCAGCGACTCGGGTGGGGCAGGTACGTGAGGGGATTTGGCAGGGTCGCCGTCCGGCATGGCGTGTTCGGAAGCGGTTTCCGGGGACACACTGGGCAGGGAGGTTGCCTGTGACGCAATCCATTGTTCGATCGACACCCACAAAAAACCCGACAGCAAACCCAAGACGTTCTAATCCGACCCCGATATTGTCGTATCGGCGCTTCGAGAGCGGGCGCACCTTTGCGGTGGCGCCCGTTTTTCGTTGGTTCAAGGAGGCGATCATGACACGTATTCTCTCTGCAACCCCGGGACTGCTCGGGATCGCCGCGGCGGCGATTCTGCTCACCGCCGCGCCAGCGGCCGCCCAGACCGGAAAAGTGACCGGCGTGGTCACGGATCAGGCCACCGGCGAACCCCTCGCAAACGCTTCCGTCTTCATTGACGGGACCGGGCGCGGGTCGCTGACCCAGGACAACGGCCGTTTTTTCATCATCAACGTTCCGCCCGGCACCTATACGCTGGTGGCCGAGCTGATCGGTTACGCCAGCGAGCGGCGCGAGAACGTCGCCGTCTCCATCGACGTCACCGTGCAGCAGAACTTCCAGCTGGCCACCGAGGCCATCGCACTGGGTGAAGTCGTGGTGTCGACCAGCCGCACCCCCCTGGTGGTGGAGGGTCAGACCGGTTCGCTCGAGATGATCTCCAGGGACGAGATCGACGCGCTCCCGGTCACCGACATCATGGGCGTGCTCGAACTGGAGCAGGGCTTCCTGCAGGTGCCGGAGGACAACACCACGGTGGTCTCCTTCGCGCAGCAGAGGCAGGGAGTTACGGCCCTCCGCATCCGCGGCGGGCGCGGGGCCGAGACCACGGTCATGATCGACGGCATCCCGATCAACAACTTTGCGCTCGGCGGCCCGGCCTTCGACATCACCAACAAGGCCATCGAGCAGGTGGCGATCTTCACCGGGCAGCTGGACGTTCAGTACGGCAACGCACTCTCGGGCGTGGTCAACTACGCTACCCCCGAGGGCTCCGACGAGCTGCAGGGCGAGCTCGAGTTCCGGTCCTCCGAGGTGGGCGGATGGCTGGGCAACCAGTACGACCAGACCCGCGGGTTCGACATGTTCGAAGGGGTCATATCGGGCCCCATCCCCATGACCGGCGACAACCTGCGCTTCCTCATCGCCGGCCGACAGAGGTACGGAGCGGCCCGCGCCTACGAGTTCGACTACGACGTCTTCGACCCGTCGAACCCGTCCTCCGATTTCAACACGCCCGACCCCAACGACGTCATCCCCGGCTGGCGGGCGACCGGGTTCGACGAAGTGCGGGACGGCTACGCCAAGCTCACCTATTACGCGACCCCGGCGGCCAAGCTGAACCTTTCCTGGGCGGGGTACGAGCGGGAGTACAAGCCTTACGACTTCGACTGGACCCTCGCCGTCAACCCGCTGGAGTACATGACCACCGCCACCGACAGCGCCTACTACCTGGCGCGGACCAGAACTCTGGACTACCAGAACCTGGTGCAGAACTCGCTCCGGCTGGACCGCAACCTGTTCATCGCACGCTGGGACCACACCTTCGGGCGTTCCGCCTACAAGATCACGGTGGGACGCTTCGACCAGAGCCGCGAAACCTGCAACGTCATGAGCGGTGTCTGCCTGCAGAACCACTATGAGGACCCCAACTTCAACGGGGGCTTCGTGGCTCCGGGCCCCGCGGTGTACAACAACACGCCCACCGCCGGTACCGACCGCTTCTGGGGCGGGGAGAGCGTGCTGACCACAACCGGCCGCTTCGACTTCCAGTCCCAGGTCTCGGACAACCACAACATCTCGGGCGGCGTGTTCTACCAGGGTCACGACCTTACCTACGACGAATGGGACGACGTGGGCGTCAACGACGTGGTCAAGCTTCACCAGCTCTTCGAGGCCCAGCCCTGGGACGGGGCCGTCTATATCCAGGACCAGATCGAATACGACTTCCTGACGCTCAAGCTGGGCGCGCGCTTCGACTACGGGAGGGCGAGCGGACTCTTCTTCGCCAACCCCGTCGATCCGACCAACGGCACCACCGCGCTCGACGTGTGCACCAATCCCTCGCAGTGGCAGAACGTCACCGTGCGCGAGTACGATCCGGCGACCGAAACCGTTAGCACGTCCACGCTTTCGGCCGATCCGAGCTGGACGCTCGCCGGCTGCACCTTCGAGGTCCGCGACGAAGCCACGCGCATTGCGTCTTCCGACGACTTCTCGGAGGCGGATACCCGCTCACAGTTCTCTCCCCGGATCGGCGTGAGCTTCCCGGTCACGGAGAGCTCGAACCTGTTCCTGAACTTCCAGCGCCTCTCGCAGAACCCGATTCTCATAAACAACTACCGGAACTCGGGTATCGGCACCGCGCGCGAGGGAACCATCGCGGGACCCGCAATCTTCGTGAACGCTTCGGCGGGGCAAACTCCCTTCCTGGGCAACCCGCATCTCGTCACCGAGCAGGCGACGACCTACGAGATCGGGTATTCGCAGGAGATCGACGGCCAGTACGCCCTCTCCGCCGTCATCTTCTCGAAGGACCAGAGCGGCCTCACGGGGGTGGCCCGCGTCGGCAGCCCGCCCTACACGGTCATCGATCCGGGCGCGACCTACGGCTTTTCCGCGCCGGACTACGCCGTCCTGACCAACCAGGATTTCGCGACCACGCGGGGCATCGAGATCGCTCTGCGCCGGCGTGTGGAGAACTACTGGGGCTTCGACGTGAACTACGGCCTCTCGGCGTGCCGCACCAACGCCGCGGATCCGGAGCGGGAATTCGAGGCTCAGACGGAAGAGAACGATCCGTTCGTTCGCGACGAGATCCCCTGCGAAATCGACCAGCCCCACAAGTTCACCGGCGTCTTCCGGCTCGCGGTGCGTGACGACGTGCCCGAAATCCCGTTCGGTGACGTGCTCGCCAACACCAACCTTTCGGTGATTTTCTCCGCGTCGAGCGGTTTGCCCTACACGCCGACGCTGACGTTCGAGGGCTTCGGGGAACTCGAACAGTTCGACCGTTACAGCGGGCGCGCGCCCATGCTCATGACCCTCAACCTGCAGGCCCGCAAGGACTGGACCATCAACAACGTCCGCTACGGGTTCTTCGTGAACGTCAACAACCTGACCGACCGCCTGAACTGCATTCAGGTGTACGAGTCGACCGGGAAGTGCACCGACGGCTCGGAGGACCAGAACCGGCGCCGCGCGGGCAACACGGTGGGAACCAGCACGGATTCCACCTTCTTCGACCGCCCGCACTTCATCGGGCAGCGCAGGACGATCACGGCCGGCATGAGGGTCACCTTCTAGAAGGCCAGGGGCCGCCGGTATGCAAAGAGACGCCAAACTTGTCCAATCGGAGTTCTCATGAAGAAACTTCTTACGCACAGGGCAGGCCTCCTCATCGCGGGCCTGTTCGTGCTGCCGCTGGGTACGCCCGGCGAAGCGCGAGCCCAGGAAGACGTGACGGTCATCGACGCGGGGGGTGTGGGCAACGATCTTCTGGTGCCAACGCGCCCGAACCTCTTCCAGTTGCGGGCGTTCGGCGATGAGGGCGCGGCCGGGGTTCGCACCAACGGATCCAACACCTGGTGCCTGCAGAACATTCAGGGCTTCTCGAGCCGTTTCAACTTCGGCTGCCGCACCGGTTGGTATGTCCGCCAGGTCAACGGGTTCTACACTTCCGCCATCTTCGACATGGGGATGAAGTGGGGCGCGCCCGCCAGCGACCTGCCGGACGTGATCGACCCGGCCACCAGCGGGCTCGGCGGCGGCGGGTTTACCGTGAACATGACCACCCTCATCATCGGGGGAGCGGTACAGGGTGGGGGCGACAAGCTCTGGGCTTCCGACCGGAGCCCGGTCGATCTGCTGAACCTGGCGGCCAAGACCACCGAAGACGCGACCTGTACCAACCACACCGCCCGGCGCGACGGCTTCATGTTCACGGGATTCCAGCTCACCCCTACCTCCGACTGCGAGACGACCCACCCCGCATCCGGATGGAAGGGCAGCCACCCGATTCCGGCTGAATCGTATCTGGCACTTCAGGCATCCGCGCCGGAGTTCGGCGCCATGTACGACGCGATGAGCCCCAACGACTACGATCCCTTCGCCTTCTGGCGCGTCCCGGAGGAGATGCAGGCCACCGAGAAATTCCTCGGCGACTGGCAGACCTACGGCGAGTTGAGCGACTGGTACCGGAACGCTCTCGAGCGCTACGGCACGGTGATTCCCGGAGGCGCCGGATCGCCCAACTACGCAGGCTGGCCGCTGGGACTCACCCAGTTCTACGACGGGTTCTACTTCGGGTTGCCGACGGTCGGAAACGTGATGTACTTCCAGTCCATCATCGTCAACGAGTCGGAGAAGGTCTACGGCGTCGGCATGACCTACGACTCGGTCTACATCGGCATGAACGTCGACCCGTTGCTGCAGGGGCAGGGCGACGCCCACTACTTCGATCCCGTGCGCAGCGCGATGCTCTGGAAGGAGACCGGGAGCCGGTGCGCGGACGCGATCGATCCCCCGGGTTCCGGCTGCAACCGGACCGGTGACGACGACTGGGCCAACGGCGCCGCGGGCGCGGGCATCGTGTTCCTCAAGACGCCCATCGGCGACGCGCGCTACAAGCTGTTCAGCGACCCGTCGAGCGACTTCTACAATCCCGCGCACCCGCGCGCCGGCGACACCATCATGTTCCAGCACCAGCGCCAGTGCGGGTTCGGGGGCTGCATTCCGCGCACCTGGAGCCGCAGCCAGCGCGCCCACTTCGGGCACTTCGCCTCGATCGGCGAATATACGCTGGACGGGGAGACGCCGGGCGACCTGTCCGACGGCGCCTACCACCGGATCTTCCGGCCGGAAGCGTGGCCGGAGCGCACCGGCGTCTACAACAAGTACGTTCCGGGTGAGGGGGAAGCAGGCGCGCCCACCTGGGACTGGAACCACGACGGGCAGCCGGACACCATCTACGCCGACGCCTGCGGCAGCCGAGGTTGCGTGGCTCTTTGGGCGGACACGCTTCCGTCGGGCTATACCAACAGCTACGGCAATATCGCGGATGTCGCGGTGGGTCCGGTGCACATGGCCCCCGGCGACACCGTCCCCTTCGTGGTGGCGCTGGTGGGTGCCGCGGACTCCACCTCGATGGAGTCCGCCCTGGACAACGCCATCGGCTTCTACCAGC
Source organism: Gemmatimonadota bacterium (assembly GCA_022823365.1). Taxonomy (GTDB): domain Bacteria; phylum Gemmatimonadota; class Gemmatimonadetes; order Longimicrobiales; family Gaopeijiaceae; genus BD2-11. The sequence continues at coordinate 74,290 of JAJDXG010000056.1, forward strand.
AGATGTACCTCGGGCCCGAGACGGCGCCGCCGCCGGTGATATCGGCGGTGGATGTGGTTGGAGGCCAGGCCGCGTCCACGGGTGAGATCGACGGAAACGAGATCTCGCTCTTCTTCGACGATGCCCCGGAGGAATGGGTCGATCCCTACCTGGCCAACCTCGATGTGAGCGCCGACATCGCGCGCAACTACTGGCTGGCGGATTCGGTCGCGGCACGCTCCACCAACAACGTGGCCGCCATCCACATCTTCAAGTCCTGCGACGGGGGTTCCACCTGGACCCAGGACGGGGACTGCGACGGCGACCCGGTCTTCGACGAGACCTCCAAGTGGTCGAACTTCGGGTGGCAGCCCTACGAAACCTTCGAGGCCGAGGACGACGGTACCCTGCCCAACGTATTCGAGGACGAGTCCCTGATCCCCGGCGTGACCTACACCTACTCCATCGTCACCGAGACGCGCGGAGCCAGATTCAACGTGGTGCGCGGCACGCACGTCGACTCGCTGCTGGCCGAGGAGGTGGTGTTCGCGCCCGAGCTGATCGGGGCCGTGTCCGCTTCGGGCACCAACCCCAACGTGGCGGTGGTGTACGCGCCCCTCAACCTGGCGGCAGGCGCCAGCCGGGCCGAACTGAACGAGGTCTCCCGCAGCGGGAACTCCACCGTGCCGGTCGAATTGTCCGTGGTCGGAACCTCCCCCGTCTCCGGGCAGTACCGGATCGTCTTCGGCGACAAGCTGGTGGTCAACCAGGTGGACAACCTGGACGACACCGGTACGCCGACCTCCAGCCAGACTACGGTAGCCGCCCAGACGGTGCGCACCGTCACGGGCATGGAGGGGGAGCCGAAGGAGGTCGTGATTGCCGCTGTGGACTTCAACCGGTCCGGCACCGTGACCTTGTCCGGGCTGGATGAACTGCCGGTCGACAGCGCCATGCAGAGTTCGATGCAGCGCACCACGGTGTTCGAGGGAGGCTTCGGCATGGTGGTCGCCGCCGGGTCCACCCCCTTGCTCGCCTCGACCACCCTCGAGGGCGACGAGGCCACCCCCGGCGCCTTCTTCAGCCGCGAGGACTTTCCCTTCTTCACGGTGTCGGTGGACGCCGGGGAGGGGGGTACGCTGGACCCGCCGTCCAGGGTCTTCACCACCGCGTCGGCCGACACCGTTGCGGACCGGGTACAGCCCACCGTGTGGTGGCTCACGAGTTCCTCCGGATATGTGGGCGGCAACGAATACGGAGAGTACGCGATCGTCTGGAACGCGGACGCCTGGGGCGCCGGCGCGCCCTTCCGGCTTCCGGATGCCGCGATCGAGGCCACCGTGGCCGCGTCCCTGTCGGGACGTCCGGCGGCCTCCACTTCGAGCACGGGCGAGGACGTCCTGGCAGCCGTGCAGGAGGTCAATCCGGACGTCGAATCCCTGGAGTCGTACGCGCTTCCGTTCTCGGTGCGCAACAACACCTACGGTCGCGACGTGCAGATTGCGGTGATCGACCACCAGGAATCGGTGCTCGTCGGACAGGCGGTCGACACGGCCCGGGTGGAGGTTCCGGCCGGCGTGTGGGTGCCTGGCGACCAGATCTACTTCGTAGAGACCGTGACCCGGGAGGTGACCGACGACCAGGGCAACACGGTCCTCGACGCGGGCGGGCAGCCCGCGACGGAAACGGCCACGGTCGTGACCTTCGACGTGACCCTCGGCTGCGACGCCCCGCGTCCCTCCTGCGATCCGACCACCGGAGGGTCGACCGAGTCCGGCTACATCCCGGTGACCGAGCAGGTGACGCTGACGGTCCCGTGGCTGGTCCCGCTTCAGTCGGGCGACGAGGTGGTGGTGGACGTGCAGAGGGCGATCACGGCGGCGGAGGCCGCGGCGACGGGTGCGGTTTCCCTCGACGACGTACACGTGGTGCCCAACCCGTACTTGTATGCGAGCGCGTTCGAGCGCGCGACCGACGCGCGGGTTCTGAAGTTCACGAACCTTCCCCAGGAAGGGACCATCCGCATCTTCGACGTGGCGGGACGATTCATCCAGGAGATCGTCTATGGTCCCGAGGATCTCCAGGGGATTGATGCCTACTGTGGCGCCGGAGATTGCGGGGGAGACTTGAACTGGGACATGCAGACCCGCGAGCGGACCAACCTGGGAGCGGGACTGTACATTTTCGTTCTCGAATCCGGCGGCCAGAAGAAGATGGGCAAGTTCGTCGTCATTCGCTGAGCCTGACGCCAAGGAGATAGATCAATGAACCGTGCACTGCTGCTAGCGCTCACGCTCGTGGCGACGGCGGAGATGCTTGAGGCTCAGGAAACGCTGACCTCGACGCCGGAACAAATCGTGACCCGCGTCGGAACCCGGGGCGCCGCATTTCTCGCGGTGGGCGTTGGCGCGCGCGGCCAGGCGCTGGGAGGCGCCTTCGGAGCGGCGGCGGACGACGTCACGTCGCTCTACTGGAACACCGCGGCCATGTCGCGCATCGACGGCTTTTCCGCCGGGATGACCACGGCGCGGCTCTTCGACGAACTCGACATCCAGCACACCTTCGTGGGCGTGGTGATGCCGTTCGGGTTTACCCGCATCGGCGTGAGCGTGAACACCCTCGACTCCGGGGAAATGCCCTGGCAGAGCGAGTACTGGCCCAACGCCGGCTACGGGGGCGAGCAGGATCCGACCGCCGCGGCTTTCAGCTGGACGGGAACCGCGATCGGGCTGCACTTCGCGCAGCCCATCACCGACCGCCTCACGGTGGGCGTGGCGGGCAAGGTGGTCGAGGAAGGGATCACCAACGCGACGGCGAGCTACGTCGGCGTCGACATGAGCACGGTGTTCCGCACCGGGCTCTACGGCGTCACCCTCGGGGCGTCGCTCACCAACCTCGGGACTTCGGGCCGATTCGAGGGCAACCTGCTTGACAACCGGGTCAACACTTCGTTCTCCGAGTCCCAGATCGACGATTTCATCCGGGTGGTGGAACTGTCCGCGGCGACCGACCATCTCGAACTCCCCACGTCGTTCCGCTTCAGCGTGATGCTGGACCTGATCGGGGGCGCCGATGCGATCGTCTCTCCGGACGCCGACCAGTCGCTCCGCCTGATGGCCGACATCAACGATCCCGTCGACGCGCCCCAGGAAACCGCGCTCGGCCTCGAGTACGGCTTCAGGGGACTGGCGTTCGTGCGGGCCGGCAAGCGCTTCGCGAACGAAGACCAGATCGACAACGGGCTCATGCACGCGGCCGCCGCTGGCGGAGGCCTGCGGCTCCCGGTCGGGGAACTGGGCACGCTGAGCGTGGACTACGCCTACACGTCGATGGAGCAGCTGGAGAACATCCAGGTCTTCAGCTTCCAGCTGCAGTTCTGATGCGGCTCGGTTTCGGAGAGGGAGGCCGGGCCGTGCTACCCCGTGGCACAACGGGAGGAAATAGACTGATGAGAGTACTGAACCGGTTGGCGCTGGCCGGGCTGGTGATGGCGCTGCCCTCGGCCGTACACGCCCAGTCCGAACAGGGCGCCTGGAGCGTCGAGGTATCTGCGGGAACCCAGATGTACGCCCCGTCGAGTTCGCTCATGAACAGCCCCATGCTCGCGCTGGAGGCGTTGTATCAGCTCACCCCGCGCATTGCGCTGGGGCCTGCGATTCAGTTCCACCGCGCCGACACCGACGGCAGCTTCTACGTGGCCGCCATCGACTTCGGTGCCGACAGCACCCGCATCTACGAGGTAGGCCAGACGCTGAGCGCGCTCCACTACGGCTTGAACGCGCACATCAGCGTCATGCCGGGAAGCTCGCTGGATCCATATGTCGTCCTGGGCGGGGGCGGAGCCACGCTTTACCTGGATACGCAGGCCAACGACGACTTCCGGCGCGTGACCCATCAGATGGTGCTGGGGGGCGCGGGGGTGCGCTACGCGGTGACGGAGGCCGCCGGGATCCAGGTGGACGTGCGCGACGTCATCTACCGGGACTTCGACCGCGATGTCCTCAACCCGGTCGAGGAGCGACTCCGCAACTGCAAGAGCGACGGGACCTGCCGGTTCCCTGATGCGGAACGCACTGACCTCCCGGACAAACAGGACATGATCCACAACATCCGCCTGTCGATCGGGTTGACGTACGTCCCCGGACTCAACCGCTAGCGGGCAGGAGGCGATCAAATGAAAGCAGCACGCAAGCGAATCCGGCTGCACGCGGTGGGTGTCGCCCTGTGCGGCGCGCTCCTCGTGGCCGCCTGCGAGACCGACAACATTACCGACCTGACCGACGAGCGGCCGGTGCTCAAGATGACGATCGCGCCGGGGGATGCGGTGTTCCCCTCGGGCTCGGTCGCGCTCTCGAAGGCGGTCGTCTCCGGGTTCGATTTCTCGGTTCCGGACGGGTTCGACCGGGGGACGGGGGCGGGGGGGTTCTTCGGCCCCGTCGCCACCCCCATAGGTACCGCTCCAGCGGTGGACCTGGGGGGTTCGGTGCGTAATTCCTCCCAGGATCCCCGGCTGCCGGCCCTGCGAGAGGGCTCTGCGGCGTTGGGTACCCACTTCGGCCTGTTCGAACTGACCCTCTTTCTTCAGAACGGAGCTCCGGTAGGTTACTGGGATCTCTTCGGCGAGGTGCAGGGGCTCGAGCCCTCTACGGCCTATACGGTCGTGCTGGCCCGCATGACGCTGCAGGTGAACGGCGAGTTGGACCAGCATCAGGTTCTGACCGGGAACCCGGTCGACGAGCCGGACGAGTTGTCCTTCGCATCCGGCGAAACCGTCATCTACGGAGACGTCGCCTGCGATTTCGACCTGCAGGCTGGAATCACCCCGATCAGGGCCGAGATGAACCCGGTTGGCCTTGGTGTCGTCGAGACGAACGGGGCGGGCACCGGCGCTTTCGACTGCGTGCTGAGGGCCGTTCCCGGTGACATGTGGCCCGGACGAGCGGAGGGGGCCAACCTGTCGACGGCGGACGATTTCACGGCGGCGAATACGCCTTTCGGTTCCAACGAGACCGGCGCCATGGTTGGCCCCGGCCAGTTCAACTACCTGCTCCTGTACGAGGGAGCTCCGAGCGGGGGCGCCCTTCCGGCCGGCAGCCCCACCGTGCGCATGCAGTTGGGTCCCGACGTCGACGCCGACGGAAACGTCATCAACAACGCCATGGCGCCCTTCCCGGCCGGTGTAGTGCCCAACGCACCGGAGCTCTCCGGGGGAGCCAACTCCTTTGCCGCGCCGGGCCAGATCGACGTCACGCTGGAAGGCTTCTCGCCGCTCTCCGGCGGTTCGTACCAGCTTTGGCTGTACGACGCGGGCTCGGGTTCCTACTCCGCCGCGGACGCCACGTTCTACCCCGCGATGGACATGGACATGATGATGATGGGTTCCACCTTCTCGCCATCGTCGTCGGAGGACGTGTACCACGCCAAGATGGAAGTGTCGATGGATCAGAACTTCGGCGAGTTCACACACGTGGCGGTGAGCGCCGAGTCCGGGCAGGCGAGTTCGCCGACCGGGGGGCCCTTCCTGTTCCAGGAGTACCTGACCTCCGACAACCTCATGCAGCAGGGGGCCATGACGTTCGGCCACCTGGGTTCGGATGGGGAAATAGACCCCTTCTTCGGTGGTGGCTCGGGCTCCGGGTCGTTCTACGAGAGCTCGCTGCTGGTAGAACTCAACCGGCTGCCGGCGCCACCTCCGGGAATGCACTACCAGAGCTACCTCGCCGCCGTCTCGCCCACGGGCGTCGGCACTTCGTCCCGTGGCAACACGATCACGCTGGATGCCCGCGGAAACGGGATGGATCGGCTGGAAGCGGCGCAGGTCGGCGATTTCGCGTCTTTCACCCACTATCTGGTGGTGCTGGAGCCGGACGGCATCACGTCCATTACCGAGATGTGGGTGCAGCAGAGCGACGACTACAGGAACAAGTTCAAGGAGTTCTTCGGAGGCTGACGTCGGCGCCGGCATGCCGCGACAACCCGCGCCCGCCGCCTGCAGGGGTGGCGGGCGCGTTTGTTGCATCGGGGATTCCCGGACGGGAGCCGGTGCCCCCGGCACTTGCCCCGGGTGATAGATTCCCTGCGATGCGGCAACTGGTGGAGTCCTGGAGATGAAAACATTTTCCGTCCGCGTGGAAAAACCCTGGGGCTACGAACTCATCTGGGCGCACACGGGACGCTACGTGGGCAAGATCCTGCATGTGAACGCGGGCGAGGCGCTTTCGCTGCAGTACCATCGTGAAAAGGATGAGACCCTGTACATGCTGGCCGGATCGATGCGGCTTTGGCTGGGTCCCGCGCGGGATGAACTGGAGGAGCGGATGATGAGGGAGGGGGATGCGGTGCGCATCCTTCCCGGAACCGTGCACCGCATGGAGGCGGTGACGGACGTGGACATCCTGGAGGCGTCGACACCCGAACTGGACGACGTGGTCCGGCTCGAGGATCGTTACGGGCGCGCGGGGAGTTCCGGGCGACGGGGATGAGGCCGGGCATCCACGGGCTGCTCGACGCTGCTGCGTCGCCCGAACGGTGGTCGGTGCTCTTGCTGGTCATCCTCCTGCCCAGCGTTGCGTGCAGCCAGCAGTCGCCCACCAGCGGATTGGTCGTTTCGTCGGATGCCGCCCTTCAGGAGACGGCCAACGCGCTGCTCGAGGACATCAGCGAGCGCTCGGGGTTCAGCTTTACCAGGCCGGTGCGCGTCGAGTGGCGAAGCGAGGAGGAACTGGTCCGGTATCTGACCTTCAAGCTCGATGAGGAGTTCCAGGAAGGAGAAGTGGAGCGCATCCGCGACAGCTACGCGCTTCTGGGGCTCGTGCCGGAAACACTCGATCTGGGCGCGCTCTTCCTCGCGCTGTATACCGAGCAGGTCGGCGGCTTCTACGATCCCGACTCGGTGGCGCTGTACGTGAGGTCGGGCCAGGACGAGGCAACGGTCGAAAGCGTGCTGGTCCACGAACTCGTGCACGCCGCTCAGGACCAGGCCGTAGACCTCGACGCGCTGACCGAGCGCGGGCGCGGCAACGACCGCCAGACCGCCGCCCAGGCGGCGGTCGAGGGCCACGCCACCCTGGTGATGCTCGAGTACGCGCTCGCGAAGCAGCAGGGATCGGAGGTCGACCTGGTGGCGATCCCCAACTTCGTCGATCTGATGGGCCCGTCGCTGGCGGCGGCCGCGAGTTCTTCACCGGTCCTGAGCACCGCTCCCGGAATCGTGCGCGAGTCGCTCATCTTTCCCTACGTGCAGGGAACCGAGTATGTCCGCGTGCTGTGGCAGCGGCGCCCGGGCCGGCCGCCTCCCTTCGGAGAGCTGCTTCCTCACTCCACCGAGCAGGTGCTGGAACCGGAGCGGGCATTCGGGCCTGAACCGGATGCCCCGCTTGGCATCGAGTTCTCCGGCGGCGGTGCTTCCGTGACCTACACGAACTCGCTCGGGGTGGCGGAGATCAGGATTCTCTTCGAGGAGGTCGCGGGGGATGGGCGGCCGATACCGGGCTGGGAAGGCGACCAGTTTGCCCTGGTGGAAGGAGACGACGGCAGCCGGGGGCTGGTGTGGTGGTCGGTCTGGGAGGACGAAGCGGCGCGCGACGCGTTCGTGTCCCGCGGCCAGGCGGTGGCCGCGGCGCTGACCGATGCAACCCTCGAGCCCGGCATGCTGGATGGGTGGCCGGCGGCGGTTCTGACGGTTGGCGCGGTACCCGCTCAGCCGTTGGCGAGGATCGTGGGGGGCGCATGAGTTCGCGCGCGTCCGCGGCGCACGCCGTGCCGGTGCGCACGAGGGGGGGGCGAGGGTATCCCGTGCTCGTGTCCCGCGGTCTGCGCCATGCGATGGCGGAGCTGCTCGCCGAGTACGCGCCCGCCCACCGCTACGCCGTGATCGCCGACTCCAACGTCGCCCGCCTGCACGGCGACGCTCTGCTGGGCGGACTGGCCGCGGGCGGGGCGGCGGCGGAACTGTTCACCTTTCCCGCGGGGGAAGAGAACAAGATCCGCCGGAGCTGGTCGCGCCTCTCCGACGAGCTGCTGGCCGCCGGATTCGGACGCGACGGCTGCGTGGTGGCGCTCGGGGGCGGGGTGACGGGCGACCTCGCCGGCTTCGTGGCCGCGACCCTGCTGCGGGGCATCCCGGTGGTGCAGGTGCCGACCAGTCTGGTCGCCATGGTGGACGCCTCGGTGGGGGGCAAGACGGGGGTGGACACCCGGGCCGGCAAGAACCTGATCGGGGCCTTTCACCCGCCGCGGGTGGTGGTTGCCGATCCCGACTACCTGGGCACGCTTCCTGCGGCGGAGCGCGCCCAGGGGCTCGCCGAGGCGGTCAAGCACGGGGCGATCCTGGACGAGGACTACTTCGAGGAGGTGGCGCGCTCCGCCGCGGGCGTGCTGGCGGGAGACGGCGCCGCCATGGAGGCGGTGGTGCGCCGGTCGGTGGAGCTCAAGGCCCGCGTCGTCAGCGCCGACGAACGGGAAGGGGGGCTCAGGCAGCTGCTCAATTTCGGGCACACCCTCGGACACGCGCTCGAGGCGGAATCGGGCTACACCCTCCCGCACGGTTCCTCCGTCTCGCTCGGCATGATTCTGGAGGCGCGGGCTGGCGGGCGCATCGGGCGGACCGCGCCGGGTACCGCCGACCGGCTGCGCGAGGCGCTCGACGCCTGCGGCCTCCCCACGGTCCTTCCCCAGGGCACGGATGCGGACGCCGTGCTGGCGCGCACTCGCACCGACAAGAAGAAGCGCGCCGGGTCCGTCGCCTACGTCCTCCTGGACCGCATCGGACGAGTGGAAGGTACAGGGGGCTGGACGCACGCCGTGCCCGATGAAACCGTGCTGGCCGTACTGAGTGAGGCAGGATGATTCTCCCGACAGGCATCCGCTGAATGGCCGACGCCGCCGACCGCACTCCTTCGGCGCAAGGTCCGCCGCCCTCCACCGCCGCCGCATTACTGACAGCGGCCGCCGCCGCCGATCCTGGCCGGCCGTTTCTGCTGTCCGGCGACGGCATGATGACCTACGCACGGGTCGAGAGCCAGGCCCGTGACCTGGCGGCATCCCTCCACCACCTGGGCATCGAGCGGGGCGAGCGTCTCGCGGTCCTGCTGCCCGCCTGCCCCGAGTTCATCGTGGCGGTTTTCGCGGCGGCCAGACTCGGGATCGTCGTGGTACCCCTGAATCCCCGTCTCCCGCCGCTGGAGCTGCGCTACCGCCTCCGTCACTCGCAGGCCGTGGCCGCAGTGACGCCCGAGATGTTCGAGGGGATCGACTACCTGCAGTTCGCCGAGGACGTGTTGGAGGAGCTGCCGGAATTGGGCTACGTGATCACAGTCGGCGAAGAGGATCTCTGGTACGACGACCAGATCTACCAGTTTGAAGACCTGGTCTCGGCGGGACGGGGAAAGAAGTGTCCGCGTCCGGACGTCGCCCCGGACGACCTCTTCGCGCTTCTCTACACCGCCGGAACCACCGGAAAGCCGAAGGGCGTGGAGCTGACCCACGGCAACCTGGCGGTACCCGCGCGCCAGACCGTCGCGGAGCTTAGCGTAACTTCCACGGACCGCGTCATCGGGGCCAGCGACATCTTTCACGCCTTTGCGCTCGGTCCCGCCATCCTCGGCACCGCGAGCACGGGTGCGTCGATCGTGCTGCAGGAGAGCTTCGACGGCGATGAGGCGCTGGATCTGATCGAACGCCACGGCGTCACGGTGCACTACGGGGTGCCCACGCACTTCCTGACGGAGCTGTACGCGCAGCGGCGTATGCCGCGCGACCTCTCGAGCCTGCGCGGCGGGATCGTCACCGGGGGTCCCATCGGGGATCCCGCGCTGCGCCATGTGCGCGAGGAGCTCTGCCCGAACCTGCAGGTGGCATATTCACTCACCGAGGCAGGATCCGTCCTCTCCATGACTCGCGCCGAGGATCCTCCCGAAAAGCAGCGCTTCACCGTGGGACAGCCGCTGAGCGACGTCTCCGTGCGCGTGTGCGACGGCGACGGATCCGTGCTCCCGGTCGAGAGCCTGGGGGAGATCCGGGTTCGCGGCCCGGGCGTGATGCGCGGATACTACCGACAGCCCGACAACACCCGCCGGCACTTCGACGCCGACCGGTTCCTGCACACCGGCGACATGGGCATCGTGGACGAAGACGGCTACCTGCATTTGGTAGGTCGCCAGGGTGATGTTATCATCAAGGCTGGATTCGATGTGTATCCCCGGGAAGTCGAGAACAGAATCGCGACCCACCCGGCGGTGCGGGACGTAGTGGTGGTGGGCCTGCCCGACGAACTCCTGGGCGAGGCCGTCTGCGCCTGCGTGCACATGATCGAAGGGGCCATGGTCTCGGCGGAGGATTTGAGAGCGTGGTGCCGCCCCTCGCTGGCCACCTACAAGGTGCCCGATCGGGTCCACTTTTTTGACGAGTTCCCGGCGACGGCGGCCGGGAAGGTCGGACGCGGAGAACTGGCTCGCCTGTTGCGGGCCGAGGTCCTGCACCGACACGGCTAGGTCCCTGGCTTCCCAGCCCCGCTCCACGACCGATCGCGGCGTGCGCCGCCGGAGAGAGGGTGGACCGGAGAGGGAAGCTCGGCGGCCGGAACTTCGGTTGCGAGAGAACATCGGATGATCAATCACTTCACGCGCGCCCCTCACGTCGAAGGGGCGGGCCCGATCCTGTCTTCCGCGCCCAACGCGGCGCTGCTCATCGACTTCGACAACGTGACGATGGGCATCCGGAGCGATCTTTCCAAAGAGATCAAGACGCTCCTCAACTCCGACATCATCAAGGGCAAGGTCACCGTCCAGCGGGCGTACGCCGACTGGCGGCGGTATCCCCAGTACATCGTGCCGCTCTCGGAGGCGTCGGTCGACCTGATTTTCGCTCCCGCCTACGGCAGTTCGAAGAAGAACGCCACCGATATCCGCATGGCCATCGACGGCATGGAGCTGGTCTTCATTCGTCCGGAAATCGGAACCTACATTCTCCTCACGGGCGACAGCGATTTTTCCAGTCTGGTCCTGAAACTCAAGGAGTACGGCAAGTATGTGATCGGGGTCGGGATCCAGGAATCGAGTTCCGACATCCTGGTCCAGAACTGCGACGAATACTACTCGTACTCGTCCATCGCCGGTCTCCAGAAGGCCTCCGTCGGGGACAAGGGCAAGTCGGTGGACCCCTGGCATCTCGTCAGTGAGGCATCGAAGAAGATGATCGAGCGCGGCGACGTGATGCGCTCGGACAGGCTCAAGCAAGTGATGCTGGAGATGAGCCCGGGCTTCGAGGAATCCAGGTACGGGTTCAGCAAGTTCAGCAGATTCCTTGCCGAAGCTGCCGGCCGCGGCCTCGTGCGCCTGCGCAAGCTGGAGAACGGACAGCACGAGATCCTGGCCGCAGGGGGGCGTCAGCGAGATGCCGCGGCCACCCGCGCCCCTCAACAGCCGGGCGCGCGCAGCCGGGCGGGGGCGCCCGGTGGTCCGGAACGCGGGCGGGCGGCTGCAGCCTCCGGCGAAGCGGAATCCCCGAAGAGCGAGCCGCGCCGCGAGAGCGCGTCCGGAAACGGTACTCCGAGCACGGACCCGCTGGCCGACGCGTACGAACTCCTGCGCCGGGCGCTGGCGGAAATCAGCCCCGACAACAGCTGGACACGGGATTCGGATGTGAAGCGCCGCATGCTGGATCTCGACCGGAAGTTCGATGAGACCGGGCTCGGGTTCAGCAAGTTCAGCAAATTCCTGACGCAGGCCCACGAGCACGACATCGTGCGCATCCGCCGGAACGAAGCGGGCAACTTCGTCGTGCGGCTTCCGCGGTCGCACCGGGCGCGCAGGGGCGACGCTGCCTCCGCGGGATCCCGGGAGGAGAGCGCAACGCCCGCCGGCGCGGATGGAGCGGCATCCGGCGCCTCGCCGACGGCTGCGGCCGGTACGCCGCGCGCGGCCCCCGAAGCGGGGGAAGGGGATGCCGCGTCCGCGGCGGTCGATGAGGCCGCACCTGCAGAGCCGGCGGAGGCGGCGGCGTCGCCCTCGGAGAAGAAGGGAGGGCGCCGCACACCGCGTTCGCCCCGTCAGCGCATGTGGCGCCAGAGTCAGCGGGCCCGCGAGCGCGACAGGGATGAACGCGCCGCCGAGGACGGGCGTGCGGACGCGAAGCCCGCGTTCGATCCCGCCCGCCTCGGACTGCCCACGGACTCCAGCGCGGTGCAGCGTTACCTGGCCAACCGCTACCGGGGCGTGGGCGAAAAAACCGCGGAACGCCTCATCGAGGCCTTCGGCGACCGGGTGTTCCACGTGCTGCACGACTCCCTGGACAAGGTAAACGGGGTGCTGCCGCGCAATCGGGCGGCCAAGCTCGCGGAAGCCTGGCAGGACGACTTCTCCCGCCGGTCCAGGGCGGAAGCGAAGGCCGACAGACAGGCAACCGCCACGGCGCGCCGGACCCGTCTGGGACGGCGCCGCGGGTCTTCCTGACCGGGCACGCCCCGACGAGCGGATGGTGACATCCCGTACTGCCGTGAACGGGGCGCTCGCCGGCCTCCTGTCGGGCGGCGCGCGCGCGGTGGCGCGCGACCTGCTCGGCTGGGAAGTGGAGTCGACCGTCGGCGGCTTGAGGACATCGGGCCGCATCGTGGAGGTGGAGGCCTATACCGGACCGGACGATCCGGCGTCCCACGCCGCCGAGCGCATCGGCCGCACCCGCCGCAACGCCTCCATGTTCGGTCCCGCCGGCATCGCCTACGTCTATCTCATCTACGGCATGCACTGGTGCCTGAACGTCGTGACCGGCCGGGAAGACTATCCGGCCGCGGTGCTGGTGCGCGCGCTCGAGCCGGTGGCGGGTGAGGCCACCATGGCGGCGCGGCGGGGCCGGCACCGCGATCTGTGTTCCGGACCGGCGCGCCTCTGCCAGGCGCTGGGCGTCACCGGAGCGCTCGACGGGCACCCGCTCGACCGGGCGCCGCTTCGCCTCGTTCCGCAGAGGCCGGTTCCGGCAGGGAGCATCGCGCGGTCCCCGCGCATCGGCGTGACCCGGGCGCGCGAGCGCGAACTGCGTTTCTTCCTCCACGGCAATCCTCACGTTTCCAGGCGCACAGGCGGAACCCGATGAACGAACCCTCCTGGATTTCGCTCCTTCCCACCGTCCTCGCGATCGTGCTGGCCATCTGGAGCCGCCAGGTCTACGTGTCGCTCGCCGCGGGCATCTGGATCGGCTGGACGATCCTCGAGGGCTGGAACCCGCTCATCGGCCTCGCCACCGCCATCGAGCAGACCGTGGCGGTGCTGGGCGACCCCGGGAACGCCAAGGTGATCCTGTTCACCCTGGTGATCGGGGCGATGATCGCCACGCTGGAAGCCGCCGGCGGCGTGCGCGGGTTCGTGCGCTGGATCGAGGGCAACCGCTGGGTCACCGATGGACGCCGCGCCCAGTTTCTGGCGTGGATCATCGGCATCGTGATCTTCATCGAGTCGAACATCACGGTGCTCGTGGCGGGGGCGGTGTCGCGTCCCCTCTTCGACCGCTTCCGCATCTCGCGCGAGCGGCTTGCCTACATCGTCGACTCCACCTCGGCGCCCATCTGCATTCTCATCCCCCTGAACGCCTGGGGAGCCCTGAACCTGGGTATCCTGAACGAGCTGGGCGTGGAGAATGCGCTCGGAGTGTTCATCGCCGCGATTCCGGTGAACTTCTACGCCCTCATCGCCTTCCTGCTCGCGGGCGCGTCGATCGTGTGGAAGATCGACCTCGGTCCCATGAAGCGGGCCGAAAAGCGGGCGGCGGAGGGGCAGGTCCTGTGGCCCAACGCCCAGCCGATGGTGGACGAAACCGTCCTCTCGCCCACGCCGGTGGGCCGCATCGCGCCGCGCGCGCGCAACATGCTGGTGCCGATCGCGGTGATGGTGCTGACCATGCCGCTCGGCCTGTACGTGACCGGCGGCGGATCGATGCTCGACGGGTCGGGGTCGACCAGCGTGCTGTGGGCGGTGCTCGCCGGCCTGGGGGCCGCGTGGCTGATGCTGCTGGCGCAGCGGGGCGCAACCCTCGACGAGCTCACCCGCACCGGCCTCAAGGGCGCCGGAGGGCTGATGCCGCTGGCGCTCATTCTCCTGCTCGCCCTCGCGCTGGGGTCGGTGGCGCGCACGCTGGGGGCCGGCGAGTACGTTGCGCAGGTCACCGAGGGCGTGCTCGCGCCGATGCTCTTCCTGCCCCTGGTGTTCGTGGTCGCCGGCGGGATCGCCTTCTCGATCGGCTCGAGCTGGGGCACCTTCGCCATCATGCTGCCCATCGCGGTGCCGGTGGCGGAGACGCTGGGCATGCCGCTCGCCCCGTTCGTGGCGGCTGCGCTCTCCGGCGGCATCTTCGGCGACCACTCCTCGCCCATCAGCGACACCACCATCATCTCGTCCATGGCGGCCGCCACCGATCACATCGACCACGTGCGCACGCAGCTGCCCTACGCGCTGTTGGCCGGAGGGGCGGCGGCAGTCTGCTTCGCGGTGCTGGGGGCGACGCTCTGATGGCGTCGCAACACGATGCGAGCGCATCAGGATCCGGTGCCATCGCCTTTGAGCCGGACCGCCATTCCCCTGAACTGAATCCGGTGTACCTTCCTTGGGCTGCGGCCGGCTGGCGGGCGTGAACGTGTGCGCGCGGCGGTCGCCTTCCCCTCCCGATCCTCGAACCGGAGCGACCCGGAAGTGAACGTGACCGTCTGCATCCGCAGGGTGCCCGACACCGAGACGCGGATTCGCGTCGGCGAAGACGGTGTCTCCATCGACACCAGCGGCGTCAAGTACATCGTGAGCCCCTACGACGAGTTCGCCGTGGAGGCGGGCCTGCGGGTGACGGAAGGCCTGGGGGCCGGCCAGGTGACGGTGGTGACCGTGGGGGACGCGGGGGCCACGGAGAGCCTCAAGAACAGCCTGGCGATGGGCGTCCACAGGGCGCTGCTGCTCGAAGGCGAAGTCACGATGGATGGGCTCGCGACCGCCAAGGCGCTGGCGGCGGAACTCGCCGAGGCCGATGCCCCGCTCATCCTGCTCGGGGTGAAGGCCGCGGACGACGATCAGCAGCAGGTGGGTCCGATGCTCGCTACGCTGCTGGGACGGCCCTGTGCGACCGCGGTAACCCGGCTCGAGGTGCGGGACGGGCATGTCCGTTGCCACCGTGAGGTGGAGGGCGGGACGGAGCTGGTGGATTTGCCCCTGCCGTGCGTGGTCACCATCACCAAGGGCACTTACGAGCCCCGGTACGCCACCCTCAAGGGCATCATGGCCGCGCGCCGCAAGCCGCTCGAACGACGGCCGGCCGAACTCCCCGCCGCCCGCCTGCGGGTGCTCGGGCTCCAGCCCCCCGCGCCCCGGCCGCCGGGACGGATCGTGGGCGAGGGCGTGGAGGCGGTTCCCGAGCTGGTGCGGCTGCTGCGCGAGGAGGCGGGAGCCCTGTGAGCGCCGCTGCCGTGTTGGCCGAACCGATGACGATGACCGAGGACGGCTCGGAGGCGAAGATGGAGTCCGGTGCAGCGGTGGTGGCTGCGTTCGTCGAGCAGCGCGACGGCAGCGTCCGCGCCACGGCCCACGAGGTCGTGGGGGCGGCGGCCGAACTGGCGCGCGACCTGGGTGGGGAAGTGCACGCGCTCGCCGTGGGCGGGCCCGGCCTGGGCGCGGAGTGCGGGCAGCTGGGCGCGCGCGGGGCGGGGGTGATCCGGGTGGCCGAGGGCGCCGAGCTGGCGCAATACCAGGCGGAGAGCTACGCACACATCGTCGCCGGCATGGTCGCCGGCGGCGGATACCAGGCGGTACTCTTTCCCGCCAGCGCGCTGGGGGCCGACCTGGCGCCCAGGGTGGCGGCGCTTCTCGATGTCCCGCTGGCTTCGGATGCCACCGGCCTGGAGGTGGTGGACGGCGGGCTGGTCGTGACCCGTCCCGTGTACGGGGGGAAGGCGTTCGCGCGCGTCGCCTTCGACGCCAGCCCGGCGGTGGTGTCGCTCCGCCCGCATGTGTTCCCCCCGGGCACCCGCGCCGCAGCCGGCCGGGTGGAGGTCTTCACCCCGGCGGGAGGAGCGCCGGCGGGAGGGCGGGCAGTGGACTTCCGGGCGGCCTCGGGGGGAAGCGTCGACGTGGCGGAGGCCGAGATCGTGGTGTCGGGCGGCCGCGGCCTGCGCGGACCGGAGAACTGGGGCGTGATCGAGGATGTGCGCGACGCGCTGGGGCCGGCCGCCGCCCTGGGCGCCTCGCGCGCGGTGGTGGACGCCGGGTGGCGCCCGCACGGCGAACAGGTGGGGCAAACGGGCAAGACCATCGCGCCCAAGCTCTACTTCGCGCTCGCCATCTCCGGGGCGATACAGCACCTGGCCGGGATGCGAACCGCGCGCACCATCGTCGCGGTGAACAAGGACGCGGACGCGCCCATCTTCAACGTGGCCGACTACGGCATCGTCGGGGATGTGTTCGAGGTGGCCCCCGTGTTGGCCGCGGAGATCCGGCGGCTGAAGAGCGCGGGCGGGTAGGGATCCGTCCGGTTCCCCTACCGCAGCACCGGCTTGTCCAGGGAATCCCAGCCGTAGGCCCGCTCGACCCGCTCCAGCACCTCGCGGTAGAGGCCGCCTCCGCCGGAGGAGTTGGTCATGACCACTACCCCGTACCCCTTGGCCTTGTGGGCCGTCAGATAGCACACGAAGCCCCAGTTGCCTCCGGAGTGGCTGAAGTACCAGCCCTGGCCGCGCTGTTCGATGTGGAAGCCGACGGCGTACGAACCTACGCCCACCGGGCTCAGCATCTCCTGCGCGCTCGCGCGTGACAGCACCCGGTCCGGGTCGCCGCGGGCCGCCCTCTGCACCTCGATCGCGAAGCGCGCAAGGTCGGTGGGCGTGGTCCACAGCCCGGCCGCGGCCAGCGCGGCGTACGCGTGCCACTTCTCCACTCCCATGGGCAGGCCGTCGCCCCGGTGGCCGCGCGCGGCGTTCACATCGAGCGCCGCGGGGAGGGGATGCTCGAACGTGCTCCGCGTCATCGCCGCCGGTTCCAGGACCGTCCGGCGCATGAGGTCGGCGAAGGGTTCGCCGCGGGCATCGGTGAGGGCCAGCTGCATGATCGTGGTGCCGCCGCCGGAGTAGTGCATGGCGGTCAGGGGCAGCCGCACCAGTTCGACGGGGCCCACGTTGGACGGCGCCTGTCCCTCGAAGATCTGCACCGGTGTGGGGCGGGGCGCGTCCGGCGCGTAGCCGGGGAACCCGTGCCCGTCGCCCAACCCGGCAGTGTGACTGAAGAGCAGCCGCGGGGTCACGGTCTGCTCGTCGGTGAAGCCCCTGCCCGGGAGGGACCACGAACGCAGGACCCGGTTGATGTCGTCGTCCAGCGAAAAGAGGCCCTCCTGAACGGCGCTCAGCGCGGCCATGGCGGTCACCGGCTTCGAGATCGAGGCGGCCTGGAAGAGGGTTCCGGTGTCCACCTGGGCGCCGGTCACCACATCGGCCACGCCGTACCCCTTCGCCCAGTGCACCTCGAAGTCGCGGATGACGGCGACGCTCATCCCGGGCACACCGAAGCGCTCCATGACCTCCGGCAGCGTAAGGATATCCAGCCCCTGTCGGCTGGGACTCTGAACGCCCTCGATGAGGGCGATGTAGTCTGCGGGCGAGTCCTGTGCGGCGAGGGGGGCCGCCGTCAACAGCGTCGCCAGGAAGGCGAGAGCGACCTTGCCGGAATTCATGATGGCGTCCTCCTGGATCGTGCCGCCTTTTCGGTTCGCCGGCGTGCCCGCGCGGCCCGGCGGCGGGCCCGGTCGCCCGCCCTGGTTGGCGGGGCCAGGCGCACGACGGCGATGCCCGCCAAGATGACGCCCGCCCCTAGCACCTGCAACGCGCGCGGCGTCTCGCCGATCCAGAGCCAGGCCGTGAGCAGCGCGGCCACCGGCACCAGGTTGGAGTATACGGCGGTCCGGCTGCTGCCGAGCCGCCGCACGCCCCTGTACCAGATGAAGTATGCAAGCCCGATCGCCAGCACCCCGGCGTAGGCGATGCCGAGCCACGCGCCCGCCGAGAGCGATCCCAGATCGGTGCGCATCAGGCCCGGCAAACCCATCAGAACGATCGCGGGGGTCCCCAGCCAGAGGGTCCAGGCCGTCATCTCGAGCGCTCCGTTGCGCCGCACTGCCCGGCGTCCCAGCACCGTGTAGAGCGCCCAGACCACCGCGGAGGCCAGCATGAACAGGTCTCCCCGCAGCGTCACGCCTCCGAGGGCCATCCCCGCGGATCCTCCCAGAATGACGAGCGTCATTCCCGACATCGTGATGCCGACTCCGCCCAGAATCACCCAGCTGAAGCGCTCGTGGCCCAGCGCCGGGGAGAGGATCGCGATCCACATCGGGACCGTCGCCAGCATGAGCGAGGCGTTGCCGGCGAAGGTCAGCGAGAGCCCGAAGATGAAGAAGACCTGGTATGCGGCGTGTCCGAAAAGAGAGAGCCACGCGACTCTGGGCCAGTCCCGGCGGCGCGGCATCAGGCGCCGTCCCTGCGCGCGCAGGAGAACCCACACCGTCAGTGCCGCGAAGGGGAAGCGAAGCGCGTTGAAGGCCAGCGGCTCGACCTCCTGCAGCACCACCTTCACCACCGAGAAGTTCACCCCCCAGATGACGACCAGCGCGAGAAGGTCCAGCTCGCCGGCCGGGGTGCGCGCGAGCGGAAGCCGGCGCCGGGCTTCCGGCTTCGGGGATGTCATGGGCCCGCGGGATCGGCTTCCGCCGCGTTCCACCCGATGAAGGTCTTCATGGTCACGTCAACCCGGGTCGGCGCCCTCCGCCCCGGGAAGCAGGCCCGGGCCGCCGAACAGCAGCACGTCGACCTCCTCCCCTTCGGCGATGCGCTGCACCCCCTCGGGAATGACGGCCAGCCCGTCGGCGCGTCCCGTGGGCGCGACCAGCGCGGAACTCTGATGGCCGGAAAGCACCGCGGTCCATCCACCTTTCGAGGCGGGCAGCAGGCGCACGCGCGGGTAGACCGCGAGCCCCCTGGGGCCGCCCATGGCCACTCCCGCGCGCGCCCGCACGACGGGAGGGAATGGGTGGCGATGCCCCGCAAGCGCGCTGATGAAGGGCCGCGCCAGGAGGTGGAAGGTGACGAAGGCCGACGCCGGATTGCCCGGCAGCCCGAACACCGGCACCGGCGCCCGCCCCTCCATGGGCAGGTGCCCGAAGCCGACCGGGCTGCCCGGTCGGATGCGCGCGCGCCAGAAGTCGGGCTGGTACCCGAGTTCGTCGAGCACCCGCTTGAAAAGGTCGCCCTCGCCCATCGACGCGCCCCCGATGGTGATCAGCAGATCCGCCTGCGCGGCGCCCCGCAGCAGGTGCTCGCGCACGCTCTCTTCGGTGTCGCGCGCGATCCCCGGCCGCACTCCCTCCCCCCCCGCCTCTGCCACCGCGGCGGCCAGCATTGGACCGTTGGTGTCGGGGATGGCGCGCCCGGCCGCCACTTCGGCGAACCGCTCTGTCGGCGCGATCTCGTCGCCGCTGGCGAGCACCGCCGCCACCGGCCGCCGATGCACCTCCACCGAAGTAAGCCCGCACGCGGCCAGCACGCCGAGCTGGCCCGCGCCCAGGGTGGTGCCGGGCGCGAGCAAGGTCTCGCCCGCCCGCATGTCCTGTCCGGCCGGACGCACGTTGCGGCCCAGGTCCCGCTCCGAGAAGACCGCCACCCGCCCCGGGTTC
Source organism: Gemmatimonadota bacterium (assembly GCA_022823365.1). Lineage (GTDB taxonomy): Bacteria > Gemmatimonadota > Gemmatimonadetes > Longimicrobiales > Gaopeijiaceae > BD2-11. The sequence continues at coordinate 93,949 of JAJDXG010000056.1, forward strand.
CGCTCGGCGTCGGTGTCCTCGACCCGGACCACGCAGTCGGCACCCTCCGGGACCGGGGTGCCGGTCATGATGCGCACCGCCTCGCCCGCTCCCACCACCACCCCGCCCACCTCGCCCGCGTGCAGGGCTGCGGTCACGCGCAGGGTGCGGGGGGCTTCCGGAGAGGCCCCCGCGATGGAGTCGCCCTGCACCGCGTAGCCGTCCATGGCCGAGTTGTCCCAGGGGGGCAGGGTGACCGGGCTCTCCACCGGCTGCGCCAGCGCCATGCCGCCCGCCGCCTCGACCGGAAGCCGGAGCACGGGCAGCGCCCGCGCGTGCGCCATCACCCGCGCGAGCGCCTCGGCGCAGGAGAGCCAGTCGGCGGAGCGGGACTCGAATCGTGTCGCCGGAGTCCGATCCCCCCGGGCTTCCGGCCCCTCACCCATCAGTCGTCCACCGCTAGAACCGCCAGGCGATCCCGACGGACAAACCTCTCCCCACCGCCCAGAAACCGTCGTCGGGGATGGCGGGTTCGTCGGAGCCCTCGGGTGGCGGCAGGAGTGGGCGGTCGGTGCGCAGGAAGCCGCGCGGCGTGTTGACCTTCCAGTAGGTCACGATGCCCTCCGCGCGCACCGAGATGCGATCGACGGGAAACAACTTGATCCCCGCGCCGAAGCTCCCCAGAAAGGAGGGACCGAACGAGAAGCGGTCGTCCTCGTCGAGCACCATGTCGATGTCCTGGTCCGGCGCGAGGTCCAGGGCGATGCCCCCGCCCGCGAACAGGTGGGGCGCCAGCCGATACCAGGTCCGCGGGCCCGTCAGGGTGAACTGGAGGCGCACGTCCGCCGTGCCCATTGTCACGTCCGCCTCACCGATCTTGCGGTCCCCTTCGTCCCGGCGCGGGTCGATGACGTCGCGGGTGGTTGGCAGGTATCCCAGGTTGCCCTGCAGGGAGAACGGTCCGCCGACGCGTATCTGGTAGTAGGAGCCCATGATGCGGCCGCCCTTGGGCCCGAAGCCGAAGATCCCCGCCCGGGGCTCGACCGTGAACATGGCCGCGCCCGCCTCCTGCGCCGTCTCGATGAAGCGGTAGGCGGAGGGGATCCGCTGTGCGGACAGGTGCGCCGGACGGGTTCCCAGGGTCAGGCTGCCCGCGAGGACGAGCGCCGGGAGGAGGAATCGCCGGCTTTGCGAGACGGCAGGCGATCCCCGAGATTCCCCGCGTGTGTGCATCCGAACCATGTCCTTGAGACTTCGCACTTTTCAGGAACGTTGCCATGAACGTGACCGAAGATACCCAATCGGCCCGTCCGTCTCTACACTCGCCGCCTTCGGCGCCGGGCGAACGCCGTTCTGCATCTGCCCGGCGGCCTGCCGCCCGGCCCTCGAACCGCGGATTGCTGCTCGCCGCCACGCTGCTGGCAGCCGGCATCGCCGCGGCGCCCCCCGCGGAAGGGCAGGAGGCGCGCCGCCGCTGGGAGCGCATGTGCCAGATTCGTGCCGAGAAGTTCGACCTGGTCCTCCCCAAGGCCATGCAGGACAACGATCTCGACATGTGGATCGTGGTGATGCGGGAAGGATTGCTGGATCCGCTGTGGGAGGCGCTGGGCCGGGGCTACGTGGGCGACTGGGCCTACTACGTGTTCACCAACCCGGGTGACGGCGGGCGCGTCGAGCGCGCGGCGCTCGGAGTGGGCGGCTACATGCTTCAGCAGTGCGGCGTCTACGACCGCTTCGCTCCGGCGGCCGCGCTCGCCGGATTCGTCGCCGAGCGCGACCCCGGCCGCATCGGCGTGAACATGGCCCCCGCCATCGGCGGAGCCGACGGCCTCTCGCACAGCTCCTACCTGCACCTGAAGGAGACGCTGGGCCCCGTCTACGGCGAACGCTTGGTTTCCGCCGAGCGCTTCGTGTCCGACTTCCGATCCACCCGCACGGCCATGGAGATCGCCACCTTCGCCGAGGCCGGCGAGATCAGCCGCGAAATCGCCGAGCGGGCGTTCTCCAACGAGGTCATCGAGCCGGGCGTGACCGCGCTGGAGGACGTGGCCTGGTGGATCTGGGACCGGCTGCTCGAGCGAGGGCTCGAGTCGTCGTTCGACATGCCCTCCATCTACATCACCGGCCCGCTGGGCATCGAGTCCACCTCCTCGGCGCGCATCATCCAGCGGGGCGATCTGCTCATGATCGACTGGGGCGTGGGCTACCTCGACTTCTACACCGACATGAAGCGCATCGCGTACGTGTTGCGGGAGGGCGAGACCCGGGCGCCGCCCGGACTCCAGCTTGCCTTCGACCGGGCGGTGGAGGTGCGCGACGTGATGAAGGCCTCCATTAAGCCCGCGGCCACCGCCCAGGAGGCGCTGGACGCGACCTGGGCCGCCATCGAGGCCGCCGGATTCAACCGCATCGAGTTCAACCAGCCCACCGCCGATCCCGCGGTCACCGATGTCGTCATCGGCCCGCACTCGGTGGGGAACTGGGGCCACGGCATCGGCCCCTCGCTGGCCTTCTTCAACCCGACCCAGCTCACCTACGAGCTGCGCCCGGGCACCCTCATCTCCGTCGAGCTGTTCGCCTATACGGCCAACCCGGAATGGGACAACGCCAAGGTGCGCATCCCGCTGGAGGACGATGCCGTGGTGACCGAGCGCGGCGTGGAGTGGCTCTATCCCGTCAACAACCGGATTCTGCTCGTGAGATAGGCCTTGCGAGGGGCCATGACCGCGAAATACGTCATCATCGGGGCCGGCATCCACGGCCTCTCCACCGCCTGGCACCTGGCCCGGGAACTCCGGGCGTCCGGGCGCGGCGACGGACGCGACATCGTCGTCATCGACAAGACCGGCGTCGGCGCGGGAGCCTCCGGCATCGCCTGCGGGGTGATACGCAACAACTACTTCCAGCCCGCCATGCGCGAGTTGATGGCACATTCGGTGGCCGTCTGGGAGAGCGATCCGGAGGGGTTCTCCTACCACCCGGTGGGCTATCTGCAGATCAGCCACGAAGCCATGCGGGACGACGTGGCCTCGATCCACGAGCAGCAGCGGGCCATCGGGTACGAATCGACGTTCGTGGAGGGCGCCGGAGCATCCCGCGCCTACATGCGGGCCATCTTCGACGACTGGCAGGCCGGGGGCATCACCAGCGTGCTGCACGAGCGCCGGGGCGGCTACGCCAACAACATGGCCTCCCTGGAGGGCCTGCGGGCGCGTGTGGAGGCCGAGGATGTCCGGCTCGTTTTCGGGGTCCGGAACGAGGGCTTCGCGCGCGACGCGTCGGGCGCGGTCACGGCGGTGATCACGGATCGGGGGGACATCCGCTGCGAGCAGGTGGTGGTGGCCACGGGGCCGTGGGTCCGGAGGCAGTGGGCGATGCTCGATCTCCCGGACGCCACTGCGGTCCGGGATGCCGGCAGCAAGCTCCATCAGGTGTCCACCTGGACATACTGGGCGCTACAGGAGGGAACGCTCAAGGTCGATCCCGGCTTCCTGGTGGACAACCGCGGCAACATGCCGCCGGTCGTGCACGTCGACACCGACGAGCCCCTCTTCGACGAGAAGGGACCGGTGGCCGAGGGTCCCTGGGGCATCTACTACAAGCCGGACTTCCACTTCGGGGGGGTGCAGGGCGGAACCATGCCGCGCAGGGTCGCCAGGCCCGACTGCGAGGTCGCGATCGATCCCTACGGGCCCGAATCCCCCGACTTCGTCGTCGGCGAGGACTTCCACCGCGCCTGGACGGCGGCGCTGGCCTTCTGCCAGAAGCGCTTCGAGGGAAGGAACCACCTGATCGGCCGGGAGCCCTCCGGGGGCATCGGAAGCTTCACGCCCGACAGCTTCCCCGTGTTCGACACCTTCGCCGACAACGTCTATTTCATCGCCGACTCGAACCACGGCTACAAGATGATCGGCGTGGGCGCGCTGGTGGCGAAGGAGTTGACCGGACGGCCGCAGGAGCTGCTCGAGCCCTTCCGCTACAGCCGCTACGCCGAAGGCCGGCTCCACCCGGTAAGCAACTCGCCCTTCCCCTGGAGCTGAGAGGCGGCGGCTCACGTCACCGGGACTCTCCCGCCCGCCGGACCACCGGGTCGGCAGGGAAGAACCCGATCGTCTTCCACGAAACCAACAGGAGGCCCGCAGCCACGCCCGTGAGCAGCAATCCCGGCTGCCAGACCGCCCCGCCGGCGACCCACAGCGGCAGGGTCGAAAGCACCACGATTTCGACCATCGCGATCGGCAGGTATGCGAGGCCGTAGTCGTCCAGCGTCTTCGACTTCATCTGGGGGTCAACCACGCGCAGCAGAGCGATCCCCATGGCCACCACCCCGGTGGCGTATCCGAACGTGAAGATTCCCCGCTCGAACCAGTAGTTGTGGAAGGTCCGGCGGGCGATCCACCAGGTGATGAGTGCGGCGTGGGCGAAGCCGAACACCGACATCACCAGGATGGGCGCGGCGTAGTCGGCCACGATGGTGAGAGGAATCGACGCCACCCCGAACGCGACGAGGAAGTCCGAGATCGACGATCCGAGGCGTCCCATCGTCTGCCGGTCCACGTGCCGGCCGACGCCCAGGCCGTCCAGCAGCTTCTGGAGCACCGCGCCGCAGATCACCGCCAGCGCGAACATGGGGAGGGCGGTGAGTGGCCTCCCGCCGACTGGAACGCCCAACGGACCGCGTGCGCGGCCCCATACGCCAGAAGCACGAGCCCCAGGTGCCAGGTGAGGGTTTCGAGGGCCAGGGGGCTGACCGTCTCCCTGGCGACGGGTCTGGCGCCGGCCGGGTCGATCAGCCCGCGGCGGAGGTCGGCGGGAAGCTCGCGCGGGCTGGCGACGAGACGCGTCCAGCCCGACCGCGTGGCGAGGTTGATTGCCGCGACGCCCCCCAGCACGGCCGCCAGCAGGCCGATGGTGGCGAAGGTGTATCCGATGGCCATGGCGTTCTCGTGGCCCTGGCCGGCGAGAATGGATCCGACGGCGGTGGCGGTTCCGTGTCCCCCCGCGAAGCCCGAGGGGAGCATCAGCGCGAAGGGTCCGTCCACTTCCGGGAAGAGAGGAATGAGGACGGCGCCGGCGAACAGGAGTGCGAGGCCGAACTGTCCGATCCAGGCCGAAAGGTTGTAGAAAAAGGTGTCGCCGGCGCTGCGGATCATCGTCGCGAGGCCCGGCTCGTCCGCCCGCGAGCCCATGAACAGAGTGGCGAACAGGAGGATCACGAGTTCGCCCGGGTAGCGCCGCATCACGGGGTCCCCGCCCTCGTCGCGTGCGAAGGGGATGAGGTCCAGTCCCTCGGGACCCGCCGCCAGCCCGATCAGCCCCGCGAGGATCGGCGTGGGCAGGAGGATCGCCTGAAAGAGCCGAATCCGGGAGCGCAGCAGGTGGGCGACCACCAGCAGGCCGGAGATCAGCGCGAAATCCAGAAACATGGCCTGTGCCTTGCTCAGGAGGGTGGCCCGTCCGGGTGAGACCGACCGTGTGAATCGACCGGGCCCGGGCGGCGTTCGGGGCTCCGTGGGAGCGTGTTATACTTGAGAGCGCAGCCGTCGCTGTCGAGCCTCCGCGCCATGCGGGCGCGGGTTGCCGGTCGGACTGCGCGAATCCGTTCCAGCCGAATCGCCGTACGGCACTGCCGGATTCACCAGTCCGAGGACGCATGGCAAAACCCCTCCGCTGTACCACCTGCGGCGCCGCCCTGGAGACCCCGGCGCGGCGATGTACGACGTGCGGCGCGGAGAATCCCGCGGGCCGCCCCCTGACCTGGGTGAAGACCTGTCCCCGATGCCGCCACCAGGGCTACGGGGACCACTACTTCTCGAAGCCCCAGCATATCGCTCTGCTGGTGGTCCTCGGGCTGGCCACCTCCGGCATCGGGGCTCTGATCTACTGGCTGATGCGGTTCCAGCACCGGCTCTGTCCGCGCTGTGGCCTGAACTGGAGACATGCTTCGTACCGCGCGATCTCGAGTCCGGATGGAGCCCCGGGGATCCAGCCTGGCGACGAAGCCCTCGCCCACTATGCGGATCCGTCGGCTCCAGCCATCTACACGCCCCCTGAAGATCGTTCGGCGCAGGGCTGGATCCGGATCGGAGGCGGCGCCCTGCTTGGCTTCATCGGTGCAGGCTGGTTGTCAGGGGGCGCCACGGTCCTCAGCATGGGTGTCTCGAGCCTTGCCATCATGACGCTGGTGATGCTCGCCGGCGGGGCCACCGCAGTCGCCGGGGGAGCGGCGCTGATCTGGTCGGGAATCAAGAGATTGCGCTGGCGCAAGGGATCCCCCCGCCAGCTCCAGCGCGGCATCCTCCGGCTGGCCAGTCAGCACGGGGGACGCCTGACCGCGAGCGAGGTCGCGGCGTACATGGATCTCTCGCCGGACGCCGCCAAGAAGCTCCTCGACGGAATGGAGCTCGAGGACAGCCAGCGGGTGTGCTCGGATGTGACGGATGAAGGGGTTATCGTATATGAGTTCCCGGAGTTGCGGCCAAGGCCGGGACGGGGACCGCAGAACGTGTAGAGAGCGGAGAGCGGCGAGACATGAGGACGTTCCAGGACGAAAGCGGGCGAACGTGGATTGCGACCGTGCGGGAGCGGCCCGGACACGACTACAAGGGCCGCTATTCGTTCGTGTTCACGCCCGAAGGCCAGGAGGGCGGCGAGCCGATCGAGCTCGCCGATGTACGCTGGAATTCGCTTAAGACGGCGCAGCGGACGCTCGCGACCACCTCCGGCGTGGAGTTGCGCCGGCGTCTGCGCTCGGCCCGCGGCCGGGCTTCCTCGCGGGCGTTCCCGTAGAGGGCGCGTTTAGTCGGGGCGGCAGCCGTCGCAGTAGCCCACCACTTCCAGCCGCAGTTCGGTGACCGCAAAGCCGTCCATCACGACCGGCACGTCCACGACCGACTCCGGGTTGACGGGTCCCGGCACGTCCCTCAGCCGGCCGCACTCGAGGCAGCGCGCGTGGTAGTGCGGGTCCATGCGCCCATCGTACCGGGCCGAACCGTTTCCACCGGCGAGCTTGCGTGCGAGCCCGCATCCGACGAGCGTCTCAAGGCTCTTGTAGACGGTCCCCAGGGAGATGCCGGGGAGGTCGGCGCGCACCGTGCGGTAGACTTCGTCTGCGGTGGGATGAATGTCGGTCGCGTGCAGAAAACGGAAGACGGCCGCGCGCTGGGCGGTGAAGCGCTGACCGCTCCGCTCCATCGCATCCCGAAGGATGGTGTCGCTCTGCTCGGACTGGGTCAACATCGCAAGTGGTCTTCGGCCCGCCATGGCTGACAGCCTTCGGCAACCGGGCCTGTAGCACGTATCTCCCTGACCAGCCAACGTACTAGCCGGGGCGAAAATGTGTCAACCGGAAGCGAATCGGCGGGAGCGACGATGACCGATCCCCACGAGAGTGCGCTGCTCACGCTGGAACCGCTGATCGATGCCGTTCGGGAGGGAATCGAGAAGGCCGGCTGGACGCTCTCCGGGATGCAGAAGACGACCAGTCACCAGTTCGAGGGCCGCTGGGCCGGCGAATCGACGCGCAGCGCCTATCTCTTCTTCCACCAACCGGGCGGACATGATCCGGTGAGCGTGGACGTCTTCCTGGACGAGACCTCCCAGGGGCTCGGCGGCAACCTGACGCTCGCCGTGCGGGGGCCGTCCCTGGGAAACCTGGGGGACTTCAGGGAGACCCTCGGGGAGCTGACGCGGGTGACGAATCGCGAGTTGACCCGGGGGCACAGCACGCCGGTGACGCTGCGCGCGACCGTGCCCCACCGGAACGCCAGCGCCGGGGACGCCCGCACCGAGTGCCGTTTCAGGCTCGTGATACCCGATGTGGCGATCGACGCGGGGGCACGCGTGGTGCGTACGCTGAGCACGGCCACGGTGAAGTCGTTCGAAGCGCTGCTGGCGAGCCGGGTTGTGGCCGGCTTTCTCGGGGCCGAAGATTCATGAGCGGCAGTAATCACCAGTAGTTGACAGCAGATGACAGTCATCAAGTACGACATGTCACCAGGCAGCGGAGACGTGAGATGAGCGGCAAACCCGGAGTGCTCGACGACCTGTTGCGGGAGACCCGGCTCTTCCCGCCCAGCGACGAATTCCGCGCGCAAGCCAATCTCTCGGACCCGGCGGTCTACGAACGCGCCGCCGCCGATCCGGAGGGGTTCTGGGCCGAATGGGCCGGGGAACTCGACTGGTTCGAGAAGTGGCACACGGTGCTGGAATGGAATCCGCCGCACGCGCGCTGGTTCCTGGGCGGGAAGCTCAACGTCTCGTACAACTGCCTCGACCGGCACCTCGGCGGCTTCCGCCGCAACAAGGCGGCGCTTATCTGGGAAGGGGAGCCCGGGGATACGCGCACCTTCACCTACTGGGACCTGCACCGGGAGGTGTGCAAGTTCGCCAACGTGCTGCGCGGCCTGGGGGTGCGCCGTGGGGACCGGGTGGCGATCTACCTGCCCATGATCCCCGAGGCGGCCATCGCCATGCTCGCCTGCACCCGCATCGGCGCCGCGCACTCGGTGGTGTTCGGCGGGTTCAGCCCGGAGTCGCTGTCGGGGCGCATCAACGACGCACAGGCATCCACGGTGATCACGGCGGACGGCGGCTGGCGGCGGGGCGGGTACGTCGCACTCAAGGCCAACACCGACGCCGCGGTCACGGAGTGCCCTTCGGTGGAGAACGTGGTGGTGGTGCGCCGGGGCGGGCAGCTGAGCGCCGACACTCCCGTGGAGATGCAGGCGGGGCGCGACCACTGGTATCACGAGCTCATGGAAGGGGCGAGCGCCGAGTGCGCTCCGGAGGCGATGGACGCGGAGGACCTGCTCTTCATCCTCTACACGTCCGGCACCACCGGTAAGCCCAAGGGCGTGGTGCACACGACCGGCGGATACCTCACCCAGGTGCACGCCACCGCGAAATGCGTCTTCGACCTGAAGGAGGACGACGTATTCTGGTGCACCGCCGATGTGGGCTGGGTCACCGGGCACAGCTACATCGTCTACGGTCCGCTGGCGGCCGGAGCGACCGTGGTGATGTACGAGGGAGCTCCGGACTGGCCGCGCAAGGACCGCTTCTGGGCGCTCTGCGCCAAGTACGGTGTGACCATCTTCTACACCGCCCCCACGGCCATCCGGGCCTTCATGAAGTGGGGCGACGAGTGGCCGGCCGGGCACGACCTGTCGCACCTCCGCCTGCTGGGCACGGTGGGCGAGCCCATCAACCCCGAGGCCTGGATCTGGTACCACGAGACCATCGGCGCCGGGGGGTGTCCCATCATCGACACCTGGTGGCAGACCGAGACCGGGGGCATGATGATCACGCCGCTGCCGGGCGTTACCGCGACCACCCCGGGGAGCGCGACGCGGCCCTTCCCGGGCATCTCGGTGTCGCTCCGCGACGACGACGGCAGGCGGGTGAAGGCCGGGTACCTGGCCATCGACCGGCCCTGGCCCGCGATGCTCCGCACCATCTACGGCGACGACGACCGCTACCGCGAAGTCTACTGGTCGAAGTGGGACGGCATCTACTTCGCGGGCGACGGAGCCAAGGAGGACGCCCACGGCTACATCTGGGTGCTCGGCCGGGTGGACGACGTGCTCAACGTGGCGGGGCACCGCATCGGCACCTCCGAGGTCGAGAGCGCGCTGGTTGAGCACGAGGCGGTGGCGGAGGCGGCGGTGGTGGGGCGGCCCCACGAGGTGAAGGGAGAGGGAATCGTGGCGTTCGTCAGTCTGCGCCAGGGGTTCCAGGCTTCCGATGAACTGATGGCCGACCTGGGGCAGCATGTGCGCACCAAGATCGGGCCCATCGCGCGGCCGGACGCGATCCTGTTCACGGCGGAGCTGCCCAAGACGCGCTCCGGGAAGATCATGCGCCGCCTGCTGCGGGATATCGCCGAGGGGCGTGCCCTGGGTGACACCACGACGCTGGCGGATCCGTCGGTGGTGCAACAGCTGACTGAGGCGTACGCGGACACGGAGGGGTAGGGGGAAGGGGGATTCGCCGGCGGGCCCCACCCTCACCGGATCACGTACCACTCCGTCTGATACGGCCGGAAGTACTCGTAACCGTCGGGAGTGAGGTAGCCGTCATCCTCCATCGGAATCGTGACCCTGCTGCCGCCGTATTCAGGGACCGCCGACGTGGCGCTGAACTCGATGGAGCGATAGGCGCCGTTCCTGAGATGGGAGTCCCGTTCCGGGGGCGAGGACAGATCCATGTCGCGCGCGTTGATGTTCGGGCCCAGCGCATGTCCGTGGTAGCCGATTGGGTGTGAGTAGAGGCTGGGCAGGAAGTCGACGCCTTCGAGCCTTGCCGCGATGGCGAGCGTGGCCTCCCAGCCGGTCATCCCGGGACGGGGTTCGGATGCGAATGCCTCGTGCACGAGATTGGCGTTCCCGAGCGCGGTCTTCAGCCCCTCGGGGACATCGTCCTCACCGTCCCGCAGGATGTACGCGACCTTCTGCCAGTCGCTGGCGAAACCGATGTAGTCGAAGCCGCAGTCGAGGTGGATGATGTCGCCCCGCCGGAAGACCAGGTCGTTCGGCGCCGGGTGCACGTACGGAATCATCTCGCCGGTGTCCGGATCGTAGCGCTGCACGGCCACGTGGATCTCGAACCAGGGCACGCCGCCGACGCCGAGTTCGGCGATCGTCTCCTCGAAGAACCACTTGATGTCCTCGGCCCGAGTCTCGCCCGGGGTGATGACCACGTTCGAAAGCGCGGTCTGAGCGATGACGTCGGTGGCGAGCACGAGCTGGCGGTAATGCTCCAGCTCCTCGGGCAGCCGGGTGTCGAACACGTCCTCGATGAGGTTGGCGGCGGAGACGAAGCGGGACTGCGCGTCGGGGCCCAGCGCGTCGGCCAGGAAAAGATGGCTGTCGTGGGTGAGGCCGCTGTCGTGGCCGCGGGCTCCGCCGATGTTGAGCCCGATGGTGGCGGGGGCGTATCGCGCCATCAGCGCTTCCAGCCCGGCGCTGGTGTCCTGGATGCCGCGCGCGTTGCGCGCCGCCGGAAGCGGCTGGAAGAAGCGCCGGTAGTCGTCCGTCGGGCGCCAGTAGTCGGAGTAGGCCGCGAGCCCTTCCTCGCCCGCATCCACGAACACCATTACGTCGCGCCGGCGCGTGTAGCGCAGGGGAGGGGCGACGAACTGGGTGACGGGGTCGGGGTGGAATTCCTCGCTTACCACGATCCACATCTCGATTCCGTGCTCCCGCATCTGTTCGAGCAGCAAAGGGCGTTTGCGGGCGAGCCAGTCCACGCGGACCTCGTACTGGGCGCGCATGCCCAGGAGTTCGGGCATCCCCGGGATGACGCGGCCGTCGAAGAGCTCGACAGGCTGGGAGGACACGGATGGACGTTCGCCGCCGGCGCGGGCGTCGGCGGATTGTTCGGGCGGACCGCAGGAGGCGATCAGGGCCGCGATCGCAGCCAGTGATCCGGTTCTCAGAGGAGCGGGAGTCGTGTGCATCGGCAAAAACCTGTATGAATCATGTATGAAACCTGTATGTCACGTTGGCTTGCAGGTGCGCCCCCGCCAACTCCGCGCAGGTGCTTCAACACACCATATGTTGTGGTTATTGACGTCGCGCCCACCACGTGTTGTGGATCACAGTAAACTGCGGCGCAGACTCCTACGTGATCGCGAAACGAATCCCGAACAGCACCGCCACGATCACCACGGCGGCGTTCAACTCGGAGGCACGCCCCGAGAACAGCTTGATGAGCGCGTAGGCGATGAACCCCATGCCGATGCCGGTCGCGATCGAGTAGGTGAAGGGCATCGCGAGCGCGGTGACGATCGCCGGCACGCACTCGGTGAGATCGTCCCAGGGCACGTTGCGCAGCGCTCGCGCCATGATGCAGCCCACGAACAGAATGGCCGGAGCGGTCGCGAACGCCGGGATGGCGGTCGCCACCGGCGCGAGCACCAGCGCCGCCAGGAAGAGGCCCGCCACCACCACCGCGGTGAGGCCGGTGCGCCCGCCAGCCCGCACCCCGGCGGCGCTCTCGATGTAGGAGGTCGTGGTCGAGGTGCCGAGGAGCGCGCCCACCATGGTGGCCGAGCTGTCGGCGACCAGCGCCCGCTTCAGCCCCGGAATCCGCCCGTCCCTGTCGGCGAGCCCGGCCTCGTTCAACACCGCGACCAGGGTGCCGCTGGTGTCGAACAGGTCGACCATGAGGAAGGAGAACACGATCGCCACCAGCCCCACCTCGATCGCCGCCGCCACGTCCAGCTGGAACGCCGTCGGCGCCAGCGAGGGCGGGGCGGAAACGAGCGATTCGGGCGCCGGGGACAGGCCGGACGCCCATCCCACCACCGCCACCGCCAGGATGCACAGCAGCACCGCGCCCGGCAGCCCGCGGTGTTCCAGCGCCACCATGGCGAGGAAGCCCAGCACCGCCAGCAGCACCGTCCACTGGCCGAGGTCGCCGAGCGTGATCAGAGTGGCCTCGCTGTCGACCACCACCCCCGCGTTCTGCAGGGCGATAATCGCCAGGAAGAATCCGATCCCGGCCGCGATGGCCATCTTCTGCGAGCGCGGGATGCTGTCCACCACCCACTTGCGCACGGGGAGCACGGAGAGGATGAACATCAGCACACCCGACAGGAACACCGCTCCCAGCGCGACCTGCCACGCGAGCCCGAGCGTGCCCACGGCGATCGCCACGAAGTAGGCGTTCAGCCCCATCCCGGGTGCCAGCGCGATGGGGTAGTTGGCCCACAACCCCATCACAAGGCAGCCGAACGCCGAGGCGAGGCAGGTTGCCACCAGCACGGCCCCGGTGTCCATCCCCGCGCTCCCCAGGACCAGCGGGTTCACGAAGATGATGTAGGCGAGGGTCAGGAAGGTCGTGCATCCGGCCAGCACCTCGGTCCGGACGGACGATCCGCGCTCCTCAAGCTGAAAATAACTCAGCATGACACCCGCTCCCGCGACCGGAAGACACTCGTCATCAGATCCGCTCCTGCAGTTGAAGGCACGCGGCGTCGGGCCTGTTGCCGGCCCACCCGGGAGCTATGGACCCAGCGCCCCGATCGGGATGACACCCACCTCGCCGGGGCGCACATGACCGTAGCCGTTGGGCAGGATCACGGCCAGCGCCGAGGGCTCGCCGCGGCCGCCGCGCCTCATGCGGTCGGCCACTTTGCGCAGCGTGTGAAACGGCACGAACTCAGCGGGTGGTTCGGCAAAACCTCAGCGGGCAATTCGGCGTGAAGCCAGCGGGTGAAACGGCACGACCTGACCCGCCCTCCCTCAGAAGTCGTAACGCACCCTGACGAGGGCCAGTCTCCCCAGCTCCGGAGCGCCCACGAATTCCTGATGCAGGTTGTCCAGGGCGTTGTAGACGGTGAACTCAACGCGCGTATTTGTTTGAAATGGAAGCAGATAGCCAGCTGTGACGTCCACGACCTGGTAGGCGTCCACGCGCCCGCTGAAGACGCCCGAACTCATCTCGAAGGCGTCGGAGAGGCGCCAGCGCCCGTCGAGGGTCAAGCCCGCGGCGCGGTCGGTGTAGGCGAAGCCGAGAGAGCCCTTGTGGCTGGGAGCGTTGAGGGCGAGGTCGTCCGGGCCGGGGCAGTGGCCGTCGTCGTCGAAGTCGAAGCAATCCGTGTTCTGGAACGAATACCCCGCGGTCAGGCTCACCCGGTCGGACACCAGGTACTGCGCGGAGAAGTCGGCTCCCCAGTAGCTCGCCGATCCGAAGTTGCGGCTGCTGAAGACCATGTCGTGCACGTCGAACCCGTCCGGCGTGACCACTCCCAGCGGCACGGACACCAGCCCCGCGGCCAGTTCGGTCATCTGTCCGGGCGTGACCAGCCCCGCCTGAACCAGCGGGCCGAGCCGGCTCTGCAGGAACGCGCCGGTCGAGGCCGGGTCCAGGAAGACGTTGGGCGACTCCACCTTCAGCGCGCCGACGAAGTTCTCGACGTTGGCGTGGTACACGTCGGCGGCGAGCCTCACGCGGTCCTGAATCAGCCCCTTGTACCCGGCCTCGATCGTATTGAAGGTGGTCGCGACGAGGGGAGGAACCGCTCTTGGTCCCGGATCGAGGGGGAAGATGTCGCCGCCCTCGGCGCCGAGCGCGTTCGGATCGAACCGCCGGAAGACCGTGCCCAACGCCGGGTCGCCGGGGCGATTCCCTGGCCCCATCAGGAGCGGGTGAAGCATCTCCGGCGCGAACTGCGTCATCAGCGCGTCCCAGAACGGCGCGGCGTTGGCAGGGAGCTGGCCCGGCATGAAGGGCGATCGCATGCAGTAGTCCATCAACCCGCCGGCGCAGCGGTCCGAGAAGCTCATGCCGCCGCCCGGGACGCCGAAGGCGCGCAGGGTATAGCCGATGCCCGGGACGATCGGAAGCCTCCCCGAAGCGATGTCGAGGAAGAGCGCCGACGTGGAGGGGTTCGCGAAGGCGCGGTTGTAGGTCAGGCGCAGGTTGTGGCCTTCGGCGGGACGGAAGACGAGCGCGGCCCGCGGCGAGATGTTCAAGCCGGTCAGGCGGTTGTGATCGTCGACCCGAAACGCGGTCACCAGGTCGAATCGGTCCCCGAGCCGCGTCTCGGAGTGCAGGTAGGCGCCCGCCTCCACGAGGACGTCGTCGTCTTCGTTACGCCCGTAGATGGTGCCCTGGGAGCGGGGCTCGATGCGCTGCCAGTCGATCCCGTAGGTGAAGCTCTGGCGGGTGCCGAGATCCAGGCCGTGCTGAAGCTGGGCGGCCATGGTGCGCGAGCGGTCGACGATGAGATCCCCGCTGCGCAGCAGGTAGCTGTTGTGGCCCGAATGCGTCTGATTGAGGAAGAACTGCCCGAAGAAGCGTCCCTTCAGCAGCCGCGCCTGGGCGTAGCGGTACTGCCAGTCATGGGTCTGAGAGGAGCCGATGGAAGTGAGGTTGATGCTGCTCAGCGAGTTGTTGAGTCCGCCCGAGACGATGAACTCGCCGTCGTCCGCGAAGCGATAGTCCGCCCGCACGTCGCCGAAGAAGCGCTCGTTGAGCGGATTGCGGATCCCGATGCGCGGATGATCGGGCTCTGCCGCGCGTGCCTGAACCTCCCACGGGTCCTCGTACTCCCAGTCTTCGCCACGGAGATACTGGCCCGATACCTTGAACCCGAACCGGTCGGAGACCGCGTGCGCGCTGCGCAGCAGGAACTGCACGACCGACCTCTCGCCGCCGCCGAGCGTGACGGTCGTCCCCGGCCTGTCGATCGGCGACCAGGTGATGATGTGCATCACGCCCTCGGCCGCGTTGGGCCCGTAGAGCGCCGCGCCCGGGCCGCGCGCCAGCTCGATGCGCTCGATATCCATGTCGGTGGTCGGGATCATGTTGATGGCGTTGATCCTGAGCGCCGGGATGCGCGCATAGCGGTTGTCGACGATGCTGAGAAGACGTCCGGACGCCACGTTGTTGAAGCCGCGCACGACCGCGTAGCTCTGGGTGAGACCGGTGCTGGCGAGGTCGACTCCCGGGAGCGTCCTGACGTGGTCTGCGGGGGTTCGCGCGATGATGCGGGAGATCTGCTGGTTGGTCAGGGTGGAGACGGAGGCCGGGGCGTCGAGTTCCTTTTCCTCCCGGCGCGACACGGTCACCACCAGTTGGTTGAGCACCAGCGCGCGCGACCGGAGCTGGATGGCGACCGAGGCCGTTGCTCCGGCCTCCACGGTCACACCGTCCGTGCGCGAGGACTCGTGCCCGATGAGGGTGACCAGAAGGGAGTGAGTGCCGGCCGGCACGGAGACGCGGAATTCGCCGGCCGCGTCGGTCACCGAGGAGGTGGCCGTCTCACCCAGAACCTCCACGGCGGCGGATGCCAGCGGCGCCCCGGTCTCCATGTCCGTCACTCGGCCGGCGATGGCGCCCTCCTGGGCTTCCAGTTGAACCGCCGTGAGGATGAGCGCGAACAGGGCACTCATCGGGAGTCTGCGCCGGGCTTGCATCGGTCCTCGTCACCTCCGTCTGCGCGTCGGAATCATCGTGCAAAGAGACGGGCTGCCGGAGACCCCGGCAAGCTGCCTCGCGGCCTCGCGCGGACGGACCTCGCAGGGTTCGTCAGCCGCGGTCTCCCCCCGGGATTGTGCGCCACGACCGTCAGCGAGTGACGCGGCACCGGCGCTCTCAACCTTTTCCCGCTGGCAGGCTTCGTTAAGTTAGAGGGTTGCTCGGGGCGAGTGCCCGCTTCAGGGAGGAGACGTGATGAGGTTTCTGGCCGCCGCGGTGGCGCTGGGGGGTGTGCTGCTGGTCGCGGAAGGAGCGCGCGACGCGGCGTCCGCCGGCTTACCCGACGTGACATATGGGTCTGCCCTGGATGCATATCCCGCATACGGCGACGCCCATCCGGTTCTCCCTGCCGACCTGGGCTCCACCCCGGTCGAAGACGTCGTCGAGCGCTACTGCACCCGCTGCCACAGCGAGCGCCGCATGCGCGGCAACCTGTCGCTGGAGGGATTCGACGTCACCCGCGCCGACGAGAACGCGGAGGTTGCCGAGCGCATGATCCGCAAGCTGCGCGCGGGCATGATGCCGCCGCCCGGCTCGCGCCGCCCCACCGAGGACACCCTCACCGCGCTCGCGCAGTACCTGGAGGACGTGGTGGACGAGGCGGCGGCCGCCCGCCCGTATGCGGGCACCCGCCCCTTCCAGCGCCTCAACCGGGCCGAGTACGCCCGCGTCATCCACGACCTGCTCGGCCTCACGGTCGACCCGGAGGACTGGCTGCCGCCCGACCGCATCAGCGAGAGCTTCGACAACAACGCCGAGGCCCAGACCCTCACCCCCACCCTGATGGACGCCTACCTGGCCGCCGCCAGCGACATCGCGCGCCGCGCCATCGGCGACCGCGACGCGGCAACCACGTCGGTTACCTACGGCAACCCGCCCTCCGTGTCCCAGCACGAATGGGAGCGGGTCGAAGGGGCGCCCTTCGGCACCCGCGGAGGCGTGAGCGTCCTGCATTCCTTCCCCGCGGACGGGGAATACATCTTCTCGATGAGCTTCATGTCCGGATGGGGTGAGCGCGACCACGACATCGACATCTCCGTCAACGGGGAGCGGGTGGCGCTGCTGCGCTACGGGGGCGACATCGACTTCCAGGGGCGCAAGGGCTTCCCGGTGCGCACCGACCCCATCCCCCTGCGCGCGGGTGAGCACCGCCTCACGGCCGCCTTCATCCGCCGGATGGACGGCCCCTACGAGGACCTGATCCGCCCCAACGACTGGTCGCTGACCGGCACCGAGACCAGCTACGGGACCACTTCGCTCCCGCACATGATGAGCCTGACGGTCGAAGGGCCGCACAACACCACGGGCGTGTCCGACTTCGACGCCCGGCGGCGGGTTTTCTCCTGCCGGCCCACGGCGGCCGCCGAGGAGCGGCCCTGCGCCCGCGAGATCGTTTCCCGGCTCGCCGCGGAAGCCTACGGCCGCGACGTGAACGACGGCGAGGTGAGCGATCTGCTCGTCTTCTACGAGATGGGTTCCGAGGACGGGGGCTTCGAAGCCGGCGTGCGGACGGCGCTCGAGGCGATCCTCTCGAGTCCGCATTTCCTCTTCCGCATGGAGCGGGAGCCGGAGGATGTGGCGCCCGGAGAGATCTATCCGCTCGCAGACGAAGACCTTGCGGCGCGCCTGTCCTTCTTCCTGTGGGGTACCGGTCCGGACCCCGAGCTGGTGGCCGCGGCCCGCGATGGGGCGCTGTCAGATCCGGTCCGGCTCGAGGGCCAGGCGCGCCGGCTGCTGGCCGATCCCCGTTCGGAGGCGCTGGCCACCCGTTTCGCTTCCCTGTGGCTGCGCCTGCAGGACGTGGAGCTGGTCAGCCCGGACGCGTTCCGCTTCCCCAACTACAGCCGCCAGTTCGCCGATGCAATGCGGCGCGAGAGCGAGCTCTTCTTCCACAACCTGATCCGCGAGGACCGCAGCCTGCTGGAGCTCTACAGCGCCGACTACACCTTCGTGAACGAGCGGCTGGCGCGTCATTACGGCATCCAGGGCGTGCAGGGCGAGGCCTTCCGTCGCGTGGGCTATCCCGACGATCGCCGGCGCGGCATCCTGGGCCACGGCAGCATGCTCGTCCAGACCTCGCTCGGAAACCGCACGTCGCCGGTGCTGCGCGGCTTGTGGGTGATGGAGGTGCTGCTGGGTACGCCGCCTCCGCCGCCTCCCCCCGGCATCCCCGACCTCGAGGAGACCGCGAGCGCGCGTGACGGCAAAGCCCTGACCACGCGCGAGCGGCTGGAGGCCCACCGCGACAATCCGGACTGCGCCTCCTGTCACGAACTCATCGACCCCATCGGGCTGGCGCTCGACAACTTCGACGTGACCGGCCAGTGGCGCATCCGCGAAGAGGGCACGCCGCTCGACACCAGGAGCACCTACTACGACGGCACCGAGATCGAGACCCCGGCGGATCTTTCTCGCGTCCTGCTCAAGCGCCCCATTCCGCTGGTGCGCCAGTTCACGCAGAGCCTGATGGCGTATGCGCTCGGACGGGGCATCGGGTATCAGGACCAGCCTGCCGTCCGCGCCATCGCGCGCGAGGCCGGGCGGAACGACTATCGCATGTCGTCCTTCATCGTCGGAGTGGTGATGAGCGACGCGTTCCGCATGAAGCAGGCACTGGCGCTCGCCGATGGCGAGAACAGCGGGGCCCGGGATACATTCAACTGATATGACCGCGAACTGCGCGCTCGTCCGTGGCCACCACGGGCGGACCCGCGTCCATCATCCTTCATCCTGGATCGTGGCATGCATGTTCTGACCAGCAAGGCTCTTCCGCGACGCACCTTCCTGCGCGGGGCGGGCGCCACCCTCTCGCTTCCGCTGCTCGACGCCATGATTCCCGCCGGTATTGCGGGCGGGCGCGCGGCCGGCGAGCCGACACGCCTGATCTGCATCGAGGAGGTGCACGGCGTCGCCGGCTGCAACGAGTGGGGCGCCAGGCAGCATCTCTTCGCCCCCGTCACCCAGGGGCGGGACTTCGAGCTCAGCGACATCAACGTGCTGAAGGGGCTCGAGCGGTGGCGTGACTACATGACCATCATCAGCAACACCGACGTGCGCATGGCGGAGGCCTTCGCGCCGCCGGAGGTGGGCGGCGACCACTTCCGCTCCAGCGCGGTGTTCCTGACGCAGTCCCACCCCAAGCAGACCCAGGGGTCCGACATCTACTGCGGCACCTCGCTGGATCAGTTGCACGCCCAGCGCTTCGGGCAGGACACGGTGCTGCCTTCGCTCCAGCTTTCCATCGAGCCCACGGACGCGGGGGGCGGCTGCGACTACAACTACTCGTGCTCGTACATGGACTCGATCAGTTGGGCATCGCCCGACCTGCCGCTGCCGATGATCCGCAGCCCGCGCGCCGCGTTCGACATGCTCTTCGGGGCCGGCGGGAGCGCCGACGAGCGGGCACGGCGGCGGCGGACCCACGGGAGCATCCTTGACTGGGTCGCCGGTGAGGTGGCCGACCTGCGGCGCCAGTTGGGCGCGGTCGACCTGCAGCGGGTGGACCGCTACCTGGATAGCGTCCGCGAGATCGAGCGGCGCATCGAGCGGGTGGAGGAGCGCAACACCAGCGGGGCTCCGCGGGAGCTGCCCGGCGCTCCCCCGGGCGTGCCCGACTCCTTTGAGGAGCACATGCGCCTCTTCTTCGACCTGCAGGTGCTGGCCTTCGAGACGGACGCCACGCGCGTGGCCGCGCTCAAAATGGGACGGGACGCGTCCAACAGGAGGTTCCCGGAGAGCGGTTCGGACCGGGCCTTCCATCCCGCCTCGCACCACGGCGGCAACGAGGAGGCCATCCTCGAGTTCAACACGATCTGCCAGTGGCGCACGGGACAGCTGGCGTACTTCCTGGAGCGGCTGCAGGAGACGATGGACGGGGAGATGAGCCTGCTGGACCGGTCCATGGTCATCTGGGGCTCGCCGATGGGCGACGCCAACCTGCACAACCACCGGCGGTGCCCGCTGGTGATCATGGGCGGGGCCAACGGCCAGCTCGAGGGCAACCTGCACCTCAAGGCCCCGGACGGCACGCCCATGGCCAACGTGTTCACCACGCTGCTGCACAAGCTCGGCCACGAGGATCTGATGACGTTCGGGGATGCAACCGGCGAGTTCTCCCTGACCGTGCCGGTGACCTCATGAAGTCGGCGCGGCCGATGGGAGGCCCGCGCGGACGGGCGCGCTTCCTGGGGATGGCGATCCTGCCGCTGCTTCTGCTCGGCGGCGGCTGGTCCGACGCGCCGGTGGCCGACGCGGCGGCACAGGGCGATCTGGAGGCCGTGCGTCGCCTGCTGCGCGAGGGCGCGGACGTCAATGCGCCCCAGGGCGACGGCATGACCGCGCTCCACTGGGCGGCCGAGCGCGGCGACGCCGAGCTCGCGGACGTGTTGCTCTACGCCGGCGCGCGCGTGGACGCGGGCACCCGCATCGGGCACTACACGCCCCTCCACCTTGCATCCCGGCGCGCGGGCGCCACCGTGGTCGAGGTGCTTCTGGACGCGGGCAGCGACCCCAACGCGAGCACGACCAATTCGGGCGCGACGCCGCTCCACCTGGCGGCGGCCACCGGCGATCCCGGAGTGGTCGCGGTGCTGGTCGAGGCCGGCGCGAACGTGAACGGGCGTGAGGGCGCATGGGGCCAGACCCCCCTCATCTTCGCCGCCGCCAGCAACCGGGTCGCGGCCATGGAGGTGCTGCTGGGGGCCGGCGCCGATCTGTCGCTCGCGGCCTGGTCGGTGGACGTGGCGGAGCGGGAGCGGGCGGATGCCGCGGCCGACCGCCGTCTGAACGAGTTCCTGGCCGACTTCAAGGAGAAGGAGGGCGGCGGCCCGGAGTGGCAGCCCACCCCCAGCCAGGTGCAGGCGGCCATCGAGGCATCGCGCGAAATCCAGCGCAGGTGGCCCGACGTGCCCGACCCGGCGAACGACGGGCGCACCATGGCCAACCAGGAGGGCCAGATCGAGGCGGAGGAAGACGGGGAGGGCGATGAATCCGGGACGGAGGCTGACGCGGCTTCCGAAGCGGGGGATGAAGCCGCCGAGGCAGAGGAAGACTCCGGCGAGCCCGGGGAAGGCGGGGAGGCCGGCGAGGCATCGGAGGAAGTCGAAAGCGACGAGGACGAATCCGCTGACGACGAGGACGGGGACCCCCGTCCGGACGAAGAACCCCGTCCCATGTCCTACGCCCAGATGGTTGGCGCCTGGGGCGGACTGACGCCCCTCCTGCACGCGATCCGGCAGGGCCACGTGGAGGCGACCCTGACGCTGCTCGAAGCCGGAGCGGAGATCAACCAGGTCTCCGAGGGCGACCAGACCTCGCCGCTGCTAATGGCGTCCGTGAACGGCCAGTTCGACCTCGCCCTGACCCTGCTAGAGCGCGGCGCGGACCCCAACCTGGCGAGCCAGGCGGGCACGACCCCGCTCTTCGCCGTACTGGAGCGGCAGTGGGCGCCCAGGGCATCGTACGCGCACCCCACCGAGCATCTGCAGCAGGATGCAACCCATCTGGAGGTGCTGGAGGCCCTGCTGGACGCCGGTGCCGACCCCAACGTGCGCCTGAAGGCCCACCTCTGGTTCATGGAGTACACCTTCGGAGTGCTCCGCGGCAGCGGCATCAACCTGCAGGGCGCGACGCCCTTCTGGAGAGCCGCCTACGCGCTCGACGTCGACGCGATGCGGCTCCTGAAGGAGCACGGCGCCGACCCGAACATCCCGACCATGAAGCCGCCCCAGCGCCGCCGCCGCCGTCCCCCGCCGCCCCCGGAGCCGACGCTGGCGGAAGAAGCGGTCGCCGAGGCTGGAGAGGGTGAGGCCGAGGAAGGTGAGGAGGCGGTGGTTGAGGGTGAGGAGGCTGGAGCCGAGGCCCAGGGCTCCGGCCTTGCCAACGCCGAGGGCGAGACGGACGAAGAGGAGGAAGAACCCGCGCAGCAGGGCTACGGACGGGGCGACGACGACGATCTCTCCGGCGTGCCGCCCGTCCCCACCGGCGGGCCCGCCATCTATCCGATCCACGCTGCTTCCGGCGTGGGTTACGGTCAGTCTTTCGCCGGAAACGCGCACCGTTATGTCCCCGACAACTGGCTCGCGGCGGTCAGGTTCCTGATGGAAGAAGCCAACGCGGACGTCAACGTGCGCGACGCCAACGCCTACACGGCTCTCCATCACGCCGCGTCCCGGGGCGACGACGAGCTGGTGCTCTATCTGGTGGAGCACGGTGCCGACGTCACGGTGCTGAGCCGAAGGGGCCAGACCACCGCCGACATGGCCAATGGGCCGGTGCAGCGCGTGCAGCCGTTCCCGTCCACCATCGCTCTGCTGGAGCGCCTGGGGTCGAAGAACAACAACAACTGCGTGTCCTGCTAGCGGTTGATCCCGCGTCTCCGCGAGCCCGGCTCCCGGACGTCTCGAACCAGCCTTCCTGACCCTCCGGTCCAGGCGTAGACCCCGTGGTGAGGTCCTCCGGACAGCGCCGCAAGGCCGCGATGATCTTCATCCTCATCACGGTCTTTATCGACATGCTGGGGATCGGCATCATCATCCCCATCCTCCCGGAGCTGATCCGGGAATTCGTGGGAGGAAGCTCCGCGCTGGCCGGGCGCTGGTACGGCGTCCTCGCCGCCACCTACGCGGTCACCCAGTTTGTGTTCGCACCGCTTCTTGGGGCGCTGTCGGACCGGGTGGGACGCCGGCCGGTCATCCTGATCTCTCTCTTCGGGCTCGGGATCGATTACCTCATCATGGGCTTCGCGCCAACGATCGGCTGGCTCTTCGCCGGGCGCCTGATCGCGGGCGTGATGGGAGCGAGCGCCACTACCGCCAACGCCTACATCGCCGATGTGTCGAAGCCCGAGAACCGGGCGCGCAACTTCGGGCTCGTCGGCGTCGCCTTCGGACTCGGCTTCATCTTCGGTCCCGCCATAGGCGGTCTGCTCGGAAGCATCGACCTGCGGCTGCCGTTCTTCGCCTCTGCAGGGCTTGCGCTTCTGAACTGGCTCTACGGCTTCTTCGTCCTGCCGGAATCACTGCCGCCGGAGAAGCGCGATGTCTTCCGCTGGCGCAAGGCGAACCCGGTGGGCAGCCTGCATGTGCTGAAGTCGTATCCGCTGGTGGCGGGCCTGACCGCGGCGTTCGTCTTCGTCATCCTCGCGCAGCGCGGACTCGAGACCGTCTGGGTTCTCTACACCGGCCACAAGTTCGGATGGGATGAGCGCGCGAACGGGCTGTCACTGGCCCTCGTGGGGATCATGTCGGCGATCGTGCAGGGGGGGCTGGTCCAACCCGTGATCAAGCGTATCGGCGAGCGCCGGGCCGTCCTTTACGGGCTCGTCTGGGCGGTGGTCGCGTTTCTTGGCTACGGGCTGGCCACCGCCGGATGGATGCTGCTCGTGGTCATCGTCGTCGGCTCGATCTCGGGCGTCGCCGGCCCCGCGATCCAGAGCCTGGTGGCGGGCTCCGTCCCTCTCGAGGACCAGGGCAAGGTCCAGGGCGGCATCCAGTCACTCATGAGCCTCACCAGCATCGCGGCGCCTCTGATCTTCACGGCGGGGCTGTTCAGCTACTTCACCTCCGCGAGCGCGCCGGTCGAGCTGCCCGGGGCGCCGTTCCTGCTGGGCGCCCTCATGTACGGGTTGGCGTTCTGGTCGGTGCTGAGACTGTTCCGGAGGATGCCGGGGTAGGGGGGGAGGTCCTTCGGGAAGCCGAGCGGCCTGCGTGATTGCGCTGGAGTCGCGTTCTCTAGCGGTACGCCGCCAGCAGCTCCGCCTCGCGCTCCGGTGTCAGCCCCGATCTCAGCTCCTGCCGCTCCGCGTCCTGCGCGTTGAACCACTCCAGCGTGTCACGCGCGGTCTCCTCGAGCGGGCGCATCGCGAAGCCTGCGTCGAACGCCTTGTCGCCGTTGACCTGCATCATGCCCAGGTAGTCGCCCGCCGGCTCGGTCCAGTAGGTCAGGGCCGAAAGGCCTTGCTCCTCCAGGAAGGCGGCGTCCACCCACGTCAGGGTGGCGTCGGAGCCCACGGCCGCGCGCGTCCGTTCGAGCAGGCCGCCCATCGTGAGCGGCTCGCGCGGACCGACCACGTTGTAGGTGCCGGCAAGGTCGTCCTCCAGGGACTTGATCATGAAGGCGGCCAGGTCGCGTACGTCCACGTGCTGCATGGGGTCGTCGGGGGTTCCGGGCGCGAGGACTTCGCCGCCGCGCGCCAGCCGCACCGGCCAGTAGGTGTAGCGGTCGGTCGGGTCGCCGGGTCCGATGATGTAGGTGGGGCGCACGACCAGGTGGGTGTCGGGGAAGGTGGCGCGAGCCTCGTGCTCCGCGAGCGCCTTGAGGGCGCCGAAGGTGCGGCCGTCGACCACCTCCGTCTCCGGATCGTCGATGGTGTCGACCGGGGCTCCCTCGCGGATGTCGGTGGTGAGGTAGGGGATGTAGACGCCGGTCGAGGACACGAAGAGGTATTTGCCGACGGAGCCGCGCAGCGCCTCGGCCGAGAGCCGCACCCAGCGCGGAAGGTTGGCCGAATTGTCGATGACGACGTCCCACGTGCGTCCCTCCAGCGCCGACAGGTCGCCGTCCCGGTCGCCTATCAGGGTCTCGAGGTCGGGGAACAGCTCCGGGTTGGTGATGCCCCGGTTGAAGAGGGTGACCTCGTGCCCGCGCGCCAGGGCGCTTCGCACCTGGTTGGGGCCGACGAAGCCGGTACCTCCCAGGATGAGAATGCGGAGCGGTGCGGGCGCCGGTTCGTCCAGCCGGCAGGCGCCCATGCCCAGGCCGCCGATCGCGAGCGTCGTGGTCTGCAGAAAACGGCGGCGTGAAAGACAGGTGTCGAGCATCTTTGTTTCCTCGCTCAGCGCAGGAGCTTCCGGTGCCATGGCTCCTCCTCGTTCCGAAGATTCTCGCCGCGTTCCAACCGGTCCAGAAGACCCTCCAGTGCGAGTCTGGTCCGTTGCCCGGCCTTCCGCACCCCGGCCCGCGCGGAGCCTGTCCCTAGGGCCGTGAACCCGGATAGGATCGCGAGTCCGCCCAGAAGCGGCAGGACACCGCCTCCTGTCGCCATGAACAGGGCGAAACCGCCGGCCGCACCGGCCAACCCCATTCCCCCGAACCAGCCGGCGAGCCGCCCGGCCCGAAGGTTGCCGATGTCGGCTGTCAGCGTAACGAGTGACCAGCCGCTCTCCAGGGCCGCCACGCGGATCCGGAGGTCGCGCGCCCTGGCGAGGGTATACCGGCGTCCTCCCACGTCAAAGGCGCGGCGCATCTGGTGGACGAGCCCGCTCCCCGGCTCCCAGCGCGATCCCCCCGATCGTGAACGCACCTGCCTGAGAAGCTCCTCCTGTCGCAGATAGGACTCGAGGTTAGCCTCCACTTCCGCTGGGCTGCCGGGCACCACCCGGCTCGTGCTCACGATCGCGGGACCTGCGATCCGCCGCGCGAGTCCCTCGTCCGGAGGCGCATCGGGGACGAGGGAGGCTGCCTCGACCTCGGCGAGAGCCTGTCGGATGTAGCGCTCCTCAATCCCGACCTCCGCGCCGATCTGCACTACCTCGCCCGCCCGCAACTCCCCGCTGGCCGGCCTGGAACGGCGGAGCTGCAGATCCGACGCCCGCAGGATTACGCGCTCGAGTTGCTCCCGCGTGACCGTCACCGAGCCGCCCGGCCGCTGCGCGGGGGGACCTGACCCGCGCGACGGCTCCTCGCGGCGCTCGTCAGCCGGTGGCATCCCTGCCTCGCGTCATCGGCTTCCTCTCTCCCGTAACGACCGTTCCCGCGTGGGCGGTCAGTGCCCGGAACAAGTTACTCAGGTGTGCCGTCATCGGCCCCGGCTCACCGCCCGCGATTGTGCGCCCGTCGATCTCGGTGACGCTGGCCAGTTCGCCCATCGTACCCGTGCAGAAGGCTTCGTCGGCGCGGTAGGCTTCCGTCAGGGAGAGGTCCTTCACCCGCGAAGGGATGCCATGCTCATCGCACAGCTTCAGGACGGTCGCGCGTGTGATCCCTTCGGGACATGCCACCGCCCGCCCGGTCATCACCACCCCGCCGCTCACGATGAAGAAGTTGGTGGCGTTGGTCTCGGCGATGAACCCGCGCCGGTCGAGCATGAGCGCGTCGTCGGCGCCGGCGGCGTTGGCTTCGATTTTGGCCAGGATCGACTGGAGCAGGTTGGCGTGGTGGATCTTCGGGTCGAGCGCATCCGGGTCGAAACGGCGGAGGGCGCTGGTCACGAGCCGGAGTCCCGAGCGGTCGTAGACGGGTGACTTGTGCTCGGCCAGCACGATCAGCGTGGGGCCGGACCGGTTGAGGCGCGGATCCATGCCGCTGGTGTACTTCACGCCCCGGGTGAGCGTCAGCCGGATGTGGACGCCGTCTCGCATCCGGTTTGCGGCCAGCGTGCGCCGGATCTCCTCGACGATCTCCTCGCTCGAGGGAATCTCCGCGAAGGCGAGCGCGAGCGCCGACGAGCGGAGCCGCGCCAGGTGCTCCTCAAGCTTGAAGATCCGCCCGCCGTAGAGCCTCAGTCCTTCCCAGACCGCATCGCCGCCCTGCACGACCGAGTCGAAAGGGCTCACTCCCGCCTCGTCCCGGTGCACGAGCCGGCCGTTGATGTTGACGATCAGATGCCGGTTGCGTTCGTCGAAGCGCTGGAGCATGGGTTGGGATGTCTGAGGGCTCGGGGCAGCCTTCCTGCAGGCGCGTCCTGCGTGCGCCGGTCGAGCCAATCCCGCCGGGGCCGTGAAGGAGCTACCCGTTGAACATTCCCGCGAACGGATCGGGCGGCGCCGTCTTCTTCGGGAGATCGGGCTTCTTGCGCACAAGCTTGGCGGGAATCCCCGCGTAGACGGCGCTGGGTTCGGTGTCCCGCGACACCACTGCCCCTGCGCCGATCATGCTGTCGTCGCCGAGGGTCACGCCGGTGAGGATGGTGGCGTGGTACGCGATGCGGACGCCCGCTCCGACCACCGTCATCCGGTTCGTGATCTCGGGGGAGTTCACGACATCGTGGCTGTGGCTGTAGATGTTCGAGTAGTCGGAAACCGAGGCGCCGTCCCCGAGCCGGATGCCCCCCCGGTCGTCGAGCAGCACGTGCCGGTGCACGACCACTCCGTCTCCCACCTCCATGTTGTAGCCGAAGGAGAACCTGACCTGGTGGAAGGCCTTGAAGTCCCTGCCGCAGCGGCGGAAGATGCGCCGGGCCAGGATGCGCCGGAAGAGCGCGCCCAGATAGAGGTTCTCGCCCAGCGGGCTCCTGTCGAACATCTCCCACATCCAGAGCAGCGGCTTGACCCTGGCGTACCGCTCCGTGTCGATGTCGGCGTAGTGCTCCGGTTCGACGGTGACGTTGGCCGGATCCATCTGCAGGAGCTGGACGCGCTCCGCGTCGGCCCGAGCCTCCCCGAAGAGTTGCGAAAGGTCTGAGGCGGCGGCACCCCATGGACGATGGATGTCGGTCAGCACGCGCCGGCACAGCTCCCGCCGGTCGCAGTCTGCGCGCGAAAGCTCGTCGTCGATGCCCTCCAGCCAGCGATGGTAGACTTCCCTCGCATCGCCGGTGATGGGAACGCTTCTCAGAGGCAGATAGGCCATCTACGCGGATTTCCGCATTCGGTTGTATGTTGAAACCGCGCACATCACGGGATGGTGTCGCGGATGATCGCCGGAACAATCCGACCCTGCCAGAAGGATACGCGGTTCCGGACCCGCAGCAAGGTCAGCGCCGGGAACTCAACACGTGAGCCCTCCGTAGGGCGCCCAGGATTCGGAAAAGGATGAACGCCAATGCATGATGTGCTGCGCAACCGGCTGCTGAGAAAGATCGAGAGCCTGCCCGACCGGCAGATCTACCAGGTCCTGGAC
Source organism: Gemmatimonadota bacterium (assembly GCA_022823365.1). Lineage (GTDB taxonomy): Bacteria > Gemmatimonadota > Gemmatimonadetes > Longimicrobiales > Gaopeijiaceae > BD2-11. The sequence continues at coordinate 121,753 of JAJDXG010000056.1, forward strand.
TACATCGAGTTCCTGGAGGAAAAGTACGGCGAGCAGGAAGGCGAGCAGGAGCCCACCGGATTCCAGCGCTTCGCCGAAAGGCTCGAGGACAGCCTGCGCAAGCGAACCGTCAGGCCCGCCGTCATCCGGGAAGCGTTCCAGCTCCTCGCAGCCGCGGACCGCGGCCTCTCCAACGTCTCGGCGGCCGGACAGAAGTTACTGCGGGATCTGAACGGGACCGGTGAGCGCAGGGAGAGTTCCGCCGAGCCGAAGGAGGATGGCGGGGAGGTGCGCCGCGAAAGGGACGATTCCTCCGGGACTTCCCGGCGCGCGGCCGAAGCCTCTTCCGAGTAGGGCACGCGGCCTGCGTCCCGCCCTCCCGGCGCGCCGCTTGACACTCCATCTCGAAACCCGGTAGACTCGGCAATGCTTTGGGCTTCTGGATGCGAGGCGAGCCCCGGTCTCCGGGGTGGAACGGGAGGAATTCGGGGCCGGGAACGAACGCGCCGGTGGGGCGCCGCGCCGGCATGACCGGGTTCGGCGAAGGGCTGACCTTCGACGATGTCCTCCTTGTTCCGGGACACTCCACCGTCCACCCGCGGGACACCGTCGTAGGCACGCGCCTCAGCCGCCGCATCTCCATGCCGATTCCCGTACTCTCGGCGGCCATGGACACCGTCACCGAGTCGCAGATGGCGATCGCGGTGGCGCGCGAGGGCGGGATCGGCGTCATCCACAAGAACATGCCCGCGGAGCGGCAGGCGCAGGAAGTCGACCGCGTCAAGCGCTCCGAGAGCGGGATGATCCTGAACCCCATCACCCTGGGGCCGAACGCGACCCTGCGCGACGCGCATGCGCTGATGGCCCGGTTCTCGATCAGCGGCGTGCCGATCGTCGAAGAGGATGGCCGGCTCGTCGGGATCGTCACGAACAGGGATCTCCAGTTCGAGACCGATCTGGACCGGGACATCAAGGACGTCATGACCCGGGACCGCATCGTCACGGCCCCCGTGGGCACGACCCTCAAGGAGGCCGAGCGCGTCCTTCACCGACACCGCATCGAGAAGCTGCCGGTGGTGGACGACGACGGCAGGCTGCGCGGGCTCATCACGGTCAAGGACATCTTCAAGCGCCGCCGCCACCCCAACGCCTGCAAGGACGGACACGGGCGCCTGCGGGTGGCCGCAGCCGTGGGCGCCGCGCCGGAGGACATGGAGCGGGCGCGGCTGCTGGTCGGCGCCGGGGTGGACGCTCTGGTGATCGACACCGCGCATGGACACGCGCAGGGGGTGCTCGACGCGCTCGGCCGCGTTCGCGAAGCCTTCCCCGACATCGACATCGTGGCCGGCAACGTGGCCACCGCGGAAGCGGCCGAGGCCCTCGTCGAGCGCGGGGCGGACGCCGTGAAGGTGGGGGTCGGACCAGGTTCGATCTGCACCACCAGGGTGGTCACGGGCGTCGGCGTGCCCCAGTTAACGGCCATCATGGAAACGGTGGAGGGAGCCGCCGGCAGGGTGCCCATCATCGCCGACGGCGGCGTTCGCTACTCGGGCGACCTGGTCAAGGCGCTGGCGGCGGGAGCCCACTGCGTCATGATGGGCTCGATGTTCGCGGGGACGGAGGAGTCGCCGGGCGAGAGCTTCCTGTACGAGGGCAGGCGTTTCAAGATCGTCCGCGGCATGGGTTCGCTGTCGGCGATGGAGGAAGGCTCGGCCGACCGCTACTTCCAGGAATCGGATGCAGGGGCCAGCAAGCTGGTGCCGGAGGGAATCGAGGCCAGGCTGCCGTACAAGGGGCCGGTGGCAGACACGATATTTCAATTGGTAGGGGGGCTCAGGAGCGGGATGGGATACTGCGGCGCCGCCGATCTCGGGGAACTGAGGGACAAGGCCAGGCTGCTGCGGGTTACCAGCGGCGGCCTGCGCGAGTCCCACCCGCACGACGTGACCATTACGCGCGAAGCTCCCAACTACCACACATGAATTCGCGGGAATTCCCGACTCGCGGAGACCCTACTGGATTCACGGAACGCTGAAATGACTCGAGGCGCGCATCTTCTTCTCATCGCCGGGGCCGCGTGGGCTTCGTCGGGCTGCTTCCTCGCGCCGAGCCGCGCGCCGGTGGAGATGCCCGCGGCTCCCTCGGAGCCGGGATCGCCGGCGGAGGCGGCGCCCGTCACGCTGACCGACGAACAGGTCCCGGCGGAGCCATCGCCCGCTCCCGAACCGGCCCTCGAGCCGACTGAGCCGCCGGAGGCGGAGGAGCTTCCGGAGCCCGAACCGGAGCCCGTTCCCGCAGATGCCGTCACGGGCTCTGCCGCAGCCGCGCACCACGAACTCGCGGACGACCTCGGCGAGTGGTTCGACTACTGGCTGGACGACTACGGTCCCAATCTCCGGCTCTCGCTCGAACGCATGGGCCGCTACGGAGGCATGGTGGATGCCGCGCTGGAGGAGCGGGGCCTGCCCCGCAGCCTCCGCTATCTGCCGATCGCCGAGAGCTACTACAACCCTCGCGCGTACAGCCGCGTGGGGGCCGCCGGCATGTGGCAGTTCATGCCCGGCACCGCCCGCGAGCGCGGCCTCTCGGTCAACTCGCTGGTGGACGAGCGGCGGGACCCGGAGGCCGCGACGGAGGCCGCGCTGGACATGCTCGCCGAGTTGCGCGAGCGCTTCGATTCCTGGTTCCTGGCGCTGGCCGCCTACAACGGGGGCCCCAACCGCGTCGCCCGCCTGTTGCGCAGGCACCATTCCGGACCGCTCGGCGACAGCGCGTTCATCGGCATCCGCGACCGGCTGCCGCGGGAGACGCGCCACTTCATCCCCAAGTTCCTGGCGGTCGCCGCGATCGCGGATGATCCCGGCGCGTACGGCATCACCGACATCGAGTTCGAGCCCGCCCTGGAATACGACGAAACGACGGTGCCGGACCCGACGTCGCTGGACGTGGTGGCGCGGGCGGCGGGTGTGTCCGAAGACGACATCCGGGTCCTGAACCCGCACCTGCCGGCGCGGATCGTCCCCACTCACATCGAGACGGTGCTGCGGCTGCCGGTGGGCACCGTGTCGCGTTTCGAGCGCAACTACGCGGCGATCCCCACCGAGGAGCGCCTCACCATCGTCGAGCACACCATCAGCGCGGGCGAGACGCTCGGGCACATCGCCGAGATCTACGGGGTTCGGCTTGCCGACCTGATGGACACCAACCCGGGGCTGCGCCCGCGCTATCTGCAGATCGGGCAAAAGGTGGTGGTGCCGCGGCTGCGCCGGGTGCTGGCGGGGGAGGGAAGCGGCTAGGCCGTCCAGACGCCTGAACGCCCGCCTTCCTTGCGCAGCAGGCGCACTCCCTCGATCACCATGCCGCGGTCCACCGCCTTGGCCATGTCGTAGACCGTGAGCAGCGCCACCGACACCGCGGTGAGCGCCTCCATCTCGACCCCGGTCCGGCCCTCGATTCGGGCGACCGCGCGGGCGCCAACTCCAGGCAGGCCGGGGTCGGGCGCCACCTCCACCCGGATGGACGCGGCGGGCAGGATGTGACACAGCGGGATGAGTTCGCCGGTCCGCTTGCCGGCCATCACGCCGGCCACCTCGGCAACGCGCAGGACGTTGCCCTTGGCGACGGTGCCCTCCTCGATGGCCGCGAGGGTGGCGGGCGCCATTCGGATGCGGCCCTCGGCCACGGCGGTGCGCCGGGTGCCCGGCTTGCCGGTGACGTCGACCATGCGCGGCCGGCCGCGCGCGTCAAGGTGGGTGAGTTTCGGCGAATCGCTCATGTGCGTGTCTCCAGGGCCGCGGAAGCGTCGCGCACCATGCCGTAGACGAGGAGCTGGGGGTTGACGTTGCTGGCCGCGAGGTGCTTGGCCTGCTCCACCTCCGCCACGGCGCGCGCGACTCCTTCGGGATGAATGCTCCGCCGCGCGACCTCCCGTTCGAGAAACGGACCGGCGTCCTGGTTGAAGGCGGGTGCGCCGGTCGCCACCGCTGCCAGGTCGCGCAGCCAGTCCTCCAACGCGCCGAACACACCGAGCAGTCCGCGCGCGCCCGACACCCCGACCCCGCTCGCCGCCCTGGCGGCGGCGCCGATGCCGCCGTCCAGGGCGGCTTCCAGCAGGCGGCGCGCCCGTGCCCGCTCGTGCTCGAGCGGTCCCGGCTCGCCGTCTGCCGGCAGGTAGGCCAGGGCACGCCCGATCGAGCCGCGCGACAGCGCGGCGGCCGGCCGGGCGTCGGCGGCGGGCGCTCCGGCGGCCTCCACCAGGAAGCGTTCCACCTGCTCGACGGGCAGGGGGCCGAGGTGGAAGGGGACCGTGCGCGACCGGATGGTGGGGAGCAGCCGGCCGGGCTCGCTCGAAGTGAGAATGAAGGTCGTGCCGGCGGGCGGCTCCTCCAGGAGCTTGAGCAGGGCGTTGGCCGCCTGGTCGCTCGCTTCCTGGGGGATGAGTTCCTCCGCGTTGCCGATGATGAAGACCTGCCGCTCGCCCAGGGACGGGCGCTTGAGCGCCATGCGGCGGATGGTGGTGACCGCGCCCAGGTAGATGCCCCGTGGCTGGTCGCTGTGCGTGGGGCGCAGGGGCTTGCGCCGAATGGCTTCCAGGGCGGCTGCGCGGGCTTCCTCCAGGGCGGCCACCATCCGCTCCGCTCCGCTGGCGCGCTTGGGGCGGGGCAGGGGGAAGAACCAGTGCAGGTCGGGGTGGTGCAGCCGGACCGCCATCCGGCACGCCCGGCAGCGGCCGCAAGGGCCCCGGGCGTTCGGGATCTCGCAGTGGAGCAGCTGGCCGAGCCAGAGGGCGATGCGTTGTTTGCCGGTTCCCGCGAGGCCGTGGATCAGGAGCGCGGCCGGGAGGGAATCTCTTGCGTGCGCTCCGGCGAAGGTCGAGCGCGCCGGCTCGTGCCCCGTGACCGGCGGCAGCGTCACAGGGTCGCGGAGGGCGCCGCGGAAGGGCCTGCGGGCACTCCGGCACCGCGGGAGGTGGTCGCCCGGTTGGCGGCGACGCGCGTCGCAAGCCGCAACGCCTCCAGCGCGGAGGTGGCGTCCGCCACTCCCCGGCCGGCGATGTCGAAGGCGGTACCGTGGTCGGGGGAAGTGCGCACGAAGGGCAGCCCCAGGGTGACGTTGACCCCGGTGCCGAAGGAGACTGTCTTGAGGGCTGCCATGGCCACATCGTGATAGGGGGCGACGACCGCGTCGAACTCGCCCCGCAGGGCGCGCACGAACACGGTGTCGGCGGGGAGGGGGCCGGCCACCCTTCCGGTTTCGCCCGCCAGGGCTTCGAGCGCGGGCGCGTACACCCGCTTTTCCTCGTCGCCGAAGAGGCCGCCATCGGAGGCGTGGGGGTTGAGGGCGCACAGCGCGACGCGCGGCTCGGCGATGGCCCAGTCCGTTCGCAGCCCCGCGACCAGAAGGCGGGCCTGCCGTACCAGCACGTCTACCGTCACGTGCGCGGCGACCTGCGCCAGCGCGATGTGCCGAGTGGCCAGCAGAACACGCAGGGGAGCCCCCAGGCGCGTCCGCTCGGCACACATGAGCATTCCGGACTCGTCCGCCCCGGCGAGCGCCTCCAGCAGTTCGGTCTGGCCCGGGTGGCCGCTCCCGGCCGCCTGCAGCGCGGGCTTGTGCACCGGTCCGGTCACGATCCCGGCCACGGCACCCTCCATCGCGAGTTCGACTCCCGTCTCCAGCGCCGCAAGCGACACTTGTCCCGCGCTCAGCTCGGTGCCGTCCCACTTCCCCATGGAGTGGTACTCGCCCACACCCGGGTCCGCGCCCGCCGGTCCCAGCACCAGCAACTCGGTGCCCGGGTCTTCCTCCACGAAACGGCGGGCGGCCACCGACATCACCTCGGGTCCGATGCCGCGCGGGTCGCCGAGGGTCACGGCGAGTCGTGCGCGCGGGGCGGGGGCAAGCGACGTCACGTCAGTCGCGGTACGCTAAGCAGCGGAAGCTCAGGCGGAGCCGTTCATGGGCGAAGCTCGACATGCGCCCGGGCACGCAGCTCTTCAATGATCTCGTCGAGCACCTTCGTCTCGCGCAGCTGATCCTCCACGCGGGTCCGCAGATCGTCGTAGGTGTAGTCGCCCTCGGGCCGCGTCTCGAGAACCTTGACCACCGCGAACACCTTGCCACGGTCGTCGAACTCGATGGGGCCGACGACGTCCCCGTCCGCCGCGGACCCGATCTCGGCCAGGTATCCAGGGGGGAGCGAGCCGAGCTGGGGCGTGAAGATCTGGAGCGAGTCCAGCGGCGGCTGGGCCTTGTAGCCGTACTCCTCGTGAAGGGCCCTCATGGACTCGCCGGCCCGCGCCCGCTCGAGAAGCTCGCCGGCCAGTACCTGCGCCGCCGCCTCGTCCGCCGCGTTGGTTTCCGCGGTGATGAGGATGTGCCGCGCCCTCCGCTCCCCGAGGCTGATGCGGTCGACGCGGATGATGTGCGCGCCGAAGTCGGTCTCGACCACGCCGCTCACCTGTCCCTCCTGGAACATTCCGAAGGCGGCATCCTCGAACTCGCGCACCATGCGTCCGCGTGGGAACCACCCGAGGTCACCGCCCTGCGCCGCGCTCGACGGATCCCGGGAATACCGGCGCGCAAGTTCCTCGAAGTCCTCTCCCTCGTTGATGAGCCCCAGCAGGCGCTCGGCCTCCAGCCGGGCCGCCTCGCGGGTGGAATCGGATGGCTCCGAGCGCACGAGGACCTGGCGGAAGATGATGGAGCCGGGGCGTTTGGGAAGCTGGTCGCGCTGGGCATCGATGAACGCGCGCACCTCTCCTTCGGTCACCACGATGGGACCGATGTCCGCGCGTCTCCTGCCCACCCAGAGCGACTGCAGGCGCTGCCGGCGCGCCTGCTCCTTCAGCATCTCGCGGTAGCTGATCAGGTTCAGGCCCTGCTCGCTGAGGAGGGCGACCAACTGCCCCATTCCCCCCACGTTGCGCATGCGCTCGTCCAGGTCCTGCTGGACGATGACCTCCAGTTCCTCGTCGGATACGAAGATGGTGGTGTCGCTCTCGGCTGCCTGCAGGAGAAGCTGCTCGTTGATGAGGGATTCGACGATTTCATCCTGGAGCTGCATGATGCCCGCCGGATCTTCCGGCATCGGCGCGCCGCTGGCGCGCATCTGGAGCAGCCGTTCCTGCACCTCGGATCGCAGAATCACCGAGTCGCCGGCGATCGCCACCACGCCGTCGACGACTTCCGGCTCCTGTGCGTCCGCCGGGGCGGGGCAGAGGAGCAGAGCGAGGAGGAGGAGATGCCGCCAGGAAAGCCTGCCAGGGGTCGCAAGAAGATACTTCGCCATGCCGTTTGGACCTGCGGATAAGGAGGAATCGAGCGGGGGACGGAATGCGCATCCGGGCTTCGGTCCCGTGTAAACCCCGTGCTGGCGCCGGGTTCCGGAGCGCGCGGCCGCGGAATCCGGAGGTCGCCGGGACACCTGCGCGGGCATCGCCTTCAATCGCCGGGCGGCGGCGCGTTGGGAGCCACAACCGGCGAGTCCGGGGGCTGGATCGGCTGGGAGCGGCCCCGGATCACCCTGAACTCGCTGGTGCGCTGGGTTACCGCGTTGAAGCTGTTCTCGAACACGTCGGCCCGGTACTCCTCCCGCAGCGCGAACGAGAGATGTCCGAGAGCCGGAATGTTCTCGTCTCCGTCGACGATGCGCTGCATGACGCTGCGCACGATGGCCTCGACGGCGTCCCGCGTGGATTCTCCTTCGGCCGGCGCCAGGCTGGTCAGTTCCAGGTCGCGCGCCGCGCGCGTGAAGCGGGTGCGGGCGACCATGAGCAGAGAATCCTGCTCGACATCGCTGAGCGAGATGCCGGCCTGCTCCGCCTCGTTCACCAGGACCTTGCTCTGGGCGAGGTTTCCCAGCAGCCCGGTCAGTTGGTCATCGGTCGCGTTGCGCACCTGCGCGCGCAGGGGAGGTCCCTGCTCGCTCAGGAAACGGTGGAAGTCCGACGCCGTGTACGCGCCCCCCTCGAAGCGGAAGAGTTCACGGGCGGCCGCCCGGCGGCTGAGGCGCTGGCTGGGACGCGCGGCCAGCTGACGGGCGATCTCGGCGCCCCCTTCCACGGGTTCCATTTCGGCACGGCTCAGGACGCGCCCCAGGTAGGCCTCCTCGGCCTGGCCGACCAGGCCGAGCTTGAGCTGTGGCTCGAACTGGGGGCGCGCTTCCTCGAACGGGACCTGGGTCCGCTCGTCGACCCGCAGGATGTGGACTCCGAAGCCCGTGCGCACGGGATCGCTTACCTCTCCGGGCGCCAGAGCGAATGCGGCGGAGTCGAAGGCCGGAACCATCTGGCCGCGCCGGAAGGATCCCAGGTCTCCGCCCTGGGTTGCGGTTCCCGGGTCCTGGCTGAACTCTCCGGCCAGGCCCGCGAAATCCTCTCCGGCGAGGATCCTCTCGCGCAGGCCGACGGCGAATTCCATTACGCTGTCGGCGGTGGCGGCGTCCGCCCCCGGGTCGAGCGAAAGGAGGATATGGCGCGCACGCAGTTCCACCCCTGCGGCCTGCTCCTCGTAGATCTGTCGCAGCTGTTCTTCGGTGAAGGCGGTGTCCACCTGGATCACGCGCTCGCGCAGGCGCGCCACCAGCTCCTGTTCGATCTCCTGACGGACCAGCGGGAGCAGGTCGATGTGCTGGAAGGTCGAGTCCTCGAGAGCGGCGACGGCGAACAGGGTGTAGTCGATCCACAGGCTGGCAATCGCCTCAACCACGTCGGCCTGGTCGGGAAGTTGCGCCTGGCGCGCGAGCAGGTCGGCGGTCTCGTCCACGGACAGCTCGAAGCCGGCGGCGCGCGCGACGACTTCGTCGCCCGGCGCGGAATCGCCACACCCGCCGAGCGCGGCGAGCGCCGCGAGGAAGACGATGCCGGGGATCCGTGGGATGCCGTGTACAGGAACCTTCATGTTTCACTCCCGATGGTCAGGCCTGCGTGCATAGTACCGCGATTCCCCGGCGTTCGCTCGCCGGGATTCCCGGCGTAGGGTCAGGCCGCTCGGGCGTGGTTCGCCGACAGCCGGTCCAGAGCCCGGATCAGGGTGGCGGTCAGCGGGTCCGCGCCCTCCTGGCGGAGGACCAGCGAGAGGGGCGACATCCTGCGTACCTCCACGGCGATCAATCGGTCCCGAAGCGGTTCCTCCAGCGCGGCGAGCCGGGGCACCATGTCGTCCCGGAAGGTGAGGCGCGCGCTGCGTCCGCGCACCAGGATGCGCTGGAGGCCGATCCCGCGGCCGAGGAGGCGCAGCACGTGGCCGTCGAGCAGGCGGTCGGCCGGGGGAGGCAGCGCCCCGAAGCGGTCGCGCAACTCCGCGGCGAACTCGTCGAGCCCGGTCTTGGTCGTGATGCGCGACAGTCGGCGGTAGAGGTGGAGCTTCTGTCCCGAATCGGCCACGTAGCTGTCCGGCAGGTAGGCCGATCCCGCGAGCGAGATCTCGGGATCGCGCGGTGCGGGCTGGTCGGTCCGCCCCCGCTTCATGCGCTGTACGGTCTTGCGCAGAAGGCGCATGTAGGTGTCGACGCCCACCGCCTGGGCGTACCCCGACTGGTCCTCGCCGAGCAGGTTGCCGGCGCCGCGCATCTCCAGGTCGCGCATCGCCACGGCGTAGCCGCTACCCAGGTCGGTGTGGCGCTCGAGCACGCGCACGCGCCGCATGGCGTCCCTGGAAACGCCGCCGGGGACGACCAGGTAGCAGTGCGCGTGTCGGTCGGAGCGCCCGACGCGGCCGCGGATCTGGTAGAGCTGCGCGAGCCCGAAGCGGTCGGCGCGGTCGACGATCAGGGTGTTGGCGTTGGGGACGTCCAGGCCGTTCTCGATGATGGCGGTGCAGACCAGGACGTCCACGTCTCCGTTCACGAAACCGAGCATCACCTGGTCGAGCTGCCGCCCGCCCATCTGGCCGTGGGCGACGGCGACGGCCGCGCCGGGCGCCAGCGCGCGCACCTTCTCGGCCGTGCTGTGGATGGTCTGAACGCGGTTGTGGAGGAAGAAGACCTGGCCGCCCCGGTCGAGTTCCCGCCAAAGGCCGTCGTACAGGATGTGGTCGTTCCAGGGAATGACATGAGTGGTGATGGGGACCCGGTCCCGGGGCGGAGTCTGGATCAGCGAAAGGTTGCGCAGGCCGGCGAGGGAGAGCTGAAGGGTGCGCGGAATGGGCGTCGCCGTGAGGGTGAGCACGTCGACCGAGGCCCGCAGCCGCTTGAGCCGCTCCTTGTGGCGGACTCCGAAGCGCTGCTCTTCGTCGACGACGAGGAGGCCGAGGTTGCGGAAGACGACGTCTTTCGAGAGCAGGCGGTGGGTGCCGATGGCGATGTCGAGGGTCCCGCGGCGCATCTCGCGCAGCAGGCGGGTGGTCTCCTTCGCGCTCCGGAACCGGTTGAGCGCCCCGACGGTCACCGGGTAGTCGGCGAGACGCTCTCCGAAGGTGCGCGCGTGCTGCTCGACCAGCACGGTGGTGGGGGCGAGCACGGCGACCTGCCTGCCGTCCTGGACCGCCTTGAAGGCGGCGCGAATCGCCACCTCGGTCTTGCCGTATCCCACGTCTCCGCAGACCAGCCGGTCCATGGGCGTAGCCGCCTCCATGTCCCGCTTGATGTCTTCCACCACGCGCCGCTGATCGCGCGTGTCCTCGTAGAGGAACGACGATTCCATCTCCTTTTGCCAGCGGGTGTCGGGCGCAAAGGCGTGACCCTGGGCCATCTCGCGGCGGGCGTAGAGCTCGAGGAGCTCGGTGGCGACCTTGCGGATGGCCTGCTCGGTGCGGGCGCGCAGATTCTTCCAGCGCTTCCCGCCGATGCGGTGCACCGGCGGAGGCTCTGCCCCCTCCGCGCCGCCGACCCACCGCTCCAGCAGATCGAGCCGGTACACGGGCACGCGCAGGAACTCCGCGCCCGCGTACTCGATCAGAATCGACTCGATCTCCTCGCCACCGATGGTGACATGCTCGAGCCCGCGAAAGCGGCCGATGCCGTGGTCCATGTGCACGACTGCGTCCCCCGGGGTGAGCTGCGCGACGCTCTCGAGCGAAGCGGAGCCGCGAAAGCGGCGCCGCCGGCGAATGCGGCGCGTGCGCAGGAAGATCTCGTGGTCGGTGAGGACGCGCAGGCGCGGGGCCGAGTCGTTCAGGATGAATCCCGCGTCCAGCGCCCCCACGGCGAGCTGGGCGCCCGCCGGAAAGCGCGTCTGCCCTCCCAGAATCTCCTCCAGGCGCTGAATCTGCCCCTCGTTGTCGCAGAGGATGAGGGTTCGGTCGCCGCGGGCGGCCCCGTCCCGCAGCACTTCCTTCAACCGCTTCATGTCACGGGAGATGGCCGGCGGCGCCTCCGCGGCGAAGAGAATCTCGCCACCCGCGGCAGGGGAGAGGGCCAGCCGGGGGAGGTCGGCCAGCCGCTCCAGCAGGCCCCGGGGCCGAAGACAGACGGTGTCCGGCGGGGGCGGCTCGTCTCCGCCCGCGACGGCTTCGGCATGGCGGCGCTCCACCTCGGTCCATGTGTGCTCCGCGGAAACCTTCAGGTCGTGGCCCGCCCAGCGCGCCACCAGGGTGTCCTCGGGCAGCAGGTCGAGCAGGGAGCGGGGCGCGCCGGGAGCGTCCGGACCTCCGCCGTCGCCCAGCCTGACCGGGAGCAGGCGCACCTCGGCGACCGACCCACTGGACCGCTGGTCCAGGATGTCGAAGCGGCGCATGGAAACGATTTCGTCACCCATGAACTCGACGCGCACCGGGTCGGGGGAACCGAAGGAGAAGACGTCCACTATGCCCCCGCGCACCGCGAACTGACCGACTTCCTCCACCAGCGGAGCCTTGTGGAAACCGCGCTCCCGGAGTTGCTCCGCCAGAGCGGTGAGCCCGACCTCGGCGCCCGTCCGCAGGGTTAGGTGCAGGTGGGTGAGGCGGGCGGGGAAGGAGGCTCGCTCCTGGAGGGCGCGCGGCGTGGTCACCAGCAGGCGGCAGCGGTTGCCGAACACGGCTTCCACCGCCTCGACCCGGCGCCCTTCGATCTCGATGTGGAAGTCGTCGCTCTCGTAGGGAAGGGACTCGCGCTGGGGGTAGGCGGCCACGGCATCCGGGCCCACGAGGGCCTCCAGGTCCGCCTCGGCGGCGACCGCCCTGTCCGGCGACGGAGCGAGAAGCACGGCCACGCGATCCCGCGTAGCGCGGGCGAGAGTGGCCAGCACAGCATGTCCCAGTGATCCGCACGCGCCTCCGAGGGACAGCTCGTGGCCGGCGTTCGGGAGGCGTGTTCGAAGGGACCGGAAGGGCGCGGTCGCCTCGATCAGGTCGAGAATTGCGTTCGCGCGCGCGTTCATCCGGCTCGCGGAAGAGGGCCGGAAGCGGTCGGGCCGCGGGAGCCCGACATGGCGCCGCCCGAGGAGCTGGCGCGCCGGCCGGTGGCGGCAACCCGGGATTCCAGGAGCAGCAGCACCAGCGCGGCGACGAGGAGCCAGCGCCATACCTCCGTGCCCTGCCGGCTGGCGAAGACCAGGCGCCGCCAGGACGAGGCGTCGGCCCGGTCGTAGTCGCCCCCCAGCAGGCCGTCGAGGGCGCTCGCCGCGATCGGCTCCAGGATCGATTCCGCCGCGGGCGGGTTGACCGCGACCTGCCGCACGAGGGAGTCGCCGGCGAGAAAGCGATGGAGCCCCGGACCGCGCGCGACAACCTGGGCCCCCGGGCCGGCCGGCGTCCGCGCTCCGGCGGCATCGGCGACGGCGTCAACTCCGGCCGGAATCGGCAGGACGTCCCCGACGGTGAACGACCTGCCGTCGCTCTGGAAGGGCCAGCGCGACACCATCCATTCGACCAGGGGCAGCATGGGGGCGGACACGGCCAGGCTGGTGGCCTCTGCGTCCACCGGGGAGCCGAGCAGCAGATAGGGTCCGCCCGGCGCGCTGCCGGTCACGATCCAGGGCTCGCCCGAGTCGAGGGTGGCCTGGACCAGACCCGCCGCTTCCTCGCCGTTGGCGACCAGGCGATAGCGGCGGACGATGCGCACCTCGTCGAGGGCCACCGGCAGGCGGTTGTCGGCCACCCCGATCTCGCCGGCACCGGGCTCGCTCTCGTAACGCCAGGGGATCTCCGCCAGCAGGAGTTGGCGGTTGAGGGCGGGCAGCATCGCTCCGTCGGAGGGCGGAACCACGATTGCGGCGGAACCGCCGGGCCGCCCGTCCAGCCCTTCTCCGCCGACGCTCAGGAGTACCTGGGCAGCCGCGTCCGCGGTCCGTTGCGCCCGCCCCGCCCGAGCCAGCACCTCGATCGCCTGCTCAAGGAAAAAGCCGCCATCCCCCCGGAGCGACACCCCCACTGGAGGCCGCACCGACACCGAGAAAAAACGGCGGTCGTCGCCGCGCAGCGCATCCGGGTCGATCTCGGCGTACCCGCTCACGACGCCTCCCGCGAACGGGCCCACGTTGAGCAGCGCCTCCGATCCCGCCGTGATGGTGGTCGCGCCGACGGTGCGCCCTCCCACGACCAGCCGGACCGCCAGGGTATCCGCGCCTTCCGCCCTGCCCCCGACCCCGATGGACACCTGGGAGCGCTCGTTCGTCATGGGTGCGAGACCTCCGCCCACCAGTACCTCCCTGAGGTAACGGTTGTCCTCCGCGGAGGACGGTGCCTGGTACACCAGGAGACGGGTGTCGGCGGGGAGCGCGACGGGGGCGTCGCCGGGGAACGCCGTGGCCTGCAGGTCGGACAGCAGTTGTATTTCGGCTTCGTCGAGCGGCGCCGCCGAGACCAGGGCGCCGGCTCTCTCGATCGCGGCGGCGAGATCCCCTCGTCCGCCGCTCACCCGGGTCTCGAGAACGCGCGCGCGCGCCTGGACGGAAGATCCCGGCACCGCGACATCCCACGGCTCTCCCGCCCTCATCACCCAGATGCGGTCCTCGGGCCCGGCTTCGTCGAGGGTCTCGAGGGCCAGTGCCTTCAATCGATCGAGCACGCGCTGTTCTCCCTGAACCAGCCCGGAGCTGAGCGAGTTGTCCAGGATGATCACCAGCGCGGTGGGCTGGTGCGTGCCCCCGGCGCCCCTCCAGAAGAGCCGGCTCCCCGCCAGCACGAGCAGAAGGCAGATGGCAACCCGGAGGAGGAGCAGGAGCAGCTGGCGGATGCGAATGGTGCGCGCATGATCGCGCGTGGCGCGCAGCAGATAGCGCAGCGCGGGGAACGGGACGCGGCGGAGCTCGTGGCGGTGGAAGAGATGAAGAATCAGCGGGACCGCGACCACCGCGGCGGCAGCGAGGAAAAGAGGGTTCAGAAAGCCCACGCCATCCGGCTCCTATCCCAATCTCTGCCGCTTGCGCAGATACGTCCTCAGGGCGAGCGAGAAAGGCTGGCTCGTCTCGATCATGCAGTAGTCGATCCCGTAGGGCCGGGTGGCGCGTTCCCACTCGGCGATCGCGCTGTCCACCGCCTCCCGGTACTCGAGGCGCATATCCGGCACGCTGATCTGAATCTCATCGCGGCTCTCGGGATCGAAGAAACGCACGTCGCCCGCGGGAGGCAGCTCGCGCTCACCCGGATCCAGAATGTGGAAGACGAGCACTTCGTGGCCATAGTGCTTGAGATAGCGCAGTGCCAGCCGGGTCTCCTCGGGGTCGATCAGCAGATCGGACAACAGCACGATCAGGCCCCGGCGGCGCAGGCGTCCGGCGATGTCCCGCAGCGCGGAATGCGCGGAGGTCAGGCCCGTGGGCTCGAGCGGCGAGACGCGCCGGATGACCTCGTGCCACTGCTTGCGTCCTCCGCTGGGTCCGAGCCGCGCCTGGATCTCGTGGTGGAAGGACGCGAAGCCGACCAGATCCCCCTGACCCAGGAGGAGAAGCGCGATGCATGCCAGGAGGTGTTTCGCGTACCACGACTTGGTGGCCAGCGTCCCGGGCTGCGAAGTCCACGCCATCGAAAGGCTGTTGTCGAGGAGAAGGTATGCGCGAAGGTTGGTCTCCTCTTCGAACTGCTTCACGTAGAATCGGTCCGAGCGGCCGTACATGCGCCAGTCGATGTAGCGCAGGTCATCGCCGGCCTGGTACGCCCGATGCTCCGCGAACTCCGCGGAGAACCCGCGGTGCGGCGAACGGTGCAGCCCCATGTAGAATCCCTCTACGACCTCGCGCGCGATGAACTCGATGCCGCCGACATCCGACAGCGCGACCGGGTCCATCAGGTCGGCGCGCCGCCGGCCCGGAACGGTCCCGGGGCGGGCGTCGGGTACGGACGTGTGGGGTTCGTTCATGGTGCGTAGTCTAGAAAACCGCGGGAGAGGATGCCATGCCCGCCCGGGTTGCGCTCATGGGTCCAGCGTGTGGCATGTGCCGCCGGATGCCCTTGCATGGAAGGTATCAGGCTCACGTCTACTTGCGGGAAGGACGGCATGGTCGGATAGGTTAGAGGAAAGGCGACGGGCGCAAGCGCTGGCACGCTTGGTGCAGCACAACGGGCCCAGGGTTTCGTTTCGCGGGCCGCGCCCGCCGGCAGGGGGAAGAGTCAGGACGATGCGGTTCGCCAGGTTGGCCACGGGCCCGGTGTTCGGGCTGACGCTTCTGTGTGCGGCGCCCATGGCAGCCCAGGAGCAGTTCGCAGCCCGGGACGAGCCCCTGGAGTCGCGCATATGGCTGGATCGCGGCACGAGCCCCGTCCTGCGGCGAGGCGATCTGGTGCGTGTTTTCTACCGCGCCTCGCGCGACGCCTACGTGAGCATCTTCCACATCGACACCAACGGCTTCACGCGCCTGCTCCATCCGGGCTCCCCCGCCGACGGCCACCAGGCGCTGGCCGGGCGCGACTACCGGCTGCTGTTTCCGGAGTCGCGCTATTGGCAGGTGGAGGAGGACGAGGGCAAGGGCTACCTCTTCATGGTCGCGTCTCCGGCGCCGCTCGACTTCTCGGGTTTCGCGTATTCTCGCTACGAGGGCGGGTGGAACCTGGCCGCGCTGGCGCAGGCCGCATATCGCGATCCGTTCCTGATGATGGACGATGTGGTCGCGACGCTGATCCCGGAGGAGGCAGCGGAGTACGCGCTCGACTTCGTCGCCTACGACATCGACCGGCCCCACGACTATCCGCGCTTCCTGTGTTACCAGTGTCACGGGTTCAGGCCGATGTTCGACTGGAACCCGTACGACCGCTGGTGCGCCGACTTCCGGGTCGTGATCCACGACGACCCGTACTACTACCCCGTGTACCGGTACAGCGGCGACCGGGTGGTGTACACGCGCCCGCCCGAGCTCTCGCGTCCCATGTTCGAGTTCAAGGAGCGGGTTGATGGCGAAGCCGCGACGCCCCTGATCCGAACGAGGTCGGGGGACGCGCCCGAACGTGGCATCGGCAGGGACCCGGGGCAGGATCCGGGCGAGGTGCCCACCGCGCGCGTTCCCGGCCTGCGCGAACCGATGCGGCCGGCGGCGGGTGCGGGAGGCGGGTCTGCGCGCCCGGCAGAAGGGTTGGCACTGCCGGGAAGGGTCGTGCGGCCGCCGACGATGGCGGTGCCGTCAGGCTCTGTGGGGTCGAGCTCGGACGCCGGCGGGCAGGCGCCGGCCGAGGCGCGCGCGGTCAGGGGGGAACTGGCGCCGGTGCGGCAGCCCACCGCTGCGGTCGGGGACGAACTGGCGGAAGCCGCCAACCCCGCGGCAACGCGGGAAACAGTGGGGGATGGCGTGGGTGCGCCGCCCGCGGCCCCGCTCCCCGCCACCTCCCCGCGGCCTGACGGATCACTCCCGGAAGCGGCCGTTCGCGGGGCGCGGTTGCGGCCGGGTACGGTATTGCCTTCGCCCGTCCGTGCCGCCGAAAGCCGCGACGAGCGACCGGTGCTGCAGCGGCGGGGCGAGCCACCCCCCGCCGGTTCCGGTCCTCCGCCGTCGGCGCGGCCGCGCACTCCGCCCGGCGAGCCGCCGCCTCCGTCCGCGGGTCGGCCGCCTTCGCAACCGGCGGGGTCGGCAACCGGGTCGAGCCCGGGCCGTTCCCCCGCGACCGCGCCGCCTCCGGATGCGCGCTCGGGCCCCCCGCCCAGGTCGTCGGGCCCACCACCGGCCCCGGCCCGGAGGCGGTCCCCCGGCAGGCCACCGGCAGGGTAGCCGCCGCCACGGTCATCGGGCAGGGCTCCGCCTCCGGTCAACTCCGGTCAAGCACGCCGGGAAACGGTGTGCTCGCTATCCCCGCGGGCTACCGTCTCTCCTACCGCCCTCCGCCAGGCGGTCGATTCTGCTGCCCGGGAGGCCCCTGCGTGTCGAACGCCTCCACCCCCGCGCCCGGGCAGAAGTCGCCGGTGCCCCGGAAGTGGGTGTTCAGGCACCTCAGCTCCGACCCCAGACCCACCAGCAGATCCACCGTCCCGGGGTAGGACGGCCGCGAGAAATAGCCCGCCCGGCCCCCGCGCGCCATGTCCGCGGTGGACTGGCCCAGGCGGCTGATCGCACCCACGTCGGCTCCCTTGGACACCAGGTACTCGATGAGGTCGTTGCCGCCCCGCACCGAGGCGTAGTGCAGCGGCGTGTAGCCCCACGAGTCGCGGAGATTGACGTCGGCCCCCAACTCTTCGACCAGGTACCTGACCGTGTTGAGGAAATTGTTCGGGACGTGGTTCATCAGGAAGGCGCCGAGTCCCATGTACCCGCCCCCCGCCGCGGCGTGAATCGGGTACATGTTGGGGGTGCCCTCGGGGATCATGGGGAGCCCGGAGTCTTCCTGCAGGCGCCCGTCGTTCTGGCGTCCCTCCCGCATCCCCGGTTCCGGCCAGGTGGTGGGGATGTCCGGGTCGGCTCCGTGCGCTACCAGCGCTTTCATGGCGGGCAGATCCTGAGCCAGCGCCGCCCGCCAGAAGGGGGTGGCCCCGGTCAGGTTGAGCCCCAGCTTGCC
Source organism: Gemmatimonadota bacterium (assembly GCA_022823365.1). GTDB lineage: Bacteria > Gemmatimonadota > Gemmatimonadetes > Longimicrobiales > Gaopeijiaceae > BD2-11. The sequence continues at coordinate 139,567 of JAJDXG010000056.1, forward strand.
GCGCAGGAAGTCCGAATACCACAGGTGCGTCCCGATCGGCGCGTTGGGGTCGGCGCCCGCCTCCAGAAGCGCGCTCAGGACATCCATGTGGGTCGTGGCCTGGTTGTCGTGGGCGCGCGGATGGGGATGGTCGGTGAACTTGAAGGCCCACTGCGTCTGGAGCACCGCGAACAGGGGTGAGACGCCGTCCGTGTGGGTGGCCAGGTCGGGATCGGCACCCCGCTCGATGAGCAGCATCGACATGTCGAACTGGCCGTTGAGCGCGGCGAGGGTGAGCGGGCTGGCCCCGTCGCCGGCGACCTGGTCGATGTCGGCGCCGCCGTCCAGGAGCACCCGCGCAACCTCCAGATGGCCTTCGCGGGCGGCGTGCAGCAGGGCTGTCATGCCGCCCGTCCTGCCGACCAGGGTCTCGTACATGGGCCGCTGGACGATCTCGTTGTCGCTGACGTAGCCGGCCGGCGTGTCCCACGCGGGCACCACGCTGGAAAGGTTGTCGGGGTGGAAATCCTCCATCTGGCGGCGCAACTCCTCCGAGGCGAGAAACTCCCGCTGCACCGCGAGCGCGGCCTGCACTTCGGCGGCGGTCGGCTCCCTGGCGGTCCCGCCTTCGGCCGCCCGCTGAATCTCGGACAGCGCCTCCAGCAGCCGCCCCTGGGCCGCCCGGCTGATCGCCATGCGGCGCAGCACGTCTCCGACCTCGGTGGCGATCGAGGGGTCGGCACCGTGTTCCAGCAGTTCGGCCGCGGAGGCCGACCGCCCGGCGGCGGCGGCGAACATGAGGGGCGTCTGCCCCGCTGACCTCTCTCGCGCGTTGACCGGCGCGCCGCGCTCGAGCAGGACGCGAACCGCGTTCTCGCCGCCGCGCGCTTCCGCCGCCAGGTGGAGGGGGGTCACGCCGCTTGAGGTGGTGACCGCCGTCGGGTCGGCGCCCGCGCGCAGGAGCGCGCCGATCACGTCCGCGTGTCCCGTGCCGCCGGCCAGGTGCAGGGGCGTGTAGTCACCGATACGCGTCGTCGCGGTGGTCTCCGCCCCCGCGTTGATCAGGATTCTCACCACCTCCAGATGACCCTCGCGCGCCGCCAGGTGCAATGCGGTCAGACCATCGCCCTGCGCGAGGTTGGCGTCGGCCCCGGCTTCGAGCAGTGCCCGCACCGCGTCCGTGTCACCCCGACGCGCCGCATCCAGCAGCCCGTCCTGCGGGGTCGCCGCACCCACGGCCAGCAAAACCGCCAGGACAGCGCCGGCGCCCCCCATCGCGCGTCCGAGCCTCATGGCTCCCTCCGCGTGCTCACCGACCGGCCGACCGGAAAGCTGAGCGGGAACTCGCCGGTGCTGTCGCCGAAGGCGCGCATGTCGTCGTGCCCGAGGCGCTGCATCAGGCTCACGAACACGTTCGCCATGGGCGTCCCCCTGGGCGCCCGCAGATGCAGGTTGCCCTCCAGCGCGCCGTTCGCGTGGCCCATGAGCAGGAGCGGGCAGCGCCGGTGGTTGTGGAGGTTCGGGTCGCCCATCGGGGACCCCCAGATGATGGCCGTCTTGTCGAGCAGGGACGCCTCGCCCTCCATCGTGTTCTTCATCTTCTCGAGGAAGTACGCCATCTGCCCCAGGCGATAGGTGTTGATGACGTTGAATTCCATGACGGCGGAGGGGACGTTGCCGTGGTGCGATGCCGCGTGGAACGACTTGCTGGTGCCGCTGTCGGGGAAGGTGCTGTTCTGCAGGTCGAAGCCGGTCTTGAAGGTGATGACCCGGGTCAGGTCCGCCTGCAGGGCGAGCACCTGCAGGTCGAACATCAACTGCATGTGGTCTTCCCAGCGGTCCGGAATGCCCGACGGCGCTTCCGGCATCTGCCGCTCCTCGCCGCTCGAGTTCTGCGCCTCCACCAACTCGATGCGCCGCTCGAGTTCGCGGATGTGCGTGGCGTATTGATCGAGCGCCTGCCGGTCCAGCGCTCCCAGCTCTCGCTTCAGGTCGTTCAGTTCCACCAGCACCCAGTCGAGCAGGCTCTGGCTGTTGCGCAGCCGCACGGCGCGGTCGGCCGGGGAGTCGCCGGCGCCGAACAGTTGCTCGAACACCCGCCGGGGCTCGCGGATGGCGGGAAGCGGCTGGGTGGGCGACGCCCACGCCAGGGTGGTCGTATACGCGCAGTGATAGTTGTAGGCGCACCCGCCCCCGCGGTCCATCTGCTCCGTTGTGATCTCGAGCGAGGGCAGTGCGGTGTCCTGTCCGAATCGGTCCGCGTGCACCTGGTCCAGCGACTTGCCCAGGTAGACGTCGGCCTGGGTCTGCAGCGGATGGGCCTGGGTGAGGAACACGGCGGTGGAGCGATCGTGGTCGCCACCGATCTCCTCGGCCCGATAGGGCTCCGCCATGCGCACGTCGGTGTTGCTGACGATGGTCAGGTAGTCCCGGTAGGCCTCGAGGGGCTTGAGCTGGCTCTCCGCCTTCAGCTCGAAGTCGCGCCCAGCCCTCGCCGGTGCGAACAGGTTCTGCGCGTCCCCCCAGTCGTTGCCGCCCGCGCACCCCATCGACTCCTCGACGCACACCAGGCGCGTGAACTGCGACTGCGCCGCATCGCTCCACGGCTTGCCCGCCGGCACCATCGCCTCGAGGAGCGGAAGGCCCACGGAGGCCCCGGCGCCCTTCAGAAAGGTGCGGCGCGAAAGGTGTCTTCCCGTGATGAAATTCATCGACGACTTACCTCCATCCAGCGATTCAGTTCACAGGACGCGGTTTCCCGGACTCGATTCATGGAACTCAGTTCACGTACAACCGCTGCGCGATTTCGTTGGTGAGGTTGGGGTTGGCGTTGACGTCCTCGGGGGAAGGCGGCCAGCGCAGATGAATCCCCATCGCCTTGTTCTGGTCGAACCAGCGGTAGGGGAAGATCTCGTAGTAGCGCATGTCCTGCCAGCGCCGCATCTCCATCCAGAACTCGGCCCTGCGTTCGTGCTGGAGCTGGGCCATGATCTCGCCCGAGTCCATGCTCGCGAAGTCACGCAGGTCCGAGATCGCGTGTCCCGTGGGCGGCCAGCCGCGCGACGCGTCGCCCCAGTCCCCGGACATCGTCCGGGTTCTCGCTGCCGCACGTGTATGATTGATCCACTCGACCGCGCCCGCCAGATCGCCGGCCAGCAGCCGGGACTCGGCGATGATGAGCATCGCCTCGGCGGCACGGCTGAGCGGGAGCGGAGTTTCGCGCGCGGTATACTTCAGGTTGTAGGAGCTGGTGCCGAGCGGCTCCTCGCGGGTTGTTTCCTCGTGCGCGATGCGGGGGTCCCAGTCTCCGGTCACGGGGTCCGGAAGGAAGAGATAGATCTCGTCGATCCGGTTGGTCCCGCCGTACGGACCTCCCAGGGAAGCCCCGGAGTTGGAGCCGCCGGGGGCTCCGAAGCGCAGCGAGACGTTGTAGTCGGGGGCCGTCGAAAGCGCCTGCCGGGCCGCCGATTCGGCCTGGTCGAACAGGCTGCGGTCCATGGTGCCCTGGAGGTGGGTGCGCTCGTAGTAGAGCGAGCGGTAGGCCCGCGCGACCTGTCCCATCGCGGCCGCGGCGAAGTTCGCATCCCCAGCGGATTGCGCGACCTGGGCGGCCTGCTGGAAGCGCTCGATGGACTCCGCGATCACGTCGATCGGGCCCCGCAGCTGATCCTCGGCGCCGTACACGATCACGTTGTAGTGATCGGCCATGGTGATGCGGGTCATCCCGCCGAAGAAGTGTGCGTGCGCGACGCCCAGGTCGTTGCCCCCGGCCGCCGAGAGGCGTTCGGCCACCTCGTCCGCGAGCCAGCGCGCCTGGGCGAGCCCGCGCCAGTGGCCTTCAACGGCGGAATTGGACGCGAGCCGGTTTCCGCGCATGGCGTCGATGTTCTCGAGCTGCGTGGTGGGATGGAACAGCTCGTCGCTCAGGAGCCCATGGCGTGTCAGCAGGCTGGAGTAGGTGCCGGCGAGGTTGCCCTCCGGCGTGTTGGCCAGCGTCCCCAGTAGCTCTTTCCGCTCCAGGTCCTCGTCCAGCAGACTCGCAGGGTTGTCGACTTCGAGGAAGTCGCTGCACCCGAGGGCGGCGGTCAGCAGCAGTCCCGAAGCAAGGACCCCGAGACCCCTCTGGCGTCGTGTTCGCGTGATTCTTCCGGCATCAGGATTTCCGTTCTTCCTCATCGGTTGACTCCCTTGTCTCTCATGCAAGTTCATGATTGCCTCCGCATGTTCGGCCCGGTCAGAACTGGGCCCTGAGGGAGAAGACCAGACGGCGCGGAGCCGGCACTTTGAGGTAGTCGACGTTCTGCGTGAAGTAGCTGGCGCCGGCGGTGCCCGCTTCGATGCCGCGGGTGCCGGGGTCGATCCAGCCGTTCTTGGGCGAACTCAGGTAGTCGCTGAACACCTTGAGGTTCTTGGCCCCCACGCTGACCTGCGCGCTGGTGGCGGCGATGCGCTCGGCGAATGCGTCCGGCAACTGCCAGGACACCGTGAGCTCGGCCCAGCGCACGTAGTCGCCCGGATAGACAGTGTTGGTGATGACCCCGTTGTGCTTGCGGCCATACTCGTCCACCAGCCGCTGCTTCTCCTCGACGGTGGCGGTGGGTTCGTTGAGCGTATACTCCAGGGTGGCCACCAGTGGGCCGTTGCCCAGCGCGTTGCGCAGGTGATCTGTCTCGTTCGAGACGATGAAGCCGCCCGCCGCCTCGAAGATGTTGCGGAAGGTGAAGCTCCCGAACTGCATGGCGCTGCGGACGTCGACGGTCCAGTTGGGCTGAGGTCTGCCGATCACCGCCAGCGAGTCGGTCCCGTCGGCCGCCTTCAGGATGTTCGGAGCGATGTCGCGTCGGCTGCGGATCTCGTCGATGGGTCCGGACAGGACGTAGGGCTGGTTTGGATCGACGATGGGGGCGATCCAGATTCCGGGCCACATCCCTTCGTAGAGGGAATGGAACCGGCGCCGGCTGCCGAGACGCCGGTCGGGCTGCCCGCCCAGGTCGTCCGCCCACTGCTTCAGATAGGTGGGGCTTAGCGTCAGGTCCCAGGTAAAACTGGGGCTCTGCACCAGGCGTGCATCGGCGGTGAGTTCCAGCCCCCACGACTTGAGCGTGCCCAGGTTACGCAACTGGGAGCGGGTGAACCCGTCACCGGGCGACGGGGGCACCGGAAGCAGGGCATCGTTGGTGGTCTGGTTGAAGTAGACCAGCTCCATGCCGAAGCGGCCGTCCAGCAGGCCCGCCTCGATCGCCATCTCGATCTCGGTGGAGCGTTCGGGCTTGAGTTCCGGGTTGCCGAGGTTCTGGGGCGTAAGGTAGCCGCCGATGACGCTGCTGCTAGGGCTCCAGGTGCGCTGGGCGTCGAAGGCGCCCGGCTGGAGGCCGGAGGCTCCCAGCGCCGCGCGCAGCCTCAACTCGTTCATCCAGCCGACGTTCCAGAAGTCGTACTCGGAGACGACCCAGGATACGCCGGCCTTGGGATAGACCTGCAGGCCGAAGTCCTCACCGAAGGCCGAGTTGCCGTCCGCGCGCACGCCGCCGGTCAGGAACAGCCGGTCGTCGAGCCCGACCTGACCCTGGACGAATAGGCCCGCGTTGATGACCTCCTCGTAACCTTCGCTGACGCCCGTGATCTGGGCGCCGCCGCTGAGGGTCTTGAGGGTAGGGGAGCCGAACTCGCGCACGGAAGCAAGCTCGTACGCCTGCACCTCGCGGAAGCTCTGGCCGCCCACGGTCACGTTTCCGACCATCCCGTCGCTGATCTGGGTTTCCCAGTGGGTGCTGAAGTCCAGCGTCGTGGTGGCGAACCTCGAATTCCTCACCCGCTTGTAGCCGGTGACCGACTCCGCGACCACGCCCTGGGGAAAGAACTCGCTGAAGCGCGAGTCGATGAAGTTGTGTCCTACCTGCAGGGTGGAGCTGAGACCGTCGGCCCACTGGTAGACCAGCGAGCCGTTCAGCATGGTGTTTACGGACTCCTGGAAGTTCTCCGTAATGCGGCTGGCCAGGAGCGGCGTGTAGGCGCCGTGGGGGTTGGTCTCGGTCGCACGCAGCGGATTACCCAGCATGAGGTTGCCGAAGAGGTCGCCCCAGCCGGGGGTGGCCGTCCTGAGATTGCGCCGAACGACGTTGACCCCGACCTGGCTGGTCAGCTTCTCGGTGTGCGTGAAATCGAAGGAGGCACGCACGGACTGGTTCGCCAGTTCGTTGTTGGGTGAGGGATTCCTCTCGTCCATCAGGCGTCCGGACAGGTAGTAGCGCAGACCGGGTGTCCCGCCCCGAACGGAAAGGTTGTAGTTCTGGTGGTACCCCAACACCGCATTCTCCTCCCAGGGACTGTCGCAGAGGAGCTGGTGCTCGGCGCGGTTGTATCCGCAGTTGTCCGGGAAGTCGCGCGGGAAGGCGAGGTGCTGGAGGTCGGTGGAGAAGGCGTACACCGGCGCGCCGGTCTGTCCGCGCTTGGTGAAGATCTGGATCACCCCGCTCGATGCCTCGGTGCCGTAGAGGGTGGCGGCGGCGGCGCCCCTGATGACTTCCACGCGGTCGATGTCCTGCGGGTTGATGTCCTGCAATCGGTCGGTGGTCGCGGACGATGCGTCTTCGGTTGCGTTGTCCAGCCGCACGCCGTCCACGTAGATGAGAGGACTCTGCCGCTGGCTGATGCTCGACGTGCCCCGCAGCACGATGGCGCTGCCCGCGCCGGTCTGACCTCCCGAGATCAGGCCGCGTGCCCCGGCGAGCCGCCCGACCAGCGCGTCGGAAAGGCTGGTGATGGGCGCGATCGCGAGTTCGTCAGAGGTGACCGAGGTAATGGTCTGTCCCAACCGGCGCCGCTGGGTGGGCGCGCCGGTTCCGGTCACCACGATCTCGTCCAGGTTCAGGGCCACCTCCTGGAGTTGGAAGTTGGCCTCGGCGGTCTGATCGACCGTGACTGTGACCTCCACGGTGGCTGCGGCGAAACCGATGCGCTCGACCCGCACCGTATGGATGCCCGCGTTGACGCCCAGCAGGAGGTAGCGGCCGTTGGAAGCCGAGAGGGCTCCCATGTTCAGCTCGGGGATGAAGACCTGGGCCGAGGAGATGGGCTGTCCGGTGGCGGCGTTGGTGACGAGCCCCGTGATCTGACCCTGCTGAGCGGCCAGGGGGGCGGCCAGCAGGAGGGCGAGGCCCAGGACGGCGGCATGCACTGAAGCCGCGCGCCGGCCTGGCAGCGCCGGGTTACTGGTGGCGAACGTCATGTCTCTCATTGAACCTCCTGGGTTTGTCGCATGCGGAAGGGAGCGCTCCTCACGACTCCTACCACGATCGACGAGATGCTGTAGTTTCTGTCCGCCGCCGCCCGCGTGATGGCGCGTATGGTCGGCTGATCGAGATGGTCGGCGGGCCGCCCGATCGCGTACGAGAGCAGATGCTCGGTGAAGTTGCGGGCGAGCGGGATCGGACGTTTGAGAAGCACCGCCGCCAGTTCGGAGGGCGAACTCAGGGCGGTGCCGTCGTAGAAGGTGCCGCGGGTGTCGAGCGGGGCCATGTTCTCCCGCACCCGCCAGCGCCCGGTCACGTCGAAGTTGTCGAGCGCGAGGCCGATGGGATCGATGAAGTTGTGGCAGGAGCTGCATACAGGGCTAGACCGGTGCAGCTCCATGCGCTCGCGCGTGGTCAGGATGCGGTCTCCGTCCGCGTCCGGGCTTCCTTCAAGGGTGGGGACGTTGGGCGGTGGGGGCGGCGGGGGCGTCCCCATCAGCACCTCCATCACCCATTTGCCGCGCAACACGGGCGAGGTCCGGCCCGACATGGAAGTGAGGTGCAGGATGCTCCCGTGGCCGAGCACGCCCCGGCGCCGACCGTCCGGATAGCGCACCAGGCGGAAGTCGTCACCCTGGAAGTCGGCTTCGATCCCGTAGTGCCGCGCGAGTCGCTGGTTCAGGAAGGTGAAGTCCGCGTCGAGCAGTTCGAGCAGGCTCCGGTCCTCCCGAACCAGGTAGTCGAAGAGCAGCTCGGTCTCCCGCACCATGGCATCGGCCAGTTGCTGCGAGAAGTCGGGGTAGAGGTAGGACTCCGGCCAGACCTTGCCCACGTCCTGCAGCCTCAGCCACTGGTGGGCAAAGCGGGTGGCGAGGGTCTCGGAGCGCGGATCCCGCAGCATGCGTTCGACCTGCGCCTCCAGCACCTCCGGATCCGAGAGCCGGCCGCTCCCGGCGACCTCGAGCAACTCCTCGTCGGGCACGGTGGCCCAAAGGAAGAACGAGAGCCGGGTGGCGAGGTCGATGTCGCTCAGGGGATAACCCTCGCCCGCCTGGGTGCCGGCGGGCTCGCGCTCCAGCCGGAAGACGAACTCCGGGGACACGAGAATCGCCTGCAGGCCCATCTGCACCCCGGCTTCGAAGCCCTCCTGGGCCGCCGCCGCGTCGTAGAAGCGCATCAGGTCGGCGATGTCGTCGGCCGTAGGCGGCCGGCGGTGGGCGCGCCCGGCGAGCCGCGAGAGGATCGACCGCGCGCAGGGACGCGCTTCTGCGCGAACGGATGGACGGCAGGTGAAGATCCGCCGCCGGCTCTCGGACTCAGCCACCCCGGAGACGTTGGCTGGGCCCGTGATCAGCAGCTCCTTCAGGTGCGTGAGGCCCGTGACCCCGTAGCTGCCTCCCGCCGTACCCGCGGCCGACCACGCGGCGGGGCTGAAGCGGTCCTCATAGGGTCCCTCGATGACGTTGACGAACGCTGCCGAGACCTTGCGCTGGCCGGCGCGCACGAAGATTGGTTCGGTCTCGATGGCGGGCACGGTGCGCACGGCGTTGTACTCGAGCCTGAGGAGCGCGGCCGGTTCCCCGTCGATGGAGATGTCGACGTCCTCGGCGGCGACCTGGTTGCCGCTGCCGAACTCCGTTTCCACCCGGAAGACGTACTCGCCGTCCGCGGGGAAGTCGTGCGTCACCACCATCCCGCCGCGGGTGCCGAAGGGCGCTCCCTCGACCTGTTCCCAGGCATGCTGCGACACCTCGAGCGGGTTGCGGTGCTTGGTGGTGGAGGACAGGGCCAGCGCGTTTCCGATGGCGAGACGGCTGACGTCGATGGCCGCCTTCAGGTATGAGTCCAGCAGGGTGGTCGAGAGGCCCTGGGCGGCGGACATGTTGTCGAAGCTTCCCACCAGCAGATCTTCGGGGAGCCAGTTGTCCGCGTTCACCTCGAGCCCCAGGAGTTCGTGAATGACGCGCTCGTATTCGGGCCGGCTGAGCCGCTGAAACCGCCGCGTGCCCACATTGGGAGCCGCTCGGGCGACCTCGTCCACGGACGACTCGAGCGTTTCGACCAGCGACCGCAGGGTATCGGCCGACGGCCGCGGAATCCCGGGCGGCGGCATCATCCCCGCCCGCAGCTTGCGGATCATCTTCTCGGCGGTTTCGCGCTCCTCCGGGGCCTGCTCCACGGCGAAGTGCTGCAGCGAGAGGTTGCCCGTGAGGAGCGCGTCGTTGTGGCAGACGACGCAGTATTGCCGTACTACGGCCGTGAGCGCGGGTGACGGCAGCGGGGGGGAGGGAGCCGCCGGGAACCCTGTCGCGAACAAGACCTCCGAGCCCGCAGGGCTCTGGAAGGATGCGGTTCGAACGACGTCGGGTGTGCCGGCGCCCAGAATGAGCCCAAGGCCGGCCAGGGACCACGTTGCGAGGAGAACCGAGCCCTGGGAAAGTCGCTGCATACGCTGTCCTCGAGACCGTCGGGAGAGGTCTGCTCCGTATCCGCAGCCACACACCGCCCCCTTAGCCCATAACTAATACGTTGCGCGAGGCTTCACCGCACGGGTCGCGAGGAGATTGGCGCACAGGAAGATCGGCCCAATGGAGGTGGCGAACGCCCCTGAACCGGTCGAACCGGGGGGGTCCGATCTCACGGGCGCGCGCGGCAAATTGCAGCGTTGACGTCGTGGTTATACCACGGTATTATCATGGTATGAAAACCGCGATTTCTCTCTCGGATGAGTTGTTCGCATCTGCCGACGCCCTGGCGAAACGCCTGAGGGTGTCGCGAAGCGAACTCTACGCGACCGCTGTTGCGGAGTACGTGGCGAAGCACCGGGAAGCAGACGTCACCGCACGGCTCAATGCCGTATACGCGGACCTTCCGAGCGGGCTCGATCCGGCCCTTCGCCGGGCTCAGGCGCGTTCGATCGCCGAAGAATGGTAGTTGCGCGACGGGAAATCTGGTGGGCGGACCTGGAGGAGCCGCGCGGATCCGAACCCGGCTACCGCCGTCCCATCCTGGTCGTTCAGGCCGATGCATTCAACCGAAGCAGGCTCCGGACGGTGATTGGCGTGGCCCTGACGTCCAGGACACGCTATCTCGACGCTCCGGGCAATGTGCTCCTGCCGGCGGCCGAAACGGGGTTGCCGAGGGACTCCGTCGCCAACGTGACCCAGCTCGTGACCGTGGATGAGGACTACCTCGCCGAGTGCTCGGGACAGATTCCAGCAGTGCTCATGAGCCGAATTGAGGCGGGTCTCCGCCTGGTCATGGCTCTGTGAGCGGCAATATGCCCGGGCATCGGGGTCAGCGACCGCTCATCCCCCGGGGTTGAGCCTCACGACCGTCGTCGCGCGGCTCCCCTCGCCGGCGAAGCTCACGCGGATCGTACCCTCCGATTGGCCGGATGCGCTCGCGGCGGCGGCGTCGGTCGGAGTAGCGTCGATCGGCGTGCCGAATAGTTCAACATCGTAGTCGCGTCCCTGTGTGCCCTCGAGGGTCAGCAGCCAACCGTCGTCGTCGGCCACCAGGTCGATGATCCTCAGGCCCGTGCTGCGTTGACCCGGCTCCAGGTCGATGCGGGGCGGGGCCACCGCCAGTCCGCCCTCCCAGCGCACCACGATCTCGGCGACGTCGTCCTGGTCCCTGGCTTCGGGTTCGGCGCCCTCGGGTCCGGGTGCGTCGCGGCCAACCTGGACGCGGACCGCTCCCCCGGAAGGTGCCGGAACGCCATCCACCGTGATCGACGGGTTGCGGGCTCCGACAGGCACGTCCGGAACGAAGTCGAGGTCCAGCCGGGGACCTTGCCAGCGGATGATCGTTCGCTGCGAGCCCCCGGCGGACGTCCAGTCCTGGTGAATCTCCACATCCAGCGTCGTGTTGCCGGCTCGCAGCCCGCGCACCGTCGCCTCCGGCCAGCCGGGCGGAAGCTGGGGCGCGAGCCGGGCCCGCCCCAGCGGCGTGTCCGGCTGCCACCCGAAGACGCCTCTAAGCAGGGGCGTGGCGAGCATCGAGGTCGCGAAGAACTGGTGCGGCACGGTCTGGTCGAGAGGCTGGTAGAAGCTGCCGGACAGCAGTTCCGGATGCCGTCCCAGCGCCCAGTCGAAGGTCATCTGCCTTACCGCGTCCATCAGGTGGAAACCCGCCCAGGGACGGCGGTAACGGTACTGGGCCCACGCCGCGAACCCGGTCACGAACGGCCAGACGGTGCCCATGTTGTACTGCAGCGGGTCGTAGAGGTCGCTCTCGGTCGAGAGCATGTGCGCGCCCCAGTCCGACGACACCCGGTCGCCGGCCATTCTGGCCAGGGTGGAGCGTGCGCGCTCATCATCGAACAGCCCGAAGGCGGCCGCCGTGGCGGGCCACACCGTGAGGTTGTCGTTGGTGCCGCCCCCGCGGAGGATCCCGAAAGCGTGGTGTCCCTCCGCTTCGCGCCAGTAGGCTTCGTTGAGCGTCCTCCGCGCCTGGGGCGCCAGGCGGGCCGCAACCTCACCCGTCTCCCCGTCGCCCAGATGTTCGGCCAGCACGCGCGTCCCTTCGAGGGCCGCGACCCAGACCGCGGCGAGGTAGATGTCCTGGTGGATGGCCTCCCCCAGCCCCCCCACCTCGACCGCGCCGAGACCGCCCACCGTGTTCTCGATGATGCCGTCGCCATCGGTCTCGGCGGTCAGGCACCACGCCCACGCGCGCCGGTAGGCCGGCCACAGCTCGCGCACCAGGTCGTCGTCGCCGCTGGCCCGCCAGTACTCGTACAGCGCGAGCATCCAGTAGGGCGTGGTGTCCGCGTGGTAGTAGGCGTAGGGGTAGGTGTCGAACCAGTCGATGTGCGCGGCGGCCTGCGAGATCTCGTGGGTGATCTTTCCGTCGGCGCGCTGGTAACGGGCCAGAAACGCCAGCTCCTCCGCCACCAGATCCCACTGACCCAGCGCGTCCATGGCAAAGGTGTTGATGGCCGCATCGCCGCCGAAGAACCAGCCGAACCCGGGACGGGTGCCGTTGCGCGACAACCCCCACCCGGCGACGAAGCCGCACCCCAGATCCGGGTTGCAGACCCGCTGTTCCTCGAGGTTGATCTTCGCCCACTCGAGCGCGAGATCCAGCTCGGGATCGGGGGTTTCGACGGAGGCGGTGGAGGTGAGCGCGCGACTTGCCCACAACCGCTTGTCGTAGTAGAGCCCCTGGGCGTTCGCGATGAGCTCGCGGTAGCTCTCGAAGACGGCTTCGCGGGGGCCGCTGCCGGCGGCGACCGCGATGGGGATGAACTCGCGCCCAGCCCGCTCCGGATCGACCGGAATCACCATCGTGCGCGGCGCCTCGCCCAACTGGTGCGCCGGATGCTCCACCGAGTTGGTCGCCCACGGCGACCCCACGACGGCGTTGCGGGTCTGCAGGCTCTCCGAGAGCACGAAAAGGCGGCGCTCCGCATCCCAGTACGCGTACTGTCCGCCCAGCGAGCCCGGCCACATGTAGTTCAGCACGGGCTCGAACTCGGCGACGATCTCGAGCGGCTCGGGGGTGTCGACCTCCAGCAGCACGAGGAGGCCGGACGTAGCCGTGTCGGCGGGCGCGAGGATGTGCTGGCGCACCTGGAAGGCAGCGTGGCTGTAGGTGATGGTCGCCAGCTCGGGCCGCACCTGCACCGTGCGCGCCACCTGGTCCCCGGGGATCGGAGCGCCGTTGCCGGCCGCCGAGAAGCTCAGGCGGAAGCCGTTTCCGACCTTCAGCGGATGCACCCACAGTTCGGCTTCACCGGTCTCGAGTCCCAGCCACGCCGCGCGCGGGCCGACCACGCCGAGGTATTCCCCGGGCCGCACCGGGCCGGTGAGCTCGATTGGGGAGGAGATGATGTCGAAGCGGGGCACGGAGAGGGTGGTCAGTTCGATGGACGAGGGAGCCTGGGCGCGCGCGGCCGTGCTGAAGACCGAAATGGAGGTCGCCGTGACGACGATGGCCGCGAACAGGCGGGGCGCTCTGCCTGGATGAACGCGAAGAACCATCTGACTGCCTCCCCCGGGGCGGGACTGGGTGGGTTGCAGTCAGCCTACAGCGTGCAGCCTCGGAAACCTAGTCCTCCCGCCATCCTTGCCTGGCTGGCCGCCGACGCTCTCCCGCACACAGGACGCCGCGTGGACGACGCGCTTCTTGATTGCGGCCGGTGTCGTGGTTCTCTTGCAGGGGGTGGGAGTCTTCCCCGTCACCTCTCGCGTAGGCATCCCGCATGCGCCATGGATCAGACCTGCTTCCGGAAGGGCTTGGGCCTCGCGGGAAGCGAGCAGGTGGCCCTTGACCCCTGAAGGGGCGGATCAGCCGAACCTGACCGGCGGCCGAACCGGGCCGATCGCCTTCATGGCCCGAAACAGCGTGGCGGCGAACGTGCTCATGCTGTTTCTGCTCCTCGCGGGCCTGGCGGCAGCGAGGAACCTGGTTCAGGAGATTCTTCCCGAACTGTCCCTGGATCAAGTCCAGGTCCTCGTCGTCTATCCCGGCGCGACCCCCGGGGAGATCGAGGAATCGATCGTCACCAAGATCGAGGAGCAGATCCGGGGCGTGGAGGGCCTGGACCGGCTGGAAGCGACCGCTTCCGAGGGTTTCGGCTCGGTCATCGCGCAGTTCAAGTCGGGCACCGATGTCGATCGCGCGATCAGCGAGGTCAAGGGCGAGGTCGACCGCATCATCACCTTCCCCGAGGAGGCGGAACGGCCTCAGGTGCGCGAAATCACGAGCCGGCAGAACGTCATCCGCCTGCTGGTTCACGGTGATGTCCCGGAGCGCGCCCTCAAGGAACTGGCGTACGAAATCGAGGAGGGCATCTCGTCCCTCCCGGAGGTTTCGCTGGCCGAAGTCAGCGGTGCCCGGCCGTACGAGGTCTCCATCGAGGTCCCGGTCAGCCGGCTGCGGGCGCTGGGTCTCACCCTCGAGGATGTCGCCATGGCGGTGCGGCAGGGCTCGATGGAGCTGTCGGCCGGCAGGATCTCCGACGGCGAGAACGAGATCCTGGTCCGCACGCTCGGCAGGAACTACGACCAGGGCGACTTCGAGGACATCATCGTCCTGACCCGCTCGGACGGGACATCGGTCCGCCTGAACGAGATCGCAACCGTGCGGGATGGATTCGCGGACACCGATCTGAGCGTGCGCTACAACGGCCGGCGAGCCGTCGGCATCGATGTCTACCGCGCGTCGAACGAGAAAGTCCTCGAGATAGCGGAAGCGGTAAGGCAGTATCTCGCAAGCGAAGTGCTCCCCGCCCTGCCGCCCGGGGTTGAGGTCGAGATATGGAAGGACGACTCGGTCGAGGTTTCCGGAAGGCTCGGCCTGATGATCGAGAACGCGCTGCTGGGGCTGGCGCTCGTCCTCCTGGCCCTCACCCTGTTCCTCGAGGTCCGGCTCGCGCTATGGGTGGCCATTGGCCTGGCGGTCTCGTTCATCGGGGCCTTCCTGTTCATGGAGTTCCTGGGCGTCTCGGTCAACATGTTCTCGCTGATGGCGCTCGTTCTCGCGCTGGGGATCGTCGTGGACGACGCGATCGTCGTGGGGGAAAGCGTCTTCACGCAACGGGAGCGGGGCGTTGGCGGGGTTGCCGCGGCGATCCAGGGGACGCGGCGGGTCAGTGCGCCGGTCATCTTCTCGGTGCTCACCACGGTGACGGCGTTCTCCGCGCTCCTGACCGCGCCCGGCCCGCAGGGTGAACTCGGTCGCCCGATTCCGCTGGTGGTGATCACGGTCCTCCTGATTTCTCTCGTGGAATCCCTTCTGGTGCTGCCGAACCATCTGGCGCATCTGCCCGCTCCTGGTGCCTCGGGCGAGGGCTGGATATCCGGTCGGCTCACCCGTGTCCGTGGACGCGTGGATGCCCTGCTGAAGCGGATCGTGGATGGTCCGCTGGACCGCGGACTGCGTCTGTCCGTCGACCAGCCCGGCATCGTGCTCGCCTCCGCGGCGGGACTGCTCGTGCTCACGATGGCGGCCGTCAATGCCGGCGTGGTCCCCAACCAGTTCCTGACCCCCATCGAGGGTGAAGTCGTCTCCGCCAACCTGGAGATGCCGGTGGGCACGCCCGGGGAGCGGACGTCCGCGGTTGCGGCGCAAATCGAGGCTGCAGGGCATCGCGCGGTGGAGCGCATCTCGCGCGAGCGCGATGCCGATGCGGATCCCCTGGAGGTCGGGGTCGCCGTCACGGTCGGCCAGACCGCCGCGCTCTACGACCCTCTGGGGGGCAACGCGTTGGAGGCCGCACGGGGCCACCTGGGCGCCGTCCAGTTCAAGCTCATCGACTGGGAGCGCCATGACATCGCCTCATCCACCTTCGAGCGGCTCTGGCGCGAGGAGGTCGGAGTGCTCCCGAGCGCGAGATCGCTGTCGATTTCCTCGAACCTGATCACGCTCGGACTTCCGGTACATTTCGAGCTCTCGCATCCGGACCCCGAACGGCTCGCCGTGATCGCGGACGAGTTCGTGACCGAGCTGAATGGCATCGACGGCGTCTTCGACGTGCGCAGCAACCTCGACGAGGGGTTCCGCGAACTGCAGCTCGAGTTGAAGCCGGCGGCTCGCACGCTGAACCTGACAGTCGGCCATTTCGCGTCGCAGGTTCGCTCCGCCTTCTTCGGAGCCGAGGCGCTCAGGGTGCAGCGCGGGCGCGAGGACGTGGGTGTGTTCGTGCGCCTCCCCGAAGACGAGCGCAATTCCGCCGTCGATGTGGAGCGCTACCTGGTGCGCACGCCCGGCGGCGAGGTTCCGCTGGGTCAGGTGGCGTCGGCCGGTTTCGCGCGGTCGGCGGCCACCATCCACCGGATGGACGGGCGCCGCGCCGTCACCGTAACCGCGGATGTGGATCCGGTGCTCGCCACCGGCCAGCAGGTCAACCGGAGCCTGGAGGAAGGGATCCTGGAGCGCCTGTCGGCCGAGGACCGCTCGTTCGAGCACACCTATGGCGGCCAGCGCAAGCAGCAGGAGGAGGCCAACGCCGATCTGAGCCGTTCGCTCTTCCTGGCGCTCCTCGTCATGTACGCGCTGATGGCGATTCCCTTCGGTTCCTACACCCAGCCGCTGATCATCCTGGCAGCGGTGCCCCTGGGGGTGATCGGCGCTGTCGCAGGGCACATGCTTCTCGGGCTGAGCCTGGGCATCTGGTCGATGTACGGGCTGATCGGGGTGAGCGGCGTGGTCGTCAACGACTCACTGATGATGATCAAGTTCATCAACGACCTGAAGGCGTCCGGGCTCCCGGTGCGGGACGCGATCGTCGCCGGCGCCAAGGACCGCTTCCGGGCCATCCTGCTGACTTCCGTGACGACGTTCGTTGGGGTCGCCCCGCTGGTCTTCGAGACCAGCACCCACGCGCAACACCTCGTGCCCCTGGCCGCGTCCGTGGGGTTCGGGGTCCTGATCGCCACGGCGCTGCTCATGCTCGTGATCCCGGCGCTCCTCATGGCCCAGCACTCGATCGTAGCCGGGAGGGAAGCCAGAGCCTGAGCGGCCGGGGCCTGAGCTGGCAATCCGACGAGTGCTCGTCGTGGAGGGCTACGGCAGGCGGTTCCGCCTCAGCAATGCGCGGCCAGGACCGCCCCGAGTGTCTCGACCGCCTCGTCCAGCTGATGCCGGGTCACGTAGGGCGCCGGCCCCAGGCGCAACGAGCTGCCACGGAAGTCCGTGTGGATGCCGCGCTTCCTGAGCTCGCCCGAGATCTTCCCTGCAACGGGGGTGGTCAGGGCCAGAAAGCCGCCTCTCCGGGACAACGGCAACGTGCGATCTCGCGAGAGAATCCGCGGATCCGGGTCCAGGGCATCGATCCCCGCCGCGAGCTGGCGGATCTGCTGCAGGCTGATCCGCCGAAGGCGCTCCGGGACAAGCCCATTCTCCCGAAAGAACCTGAACACCGCCGCCGCCCGATAGTGGCTGACCGGATCGTAGGTCGAGCCCGCGAAGCGCAGATGGCCTTCCCCGCAGGTGGGTTCGCCGTGTCCGCGTCCGGCTGCCAGCGTCCCGAACTCCGCGAACCACCCGGTCAGCACCGGCCTCAGCCGGCAGTGCCGCGGGAATCTCAGGAAACAGTTCCCTTCGCCCAGCTGACAATACTTGTAGCCGCCTCCCGTCACGAACGCGTCCCTCAGCCCCAACTTCACGACGGAGAACGGGACCGCGTTAAGCGAGTGATAGGCGTCCACCAGAAGTTCCGCGCCGACCCGCGCGCAAGCGGCGGCTACCTCGTCCAGTCCCTGGACGATCCGCGCATCGCGGAAGAGCACCGAGGACACCAGCACCGCCGCCGTGCGGCCGTCCACCTCCGCGACGAGGCCATCCGCCGGCGGCACGCCACCGGCGGTCGGCACTGTCGTGACCTCGATTCCCTCGCGCCCGAGCCGTTCCAGCTGGCGCCGGATCGAATGGAACTCGCCATCGGTGGTCACGAGGCGCGGCCGCTCCTGCAAGGGCAGCGCCGACAGAAACCGGGTGACCAGCTCGTGCGTGTTTTGCCCCAGCGCGATGTGGCCGTCCGGGTCGTCCAGCAGGCGGCGGTACCCTGCCCGCACCTCGGCGGCCACCTCGAACGCGCGCTCCCACTTGTCGTCCACAAGTTCGGCGGCGTCGAGCCATGCCTGCCGCTGGGCGTCGAACGCCACGTCGGGCCACGCCTGGTGTGAATGCCCGGTGAGGAGCACGCGCTCCGACACCCGGAAGCGGGAGTAGTGGCGGACCAGGTCTTCGGTCATCCGCGTGCCCCTTGCAGCGGTCTACGCCGCCGGGCACGCTGTCCGGGTGCCGGAGGGGAACCCGGGAAGGTGACCGGACGGCTTTCTTCAGGTGAGCCTGATCTCATGCAGAACGCTACAACGATGAATCGGGGCGATGCCAGCCGCGCCCGGCGGTTCCCTCGGGGAGCCCGGGTGACCGTCGAGGCACTGGCCGGCGATCCCTACCCCCTGTTCCACGAACTCCGGGCTGCGGAACCGGTGACGTGGGTTCCGGAGCTCGGCATGTGGATGCTCACGCGCCGGGACGACATCGTGGAGGTGCTGGCCGACTGGCAACGCTTCACAACCGACGCGCCCGCCTCCACCATCCGCGACATCTTCGGCTCGCACATGCTCACAACCGACGGCGAGCCCCAGATCCGCTACAAACGCCGCTTCATCGGCCCGTTTCGGCGCGGCAACCTGGAGCGCAATCTGCTCGGGACGGTGCGGGCGGTTCTGGACGGGCTGATGGAAGAGCTCGAGGACGGTCGGCGGCGCGCGGCCGACCTGCGGGCCCGGCTGGCGCGGCCACTGTCGGTGCGGAGCATCTGCCGGGTGCTGGGGCTTCCGGAACGCGATGGAGCCCGCCTGCTGGCCTGGTACGACGACTTCGCGGCGGCGCTCGAGAACTTCACGGGGGATCCCGGCGTGCGGAGGGCGGGGAAGGCCGCGGCCCGCGAGTTCGGCGAATACGTGACGCCCTTCCTCCGGGGGAAGCGTCCGGTGCCCGCAGGCTCGACCATCGCGGGACTCCGCGCCGACGCCGAGCCGCTTGCCGAGGCGGAGATGGTCGCCAACCTGCTGATCATCCTTTTCGGCGGCATCGAGACCACCGAGTCGGCCATCGCAAGCGCGATCTGGGCCGCGCTGACTCACCGGACGGCTTCGAGGCCGGCCGCCGACGACCCGGGCCGGCTGGACGATGTGTTCGAGGAGTCGCTCAGGTGGGACGCGGCCGTCCAGTCCTGCACGCGGTTCACCACGGAGCCGGTCGAGATCCGGGGCGTGAGGATCCCCGCCAACGAGACCGTCCAGTGCATGCTGGGTGCCGCCAACCGCGATCCCGCCCACTTCGACGATCCCGACCGCTTCGATCCGGACCGGGCCAACGCGCGCGACCACCTGTCCTTCGGCGCCGGGCGCCACTTCTGCCTGGGAGCCACCCTGGCGCGCATCGAGGCGCGGGAGGCGCTGGCCCGGGTGTTCCGCCTGCCGGGGCTGCGACTCGACCCGGAGCGGCCCAGCCGCCCTCACGGCCACGAATTCCGGGCCCCGCCGGGGGTTTGGGTGGTGTGGGGGTGAGGGGGCACGCAGCACCTCGGATCGCCCACGCCTGGCGCGTGATATCTTCGAATGAGCGCGGGAGCATCGGGCGCGGCCGGACTGAAGGAGACCGCCCGGCGGTTGTGAATGCCCGCCCGCCCGCCATCCCCCGGTTTCAAGGAGCATTCCCGTGAGTTCATCCGCAGACTTCCGGCCGGCGCCGATCCCCAGCCGAACCTCCAGTGCGCTCCGTCGCCTCGCGGCCGTCTCCCTCGCGGCCGTCTCCCTTGCCGCCGCGCTCCCGCTTTCCGCCCAGGATCCTCCCCGCGTCGCCCCCGAAGACTACGGGCGCTGGGAGAATCTCGGGCCCGCTCTGCTCTCGCCACATGGGGACTGGGTCGCTTACACGGTCAGCCGCGTCGACGAGACCGCGGAGTTGCGGGCAAGGCGCCTGAGCGAGGACTCGACGCGGGTCTTCCCCTGGGGAGAAGCTCCCGGCTTTGCGCCGGACGGACGCTGGCTGGCGTGGACGGTGGGGCTTTCGCCCGAGGAGATCGAGCGACTCGACGAGGAGGGCGAGGCTCGCCGCGAGGGGGCGGCGTTGCTCGACCTGGCCACCGGCGAGATGCGCGAGTTCGAATCGGTGTCCGAGTGGAGCTTCGACTCTTCGGGACGATTCCTTGCGCTGCGCGGAAACCCGCCCGGGGAGCCGGCGGGGAAGGGGGCCGACCTGCGGATCGTGATGTTGGCCACCGGGTCCGAGACGGCCTTCGGCAACGTCGCAGAGATGGCGTGGAGCTCCTCCGGGTCGCGGATCGCAATGGTGATCGCGACCGGAACCGATCTGGGAAACGGCGTGCAGGTCTACGATGCCGGCTCGGGCACGCTGCGGTCGGTGGATGCGTCGGGGGCCCGCTACCGGGGGCTGGCCTGGCGCGACGATGCCGCCGACCTGGCGGCCCTGCGCTCGCGTGAGGACGCCTCGGCGGAGGGTTCCGCCTACGACGTGCTGGCGTGGCGCGGTCTCGACCGGAGACCGGAGATGGTCGTGCTGAGCGAGGGCGCGGCCGGCATCGCGGACGCCCTGGAGGTCGTGGACCGGGCGCCGCGGTGGTCCGACGACGGCGCCATGATCTCCATCGGGCTCCGGCCCCGGGAGGAGGACGCTACGGACGAATCCGGGGACGCTGAGGGCGACGAGACCCGCATGGACGAAACCGGGGGCCCGGATGCTCCGGACGACGAGCCGGACCTGCCCGGGCTCCAGATCTGGCACAGCGGAGATGTGCGCATCTTCCCGCAGCAGCAGGCGGCGGAGGGTCGCGACGCGAGCCGCTCCCTGCTGGCCGTCTGGCATCTGGACGAGAATAGGGTCGTCACCGTCGGCTCCGACCTGATGGCCGACGCGACCCTGTTGCAGGGCTGGGAGTTCGCCCTGGAGGACATCGCCGAGCCCTATCCCTTCGGCGCGATGTTCGGCCGTCCGTATCACGACGTGTGGTCGATCGACGTGGATAGCGGGGAGAGGCGCCGGCTTCTCACCCGGGTGCGCTACGAGTGGCCCGGCGCGGGCGGCCGCTGGCTGGTCTCGTACGACGGGGCCGACTACTGGAGCCTCGAGGTTGCAACCGGAGAGCGGCGCGACCTGACCTCGAACCTGCCGACCTCCTTCACCGACACGGAATACGACACGCCCACCGATGTCGTCCCGCCCTTCGCCTTCGGGCCCGGGGGATGGCTGGAGAATGACGCCGGAGTCCTCCTCTACGACAAGCACGACATCTGGCGGGTGCCGCTGGACGGGAGCGGCGCGACGCGGCTCACCGCCGGAGCCGAGGCCGGCGTCACGCACCGGGTCGCGCGCCTGCCGGATGACGACACCCCCGGCGTCGATCCGGGCGCCTCCCTCTACCTCACCCTGTACGACGAGAAGACGGAGCAGCGGGGGTACGCCCGCCTGGCGCCGGGCTGGGACGGGCTCGTGGAGACGCTCGTATTCGAGGACGCGCTGGTGGGCGGTCTTGCGCGCGCGGACAGCGCCGACGTTCTGCTCTACCGCGCCGAGGCCTTCGACGACCCGCCCGACTACTTCGTGGGACCCTCCGATCTGGCTGACGCGGTTCAGGTCACCGACATCAACCCGTTCATCGCTGAAGCCGCGTGGGGCCGGGCCGAGCTGGTGGACTTCACGAGCGAGGGCGGGCGGGACCTGCAGGCGGTGCTGCTCTACCCGGCAGGGTACGAAGCCGGGTCGGCGGTGCCGACCATCGTCTACACCTACGAGATGCTCTCACCCCAGATGCACCGCTTCAGCGCGCCCAGCGAGCGCGACTACTACAACTTCACGGCGTGGACCCAGCACGGCTACGCGGTGCTCCTCCCGGACATCGTCTACCGGGCCCGCGACCCGGGAGTGAGCGCGCTGGAGTCGGTGCGGGCGGCCGTGGCCAGGGCGGTCGACATGGGGGTGACCGATCCGGACGCGGTCGGGCTCATCGGGCACTCCTGGGGCGGCTACCAGGCGACCTACCTGCCCACCCGGACCGACATCTTCGCCGCCTCGGTGGCGGGCGCTCCCCTCACCGACTTCGTGAGCTTCATGGGGGCCATCCACTGGAACCCCGGGATACCGGAGGTCGACCACTGGGAGACCGGTCAGGCCCGGATGGAGGTGCCGTTCTGGGAGGATCCCGAGGCGCACCGGCGCAACTCGCCCATCCATGAGGTGCACAACCTGGATACGCCGCTGCTCATGGCCTTCGGCGACGACGACGGGGTCGTCGACTGGGACCAGGGCACCGAGTTCTACAACTTCGCGCGCCGCGCCGGGAAACAGATGGTGCTGCTGGTCTACGAGGGCGAGGACCACGGACTGCGCGAGGAAGCCAACCAGAAGGACTACCACCGCCGCATCCTGGAGTGGTTCGGCCACTACCTGAAGGGCGATCCGGCCCCGTCATGGATCACGGACGGCGTGTCGCTGCAGGACCTTGAAGACGAGAAGAGGCGAGTGGCCGGCGGCGGGAAGAGAGCCGGCGGCAACTCGTGACGAGCCGAACGGAGCCAGCCTCACCCGGCGCGGAGTGCGTCGAACAGCCCGCCGCCCGGTACGCGGAGCGCGCCCGCCGCTTCGATGGAGAGGCGGCCGGGAGGGCCCGCGTGGTCCGGTTTTGCGAGCGGCTCCGGCTGGTGGTCTTCGTGGCCGCCGCGGCCGGCGTCTGGCTCCTGATCTCCCAGGGACGCGGCCAGGCGGTCTGGCTGCTCATGGCCGGGGCGGTCGTGGCCTTCGTGATCGTCGTCGCGCGACACCGGGCCGCCCAACGGCACCTGCGCCGCGCGCAGTTGATGACCGATTTCAATCGCGAGGGAATCGCTCGCGTCGAGCGCCGCTGGTCCGACCTGCCGCGGCCGTTCAGTCCGCCCGTGCCGCGGAACCACGACTACGCGGACGACCTGGACCTGTACGGTCGTGCGTCGCTCGTTCACCTGACGGGGGTCTCACGAACCGCGCCCGGCCGATCGACGCTCTGGTCCTGGCTGCTCGCTCCCGCGGACCCGGAGATCATCGCCTTGCGCCAGGAAGCGGTCCGCGAGATGGCTGGCGCCTTCGACTACCGGGACCGCATCGCGGCCGAAGCCCGGCTTATGAACAGCGACTCGATGGAGGAGGTGGAGGACTTCCTGCGCTGGTGCGAGAGTCCGGGCTGGCTGTCCGGGCGCATCTGGCTTCGCGCGGCGGCAGTTCTGCTTCCGCCGGTGAATCTGGCCGCGATCATTCTCTACTCTCTGGGGATGGTGCCCACGGCTGTCGTTGCCTGGCCGCTGCTGGTGTCGGCTCTGGTGATGGCGCCGGCGTGGAAGGCGATCAACCGGGCCTGCTCCGAGGCCGACGATGGCGAGTCGGGCGTGCGGCACTACGGGCCGCTGCTCAGCCTCCTGGCCGACGCACCCCTCTATTCACGCTACGCGGCGGACCTCCGACAGCGGCTGGGCGCCGGCACGAGACCCGCCCATCGAGAGATCGCGGCGCTGCGCCGGCTTCTGGACATGGCGGAAGTCAGGAGGTCGCCCCTCTTCCACGTGCCCCTTGCTCTGGTCCTGCTCTGGGACGTCCATGTCCTGGCCGCTCTCGAACGCTGGAAGAAGCGGTCGGGCGCTCGCGTCCGGACATGGCTTGACGTTGTCGGCGAGACGGAGGCGCTGGCCGCCCTGGCGGCCCTGGCCGCCGATCATCCCGACTGGGCCATGCCCACGCTGGACGCCGAGGCCACCACTCTGCGGGGGCGGGCGCTGGGCCATCCTCTTCTCGCTCCGGGGCTCTGCGTGCGCAACGACGTGGAGGTGGGCCCGGCAGGCTCGTTTCTGCTGGTGACGGGATCGAACATGTCCGGGAAGTCCACGCTCGTGAAGGCGGTCGGCCTGAATGTCGTGCTCGGTCAGGCGGGCGGACCGGTGTGCGCCGAAGCCCTGCGCATCCCACCGCTGCGCGTCGTCACCAGCATCCATGTCACGGACTCCCTTGCCGACGGCGTGTCGTTCTTCATGTCCGGACTGCAGCGCCTGAAGCAGGTCGTGGACGCGGCCGAGACGGCCGGCGCGACGTCCGGTCCCGGAGTCCTCTACCTCCTCGACGAGATCCTCCAGGGGACCAACAGCGCGGAGCGCAGGATCGCCGCGCGAACCGTTCTGCGGCGGCTGCTCCGCTCCGGTGCGATCGGGGCTGTAACGACCCACGACCTGTCGCTGGCCGACGCGGAGGACCTGAACGCGAGGGCCGTCCCCGTCCACCTGACCGAGTCCGTCGGCGACGGGAACGAGGGGCTCACCTTCGACTACCGTCTCAGGACCGGTATCGCCACCTCGACCAACGCTCTGCGGCTCCTGCAGCTCGCAGGACTCGGCGATGGCCGCCGGGGCCCCTCCGGGATCGGCCGGGAATAGCTCGCCCGGAGCCCCCTCCATTGCTCCGGGTCAGTCGCCGAACGAAATCCCCACCGCGCGGGCAGTGCGCACGACATCTCCCCGGGCGGGGACCGTCTTGAGATGCCTCACCGCATCCGCGAGGGGCACCGCCTTCACATCGGGCGGCTCCAGCGCGACCATGCAGCCGAACTGTCCGCGTTCGGCGAGTTCGATGGCTGCCGATCCGAATCGCAGGGAGATGATGCGGTCGTAGGCGGTGGGCGCCCCGCCCCGCTGCAGGTGTCCCAGCACCAGGCTGCGGGTCTCGTGGCGGGTGCGTTCCCTCAGCTGGCGGCTGAGCAGCCTCGCGGCGCCTCCCAGCCGGCGCTTCAGGCCGGCATGGTCGTCCAGGTATGAGGCTTCTCCACCCACCGGAAGCGCGCCCTCCGCCACGACCACGATCGCGTACTCGTGTCCCCGGCTCCAGCGGGCCTCGATCGCTTCCACAACACGGTCGAGCCGGTAGGGGATCTCCGGGATGAGAATCACGTCCGCGGCCGCGGCGAGGCCGGCGAAGAGCGCGATCCAGCCGGCGTGCCGTCCCATCAGCTCGACGACCATGATGCGCTCGTGCGCCTCGGCG
This sequence comes from Gemmatimonadota bacterium, assembly GCA_022823365.1. Classification (GTDB taxonomy): domain Bacteria; phylum Gemmatimonadota; class Gemmatimonadetes; order Longimicrobiales; family Gaopeijiaceae; genus BD2-11. The sequence goes on from JAJDXG010000056.1 coordinate 164,313, forward strand.
GTGGAATGAAGCTTATCGATGGCGTCGGTCGCGGTCTGGACGGCGGTATGGAAGCCGAAGGTGACCACCGTTGCGTCCAGGTCGTTGTCGATGGTCTTGGGCACCCCGATGACGTTGAGGCCCCGGCGCGCCAGGTCGCGCGCGATCCTGAGCGAGCCGTCGCCACCGATGGCGATGAGGCAGTCGATCCCCATCTCCCGGAATCGATCGATGACTTCGCCGGAACGATCCACGGTGCGCACCGAACCATCCGGCTGCGTGACCTGGAACGAGAACGGGTTGCCCCGGCTGGTGGTCCCGAGGATGGTGCCGCCCTCGTGGGTGATCCCGCGGACCGCGGCTTCGTCGAGCACCACCACCCCGCCGTAGCCCGCCTGGAAGAGACCCGAATAGCCCCTGCGGATCCCGAATACCTCCCAGCCGCGTGCCCGGGCCGCGAGCACGGCCGCGCGGATGACGGCATTGAGCCCGGGAGCGTCCCCGCCGCCGGTGGTGATCGCGATGCGCATGGCTATCTGCCGGAGCCGCCCGGGTTACCCGCTCTCCCGGTCCGCGACGGCCTCGAGCACCAGCTCCTGGATGATCCCGTCATAGGCGTCGACGACCGGCAATCGAGCCGCCGCGTCGAGCATTTCGCGCGCCCGCTCCTCGCCGTTCTCCTCGTCGAGGTCGGGCAGCCGGATCGCGTATTCGTAGAGCACGACCCTCGACTCCGGCGCCATTTGCAGCGCCTGCTCGAACAGGACGACGGCAGCCGGGCGATTCCCGCCGTACATCCGCCGCGCGATGAATCCTTCCGCCGCGATGTCGGCGTGCCATCCGCCGAGCGCCAGCCTGGCTTCCCAGAGATAGGGATCGAGGCGAATCGCGGCATCGAGCCGTTCGCGGATTCTCCCCGCGAGGCCCTGGCGGAGCGCCGTGAACGCACCAATTCCCTGAGCGTAGCGGCCGACGGCGTGGGCCGCCTGATAGTGTGCCTCGGCGTTGGTCGAGTCGGCGCCCATGGCTTCGTCGCTCATCTCTATCGCGCGCTCGACCATCTCCTCCCACTCATCCCCGGACGTGAAGTAGTGGGCGTATATCGAGAGCGACTGCGCCGCCAGCGCGTAACCGTCGGAGGTCCCGAGCGCCTCGGCGAGCTCCGCCGCCTCGAGAAAGCGGCCGTCCGCGTAGGCGGATCTCGCGTCTTCGAGGGACTGCGCGCCGGCGTCGGCTGCCAGGAGCACGAGGCCCCCCAGCGCCGCGCAACGGAAAACGGTCATCCTGTCTCCACGGGTTGGGGTCGCAGGGCGGCATTGCCGCGTGTCCGTCCGGTGTCGGTCCCAAGAATCGAACCGCCGCGATAGCGCCGCAAGGCCGGTTGTTCGACATTGGGTCGGGGCATACCGGCGCTGCCCTCCCGACCGTTTCCACTCGCGCCGCTACACTCGCCGGAGGGACTCATGGCCACGTCGTCCGTTGAATGGCGGTATCACCGCCCGGGCTGAACCAGTTGCAAGCGCACGCAAGAGTTTCTTGCGCAGAACGAGATCGCGACGGAGGAACTGCAGAGCGCCACGCGCAACCCCGTGACGAGCGACCGGGTACTGGGCGTGCTGGAGGGCGTGAGCGACCTCTACGTAGCCAAGGGGAAGAAGATCGTGCACGTCGATCTGAACGCCGCGCGGCCCGCCGACGAGGACCTGGTGGGCCTGCTCTGCAGCCGCTTCGGAAAGCTGCGCGCGCCCACCATGCGCAGCGGGGATCGGCTCATGGTGGGATACAACGCGGAGATGCTGGCGACCCTGCTCAGCCCGGAGGGATGAGCCCGACGGAGGAGCTCGGACCTCTTGCGCCGTTTCTCGCTCGCGGGAGCCCGCTGATCGTCGACGGGGGTCTGGCGACAGCGCTCGAGGCTCGCGGACACCGGCTCGGCACCCGGCTCTGGTCCGCCGAACTTCTCGTCTCGAAGCCTGATGCCATCCGCGAGATTCACGCCGAATACCTCGCAGCAGGTGCGGACTGCGTCTCCACCGCCAGCTACCAGGCGAGCTTTGCCGGCTTCCGCGAGCAGGGCTACGGCGAGGCCGAGGCGGCCGGCTTCCTGGAGCTCTCGGTGGCGCTGGCCGTCGAAGCGCGCGACCGGTACTGGGCGGTTGAGGCCCATCGCACCGGGCGGCCGCGTCCGCTGGTGGCGGCCAGCGTCGGCCCGTACGGAGCGTATCTCGCGGACGGGTCGGAGTACGATGGCCGGTATGGCGTCGAACTCGAGGTGCTGGACGAGTTCCACCGGCGCCGCTTGCGGCTCTTCGCGCGGTCGGCCGCCGACCTGATCCTGTGCGAGACCATCCCCTCGGGTCTCGAGGTCGAGGCATTGCTCGGGATCCTGGAGGAGACGCCGGACGCCTGGGCGTGGATGAGCTTCTGCTGCGCGGATGGCGCGCGGCTATGGGACGGCACGCCGGTGGAGGAGGTCGCGCGCCTTTGCGATCGGGCGGACCGCGTCGTGGCGGTGGGAGTCAACTGCGTCGCCCCCGCCCATGTCGGCGAGCTCATCGGGCGAATCCGCACCGTCACCGATCTGCCCGTGATCGTCTACCCCAACTCCGGGGAGGTGTACGACGCCGACACCGGTACGTGGCACTGGCCCGCGAACGGCGCCGGAGGGACGGGGGAGCCGATCCTTGATGCGCGCGACTGGATCGCGCGCGGTGCAGCCGGCGTGGGCGGGTGCTGCCGCGTCGGTCCCTCGGGCATCCGCGCGCTGCGACGGCAGGTCGCCGGAGTGCGGCTCGCGCCTTCCGGCGGATCGCCCGGTCGAGGCTACGGCCCTTCCGGCCGGCGGCGGTGATGCGACACCACCGGTCCTGCCCGGGGTATCGCGCGTCATGATCGATCTGCGCAGCGACACCGTGACCCTGCCCACTCCGGCCATGCGGGAGGCGATGGCGGGCGCCCCGTTGGGCGACGACGTCTACGGCGATGACCCGACGGTGAACGCCCTGGAGGCGCGCACGGCGGAGCTGCTGGGCAAGGAGGCAGCGGTCTTCGTCCCCACGGGCACCATGTCCAACCAGATCGGGGTGCGCGCCCACACCGAGCCGGGCGACCTGGTGCTGATCGACGAGAGCGCCCACATCGTCCGCAGCGAGTCGGGCGCCCCGGCCGCGCTCAGCGGCGTGACCCTGAAGCCCCTCCCCGGGCGTAGCGGCGTCTTCACCGCCGCCGATGTCGACGACGCCATCGAGCCGGAGCATCCCTTCAATCCGATCCACCTGGAGTCCCCGCCGCGGCTCCTGTGCGTGGAGAACACCCACAACGGGGGAGGGGGGACGGTCTGGCCGCTCGCCCAGGTCGAAGAAGTGTCCGCGGCCGCCCGCCGCCACGGCCTCGCCACCCACCTCGACGGAGCCCGCCTCTGGCACGCCACCGCCGCCACGGGGGTCCCCGAGGCCGACTACGCCGCGCCCTTCGACACCGTCAACGTCTGCTTCAGCAAGGGACTCGGCGCCCCCGTGGGCTCCGCCCTGGCCGGCTCGCTGGAGCTGGTAGCGCGGGCGCGGCGCTTCAAGCAGCAGTTCGGAGGCGGCTTCCGCCAGGCGGGAATCCTCGCCGCCGCCGCCCTGCACGCGCTGGAGCATCACCGCGGCGCCCTGTCGGCCGACATCGCCAACGCCCGCGCCCTTGCGCGCGGCATCGCCCGCATCGACGGGCTGGAGGTCGATCCCGACCGCGTCCAGTCCAACCTGGTGCGTTTCCGGGTGACCGCGATGCCGGCGGGCGCGTTCGCGCTGCGCTGCCATGCAGGCGGGGTCCATCTTCTGCCCCAGGGCGAGACCGGAGTGCGGGCAGTGACCCACCGGGACATCTCCGCGCCCGACGTGGAGCGCGCGCTCGACATCATGCGGCGCGTCCTCCGCCCGGCGTGCCGGGGCTAGCGGAGGAGACGCCGTGCAGCTCGACCGCATCCGCAACTTCTGCATCGTCGCGCACATCGACCACGGCAAGTCGACCCTGGCCGATCGGCTCCTGGAGCTCACCGGCGCTCTCGACGCCCGCCAGATGCGCGCCCAGGTGCTCGATTCCAACGAGCTGGAGCGCGAGCGGGGCATCACCATCAAGCTGCACGCCGTGCGCATGGACCATACGGCGCGGGACGGCGAGCACTATCAACTCAACCTGATCGACACCCCCGGACACGTCGACTTCACCTACGAGGTGTCCCGCTCCCTGGCGGCCTGCGAGGGCGCCATCCTGGTGGTCGATGCCAGCCAGGGCGTCCAGGCGCAGACGATCTCGAACCTGTTCCTGGCGCTGGACGCGGACCTGGAAGTCATCCCCGTCATCAACAAGATCGACCTTCCCGGCGCGGAACCGGAGCGCCGCCGCGACGAACTCGCGGACCTCCTGGGGGTGGATCCCTCCGAGGTGCTGTTCGCCAGCGCCAAGGACGGCACCGGAGCCGCTGATATCCTGGAAGCGGTCATCGAACGGGTGCCCCCTCCGGAGGGAGACCCGGAGGCGCCGCTGCGCGCGCTCATCTTCGACTCCTACTACGACCAGTACCTGGGGGCGGTCCCGAGCGTGCGCGTGGTGGACGGGGTGCTGCGCCCGGGGATGGACGTCGGTTTCGGCACGGTGAAGGCCACCTACGAGGTGACCGAGGTGGGCTACACGCGGCTGGCCCGCGTGCGCCGCGACGCCCTCCACCCGGGAGAGGTGGGTTACATGGTCGCGGCCATCAAGTCGGTGTCGCATACCAGGGTGGGCGATACCGTCGTCGACGCCTCTCGCAGGGCGACCGAGTTGCTCCCGGGCTACAAGGACGTCCGCCCCATGGTCTTCGCCGGGCTCTATCCGAGCGACGCCGACGACTACGAGTCCCTGCGCGACGCCCTCGACCGGCTCAGGCTGAACGACGGCAGTCTGCACTACGAGCCGGAGACCTCGGCTGCGCTGGGGTTCGGATTCCGGTGCGGCTTCCTCGGCCTGCTGCACATGGAGATCGTCCAGGAGCGGCTGGACCGCGAGTTCGGCGTAAGCCTGATCACCACGGTCCCCAACGTCGAGTATCACGTCACGCTGACGGACGGCAGCGAGCTGGCGATCGAGAATCCGACCCGCCTGCCCGGACGCGGCAAACTGAAGTCGGTCGCCGAGCCCTGGGTTCAGGCGCGCATCATGTCTCCGGCCGAGTACATCGGCAACGTGCAGAAGCTCTGCCACGACCGGCGCGGAACCTTCAAGGCGATGCGCTACCTGGATCCGCGGCGGGTGGAGCTGGATTTCGAACTGCCGCTGGCCGAGATCGTCCTCGACTTCTACGACCGGCTCAAGGGCAGTACCCGAGGCTACGCATCGCTCGATTACGAGTTCGCGGAGTACCGGCCCGAGAACCTGGTGAAGCTGGATGTTCTGGTGAACGGCGATCCCGTGGATGCCTTCAGCGTCATCATCCACCAGGACCGCGCGCAGCTCTACGGCCGCGACCTGGTGCGCAAGCTGAAGGAGCTCATCCCGCGCCAGCAGTTCCAGGTGGCGCTGCAGGCGGCCATCGGGTCCAAGATCGTGGCGCGCACCAACGTCAAGGCCCTGCGCAAGGCGGTGACCGCCAAGTGCTACGGCGGCGACATCACGCGCAAGCGCAAGCTGCTCGAGCGGCAGAAGGAGGGGAAGAGGCGGATGAAGCAGGTGGGGTCGGTCGAGATCCCGCAGGAGGCGTTTCTCGCCGTGCTGTCAATTGAACAGTAGATATATCAGTAAACATCAGCAGATGTCAGTATCGATCGATGATGCTTCGTCGGCGCGTCGTGGAGGCCGGGTGGCTCTCCCGGGATGCCTCTGATGGCCGAGTGGATCGCGGGGGTCGATATCGGTGGGACCACCCTCTCGGTGGGCATCGTTGCGGCGGAGGGAGGGCGTCCGCGCGCGCTGCGGGTGGACGACACGCCGTCCGGAGGGGGCCCGGAGGAGGTGGTCGACATGGTTTGCGCGATGGTCCGCGCGGCCGTGGATGAGCTGGCGCGCACGGAGGGCCCGGACGCCACGGTAGCCGGCGTGGGGGTCGCCGCGCCCGGGTCACTCGACCGCGCCCGCGGCGTGGTGCTCGAGTCGCACAACCTGGGGTGGTTCGGGCTTCCGTTGCGTGACCGCGTCCAGGCCGCGACCGGCCTGCCCACCGTCGTGGAGAACGACGCCAACTGCGCCGCCTACGGGGAATGGTGGCAGGGGGCGGGACGCGGCTTCCGGTCGGTGCTGGGGATCACGCTGGGCACCGGCATCGGCGGCGGGATCGTCATGGACGGGCGGCCCTTCGCCGGGGCCACGGGCGCCGCCGGGGAGATCGGACACATGACGGTCGAGTTCGGCGGCCGCCGCTGCACCTGCGGGGGCAGGGGATGCCTCGAACCCTACGCCTCCGGGCCGGGCATCGCGCGCGCCGCGGTCGAGGGGCTGGCCGGGGGGACGCGGTCGACCCTGCCGGAACTGGTGGCGGGGGACCTGAACCGCATCACGGCCGCCACCGTGCACCAGGCGGCGGCGGGGGGCGATGCCTACGCGGCCGAGGTGCTGGCGCGCGCGGCACAAATGCTCGCGGCCGGGATCACCGGCGCGGTCAACCTGCTCGGCCCGGAGGCGGTGGTGGTGATGGGCGGGGTGACCGCGGCCGGCGACCTGTTCTTCGGCCCGCTCGCCGCGGAGCTCGGCCGCCCCCGCTTCCGCTCGGCGCTGGATGCCTGCACGGTCGTGCCGGGGGCGCTCCCGGGGACCGCCGGGGTGGTGGGGGCGGCGGGGGTGTTCCGCCTGCGGACCGATCCGGCCCGTGGCTGACCCGCGCTCCCGCCGGGGATCGCCCGGTTCCGGGGCGCGGCGCCCGCGCCTGGGCGTGGTAGGCACGCTCGTGTGGGACACCATCCATCTGCGCGACGGACGCGGTGATCCGGTGGAGGAATGGGGCGGGGTGAGCTACGCCCTCGAGGCGCTGGCCGCGTCGCTGCCGGCGCAGTGGCGCATCGTGCCGATCCTCAAGGTGGGCCGGGACCTGGCCGAGCCCGCGCTCCGGTTCCTGGGCGAGATCCCCCGCGTGAACCCGCACCGCACCGTCCGCATCGTCCCGGAACCCAACAACCGCGTTGAACTGCGCTACCTGGACGACGAGCGGCGCTGCGAGCGCCTTACGGGCGGGGTGCCTGCCTGGAGCTGGGAGGAGTTCTGGCCTCTCGCCGGCGACTGCGACGCCCTCTACGTCAACTTCATCTCGGGATTCGAGATGGAGCTGGGCACCGCACAGATGCTGCGCGAAACGTTCGAGGGCCCGATCTACGCCGACCTCCATTCCCTGTTCCTGGGCATCGGGCGGCACGGCGAACGCGAGCCGCGCCCGCTGCCGCTCTGGGACTCCTGGCTGCGCTGCTTCGACGCGGTGCAGATGAACGAGGACGAGTATGCGCTGCTGGGCCTGGATGCCGGAGATCCATGGCGGCTGGCGGCGCACGTGGTGGGGCCGGACCTGAAGCTGGTCACCGTCACGATGGGCCCGCGCGGGGCGGCGTATGTCGCAGCGCCCGATTTCTCGCCCGACACCTCGACCTGGCACGCGATGCGCGGACAGGTGGCCACCGCGGCCCCGGCCACCACCCGGCAGATCGACATCCCCGGAGGCCCGCGCGAAGGCGATGTGACTGGTTGCGGGGACGTATGGGGCGCTACCTTTTTCGCTCGGCTGCTGGAGGGCGACCGCATCGAGCGCGCGATCGCCGCCGCCAACTCCATGGCCGCCCGAAACGTCGAACATCGCGGTGCGCGCGGGCTGCACCTCCACCTGAAGGGGCGGATCGCCCGCCGATGAACCGCGCCGCGCCCGCCCGTCCCGCCGCGCCAACTCCGGAGTTCGCCGGGTGCATGTGATCCGCGTACCCTCATCGCTGGACTACTCCACCGTGGACAGCGTCTTCCGGCAATGCGCGCAGGCCGTGGAAGGCAAGGCGCTCTTCGACGCGGGCTACCTTCGCTTCGTCGACCCGCAGGGCCTGGTCGGGCTGTTGAGCGCGGGGGCCCTTCTGAAGCGCCGGCTGGGGCAGCCGCCCCATCTGCGGCTTCCCCGGCAGGCGGAGGTCCTCGGATACCTGGCGCGCATCCGCTTCCTCGAGCAGGCTCGACGCTTCTTCTCGATGCAGGCCCGGCGTCCGCGCGAAATCGCCGCAAGCTCCGACGTGCTGCTCGAGATCACCCCGGTGACCACCAACAGCGACGTGCACGCCGTCGTGGACCGCGTGCAGACGCGCGCGGGGACCATCCTCACCCGCACCCTCGGGTATCCGCTGGTGACCGTCGTCCAGTTCTCGGTGGTGCTCTCGGAGGTGTGCCAGAACATCATCGAACACGCCGAGGCCCCGGGATGGGTGGCCGCGCAGGCGTACTACTGGGCCAAGCGCCGGGACCGCTGGATGCTGGTGATCGCGGTGTCCGACCTGGGGCGCGGCTTCCGCGAATCGCTGGCGGCCGAGCACGCCGGCCGTTTCGGAAAGCGATGGGGGGACGGCAGCGCGCTGGAAGCCGCCTTCCTGCACGGCGTCACGCGTTTCCAGGACCTGGGGAGAGGCCAGGGGATCCAGCAGATCCGCAGGCAGGTGCGGCGGTGGGACGGGCTCATCTCCATCCGCAGCGGGACCGCGCGCATCGCCGACGTGCCGGAATGGGACGACACCCCCGCTCTGGAGCAGGGCCTGGCGCATTTTCCGGGCGCCCAGATCAACATCGTTCTGCCCGCGAAGCAGCGGGGCAAGGAAAGGAGCGGCGCATGACGGACTTGGGTCCGGCCTCATGAACGGATTCGGCATCGACCCGGTGGCGATCGACCTCCGGCGCCTGGTCCGGAGGCAGGTGGCGTCGCTCTACGCGCACCTGGTGACCCGGCCCACGGGGCGCGCGGTGCGGCTGGCCATCGAGAGCCAACTCGCGAACGCGGGAGAGATGGCGCTCTCGGTCATCGATTTCTCCGAGGTTCACGTGGTGGATTTCTCGTGCGCGGACGAGGTCGTGGCGAAGCTGCTCCTGCACTACCAGCCGCCCGGGAGAGCCGCCCGCGCCTTCTTCATCCTTCGCGGCGTGAGCGACCTTCATCTGGAGCCGATCGAGGCCGTGCTGGAGCGCCATCGTCTCACTGCCGTGGCGGAAACCGCAGCGGGGCCGTGCCGGCTGGTTGGCGTGCCGAGCGAGGCCGATGCCCGGGTCTGGCGTTCCCTCGAGGAGCGGGGAGCCCTTTCTCCGGGGGATGTCCCGGCACACCTTCCGGACGAGGTCGATCGCGCTGCGCTGGAGTCACTCGTGCGGCGCGGACTTGTTTTCCGGCGGCCCGAGTCGGGAGACTATCTGGCGCTGAGCAATCTGATGAGGAGTCTGATGGGATGAAGAGCGTCTCGGAGGAGAGAACGAACGATTCGCCGGAGGCGCGGGAGGCCTGGGGTCCGGGCACGCTGGGTGTCCACGCCGGCGCGCCCGAGCCGCGTCCCGGCGAAGCCGTCGTACTGCCCGTGGTCCAGAGCTCCACCTTCTTCTGGAACGCGCCCGGCGATGCGCCCGAGCTGCGCTACTCGCGCTACGGCAACAACCCGAACCAGGTCGCGGTGGCGAAGAAGCTGGCGGCGCTCGAGGGCACCGAAGCCTCGCTGGCCGTTGCGAGCGGGATGGCGGCCACCGCACTCGCTGTCCTCGCCGTCACCCGCGCCGGGGACCACGTCGTGGCCTCGAAGCACCTGTACGGCGCCACCAGCACGTTCCTCGCCGATGAGATGCCGCACCGAGGGGTCACCACGACCTTCGTGGATCCGGACGAGACCTGCGCCTGGGAGTCGGCGATGCGGGACAACACCCGCATCCTCTTCCTGGAGACACCGACCAATCCCGTGATGCGCGTGTTCGATCCGCGCATACCGGTGCGCCTCGCGCGCCAGGCCGGGGCGGTGACCATGATGGACGCCACCTTCGCCTCGCCCATCAACCTCAGGCCTGCCCGCCTCGGCGTGGACATCGTCATCCACAGCGCGACCAAGTACCTGGGCGGCCATTCCGACCTGATCGCGGGCGTGGTTTCCGGCAGCCGCGAGCTGATCGGACGGGTGCAGCGCATGCTGGTGCTCTACGGGCCGGCGCTGGACCCGCACGCAGCCTGGCTGCTGGAGCGCGGGATCAAGACGCTGTCGGTGCGCATGGCGCGCCACAACCGGAGCGGCCTGGAGCTCGCCGCCTGGCTGGAAGGCCGTCCCGGGATCTCGCGTGTCTCCTACCCCGGGCTCGCCAGTCACCCCGACCGCACGCTCGCGGGCGAGCTGCTGGACGGCTTCGGCGGCATGGTGGGCTTCGTGCTGGAGAGTGGCGGAGCGGGCGCGGACGCGTTCTGCCGCAATCTGGAGGTGGCCAGGGTCGCGCCCAGCCTGGGCGGCGTCGAGACCCTCGTGTCGCAGCCGCGCTTCACCTCTCACATCGGCCTGACCCCGGAGGAGAGGACGCAGGCGGGGATTCCCGACGGGTTCGTTCGCGTCTCGGTGGGACTCGAAGAAGTCCGCGATCTGCAGCGCGACTTCACCCGGGCACTGGAGGCGTCGCGCTGAAGAGGGGCCGCCTGATCCGGAGGATCCTGCTCGGGACACTGGCAGGGGTTCTGCTCGCTTCGCTGGCGGGCGCGATCTGGCTGAGGCGGCTGGCCACCGGTCCCGCGCCGGCGTCCGGGGAACTCGTGCTTCACGGCCTGGAGCAGCCGGTTGAGATCCTGCGCGACTCCCTGGGCGTGCCCCACGTGTGGGCCGGTTCGCTGGCCGACGCGGTCTTCGCGCAGGGGTACCTGCACGCGACGGACCGGCTCTGGCAGCTGGAGATGTTCCGGCGGGTCGCCCACGGCCGCCTGAGCGAGCTTTTCGGCGAGGAGACGCTGGATGCCGACCGGTTCCTGCGCGCGCTGGGCCTGGCGCGAGCGGGCCGCGAGACGGCCGTCAGCGAAGAGACCAGGGCGCTCGGGGAAGCGTACGCGCGCGGGGTGAACGCGGCCCTGGCCGGATGGCCCGGTCTCCTGCCGCCGGAGTTCGTCCTGCTGCGCGCCGGTTTCGAGACCTGGGAGCTCGAGCACTCGCTCGCGGTGGAGAAGATCATGGCCTGGGATCTGTCACAGTACGGGGTCTCGATGTCGCTGGCGGGCGCGCGCGCCATCGCGGGAGACGAGGCCGTGCTGGAGTTGCTGCCGTCCTATCCCGACTGGGGGGTGACGATTCTGCAGGATCGCCCCCTGGCGCGTGCAGATGGCGGAGTTCCCGGCGAGACCGGGGTATCCGGGGGTGGCGGGATCGCCAGCAGTCCCGGTGCGCCGCCGGACGCTCTGCCCCCCGCCGTCTCCGCCGACGTGATTGCGTCGGCACGCATGCCCGCGGCCGCCCGCACCGCGCTCGAAGCGGCGAGCATCTTCCGTGCCTCCAACTCCTGGGTCGTCGGAGGGTCCCGCACCGCGACCGGAACGCCCCTCCTCGCCAACGACATGCACCTGGGCCTGGACCATCCCAACATCTGGTACCTGATCGGGCTGCACGCTCCCGGCCTGGACGTCGTCGGACAGAGCCTGCCGGGCGCGCCCGGGGTGATCGCGGGACACACCGCCGGCGTTGCATGGGGCTTCACCAACGCGATGGTGGATGACTCCGACTTCTTCATCGAACGGGTGGATCCGGCCGATACCACGCGCTACCTGACGCCGGAGGGAAGCGAGCCCTTCCGGGTGCGGGAGGAATCGATCCGGGTTCGCGGCCGCGCCGAGCCGGTGCGCATGATGGTGCGCGAGACCCGCCACGGCCCCGTCATGACATCCGTGGATCCGGTGCCGGGAGGCGAGCTGCTGTCGTTCCGCTGGGGCGCGCACGATCCGTCGACGACCTTCGACGGGATCCTGGCGATGAACCTCGCCAGTTCCGCCGGCGAACTGATCGCCGCGCTGGCCCTCTTCACCAGCCCCTACCAGAACGTGGTCTTCGCCGACACCGCCGGCGACTTCGGCTACCAGCTCGCCGGGGCCGTTCCCCTGCGCCGCTCGGGCAGTCCGTCCCTTCTCCCGGTGCCCGGGTGGACCGGAGAACACGACTGGACCGGTACGCTGCCCTACGAGCGCAATCCCCGGCTCCTCAACCCGGCGTCGGGCTTCATCGCGACGGCCAACAACCGCCAGGGCCTGGACTCGCTCTCGCTGGTGATCTCCCCGGACCGCTGGGAGGACCCCTACCGCGCCCAGCGCATCACCGAGCTGATCGAGGCGCGCAGCGACCACGACGCGGAATCGATGAGGGCCATTCAGCTGGATGTCCGGAGCGCCTTCATCGCCCGCTACCGGGACCGGGCGGCCAGCGCCTTTCGCCGCGCGGGGCTGGACAGCCTCGCGGCCGCGCTCGAAGCTTGGGACGGCCGCGCGACGGTGGAGAGCACGGAGGCGACCCTCTTCCACGCCTGGGCGGAGGCGCTCGAGGCCGCGCTGCGCGCCCGCTTCTACGCGGCTTCAGGCGGCTTCGGCTATTTCCCGCAGTACATGGTCGGGCGGGCGCTCGACGCCGGCGGGGCGGGGGTGGACTCTCTGGCCGGGCAGGCCGCGCTCGAGGCGGCGGACGCGAGCGGCAGACCCTGGGGGCAGGTCCACCTCCTGCGCATTTCGCATCCCTTCCAGGACGTGCCGCTGATCGGCGGCCTGCTGGGCTTCGGCCGGCGCGGCCTGCCCCGGCCAGGCGACGACTACACGGTCGACGCGGCCCCGTTCGAGGGTAACGTGCCCCTGTTCGAGGTCACCGCCGGGCCCAGCCAGCGTTCCGTCACCGACCTGGGAGATCTCGGTCGCGGGGGTGGATTCATCCTGCCCGGAGGGCAGTCCGGCCGTCCCGCCAACCGCCACAGCTGGGACCAGCTGGAGCGCTGGCAGCGCGGCGAACTGTGGCGCCTGCCGCTCGACCGGTCGGAGGTGGAGGCGCGCACGGTCGCCCGGCTCAGACTCCTGCCGGGGTAGCGCGCCGGACGAAGAGCTATCCGCCCGGCGTCCCCGGCTACGCCCGCGTGCTCATCTCGCCCAGGGCCACGCTGCGCTGGAACGCCGCGTGCACCGCCTTGGACATGATGGTTCGGAAACCGCCCTTCTCGAGCTGATACAGCGCCTCGGCCGTGGTGCCTCCGGGCGAGGTCACGCGGTTGCGCAGCTCGGCGGGATGGACGGTCTGCTGCTCGGCGTAGATCGCCGCTCCGCGGATGGTCTGCACCACGAGTTCGCGCGCGTCCCTGCGCGAGAACCCGAGATGAACCGCCGCGTCGATCAGCGCCTCCATCATGAGAAACACGTAGGCCGGTCCGGTGCCGCTGATGGCCGTCGCGATGTCGAGGAACCGCTCGTCGTCGACGAACAGCCGTCGCCCCAGCGAACCGATGATGGTTCCGGCCTGCGTCCTCTGCTCGGGCGAGACCTCCGGGGTCGCCGTCCACACGGTCATGCCCTCCCCGACCTGGGCCGGCGTGTTGGGCATGGTGCGCACGATGGCGCGGTGCTTCAGCAGCGAGGCGATGTTGCCGATGGAGGCGCCGGCCACGATCGAGAGCGTCAACGCATCCTGCCGGATCCCGCCCTGAAGCTCGGAGAGCACGCCGGGCAGGACCTGCGGCTTGACCGCCAGGACGACGACGTCCGCCTCCCGGGCCGCCTCGCGGTTGCACAGGGTGGTCCGGACCCCGAACTGGTCGCGCACCAGCGCAAGCCGGTCCTCGTTGCGGTCGCTCGCGATCATGCGGGCCCGATCGATGTCGTCGCCCCCCGCAAGGCCGCCGATCATGGCCGCGCCCATGGCCCCGGCGCCGATGAAGGCCACGCCCGGCCCGTTCGACCGTGTTGTGTCCATGTCCCGCTCGAGCCCCGTCAGGACGCCATGAACGGATAGCGGTACCGGGTCGGAGGGGCGAAGGTCTCCTTGACGCTGCGGGGCGAGACCCAGCGCAGCAGGTTGAGCTTCGACCCGGCCTTGTCGTTGGTGCCGCTCGCCCGGCCGCCGCCGAAGGGCTGCTGTCCCACGACCGCCCCGGTGGGCTTGTCGTTCACATAGAAGTTGCCGGCCGCGAAGCGGAGGGCGTTGAGGGCGTCCTCCACAGCCCTGCGGTCGCGCGCGAACACCGCCCCCGTGAGCCCGTAGGGAGAGGTTCCGTCGACCTGCTCGAGTGTCTCGCTCCACATGCGGTCGGGGTAGACGAAGACGCTGAGCACCGGACCGAAGATCTCCTCGCACATGGTGCGGTAGTCGGGCCGGTGCGCGCGGATCACGGTCGGGCGGATGAAGTACCCCGTGCCGTCGTCCGCCTCCCCGCCGGCCAGAATCCCGGCCTCGTTCGAGTTCCTCGCGCCCTTGATGTATCCGGCGATCTTGTCGAAGGACTGCCGGTGGATCACGGCGCTCATGAAGTTCCCGAAGTCGGCGGGATCGCCCATGGCGATGCCTTCGGTCTCCTCCACGAGCTGGTCGCCGATCCGTTCCCAGAGACTCTCCGGGATGTATGCGCGCGACAGGGCGCTGCACTTCTGGCCCTGGTACTCGAAGGCCCCGCGCAGCATCGCGGTAACGAGCGCCTCGGCATCGGCGGACGCGTGCGCGATCAGGAAGTCCTTGCCCCCCGTCTCGCCGACGATGCGCGGGTACGAACGGTAGTGGGGCAGGTTGCCCGCCGCCTCCTGCCAGAGCGAGCGGAAGACATCCGTGGAGCCGGTGAAGTGAATGCCCCCGAAGTTCTCGCTCCCCATGACCACCCGGGTCACCATGCGGGGATCGCCGGGCACGAAGTTGACGACCCCGGGCGGCAGGCCCGCCTCCTCGAAGACCCGCATCACGAAGTAGTTGGAGTAGACGGCGCTGTGCGAGGGCTTCCAGACCACGGAATTGCCCATGAGGGCCGGCGAAGCCGTCAGGTTGCCCCCGATCGCGGTGAAGTTGAACGGCGACACCGCATAGACGAAGCCGTCCAGCGGCCGGTAGTCGGCCCAGTTCCAGATGCCGCCGGGTGAGTGCGGCTGCTCGGAATAGATCTGCTGGGCGAAGTGGGCGTTGAAGCGGAAGAAGTCGATGGTCTCGCAGGCGGCGTCGATCTCCGCCTGGTGGCAGGTCTTGCTCTGGCCGAGCATGGTGGCCGCGTTGATCGTCGACCGCCACCGGTCGGCGAGGAGGTCGGCCGCGGTCAGAAACACCGAGGCGCGCGCCTCCCAGGGCCAGGACGCCCAGTCGCGGCGCGCCTCCATGGCCGCCTGCACGGCCGCCTCGACCTCCGCCGGGCCCGCCAGGTGATAGCGCGCCACCACGTGGCCGTGATCGTGCGGGAGGATGCAGGTGGCCAGGTCGCCGGTCCGCACCTCCTCGCCGCCGATGATCAGGGGGATCTCGATCTCCTGGCCCGACATCTCGGCCAGCTTGCTCTTGAGAGCCGCGCGCTCGGGATCACCGGGCGCGTAGTCGAAGACGGGTTCGTTGACGGGCGGAGGGACGCGGACGGTTCCGGCCATGGACATGACAGCCTCGGGTACGGTAGGGAGGATCTGGGCGGCGACGGGAAAACGGTGGTCGCCCGGCTCGGGTGCGGCTCTTCCAACAGCCCGGCGACGGGGACGGGCACGGGCAGCGACCGGCAGGGACAAATCTCGCGATTCGCCATCCCACCGCAAGGGTTTGCCCGGAGGTCGGCCGGACACTGCGCCGCACCCCGCCGAATGCTCGTCCGGGGTGCCTTTGCACGCCCCGCCACGGCGCGGAACGAGGGAGCCGCGAGTGGCGTACCCTGTCCTGCGAGACCATCTTGACCGCGCTCACCCATCGCGCAGCGCAAACGCGGCCACCACCGTCCTACAGGGGCAGAATCTGAAACCGGAGATCCAGCAGGCCAGAGGAGACTTCGCGGTCGTCATTCCCGCATTCAACGAGGCCCCGGTGGTTCCCGACCTGGTGCGCGAACTGCGGGAGGCCTTCCACGAATTCCATCTCGATGGCGAAGTCGTGCTTGTGGACGACGGGTCCACCGACGGCACGGCGGAGGTGGCCCGCCGGGAGGCGGCGGATTGGGACGGGTTTCGCGTCGTCAGCCATCGGCGCAACCGGGGCAAGACGGAAGCCATGGTCACCGGTGTCAACGCCACCGATCGTCGCTGCATCATCCTCTTCGACGCCGATCTGCAGCACTCCCCGCGCGACATCCCCCGGTTCCTGGAGAAGCTCGACGAAGGGTGGGACATCGTCTCCGGGCGGCGCATCGGCCACTACGACAAGGCGGCGGTGTCCGAGATCTACAACCGTATGTCGCGCCTGCTGTTCCGTGTGCCCGTCACCCACCTCAACTCCGCCATGAAGGGGTTTCGGCGGGAGATTCTGGACGGGCTCACGCTCAGGCACGACTGGCATCGTTTCTTCGTTGTGCTGGCGCACGGGCGCGGGGCCACGGTCACCGAAATCGACATCAAGCTCTACGACCGCAGGGCGGGCGAATCCAAGTACCGGGGCCTGTGGCGCGTGGTGATCGGCGTTACCGACCTGGCATCCGTCGCATTTCTGGTGTTCTTTTCGCGAAAGCCGCTGCTGCTGTTCGGTGCTTCCGGACTGGCCCTGGCAGCTCTGGGCGGGCTCGTTGCGGCGGGTGCGCTCTATCTGCGCTACCTGCATCCGGCGCTGGGCTTCGAGCCCTACGTGCCGCCGTTCGGCTACCGTCTGCTGATCCAGTTGGTGGTCCTGTTGGAGACGCTCGGGTTCCTTCTCGCCGGATTCGGACTGGTCAGCGAGCAGATCGCCCACGTGCGGCACGAGATCGAGGCGTTGCGACGCCAGTTGGCTGAGGGGACACGCGATGATGCAGGGTCCCGGCCCAGGGCCACCGGGGACGGCTGAGCGGTGTGCGCGGGCTGAAGCGAGGCGGAACCGTGGAACGAGATCGATGAGCGCGAAGCGGCGCGGCAGACGAAGACGGGCGCGGGTGCCGCACGCAAAGACAGCCTCGGCAGACCCGAGCGCCCCTTCGCGGGCGCCGATGGCCTCCGGCGGCGCTCCCGCCATTCCCGGATGGCTTCCGTGGGCGCTCTTCCTCGGGCTGACGGTATTCCTGTTCCGCGCGTTCATCTTCAGCAGCGCGATGCTCTACGGGAGCGACACGCTGGCGGGCGGCTACATGGCCCGCGCGATCTACGCGGATGCCCTGGCCGAACTGGGCCGCATCCCGGGATGGCTGCCGCAATTCCTCGGGGGCACCCCCTTCGTGGAAGCGCTCAGCGGGGCGGATGCCTTCTACCCCCCGTCGCTTCTGCTGCTCATCCTCCTGGAACCCTACCGGGCCCTCGGGTGGAAGCTCGTCGTTCACGTCGCGGTTGCGGGCTTCTTCATGTTCCTGTGGGTGCGCGCGCTCGGGGTTTCCCGGGCCGCGGCGCTGGTCGCGGGAACCGGCTACATGCTCGCCCCGGTCTTCGTCGGGCTCGTGTTTGCGGGTCACGACGGCAAGATGTTCGTGACCGCGCTGACCCCCCTGCTTTTCTGGGCAACAGAGCGCCACTTCCTGCGTCCCGGCCTCAAGTCGTTCACCTGGCTGGCCCTGGTGATCGCGCTCGTCATCCTGACGCCGCACTTCCAGATGGCGTACTTCCTGTTCGGCGCCACCGGGCTGTTCGCGATCTTCCGGAGCATTCAGATCCTGCGCGGCTCGGGTCCGGACGCCGTGTCGGCGCACCGCGACCATCCCCCGGATGCGAATGCCGCCGGGACCCGCCCCGGCTTGCGCTCGCGGGCGGCGTCACGCTTCGGTCTGTTTCTCGCGGCGTCGATCACCGGAGCGCTCATCGCCGGCGGCCAGCTCCTGCCGGCCATCGACTACGTGACCGCCGACTCCCGGCGCACCGCGACCTCCGAAGCGCTCGATGAAGAGGCTGCCCTCGAGTGGTCCAGTTCCTGGTCGCTGCACCCGGAAGAGGCGTTCTCCCTCGTGATCCCCGAATTCTCCGGGGCCAACATCAGCGGTACGGGAGGCTGGGCGGACAACACCTACTGGGGCCGCAACCCGTTCAAGCACAACCACGAGTACGCGGGCCTGGTGCTGCTTCTGCTGGCCGCGATCTCGTTTCTGGGCGGGCCCCTGCGCGGGCTGCGCCGATTCTTTGCGGGCCTGGCGGGGATTGCCGTTCTCTTCGCGCTCGGCGCCAACACGCCCGTCTGGCGCATCGCCTACGAAGCTCTGCCGGGCATCAGCCTCTTCCGGGCGCCCTCTCAGGCGGCCTACCTGGTCGCCTTCGGCGCGGCGACGCTGGCGGCCCTGGGGGTGGACCGCATCTTCGCCTGCGTGCGCGATCCCGACGCGGGACAGCGGATCCAGCGGCTGGTTCTGGTCGCTACCGGCGTGCTGGGAGCCTTGGCGCTGCTCGCCGCCGCGGGCGCGCTGACGTCTCTGTGGATCTCGGTCCTGTATCCCGGAATCGCCGGGGCCAAGCGTCAGGCGCTGGCGGCCGCGCTGCCCTACATCGGGACCGGTGCCTGGACCGCCGTGTTTCTGACGGGGGCTGTGGCAGCGCTGGTGTGGGCGCTGCGAAGGGCGTACCTCGCGCCCGGCATCGTACTGGGCGCGCTCGTCGCCCTGGTCGCGCTGGACGCCTACCGCATAGACCGCGTGTTCATCCAGACCATCGACTTCGACCGCTGGGCTGCCCCGGATGCCAACATCCAGGCAGTGCTCGACCGGGAGGCCGGCAGCTCCGAGCCCTTCCGCATGCTGTCCTTCCGAAACGCCGGGCAGGACCTCATGCCCGCGCTGCACGGCATCGAGCTCGCCGCAGGGCACCACCCCAACGATCTGGCCCGCTACCGCGATCTCATCGGCATGGTGGGTTCGGGACAGCCGATGAACCTCTACGGCAGCGAGAACATCCGCAGGCTGCTCAACGTGCGCTACCTGCTCTGGCCCGATCTGCAGATGGGGAGTTCGCCGCAGGGGAATGTCTTCAGCCGGACGCAACTGCCCGACGGCCGCATCTACGAGACGGTTTTCGTGGAGGCCGGTCTTCCGCGCGCGCGCCTCGTGGGAAGCGCCGTCGTCAGGTCCGACGACGAGGCGATGGCGTACATGCTCTCTCCCGCGTTCGACCCCGCAGGTGAGGTGGTGCTGGCGGAGCCACCGCCCGTCGACCTGCCGGGCACGCCCGTCGCGGGGGAGGTCGACTGGCTGGAGCGCGGCCCCGACCGCATGAGGCTCGCCGTACGCTCCTCCGTTCCGGCGCTGCTCGCCATCGCGGACAACTGGTACCCCGCGTGGCACGCCAGTGTGAACGGCCAGGGCGCCCCCGTGCTGCGCGCCTACCACACCCTGCGCGCCATTCCCGTGCCGGCGGGGGAATCCGAGGTCGAGTTGTGGTACCGCTCCGACGTGGTGCTGCGCAGCTTCTGGCTGGGCTTCATCATCCTGACCGGGCTGCTCGCGGCCAACGGGGTCCGCATCTGGTCGGCCCGCCGCGCGACCCGGAGTGAGAAACCCTGAAGAAGTGGCTTTCGCTGGCGGCCCGCGTCGCCCTCACGGTCATTGTCACCTGGTTCATCCTCGATCGGGTGGGGCTGACCCTGGCCGAACTGCGGGAGTGGCAGGATGTGCTCGCCCGCCCGCGGCTGCTTCCGCTCGTCGGCGCGACGTTGCTCGTGCTCGCCGCCTACGCCCTGAGCGGCCTGATCTGGGGCGGGGTGGTGACCGGGCTGGGCGGGCCGCGGCTGTCTGCGGGCGACGCCGTGAGCATCTTCATGATCGCCAACATGGGCCGGTACGTGCCCGGAAAGGTCTGGTCGATCGCCGGGATGGCCGCGCTGGCGAAGGGGAAGGGGGTTCCCGTGGCAGTCTCGGCCACCTCCGCGGTGATCGTGCAGGGCACAGGGCTGCTGGCTGCCGGCGCAATCGGGCTCGGCGCATTCGTCGGAGGACCCGTGCCGCTGCCGCGCTGGGGACTGGCCGGCGCCGGGGTGGCGGCCGGCCTGCTCGTGCTCGTGCTTGCCATCCCCTCCCTGTTCCACGCGACGGTCGCCCTGTGGTTTCGCATCGTCCGCACCGCCGCTCCCGCGAATCTTACCGCCGCCATGGTGCTGCGCTGGCTGTTGCAGGTGGCGCTGGCCTGGATGGCAATGGGCGCATCCTTCTGGATCCTGGCCGCGAGCCTGGGCATGGAACTGTCGCCCCTGCACGCCGGCTCGGCCTTCGCGGCGGCATACGTGGCGGGCTACCTGATGCTCTTCGCGCCGGCGGGAGTCGGTGTTCGCGAAGGATTCCTGGTCGCCATCCTCGCCCCGGCACTCGGGAGCGGACCGGCCACCGTGCTCGCGATCGCCGCCCGGCTATTGATGACCGCGGCTGAGGTGATTCCCGCCGCCATCCTCTGGGGGCTCCATCAGCGGTCGCTGCTCGAGCCCGAGCCGAAGCGAGGTTGACCACGCCCTCGCGCGCTGCCTAAACTTCGGGCGATTTCGGAGTCCGCCCGCGCTCGGGATCGAGAGCGCGGACGGGTGGGCGAGGAGAACGAGAATCATGCTGGCGACGGACAAGATCGAGGAGGTCCTCGAGACCGTGAGACCCGCGATCCGGCAGGATGGGGGCGACGTCGAGCTGATCGAATACGACGAGGCGGAAGGGGTGGTCATGCTTCGCCTGATGGGCGCGTGCGAGACCTGCCCGATCTCCATGCTCACTCTCAGGGAAGGCATCGAACGGCGCCTGAAGGACCGGGTTCCGGGGGTCACCAGGGTAGCCGCCGTCTGATTCCACGGGCACTTCAACATCCTACCTGCACCTCGGCCTGGGCGGCGCATGTCCCACCAAACTCTCATTGATGCGGTAACGAATGCCCTGTCCGGGGTGCGACACCCGGCCAGCGGCCGCGACATCGTGTCCAGCGGACACGTTCAGCAGCTCGAGATCGATGAAGAAGGGCAGGTACGCTTCGCCTTCCAGCTCAAGCCGGACGACCCCGGATCGCTGGTGAAGTCCGCCCGTACCGCCGCCGGGGGCGTGCGCGGCGTCTCGGGGGTGCGGGTCAACGTCCAGCTCCCCAGGAGCGCGCCGAGCCGCCCCGCAGCCCCGGCAGGCTCCTCGCCGCCCGCGGGCGCGCCTTCGCCGCCTCCCGCGCCTGCAGGGCGCTCGCGCCTCGTTCCGGGCTCGGTACCCGCGCCGACCCCCCGGCCGGGCATCCTCGCCGACACCCGCTACGTGGTGGCGGTGAGCTCGGGCAAGGGAGGCGTGGGCAAGTCGATGGTCACCACCAACCTCGCTGCAGCGCTCGCGCGCCGCCGTCTGCGGGTCGGACTTCTGGACGCCGACATCTACGGCCCGAACATCCCTGTCATGTTCGGCGAGCGCCGCCGGCCGAGCGTGTCCGGCGGCAAGGGCAAGGAGATGATCGAGCCGCTCGAGGCCCATGGCGTCAAGCTCATGAGCCTCGGATTCCTGCTCGCGGACGAACAGCCGGCGATCATGCGCGGCCCGCTGATCGCGGGCGTCCTGAAACAGTTCCTTGAGCAAGTGCGCTGGGGCACCCTGGATGTCATGCTGGTCGACATGCCCCCGGGCACCGGCGATGCTCAGCTGTCGCTGGTGCAGAGCGTCAACCTCGACGGGGCCATCATGGTCACCACCCCGCAGGGTGTGGCCACCACCGACGTCCGGCGCGGCATCAAGATGTTCGAACGCGTCAACACGCGGATTATCGGCGTCATCGAGAACATGAGCGGGATGGCCTGTCCGCACTGCGGCGAACCGGTGGACGTGTTCGGCACGGGCGGAGGGGAGGTTCTGGCCAGGGAGCAGGGCGTACCCTTCCTGGGCGCCGTGCCGCTGGACCCCGCGGTTCGGCGGTCGGGCGACGAAGGGCTGCCCACCGTGGTGGGCCGGCCGGAGTCACCGGTTGCGCAAGCGCTGAACCGAATCTGCGACCAGATGGTGGTGGCGTTGCGCGAGGCGCCCGGTTGAGGTGGTCCCCGCTTCCGCGCGTCGGGCCGGATCGAATCCGGCGGATGCCCGCGCACGTGCTGGTGCGCGACTACCCCGAATCGCTTGCGCCGCTGCTGGCCCGCGACATCGATCTCGACCTGGTGGGGACGTCGCCGGTAGGAGCGTTCGCTGGCCCTGACCTGATCGCCGAGATCGAAGAGGTCATCGCCTGGCGACCGCCGGCCCGGCCACCCGCCTGACCTGCGCGGCTATCCTTCCAGCCACTTGCGGTCGGCTTCACTCAGCTCCTTACGCTTGCGGGGCGCGATCAGGCGGAGCACCACATACCCCAGTAGTGCGATCGGGGCGACCTTGAAGAGCAGGAAGCTGGCCAGGCCGAAGCCGATGGAGAACACCGTGCCCGCCACCGCGAGCAGCACTCCCACGACCAGCAGCGTCACGAGGCCAACGGCGAACAGGGTCAGCAGGGCGCTGATCATATTGAGCATCTCCCCGGGCCCAATGCCCGAATCCTGATGACGAAACCCATCATGGGGTCCACACCACGTCGATCGCCCCGATGTGCGCGTCGATTTCCATCGTAAGCCGTGTCTCCGCGCCATCCCAGTCCGCGGAGTAGTAACTGTCGCCTCGCCTGAACATCTCCTGGGCATCCACGGATGTCAGAAGTGCGTCTACCACCAGCTGCACGCCGAGGCCCCGCGGAAAGCGAAGCTCAACCGCGCCCAGGTCGAGGTCGAGATCCACATCGGCGTCGCGCTGCCATTCCCCGTCGAAGTCCAGGGTCGCCTTGCCTGCCTTCGCCTCCAGCCGGATGCGCGCGGCGTTCAGGTTGCCGAGTCCGGTGGCGACCAGGTTGGCCGCGCCCGCCTCGAAGGAGGCGAGTTCCAACTCCACGGGGTTGGGCATCGACACCTCGATGCGCGTATCGGATGCCCCCGTCTCGATGTTCAACTCCCGGATTGCGAGCCCTCCCAGATCCAGGTCCGCCCGCGCTGCCCCGAACTCCAGATCCAGTAACAGGGGAACTTCTGGCGACAGTTCCAGATCCAGTCGCCCCGATCCGTCGCGCGAGCCCATGCGGATACCCCTGCCGACGCGATCCATGCCGATCTCGAGGATTCCGTCCTCGTAGTGGGTCTGCGGTTCCATGAGATCGCGATCGTATCGAAGCTCCATCCGGTACAGGGTGCCCGGCTCTCCCGGACGCAGGTCGAGGACGCCCGCTCCATACTCCACCTGGACCTCAATCTCGCGCTCGCCACTCAACTGGCGCGATGCGGTCACGGTGCTCCAGTCCTGGGCCGCAAGTCCGGTCGCCGTGCAGGCCAGCCCTCCGATGGCCGCGCAAGTCAGTCGTGCCAGCCCGGCGCCTCGCCGCTCTCCATGTGCGCGCTGATTCATCCACGGACTGCTCCTATTCACCGGTGCCTCCGTCGTCGGGGTGTCCGGGTTTCTCGCGCGAGCGCCGCCGGGAACGCCTCCGGGTCCACGCCCGCGTCGCCCGAATCCCCCCGCCGTACGTCGCTGCCATCCTGCCGGGGTCGGAAGTGCGGCCCGCCCCGGTGAGCAGCACGGCGCCGAAGCCGAGCATCAACGCGATCATCGCGGTAGCCACCGCGACGAGGGTGAACAGCCCGCTCAGGAAGGAACCGAGCGTCGGCCCGCCCATTTCCGTGACGTGAGAAAGGGCCGAGGGAAGAACGAGCGCCGCCAGGCCGACGGCCAGCACGTGCAGCCGGTTGGAGGGCCGGAAGCGGTCCAGGGCCGGGATGCCCTTGCGCGCCAGCCACTCGCCGACAACGCTCGCTACGGCCAGGTATCCCAGCCCACCGGCCAGGAGTGCAGCCAGGGGGAAGAGCGGCAGCCAGGCGACCAGCAGGGGGATGCCGATGATCGACACCAGGAGAGCGAGACCTCCCAGCACCCACAGCGGCAGAAGGAGAAAGCCGCCTGCCAGACCGACCAGCGCGGCCCGTCCGGGAGCGGCTCTCACCACTTCGGCCACGTTCTGCAGCCGATCTCCGGCGAAGTGGACGACCGCAGTCCCCACGGCCAGGATGACGACGAGCCAGAACACGTCCCCGAAGAGACCGCTCAGACCGGATGTGACGTAGCGGAAAGGCAGCCGGGCGCGCGCTTCACCCTGACGGGAGGGCGGGCCGCGCTCCTCGTCCCGGGAAGCCGCCGCATCCGGCACCATCCCCGCTTCCGCGGCGTCGCCGGCGTCCACGGTGAGGATGGTGCCCTCCACCGTGCCCCCGTCGCGCTCCAGCTGCCCGTCGATCACGCGCACCTCGCCCCCGATGTACGCGTCACCCTCGATGCGCAATGTCCCTTCGACCACGACCACGTCGCCGGGGACTTCACCGGAAATGGTGGCGTCGCCCTCCACCACGAGCAGGGCCCCCTCGATATCGGTGCCGGCGTCAACGGTCACGTCCTCGCCCAGATGAAGCGACAGCTCGGTCAGATCGACGTCCTGGAGCGCCTCTTCCAGCACCCGGCCCCGTTGCAGAAGGAGCCGAAGCAGCGGGGGAACCAGGGCCGGCGCCATGCCTCCCACCTCGGCGCTCCCCGAAATCCGGGGCATCGGGCTGTCTTCCGGGCGCGCACCGGCGAGCGCCTCCTGCAGCGCTCGGTCGACCCGCTGGGCGGCGGCTCGCGCGTCACCGGACAACTGCGTTCCGGGCTCCCACGCGAGCAGGGCTTCGGCGAGGGGTCCGCCATCCAACGGAACGACTTCGGAGAGCAGGGACCGCCATGAGGCGGCGAGCTCCCCGCCGGCCTGGTAGCTGCCCACCTCCTCGCCGTCGACGCGGACTTCGCCGTTCTGAAAGGAGATCTCGAGGGCCGGGCCGGAATCGAACTCGAGCGACAGGGTTGCATCCGCGTCCGACACGGTCACGCGGTTCGATACCACCTGCCGCTCCTGAGCGCCGGCGGGCTGCGCCGCACCCGCCGCCGAGAGCGCGAGCACCGCGCCGAACAGCGGATTCAGGCCGGCGGGGCGGGAGGGGTCAGTTGTAAACATGGCGAAGCGCGAAACGGGGGAAGCCGATGTTGCGGTGAAGAACCCAGATGGAACTGAGCATCAGGGTGGTGAAGCCTGCCGCGGCCGCGACCGCGGTCGCAGGCGACGCGATCAGGTATTCCGCGAGCGAATAGGCCCGGAAGGCCGCCCCGCTCTGCATGACCGCCGCCAGCAGCGAGCTCCCGAACGCCGACAGGGCGTCGCGAGCCTGCCACCACAGATAGGTGACGAGGCCGCCGGTGGTAAGCTGCGGGACGGTTGAGAGGAAGGCCGCCACTGCTGCGAATGCGGCGACCGGCATGCCGGTCAGCGTTCCCGCGAGCACCCATCCACGCGGCGAACGAGGCAGGAGTCGCCACCTTCGCGTAGCCTGGCTCCGGCCGGCGGCTTCCTCGGTCACCTCCCGCCAGCACGCCATCACCCTCTCCGCGAAGCCCGCGGCAGGCGCGAAGGAGGGCAGGGCTTCCAGTGTGGCAATCAGGCGCCGCCAGCCCGCCAGCCTGCTCTCACAGTCCCCGCACGTCGCAAGATGCGCCTTCGCCAGGGTGGCGCGTCTCCGGGGCAGCGCACCGTCCGCGAGCTCCTGCAGCCCCCTCCGGGAGAGATGAGCGTCCGCGGCGCGTCCGGTCAGCCAGTGGCGCAGCCGGACCCACGACCATGCCCGTGAGGGACTCGAGGCCTCGCCGGGGAGATCGATCCCGGACAGGACCCGCTCGGCGAAGCGGCCGGGAGGGGCGAAGCGCCCCAGTCGGCCGAGCTCGCCGAAGACCTCCCGCCACGCATCCACCTGGGCCTGGCACTCGGGACAGTCCACCAGATGCCTGTGTGCGGACGCGGTCTCCGCGTCGGCAGGTCCTTCAGCGGCGTCGAGCAGGCCCTGGATCGCGTCATCGTCCAGATGCCTGCCGTAGCTGGATCGGTCCGAGTTCATCTGCGTTCTGTCCCTGCCTCCGCCTGTCGTGGCGTTCCCATCCTCGGGGGATCTCCAGGATCCGGGGTCATCGTAATCCGAACACCCTTGCCGTGCATCGGCTCTCCCGGCGTACGGCCCGAGCGGGCCGCAGGTTTCGCGTCCATGCGCATCGAATCATGCCTCCGCGAGCCGCAGCTTGAGCTCGGCCCTAGCCCGGTGAAGGTAGGTCTTTACCGTGCCCAGCGGGATATCCATGATGCGGGCGATCTCGTCGTAGGTGTGGCCCTCGATGTGGCGGAGCAGCACGACCACCCGATACTCCTCCCGCAGCTCCCCGATCGCGGCCTCGATCTGGCCGCCGAGCTCGCGGTTCTGAACGTACTCCTCGGGGCTCTCTCCGGGCGACTGCACAACCAGGCTGGTGCGCGCCTGGGCTTCCGGGGTAACCGCGTCCGGCGCGCCGTGCATGGAAACGGTGGGCACGCGCCGCTTGCGCAGATGATCGATGGTCAGGTTGTTTGCGATCTTGAAGATCCAGCTGGAGAACTTGTATTGGGGATTGTAGGTATCGATCGCGTTGAAGGTGCGGATGAAGGCTTCCTGCGCCAGGTCTTCGGCGAGGGTGCGGTTCCTCACCATCCTGTAGATGAGGGAGAAGACCGGACGTTCATATCTGGAGAGCAGTTCGCGATAGGCGCTCTCCCGGCCCTCGGCGGCGAGGGCGACGAGTTGCGCGTCTTCGACGCTCTGGTAGTTCAAGGACATCCGCCGGATGAGGTTCGCCCCGTCCCGTACGAGAATCGATGATGAACGTTTCCGGAGGTCAGCCGTCGTCGGGTGAGGATCGCGCGCGCCAGGTGCACGAGATCTTCTCGCGCATCGCGCCACGCTACGATCTGCTCAACCGGGTGCTCAGCCTGAGCGTCGACCGCTGGTGGCGTCGCCGGGCCGTGCGCGCGCTCGACTATTCCCGTCATGACTCGGCCCGATACCTGGATGCCTGTGCAGGCACCTGCGACCTGGCCATCGAGCTGGCGACCCGCCCGGGCTTCCGGGGCAAGGTGGTGGCGCTGGACTTCGCGGAGCCCATGCTGCGCCGGGGCGGGAGAAAAAGCGTTCGTCTGCCCGTGCATCCGCTGTGCGGGGACGCGCAACGTCTGCCCTTTGCCGACGAGTCCTTCGACGGCGCCATGGTGGCCTTCGGGGTGCGCAACCTTTCCCACCTCGACCTGGGATTGGCGGAACTGCGCCGGGTCCTGCGCGACGGGCGCCCGCTGGTCGTTCTCGAATTCACCACTCCTCCGAACCCCATCGTCCGGGCCGCATACCTCTGGTACTTCCGGCACATTCTTCCGGCGGTCGGCCGGATCGTGTCGGGGCACCGCTGGGCGTACAGCTATCTGCCGGCCTCGGTCGGTGAATTCCCGGGACCGCAAGTCCTGGGCCAGCGACTGCTGGACGCGGGATTCCGCACGGTCCGGTGGCAACTGCTGACCTTCGGGATCGCGGCGATCCACGTCGGCGTGAGGTAGTTCGGGGGGCGGCGGACCCCGATGGCCGTGCTTCACCCGGGGGGCGGTCCGACCGGCCGAGCCGAATCGGTAACTCCCTCCACTTCCCAGGTCGTCACTTCCCCGAGCGTCTCGACGGGCAGGTCGAACCGGGACGGATCCCCGAGAATCAGTATGACCATCCGACCGGGGTCCAGATGCCTGCGGAGGACGTTGTGCACGTCGGCTGCAGAGACTCGCTGCACGCCCGCCACATAACGTTCCAGCCAGTCTTCCGGGAGCTCCTGGGCGTCGTGCAGCACGCGCCGGGAGACGACCTGCATCGCTCCCTGAAAGTTGAAGGAGAAACCGTTGCTGGCCGCTTCCACGGCGGCTTCCACTTCGCTGCGCGCGGGCGGGGAATCGCGCATCTCCTCCATCACCTCGAGGATCGCCCGCGTCGCGGCGATCGTCGACTCGCTCTTCGTTCGCGTGAGCGCGCCCACGATGCCGTCGTTGTCGTCGGGGGTGGTCCAGAACGAGCCCGCGCTGTAGGAGAGCCCGAGTTCGGTGCGCACGCGGTTCAGGATCCGGCTCGAGAAGCCCCCGGATCCGAGGATGGAGTTGGCGATGCGGGAGGCGAAGTAGTCGCGCGAGTCCTCCTGGCGGACGGAGCTTCGGTGCGCCATGACGATGGTTGTCTGGTCCAGCTCCCGCGGGATCAGGTAGACCCCCGGTTCGTCCAGGATGTCGGGCACCGGCGGTTCGGGCAGCTCCTCCTCGCAGGCCGGCCATCCGGAGAGGAATTCGAGCAGGTGGGCTTCGATTTCCTCCCATTCCAGGTTGCCCGACACCCCCAGCGCCAGGTTGCCCCGACACAGGATGCGACCATGGGCGGTGAGGAGGTTTTCTCGCGAGAGGTCCTCCGGTTCGAGATCGCCGGGTGCCATTTCCCAGCCGATGGGGTGGTCGCCGAACATCAGGCGGTTGAACTCGGAGAAGGCCAGACGACCCGGGTCGTCCGGGCGGCGCAGGGCGCTCTCCAGTTCCTGGCCGCGCCACACCTCGACCTGCACCGAATCGAAGCGGGGATTGAGGAGCATGTCCTTCCACAGACGCAGGCCGGGCTCGAGGTTGGCGGTGAGCGAGTTGAGGGTCGCGGAGGTGCTCCCGCCCGAGGACCCGAACGCGAGCTGCAGCGCGTGCTGGTCGACCTGTTCGTCGACGGAGTCGGGGTGCAGCTCGATCGTTCCCCCGAAGCGCAACAGCGAGGGAAGCGCGGTGGTAGCGGCGTACAGTTCGCGGCCGAGGAGTCCGAAGCCGCCCGCAAAGCGCGCGTAGACGTTCACCAGGGGCAGGGAGCGGTCTTCCAGGAAGAAGATGGTTACGCCCTCGATCTCGTGCTGCGAGGGGGTGGGCGGCGTGAAGGACAGCGGGGCGAATCGGAGCGCCTCGATGGCCTCCCGGTCGGCGGGCGGTCTCTGCGCATTCGCTCCGTCGGGCGCCGCAGCCGCCGCCGCGAGCAGGGTGGCGATCACCGCCCGGCGTCCCGGCCCGAATCCGGTCACGGCTCGGTCTCTCCGGTGCGCTTCACGAGGGTGGCGACGGTGCGGTTATCGCGCGTGAAGTAGGTTTGCACCACGCGCTGCACGTCGGCAGGCTGGACATCGTAGAGCCGGGCGGTGCGCTCGAATGTGGTCTGCCATTCCCCGTAAAGGGTGACCGAACCGGCGAGCTGAAGCGCGAGTCCCAGGTTGGACTGCAGACGCCGCACGCCGGACGCCACCAACTGGTTGCGCACGCGCTGCAGCTCCCTCTGTTCGGGAGGCTCCAGCGCCAGGCGCTCGAGTTCTTCGTAGAGAGCGGCTTCGATCTGTGCGGGGGTGCTCGGCGCGCGTGGGGTTACGTGCACGACGAACTGTCCGGGGAAGCGTGATCCGGGCACCGTGGACGCAGTGACCGCGGCGGCCAGGCGGTCCTGCGTGATCAGGCGGCGGTAGAGGCGGGAGGTGCGCCGTCCCGACAGCACGGATGCCAGCATGGTGAGCGCCGGACTGTCCGGGTGATGACCGCTCACCGTATGCCAACCCACCCGCAGCTGCGGCTCGGCGTCCATCACCAGTTCCACCCGGCGCTCGCCCCGCTGCGGAGGCTCGACGGCGAGCACCGGAGGAGGGGGGTCGCCGGGCCGGATGTCGCCGAGGTAGTCGCGCGCCCATGCCGCGATCGAATCCGGCACCACGTCGCCCACGATGGCGACCACGGCATTCCGGGCGCCGTAGTAGCGGCGGTGGTATTCCTCCACGTCATGGCGCGACAGCCGCTCCAGGTCCGACATGTACCCGACCACCGGAACCCCGTACGGATGCATCAGGAACGCCGTCGCCAGGTGGACCTCGTGCAGCAGGCCTCCGGGGTTGGTGTCCACGCGGGTGCGGCGCTCCTCCATGACAACGTCGCGCTCGGTGTAGAATTCCCGGAAGACAGGGTTGTGCGCCCGGTCGCTCTCGAGCAGGAACCACATCCTGGCCCGGTTGGCCGGGAGTTCCACGAAATAGGTGGTAGCCTCGGAGGAGGTGGTCGCGTTGAGGTTGCGGGCACCGTTTCTCGTGAGGATGCGGCTGAACTCGTTGGAGACCACGGGAGCCTGCGCCTGACCCTCGTAGGTGGCCACGCGCTCCCGGAGCGTCCTGAGGCGGGCGGTGTCGGGGACGGTGGCGGACGACTCGAACAGCAGGGAGTCGTGGGCGGCATCCATGCGCGCGAAAAGATCGAGTTCGGCTTCCACGTCGCGGGTGCCCACCGTGGTTGTGCCCTTGAAGAGCATGTGCTCGAGCAGGTGGGCGGTGCCGGTCGACCCGAGGGTCTCGTTGACGCCCCCGACCGCGTACTCGACGACGAACGCCACAGTCGGCGCCGATGGCCTTGGGAGGACGATGAGCCGCAGCCCGTTGTCGAGCGTCAACTCGTGCACGGGCAGGTCGGGAACCACGATGCCGTCCTGGCCCGAGGCCCGCTCGGGAAGCGAACCGAACGAAACGAGGACCGCGGTCGCGAGAATCCCGGCAGCTCGCTCAGTGCTGGTCATTGAGGCGGCGGCTGGCAGTGGGGGCAGTGGAACGCCGATCGGTTGCCGATCATCGTCCTCAGGACAACCCCCGGACACTTCACGCAGGGCTGACCTTCTCGACCGTATATCACCAGACGGGGACCGAACGATCCTTCCAGCCCGGCAGGGTCGCGGTAGTCCCGCAGCGTCGTGCCGCAGGCGGCGATGGCGGCCCGCAGTACTCTTCGTATGGCTCGGTGCAGGGGCGCGACCTTCGCCGCCGGAATCGCCCGCGCCGCCAGGGCCGGATGGATGCCGGCGAGAAACAGCGCCTCGTTGGCATAGATGTTCCCGATTCCAGCCACGCGCCGCTGATCGAGCAGCCACGATCGGATCGGCGAGCGTGAGCGGCCGAGTTCGGCCGCCAGGCGCCGGGCCGTGAAGGAACGGCTCAGAGGTTCGAGCCCCAGCGTGCGCGACCAGCGCCGCCAGGAGCGCGCGGAGAAGCGCCGCAGCCGCCCGAATCGGCGCGCGTCGCTGTAGATGGCCGCGTCGCCCCCGGCCAGATCGAAGGTGACGCCCGTGTGGGTGGGGAGCGGGGCGGGGTCGCCGCGCGGATGATAAAGAAGGCGGCCGGTCATCCCCAGGTTGATGACCAGAACCGTGTCCGGGGAGCAGAACCAGACCACGTTCTTGCCCCGTCTGCCCACCTGGTCGATCTCGGCGCCGGCCATCCCGCGGGCGAAGGCGCCGGCCGGCTCCGAAAGCAGGTCGGGGCGCCGTACCCGCACGCCGGAGATCGTCCGGCCGGTGAGGTGCGGTGCGAGGCCGCGCGCGATCGTCTCCGCTTCAGGAAGCTCCGGCAGTCTGACTCCGGCGGTTGGAGGTGGGGGACGCGTTGGTGACGCTCAGGTTTCGACGGCGGTGCCCGCGGCGGTCACCATGAGCATGTTGTTGATCACCTCGTAGTCCAGATCGACGGACACGACCGCATTGGCGCCCCGGTCGGCGGCGCGCTCGGCCATCTCGCGGAGGGCATGCGCGCGTGCATCGCTCAGCGCGCGCTCGTATGCATTGGAGCGTCCGCCTACGACATCGCGGACGGCCGCGAACAGATCCTTGAAGATGTTGGCGCCGATGATCGCCTCGCCGGTGACGATGCCGAGGTAGTCGCGCACCGGACGTCCTTCCAGCGTTGGCGTAGTTGTAATGATCATGGTTTCCCTTGTTCACGAGTGGGGTTGTCGAGGTTGTACCGCCGGGCGTTGTCCGGCTCCGGCATAGGGCGGGAAGTCAACTTCTCGCCAGCTCCCGCCATCCGATGTCGGAGCGGAAGTACCTGCCTTCAAAGCGGATCTCGCGCGCGGCGCGCCGGGAACGGTCCGCGGCCTCCGCCAGCGTGCTGCCGATCCCGGTCGCGGCGAGCACGCGCCCTCCCGCTGTCAGCACCGCACCCTCGTGGTGCCGGGTGCCCGCGTGGAAGAGCAGCACGTCGGGGTCGTCGGCCAACGATTCGGGGATCTCCATGGCCGCGCCCGTCCGGTAGGACCCGGGGTATCCTTCGGCCGCCAGCACCGTGGTCACCGCGGCTCCTCCGGCGGTGCCGGCACGGTGTCCCGCGAGTCCGCTCCCGTCGGCAATCGCCATCATCGGGTCCAGCAGCGACCCCTCCAGCAGAGGAAGTACGACCTGGGTTTCGGGATCCCCGAAGCGGCAGTTGAACTCGACCACTCTGGGTCCCTCATCGGTAAGCATCAGGCCGGCGTAAAGGAGTCCGCGGAAGGGACAGCCAGCCTCCGCGAGCGCGTGCAGCACAGGATCCAGGATTTCGTCGCCAACCCGCGCGATCAGGTTGTCGGTGGCCAGGGAGACCGGCGCGTACGCGCCCATGCCGCCGGTGTTGGGCCCGGTGTCGCCCTCTCCGATTCGCTTGTGATCCTGCGATGCGACCAGTGGGACCGCCCGTTGCCCGTCGGCGAGGGCGAAGACGCTGAGTTCCTCGCCGGTCATGCGCTCCTCGATCACGACCTCGCGTCCGGCATCGCCCATGCTTCCCTCCACGAGCATCTGCCGGATGGCGACGCACGCCTCTTCCGGTTCGTCGCACACGATCGCGCCCTTTCCCGCCGCCAGGCCCGAGGCCTTCACCACGCACGGCCCGCCTCCCTCCACCACGTGCGCTTCGGCCCGGGCCGCGTCGGTGAAGACGCGGTAGTCGGCCGTGGGCACGCCCGCGGCG
The DNA here is from genome assembly GCA_022823365.1 of Gemmatimonadota bacterium. Lineage (GTDB taxonomy): Bacteria > Gemmatimonadota > Gemmatimonadetes > Longimicrobiales > Gaopeijiaceae > BD2-11. The sequence continues at coordinate 197,004 of JAJDXG010000056.1, forward strand.
CTCATGAGGTCCTTGGCGAAGGCCTTGCTCGATTCGATGCGCGCGGCCGCCTGCGAAGGTCCGAAAGCGGGCACGCCCGCGGCCTCGAGGCGGTCCGCAAGGCCGAGCGCGAGCGGAACTTCCGGGCCGATCACCACCAGGTCCATCCGGTGCGACTCCGCCCAGGAAGTCAGCGCCCGCACGTCCGTCGGGGAGATGTCGACCGGCCGCGCCATCCCCGCCATCCCGGCGTTGGGGCGCGTCGCATAAAAGCCGGCAGCGGGCGCGTCCCGGCGGAGCTTCCAGAGCAGGGCGTGCTCCCGCCCGCCGTTGCCGACGATCAGAATGCGCATGCCAGTGGTCCCGGGGCTATCTGCGGATGTTGTCCCGTATCGAGTCGCCCATCCTGCGGGCCGCCCCGCGCATGGATCCGATGAAGCTGCGGGCCTCCTCCGCATAGGCCTCGGCCGCCGAGGAAATGTCGTCGCGGTAGGACGGGTCGGGGTCGTCGCGGCGAGGGTACTCTCCCGCCACGATCCGGTCGTACTCGCCGCTCTCGATCCAGCTCCGTATCTCGGAGAGCCGCAGGACCCAGAACGGATGGGTGACGCCGAGCAGGTTGAGCACCTTGAAGACGTGGTCGGCCACATCTCCGCCCTCGCGGTAGTCCTCGGCCTGGCGCACGAACTCGCCGAGATCGAGGTTCGAAGAGGTGCCGCCGCCCGCCATCTTCATCATGGCGGTCATGGCCACGTCGGCGTCCTGGATGGAGAGCAGCCCGGCGCGGTCCGAGGAGAGTTCGCTCTTGCGGGACCACTCCAGCAGCCCCATGAGCACGGCCCGTGCGGCGAGCCCGACGATCGGGAACCCGAGGCTGGCAAGCTGGATCAGCAGCACCATCATCGTGCGATAAAGCACGTGGCCGCTCATGATGTGGCCCACTTCATGGCCCAGTATGAACGAAAGCTCGTCATCGTTCAGGATCAGGACCGTCCCCGAGTTGAGGATGATGAAGGGCTGGTCCATGCCGTAGGCGCCGGCGTTGGCCATGGGCGTCTGGGAGACGTAGAGCGGGTACTCCTCGGTGTCCAGCGTCTCCACGATGTCCCGGTAGCGCTCGTAGATGTGCCCGTACTGGCGCTCGCTCACCCGCAGGGCGTTCGCCTGGAACGCGAGCCGGATGGGCTTCTCGCCGAAAAAGCCGAAGAGGGACTTCAGGACCTCGTCGAAGACGGGGAGCTTGCGCAGTGCCGCGAGCGCCGCGCGATCCGCGGGATGTTCCCACGAGCGCGACGAGATGCTCGTGAGGATGCGGCGCGCGTTCGCGTGGGGCGCGCCCCCGTTTCCATTGGCGTTCTCGGCCGCGCCGCCCGCGCGGTCTGCGTCAGAACCGTCCATGGTGATTCTCCTTTGGCGGACGCCTGCCGGCGTCCTCGTATTCGTGTTGACCGCGCCGGGCTGCCCCCCGCCGTGGTCGGTTCTCGTACGCCCTGCCGTGAACCGAGGTTTCGGCACGTATTCCGCCGTATTTCCGGAAGGCCATCACCCGCCAGGTCCGCGCGCCAGGGCCCGGTCGAGGTCTTCGAGCAGATCCTGCGGGTCCTCGATTCCCACCGACAGCCGCGCCACGCGGCCGCTTACCCCCATCGACTCCCTGCGCTCGCGCGGTACCGACGCGTGAGTCATGAGCGCGGGCACCGAAATGAGCGACTCGACACCTCCCAGGCTTTCCGCAAGCGCGAAAATGCGCGTGCCCTCCACCAGCCGCCGCACCGCGTCTTCGGTCGGCAGGGTGACGGACACCATGCCGCTGAACCCGGTCATCTGGCGCGCGGCCAGTTCGTGCTGCGGATGGGAGGAAAGGCCCGGATAGTGCACCTCTTCGACCGCCGGATGAGCCTCCAGGAAGCGCGCCACCGCCAGCCCGTTGGCGTTGTGTTCGCGCATGCGCACATGGAGGGTCTTCGTGCCGCGCAGACAGAGCCAGCAGTCCATGGGGCCGGGCACGGCGCCGGTCGACTTGCGCAGGAAGCGCAGCCGTTCGTCCAGGTCGGGGTCGCGCACCGTGAGAACGCCGCCGATGATGTCGCTGTGGCCGTTGAGGTACTTGGTGGTCGAGTGCATCACGATGTCCGCGCCCGTCTTGTGCGGGCGCTGGTTGACGGGCGTCGCGAAGGTGTTGTCGACACACAGGAGAACGCCGGCGTCTCGGGTCGCGTCGGCGGCCGCGCGCAGATCGCACAGGCGCATCATGGGGTTGGTGGGGGTCTCGAGCAGGACCAGCCGCGTGTTCGGCCGGAGCGCGTCGCGGATCCGCTGTGGATCCCTCGAGTCCACGAAGGAGAGGGAGAGGCCGGCGCGGTTCAGGACCTGGGTGGCCAGCCGCGTCGTGCCGCCGTAGGTGTTCTCCTCGCAGACCACGTGGTCGCCGGCCGACAGCAGGCGCGCCACGCAGTCGATGGCGGCCATCCCGCTCGCGAAGGCGATGCCGTGGGACGCCCCTTCCAGGGAGGCGACGTTGCGTTCCAGGGCTTCGCGGGTAGGGTTCTGGACACGCGCGTACTCCCAGGGCCATCCCTGGTCCAGTCCCGGCTGGACGTAGGTCGAGGTCTGGAAGATCGGGGGCATTATGGAGCCGGTGTGCGGCTCGGGCGCCTGCCCCCCGTGAATCGCGAGCGTCGCGAGACGAGGTTCGGGCGATTGCGTCCCTGCAGAGGGTTGGGTCATGGATCCCGAATGCGTCCGAAGGGGTTCTGGACAGCGGTCACAGGCCCGAATGTAGCAGTCCGTGCATGAATCCGCCCGAGCACCGGGAGCGGCGAGGCGCCGGGCGAGTCCCGCCGCGCACCGGGGAGGTTCGCCAGCCATGACAATCGTTCTTCCGCCCGATCTCATGGTGAGCGTCTCGGGTTTCCGGGGCCGGGTGGGAGATCCGCTCACGCCCGAACTGGTCACGGCGCTTGCCGCGGCGTACGGCGCATTCCTGCGGGGCGAGGGTCGAGGACGATCCATGATCCTGGGACGCGACTCGCGGACTTCCGGGCCCATGCTCGCGGCGGCCGCCGGCGCCGGATTGGCGTCGGTGGGGTGCGACGTGGTCGACGTTGGCATCGTTCCCACCCCGACGCTCATGATGGCGGTTCGCGACGGCAGAGCGGCAGGCGGGATCGCGGTCACCGCAAGCCACAACCGGGCGGAGTGGAACGCCCTCAAGTTCGCTACCGCCGAGGGAGTGTTCCTGGACGCACCCGGGATGGCCCGATTTCACGAGCTGCTCGCGGAGGAGATTCCGCGCGCGCCGTGGGATCGGGTCGGTGAGGTGACGCGGGACGAGGGGGCGGCGGAGCGGCATCTGCAGGCGGTGCTGGACCTACCCTTCCTGGACGTTGCCGCGTTGCGCGCACGGGGGTTCTCCGTGGCGCTCGACTGCGTTCACGGGGCCGGGGGTGCGGTCGTGCCGGAGCTGCTTGAGCGGCTGGGGTGCCGGGTGCACGGCATCGGGTTGGAGATGGACGGGCGCTTTCCGCGCGATCCCGAGCCGACGGCGGAGAACCTGGGGGCTCTGGGCGAACTCGTGCGGGACTCCGGCGCCGACCTGGGGATGGCGGTGGACCCCGACGTAGACCGCCTGTCCCTGGTGGACGAGACCGGTGCTCCCGTGGGCGAGGACTTCACCCTGGCTCTGGCGGCCGCGGCCGTGACCCGTCGGCGCCCGGGCCTCGTGGTGACCAACCTCTCCACCAGCCAGGTGGTCGAGGACGCTGCGGCCGCGGCCGGGGCGAAAACGCTCCGCGCGCCCGTGGGCGAGATAAACGTCGTGCGCCGAATGCTGGCTGAGGGGGCCGTGGTGGGCGGGGAAGGGAACGGCGGAGTGGTCGTGCCCGCGCTGCACCACACGCGGGATGCGCTGGTTGGCGCCGCGCTCGTGCTTCAGCATCTGCTTGACGAAGAGTTCTCGCTGGCCGCCGCCATCGCCGCCTGTCCGGCCTACCGCATCCTGAAGGACAAGGTCGCCTTCCCCAGGGAGGCGCTGGAGACTGCCTACGCGCGCCTGCGGCAACGCTGGCCCGGCGCCGACCGGGACCGCACCGACGGGCTGCGGCTCACCTGGCCCGAACGCCGCGAGTGGCTGCACGTGCGGCCCTCCGGAACGGAGCCCGTGGTGCGGCTGATCGCGGAAGCGCCAGCCGGCCCGCGGGCGCGGGCGCTCGTGGAGGAGGCGCGCGGCGAGCTGTCCCGGCTGGCGCGTTCCCACCCGGACGCGGGCACGGTAGCTTCCGGGTGACGCCTGCGCGGAGGCTGCCGGGCGGCCGCAGGGGCAACCGAACGACACCATCATCGGCAAGGAAATGTGTGGCATAGTGGGATACGTGGGTCCGGGTGACGCGACCCCCGTGCTGCTCGAAGGCCTCCGGCGCCTCGAGTACCGCGGATACGACTCGGCCGGTCTCGCGGTGGTCAACGGTGACGCCCGGCTGAGCGTGGTGAAGCGGGCGGGCAAGCTGGGGCAGGTGGAGGCGGCCATCGGCCGCGACTCGCCGGGGGGGAGCTGCGGCATCGCCCATACGCGCTGGGCCACCCACGGCGCCCCGACCGAGCGCAACGCCCATCCCCATGTCAGTCGGGACGGCCGCGTGGCTCTCGTCCACAACGGCATCATCGAAAACGCGGGCCTGCTCAGGCGAGGGCTCGAAGCGCGGGGGTACCGCTTCCGGAGCGATACCGACACCGAAGTCGTCGTGCACCTGGTCGACTTCTTCATCAGGGAGGGGTCTCCGCTGGAGGAAGCCCTGGCGCTCGCGCTGGAACGTGTCGAGGGCACCTACGGCATCGCGGCGATCTCCGCGCACGAGCCGGACAAGCTGGTTGCGGCGCGCCAGGGGAGCCCGCTTCTGCTCGGGGTGGGAGCTTCGGGCCAGTACCTGGTGGGCTCCGACGCGGCCGCCGTGGTGGCCCAGACGCGCGATGTCGTCTACCTCGCGGACGGGGACTACGCGAAGCTCGAGCGCACCGGCTACCGGGTCTACCACATGGGGCGGGGCACGGTGCGCCGCTCGGTGCATCAGGTGACCTGGGACCTGTCCGCCATCGAGCGCGGCGGCTACGAGCACTTCATGCTGAAGGAGATCTTCGAGCAGCCGCGCAGCCTGCGCGACGTGCTTCGGGGGCGGCTGCTGGAGACCGACGGAATGGCTCGCCTGGGCGGGATCGAGCGGCACCGGGAGGAGTTGCTCTCCCTGGATCGCGTGGTCATGACGGCATGCGGAACCAGCTGGCACGCTGCGCTGATCGGCGAGTACATGCTCGAGGATCTCGCGCGCATACCCGTCGAAGTCGAGTACGCGTCCGAGTTCCGCTACAAGAACCCGGTTCTGGACGAGCGCACCCTGGTGGTCGCGATCAGCCAGTCCGGAGAAACCGCCGACACGCTGGCCGCGTTGCGGGAGGCTCGCCGCAGGGGAGCCCGCACCATGGGCATCGTCAACGTGGTGGGCTCGTCGATCGCGCGCGAAACCGCCTTCGGCTGCCACCTGCACGCCGGACCCGAGGTGGGAGTGGCGTCCACCAAGGCCTTCACCAGCCAGCTCATGGTGCTCGCCCTGTTCGCCCTGTGGATGGGACGGCATCGGCAGATCTCGCTGCTGGGCGGGCGCCGCATCGTCCAGGCCATGCAGGCCCTTCCGGGGCAGGTGGAGGAGGTCCTGAAGCTGAACGATTCCATTCTGGAGCTGGCGCGTACCTACCGGGACGCGCCCAACTTCCTCTATCTGGGCCGCGGCTACCAGTTTCCGGTGGCGCTGGAGGGGGCGCTCAAGCTCAAGGAAGTGAGCTACATTCACGCCGAAGGCTATCCCGCGGCCGAGATGAAGCATGGGCCGATCGCGCTGATCGACGAGGCCATGCCGGTCGTGATCCTGGCTCCGAGCGACCCCGTCTACCCGAAGGTCGTCTCCAACATCGAGGAGGTGAAGGCGAGAAGCGCGCGCGTGATCGCCGTGGTCAGCGAAGGCAACGCGGAGCTCGAAGACAAGGTGGATCACGTCATCCGCGTCCCCGACACGCTGCCCTTCCTGCGCCCCGTGCTCACGACGGTGCCGCTTCAACTGCTCGCCTACCACATCGCCGTCCTGCGGGGCTGCGACGTGGATCAGCCCCGCAACCTGGCCAAGTCGGTCACGGTCGAGTGATGGTTCGGACACAGGGACGGGGGGCCACGCCGTCCGGGGCGGCTGATGCGGGAGGCGCGGGATGAGGATCGTCCTGCAGCGCGTGGCGCGCGCCTCGGTGACCGTCGACGGGTCCGTGGTGGGCCGCATCGACGGCGGGCTCCTGCTGCTTGTCGGGTTTACCCGCGAGGATCGCGCGGACGCGCTCGAGTGGATGGCGAACAAGGTGCTGGGGCTGCGCGTCTTCAACGATGCGCAGGGCAGGATGAACCTGTCGCTCCGGGACGTCTCCGGCGACGTTCTGGTAGTGAGCCAGTTCACGCTGTACGGCGATACCCGCAAGGGACGCCGGCCGAGCTTCATACGGGCGGCGGGGCCCGATGTGGCGGTGCCCCTCTATGAGAACTTCGTGGCGCTCTTGCGGGAGAAGGCTCCGGGTCGGGTCGAGACCGGCGTGTTCGGCGCCATGATGGATGTGGAACTCGTAAACGATGGCCCCGTCACGCTTGTGCTGGAACGATGACCGGCGGGCCGACGGATGGGCGGGCCCCGAGCCTCGTGCTCGCGTCCCGGTCGCCCCGGCGGGCGGACCTGCTCGCCATGCTGGGCATCCCCTTCGAGGTCGACCCTGCGGACATCGTTGAGGAGGTTCTGCCCGGGGAGGATCCCGTCTCGCATACCCGGCGGCTTGCCGAGGGCAAGGCGCGGGCCGTGGCGGAGCGGCGGCCGGAACGGCTGGTGCTGGGGGGCGACACGGTGGTGGTGCGGGACGGGACCATTCTGGGAAAGCCCAGGGACGCCGACCACGCGGTCGCGATGCTGCTGAGCCTGGCGGGCCGGGCCCACGAGGTGGTCAGCGCGCTGGCGCTGGCGGAGCCCGACGGGTGCGTGCACGCCGCCGTCTCCCGAACCACGGTGTGGCTGCGGTCCTTCGGCGAGGAGGAGGCCCGGGCCTACGTAGCCACCGGGGAACCGATGGACAAGGCCGGATCCTATGCCATACAGGGCGCCGGCGCGGTGCTGGTCGAATCGCTGGAGGGCGACTACTTCACGGTGGTCGGGCTGCCCGTGCCGCTGCTCGTGGGCCTGCTGGGCGCCGCGGGCGTCCCGTACGGGTTCGGTTGCTGGGCAACGGCATCCGCAGGAGAAGTGATACCGGGAACCGGAGCGCAGTTGTGAGCAGACAGCCCGCGGTTCTGGCCCTCGACCAGGGCACGACCGGCTCCACCGCCCTGGTCGTGGCGGCCGACGGGCGCATCCTGGGGCGCGGATACTCGGAGTTCACCCAGCACTTCCCCCGGCCGGGCCGGGTCGAGCACGACGCGGAGGAGATCTGGCGGGTGACCCGGCGGGTTGCGCGCGCGGCGCTGGACGACGCCGGAAGGGAGGCGCGCCTGGAGGCCATCGGCATCGCGAACCAGCGCGAGACGGTGGTGCTGTGGGACCGCGCGTCGCTCGAACCGGTGTGCCGGGCCATCGTCTGGCAGGACCGCCGCACGGCGTCGATCTGCGCGGAACTTCGCCGCGGCGGCCACGAGGACGAGGTGCGCCGGCGGACGGGATTGGTTCTGGATCCCTACTTCTCGGGCACCAAGCTGACCTGGCTCTTTCGCGAGCGCCCGGAGCTGCGCGCGGCAGCGGAAGCCGGCGACCTGGCCGCGGGCACCATCGACGCCTGGCTGGTGGCGCGGCTGACGGGCGGTGCCGTGCACGCCACCGACCACACCAATGCCTCGCGCACCCTCCTCTACGACCTGCACCGCAAGGCCTGGGATCCGTCGCTCGCCGACCTGCTCGAAGTCCCGGCGGGCATCCTGCCCGAGGTGCGCTCCAGCTCGGGCGACTTCGGGATGGCGCGCGCCGAGCACCTTGGGGCGGAGGTTCCGGTTGCGGGCGTGGTCGGGGATCAGCAGGCCGCACTCTTCGGACAGGGCGGCGTCCGCGCCGGCCTGGCCAAGGTGACGTACGGCACCGGGGCCTTTCTGCTGCTGCATACCGGCCAGGAGGTGGTCCCTTCCGAGAACGGGCTGCTCACCACGCTGGCCTGCGACGCGCGCGGCGGCCCGGCGTACGCCCTGGAGGGCTCGATCTTTTCGGCGGGCGCGTCCGTGCAGTGGCTGCGCGACGGCCTGGGCATCCTCGACCACGCCGCGGAATCGGAGGAGCGCGCCTGCGAGGTGGCGGACAACGCCGGAGTCTACTTCGTGCCCGCGTTCGTGGGGCTGGGGGCGCCCCACTGGATCCCCGAGGCGCGCGGCACGGTGGTGGGCATTACGCGCGGGACGACCGCATCGCACCTGGCGCGCGCGGCGCTCGAGTCGATGGCGTACGGCACGGCCGACGTCATCCGCGCCATGGAGGAGGACGCCGGGCTGGCCACCGGGGAACTGCGCGCCGACGGCGGGGCCGCCCGCAACCGGTGGCTGATGCAGTTCCAGGCGGACGTGCTGGGCGTGCCGGTCCGCCGCGCGCCCCGGGTGGAAACCACCGCGCTCGGAGCCGCCGGGCTGGCGGGAATCGCAGCCGGGATCTGGCCCGACGGCGAGGCGTTTGCGGAGTCCTCCGGAGATCCCGAGATCTACTCGCCCGCGATGGGCTCCGAAGAACGCGATGCGCTCATCGCCGGGTGGGACAGGGCGGTCGCGGCCGCACGCAGCTGGGCCCGCGAGGGAGACCCACCCGGTCAGGTTTGAGAAACGGCACCTCCATCCTATATATTCAACATCGGGAAGACCGGACCTGACGCCGTCGGGCCAGGTGCGGGACAACGGGACACAAGGGGCTCAAGCGAATGAAGAACAGCCGCTTCTATATCGGTCTGGTCGGCGTCGCGATGGTCGTGACGTTCCTCATCTGGACAGGCTTCGACAAGGCGATGGTCTACTACCTGACCCCGGTCGAACTCATGGCCAAGGTGGCCGAGGACGACACCTTCCACGACATTGGCGTGAAGGTGAGCGGCCGGGTGGTCAAGGGGAGCTACCAGGCCGAGGGCGCGTTCGAGCACTACTTCTCGGTGGTGGACCTGGCGCGCGAGGACGCCAGCTTCCGGGTGGAGTACCGTGACATCCTCCCGGACACCTTCAGCGACGAGACCGAAGTCGTCATCGAAGGACGCTTCCGGCGCGACGGGGTCTTCGAGGCCACGACCGTGCTGACCAAGTGTGGCAGCCGCTACGAGGCGATGCCGGAAGAGATGGCCGGATGATCCTGCTCGGGGAGTTCGCCCTCTGGGTGGCTCTGCCGGTTTCGATCTGGGGCATCGTGCTCGCCTTCGTGGGCGGGCACCGGAAGCGCGGCGACCTGGTTCTCTCGGCCGAGCGGTCGGTCTACGCCGTCTTCTTCCTGCTGTGCCTCACCTCGCTGGGCATCATCCTGGCGTTTGTCGGGGAGCACTACGAGTACCGGTATGTGTGGGGGTACTCGAGCCGGGAGCTGGAAACCTACTTCAAGGTGACCGGGCTCTGGGCCGGCCAGCGGGGATCGCTGGTCTTCTGGGTGCTGCTGCTCGCGCTCTTCTCAAGCATCGCCGTCTTCCAGAACCGCCGCAGGAACCGCGAGTTCATGCCCTCGGTGGTGGGCGTCCTGCTCACGATCACGGCGTTCTTCCTCGGCGTGCTCCTCTTCGCCGACGTGAACCCCTTCGAGAGACTGCCGTTCACGCCCGCCAACGGGCAGGGGCTGAATCCGCAGCTCCAGAACTACTGGATGACCATTCATCCCCCGACGCTCTACCTGGGGTTCACCTCCTTCTCGGTGCCGTTCGCCTTCGGCGTCGCCGCCCTGATCACCGGCAAAACCGACTCGCGCTGGCTGGTGGTGACCCGGCGCTGGACCCTGCTGAGCTGGTTCTTCCTGACCAACGGCATCATCTTCGGCATGCGCTGGGCCTACGAAGAGCTGGGCTGGGGCGGATACTGGTTCTGGGATCCGGTCGAGAACGCATCCCTGCTGCCCTGGCTCACCGCGACGGCATTCCTCCACTCCGTGATGATCCAGGAGCACCGGGGGATGCTGAAGATGTGGAACCTGTCGCTGGTGTCGCTGACCTTCCTGCTCACCATCTTCGCGACCTTCCTCACGCGTTCCGGGCTCATCGAGTCGGTTCACTCCTTCGCCCAGAACACGCGCATCGCCTACATCTTCCTCGCCTTTCTGGGCGTTGCCACGATGGCGTGCCTGCTCCTCATCCTGTGGCGCAAGGACGATCTGCGCGCGGAGCGCACCATCGAGTCGTTCCTTTCGCGCGAATCCGCGTTCCTGATGAACAACCTGATCCTGCTGGGGTCGGCGTTTGCGGTGCTCTGGGGGACGCTCTTTCCGCTGATCTCCGAGGGTGTCGCGGGGACCAAGGTGGCCGTGGGGCCGGCGTTCTTCAACCGCGTCAACATCCCGATCGGGCTGGTGCTGCTGGCGCTGACCGGGATCGGGCCGGTCATCGCCTGGCGGAAGGCGACGCGCCGGAACCTGGAGCGCAACTTCGTGTCGCCGCTGCTGATGGCGGCAGCCGTCACAGCCGGGCTCATGATCGCCGGCATGCGCGGGTTCTATGCCCTCGCGACCTTCGCGATCTGCGGCTTCGTGCTCACCATTCTGGTGAACGAGTTCTGGAAGGGTACCCGGGCGCGGGCGCGCATCGAAGGCGAGGGGCCGGGCAGGGCTTTCCTCCACCTGATCGCGCGCAACCGCCGGCGCTGGGGCGGCTACATCGTGCACGTGGGCATCGTGCTCATGTTCGCCGGATTTGCGGGCGCTTCCTTCCACACCGAGATCGACCGGAGCGTCGAGCCCGGCGACCAGATCCGGGCGGCCTCCCCCTACGGCCACGAGTACGTCCTGACCTACCAGGGCCTGTCTTCATCGCGCACGCCGAACATGTGGCAGTGGGTGGCGCTCATGGACGTGTCCCGGGACGGCCGCCGGCTCGGCACCATCACCGCCGAGCAGCGCATCTACTCGACCGCGGACCAGCCGATCCGGGAGGTCGGCATCCGCTCTACCCCGCTCGAGGACGTGTACGTCATCCTCGCGGGGGTCGAGGACTTCGAGGGCGCCGTTCTGAACGAGTCTTCGGCCCAGGGCGCGGTCTTCCAGGTGCTCGTGCGGCCCCTGGTGGGCTGGATCTGGTACGGCGGGCTGGTCATTACCCTCGGTTCGCTGATCGCCCTCTGGCCCGGCGCGGGCGGACCCGCCCGGCGCAAGGTCCAGGCCACGCCCGCGAGCGCCCGGCTCGCGAAGGTCTGACCCGGGCTGGCGTCCCCTCCGGTTCCTGCCCCTGGCTTCGCCGTCGCCTGACGCATGATGATCGTTCTGGGGGCTGTTCTGGTCGCCGCGGCGGTGGTCCTCTACGTCGTGCAGCCCGTGTTCAGTGGAGAGAAGGCGCCTCTCGTGAGCCTGGACGAGGAGTTCACCGAGGCAGAGGCGCGCAGGCACCTGAGCCTGGTGGCGCTGCGCGACGTCGAGTACGACTTCGCGACCGGAAAGATCGACGAACGCGACTACCGCCGCTTGCGCGACGAGTTGGCGCGCGAGGCACTGGATGCGTTGCAGGAGGTGCGGCGGAGCCGGGAGCAGGCAGAGGGCCGCCCTCCGCCCGCGCAGGACACCGCGGCCGACGACCTCGAACAGGAAATCGCGGCGTATCGGGCCGCCCTGAGAGCGGGTACGCTGTGCGACCGCTGCGGCAGCGCCAACGCCGAGGTGGCGCTCTTCTGCGCGGCCTGCGGCCGACGCCTCGAGTCGGAGCGCGGGGAGGAGGCCGCGCCGGCCGCGCGGAGCTGATGAGTTGATGCCCGCCGCCGCTGCCGCCTCCCGCGCCGGCCTCCCGGTCCTCGAGGCCGCGTCGCTGGTGCGGGACTACGGGCCGGTGCGGGCCGTGAATCAGGTCTCCTTCCGCCTCGGGGCCGGTGAGTTCCTCTCGGTGTTCGGCCCCAACGGAGCGGGCAAGACCTCCCTCCTGCGGCTGCTCGCCGGAGGGCTCCGCCCGACGTCCGGGGAGGTCCGCGTTTCCGGGATTCCCCTCACGGTCGGAGACCGGGCGGCGCGCGCCCGGATCGGCATCCTGTCGCACCTGAGCTTTCTGTACGGCCGCCTGACGGCCCGCGAGAACCTCCGGTTCTACGGCCGCCTGCACGGCCTCGACGACCTGGACTCGCGGGTGCCGGACCGCCTGGCCGACGTCGGCCTGGAGCGCTACGCCGACAGCCCGGTGGACACGCTGTCGCGGGGCACGGTCCAGCGGCTGGCGGTGGCGCGCGCGCTCCTTCACGATCCCGAGATCGTCCTGCTCGACGAGCCCTACACCGGTCTCGACGCCTACGCGGCCGCAATGCTGCAGGAGCTGCTTTCGGCGCTGAAGGACGGGGGCCGCACGGTCGTCATGGTCACGCACAATCTGGGGCGGGGGCTCGAAGTGGCCGACCGCGTGGCGATCCAGGTGCGCGGCAGCTTCGTGTTCGAGGCCGCGCGGACCGATCTGGATGCCGCTGGCCTGGAACGGTCCTATCGGCGCGCGGTGGAGGGCAGGGCGTGACCGTCTACCTGCGGCAGGTGGCGGCTATCGTGCGCAAGGACCTCCTGCTGGAGGTGCGCACGGGGGAACGGCTCGCGGCGATGGGCGCGCTGACCGTCCTGGTCGCCGTCCTCTTTCATTTCGCGATCGATCAGGGGCTGGTGCGGATGCAGCTGCTGGCCGCCGGCCTGATCTGGATGACGATCCTGTTCGGAGGAATGCTGGGCATGGGCAGGACCTTCGAAATGGAGCGGGAGCAGGGCGCGATCCAGGGCCTGCTCACCAGCCCGGTCCCGCTGGATGGAATATACCTGGCCAAGGTGGTCTCCAACTTCGTCCTGGTGACCCTGATCGAGGTCGTCGCGCTGGCGGCCTACTGGCTGTTCTTCGGGTTCAACTACGGAAACGACCCCCTCCTGCTGGCGGGCGTGCTGGGTGTCGCTACCCTTGGGTTCGTGGCCGTCACCACGCTGTTCAGCGCCATATCGGCGCAGACGAACATGGGACAGACGCTTCTTCCCATCCTGATCTTTCCACTCCTGGTTCCTGTGGTCATCTTCGGTGTCACGGCCACGGGGCGCATCTTCGCCTCGCGTCCCGTGCAGGAGGTCGAGGGCAGCCTCTATCTGCTGGCGGCCTTCACGGTGGTGGCGCTGACGGCGGGAACGATCCTGTTTCGATACGTGGTGGAGGAATGATGTCACTCGCTCGCATCCGATGGATGGCGACGGTTCTGGGGGTTCTGGGCGTCGCCGGAGTACTGGTGCTCCACTGGCTGGTCTTCTTCTGGGTGGGGACGGAGCGCACCATGGGGATCGTGCAGCGGATCTTCTATGTACACGTCCCCTCCGCCTGGGTGACCTTCCTCGCCTTCGGGATCACCGCGCTCTGCGGAGCCGCATACCTCTGGCTGCGCGACGAGCGGCTGGACTGGGCGGCGCAGTCCGCGGCCGAGGGCGGGCTGATCTTCGGGGCGATCATGCTCACTTCGGGACCGCTCTGGGCGGCGTACGCGTGGGGAACGCCCTGGACCTGGGAACCGCGCCTGACCCTGACGCTGCTCATGTGGTTCGTCTTCGTCGGCTACTTCCTGGTGCGCGCTTCGGCTGAGGATCGTCAGGCGGGCAAGCGCATGGCGGCGGTGATCGGCGTGCTCGGAGCGCTGCTGATTCCGCTCGTCCATGTGAGCGTACTGTGGTTTCCTTCGCTCCATCCACAGCCCGTGGTGCTCAATGTCGAGGAAGGGCCGACCCTGGATGGTGACATGCTGATCACCCTCATGACCGGACTGCTGGCTTTCACCCTCATCTTCTTCTCCGTCTTCTGCCTCAGATACGGCCTCGAGCATCTGCGCTACCAGCGCGCCCTCGCCCTGCGGGAGCAGCCTCGGGCAACCTAGGGAAAACCGACCATGCACATGTTCCGTCCCCGGCCCGGAATCGTTCTCGTTGCCGCTCTGGCGGTGTCGCTGGCGTTCTCGGCTCCGTTGATCGCCCAGGTGGGTACCGAGGTGCTCGCACAGCAATCGCTGCGGCCCTACTGGTACGTGTTCATCGCCTACGCGCTGGCGTGGCTGTTGCTCCTGGGCTGGATGTTCTCAATCGGCCGGCGGATGCGCGGACTGGAGGAAGAGGGAACCGGGAATCACGACGCCTGAATCGCCTCTCGCTCGCTGGTTTTCGGAACTGGCTGGGGCTAGTTTTTTACGACTTCGACGTTGCGCCCGGTCAATGATCGGATGGGGCCGGCACGGCTCCGGGGCGCATTGACAAACCCAAGGAGTGACAGGATGAGAGGACGTGACAATCGACGAGGACGCTGGATCCCCCTCTTCCTCGTGGCGCTGGCCGGTGTTGCTCAGATTCAGCCGCTCGACGCTCAGAGCACCAAGATGGGCAGCACGCTGCGCTACGGTTCCGGATTCTTCAACGTCCCCGCCGCTTCCACGCTTCCGCATCTCGCGATCACGGGCACCTATTCGGGGTTCGGGATCAGCGTGGACGAGCGTGTGTTCATTTCCCGGAGAGGGATCGAAAAGGGTCGTCTCCCGGGCGAGTGGAGCCAGTGGCTGCAGGACGCGTCGGTTGCGGTCGGCCTCTTCGACCGCGTCGAAGTCGGCGCCTCCTTCCAGAACTTCGCCGATGCCGAAAACGGCGGGAACATGATCGGCGCGTTCGGCCGGGTCGCGCTGGTGAAACCCGAGTCGTCCGGGTTCGGGCTGGCGGTGGGCACGCGCTTCGTCAGCGGACCTTCCTTCGGAGATGGGCGCGATCACATTCCCCCCCGGCTCGGATTCCCCGACATCCGGTTCTACGACGCATACGAGGGAGGCCTGGTCGACGACATGTCGACCTCGTTCTCTCCCTACGTGATGGGGTCCTTCCAGCTCGCCGGCCTCGACAGCGACGCCCTTCCGGAGCACGACCTGACCTTCGGCCTGGGGTACGGAACGGGGATGTTCGGCGGGAGCGGAAGCGATCTCGGCTGGTACGGGAGGCGCTATTCGCACGGCTGGCTCGCGGCCACCGCGCTGCATGTCCAGCTCTCCCAGGGGGTCCTCCTGAACCTCATGGGCGAATACGACGGATGGGACTTCAACACCGGGGTTCAGCTGGATGTCGGCGGGATTCGCGCCGGCGCCTACGTGCTCGGGGTCCAGCACGTCGAGACCTCGACCATATACCGCAGCTCCCGCTTCGGGGTGATGGCTTCGCTGGCGCTCTGTCCGGGCGGCGGCGGCGTGCTGTGCAGCCCCGAGCTGATGCCGCGCCCGGAACCGATCCAGCTTCCGGCTCCGCCGCCGGATACGGTCGTCATCGAGCGCACCACCGAGATCCCGATCGAGCTCAGCATGGAGCGGACCCTGTGCCTCGCGACGGGCGAGAACGGCACGGTGATGGCTACGCCCGAAGGCGCGGAAGTGATTTCCCTGGATGCGCTGGGCGGCGTATACGCGTCGGACGCCGAGTGGTTCAACAACGACAGCGAGATCGAGCACGCGGACTACCCGTACGAGAAGGTGGGCGAACAGATCAGCCCGAACTGCACCACGATCACCCGGGTCGGCGAGTGGCTGGGCGTACCGCTCTTCGCGGAGTCCGCCGCGGCGGGCGAGGACCCGATCCCGATGATCTACGTGCCCGTGACCCCGGGCCGCTGGCAGCCCTACGAGTTGCCGGCGCGCGTGCGCGGCTGAGGGCTCGCGGGAGCGCTCGCCCGTTCCAGGTCTTCGACGGTGTCGATGTCCGGCAAGGGCTCGAGCGTGGCCGTGCGCAGCTCCAGGGCTCGGGCCCGAACGAGCGTCGCCGTCATGACTCCTTCAGTGCTCCAGGGCACGTCGCGGAAGAGTTCGGGCCAGTAGGCGGTCGCGCCGATCAGGTAGTACCCACCGTCCAGCGCGGGACCCAACACGAGGTCGTTCGCGGAGAGTTCATCGAAGGCGCGCTCGACAACGCGACGATCCACCGCGGGGGCATCCGTGCCGATCGCGCACACCTGCCGCGACTGCTGGAACTCTCGCCGGAAGGCTTCGGCCAGACGCTCGCCCAGGTCGACGCCTTCCTGAGGCTTGAAACCGACGTCCGCAGCTCCCAGCCACTCACGCGCCGCGGCCAGTTCATTCGCGGGATCGAAGTAGACGACCAGGCGATAGCGCCCGCCGCGAACGCCATCCAGCACCCGGCGTCCCATGATGCCGTACAGCGATGCGGCCTCGACGTCCCCGATGGCGGCGGCCAGTCGCGTCTTGACGCGCCCCGGACGGGGCACTTTCGCGAAGACGATCAGGGTGCGCTCCACGTCGCGCGTCACCGGTTGTACCCATTCTCCGATGCCGGGACGCGCTCGGGATACCAACGCGCCAGGCGTTCGGGCGCGACGCCGGCCAGATACAGGGAGGTGGCCGCCCCGTTGCGCAGCCAGACCTTCCATCTTCCGAGGCGCTGGTAGGTTCTGGGGCTGGTCAGCAGAGGCCCGCGCAGGCGCGCGATGCTGCCCGAGCGACGCAGTCGGCGAACCATTTCGACATCTTCCATAAAGGGCAGTTCGGGGTAGCCGCCGACTGCTTCGAAGGCCTCGCGCCGCACCAGCAGGCCCTGATCGCCGTACACCAGGCCGGTCAGGCGCTCGCGCACGCGCTGTCCGGTCTCGACCAGGCGCCAGAACCAGCCACGCCCGCTCAGGCGGAAGGGAAAATACGCCGCCGCCGGGCCGTTGTCGGATTGGAGCGCGGAGACGAGCGCCGAGCGGGAGGCCGACGGGAGCCGGGAGTCGGCGTGCAGGAACAGGAGCCAGGGTGTGTCGAGCGCGCGCGCGCCCGCGTTCATCTGGGAGGCCCGCCCCCGGGGCCCGGACACGCACACGGCCCCTCCGGCGCGCGCCCGCTCGAGGGTGTCGTCGGCCGAACCTCCATCGGCGACGACGACGCGAAGCGGCAGCGGAACTTCGGCAAGATCCGCCAGCAGTCGGGGCAGATGACCCCCTTCGTTGATCGTCGGGATCACCACCCCCAGGGTGGCGCCGGTCACGGGTCGAGGTCGTTCAGCGTCCAGTCGTACTCGAAGAAGCGCACGTCCAGGCCCGGATTCCGAAGGTATTCGGCATCCTCCTGGGACACGTACCGGGCGAAGAAGTCGAGCAGGCCGTTCCGTCCGCCGAAGTCGTCTCCGTACCAGTCCAGCACTCGATTGAGAGTGAGGGATCCGGCGCCCGAGCGGTCGATCAGGAAGTGCTCGGGATTCGCCACCAGCCCGCGCACGGCTCGATCGAGCTGGTCGTCGAGTCGTTCCGGCACGTAGGCCTCGGCAGCCAGCGGAGGGCAGCTCAGTGCGGCGCAGTTGACCGCGAAGTGGATGCGCGGCTCACCCCACGTGGGCCGGATGATCTCATGCTCGATCTCGTCGAGGGAGCGGGTTGCTCCTGCGACGTCGCAGAAGGCTCCGGTGAACACGTCGCGGATCTGCCAGACGGAGTTGTCGGGGCGGTCGGCGAACGCGTTGCGGATCGATCCCACCAGCCCGGCGTTCTTCCGGATCGGATAGTTCGCCGACACCCGGTCCAGCATGCAGGCATTGTACGCGTTGATCCAGAACGCGAGCTGGACCTCGTCGGACGCCGACCCGAGCGCGGCCGGGTCCGTGCCCGCGAGCTGATCCAGGTAGGTGGCCAGGTCCGCCCGGCGGTCCTGCAGGGCGGCGTAGTCCACCCGCGGCGCCTGTACGACGTCCTCGAGGATCCGGGTGAAGTCCGCGTGGTCGGTAATGTCCTGCGCGACGACCGGTGACGCCGCGAGCACGCAGGCGAGCAGGGACGCGGGAAGAGCTCTTTCCGTGGTCATTTTCTGGCAGCTCCAGCGAGTGTTTTCCACCAATCAACGCGGGCCGGTCGGGGCGGCTCCTGGCAAGAAGAGAACAGCAGTCGCCGTGGCTCCGCAACGGGGTCCCGAGATCGTCCCGTACTGACATTCCAGGTGTCAAAGGGGACCCGCTATGTTTCATCCCGCGCGAGCCCTTTCGCTTTCTGTTCGGGTCTCGTATCTTGGATTGCACCTCTTCGTTCACGCGAACCCGACGGAGACATACAGCGATGGCTCGCAAGATCCAGACCAACTCGAAGGACAAGGCGCTCAAGACCGCTCTCACGCAGATCGAGAGGGCCCACGGCAGGGGGGCGATCATGAAGATGGGGTCGGATTCATCCCGAATTCAGATCGAATCCATCTCCACCGGTTCGCTGAATCTGGATGCGGCGACCGGAATCGGCGGCGTGCCGCGGGGACGGATCAGCGAGGTCTACGGACCTGAGTCGAGCGGCAAGACCACCCTCTGCCTGCACGTGATCGCGAACGCGCAGCGCGCAGGCGGCATCGCGGCGTTCATCGACGCGGAGCACGCCCTGGACATCGGCTACGCCCGCAAGCTCGGGGTGGATATCGACGAGCTGCTGGTGGCGCAGCCCGATACCGGCGAGCAGGCTCTGGAGATCGCCGAGGTGCTGATCCGCTCCAACGCCATCGACGTCATCGTCATCGACTCGGTGGCGGCGCTGGTCCCGCGTGCGGAGATCGAAGGCGAGATGGGCGACTCGCACGTCGGGTTGCAGGCGCGCCTGATGAGCCAGGCCCTGCGCAAGCTGACCGGGGCGGTGAACCGCTCGCACACGTCGGTGATCTTCACCAACCAGATTCGCGAGAAGGTGGGGGTCATGTTCGGAAGTCCGGAAACCACCTCCGGTGGCCGGGCCCTGAAGTTCTACGCCTCGCTCAGGCTCGACATCCGGCGCATCGGCGCCATCAAGGACGGCCAGGAATTCCTGGGCAACCGGATCCGCGTCAAGGTGGTGAAAAACAAGTGCGCGCCACCCTTCCGCCAGGCGGAGTTCGACATTCTCTACGATCTGGGCATCAGCCACTCGTCGCTGCTGATCGACCTCGGGGTGGACAAGGGGGTCGTCTCCCGCTCCGGTTCCTGGTTCTCCTTCGGCGATCTGCGCCTGGGGCAGGGCAAGGACAACTCCCGCAAGTTCCTGGAAGAAAACGAGGACATCGCCGGCGAGATCGAGGCCAAGGTGCGGATCGCGCTCGGTCTGGATCGGCCCGAGGCGAAGGCGGGGGCGGAGGACAGGAAGGGTGCTGCGTCTTCCGGGAAGGGTTCGCGCGCCAATGCCGGGAAGGCTCCCTCGGCGGGTCCGCGCCGGAGCCCGGCCGGCAAGGTCGGCGGAGCGCGCGTGGTGGCGTAGGTCGCGAAGGGAGCCCCCCCCCGTGTATTGAGCCCGGCTGCGGGGCGCGGTTATTCTAGGGGCTGGCGTCCCGTATCGGGCGGCGGCGCCTTCCCGCCACCGGCCCGTTGCAGATGGAAACTGCTGAAATCCGCCAGCGCTTTCTGAGCTTCTTCGAAGAGCGCGGACACGGCGTAGTATCGAGTTCGTCCCTGGTTCCCGGGAACGATCCCAGCCTGCTGTTCACCAACGCGGGCATGGTCCAGTTCAAGAGCGTGTTTCTGGGCGAAGAGCCTGCGCCGCACCGCACCGCGGTCACCTCCCAGAAGTGCCTCCGGGCCGGCGGAAAGCACAACGATCTGGAAGAGGTCGGGCGCACCGCGCGCCACCACACCTTCTTCGAGATGCTCGGGAACTTCTCGTTCGGGGACTACTTCAAGCGCGAGGCCATCCGCTACGCCTGGGACTTCCTGACCGTCGAGCTGGGCATGGATCCGGATCGGCTGTACGCGACGGTGCACTACTCCGACGACGAGGCGGCCGAGCTGTGGCACGAGGTGGCGGGACTCGCTCGTTCGCGCATCTACCGGCTGGGCGACAAGGACAACTTCTGGCAGATGGCCGACACGGGACCCTGCGGCCCTTGTTCGGAGGTGCACTACGACTTGCGGCCCAGGGAGGAGCGGGGTCTGGATCTCCCGGTCGAGGAGTTCGAGGAGAAGGGCGAGCGGGGCGAGTTCCTCGAGTTGTGGAACCTCGTATTCATGCAGTTCAACCGGGACGAGGATGGTGTGCAGCACCCGCTTCCGGCGCCCTCCATCGACACCGGGGCGGGGCTGGAACGCCTGGCCACGGTGCTGCAGGGCGTGGACTCCAATTACCACATCGATCTCTTCCGGCCGCTGCTGGAGCGCGCGGCCGAGGCTGTAGGGAAGGCGTACGATCCGGAGGCGCCGGAAGGTGTGAGCTACCGGGTGCTCGCCGACCACAGCCGCGCCGTGGCCTTCCTGCTCGGCGACGGGGTCTATCCGTCCAACGAGGGGCGGGGCTACGTGCTGCGGCGGATCCTGCGGCGGGGGGTGCGGCACGCCTGGCTGCTGGGGCGCCGCGAACCCACTCTGGTGGAGGTTGTGGACGCGGTAATCGCGGCCATGGGCGAGACCTTCCCGGAGCTGGTCGAGCGGGCGGAGCACATCCTGTCGGTGACGCGGGCGGAGGAGGAGCGCTTCCTGACCACCATCGAAGGGGGGATGGAGCGCTTCGAGGTTGCCGCGTCCAACGTCAGGGACGACGTGATTGGTGGCGAGGACGCCTTCCGCCTGTACGACACTTTCGGCTTCCCGCTCGATCTCACTCAGGTGATGGCCCGCGAGCGGGGGTATGCGGTGGACGTGGACGGGTTCGAGGCGGCGTTGGAGGAGCAGCGGGAGCGGAGTCGGGGTACCTCGATCACCGCCCGGGAGTTCGAGGGCGGTCGGGGGCAAACCCCTAAAGTCGATGTGACAGTCGCCAAGGCGTGGCACCTTTTGGATACGGATGCCGAGCAGACATTCGTCGGGTACGACCATCGAGGCGTGTCCACAGACGTCATCGCACTGCGCGAAGGCGACGCTGAATGGGGCGTGCAGCTGCGCGAGAACCCGTTCTACGTGGAGGCCGGCGGCCAGGTCTCCGATCGGGGCACGGTTACCGGCGACGGCTGGCGGCTCACCGTCGAGCGGGTCGAACGGGTGGAAGGCCGCACGGCACTGATCGGGCCGCTGGAGGGGGATCCGCCGCCGCTGGATGTGGGGCCGCTGCCCGTGCAGGCACGGGTCCCGGAGGACGACCGGCACGACACTGAGCGGAACCACACCGCGACTCACCTTCTGCACGCCGCTCTTCGGTCGGTGCTGGGGGAGCACGCGACGCAGCAGGGGTCGCTGGTGGCTCCGGACCGGCTGCGCTTCGACTTTGCCCACTCCGGGCCGATGACGGCCGGGGAGGTCGAGGAGGTGGAGTCCTTCGTCAATGAGGCGGTGTGGCGAGACTACCCGGTCGAGGTGGGCGAATCGACCTACGACGAGGCGATCGCGGCGGGCGCGATGGCGCTCTTCGGCGAGAAGTACGGCGACCGCGTACGCACGATCACGATTCCCGGCATCAGCATCGAGTTGTGCGGCGGAACCCACCTGCGCCATACCGGGGAAGTGGGGCTCTTCAAGGTGGTGAGCGAGGGCGGCGTGGCGGCGGGCGTGCGCCGCATCGAGGCGGTCACCGGGCCGGGCGCCCTGAAGCACTATCAGTCCATCGAGGCGGAGCTCGAGGAGGTATCCGGCCTGCTGCGGACGCCGGTGCGCAACGCGGTTCGGCGTACCCGCCAGCTCATCGACGAGAAGAAGGAGCTCGAGCGGCTGCTGGACGAGATGAGCAAGGCGGGAGGTGGGCGCGAAACCGTGGTAGTGGCCAGCGAGCTCACTCTCGGCGACGGCGATCCCTTCCGGGCGGCCTACCGGGCGGTCCGGATGCGGGCGCGCCGTGCCGACGAGGTGCGCAGCTACGGGGACGAGTTCCTGGCCGCCGAGCCGAGTGGGGTGGCTGTGGTCGCCGCCGAACTCCCTGGCGGAAAGCAGACCCTGTTCAGCTTCGTCGGCGCCGCCCTCATCCGCCGGGGGATCAAGGCGGACGCGGTGGTGCGGGGGGTGGCGGCGGTGGTGGGAGGACGCGGCGGCGGACGGCCGCACATGGCGCAGGCGGGCGTCGCGGATCCCAGCCGGCTTGACGAGGCGCTGGCGGCCGGTGAGGCGATCGTGCGCGAACTCTCCGGCCGCGGCGGCAGGCCGTGACCGCGCTCCGGGACTGGCTCGACGCCCGCCGTCCGACGGTACCGGACGGGCTGAAGGAGTGGCTCGCGGTCGAGGACGAGGTTCCCGTCTCGGTCGTCGGCCTCGCCGACCTGGGCATCGCTGCGCTCGACCGCGCCGAGGTGGCGCAGCAGCTCGACCGCCACACGGCCTTTCAGCTCCTCGCGGCGGACGCGCTTCTCACGTACGCCTGCGAAGCCGCCGTCGATGAACCGGAGGTCGCCTCGGGGCTGCATCTCATTCTGGATCGCTGCGCGGCTGCGTGGCAGTGACGGACGGGAGGGAGCGGCCGGTCGCCCCGGACTCGGTCCGGTGGGTGATTGGAAAGCTCGAACAGGCCGGCTTCGAGACGTGGGCGGTAGGGGGCGTCGTACGGGACGCGCTCGCGGGGCGTCGCGCGGACGCCGACTGGGATCTGGCCACGCGCGCCCGGCCGGAGCAGGTGCGGGGGGTGTTCCGGAGGGTCGTGCCCATCGGGTTGGAGCACGGAACCGTGGGGGTCCTCACTCGGGGGGAGATGTACGAGGTCACCACCTTCCGGCGCGACGTGGAGACCTTCGGGCGCAGAGCCACGGTCGAGTTCGCCGACAACATCGACGAGGACCTGGCGCGGCGGGACTTTACCATAAACGCGATCGCCTGGCACCCTCTGCGCCGCGAGATGCGCGATCCCTTCGGCGGCGCCGAGGATCTTGCCGCCGGGATCCTGTGCACCGTCGGAGACGCGAGGACCCGGTTCGCGGAGGACTTCCTGCGCATCCTGCGTGCGCTGCGTTTCGCCGGGCGCTTCGCCCTGGCGGTTGAGCCGGAAACGTGGTCCGCCCTCTGTGAGCACCGGCAGCATCTCGCGGACCTGTCGCCCGAGCGGGTGCGGGAGGAGTTGACGAAGACCCTCCGCTCCGCGCATCCATCGCGCGCACTCGCTCTGTACGCCGCTTCCGGCGTGCTCCCCATCCTCTACCCGGAGCTGGCGCGATGCCTGAACCGGCGCGAGGACGGCCGGCCCGACTCGTGGAGCGCCGCCCTTCAGATGGTGGACATCGTCTCCCGGAGATACCCGCTCGCACGCCTGGCATGCCTCCTGGGCGGGATCGGCGTGCCCCCGGGGGATGTGGGCGAGGAACTGCCTCCCGAGGAGCGCACAGGGATGCGCGCGGCCGAACTGATGGAGCGCCTGCGCTATTCCCGCGCCGACACCGAGGGCGTGAGCGCACTGGTGCGGGCGGTCGCGGCCGACCCTGAAATCGGCGCCGGACCTGCCTTGCGCCGCTGGCTTCACCACACCCGGCAAGTGGACCGCCGCCACCTGTTTCGCATCTGGATCGCCCGCGCGCGGCTGGACACCGTTCTGGGAGCCCGGAACCCGGAGCGCGCCGTGCTCTCCCGCTGGAAGGCCGTCCGGGCGGAGCTGGCCACCAATCCGCCGCTCGCGCTGACGGATCTGGCGCTGACCGGGCGGGATCTCATCGAGATGGGTATGCGGCCCGGTCCCGGTTTCGGCGCCGTGCTCGCTCATCTGCTCGATCTGGTCCTGGATGATCCGGCGTTGAATCGTGGTCCGATTCTGGCACTTCGCGCCCGGCGTTACGTCGACGCCCGCGCCCGGGCTTCGCGCACCTCCGAGAGACCGGCGTGACCGAGCCCACGCTCTTCGGTGATATCGCAACCGGGGTGGGCTCCGATGGATCGAGGGGAGCGGCCCCGGCCGGCCATGACGCGCGTTCAGGGCGGGCATCCACGGCCGGAGCCGGGGCCCCTCTCGCGGCCCGAATGCGCCCGCGCACGCTCGCCGAGTTTGCGGGACAGGCGCGTCTTCTGGCGGACGGCAGCCCGCTCAGGCGCATGCTCGAGGGGGGTGCTCTCTCGAGCCTCATCCTCTGGGGTCCGCCTGGCAGCGGCAAGACTACGCTGGCGCGGCTCCTGGCCAGCCGCGGCGATGCCGCCTTCGTTGCGTTTTCGGCGGTGACCGAAGGAGTGGCGCGCGTCCGCGCGATCATCGCCGAGGCCCGGGAACGCATCGCCGCGAGCGGCCGCGGAACGATCCTTTTCTGCGACGAGATTCACCGCTTCAACAAGGCGCAGCAGGACGCCTTCCTCCCCTTTGTCGAGGAGGGGGTGGTCTGCCTGGTCGGCGCGACCACCGAGAATCCGAGCTTCGAAGTCATCCGTCCGCTGTTGTCACGGGCCCCGGTGTTCGTGCTGGAACCACTCTCGGCGGAGGAACTGACGGACATCCTGAGGCGCGCGCTGGAGGATGGCGAGCGGGGCCTGGGGCGGGTGCCGGAAGACGCCTGCGCGGGTGTGCTGGACTGGATCGCCGAACGCGCCGACGGGGACGCGCGACGCGCGCTCGGGGTGCTCGAACGAGCTGGCGACCTGGCCGGGGTCGGCCGCGCCATCACCCTGGAGAACGCTCGGCAGGCGGCCCAGCACCGCTTCTCGCACTTCGACAAGGCGGGCGAGGAGCACTACAACACCATCTCCGCCCTGCACAAGGCGGTGCGCGGCAGCGACCCCGACGCCGCCCTCTACTGGCTCGCGCGCATGCTTCAGGGCGGGCAGGACCCGCTCTATATCGCTCGGCGACTGGTGCGCATGGCCTCCGAAGACATCGGCCTCGCGGATCCCCGGGCTCTGGCCGTCGCGCTCGCCGGACGCGACGCCTTCCACTTCCTCGGCTCACCCGAAGGGGAGCTGGCCCTGGCCGAAGTCGTCGTGTACCTGGCGTCGGCGCCAAAGTCGAATCGCCTCTATCGGGCGTGGCTCGATGCCGGACAGGCGGCGCGGCAGACGCCTGGCGCGCCGGTGCCCCTTCATCTGCGCAACGCGCCCACCGACATGATGAAACAGCTTGGGTACGGTGCCGGGTATCAGTACGATCCCGATGCTCCGCAGGGCGTCGCCGCGCAGAGCTACCTCCCCGGCGAGCTCGATGGCCGGCGCTTCTATGCACCTGGGACCGCGGGCGAGGAACGGAGTATCGCGGCGAAACTCGAGCGTTTCAGAGCCCTGCGCGCCCGGGCTTCATCGCATGGAGAAGGGCGCGGCTCGAAACCGCCACCGGCCTCGGGGACGTAGGCGAGGGCCGGATGCTCCAACTTGCCACGGGCGGTCCCGGTCCCGAGGCTTGCAGGCGCAGGCGCAAAGAGCCCGGGGAAGCCCGCCATCCACGGAGGCACTGCCATACCTGATCGATTCATCGACAACCGCCCCACGACCGATCGCGCGATTCTGGTCGGGGCGCCCCGCGGGCGCATGCGCCAGGTCACCGCGCGCGAGCACCTCGAGGAACTCGCCCGTCTGGCGGATACCGCCGGTGCGGATGTCGTGGGGACGGTGCAGCAGCGCATCCGCAGCCCCCATCCCCACTTCTATATCGGCAAGGGCAAAGCTGGCGAGCTGCGCTCGACGGCGCGCGCGGCGGAAGCCGACCTGGTCATCTTCGACGACGAGTTGAAGCCGGATCAGGCTCGCCACCTGGAGGACTTCCTGGGGATCCGGGTGATGGACCGTGCCGAGCTCATCCTGGATATCTTCGCCACTCGCGCGCGCACCCGCGAAGCGCGCATGCAGGTGGAACTGGCGCAGCTCGAATACCTGCTGCCGCGCCTCAAGCGCATGTGGAGCCACCTCTCGCGCATCCGCGGCGGAATCGGGCTCAGGGGGCCTGGCGAGACCCAGCTCGAGACCGACCGGCGCCTCATCGGCACCCGGATTTCGGAACTGAAGCACAAGCTGGAGGCGGTCGCCCGGTCGCGCGCCACCCAGCGCAAGGGACGCGCGAACTCCTTCCGGGCGGCGCTGGTCGGGTACACCAACGCCGGCAAGTCGTCGCTGCTCAAGGCGCTCTCGGGCGCCGACCTGCTGGTGGAGGACCGACTCTTCGCCACTCTCGATTCCGCCACCCGCGTCGTGCCCGTGGGAGAGGGCCACCAGGCCCTTCTGACGGACACGGTGGGCTTCATCCGCAAACTCCCGCATGACCTCATCGCGTCCTTCCGGTCGACGCTCGAGGAAGCGCGGGAAGCGGATCTGATTCTGCACGTCGTGGACTCTTCGGAGCCAGACTGGGAAGGCCGGCTCTCGGTCGTGCACGAGGTGCTGGAGGAGCTCGACCTCCTGGACGCGCCCCGCGTGCTCGTGTTCAACAAGACCGACCTCATCACCTACGGCGAGGAAGAGGTGCTCAGGGAACGCGTGCGGGGGCGCGAGCATACTCCCTCCGTCTTCCTGTCGGTCTACCAGCCGGAGACGCTCGAGCGGCTGCGGAGCGTGCTGCTTGCGCGCATCCGGGCAGCCCTTCAGAGCGTGCAGGTGGTGCTCAAGGTGACCGACGGCGGGACGCTTGCAGCGCTTTATCGCGAGGGTGAGGTTGTGAGGACGACGCGAAACGGCTCGGCCCTGATGGTCACGGCCCGACTTCCCGCGCCGGCCCTGGGCCGCCTCCAGGCCCGCGGGGACATCGATATCCTGGAGGTCGCCGCCGGAGCGGCGTCCGAGGACATCGTCCCTTCATCCGGTTGAGGCACGCCATGCGCTTCTACGTAAACATCGATCACGTGGCCACGGTCCGGCAGGCACGCCGGACGGACGAACCCGATCCCGTGCGCGCGGCGGTGCTGGCCGAACTGGGAGGTTGCGACGGGATCACCGTGCACCTGCGCGAAGACCGCCGCCACATCAGCGACCGCGACGTGCGGCTACTCATGGAGACGACGCGCACGGGGATCAATCTCGAACTGGCGACGGCCCCCGACATCCTCGGCCTGGCGTGCGAGTTGGCGCCGATGCAGGCCACGCTGGTGCCCGAGCGCCGCGAGGAGGTCACCACCGAGGGAGGACTGGCGCTCGGTTCGGCGGAGGTGCGCGCCGCCATGCGGGACGCGCTCGGCCGGCTCGCCGACGCCGGCGTCCGGACGTCGCTCTTCATCGACCCGGACGAGGACGCGATCGAAGCCAGCGCCGAGCTGGGCGCCGATGCCGTGGAGCTGCACACCGGAGAGTACGCGCTGGCGGACATGGCCGGCCGTCCCGCGCAACTGGGTCGCCTGGTGTCGGCGGCGCGCGCGGGCCGGGCCGCGGGATTGGCGGTGCACGCCGGGCACGGGCTGACCTACGAGAACGTCATCCCGGTGGCCGCGGTCGGCGAGATCGAGGAGCTCAACATCGGTCACAGCATTGTCTCGCGCGCGGTGCTGGTGGGGCTCGAGCGGGCGGTGCGGGAGATGAAGGAGATCATCCGGCGCGCTCCCGGGATGATGAGCGCCGAGGGCTGGCTGCCTCCCATCGGCTTCTGAGGCCGCGGCCCGTGACATCGTCCTGGAAGCCCCTCGTCGGGCTTTCCGTCAGCGTCCTGCTGCTCTGGTGGGTATTCCGCGGCGAGGACCTGGGCGCCATTGCCGCCGAGGTGGTGGCCGCCGACCCGTGGTGGCTGCTGGCATCGGTGTTCGTCGCGACCGCCGGCTACCTGTTGCGCGCCATGCGATGGCAGGTGCTGCTCACCCCGCTCCGATCGCAGACCGGTCTGCGGGCCCGCTTTGCCGCCACCGCCATCGGATTCATGGTCAACAACCTGCTGCCCGCCCGTGCCGGCGAATTCGCCCGCGCCTGGTCGCTCGCGCGCATGGCGAAGATGCGGACGTCCGCGTGCCTGTCCTCCCTTGTCGTCGAGCGCCTCTTCGATGGGATCACGGTTGTCGCGCTGCTGGTGGTTTCGCTGTCGCTGCCGGGGTTCCGCGCGGACTCGGAGCTCGCCGGCGAGCTTGTCGGAGGCGCGGTTGCCGGGTTCCTGGCCGTGCTTGCGATCGTCATCCTGACGGTGACGTTGGTGCTGGCGCGTCCGAACCTGGTGCGGACCGCCGCTCGTGCGCTGGCCTCCCGGCTGCCGGGCGCTGCCGGGGACAGGGCGCTGTCCATTCTGGACGGGCTCATCCAGGGGCTGGGTGCGCTTCGAAGTCCAGAGCTGGTGGCGCGCGCGGCGGTGTGGAGCCTGGTTTTCTGGCTCTGGCATTCGGCGTCGTTCTGGCTCGGCTTCCGCGCCTTCGGCATCGATGGCGGATACTCGGAAGCGCTCTTCCTGAACGGGATCACCGCGCTGGCGGTCGCGCTGCCCTCGGCGCCGGGGTTCTTCGGTCCGTTCGAGGCCGCGGTGCGGGTCGCGCTCGTCGGTGTCCTCGGGGTGGGCGAGAACCCGGCGCTGGCGTTCGCCGCGGGATACCACGTCACGACGTTCATTCCCGTGACTGCGATCGGGCTCTGGTACTTCTGGCGTATGGGGTTTTCGTTCCGGCAGATCGGGCTGGCGCGGAGGGGCGGCGAAGAGGCGGTCCCGGCGCGGTGAAGCGCGCGGTCGTGGTCGAGGCACCTGCCAAGGTCAATCTCGTGCTGCGCGTGGGCGCGCGGCGCGCCGACGGGTACCACGACGTGGACACCCTCTTCGCCGCGGTCGGGTTGTGCGACCGCGTGCGGGTGGAGCGCGCCGCGGCCGGCATCACGGTGGAGGTCGCCGGCGCCGACCTGGGCGACCCGCGCGACAACCTGGTATACCGGGCGGCACGCGCGTACCTCGACGCGCGCGGTGAGCGGGGCGGGGTGGCGATCCGGCTGGAGAAGCGCATTCCGGTCGGTGGGGGGCTGGGGGGCGGTTCCTCGGATGCGGCGGCGACGCTCCGCTGCCTGGACGAGTTGTTCGGTCCGCCCCTGGGCGTCGCCGCGCTCACCGGGGTGGCGCGCGGCCTGGGCGCCGACGTCCCCTTCTTCCTTTCGCCGTCGCCGCTCGCACTGGGTGGCGGCCGAGGCGACCACCTCACGCCGTTGTCCCCGCTACCGCCCCGCCCGGTGCTTCTGGTCTGGTCGCCGGAGGGGGTCGGGACGGCCTGGGCGTACAACCTGCTCGCGCACGGCAGGGGTGGGGGCGTGGAGTCGCCGTCCGCCGGGCAGCCAGTCTCCGTCACACCGGCTCGCTGCCGGGACTGGGCGACCGTGGCCGGGATGGCCCACAACGACTTCGAGGCGCCCATCTTCGCCGTCCGCCCCGACCTCCGCGACACGATGCTCTCGCTGCGGGAGACCTCGCCCCTGCTGGCGCTCATGTCGGGTAGCGGCAGCACGATCTTCGCGGTCTACCGGCACGGGGAGTCGGCTGCGCGAGCTCACCGCCAGGTCCAGCTGCTGCACGGAGGCGGACACGTCCATCTGACGACCACCCTTTCGAGGTTTCCCGCGCTGCAAACGGCGTAGCGCGCCCCGGTTCGCTCTTGAGACCGCAGCGGCGCACAAGTAGGATTCCGAGAGCCATCGTGGGTGGCCCGTCGTCTAATGGCAGGACACCGGTCTTTGGAACCGGCGGTGGTGGTTCGAATCCACCCGGGCCAATCCGCTCCCGCTCCGAAGGAGGAGCCCTCATCGCGAGTCCGGTTCTCGCACCCGCCACGCTCGCGCTGGCCGCGAGCCTTGCCGTGTCGTCCGTGGCGGCCGCGGTTCCTCCGCGGGAGGATCGCAACCCGCCTCCGGATCCATCTCCGCAGGAGGCGCCGGCGCAACCCGACTCCTCCGCGATCCACGACCGGGCCCGCGACGCGCAGCGGCGCTTCGAGCGTGTGCGCGTGCAGCATCTGCCCCGGTCCATCGAGCCCGGGTCCTCCCCGTGCGACGAAGTCATCGGCCGCATGTGCTACTGGCACGGAGACAATCACCACGAGCCGGATCCAGAGGCGGTGGAAACCACGGTGGCGCGTGAGGAGCTGCTCGACACCCTGGCGCACGCCGCTCGCCAACTGCCCGGGGACGGCTGGATCGCGGGCCAGCGCGTCTTCTACCTGGTGGAGGCGGGCCGGGCGCACGAAGCGCTCGAGGTTGCCCGCGGCTGCGCCGCTCCGGAGCCTGACCTGTGCGAACTGCTGCGCGGTCTCGCGCTCCATCGCCTGGAGCGTTTCGAGGACGCGGAGCGTAGCTACCGGATGGCCCTGGAAGCGATGGATTCGCGCGATGCCGAGGAGTGGCTTTCGCTGGCTCTCCTGCTGGAGAGGACGGATGAGTCCGGCCTGGACCGGCTCGATCCCGAAGCGCGCGAGGCGGCGAGCCGCAGACTGTGGGCGCTCGCCGATCCCTACTACCTTGTGCGCGGCAACGACCGCTGGACCGAGCACATGAGCCGGCACGCCGTGAGTCGCATTCAGCGGCGCGCGCGCAATCCCCACGGGCTGCCGTGGACATCCGGCCTGGACGAACTGGCCATTCGCTACGGGCAGGAAACCAGCTGGACCCGATACGTGCCCGCCAGCGGATCGAGCATGACTCCGCGGGTGACCGGGCGCCATCCTCCCCACTCCGAGCGGTATATGCCCCCGGACGGCGTGCTGACCGGTGTTGCCAGCCTGCCCCCGGGCATGGTCTGGGGCGACCCGGTCGAACGGCCTCGTAGCGCGTATGCGCCATCCTATGCCCCCGAACTGGGGACGATGTACACCGTGCTCGCCCGCTTCCGGCGCGGCGACTCGCTGCTGGTTGTGGCTCCGTTCCGGTTCGAACCGCGGGACACGTCCGGAGCAGTGCCCGGCCCGGGCAGCCGGGAAGCAGGGAGTGAGCATCGGCGCGATGTTCAGGCGGGACTGTTCCTCGTGCCCTGGGCGGAGACGACCGGGGAGGTGCGTCCGCCGACGCAGCGCATGCTATCGGACAGGGGCACGCTTTCGCTCGTGGTGCCGCTCGGCAGCTACGTATACAGCGTGGAAGCCCTCGACCGCCGGGCCGGCCATGGAGCGCGCTTTCGGGGAGACCTCGCGCTGGGTCCGCATCCGGATGACATCCCGGATCTCTCCGACTTCCTGATCATCGAAGCTCCGGAGCGGATGCCCGAGTCGGTCGATGACGTCCTGGACCGTGCGCTGCCTTCCCTGGCGCTCGGCGGGCTGCAGGAGTTGGCGGTCGCGTGGGAGGCCTACGGGCTCGGAACGGGCGAAAGCCGGATCGCCTACAGCCTCGGAGTCGAGCCGCTCGACCGGTCGTTCTTCCGCCGGCTGGGAGAGTTCCTGAGGCTGGTGGGGAGAGGGGATCCCCTGACGCTGGAGTGGATCGAGCCGAGCCCGGGGCGTCCGGGTGCGCACTTCCGCTCCGTCGATCTCGATTTCAGAAACCTGGAACCCGGTACCTACGAGCTCCGCCTGGAGCTCCGCGTCGACGACTGGGCTCCCGTGATACGACGCCGGCGCGTGCAGATTGTCGGGTAGCGCGGGCCCGCTGGCGTCGGGCAGAACGCGCGTTGACGCTCCTCTCCGGGGTGTCTACACTTAACGGCTACCGTCACGTCGAACGCCCCTCTGAACGCCAGCCTACGGTGACGCCCCCATGGACGATCAATACCGCCGCGGTCCGCTGTTGCTTCTGGCTGGCCGGGCCAACCGGCCGCTGGCCGCGGAGATCGGGGAGAAACTGGGCGAGTCGGCCTTCGGCGCCACGGTGCGGGATTTCGCCGACGGCGAGATCTTCGTCCGGCTGGACCGCAACGCGCGCGGCCGCGACGTCTTCATCATCCAGCCGACGACGACGCCGGCCGACAACATCATGGAGCTTCTCCTCCTCGTCGACGCTGCCGTGCGCGCCTCGGCCGCCCGGGTCACCGCGGTGGTGCCCTATTTCGGCTACGGACGCCAGGACCGCAAGGACCAGCCGCGGGTCTCGATCGGCGCCAAGCTGGTCGCCAACCTGATCGTCGCGGCCGGGGCCGACCGGCTGCTGGGCATCGATTTCCATCAGCATCAGATCCAGGGATTCTTCGACATCCCCGTGGATCACCTGTACGCCGCGCCGGTGCTGACCCGTTACTTCAGCGACATGAACCTGGACGACCTGGTCGTCATCGCGCCCGATGCGGGGTCCGCGAAAATGGCCCGCGGCTTCGCGCGCCGCCTCGGGGCTTCCCTGGCGGTCATCGACAAGCGGCGGCGCACCGCGAACGTGGCGGAAGTGGTCAACGTGGTTGGCGAGGTGGAGGGCAGGACCTGCCTTATCGTCGACGACATGGTCGACACGGCGGGCACCCTCACCAACGGCATCTACGCCCTCAAGGAACGCGGGGCGGCCGCGGTCTACGCCTGTGCCACCCATGCCCTCCTGTCGGGAAGGGCGTCCGAACGGCTGCAGGGCGCGCCGGTGGAGGAAGTCGTGGTCACCAACACGATCGGCATCGCTCCGGAGTTGCGCTTCCCCAAGCTCAAGGTGCTGTCCGTGGCCGGGCTTCTCTCCGACGCCATCCGCTACATTCACTCCAACGCCTCGGTGAGCCAGCTGTTCAGGATGCCGGCCCGCGAGGCGCCGATCGTGGTAGAGGCCGCTGACGGCGATCCCGCATCCGCAAGCGCGTGGAGTGCGCGCGCAGCCAATCCCGTCTGACAACTTTCCCGAAACGGACAAGAGCCCGAAATGAGCGTAGCAGCAGCCTCCCTCCAAGCCAGCCGCAGGGACCAGACCGGCAAGGGCGTCGCCCGCCGCCTGCGGCGCGCGGGGCGTATCCCGGCCGTCGTGTACGGCATGGACATGGACCCCATCCCGCTCTCGCTGGACGAGCAGGAGGCGGTCAACCTGTTCCAATCCATACCGGTGGCGAACACGGTTCTCCAGCTGGACATCGGAGGTGACGAGACGTTGCGCACGCTGGTGCGCGAGATCCAGACCCATCCGTTCCGCCCCGACATCATCCACGTCGACTTCATGCGTCTGCGTCAGGGCGTCGCCGTGGAGTTGAACGTGCCGATCACGCTTTCCGGCACTCCGGAAGGGACCCGCGCCGGCGGTCGCCTGGACATCGCCGTGCACGAAGCGCATGTGCGCTGCACGCCCGCAAGGATACCGGAGTCGATTGAGGCCGACATCTCGGCACTCGGCATTGGAGAGTCGCTTCGGCTCGGCGACATTGCCCTCCCTGAGGACGTTGAGCTGCTCTCCAGCCCGGATACCCTCGTTTGCCACATCGCGACAGCCTGGGCGCCTGAGGAGGAGGACGAAGACGCTCTGGAAGTCGGTGAGGTCGAGGAAGCCGGCGAGGATGTCGAGGAGCCTGGTTGAAGGTCATCGTGGGTCTCGGGAACCCGGGAGCCCGTTATGACGCCACGCGCCACAACGTCGGATGGTGGACCATCGATCGCCTGGCGTACGACTGGGATCTCGGGCCATTCGAGAGAACCGGGACTTCGATGCTGGCCGACGGCGTCGTCGATGACCACACCGTGCACCTGGTGAAGCCGGTCACCTACGTGAACCGGAGCGGGGCCGCGCTGGCGCCCTATCTCAATGCGGCTGAATTCGGCTTCGCGGAGGACCTTTTGGTCGTTGCCGACGATGTCAACCTCGACGTCGGGCGGCTGCGTTTCCGGCCCGGGGGCGGCGCCGGCGGGCACAAGGGCCTCCGGTCGGTGGCCGGCGTGCTCGGCACCACGGATTATCCGCGGCTGCGGATCGGCGTGGGTGCCCGTCCCGAACGTATGGACCTGGCGGACTGGGTGCTCTCCCCGATGCCCGAAGAGGACGAGGACAAGGTGCTCGCACTGCTCGGCGAGCTGGCCACCGCGGCGCGGGTGTGGATGAACGAGGGCATCGAGCCCGTGATGAACGCCTACAACCGATGACCCGTTCGCGCTGCGGCGGGATCTGAACCGCCACCCCCAACAGAACGGATCAGATGAACGACTTGGTACCCCTTGCGAACTGGGCCTGGATGTTCGGCATCCTCGGGCTCGCGGCGGCCGGCGGCGTCTTCGCCTACCTGCGGCGGCAGGACCCGGGCTCGGCTGTGATGGTCGATCTCGCCGACCAGATCCACGACGGAGCGATGGCGTTCCTGCGCCGGGAATACACGGTGCTGGCCGGGTTCGTCGTGCTGGTCGCCATCCTCCTGTTCTTTGCGATTCCGGGCTGGACCTGGGTGGCCTACGTGGCGGGCGCCGTCTCCTCGGTGCTCGCCGGCTTCTTCGGCATGAAGGCGGCCACGCGCGCCAACGTGCGCACTTCGGCCG
This sequence comes from Gemmatimonadota bacterium, assembly GCA_022823365.1. Classification (GTDB taxonomy): domain Bacteria; phylum Gemmatimonadota; class Gemmatimonadetes; order Longimicrobiales; family Gaopeijiaceae; genus BD2-11. The sequence goes on from JAJDXG010000056.1 coordinate 231,226, forward strand.
CGGCCAGCAGCGAGGGCCAGGGCAAGGCGCTGCGCATCGCCTTTGCCGGGGGCGCGGTCATGGGCCTTTCGGTGGCGGCACTGGGGCTGCTCGGAGTCGGGATCTTCTACTGGATCTTCGCCGCGGGCGCCATTCCCGGCACGAGCGACTTCCCGCGCTTCTCCGAGATCGTCGCCGGCTTCGCGATGGGGGCCAGCTCGATCGCGCTCTTCGCGCGCGTGGGCGGAGGGATCTTCACCAAGGCCGCGGACGTGGGGGCGGACCTGGTGGGCAAGGTCGAGGCGGGCATACCGGAGGACGATCCGCGCAACCCCGCCACCATCGCCGACAACGTGGGCGACAATGTGGGCGACGTGGCCGGCATGGGCGCCGACATCTTCGAGTCGTACGTCGGGTCGATCATCGCCACCGTCGCCATCGCCGCGACATCCCAGCTCACCGCTGCCAGCGTCGCGGAGACGGTGGCGCTGCCCCTCCTTACCGTGATGGCGGGGCTGGTCGCCTCGTTGCTCGGTATCGGCGCCATGAAGGTCCTGGAGCGCAGCAGCCCGGCCGGCGCGCTGCGCAACGTCACCTTCGTCGCCGCGGGCCTGTTCCTGGTGGCGATGTACCTGATCGTCGGGTCGCTCGACCTTCAGCTGGCCGACGCCGACACCGTGTACTCCCCCATGGGCCCGTTCTGGGCGATCCTCGCGGGCACCCTGGTGGGGATCTTCATCGGGCTGGCCACCGAGTACTACACGGCCGGCAAGCCGGTGCACCGGATCGCCAGCGCGAGCGACACCGGCTCCGCCACCAACATGATCACCGGGCTGGCGGTGGGCATGGAGTCCACGGTGATCCCGGTGCTGCTCATCTGCCTGGCGATCTTCGTCTCGTTCATGGCGGCGGGACTGTACGGCATCGGCATCGCCGCGGTCGGCATGCTGGCCACCGTGGGCGTGACCATGTCCGTGGACGCCTACGGGCCCGTCGCGGACAACGCCGGCGGCATCTCCGAGATGAGCGGCCTCGGAGAGGAGACCCGCCGGATCACCGACTCGCTGGACGCGATCGGCAACACCACCGCAGCGATCGGCAAGGGCTTCGCCATCGGGTCCGCCGCGCTCACCGCGCTCGCGCTCTTCTCCGCCTATACGACCAAGGTCGGCCTGCAGGAAACGGGGATCAGCATCGTCGATCCGCTGGTCGTGATCGGGCTCTTCCTGGGCGCGGCGCTGCCCTTCCTGGTGGCGGCGCTCACCATGACCGCCGTGGGGCGGGCCGCGGCCGGGATGGTTGCCGAGGTGCGCCGCCAGTTCCGCGAGATCCCCGACATCATGGAGGGCCGTAGCAAACCCGACTCGGCCCGCTGCGTGGACATTTCCACGCGCGCCGCGCTGCGCGAGATGATCCTCCCGGGGATCATCGCAGTGCTGTCACCGGTCGTGGTCGGCTACGTCCTGGGCGTGGCGGCGCTCGGGGGGCTGCTCGCCGGCGCGACGGTGACCGGCGTGCTCATGGCGCTCTTCATGGCCAACGCGGGCGGTGCTTGGGACAACGCCAAGAAGTACATCGAGGGCGGGGCGATGGGCGGCAAGGGCTCGGAGCCCCACAAGGCCGCCGTCGTGGGCGACACCGTCGGCGATCCCTTCAAGGACACCTCGGGACCCTCGCTCAACATCCTCATCAAGCTGATGAGCGTGGTCGCCCTGGTGCTGGCTCCCTGGTTCGTGCGCGTGCACGAGGAACGCGGAATCGGCATGTCATGGATGCAGGACCTGCTGGACATCTTCCTCGGATAGCCCCTGCGCCTGCCTTTGGAGCCTGAGCCAATGGACCGCGAGCCGACCTTTGAAAACGCCCTGGCCTTCGCCGGGGATCTGATCCGCATCCCCTCCATGAGCGGGGAAGAGGGGGAAGTCGCCGCCCGCCTCCGGGAGGAGATGCGCGTGCTGGGATTCGACCGGGTGGAGGTCGACGGGCTGGGCAGCGTCGCCGGCGTCGTGAAGGGAAGGGGCGACGCACCGCCGGTGATGCTCTCCTGCCATCTCGACGTGGTGGCCGAGGGGGCGCACGAGGAATGGGAGCATCCGCCCTTCTGCGGCGATGTCGTGGACGGCCACCTGCACGGCCGCGGTGCGATGGACATCAAGGGCCCCATGGCGCTCCAGGTCTACGCCGCCGCCGCCCTCGCGGACCGCGCGCCCGGCGACGTGATCGTGGGGCAGGTGGTGTACGAAGAGCGGGGCGGCTGGGGCATGGAGAACCTGGTGCGGTCGGGCCTGGTGAACCCCGCGGCGGTGATCATCGGCGAGTCGACGTACGGCGACGTCGCTCTGGGTCACCGCGGGCGGGCGCAACTCGAGGTCGTGATCCGCGGTCTCGCCAGCCACGCCAGCGCCCCCGACCGGGCCCGCAACGCGCTCGACCTGCTGCCCGGCGTGCTGACCGGGGTCGCCGCTCTCGCGCGGCGGCAGGAGTCCGATCCCGTTCTGGGGCCCGCGAGCCTCGCGCCCACCGACGTCCGCGTGCGCCCCGAGAGCCCGAACGTCATCCCCGACGAAGTGATCGTGGTGCTCGACTGGCGCATCCTGCCCACCGATACCGAGGCGAGCCTCATCGGGCGCGTCGAAGACGCGATCGCCAAGGTGCTCCCGGATGTGCCGACGGGCTACGCCATCGAATGCCGCCTCGCCTCGGAACGCCAGACCTCCTACACCGGCCGGTCCGCCGACCGCAACCTGCTTACGCCCGGCTTTCTCATGGAGCCCGATCATGCGGTGGTGACCGCGGCCGCGAGCGCGGTGGGGCGCCGCGGCGACCCTGACGCGGCCGCCCACTGCCGTCCCTGGACCTTCGCCACCGACGGAGGCTGGACCTGCGGCGTGTTCGGCATTCCGACCATCGGCTTCGCCCCCGGAGAGGAACGCTACGCGCACACCAACCGCGAACGGCTCGACGTCGAGGAGGCCCGCTGGGCCTTCAGCCGCTACCCGTCGCTCATTCTCGCCGTGCAGGAAGCGGTGGCGAAGAGCTGACGTTCCCCGGCCCGGCCCGCGCCTCGCGGAGGCCCCCGGGTTGAAGCTCAAGTCAGGATGGGTATATTCCCGTGCCGATCCCGCCTCGGCCCCGGAGCTCATCTTTCCGCGAACAGCGCGCTCGGGAGCGAGGCCCGTCAACACGCGGACCATGGGAGAGACCATGCGCGACTACGAACTCGTTGTGATTTTCCACCCCACCGTGGGCGAGGACGCCATCCAGCAGAAGCTGGAGCGATTCCACGGCCTCGTATCCGGCGGGGACGCCGAAATCAGGGTGGTGGACCACTGGGGCGGCCGCCGGCTCGCCTACCCCATCCAGAAGCAGACCTCCGGCTACTACGTCGTGACGCAGTTTTTCGGCGATCCCACGAGCCTGCCCGAGCTGGAGCGCATCATGAAGCTCGACGAGGGCGTGCTCCGGTATCTCATCGTCCTCAACGAGGGCCAGCCATCCACGGGCATGTCCGTCGTGGCCGAGATCCCCGCGGCTTCCAGTGCTTCCGACGAGTCCCGCAAGGAGGACGATGCCGACGACCGGCAAAAGGACGGGGAACCGGAAGATGACGCCCGGTCACGAACGAGCCCGCCCGAGTTCTCCGGGGGGCGCGGTCACCGCCGGCGCATCGAAGGCCCCCCGATCACCATCCTGAACTACAAGGATGTGGCCACCTTGTCGCGCTTCGTCACCGAGCAGGGCAAGCTGCTGCCCCGGCGCACGACCCGCGTGGCCGCCGGATTTCAGCGCAAGCTCGGACGGGCGGTGAAGCGGGCGCGCTACCTGGCCCTGCTTCCCTACGTGCGCCGTCACGAGGGATAGCATCGCCCGTGGTCCGGGCGAAGACCCCGTTGCGGGGCTGGGGACGAGCGGGAGCACTCTTTTTCGCCACGCTGTTGTTCTCCGTCTTTGGCCCCCTCGTCCTGGTGTTGATCCCGTTCGCCTGTCTCGTATTCAGTTCGCCCGCAAAACGGGCCTTGCCCGTGATGGCCGGCGCCCTGGGGATGGTGGTCGCCCTGGCCGGCGCCACGCGATCCGGATTGTGGTACGTGGAGCGTGGATGGACGATCATCCTGGGCGGTTGCTTTGCCGCCGTGACATTGCGCTGGCCGGAACGGAAGTTTCTGCCCCGTGCCCTGCTGGCTCTCGCGATTTCCGGTGCCGGCGCATGGGCCGCACTGGGGCTGAGCCCCCGGCGCTGGGCGATAATCGACGGGATGGTCGCGACCAGGTTGCGCGACGGAGTGAGCACGTCCCTCGAAGCGCTGCGCGTCCTCCGGGACGGAACTCCGCTCCCCGGGACCGTGATCACCACCGTTTTCCAGGCGGCGGAGTGGCAGAGCAATCTGTTCCCGGCCATGCTCGGGCTGTCCTCTCTGGCCGCGCTGGCCACCGCCTGGTGGCTCTACGTCCGCCTCGTGCGCGGGAGCGGGGAAGGACTCGGCGCGCTGCGCGACTTCCGGTTCGACGACCAGCTGGTGTGGCTGCTGGTTGCGGGCGCGGCACTGTTCATCCTGCAGCCCGACGGCGCCGCGGGCCGGGTGGGACTGAACCTGCTCGCCTTCATGGGCGCGCTCTACGCTTTGCGCGGTGCCGGCGTGGCGGTCACGCTGACTCGCGGTGTATCGGCTCTCGGATGGGTTCTGCTTGCGCTCGCTTTCCTGCTGCTGGCACCCTTTCTTTTTGCGGCGGCGCTGCTGATCGGGCTGAGCGACACCTGGATGGACATCCGCGCACGGGGCCGACGAACCTGACCGACAACCACCGGCCCGCGTGGCGCCTCACGGCGCGGGCCCGCATGTTTCGACAAACCAGGAGTGGATGGTGAAACTGATCCTCAAGGAATCCGTGGACCGCCTCGGGGAACCGGGCGATGTCGTGAACGTGAAGCCCGGGTACGCCCGTAACTTTCTCCTGCCCCGCGGCCTCGCCTACGAGGCTTCCGCGGCCAACGTCCGACGCCTGGAGCAGGAGCAGCGCAGAGCGGAGGAGCGGGCTCGCAAGGGCTACCTGGAGGCACGGCGGCGCGCCTCCAGGCTGGAGGGCATGCACCTTGTTTTCCGGGCGCGCGCCGGCGAGTCCGACAAGCTGTTCGGCTCGGTTACGGCGGCGGACATCGCCGACCGCGCGGTCGGTTCGGGGCTGGACTTCGTTCTCGACAAGCGGCACGTCATGCTTTCCGAACCGATCAAGATGCTTGGCGACTTCGAAGTCCCGATCAGGCTCCACGCGGAAGTGGAAGTCAATGTGACCGTGCACGTGGAAAGGACGAGCTGAGCCCGCCGGGCGCCTGCCGCATGGTCGACGCTGTCTCCTCCGGCGATTCCCGTCTCCCGTCCGCAGTCCGGCGGGCGGCCCAGCTGACGCTCGAACGCAAGGCCAGCGACGTGGTCGTGCTCGACCTGCGCGGCATCTCCTCGGCCACCGACTACTTCCTGCTCGCCACCGGAAGCTCCGATACCCAGGTCCGTTCGATCTCGGACCACGTCACGAAAGAGCTGCGCAACGAGGGTACCCGCCCCGCGCACACCGAGGGAGGCAGGGAAGCCCGCTGGGTGTTGATCGACTACATCGATTTCGTGGTCCATGTCTTTCACCCCGAGGTGCGGTCGTTCTATCAGCTGGAGGCGCTCTGGGGGGATGCGCCCAGGCACGAGCTTGCAGCAGACGCGGAGCTCGGCCCGCCATGAACCCCCGTGCCGCCCCATCCGCTCGAGCCGGACGCGGCCGTTCCGCGCCGCAACTGCAACCCTTCGATTTTTCCCGGGACATGCCCTCCGGCTTCGCGGGACTCGATCTTCCCGTCGGCTCGGAGCAAGGGCGCGTGGTCGCGGTCCGGGCCAGTCCCGGGGCACGGCACCAGGATTGGGCTGCCCACGCCGCTGCGGCGATCGCGGGGAACTGGGCCTCGCGGGGCGCACGCGTGCTGCTTGTCGACCTGTGTTTCGACGAGCCCCGGCTGCACCGGGCGTTCAACGCCGGGAATCTCGAGGGCATCACCGACGCCATCGAGTACGGCGCTTCCCTGAGGCGAATCGCTCGCCCCGCCAACGAAGAGAAGTTCTGGGTGGCAACGGCGGGGACGCTTGTGGCGAGTTCGGACGGACTGCTCCACCGGACGGCGTGGCGTCGTCTCCTTGCCACCCTGATCGAGGGCGGTGTCACGGTCGTCACCTATCAGGTTGCCGAGTCGCCCTACCATCCGCGCGGCGCACCTGCGATCGTGCTGGCCTGCAAGGGCGAGCCGATGACCGCCCTGGGAAAGGTGGGGCTGAGGGATGCGGTCGCTCTGCTGGGTCCGGCGCCCGACGGTACCAGGGTCACGATGGTGGCCGGTAAGAATGAGAACCGCCTCGGCGGGCAGACCTATCGGGATTCGCTGTGGGATGGATTCGAGGACGAAGCCGAGGCGGAGGAGCCTGCCGGGGCTGAGGCGGAGGAACCCGCCGAGGCCGAAGCGCGGGGACCCACCGAGGCCGAAGTGCAGGAACCCGCCAGAGCCGAAGCGGAGCAGCCCACCGAGGCCGAAGCGGAGTCGGTTCCGGCTGCCGCCCACGAGCAGCCCGCCGACGACGCGGGGCCCGGGACCGACTCCCGAAGCCGGGGTCGGGGCCTCAGCATCTCGGCGTTCGCGGTGCTCGTCCTGTTCGCGGCGGTGATGATCCTGATGGGGATCGACAATGCCGGGATCGCCGACGTGCCCGGAGCTGATCGGCTCCGGGAGCTCTTCGAGAGCCTCCTGGCCTGGGTGAGCCGGTTCTTCTCCCGATGAAGCTCGCCTCGCTGAGACTGCACGGTTTCAAGTCGTTTCCCGAGCGCACGGACATCGTGTTCCACGAGGGCATCACCGCGATCGTGGGCCCGAACGGATGCGGAAAATCCAACATCAGCGACGCCGTTCGCTGGGTGCTGGGCGAGCAGCGGCCCACGGTTGTGCGCGGCTCACGCATGGAAGAGGTGATCTTCCAGGGCACGGTCAATCGGCGGCCCATCAACCGCGGATCGGTCGTCCTCCGGGTCACCAACGAGGACGGCGTGCTCCCGGTTCCCTTCGGCGAGGTCGAGATCGGACGCACCGTCTATCGCGATGGGGGAAGCGAGTATTCGATCAACCGCACCACATGTCGCCTGCGCGACGTGCAGGAGCTTTGCCGGGACACCGGACTCGGCGCCAACGCCTACGCGATCATCGAGAGCCGAATGATCGACGCAATCCTCTCGGAACGGGCGGAGGAGCGCCGGGGGTTGTTCGAGGAAGCCGCGGGCATAGGCAAATACAAGGACCGGAGCCGGATCGCGGGACGGCGGCTGGCCCGGGCCGAACTGGACCTGGAGCGGCTGGAGGACGTGATTGCGGAGGTGGCGACCAAGGTCCGCTCCCTGGCGCGGCAGAAAGGGAAGGCGCAGCGCTACGAGGACCTGAGGAAGCGGCGCCTGTCGGTCGAAGTCGCGGTAGTTTCGGTGGACCTCCGGGAATTCGAGGATCGGCTGACGAAAGTGCGGGAGTTCCTCGCGCGCGAGGACGAGGCGCAGCAGACAACGCTCATCGAGTTGCGGACCGCGGAGACCGAACGCGAGGCCTCGCGGGTGCGAAGCCTCGAGGCCGAGAAGTCGCGCGCGGATGCCGCCGTGGTGCTGGACAGCATCCAGAAGGATCTGGTGCGCTGGGAGCGGGACCTGGCTGTCGCGCGTGAGCGCATCGTCTACGCGGAGCGGCGACTCGGGCAGATCGGCGAGGATCAGGCCGCGGCGCGCAGGCGCGCAGGGGAACTGGCGAGCGAACTGGCCGAGCTGCAGAGATCGCGCGCCCGCATCGCGGCCGAACTGGCGGAAGTGGGCGTGGAATCGCGACAGGCGCGGCAAGCTACGGCGGGCACCAGGGAGCGGCTCCGGCGCGCGCGCGCGGCGCTCGCGGAGGCGCGCGGCACGGAACGGAGCCTGCTGCGCCGGGTGGCCGGCATGGAAGGGACCGTCGCCGCGTCGCGCACCCGGCTGGACGGATTGCGCCGGCGTCTGGCCCGACTCGAGGAGCGGGCGTCGCAGACCGAGCTCGAGCTGACCGGGATGCGCCGGGAGGGCGGGGAGTCGGACGACCGGATGGTCCGGCTGGAGGCCTCCGTTGCGCGAGCGCGCGAAGGGGTGAACGAGGGGCTGCAGGACTTCGGGGAGGCACGCACCGCACAGACGCGGGCGCGAGCCGCGGAGGTAGAGGCAGCGGACCAGGCTTCCGCCCTTGAGGCCCGCCGGACGGCCCTCGCGGCCATGGAACGGGATGGGGCGGGCTACGAGCCGGTGGTGCGGGCGGCCCGCAAGGCGCATCCGGATCTGGTTCTGGGGACGCTGTCACAGTGCATGGCGGGTCCGGCCGAGGCGCTGGCCGCTGCCGAATCGTATCTGGGTCATTTGGCGCAGGCGCTGCTGGTGGAGGACGCCGAAGCCGCCTCGCGTCTTCGGCGATGGTTTGCGGGCGAGTGGACGGAGGGTGGGGGGATCGTGCTGCTCCGGCTCGACGAGACCGGCGAACCGGGTCCGCCGGGGTCGCTGCTCGGCGAACTCCGCCCGGAAGGCCCCGGCGCCTCCTGGGTAAGGGTGTTGCTGGCCGGCGTGGACCGCGCCGAGGCAGTGGACTCTGCCGGTGGGGCCGGGGCGGCCGGGCAGGACGGCCATTCCGCGACCCGGGCCCGCGAGGCCGCGAAGGCCGGTCCGCCCGCCTCGGTGGACGCGCGCGGCGTTCTGGTCGTCGGCAACCCCGCCGGGACCGCCGGCCTCCTCGAACGCCGCGGCAAGCTCGCGGCCCTCGAGGAGGCCGCCGTCCCCGCCGCCCGGGAAGCCTCCCGCGCCCGGGAAGCGCGCGAGGCGGCGCAGGCGCGCGTCGCGCGGGCCGAGAAGGTGCTCGAAGAGCGGCGCGCGGCCCTGACCCGCGCGGAAGACGACCTGCGCGCCGTCCGGGCCGACCGGAGCACGCACGACGAGCGCCACACCCGCCTGACGCGGGACAGCGACGATCTGGCGCGGCGTGTCCGCGACACCCGGGAGGCCATTGCCGCCGCGACCACCCGGGAGCGCGCGGAGCAGGACGAACTGCAGCGCATGACCGCGGAAGCCGCTTCCCTGCGCCGTCGCGGAGAACGCGCGGCCGAGGTGCTCGAGGTGGCGGAGGGGGACTGGGAACGGGCGCGCGTGGAAGAGGCCCGGCTGGCCATCCAGTCGAACCAGCACAAGGGCGAACTGGCGCGCGCCGACGACCGTCTGGACGATCTCGGCAGGGCGGAGACACAGGCCTCCTCGCAGCTCGCGCGGCTGGAGAAGGAGGAAGCGCAGCTCGGTCGCGAGCTGTCCGAAGCCCGCGCGCTGCTCGCACGGGGCGGCAAGGCGGTCGAGCGGCTCTTCCAGCGGCGTGACCGGGCGAAGGAGAGGCTCGGGGAGGACGACGCGGCGCTTGAGCGGGCGAAGGAGGAGGTGAAGCGGGTGGACCGGCGGGTGGAAGTCGCGCGCGCCGCCGAGCGGGCCGCCTCCGACCGGCACCACGATCTGAGCCTGGAGGAGCGGGAGCTCGGCGGCAAGATCGTCCTCATCCGCGAGCGCGTGGAGGCGGAGTGGGCTCGACCTTTCGAGAAGCTGGCCGAAATGGCGGAGCCGGTGGAAGGAGACCCCGCCGAGCTGAAGGAGGAGCTGGCCGGGCTCGTGCAGCGGATCGAACGCCTCGGGCCCGTCAACATGCTCGCCATCGAGGAGCACGCCGAACAGCACGAGCGCCTGACCTTCCTTACCGGGCAGCGCGATGACCTCGAGCGCGCGCGCAACGACCTGCGCGCCGCCATCCGCGAGATCGACCAGACCGCCACCAGGCTCTTCCTTGAGACCTTCGAGGCGGCGCGCCAGAACTTCCGCAAGATCCACCAGCGCCTGTTCGAGGGTGGAGAGTGCGATCTGCGCCTGGGCGATCCCGACGATCCGCTGAGCGGGCCGGTCGACATCCACGCCTCTCCCATGGGCAAGAGAACCCGGCGCATCGATCTGCTGTCGGGGGGAGAGAGGGCGCTGACCGCGCTCGCGCTCCTCTTCGGCATCTACCTCGTGAAGCCGAGTCCGTTCTGCGTGCTCGATGAAGTGGATGCCCCGCTTGACGAGAACAACATCGACCGCTTCGTTCAGCTGCTGCGGGAGTTCAAGCAGCAGAGCCAGTTCGTGGTGATCACCCACAATCCGCGCACCATCGAAGCGGCCGACTGGATCTACGGGCTGACCATGGAGGAACCGGGGGTGAGTTCGGTGGTAGGGGTGCGTCTCGAAGCGGGTGCGTCCGCGTAGCCACACCAATTCCACGAGACCCACATGCTCATCGTCATGAAGCACAACGCCACGCCCCAGGAGGTGGAGGGGGCCGTGACCACCATCCACGCGATGGGGTACCAGGCTCGTCCCATGCCCGGCCGCCAGCGCACGGCGATCGGCCTGGTGGGCAATGACGGGCGGGTCGACAAGGCCCGGCTGGTGGGGCTCCCCGGCGTACTGGAGATCATCCCCGTCAGCCGTCCCTACAAGCAGGTGTCGCGCGAGTGGCGCGAGCACGACACCGTGGTGACGCTTGCCAACGGCACCGCCATAGGCGGGCGCGAAGTCGCCGTGATGGCCGGCCCCTGCTCGGTCGAGTCGGAATGGCAGATCATGGAGGCGGCCGAGCGGGTAGCGGAAGCGGGCGCCACCATCCTGCGCGGCGGCGCCTACAAGCCGCGCACCTCCCCGTACTCGTTCCAGGGCCTCGGGGTGGAGGGTCTCAAGCTCCTGGCGCGCGCCCGCGCGGCCACCGGCCTCGCCATCGTGACCGAGGCCCTCGACGTGGCAAGCCTCGATGCGGTGGAGGAGTACGCCGACATCGTGCAGATCGGCGCGCGCAACATGCAGAACTACCCCCTGCTGCTGCGCGCGGGACGGTCAACGCGGCCCGTCCTGCTGAAGCGCGGACTCGCGGCCACCATCAAGGAACTGCTGCTCGCCGCGGAATACATCCTTTCCGAGGGCAACCCCAACATCATCCTGTGCGAGCGGGGGGTGCGCAGCTTCGACACCGAGACCCGCAACCTGTTCGACCTGACCGCGATCCCGGTGGTGCAGTCGCTCTCTCACCTGCCCATCATTGCCGATCCCAGCCACGGCACCGGCATTCGCGACAAGGTAACGCCCATGGCGCGCGCGGCGGTCGCCGCCGGGGCGGACGGCCTCATCGTGGAGGTCCATCCCGATCCTTCAAAGGCGCTGTCGGACGGAGCCCAGTCGCTCTACCCGGCGGAGTTCGTCGAAATGATGGCGCAGGTGCGCGGGATCGCCGACCACATCGGCCGGCCGCTGGTGGCGCCGCTCGCGGGGGCGCGCCAGACGGTGTGAGGGACTTCGCGTGAGCGAATCGATTCCGGTCGGGCGGGTGATCGGGACGGATCCCGCGACGCCGCTCGAGTTCTGGGTGGCCGTCGCCGAGGGGACGTTCCTCCAGCTCGACGACGTGGTCGTGGTCGAGCGGAGCCTCCCCGGCAGGGACGATCCGATCCGCATCTACGGGATGGTGGCTGGCCTGCGCGTCCGGCACGAAGGGGCACGCTTCGACAGCGACGTCTTCCTGATTGAAGACGGCGTGCTCCCGGCGCAGGTGACCGAGGCGGCCAAGGTGCTGGCCACCCGCTTCGAGCCCGAAGTGTTCGTGCCGCCGGTGCCCGGCCAGATGGTGCGCAAGGCCGTCGGCAAGGAGCGCGACGAGGCGCTCTTCTTCGATGGCATGGAGCGCAAGGTCCCGGTGGGTCTCTCGCGCGACGACGAGGTGGTGTACGCCAACGTGGAGTTCCTGGACGGCACCCGGGGCGCCCACGTCAACATCAGCGGGGTCTCGGGGGTGGCGACCAAGACCAGCTACGCCGTCTTCCTCCTGCACAGCCTCTTCACGTCCGGCAAGCTCGGTGCCGGCGTCCACAACACAAAGGCACTGATCTTCAATGTCAAGGGCGACGACCTGCTCTTCCTCGACAAACCCAATCGCCACCTCGACCCCGAGCAGGTGGGGCGATATTCGACGCTGGAACTTCCGGCCGATCCCTTCCGGAGCGTCGAGCTGTGGGCGCCTCCGCGCCCGGGCGACCCGTCGGCCGCGCCCCGCATCGGGAGCCGTTCCAAGGGGGTTACTTCGTTCTTCTGGACCCTGGCTGACTTCTGCCGCGACGAGCTGCTCCCGTTCCTCTTCGCGGATGCCGAGGATGAGCGCCAGCAATACACGATCGTCGTGCATAACGTCACGGCGCGGCTGAGGCGGGACGCCACGCCGCTCGACGACGGCGGGGTGCGGATCGCGGGCACCACTTGCCGCACCTTCGGCGGCCTGATCGAAGCCATCCGTGAGCGGGTGGAGGATCCTGCCGATCAGCCCGACTGGGCGGGGCGCTCCATCGGCGGCGGCACCATCAACGCCTTCGTGCGGCGGCTCTACGCGGCCCGCCGTGACGCCGAGGACCTGATCAGGGGCGACGTGCCCAACCCGGCGAAGCACCGCATCGGCATGCAGGAGCAGGTGACGGTCGTGGACATCGCCAAGCTGTCGCGACGGGCCCAGCGCTTCGTGGTCGGGGTAGTGCTGCGCAAGACGTTCCAGGACAAGGAGAGGACCGGCGTCCGCAAGCCGCTGCTCTTCGTGGTGCTGGACGAATTGAACAAGTACGCGCCGCGGGACGGCCGGAGCCCCATCAAGGAAATCCTGCTCGACATGGCCGAGCGCGGCCGCTCGCTCGGCGTCATTCTCATCGGCGCGCAACAGACGGCCAGCGAGGTCGAGCGCCGCGTGATCGCCAACTCGTCCTTGCGGGTGGCGGGCCGCCTGGACAGCGCAGAGGCGGGGCGTCCCGAGTACGCGTTCCTGCCGACGGCCCAGCGCCAGCGAGCGACCATTCTCAAGCCCGGCACCATGATCGTGGCGCAGCCCGAGCTGCCCGTGCCGCTCGTGCTCGAGTTCCCGTTCCCCGCCTGGGCCACCCGGCCGGACGAGGCAGGGGACGCGACGGGGCATGACGACGCTATTGGCGATGATGCGTCCGAGGATCCCTTCGAGGGGCTCGCGTAGTGTGAGGGCAGACTCACCATGAGAATCCTCCATACTGCCGACTGGCACGTCGGCAAGACGCTGCGGGGACGCAGCCGGGCCGACGAACACCGGGCGGTTCTGGACGAGATCGTGGACATCGCCTGGGAGGAAGCCGTCGACCTGGTGCTGGTGGCGGGCGACCAGTTCGACAGGGCGGTTCCCAGCCCGGAGTCCGAGGAGATCGTCTACGACGCGCTGCTGCGGCTCGCACACACCGGTGCCCAGGTCGTCGTCATCGCCGGAAACCACGACAATCCCCGACGACTGGCCGCCGTCCAGCCGCTGTTGGAGCTGACGAATGTCACGGCAGCGCCGAGGGTGGCCCGGCCGGACGATGGTGGCGTGATCCACGTCGCCGCCAAATCGGGGGAGACCGCCTGCATCGCGCTTTTCCCCTTCCAATCGAAGCGGGGAATCGTGACGGCGGAGGCGCTGATGGGTGGGGACCCGGACGACCACCAGAAGGAATACAGCGACCGTTGCCGCAGGATCGCACAGGCTTTGTGCGCCGGATTCGGAGACGACACGGTCAACCTGGTCGTGGCCCATCTGACGGTGGTGGGTGCCGCGGTCGGCGGCGGTGAGCGCACCGCCCATATCTTCGACTACTACGTCCCGGCCGACATCTTCCCGGAGTCGGCCCACTACGTCGCCCTGGGGCACATCCACAGGCCCCAGGAAATCCCCGGGCGCTGCCCCATCCGCTATGCGGGATCGCCGTTCGCGATGGATTTCGGGGAAAAGCACGTGGAGCACAGCGTCACGATCGTCGAGGCGGAGGCGGGAAAGCCTGCGCGCAGACAGCCGATTGCGCTTGCATCGGGGCGGGCGCTCAGGACCATCCGCGGCAACATCCTCCAGCTGGAGCAGATGGCCGGCACCACAGGCGACGACTTCCTGCGCGTGATCGCCGAGCAGGCTCCGTCCCCCGGCCTGGCGGAGAGGGTGAGGGACATGTTTCCCCATGCGGTCGACGTGCTTGTGCAGCCGAGAGAGGAGGACCATGCACCGTCTCCCCCGCCGGTCGACCCGACCGAACTGCGCGATCCCCGGGCCCAGTTCCGTCGCTACCTGAAGGAGGGGGACATCGAGGGCGAGGCGCTGGCGAAGCTCTTCGACGAGCTGCTCGAGGAGGAGTATGCGTCCGCTACGGCTTGAGCTTGAGGGCTTCACCTCCTACCGCGCGCCCACGGCCGTCGACTTCGCCGCCACCGACCTGCTGGTCTTCAGAGGGACTACCGGGTCCGGAAAATCGAGCCTGATCGACGCGATGATCTTCGCGCTCTACGGATCGGTTCCGCGCTACGACAACCGCAACCTGATCGCGCCCGTCATCAGCCAGGGGAAGAACCAGGCCCGGGTGCGGCTCGACTTCGAGGCGAGCGGCCGGTCCTTCACCGCGGTACGGGTCGTCCAGCGGACCGCGACCGGCGCCACCACGAAGGAAGCCCGTCTGGAGGAGCGGGCCAACGGCGCTTCAACGACCCTGGCCGCAACCGAATCGGAGCTGTCGAGCTGCATCGAGAAGGATGTGATCGGGCTGGGGCTCGAACACTTCACCAAGTGCGTCGTACTCCCTCAGGGCGAGTTCGCGGCGTTTCTGCGCGCCAGGCCCGGCGAACGCAAGCAGCTGCTGGAACGGTTGCTCGGCCTGGGGCTCTACGAGCGCTTGCGCAAGGCCGCGAACCGGCGCTGGAGGCTCGAGGAAGGCCGCGCCGACAATCTCCGGTGGCAGTTGGAATCGTCATTGGCGCACGCGACTCCCGAGGCCGTCGGCGTCGTCGAGACGCGGATCGCGACGCTGGAGCAGCTCCGGCAACACACCGAGGAGGTCACGGCCGAACTCGCGCGCCTCGCTTCGGAGGCTCAGGCCGCGGGAGATAGCTGGGCGAAGGCGGCCGACCAACTGGAGCTCCTGGCCGAAGTCCGGATCCCGGAAGGAACCGAGGTCCTCGCGACACGTCACCGCAAGTCGGAGGAGACGGTGCGGGCGGCTGCGGAGACGCGGGAACGGGCCGTCGAGCGCCGGCGCGGCGCTCAGGCCGCCCTGGCTGAGCTGCCCCGGAAGGCAGCCATCGAGAACGTGGTGCGGATGCGTGGCGAACTCCGCGGTCTGGAGGCCGGGATTGGGCGGACGCGGGAGGAGCTGAACGTCGCTGCGGAAGCCGCCGCGTCGGCGGCCCGCCATGAAAAGACCCTGAACGAGGACCTTGCACGGGCCAGGCAGTCGCTCGAGGAGCTGGCCGGGAAGTCGGAACTCGAAGGTGTCCGCCAGCAACACGACCAGCACAAGAGACTCGAGGCCGACGTTGAGCGGGCACGGCAGGCGCTGTCCAACGCCGAACTGGCGTACGCGGGGGCCGCTGGCCGGAAGGCCGACGCCGACCGGGAGCTGGCAGCCGCAGCCCGGACGCTGGAGGCGTTGCGGGTCGCTCACACCGCCACCGACATGGCCCATCATCTGGCGGAAGGCGAGCCGTGCCCCGTGTGCCTTCAGACGGTGGCAGAGCTGCCGCACCACGACGTCCCTGCGGATCTGGACGGTGCCCGTGAGCGAAGGAGAATCGCGGAGGGGGGGGCGAAGCGGGCCGCGGAGGCACAGGATGCCCGGGCGGCCACCCGGACAGCCTGCGCAACCGCTCTGGAACTCAGCGAGCAATCCCTGGAGGCGCTCCGCAAACAGCTGGCGGGAAAGCCCACGCCCGAGCAGATCGCAGCGGAGCTGATCCGGATCGGTGATGGGGAGATGAGGGTGCGGGCGCTGGAGAAGCAGATTGCCGGCGCCGCCCGCGAGCGGGCCGGGTGCGAGGCTCGCCTGAACGGTGCCAGCGCCACGCTGAGAGAGAAGAAGAGGTTCGCCGCGAACCTGCGTGAGGAGTTGGCGGGAGCACCGACCCCGGAGGAAACGGCGGATCGCCTGGCCAGGATTCGCGCGGCCGAGGAGGCGGTGCGGCAGGCCCAGGACGAGGAGGATGCGGCCGCACGCGCGCGCAGCGTTGCCGAGCGGGAGCTGAAGGGCTGGCAGTCGCGCATCGCGGCCGCATGGGCGGCATACCACGCGGTGCGCGATGTCGTCGCCGGGATGAAGCCGCCGCCGGCCGTCGAGGGCGACCTGTCCGGTTCGTGGACCGGCCTGTCGGAGTGGGCCGAACGGCAGTATGTCGCGTCCGAGCAAGCCATGGGGAAGGCCGATTCGGACCGGTCGGCGGCCACGCTGGAGAAGAACCGGCTCGCCGGCGTGCTCCGGGAGCGCTGCGCGCACGACGGTCTTCCTCTTGATTCCGGAGAAGAGCCGAGCAGCAAGTGTCTGGAAGCGCTGGGCAGGGCCCGCACGGAACTCGATCACCTGCGCGAGGCCGCCGCGGAGAGGAAGCGCGTCGCCGGGGAGGAGAAGGCGGTCCGCAAACGGGCGCTCGTCGCCAGGGACCTGGGAAGCCACCTGAGCGCAAGAAGCTTCGGCGCCTGGATGCAGAACCAGATTCTCACCTGGCTCGTGGAAGGCGCTACGAAGCAGCTGCACGAACTCTCCAGCGGCCAGTACTCGCTCGGTCTGTCGGACAAGAACGAGTTCCTGGTTGTCGACCACAGGAACGCCGACGAGCCCCGGCTGGCGAAGACGCTGTCAGGGGGTGAGACCTTCCTGGCCTCGCTGGCCCTTGCGCTCTCGTTGGCCGAACAGGTCGCCAACCTGGCGGCGCACGGGAGCGCGAAGCTGGAGGCGCTCTTCCTGGACGAGGGCTTCGGCACTCTTGATTCGGACACGCTGGACGTGGTGGCGACCACCATCGAGCAGCTCGGCACCGAGCGCATGGTGGGTATCGTGACCCACGTTCCCGAGCTGGCCGACCGCATCCCTGTCCAGTACCGGGTGAAGAAGGTGGGGAACTCGTCGTCGGTGGAGAGAGTCGAGACGTAGTCCGCCGTTGGCCGGGTTGCCCGGTATATGGTTGCCATATACCATATATTTCATGAAGACGATCAAGACGACCGTGTACCTGAATGCGGCGGATTACCGCAAGCTCAAGTCCCTCGCGACCGATCAGCGACGTTCGGCGGCCGAACTGGTGCGCGAGGCGGTGGCGGAATACACGGCGCGCGCCACTCAGCGTCGGTGGCCCCGGTCCATTGGCATGGGGGACAGTGGCGTCTGCAACCTGGCCGAAAGGTACGAGGACATGATGGACGGTTTCGGCTCGGAAGGGCTCGCGGAAGCGGAAGTCGAGGAGATCGCGCCGTCTGCGGCGCATCCCGCCCCGCCTGACTCCGGGGATCCGACCCCGTGATCGTGGCGGACACCAGTGCCGTTCTCGGGCTTCTTGACCGGCGCAGTGGTGCGCACGCAGCACTGACGGAGGCGTTCCGCGCCTCCCGGGACCAATGGGTGTTGCCGTGGGCGATCCTGCCTGAGCTCGACTACATGGTCCCTCGGACAGTTGGCGTGGATGTGCATCAGGCATTCTGCGCCGACCTCGAGGATGGGTGTTTCTCCATCGAATGGGGTAGCTCGGCCGATCTGCGGAGGGCGCTCCAACTCGACCGCGCGTATCGTGCCCTGTCGCTGGGCCTGGTGGACGGGATCGTCATGGCGGTGGCGGAGCGTCTGGAAGCGCAGGCGATTGCGACGCTCGACCTTCGCGACTTCGGACCGGTCAGCCTGAAGGGCCACCCGGAAATCTGGCCGCGGGACCTCGGGTGATCCGTCGGGGACTGTCTTGAGACGCTTCGAGTCCCTCGCCATCGAAGGCTGGTCGCCGGAGTACGGCTCGCCGGTGGACATGGAGAGGGAAGAGGTGCCCGCGGAGCAGGTGGATGCCGCGGTGGAGCTTGCGGAGGAAGAGTGGCGTCCGATGGGTGCCGCCGAAGGCGTCCGCATCCCGACGCGGGTCTACTTCGTCGACGGGGTGCGCCGGATCGAGGCGCGGGTCTGGATGACGGAGGGGGACGAGTCCCGGCTGGGCATCTGCGCCTCCTACGCCGCCGGAGTCGTACGCTGCGGCCGCAAAGCCGAGATCGTGGCCGCCGAGGTGCGCCGGGGCTTCTTCGGGCGGGCCGGCGTTCCGGATCTCGTCACCCGGGCGGGAGCCTTCTCCGCGTGCCCTGTGGCGGACGACGACCTCCCGCAGCTCATCAACGGGCTGCAGGAACGCATGGGCCGGCTCGAGGTCCAGGTTGCCGGGGGATGGAAGGAGAGCCGATCACATGTTGATTCGGCGCGCGTGGGCCTTGGCGCGGATTCCAACGGCGCCAATTCCCCGCTGCATCCCGGAGTCCTGATTGCGATGGACGGACCGTTGCGCGGCCGCCAGCGCATACCGGGCGCGATCGGCTACGTGAAGAGCCATCGGGTCCAGTATCTCCCTGCGGGACCTCGCGCCGTAGTAGCCCGCCTCGCCCCCCGGCAGCGAACTCCCATCTTTCTCATTCAGACCAAGTTCACGCGGTATTCGTGGTACCTGCGCCTTACGGAAGGGACGGGGCATCCCTGGGCGGGAATCGTTCGCTGCGAGGCCTGGCCCGACACGGAGCTGGAGCGGATAGGGAAGATCGCGGACGCGACGGCGGCCGTGCTGCCGCGGTTCGCCTCCGAGCCGCACAAGGACGACCGGGCACCGCAGAACCTCTACCCGATCGCGGGTCTGGAGCGGGAACTGCGGCGGCGCCTCGGGGATCCGGGCCTGATGTACCGGGCTCTGCAGCGGGCAGTGGCGGACTACCGGCCCAAAGACTGACTCAGGCCCGTAGCCCCTCCGGCACCTCGCAACCCGGGACATTGCCTGACGCACTCACGACGGCTATCCGACGATGTCGTCCAATGCCTTGGCGGGATTCAGCCCCCGCAGAAACCCATCGACCGGAACACAGAGCACGCCCCTTCGCACCAGCCGGTGCTCGCCCCGGTACAGCAGCAGCCGGCGGGCCTCCGGATACTCGTCGCCGAAGGCTCGCAGGCCCCGGAGATCGGCCGGACGTATTCGGCCGGCGTTCATGACGTCGATACCCCAGATGCCGAGTGACCCATAGAGAACGAAATCGACCTCGGCGCCCGTCCGGGTGCGCCAGTAGAACAGCTTTCCCTCCGCCCCCGAATAAGCCAGCCACGCGCGCAGGTGCTGCGCGACCAGCCCCTCAAGAGCCGGACCGGCGATCTCCTCGGGGCGGTCGAGAGGTCCTGAGGGACGCAGGCTCCCGAATACGCCGCAGTCGAAGTAGAAAAAGCGGGGATGTGCGACGAGGCGTCGCTTCGCCCTCCGTGTGAAGACCGGAAGGCGAAACGCCAGCAGGAGATCCTCGAGCAACTCGAGATAGCCGGAGACAGTGGACCGGCTCGTCTCGCATTCGCGCGCGACTTCGCTCACGTTGAGCGTCGCCCCGTGGGAGAATGCGGCGGCTTCGAGGAACCGCGAGAAGCTGCCCACGTCCCGAGCCAGACCCTCGGCGCGCACTTCCTGCTCGACGTAGAGAGTCGCGTATGCGGCGAGCGCCGACGCCGGGTCGTCGGACGAAACGACGGTCGCGACGGTTCCCAGCGTCAGGGCAGTCCTCAGGTCGAACGTGGATCCCAGCTCCCCGGCCATGAAGGGGTGCATCGTCTGCATGATCGCGCGGCCCGCCAGGAGGTTGACCCCTCCGCGGCGCAGTGTTCGAGCGCTGGAACCGGTCAGCACGAACCGCCACCGTTCTCCGCTCTCCATCAGTTCGTGCACCACGTTGAGGAGCTCGGGGACGCGCTGGATTTCGTCAACCACCACATCACCGCCGGGCGGCGCTGCGCGGACCAGCTCCCGCAGCCGCTCCGGGCGAGCGGCGAATCGACGGAACTCCTCGGCGCGCAGGAGATCCAATACGAGCGCGTCCGGAAGCTCCTCGCGCAGCCAGGTCGTCTTGCCTGTCCCACGTGGGCCGAATAGGAAGAAGCTCCCTTGGGGAACGTCGAGAAACCGCGGTAGTGTCGTCATATTGACGGGAAAACTGACGGAAGCGGCGTTATTTTGCAACCATCCTAACCCTCCAGCCGCTCCAGCGCCTCCCGGGCCTGCGCGTTTCCCGCGGCGCCCGCCCGCCCGTACCACTCCCGGGCCCGTTCCAGGTCGAGGGGAACCCCCCGGCCGGCCTCGTATGCCTCGCCGAGACGCAGTTGCGTGATCGCGTCTCCCTGCTCGGCCGCCTGCAGCCACCACTCCGCTGCAAGCGCGTGGTCCTCCTCCAAACCCCGCCCGGCCGCGTACTGATTCGCCAGGTTGTGCGCCCCCAGCACGTGCCCTCTCT
The DNA here is from genome assembly GCA_022823365.1 of Gemmatimonadota bacterium. GTDB lineage: Bacteria > Gemmatimonadota > Gemmatimonadetes > Longimicrobiales > Gaopeijiaceae > BD2-11. Next base: position 251,630 of record JAJDXG010000056.1, read on the forward strand.
CGGCGGCCCGGCGGTGCCAGGCCGCGGCCTGCACAGGATCGACCGGCTTGCCCAGCCCCTCGTCGTAGGCGGTGCCCATCAGGAAGACGGCCTCAAGCACACCCGCCTCTGCCGCGCGCTCAACCTCAGCGATGACCCCCGCGGCGATCGAGCGCGCCCGCTCCTCGTCGCGGGGAAACCCCATCCGGCCGGTGGAGTGGACGCGTGCGAGCCACATCAGGGACAGCACGCCTCCGCGGTCGACCGCCTGTTCGAGGAGTTCGTGGGCGCGGGTGTCGTCGACGGTTCCCGCAACCCCGGTGTACCAATCCACGGCCTCCAGAAGGGCGGGGTCGGGGTCGGCCGGGGCAGGGGAGCAGGCCGCCGCGAGGAGGAGCAGGTACGCCGCCGCGCTCGCCCCCCTCATCCCCCCACCTGCCCCAGCAGCCACGCGCACGCGAGCGCCCCGTAGATCCCGAGGATGTACCCCGCCACCGCCATGAGCAGCCCGATCGGCGCCATGGCCCGGTGATACACCCCCGCGACCACCGGCGCGGACGCCGCCCCGCCGACGTTGGCCATGCTCCCGGTGGCTACGAAGAACAGAGGCGCGCGCACGATGCGGGCGGCGATCAGCAGCACAACCAGGTGGATCGCGATCCAGACGGCTCCCGCCGCCAGGTAGAAGGGAGTCTCGAGCACCGCCCTCAGGTCGGCCTGGGCCCCGATCCCCGCCAGCAACAGGTAGAGCGCCGTGTAGCCCAGGTGTGACGCTCCCACGGTCTCGAGCTCCCTCAGCCTTGTGAACGACAGGATCAGCCCGCCGGTCACCACGATGAGGATCGCCCAGGTGGTGCTGCTGATGATGGTGGGGTCGCCGACGGCCGGGAGCATCGCGCCCAGTTGCCGGGCGCCCACCGCGCACGCCATCCCGAACCCGATCATGACCACCGCGTGGCGAAGCGACATCGGGCGCCGTTCCCGGTTGATGGCCTCAAGGCGGCGGTTGGTCTCCTCGATGGCGCCGGTGCGGGCGCGCGTGCGCTCGTCGAACCGGCCCTGCAGCCCCACCATCGCGATCAGCACCCCCATCCATCCGTACCCGACCACGGTGTCGACCACGATCGCGGGCCCCATGGCGTCGGGCGACGTCCCCACGCTTTCGGCGATGGCCACCATGTTGGCCGTCCCCCCGATCCAGCTTCCCGAGAGCGCGGCGAAGCCGGTCCACGCGTCCGGCGGCAGCATGTCCCTGAAGATCATGAGCGAGATCGGTCCACCGATGATGATGCCAACCGTGCCGGCCGCAACCATGAAGAGCGCCGTCCCCCCGAGCTTCACGACGCTCCCCAGGTCCACCGAGACCATCAGCAGCAGGAGCGCGAACAGGAGCAGGTAGGGCACCGTCCAGCCATAGAGCGGGGATTCGGCGGGCGTGATTCCGGCGGTCGTGGCCAGCATGGGCAGGAAGTAGACGTAGATGACCGGCGGAATGACCTCGAACACCTTGCGGAAGCGCGGCAGTTCCGAGACCCAGAAGACCAGAGCCACGATTGCGGCCAGAAAGGCGAATACCCCCATCGGGTCGGTAATGAGTGCCGTGGTTTCCTGACCCATGCGTTCTGCTCCCGTCTCAGCCGTTTGAAATCGATCGATGCCGGAGGATTACTCCTCCAGCCGGAGTTCGCATCCGTGTACCGAGGATGATATGTCAGTAGATATCAGTGATGATGCCAGTAGATATCAGTTGATGTCTTTGTCCCGGAAGAAGTAGCATCAGCGTGCGGGGCCAGTGGCGCCGGTGCCCGGCCGCGCGCCTCCGCCTCGGGAAACGGGACGCGCGCACATCCGGTAGAGAGGTTGCAAGGTGTGCCGGTGCAGCACCTTGCCACGACCGAAGCATGAAGCACAAGTCGCCGGCGGGCCAGCGCCTGCGCCAAGTCCAACGCGCGACGCCCGCCCCGAACCAGCAAGGACCGCCGTGTACACCTCCTGCATGTTCTGCCGGAAGCCTCTGGGGACCAATGAGGTCGTGGAGTCGTTCCCGGTCGGGCGGCGGCTGGCCTTCGACGCTGCCCGGGGCCGTCTCTGGGTGGTCTGTACGAAGTGCGAGCGCTGGAACCTGACGCCGCTCGAGGAGCGCTGGGAGGCGGTTGAAGCTTGCGAGCGCCTCTTCCGCGACACCCGCATCCGTGTGTCCACGGACAACATCGGCCTGGCGCGCCATCCGGAGGGCCTGACCCTGGTTCGCATCGGCGAGCCCATGCGGCCCGAGTTTGCGGCCTGGCGATACGGGGACCAGTTCGGGCGCCGGCGAAGACGGGCGATCATGTACGGGACCGCAGCCGCGGTGGTGATCGGAGGGGTCGTGGTCGGCGGAACCGTTGCGGGCGTGGGCGCGGGCGTCATCAGCCAGGTGCCCAACTGGTTCAACATCTGGCAGAGTCGGCGCACTGTCGTGAAACTGCGTCCCGAAGCCGATCGCGTCATCAAGCTCAACAACCATGACCTTCTTGGCACCCGCGTCCGGCCCGCCGACGACGAGCAGGGCTTCAGGCTTCAGATCCGCAAGGGAAAACGGAAGACGTGGCACGACGGCGCCGAGGCGCACCGATTCGCAGCGGCCATCCTCCCCAGGATGAACGCGTCCGGCGGAGCCAGCGGAGCCGTGCAGAACGCCGTAGGCCTCATCGAGAACACCGGACATCCGGAGCGTTTTCTGGCGCGAATCGCGGAGGGACAGCGCTTCGAAGACAAGAAGGGCGTGCCGGGCTACGTCAACAAGATGCCGAAACCGCAAAAGCTTGCGCTCGAAATGGCGCTCCACGAAGAGCAGGAGCGACGCGCTCTGGAAGGCGAATTGTGGCTACTGGAGAAAGCCTGGGAAGAGGCCGAAGAGATCGCGGACATCTCGGACAGGCTGTTACTACCGGAGGGTGCCGAGGAGTTTCTGCGGAAGAACCGTCCGACCGGTTCCTAGAGCCCGAACGCCAGCAGCGCCGCCCCCTCCCGCTCACCCGTCGCGATGACCACGAGCTGCCGGCCGTCGCGTGTCTCGAAGGTCATCGGGTTGGCGTAGGCCCGCGCGGGCAGCCGGCCCTCCCACAGCACCTCTCCGCTCGCCGCGTCGAAGGCGTACAGGATGTCCGAGCCGCCGGTGAGGAACACCAGGCCGCCGGCGGTCGCGAACGGTCCGGGCGCCCCCACCACCCCCAGCCGCGCGGGCAGGTCGAGCCCGGCCAGCGCGGGATGGCCCGCGATCTCCGGGCGCTCGCCGACCGCCTCCTGCCAGAGGATCGCGCCGCCGTTCATGTCGACGGCCGTAATGGTGCCGTAGGGCGGGTTCGAGATGGGCAGCCCGTCCACCGTGAGCGTTCGGGACGCCGTGCGGTCGATGGCGTAGTCCGCCACCGTGGTGGCCGGGTTGGCGGGCGCGATCTTCAGCAGGCTGGCCTCCTCGGACGACTTCACGAACAGGACCGCGCTGGCGGGATCCACCGCCACGCCGCCCCAGTTGCCGCCGCCGAGGATGCCCGGCATGGCGATGGTGCCCTCCATGGAGGGCGGCTCGTAGAGCGGGCCGAAACGGTAGCCGGCTGTGAGTTCCTCGGCACGGTGGCGCAGCTCCGGCGTGAGGTCGATGAGGTCGTCGGGGGTGAACCCCTGGCGGGCGAACGGGGGTGGGGAGGTGGGGAAGGGCTGGGTTGCGGCGGCAACCTCGCCGGGCACGTCGCTCGGCGGCACCGGCCGCTCCGCGATGGGCCACACAGGCTCTCCGGTCTCCCGGTCGAAGGTGTAGACGAAGCCGGTCTTGCCGGCCACGGCCACCGCGTCGACCTCGCGGCCGTCGACCGTCACGGTGAGGAGCACCGGCGCCCCCGGCAGGTCGAAGTCCCACAGCCCGTGGTGCACGGTCTGGAAATGCCACGCCAGCTCGCCGGTGCGCGCGTCCAGGGCCACCAGCGACTCGGCGTACAGGTTGTCGCCCAGGCGGTGGCCGCCGTAGTAGTCGTTGGACGGGGTGCCGATTCCCGCATACAGGAGCCCGCGTTCCTCGTCCACCACCATCGGCGCCCAGGCGTTGGTGTGCCCGGTGTAGTCCCAGCTGCCGTCCTCCCAGGTCTCGTTTCCGGGCTCGCCGGGCTGCGGGATCAGGTTGAACGACCACACCAGTTCGCCGGTGTGCACGTCGAAGGCCTGCACGTTGCCCGGCGGATCGCGCGGGTAGACGAAGCCGTCCCACACCCCGTTGCCCACGATCACCAGGTCCTCGAACACCACCGGCGGCGACGTCTGCGTGTAGTGCAGGCGGTTGGTGGGCCAGAGCAGCTGCTCGGTGAGGTCGATCTCGCCCCGGTGCCCGAACGACTGGATCGCCTCTCCCGTGGCGGCGTCGAGCGCGATCAGGCGCCAGCGCGTGTTGAGGAAGATGCGCCGCTGGTCTGGCCCGCTCCACACGGCCACGCCGCGGTGCACGAAGCCGGTTCCGTTGGGCGGCTGACCCCACTCCACGGTGCGCGGGTCGTACTCCCAGTGCGGGCGTCCCGTGCTGCCCTCGAGGGCGATGACCCGGTTGTAGGCCGTGGTGAAGAAGAGCGTGTCGTTGAAGGCCAGCGGCGTCGTCTCGAAGTTGCCCGGCCTCACCTCCTGGCCGCGGACCGGCGACAGCGGTCCGGGAATCGGCTTCTCGCCCGTCTCCCAGCTCCACGCCAGCTCGAGCTCGGCCACATTCGCGGTCGTGATCTGGTCGAGCGGCGAGTACCTGGATCCTCCCGCGTCGCGGCCGTATGCCACCCAGTCTCCGTCACCCGGCGGTTGGGGCCCGGGGGCGGCTTCGGCGCAGGCGAAGAGGAGGAGAACGACGGGGAACGGGGAAGGGAGGCGCGGCAATCCCGTCGAGAAATGTCTCATGGCCGTGATCGGTGAGGTTGGCGGCTTGTCGCTCCGGCGCGCCCGGAGCCCGCCCTAATCTCCGCCCGGCCTCTTGGGAAGGAAAGGCACCGAGTCGCCCTGCGCGACCATCCACTGCTCGAACTTCTGGTACCGCTGCCAGTAGCTGTCGGGCGGCGACCTGCGCCAGAAGACGCCCTCGATGGGAAGCAGATACGAGTCCCCGGGATCGTCCGCGAGCGGGCCGAACACCGCGCGTCCGCCCGCGTGCTCGACCGGCTCCGGGGTGCGGAAGAGCCACTGGGCGACCGCGATGGTCGTGTCCGGGCCAATGACCAGCGTGCCTTCCATCGACGGGTGGTCGTCGTCGCGCGCGCAGAACACCAGCGTCACGCTCCCGTCGCCATCGGGCTCGTCGGACCTGTCGAACTGGAAGCGGTGCCGGTCGCCGAAGAACTCTCCCGCGAAGTGCGGGGCGAAATCCGCCTCCAGCGGAGGATAGACCCAGGACGTGTACGATTGCTCGGGCGTGGATCTCCGGATCTGGTACGCGTACCCCTCGCGCTCGATGCGACGCCGCCAGCTGAAGCGGAGCAGGGAGGAGGAGCCGCGCTGGGCCACGGCCTCGCCCGCGGCCTGAACCGTTCCCACCTCGCCCTCCGGCAGGATGGACTCCACGGACGCCAGATAGGTGGCCACTCCCAGCGTATCCAGACCCTGGCTGTAGCGGGCGGCGGCGTACTCCCACAGGCGGCGCGCATCGCGATCCTCGCCGCCGGCGCAACGGGCCCGTTCAGCATCCACGATCAGCTCGGGAAGCGGAATGGGTTCGCGGGTGAGGCGGATCTCGTAGGTGTCGACGCCATCCTCGATCTGGACCACCTCGGGATGGTATCCGAGCTGTCCCGCATACAGGGCACGAATCTGCCCCGTCATTTCGGCGGGGAACCGGAACGAGCCGTCCTCGTTGGCCAGCCGTCCACCGATCTTGCGATCCGCCGCCCACGCCTCGATGGCGGCACCGGCCACGGGATCGCCCTCTTCGTTGAGGACGTAGCCCGTGATCTGGGCCTGGGCGGGGGACGTGGCGGCGATGCCGAACATCAAGAGGAAGAATGCGCTCAGCGCGTGGGCGGTTCCGGCCTGGGTACGGTCATGCGCGACCGGGATGCTGCGATGCGGCTGCCGCCGGACGAATGGGAACTGGTCGATGGCCATCGGCGGTTCGGACGGGATCGGGAAACGTGCTTGCTCTGTCTGTCTAATCGGATGGAGGGGCACAGGTTCCGGTTGCCCTCCCCCGGCCGCCGCGGGTGGCCGCATGCAATCCGGGGCGTCAGTCATCCTGCGTCCTCCGCGCTCTCTTCTCCTTGCCCGCGGCCATGCACGTGTCTAGCGTCGAAACCCGTACACTGTTGACGGTTCCTGCGACCCGTTGGACTGGAGGAATTCGATGAGAACCGGAGGCACGGTTGCGTTTCGTTCCAGAGCGGCATGGATGGCGGTTCTGGCCCTGATCCTCACTTCGTGCGGCAGAGCGGAACGGGAGAGGGCGGCGGCGGTCGAGGCGGCCGAGGAGGCCGCAAGGACCGCTGCGGTGACGGAGATCGAGCGAGCCCTGTCGCAGGCGCTCTTCCTCACGGACCGAGAGGCCGACAGGGCCAACGACATTCTCTCTCCCCTCCCGGTGATGACGACGGCCCAGGAGAACGCGCTCCGCCGCTTCCTCAACGCGTCGCACGTGGCCCGCGCCCGCGAGCTGGGCGTGCGGGTAGCCGACCGCGCGGCCCGGGACTCCCTTGTCGCGGCCGGGCGGCTGGTTCAGCTCGAGGACAGCACCGCCCACTGGATCGTTCGCCCCGGCACTTCCCCCACGTACATGGTTCCCGAGGTGCCCGCCCTGCTCGAGGAGCTGGGCCGGCGCTTCCAGGAACGGCTCGCGGAGAGGGGGCTTCCGCGCTACCGCATCGAGGTCACGAGCGCCCTGCGCACATCGGAGCGGCAGGCACGGCTGCGCGGCAGGAACCCGAACGCGGCCGCCGGCGTGAGTTCGCACGAGTTCGGCACCACCCTGGACCTCTCCTACGCCGCGTTCGCACCCCCGGCTGAGCGGCCCGGGGAGATTCTCGCCGGCGTACCCGCCGAGTTCGCGCCCCACGTCGAGCGATTCGTGGACCTGGCGCTGGAGTCGGTCTCGGGCCGCAAGTCCCGCGAACTGGGAGCCATCTTCAGCCGGGTGCTTCTGGAGGCGCAATCCGAGGGGCTGGTCCTCGTGATCTACGAGCGGCAACAGACGATCTATCACATCACGGTGGGGCGGGCGTTGGTGGATTGAAGTGCCTTGGCGCGCATATGCCGGGACGCCCCGGAACCTCAGAAGATCCCCTTCGGCATGTGCATGCTGACCAGCATGTGGGGCACGTCCACGGTCTCCGAGATCTTCATGTCGCCGGCGATCGAGCAGAGCACGTAGGCTTCCTCGCGCGTGAGGCCGTGTTCGGCGACCAGGTAGTCGATCATGTAGCGGGTGGCCTTGCGGGCCGCCTCGTCGATGGTGGTGGCGAAGCCGGTCACGGCGTAGTAGTCGTCGCTCTCGTACTGAGGCTCGACCATGCCGCGCGTGTTCTCCATGACCTCGACTTCGAAGACGATACGCACGGGCGTCTCGATGGCGGAACCGGACACTTCGCCGTCTCCCTGGGCGGCGTGCGCGTCGCCGATGGAGAAGAGCGCACCCTCGACCTGAACCGGGAAGTAGACCGTGGTTCCGGCGATCATGTGGCGGTTGTCCATGTTGCCGCCGTTGGTGCGCGGCGGGATGGTCACCAGCATCGAGTCGGTGTCGGGCGCGACCCCCATGACCCCGGCGAACGGCGCCAGCGGGATCGTGATGTCGTCGTTGAAGGCGACTTCCGTGGCTCCCGGCTCCATCGGAAAACCCCGGATCCAGGGCCCGGTGATCTCTTCGGCCAGGAACCCGAAGCCCGGGAAGATGCCGGCCCATCCCCAGCCCTGCACCTCGATCTCGTGCAGGGTGACGGCGAGGATGTCGCCCGGGCTCGCGCCTTCCACGTAGATGGGTCCGGTGAGGGCATGGATCAGGTCGAAGTCGACGTTGGCCAGGTCCTCGGCGGTCGTCGCCTCGGTGATCTGGCCGTCGGAAGCCTCCTTGGTGAACACCTCGACGACCGCTCCGGAGGGAACCGTGAGCTGGGGCGGGATCGTGGAACTCCAGCGATTGTGGGAGTTCTCGGGGCCCAGCGTGTACTCGGGCGCCGGCGTCTCCGCGGCCGTCGGCGCCTCGGCGGACTGTTCCTGCGGAGGAGGCGCGGCCTGGCAGGCAGCCAGGGCGAGGGGGATGCAGGGGGCGAAGGCTGCGGCGCGCCCGACCGAGCGCGAAATCGGCGTGACGAACATCGGGATGGCTCCTCGGAAAACGGTTGCGACGGGGTCCCCGCGGGCTCGGGGGATCTTCCCCGCGGTTGTGATCTATACTTGATCGACCGTGGATTTCGCGCCATACGCCGCGATGCGCGCCGCGCCGCGCATCTTCCCCGGAACAGCACATGACCACGAGAATCCCACACCTCCGGCCAGGCGTCGTCTACATCTGGGAGGGGCGGCTGGATGTCCCCGCAGGCGTCGTAGCCGCTGCCCGGCGGCTTCTCTCCGCGCGTGAACGCAAGCGCGCCGACCGCTTCGTGTACGACCGGCACCGCCGTCGCTACACCGTCGCCCAGGCCCACCTGCGCCGCGTTCTGGGGCAGCTGACCGGCATCCCCCCGAAGACCGTCCGTTTCCACTACGAGGACAAGGGAAAGCCCTTCCTGCCCGGCGGCCCTTCCTTCAACCAGTCGCACTCCGAGGACCGGCTCATGATCGCCGTGGCCGGATCGGGCCGGCTCGGCGTGGACATCGAGGAAAGGCGCACTGTGCGCCTCATGCTCGGTATCGCCGACAAGAACTTCGCCCGTGACGAGGCGGCCCGGCTGCATGCGGCCCCGGCAGACGAGCGGCGGCGGCTGTTCTTTCGCATCTGGACCCGCAAGGAGGCGTTCCTGAAGGCGCTCGGCTTCGGCCTCACACACCCGCTACGGTCTTTCTCGGTGGATCCGACTCCCGGCGCGGCGCAGGGGCTGCTGCACGTCGAGGATCTCCCGGAGGATCCTCGGCGATGGCACATCGGTGGCGTTCCTTGCGCCGCGGGAGCCGAGGCCGCGCTCGCCGTGGACCGGGCAGGCATCCGGGTCGAGTCTCTGCCCTACGACCCGGATGGGCTCGGATCGGTCGGCGGTTGAGCAACGCGGGGGGCCGGCCCGCCCGGCGCCGGGCCGACCTCCCGTGATGCTGCTACCAGTGGAAGGAGAAGTTGACCATGGCGCCATGTGCCGGACCCGAGTCCGGCCTCCACGCGCTGCGGCCGGCCTCGATGTTTGCCGACAAACCCGGGCCGACGGTCAGACGGCCGCCCAACTGATAGCCGTACCTGCCCTGGCTCGATACGTGTAGCGGCATGTCCGCGGACGGGCTCGCCGTCCGGTACGCGCCGAGGTAGCCGGAACCGGGCTGCTCGGACATGGCGAGCCTTGCGTACGGCATGAACACGGCCTCGCCCTCTCCCGCGCCGAATCCATAGCCGACTTCCGCGTTCAGACCTCGGCTGCCATACGTGTTGGCGGTCATACCGGCCGCACCCTGCGCCCAAAGCCGCGCCAATCCGCTTGCGGTCGATCCCCAGGTCGGTCTCAGGCCCACGGAGAGTCCGCGTCCTTCGCCGCCCGGATTGAAGTCGATCGATCCGCCGAGGCCCCATTCTTCGTAGCCGCTCTGCTCGTGCGTGAGCAGCGTGCGGCCATGCACCCGGATGGTGAGTCCCCGGCCGGGGTCCACGAAGGTAAGGCCCCCTCCCGCCTCCATCCCGAGTCCGGACTCGGTGTCGCCGCCGTCGTACCGCATGCCGGCGCGCACCTGGGGCCGCAGCATCGCCCCGGAGCCCGTCACGAATCCCGTCGAAGCTTCGAGGAGCATCCGTACCCGGCTGGCGTCGGCGGTAAGCTCGCTTCGGCCCTCGACTGCTTCCGAGTTCATGCGCGCGAGAAAGGCGTCCGAGCGTAGCGCCAATTCAAAGCCGCCGGCGTCTTCGGAACGCACGAGCTCTCCCCTGAACCCCACACCGCCCATCCGCATGGAGATGTCGCTCTCGGGATCCTCCTCGCCGCCGCCCGCGATATCCAGCCTTCCGGCGCCGTAACCGAGCACGCCCCAGGTCAACAGGCGGTCGCTGATGGCAAGCCGGGCATAGGGGAAGCCGCTGGTGAGGCTGCTGGAGACTTCTCCGGCGTCGTCCTGGCCCGGCCGCCCGAGCTCGAAGTTGCCCGACCCGCGGCTGTGGGTCACCGCAAGGCCGGTCACCACCGGGCCGACCTCGTAGTCGGCGCCGAGCGTGGCGGTCCTGACTTCGCCGTCCCCGAACCCTCCTCCCTCCTCGTTGTTGAACCGCATGATCTCTCCGCCTCCCCACAGGGAGTAGCCGCCGCCGGACCCGCCGGACGAGAGCTGGAACGAGCTGCCGCCGAACAGGCCGCCGGCGGACACCGGGAGCAACATCGACGGTCCGGCCGCGCCGGCGCCCGCGAGGGTGTTCGGGTCGAGGAGCGCGCCGAAATCGAGCGTCCGCCCACCCACTTCGACGTAGTCGTCCTGCCGGTGGGAGTGTGAGACGCGGTTGCCGATCATCTCCATCGTCTGGCTGGCCACCGACCTGCCGAACCTCTGGAGCCAGTCCGCCGCCACGGCTTCCGCCTCGGCGGTGGAGAAGTTCCTGTAGAACCCGGCCCCGATGATGAACTCGATGCCCCGGAAGGCGGGAAGGTCGTTCCTGATCGAAACGGCGTAGCTGACCTTGGGGGTTCCCGTGTCCTCGTCTCCCTCCACGGTTGGATCGTCCCAGAAGTACTCGACGAATCCTCCGCCACCCTGGGCTACGGCGATGACATCCCGTACGAACGCCCTTCCCTGGAAGTCCGTGTTGTCCAGAACCGTTCGGCCTTCCCGCCAGGGGTCGCCGCCGTGGAAGATCACGTATCCCTGGGGAGTGAAGATGAAGAGATAGACGGGGCCGGATTTGAAGTGCCCGCCGTCCTCTCTCAGCACCGTCTTCCACTCGTTCGCGCGCTCGAACCCGACCTGCCCGACGAGCTCGGTCAACCAGCCAACCGAGCCCTCCACGAACTGCCTGAGGGTCGCCCGGTCGACCACTTCGGCGGCGGACAACGGAGGCAGCGGGACGTCGGGGAGCGGCTCGCCGGCATGTGAGAGGTCCTGGAAATACCCGCCCACCACGACCAGATCAACGCCGGCCACCATGGAGTGGTACTGAAGTGCGTAGCTGTCCTTGCACGGGGTGTCGGCCGCGTCCAGCGGATCGTCCCAGCACCACTCCACGAACCCACCTCCCGCCGCTCCCGCGGCCAGCATCTGTTCGACGACTCTCGTGCCCCGGTCGTCGACCACGCCGAGCACGTTCTTGCCGTCGAAGTGGGGGTTTTCGCCGTGAATCAATACCTGCCCATCCAGGGTCAGCAGGATCAGGTACATGTTGCCGACGTTCCAGTCACTGCCCTCCACGCGAAAATCGTTCACCAGCTGCGAACCCGCGTTGATGTCGGTGACCATGCTGAATTCGGAGGTCGCCCAGGTCACGAAGCCCCGGAGCGTCTCGCGGTCCACGACCTGGCCGGCGGTGACCTTCGGCACCTGCGCGTGGGCCTTGTGCGGACCAGGAAAGGTGGCGGCCAGGATCACGAGCGCGGTCGTGAACAGGTGCTGCGTGGGTCGCATGGCGGCCTCCGCGCCGGAGGAAGACAAAACAGATGTTTGTGACAAAATACGAGACAAAAGCGACAAAACAACAACAATTACCCAGGAACGGGGCGCGCTAGCCCTCAAAACGGAGTGGGCTAACCCCGAGGACGACGGAGTGGGCTAAGCCCGAGGACGACGGAGTGGGCTACGCCCGACAAACGGCGTGCGCTACCACCCTAACTGAAGAACGGGTTCTCGCCTGCCTGGTGGTCCGTCACGTCGTGGATCGCGGTGACCTCGGGAACGGATTGGTGGATCATCCGTTCCACGCCCTGACGCAGCGTCAGGCGCGACATCGCACATCCCTGGCACCCGCCCATCATCTCCAGATAGATCTCGGTGTCCTGGACGTCCACAAGCCGGATCTCGCCGCCATGGGCCGCGATGGAAGGATTCACCTGGCTGTTCAGAAGGTCGGTGACGCGCTCGGCGATCGGGCCCGTGGGTGCTCCGGTGCCGCGGCCGTCGGCCTCAGGCGCGGTCTTCACCTCGAAACCGCTCTGGTTCAGCTCGTCGATGAAGTCGACCGTGGCGCCCTTCAGCCGGGGGGCGCTGGTGCCGTCGACGAACACCGTGAACCCGCCTCCGTCCACCGTGACGTCGTCGTCGCCGAGGTCGGCGCTTCCCACCAATGTCAGCTCGAAACTGGGCGCGACGGGACTCCCGTCCATCTTCACCCGCAGGGCCTGCTCTCCGTCGGGCTCGTCTCCCATGAAGGAGAGCACCATTTCGCGGGCTTTGTCCGTGAAGGTCAACATCGTATTCGGCATCCTTGCGTGCAGGGCCTCGCGGCTCCGTGTTCCCGAGGGTGAGACCGACCGCGCATCCGGAGGAGACCCGCGCGGGTCCGACGTGTTCCGGCGTCCTGCGGCCAACTCCGAAATATGGCCCGGGCTCCGGTGGAAGCAACAGTCCCGTCGGTTGCTGGCCCGCCGCGCCTTGCCGATATTCCGGCCCGAAACCCGCTGGTGGCTTTCCGGCAGATCGTCCGACGGCGCGGGCGTGAACGTCTCTCATACAGCGTGATACAAAGGGTACAAACTGCTATGTCTCAACTGGATAGCATGGACAAGCTCGTCTCGCTGACCAAGCGTCGCGGGTACGTTTTCCAGTCTTCCGAGATCTACGGCGGCACCGGATCGGTGTGGGACTACGGGCCGCTGGGCATCGAACTCAAGCGCAACATCAAGGAGGCCTGGTGGAGCGCGATGGTGCACCAGCGCGACGACGTCGAGGGGATCGAGGCGGCCATCCTCATGCATCCGCGCGTCTGGGAAGCGTCGGGGCACGTGGACGGCTTCACCGATCCGCTGGTCGAGTGCAAGGTGTGCAAGAAGCGCTTTCGCGCCGACGAGCTGGAGGGTGCGCGCTGCGGCAGGAAGCCGAGCAAGGCGCCGGGCGCGTTCAAGGCCTGCGAGCTCGGCGAGCCCAGGCTGTTCAACCTCATGTTCAAGACCTTCATGGGACCGGTGGAGGAGGCCGCGGCCACCGTCTACCTGCGTCCCGAGACGGCGCAGGGGTCCTACGTCAACTTCCTCAACGTGCAGACCACCGCGCGCCAGAAGGTGCCCTTCGGCGTGGCCCAGATCGGCAAGGCGTTCCGGAACGAGATCACGCCCGGGAACTTCATCTTCCGCACGCGCGAGTTCGAGCAGGCCGAGATGCAGTTCTTCGTCGCCCCGGGGACCGACGAGGAGTGGTTCGAGCACTGGCGCGATGCGCGCATGGAGTTCCACACGGGGACGCTCGGGATCCGCACCGAGTCGCTTCGCTTCAGCGAGCACGGCCCCGACGAGCTGGCGCACTACGCGAAACGGGCGGTCGACATCCAGTACGAGTTTCCCATCGGCTGGAAGGAGCTGGAGGGCATTCACAACCGCACCGACTTCGACCTGGGCCGGCACCAGCAGTACTCGGGCAAGAAGATGCGCTACGTGGAGCCCGGGGGCGGGGGCCGCTACATCCCCTACGTCGTCGAGACCGCCGCGGGGGTCGACCGCATGCTGCTGATGGTGCTCTCGGATGCGTATTACGAGCAGGACGTGGGCCGCGACCGGCGCACCGTGCTCGGCATCCACCCGCGCCTGGCGCCGGTGAAGGCGGCGATCTTCCCGCTGGTGCGCAAGGACGGCCTGCCCGAGATCGCGACCCGGCTGCACGACGCCTTCAAGGCCGCGGCCGTCCCCAGCTTCTACGACGCGGCCGGCTCCATCGGACGCCGCTACCGCCGCCAGGACGAGGCGGGCACTCCCTGGTGCATCACCGTGGACGGCCGGACCAACGAGGATGGAACCGTCACCGTGCGCGACCGCGACACCCTGGAGCAGGTGCGCGTGAACGCGGACGGCGTGATAGACTACCTGCGGGAACGGCTGGCGCGCTGAGGCGCCGGTTAGGCCGAGGGAGCGCGGATCCGGGACGCACGTCCGATTCGCGGGGACCATCGCCGGAACACGGGAGAATAGTTGATGGCATCGAGGTCAGAGGTTTTCAGCTCGCGCTGGGGCATGCTGCTGGCGATGCTGGGGATGGCGGTCGGCACCGGAAACATCTGGCGCTTCCCGCGCATCGCGGCCTCCAACGGGGGCGGCAACTTCCTCGTCGCATGGGTGTGCTTCCTGCTCCTCTGGTCGGTGCCGCTCCTCATCCTCGAGTTCGGGATGGGGAAGGGCGTGCGCAAGGGGCCGATCGGCGCGTTCGCGACCACCCTCGGGCCGAAATTCGGCTGGATGGGCGCGTGGGTAGCGTGGGTCGCGACCGCGATCATGTTCTACTACAGCGTGGTCATGGGCTGGACCCTGCGCTTCCTGTGGGCCTCGATCACGCGCGAGATTCCCACGGAAGTGCCCGACGCGTTCTGGAACTCCTTCGCCGCCACGCCTTCGGCGATGATCACGCACGCCATCGCCCTGGGCATGGGCGTGTTCGTGGTGTCCAGGGGGGTGAAGGGCATCGAGACCGCCGCCCGTTTCCTGATCCCCAGCCTGATCATCCTGGTGGTCGTGCTCGCCATCCGGGCCGTCACGCTCCCGGGCGCCTCCGCGGGCCTCGCGTTCCTCTTCACCCCGAACTTCAGCGAGCTGGCCGACTACCGCATCTGGCTCGAAGCGCTGACCCAGAACGCGTGGGATACGGGCGCGGGCTGGGGTCTGGTGCTCACGTACGCCATCTACATGCGAAAACGGGAAGACACCGCGCTCAACGCCTTCGTCATAGGCTTCGGCAACAACTCGATGTCGCTGCTGGCGGGGATCATGGTGCTGTGCACGGTCTTCTCGGTGATGCCGGACGCCGCCAGCCAGATCGTCGGGGCGGGGAACGAGGGCATCACCTTCATCTGGGTGCCGCAGCTCTTTGCGCTCATGCCCGGCGGCCAGTTCTTCATGATCCTCTTCTTCATGGCGCTGGTGTTCGCGGCGTGGACGAGCCTGGTGGCCATGATCGAACTCGCCAGCCGGGTCCTGCGGGACGCCGGGATCGAGCGGAAGCGCGCCGTGGGCATCGTCGGCATCGCGGCGCTGGTGTGCGGAATCCCGAGCGCGCTCAACATGGACTTCTTCCACAACCAGGACTGGGTCTGGGGCGTTGGGCTCATGCTCTCGGGCTTCTTCTTCGCCTTCGCCGTGCTGCGCTACGGGGTGACCGAGTGGCGCCGCAAGTTCATCAACACGGGTGATTCCGACATCCACATCGGAGCCTGGTGGGACTGGGCGATCCGGCTCGTGATCGTCGAGGCCGTGGTGCTCATGGTGTGGTTCCTGTGGAGCGCCCGGGGCGAGAGCTTCGCGGAGACCTGGACGCTGTTCAGTCCGTACAACGTCGGGAGCGTGATCATCCAGGCTGCGGTGGCGATCCTCATCCTGTGGATGCTCAACAGGGTGATCACGCGGGCAACCCTGGAGGGGAGCAGCGGCCCGGCCGGTTGATGTCGGGCGGGCCGATGGTTGTCCGGGTACGGCAAGGGGATGAGGTTTCGCGAGTTCGAGAGGGCCGCGCGGCGTGCCTTTCGCGAGATTCCGGAGGACTACACGAGCGGGTTGGACGGGCTCTCGGTGCGCCAGGAGGCGCTCCCGCATCCGGTGTTCCCGGACATCTATACGCTGGGCATGTGCTCGACGGAGTCGTATCCGTCGGACTGGCAGGGGCCCGAAACGACGCGCTCGGTGGTCGCCCTCTACTACGGCTCCTTCCGCGAACTGTCCCGGCTCGATCCCGGTTTCGACTGGGAGGGCGAGCTGTGGGAGACCCTCACCCACGAGGTGCGGCACCACCTCGAGTCGCTCGCGGACCAGGATGAACTCGGGGGCGTCGACTACGCCATGGAGGAGTCCTTCAAGCGGAGCGAGGGGCTCGACTTCGATCCCAGCTACTATCAGTCAGGGGATGAGATCGCCCCGGGGGTTTTCCGCGTCGAGACCGATTTCTTCATCGAGCAGGAGTGGACGGCTGAGCGGCTCGCGCGGGCCGGCGAGGTGGGCTTCGACTGGCGCGGCGAGGGTTTTCGCATCGACGCGCCCGAGCGCCTGGGGGACGCGCACTTTGTGTGGATCGACGGTGTGGATTGCGGGCCGGGAGAGCTACAGCTTGTGCTGGTGCGCAAGCGCAGATGGTGGGAGGCGTTCCTGAAGCGGCCCGCGGAGGAGCTGTGGGAGTCGGAGGCGGTGGCGCGCCGGACGGGAGGCGCTTCCGCGCGGGTCCCGGATCCCGGCAGGCCCGCTGATCCGCGATGAGGATTCACGACCGCTACGCCCGCGTCACGCCGTACGAGATGGCCCTCCCGGGCCGGGCCTTCGCGGAGGAGCGCTTCGAGTTGATCCGGGAGGAGGCGGACCGGCGGGGCGTGGACATCTGGGACCCGGGCGCCTTCAGCATGCTCGAACAGTCCCGGCGCGCGATCGCCGACATCCGCGTCGAGGACGACAACCCGGTCCTGTTCGTGCAATACGGCGTCATCCTCTTCCATGCCTTCCATTTCTGGAGCACCGGGGAGCACCTGTACCTGCTGGGGAACGAAGCCGCCCACCAGGTGACGCGCGTCGCCCTGCGCTCCGGGCCGGAGGATTGGGCCTTCGCGGCTCCCTCCCGGGCCGGCTACGTGCAGCTGCCGCACTACCTGTTCTGGGCGCGCCCCGAGGCCGGCGGCCCCGCCGAGGCGCTCGACGGCTTCTTCTGGGTGCTGACCCCCGCTCACCGCCTGCACCTCATGGTGGCGAGCGGGATGCGGGCGGACCGTCCCGGGCTGGGGGTCATGCCCGTCCCGGAGATTCCCGGGGAGGAGGCGAGCCGGTGGGCTGCCGCGAACGTGCGCGAGCGGGGCGCTGACTTCGCCAGTACCTTGCCGGGCGGCGAGGACCTTTGCTCGATCGAGACGCTCGGGGAGGTGGTGAAGCTGGCGGGGCGCCTCTTCCGGCAGCTGGAGCAGGGATTGCTGCGCGCCCGCGCACCCACGAAGGGTGATGAAGCCGGTTCCGGCCCGTCGAAGGGAGCCGTCGACCCGGGCTCGTCGAGCCGCGCGCCCCTTGCGAGCACTTTGCCCTGGCGGCTGATCACAATCGCGGAGGCGCCATGAGAGAGTCGGTCAAGGCGAGGAAGGAGCGGGCCGCGCGCATCTACGAACTGCTCGTCGAGTGCTACCCGGACGCCCACTGCGCCCTCCACCACCGCAACCCCTACGAGCTCGCGGTCGCGACCATCCTCTCCGCGCAGTGCACCGACGAGCGGGTGAACAAGGTGACGCCCGCCCTGTTCGAGCGCTATCCGGAGGCGCTGGACCTGGCCGGGGCACGCCAGCACGAGCTCGAAGAGCTGATCCACTCCACCGGCTTCTTCCGCAACAAGGCGAAGAACCTGATCGGCATGGCGACGGCAGTTGCGGAAAAGCACGGAAACGAGCTGCCGCGCAACATGAAGGAACTGGTGGCGCTGCCGGGCATCGGCCGCAAGACCGCCAACGTCATCCTCGGGAACGCCTTCGGGATCGACGAGGGGGTGGTCGTCGACACGCACGTGAAGCGCCTCGCGAACCGCATGAGCTTCACCCGCCACCCGGATCCCGTGCGCATCGAGCGCGACCTCATGAAGCTCTTCCCCCGCGAGCGCTGGACACTGCTCGCCCATCTCCTGATCTTCCACGGCCGCCAGGTCTGCGCGGCCCGGAAACCCCGCTGCGAGGAGTGCGCGCTGTCGCGCCTGTGCCCCTCGTCCAGCGTATGAACCCACCGAACCAAGGACGACGCCCGATGCCCAGCCGCCAGGACGCGCTGGCCCTGCTGCACGAATGGGTCGACAACGAGGGGCTCAGGAAGCACATGTACGCGGTGGAGGCCGCCGTGCGCTTCTATGCCCGCAAGTACGGAGCCGACGAGGAAACCTGGGGCCTGGCCGGCCTCCTGCACGACCTGGACTGGGAGAAGCACCCGGACGAGCACCCGCACCGCGGGGTCGCGCGTCTGCGCGAGGACGGCTATCCGGAAGAGGTCATCCACGCCGTGCTGGCGCACGGATACCCGGACCTCACGGACGTCCCGCCGGAGACCGACCTCGACAAGGTCCTGTGCGCCTGCGACGAACTGAGCGGCCTGGTCTACGCGTGCTGCCTGGTCCGTCCAAACGGCATCGACGACCTGAAGCCCAGGTCGGTGGCCAAGAAGCTGAAGGACAAGTCCTTCGCCGCCGGCGTGCACCGCGGCGAGGTTGCGCGCGGAGTCGAGCTCATCGGGCTGCCGCGGCCCGAGCACATCCAGAACGTCATCGACGGCATGAGGACGGTTGCCGACGTACTGGAGGTGCGCGCCGAGGACCTGGCGGCGCGCCGGCGGGCCAGACTGAGAGCCGGTTGAGCTCTCGCCGCTCGTTTCCGTCCGGGCCCGCGGTCGTCGGCGGCGCCCCGGCCGAGTACGCTATCGCCGGGTTGCTTCCGGCTGGGCGCCCGGTCAGTTTACGGAGACCCGATCTCACCCCTACCCCCTCGCTGGAGCCCACTCTTTGACGACGGCTACCTGGGTCACGATGATCGTGATCGGCGCGTTCGTTTGGGGCGGCTTCGCCCTGGTGCTCTCCAAGGCCGTGCGCACGGAATCGGAGAAGTCAGAAGCCGAACGTGCCTAAGCGGACCGACCTCGAAAACATCCTCATCCTGGGATCCGGGCCGATCGTCATCGGCCAGGCCTGCGAATTCGACTACTCCGGGACGCAGGCGGTCCGCGCGCTGAGGGAAGAGGGCTACCGGGTCGTGCTGGTCAACTCCAATCCGGCGACCATCATGACCGACCCGGAGTTGGCCGACCGCACCTACATCGAGCCTCTCACCGCCGAGTGGGTGGAGCGGGTAATCGAGCGCGAACGCCCCGACGCGCTGCTCCCCACCATGGGCGGGCAGACCGCGATCAACATCGCGATGGAGCTGGAGCAGGCGGGCGTGCTCGAGCGCTACGGGGTCGAGCTGATCGGCGCCAACGCGCGCTCGATCTCCATGTGCGAGGACCGCGAGGAGTTCACCCTGGCCATGCGCCGCATCGGGCTGGAGGTGCCCGCGGGCGGAGTGGCCAGTTCCATGGAGCAGGCGCGCGCGCTGGTGGCCGGGACCGGCTATCCGGCGATCATCCGTCCCGGCTTCACGCTGGGCGGCACAGGGGGCGGCATCGCCTACAACGCCGAGGAATTCGAGGACCTGGTGCGCCGGGGGCTGGACGCCTCGCCCATCACCCAGGTCCTCATCGACCGCAGCGTGATCGGGTGGAAGGAGTACGAGCTGGAGGTGGTGCGCGACGCTTCCGACAACGTGATCGTGGTGTGCTCGATCGAGAACTTCGATCCGATGGGCATCCACACCGGCGACTCGATCACGGTGGCGCCCGCCCAGACGCTGACCGATGTCGAATACCAGACGATGCGCGACGCGGCCATCGCCGTCATCCGCGAAATCGGCGTCGAAGCGGGGGGCTGCAACATTCAGTTCGCGGTGAATCCGGAGGATGGCGAACTGCTCGTGGTGGAGATGAATCCGCGGGTCTCGCGTTCCTCCGCGCTCGCCTCCAAGGCCACCGGTTTTCCCATCGCGCGCGTGGGCGCGAAGCTCGCGGTGGGTTTCCTGCTCTCGGAGCTTCCCAACGACATCACCCGCACGACGCCTGCCTCCTTCGAACCGGTGCTCGACTACGTGGTGACCAAGTTTCCGCGCTTCGCCTTCGAGAAGTTTCCGGAGACGGATGGCGTCCTCGGGGTGCAGATGCAGGCCGTGGGCGAGACCATGGCCATCGGGCGCACCTTCCGGGCGTCATGGCAGAAAGGGCTCCGGGGCCTTGAGGTCGGGCGTGCGGGATGGACCGTCGGTAAGTCACTGACCGACGACGGGCTTGACGGCGACGACCGCGCGAGCCTGCTGGCGGCGCTGCGCATCCCCACGGCGGAGCGTCCGTTCCAGTTGAGGCGTGCGCTCGAAGCGGTGTTGCGGGGCGGGGAAGGGGCCGCAACCGAGCCGCCCCTGACCCTCGGCGATGTCCATCGCGCCACCGGCATCGACCCCTGGTTCCTCGACCAGCTGTTGCAGGTGATCGAAGATGAGCAGGAATACGCGGGCGTCGCCCGGGTGACGCGGGCCCATCTGCGCGCGATGAAGCGGGACGGCTTCTCGGACCGGCAGCTGGCCGCGCTTCGCGGGGAGACGGAGGCACAGGTGCGGGCGCGCCGGCACGCCCTGGACATCCGGCCGACCTACAACGTGGTGGACACCTGCGCGGGGGAGTTCCCGGCCGCGACGCCCTACTACTACTCGTCGTACGAGGACGAGGACGAGTCCGACCCGACGGATCGCGACAAGGTCCTCATCCTCGGGAGCGGCCCGAACCGCATCGGCCAGGGGATCGAGTTCGACTACTGCTGCGTCCAGGCGGTGCTCGCGCTACGCGAGGCCGGCTACGAGACCATCATGGTCAACTCCAACCCGGAAACCGTCTCCACCGACTTCGATGTTTCCGACAAGCTCTACTTCGAGCCGCTGACGCTTGAGGACGTGCTCGAGATCGTCGAGCGCGAGAAGCCGGTCGGCGTGGTGGTGCAGCTGGGCGGCCAGACTCCGCTCTCGCTGGCGCAGGGACTCGCCGAGGCGGGCGCCCCCATCCTGGGTACGCCGGTCGACGCCATCGACCGGGCCGAGGACCGCGAGCGCTTCGAGCGCCTGTGCAGGCGGATCGGCGCGGCCGTGCCTCCCAACGGGGTCGCCGCCAGCGTCGAGGAGGCGGTGGAGGTCGGGCGCCGGGTGGGCTACCCGGTGCTGGTGCGGCCGAGCTACGTCCTTGGCGGGCGGGCGATGCACATCGTGTACGACGAGGCCTCGCTGCGCAGCTACTTCGTCCGGGCGATGGAGGCGGCGCCGGAGCACCCGGTCCTGATCGACCGCTTCCTGGAGGACGCTTTCGAGGCGGACGTGGACGCGCTCTCGGACGGCGTCGACGTCGTGATCGGCGGCATCATGCAGCACATCGAGGAGGCCGGCATCCACTCCGGGGATTCGGCCTGCGTGCTCCCGGCCTACCTGCTGACGGGCGCCGAGCTCGAGGAGATGCGCGAGCTCACCCGCCGCTTCGCCCTCGAGCTGGGAGTGGTCGGGGTCATGAACGTGCAGTACGCCATCCGCGACGGGCGGGTCTACGTGCTGGAGGTGAACCCGCGCGCCTCGCGCACCGTGCCGTTCGTGGGGAAGGCCACGGGGGTCCCGCTGGCGCGCCTGGCCGCGCGCGTGATGGCGGGCGAGCGGCTCGCCGACCTGAACGTGCCCGGGGAGCCTTCCGTTCCCGGGGTCGCGGTGAAGGAAGCCGTCTTCCCCTTCAACCGCTTCGACGTCGATGTCCTGCTCGGGCCGGAGATGCGCTCGACGGGGGAAGTGATGGGCTTCGACGACTCCTTCGGGATGGCCTTCGCGAAGGCGCAGACCTCCGCCGGCAACCATCTGCCCGAGGGCGGCGGCACGGTGATCATCACCGTCAACGACTCGGACAAGCCGACCGTGACCCCGCTTGCGCGCCGCTTCCACGACCTGGGATTCCGCATCCTGGCGACCGCGGGCACCTGCGCGTATCTGAACCGGCTGGGCGTGCCCGCCGAGCGCGTCTTCAAGGTGAACGAGGGCCGCCCCGACATCGTGGACATGATCGTGAGCGGCAGGGCCCAGCTGCTGGTGAACACCCCCCTGGGCAAGAAGTCGCAATATGACGACTTCAGGATGCGGCGGGCCGCCATCACCAACGGCGTTCCGTACCTCACCACCATGTCGGCGATGACCGCGGCGTGTGACGCGGTCATCGCGCTGCGGTCGCGCACGCCGGAGGTGAGGAGCCTGCAGGACCGCCTGGCGCCATCCGGCAACGGCAACGGGACAGCGCAGCCGCCCGCCGCGCCCGCCGACCTGGTCGCGGCCGGTCAGGACGCGGCCGGCTGATGGCGGACGGTCCACCCACCGCCTTCTACCTGCATCCCGACGCCCCCCTGCACGACACCGGGTGGGGCCATCCCGAGCATCAGGGCCGCCTGCGCGCCCTGGCGTCGACGGTGGGCCGCAACCTGCTCACCCTCCACGACCGCGTCGAACAGCGCGACGCGCGCCCGGCCACCGAGGAGGAGCTGCTCCGTGTGCACACTCCCGACCATGTGGAACGCGTCCGCCGGGCGGTGGCGCGCTCGCGCGAGGAGGGGCTGGTGCGGCTGGACCCGGACACGGTGGTTTCGCCCGCCTCGTGGGGTGCGGCGACCGGGAGCGCGGGCGCGGCAATCACGGCGGCCGAGGCGGTCGCCGCCGGCACGGCCCGTGGCGCCTTCGTGGCCAGCCGCCCGCCCGGCCATCACGCCACCGCGGACCGCGCCATGGGCTTCTGCCTGTTCAACCACGTGGCCGTGGCGGCCCGCCACCTGCAGGCCCGCGGCCTCGCCGAGCGGGTGCTGATCGTCGACTGGGACGTCCACCACGGCAACGGCACCCAGGACATCTTCTACGAGGACGGGACGGTTTTCTACCTGTCGCTGCACCAGTCTCCCCACTACCCGGGCACGGGCGCCTTCCACGAGCGGGGCAGCGGACCCGGCATGGGCGCCACCCTCAACCTGCCCCTGCGCGCAGGCACGCCCCCGGCGACCTGGCACGAGGTGTTCGACGAGGCGCTGGCGAAGGTCGTGGCCGGCTTTGTGCCCGACTTTGTCCTGGTCTCCTCCGGTTTTGACGCCATGGCCGGCGATCCCCTGGGCGGGATGCTCCTCGAGCCCCGGGACTTCCAACGCATGACGCGGCGGGTCATGGATCTGGCGGCCGAGCACGCCGCCGGCCGGGTCGTGGCGCTGCTTGAGGGAGGGTACGACCCGGCGCGCACGGGAGAGGGGGCGGTCGCGGTCATTCAGGGGTTGGCGGGCATGGGGATGCGATGATCCCGCCTGAACGAGAGCAGACACGGGTCTGGCAACGCCGGGCAAAGCCCGACCATGGCGCTCTTGTTGAATCGCTTGCGAGCGGCTTCTACTATTCGCGGCCCGCAGAACCCGGCCGGACGTCATCCCCCGCGGGAGGATATCCGCGCCTCAACTCACCCCCCTACGGGAGGACCCGTTGGCCGACAGCCCCCTTCTGACCCGCGAGGGCGTCGAACAGGTGCAGGCGGCGCTCGCCGACATGAGGCTGCACGGCTGGCTGCTTTTCGAGTTCCACGGCCAGAACCCCATCGCCGCCTCCATGGTCGGCCTCGGCTGGAACACGCGCCGCTCCTTCACGCTCGTCCCCGACCGCGGCGATCCGGTGGCGCTGATTCACGCCATCGAGGGCTCGTCGTGGCGGCACTGGCCCTGGCGCAAGCGCGTCTACTCCTCGTGGCGCGAGATGGAGTCGGCGCTCGCCGATCTGGTGCGCGGCCGCCCGCGCCTTGCCATCGAAACCTCCCCGGGCTCGGCGATCCCGTACCTGGACCGCGTGCCCGGGGGGATGATGGAGCTGCTTCGGGCCGTGGGGGTGGATCCGGTAAGCTCGGGCGATCTGGTGTCGCTCTTTCATTCGCGATGGACGGCCGGGCAGCTGGCCGCCCACCGCCGCTCCGCCGCCGTGACGGCCCGCGTCGCGCGCGAGGCCTTCGAGCGCGCCGCCGCCGCCGTGGAGGGCGGGGAGCCTGCCACCGAGGGCGCGCTCTCGGACTGGATTCGCGCCCGCCTGAGCGCCGGCGGGCTCACCGAGGAAGTCGACTGCATCGTCGCCATCGGCCCGCGCGCCGCCGACCCCCACTACGCGCCCGTGGGCCAGGGCGAGCCGATCCGGCGCGGCGATCTCCTGCTCATCGACCTGTGGGGCAAGCCGACGGCCGAAGACATCCCCGCCGACCAGACGTGGATGGGCTACCTGGGCGCGAGGCTCCCCCGCCGCACGCGCAAGATCTGGGAGGCGGTGCGCGATGCCCGCGACGCCGCGATCGAGTTCCTGCGCGAACGCGCGGCCGCGGGCGACGAGGTGTGCGGCTACGAGGTGGACGACGTCTGCCGCCAACTCATCCGCAGGCGCGGCTACGGACGCCATTTCGTACACCGCACCGGGCACTCCATCGACGTCGATCTCCACGGCAGCGGGCCCAACATCGACAACCTGGAGACACGCGACACCCGCCTGCTGCTCCCGGGGATCGGCTTCTCCATCGAACCGGGCATCTACATCCCGGACGACATCGGGGTGCGCAGCGAGGTCGACGTCCACCTCGGCGAGGACGGACCCGAGGTGACCACGCCCGATCCCCAGGAGGAGGTCTTCCTCCTGCTCGACCGCTGACGGGCCGAAAGGGCTCCGCGCGCCGCCGGTAGTGCCGTCCCGCGTCGAAGTCGCGCTCCCGCTTCCCGTCGACCAGACCTTCACCTACGCCCTGGCTGCGGACGCGCCGCGGCCGGCGCCGGGCACCCGCGTGCTCGTGCCCTTCCACAAGGCGAAGCGGGTCGGATGGGTGGTCGGTCCGGGACGCCCCGGGTCCGGCAAGCTGCGCCTGCGGCGCATCTCCAGGATCCTCGAGGAGGAGCCGTCGCTCCCGCCGGGGCTCCTCGACCTCGCCCGCTGGATGGCCGCGTACTACATCGCTCCGCTGGGGCTCGTCCTGCGCGCGGCGCTCCCCTCCACGCTCAGTGGGACGGGCCGGGGGCCGGGGACGATGGCGAGAACCCGGAAGGTCGTGCACATCGAGCGCTGGCTGGAGTCGCTCGCCGAGCGGGACGACGCCTTCGCGCGCGCGCCGCGCCAGAAGGCCGCCTATGAGTTTCTGGAGCGCGCCGCCGGATCGATGGCGCTTGCCTCGCTCCTCGACCAGGGCATCGGCCGGGGCGTGTTGAAGGCTCTGGAGCAGAAGGGCATCGTCGAGGTCCGCGACCAGGAGGTCGTGCGCGACCCGTTCGCCTCCACGGGGACGGAGCCGCCTCCCGACCTGACGCCCAATCCCGCCCAGGCGGCTGCGCTCAGGCGGCTCGTGTCCGCGCTGGACGCTCCGGCGCCGCGGCCCGTCCTGCTCCACGGCGTCACCGCCTCCGGAAAGACCCTGGTCTATATCGAACTCCTGAAGGAGGTCGTGGACGCGCGCGCCCGGTCGGCGATCGTGCTCGTGCCGGAGATCTCGCTCACGCCCCAGACCGTGACCCGCTTCCGCGCGCACTTCGGCGACCGCGTCGCGGTGCTTCATTCGGGGCTCTCCGACGGGGAGCGCTACGACGCGTGGCGACAACTGCGTTCGGGGGTCCGTCGCATCGCCATCGGCGCCCGCTCGGCCATCTTCGCGCCCCTCCCCGACCTGGGCGCCATCATCGTGGATGAGGAGCACGAAGGCAGCTACAAGCAGTCCGACGCCCCCAGGTATCATGCCCGCGACGTGGCCATCATGCGCGCTCGCCAGGATGGCGCGCTGTGCCTGCTGGGCAGCGCGACCCCGTCGCTCGAGAGCTGGTCGAACCAGATCGGCGGCAAATTCGAGCTGCTGCGGCTTCCCGAGCGTGCCACCGGGGGTTCGCTGCCTCCCGTGCGCGTCGTGGATCTTCGCGAACCCCCTTCCGCACCCGCCGCGAAGCCCCGCAACGGCGGGCGGCCCGCGCGCCCCTCGACCACCGGGCGCACCGTGCTGTCGCCCGAACTGACCGGTGCAATCCGCCTCCGCCTGGAACGCGGCGAGCAGTCAATTCTGCTGCTCAACCGCCGCGGCTACTCGACCTTCTTCCAGTGCCGGGAATGTGGGGAGGTGCCGGTATGCGCGGCCTGCTCGGTGTCGCTCACCTTCCACCGCGCCACCGGGCGGCTGCTCTGCCATCACTGCCGTTACGAGGAGCGTGTGCCCGACCGCTGCCGCCGCTGCGAATCCCGCGCGCTTTCCCGCCGGGGCCTCGGCACCGAGCAGGTGGAGCGCGTCGTGACCGAGTCCTTCCCGGGGGCCAGGGTCGCGCGCATGGACGTGGACACCACCGCGCGCAAGTGGGCGCACAGCGAGATCCTGGGACGGGTGGGCCGGGGCGAGGTCGACATCCTGCTCGGGACGCAGATGATCGCCAAGGGCCTCGACTACCCGCGTGTGACGCTGGTCGGGGTGGTGGATGCCGATGTCGGCCTGCACCTGCCGGATTTCCGCGCCAGCGAGCGGACCTTTCAACTGTTGAGCCAGGTTGCGGGCCGGGCGGGGCGGGGCACCCTGGGCGGCGATGTCGTGATCCAGACCCGCATGCCCGGCCACTACGCCATCCGGACGGCGCGCGAGCACGACTACGAGGCCTTCGCCGAGCGCGAGCTGACCGAGCGCGCCGGACCCGGCTATCCGCCCCACGCGCGCCTGGTCAACGTGATCGTGACCAGCCCCGATGCCGACAGCGCCGCAACCGCGGCCGAAGAGGCGGCCATCTGGGTGGAGCCCCGGCTGCGCGGAACACGGGTCGAACTCACCGGCCCCGCTCCCGCGCCCATCGAGCGCCTGCAGAGCCGGTGGCGCTGGCACTTCCTGCTGCGCAGCCCGTCCGCGCGCGCCCTGGGAACGCTCACCCGAGCCTTTTCGACGGGCTTCCGTCCCCCCTCCGACGCGCGGGTTCTGATCGACCGCGATCCGATGGCGCTGTTGTAGCAGAAGCGCTGCGCCGACGACTCGCGCGCAAGCGGGCCCGGCGGCTCATGCCGCAGTTGCTCCGCCTCCCGATCCCCGATAGTTTGCGGCGCTGATCGGTCTGGCCGTGGGAGTGGGCCGTCATCCCCCACCTGCGGAGTCAGGTAGCCGGCCGCGTCCCGGGAAACGCCGGAGCCGGGCCGGCGGCGGTCAGGGAAGGTCCCGCAACCCCGGATTCGCGATGAGCTGCCTCGCGCTGAACGCCTCCTACGAGCCGCTGACCATCGTGCCCACGCGGCGCGCAGTACGTCTGGTGCTGGACGCGAAGGCGGAGATCCTCGAGGCGGAGGAGGCGCGCGCGTTCCGCTCCGAGCACCGCAACATCCCGTTCCCCGCGGTCATCCGCCTCGTACGCTTCGTGCACGTGCCGCGGCGCTTCCGCCGGCAGGTCACCAACACCTTCATGTTCGCGCGCGACGACTACTGCTGCCAGTATTGCGGCCGCCACCGCGATCGGCTGCGCCCGCGCGAGTTCCTGACCCGCGACCATATCCTGCCGATCTCCCGAGGCGGGAGCAATCAGTGGACCAACGTGGTTTCGGCGTGCTCGCCCTGTAACAACCGCAAGGGCAACAGGACGCCCGCGGAGGCGGGCATGCGTCTGCTCTCCATTCCCGCCGAGCCCAACCACGTCCATCTGGTCTGGGCTGTGCGCAGCGTTACCCCGGTTCAGGCCAAGTACGTGCGCATGTTCTACGGAAACGAGGTCCTCAAGGCGCTCTCCCTGTCGAGCGTGCGGTCGACCGGCGCCGCGTGAAGCCGCCGTCGCCGCCGGACGGGCCCGGTGGCGCCGGGCCGGACCGCCGTCCGTCCGCCGAACCCCGCTCACCCTCGCCGGCGCGACCCGGGACTCCGCCTCCCGTTCGTCCCGCCCCTCCGCCCGTGGACCAGCCGGACCGGCCTCGACCCACGCGCCCCGGGGCGCCCGTCTCTCCGGCCCGTCAGAAGCCGCCTCCGTCCGCCCGCCCTTCCTCGCCGCCGTCCGCGCGACCGCCGGCTCCGCCGCCCGAACGCTCCGGAGCCTCGCCGCCACCCGCGTCCGGGTCGCCACCTCCCCCGGCTCGCCTGAAGCCCGCGCGCGGCACGCCTCGGCCGGCCGCGCCGACACGCGGGCGTCCCGCGGGTCGTGGCGAATCACCTGAAGAAGCAACCCTGCGGTCGCCGCCTGCGTCAAGCGAGTGGGGGTTCTCCGACGCCGAGGGAACGGCCTGGATCGCGCGCGTGGCGGGGACCGCGCGAAGCGGCGTCATGGCCGATTCGGGCGCCGCGCTCATGCTGGTGCGGTTCTTTCGCGCCGGGGACGAGCCGGAGAAACCGTGCGGAGAGTTTCTGACGGTCGCCCGGGATCTTGCGGGACTCTTCCCCGACGAATGGCAGGCGCTGCTGGCGGAGGCCACCCGCGAGCGGCCCCGGTCCGGCAAGACCAGGCGGAAACACCGAAGCCGGCTGCGAGGTCGGCGCTAGCAGTCCGTGGGCTGCCAGCCATTCAACAACGTTCAATGTCCACGTGTCATTCTCGTTGAGGCGACGATCACTTGGATGACGCGACGCTGGTTGCACTGGCCCGGTCGGGGGACGGGGAAGCCTTCGGGCAACTCGTAACCCGCTATCGCAGGGCGGCATTTCTGGTGGCTCTCTCCGTGATCGGCCGGCCGGAAGACGCGGAGGACGCGGCCCAGGAGGCTTTCCTGGTCGCCCTCGAACGTCTCGACGATTGTCGCAGCCCCGGCAGGTTCGGGGGCTGGCTGATGACGATCGTGAGAAACCGGTCGAACAACCTCGTGCGCCGGGAGGCGTTGCGGGCGACGGACCCGATTCCGTTCAGCGCCCGTTCCAGCACCCCGACGCCGGAGAAGGAGGCGCAGTTGTCGGAGTTGCGCGAGGAACTCGCCCGCGCGCTCGCAGAGCTGCCGGAAGTACAACGGAAGATCGTGCTGCTGCACGACTTGGAGGGATGGAAGCACAGAGAGATCGCACAGCGCCTCGGGCTCCCCGCGGGGACGGTACGCTCGCATCTGCACTACGCACGCAAGTCGCTGCGAGCGCTCCTCAGGCCGGACGCATAGCTGGAAGCAATCTCGCGGGATCCAGGCAAGAGACACCAACAGATAGCTGGACGGACGAAAGACTCAGATGAACAGACAAGCCACATCAGGCCGGGATGGCGACATGGTCGACAACGGCAGAATCTCCCTGGAGCTGCTCGATCCCGGGCACTCGGACCCTGGCCACTGGGCCCGATTCCAGGCCCGCGTGATGGCCCTTGCGGGTCCGGAGCTGGCCAGGCGGCGCGCGTCGCGCCCGCTGACGGTAGGCGACGTGCTGGCGTCATGGTGGAGATTGCTGGTCCCGGCGTCGGTGGTCGCGGCCGCAGCGATGGCCTCCCTGCTGGCGCCGGCCGAGACGACGCCCGGATCCGGCATCGCCCTTGAGGAAGCCCTGGTGTCCGGGGTCGATGATGAGCCGCTGCCGGCGGTGCTCGTTGCCGATCAGGTGGACGAGGTGGCCTTGCTGGTCGCGATCGAGGGAGGTTGGTGATGAGCGCACGCAACACCCGTGCAGCAGCCGGCGGTGTACTCCTTGTGACCCTGGTGGCCGGGTTCCTTCTCGGCCTGGTGTGGTCGAGGACATCGTCGGCTCAGGCAGAACCCGGGGCGCCCACGGCGCCTGCGGCCGTGGCGGCGGAGGAGGCGGATGAGGATCGCGGAGGGGAGACCCGCCGTCGCGGCCTGATCGTCGAGCGCGTCGGACTGAGCGCCGAGCAGCAGGTTCAGGTGGACTCGATCGTAGGCCACTCGCGCACGATGATGCGCCAGTTGCGGGCGGACTACCGTACGGGGTACGGAGAGTTGATCGAGTCGACGCGCTCCTCCATCAAGGCGGTGCTCACCCCGGAGCAGGCTGCCGAGTACGATGCCCTGCTGAACGATTTCGACCGCCGCAGGGAACTGGACGACGAGAGGGGAAGGGAGAGGTCGCGGTCCGAAGCTCGTGACCGCGGCCAGAACGACGAGGAGCGCCCGCAGCGGGACGACGGGGCCGGGGACGGGGGAGCACGGGACGGGGGAGAATGGTCACGCAAAGTATGAAGCACTGGCGGCTCTTCTCCGCGCACGCCATCGCCGCACTCGCCCTTGCGGGCACCCTTTCGGCGCAGCAGCCGCTTACGCTGGACGAGGCGATCGCCAGGTCGCTGCAGGTGCACCCGTCGATGGCGCAGGCGCGCGCCGGTCTGGACAACGCCGGCGTCTCGCACAGGGCCGCCTGGGGAGGCTTTCTCCCGACCCTGAGCCTCAGCTCCGGCGCCTCGACCAACAGCAGCCAGCGGTTCGACGCGGCCACCCAGCGCACCGTCGTCGGCGCGAGCCAGAGCTATAACGCGGGGCTCTCGCTGTCGTACAACCTCTTCAACGGTGGCCAGCGCTTCGCCAACATGGATCGGGCGAGGGCGGATATCGCGGCCGCCGAAGCGGACATGGAGAATCAGCGCTTCGGCGTGATTCTGCAGACCAAGGATCTGTATTTCGCCGCCCTGCGCCAGGCGGACCTGCTCGAAGTGGCGCAGGCGAGCGTGGAACGGGCCGAGGAGAGCCTGGCCAACACGCGTCGCCGCGCCGAGCTGGGCTCCGGGACGCGCTCCGACACGCTGCGGGCGCGCCTGGAGGTGGCCAACGCGATGCAGTCGGTGCTTCAGGCGCAGGCCGCCACCCGCGCGGCGCGTTTCGCTCTGGGGCGGCAGGTGGGGTTGTCGGAGCCGGTCATGCCTGAACTTCCGGACGATCTCGACCCGAGTCCTCTGGCCTTGAGCGAGCAGGAGATGTTCCTGCTCGCCGAAGATCGCTCGCCGGCGGTACGCAGCGCTCGCGCAGCCGCTCGAGCCGCCTCCGCAGCCGCCGGTTCCTCCCGGGCCTCGCGGTTTCCGTCGCTCCGGGTCTCGTCCGGCTACGGCTGGGCGAACAGGGAAGTTGCCTTCGACGGCGGGACGACTTCGTGGAATGTTCGCCTCTCCGGTAGCTACAACGTGTTCGACGGCTTCAACCGCGACCAGAACATCGCGCGCGCCGAGAATCAGGAACGCGTCGCCTTCGTACAGGAGGAGGATGCCAGACTTCTGGTCCGCGCGCAGGTGGATGGAGCGGTGTTCGCGCTGAGGACCTCCGAGCAGGCCATCGCCATCGCCATCGAGGCGAGGGATGTGGCGGAGGAGGACCTCCGAGTCGTGCAGCAGCGCTTCGATCTCTCGGTTGCAACGATCCTCGACCTGATCACGAGTCAGATCGCCCTCGTTCAGGCGGAGTCGGGTCTGGTTACGGCGCGATACGACTACGCGGTCGCGCGTGCGCAACTGGAGGCGATTCTGGGGAGCGAACTGTGAGCCGACCTGTTATCCAAACGTCCGGACTGACCAAGCACTACGTCCTGGGAGCGGAGACCATCCGCGCCCTTCGCCGCGTCGACCTCGAGATCAGCCGGGGCGAGTTCGTCGCCATCATGGGACCCTCGGGCAGCGGCAAGTCCACCTTCATGAACCTGATCGGCTGCCTGGACACTCCGACCCGGGGGCAGTACTGGCTGAACGAGCAGCTCGTGAGCGACCTGAGCGACGATCAGCTCGCCCACGTCCGCAACCGCGAGATCGGGTTCGTGTTCCAGACCTTCAACCTGCTGCCGCGCGCCACGGCGCTGCACAATGTGGAGCTGCCGCTCATCTACGCCGGCGTATCCGCCCGCGAGCGACGCCAGCGGGCCCGCGAGGCCCTGGAGACGGTGGGTCTGGGGTTGCGCATGGACCACCGCCCGCCGGAACTCTCCGGCGGCCAGCGGCAGCGCGTGGCGGTCGCGCGCGCGCTCGTCAACGAGCCCGCCATCCTGCTGGCCGACGAGCCCACGGGCAACCTGGACTCCACCACCAGCGAGGAGATCATGTCGGTCTTCGTGGAACTCCACCGGCAGGGGCAGACCATCCTCATCGTCACGCACGAGCACGACATCGCCAAATACGCGCAGCGCCAGATTCATCTGCACGACGGTCTGGTCGCGCGCGACTTCCTCAACGAGCCGATGATGGCGGCGACCGTTTGAGCGACAACAGCACCTCAGCCTGCGACGCAGGATTCTCTGGAGAGGAAATGAACGTGAGCACGAAGGCACTGAGGAACGGAGGGGTGAGGCTTCTCGCACTGCTGGCAGTGGCGGCCTGCAACGGCGCCGACACGGTGGAAGAGGCGCCCGGCCTCACGACGATGCCGGCTCTGCGCGACGACCTGCGCCTGGTGGCCGAAGCGACCGGCCTGATGGAGCCCGTGCGCACCGTGGAGGTCAAGTCCAAGGCCTCGGGTGAGATTCTGCGCCTGCACGTGGACACCGGGGACGAGCTCGAGCCGGGTGCGCTGCTCGCGGAGATCGATCCGCGCGACGTGCGCAACGACTTCAACCAGACCGAAGCCGACCTGAACGTGGCGCGGGCGCGGGTGGAGATTTCAACCGCCCAGCTGGAGCGCTCGCGCCTGCTCCTTGAGTCCGGAGTGATCACCGAGGCCGAGCACGAGTCGGCCAACCTGGATTTCGCGAACGCGCAGGCCAACCTGGTCAAGGCCACCACGAGCATGGAACTGGCCGAGCTTCGCCTGAGCGACGTGACCATTCGCGCGCCCATGGCCGGCACCATCATTCAGAAGAACGTGGAGGAAGGACAGGTCATCCAGTCGGCGTCGCAGAACGTGTCCGGGGGCACGACGCTCTTCATGATGGCGAACCTGGCCGAGATGCAGGTGCGCACGCTGGTGGACGAGACCGATGTCGGACAGATCTCGGCCGACCTGACCGCCACGGTGACGGTGGAGGCATTCCCGGGACGGACCTTCGCGGGAATCGTCGACAAGATCGAACCGCAGGCCGAGGTGCAGCAGAACGTGACCATGTTCGCCGTGATCGTGATGATCGATAACCGTGGCGGCCTGCTCAAGCCCGGCATGAACGCGGAGGTTGAGATTCTGGTCGCCGAGCGCCCCAACGCCCTGCTCATCCCCAACAACGCGCTCGTCCAGTTCCAGGAGATGGCGCCCGCGGCGATGGTGCTGGGGATGGATCCGGACGCGATCGAGATGGATCGCTCCGTGTTCGCGGACCTTCGCGCCTCGTTGCCGGGCGGCTCCGGCACGCCTGGCGGGTTCATGGCGGCACCGGACGGAGCCCCCGGGGGAATGATGGCGCGCCAGGGGCCGATGGGCGGGATGGACGGAAACGCACGCCTGCAGGAACTTCGCGAGCAACTGGCGAGCGGGGAGATTTCGCGCGAGCAGATGCGTGAACAGATGATGCAGGCCCGCGCGGAGAACGGTGGCGATCCCGAAGCGGCTGTGAACGGAGACCCTGGAGCGGGCACCGGCCGTCCCGGAGCGCGCGCCGGCGCCGGCGCTGGTGGGCGCTTGGGCGCCGGGGCCGGCAACGGTGCCGGAATGATGGGAATGGGACCTGGCGCGGGACAGGGAATGATGGATCCCATGGGCGCCGGCGTCGGCGGGTTTGCCGGTCGCCGCGAGCAGGAGGGTGCCCCCCGCCCGGCGATCACGTTCGTGGTCTCCCCGGACGGCACCATCGAGCCCCGCCCCATCCTGATCGGCGTGAACGACTGGGACAACACCGAAGTGCTGGTCGGGCTCGAAGAGGGGGAGGAAGTGGCGCTGATCGGCGCGGCCCAGTTGCAGGCGCAGCAGCAGGAGTTCATCGACCGGATGCGCGAGCGGATGGGCGGAAGCCCGTTCGGAGGGGGTACCCCGCGCGGCGGAAGGCGCTGACG
This sequence comes from Gemmatimonadota bacterium, assembly GCA_022823365.1. Classification (GTDB taxonomy): domain Bacteria; phylum Gemmatimonadota; class Gemmatimonadetes; order Longimicrobiales; family Gaopeijiaceae; genus BD2-11. The sequence continues at coordinate 285,296 of JAJDXG010000056.1, forward strand.
CAGCCCGGAGATCCGAAATGCTGATCAAGGAAATCGTCGTCGTCGCCCTTCAGGCCATCAGGGTCAACGCTTTGCGCTCGTTCCTCACCACACTCGGCATCATCATCGGCGTCGCCGCGGTGATCGCCATGGTGTCGCTGGGCGAGGGCGCGCAACAGCGCGTGGAAGAGCAGATCCAGAACATGGGCACCAACGTGCTCACCATCCGGCCCGGGCAGAGCATGTTCCGGGGCATCCGCGACGGCGGCGCGCGTGCCCGCCTCTACGACGAGGATGCGGAGGCGCTGCGCATTCAGACCGGGGGTTCGCTCCTGATCGCTCCCGAGATCGAGCAGCGGCAGCAGCTCTCCTATCTGCGCTGGAACTCGAGCAACGAGGTGCTGGGCACGTGGCCCGAGTATTTCGACGTCCAGAACATCGATCTGGCGCTCGGAAGGATATTCGACGAAGGCGAAGTGCAGGGCCGCCGCCGGGTAGCCGTCGTGGGGTCGGAGATCCCCAACCAGCTGGAGACGCCGGCTGCCCTCCTTGTGGGGCGCACGGTGCAGATCCGCGGGATTCCCTTCGAGGTCATCGGCGTCCTGGAAGAGCAGGGCGAGTCCAGCCCCTGGTCGCAGCCGGACGAGCGTGTCTACATCCCGCTGAGCACGGCCCAGTACCGGGTGTTCGGGGGCCGGGACCGGCTCAATTCCATCAGCGTGAAGGTCCTGGACGAAGGCTCGATGGACGCGGCCTACGCCGACATCGACCGCATCCTGCGGCGCGAGCACCGCATTCCGCCCGGTGAGGAGGCTGACTTCTCGATCCGCAATTCGGCGCAGTTGCTCGAGTCGTTCAACGAGACGCAGCAGACCTTCACCTACTTGCTCGGCGGCATCGCGGCGATCAGCCTGCTGGTGGGCGGGATCGGCATCATGAACATCATGCTGGTGAGCGTCACCGAACGCACCCGCGAGATCGGCATCCGCAAGGCCATGGGTGCCACCCGGCTGAACATCCTGCTCCAGTTCATCATCGAGTCGCTGGTGCTGTGCACGATGGGCGGGATTCTGGGGGTGGCGGCCGGAGTCGGCAGCGCCGAGCTGCTCTCGAACACCGCGGGGTGGGAGACGGCGGTCGCGCCGGCGGCCGTGGCTGTGGCGCTGCTCTTCTCTGCGGGGATCGGCCTCTTCTTCGGGATCTGGCCCGCGCGCCGGGCGGCGCTGCTCGATCCGATCGACTCGCTCAGGTACGAGTAGGGCCGGGGGGGCCAGCCTCCCTACTGTCGCGGCAGAATGACCACCAGGGTCGTGTCGCCGCGCACCACCTGCATCTCCGGGCGGCCCCGGCGGATAAGCCGTCCCAGCCGGATGCGGAATTCCGTCAGGCTGCTCGCGGGCTCTCCGCCGATGCTCACGATCACGTCCTCGGGCGCCAGGCCGGCGCGGTAGGCGGGACTGCCCTCCACGATCTGCACGACCCGAAGTCTGCTTCCCCCAATGCCGGCCGAAGCGTCCGGTTCCACCACCTCGAGTTCGGCTCCCGCCACAAAACGGTCGCCGAGGAGGTGGGGCGACCGGAAGCGAACGCCCGGGGGTGGGCCTCCGGGGCTTCTGCGTCCGCCGAAGCCACTGCCGTCGATGGTGATGCGCCCACGCGCGCCCGCGCGGCCTCTGCGCTCACCCGGCCCGGTTTCGTCGACGGTAATCCGTACACGTGCCGGGGGAGGACCGCCCGGAGGCCTGGGACCGAAACGCTGAGAGCGCATGGCCTCGCGGGCCCGAACCATCATCTCCCGCGCCCGCTGCATGACCTCCGCGGTCGCTTCCACTTCGCCGGTGGCCCCGGCTTGCTCGGCCATGGCCCTGCGGACGGCTTCCATGTCGGTCCGGAATCTTGCCCAGGTCGTATCGGCCATGAGCGAGTCAACCATACACAGCATCTGCAGGCGCGCCGAGTCGACACGCGCGGTGAACTCCTCCATCGTGGCCGGGTCCATGGGATCGGGCCGCGTTCCGGCAGTCACGCGCAGGGTCCGCTCCCGGTTTGCGCGCAGCACGGTGAGTTCGACGGGAAGTCCGGGGCGGAGGCGCTCGCCCAGCTCGATCAGGGCTTCCGGCGAGACATCGGCCCCGTCCAGGCGGACCAGGAGGTCGAACGGGCGCACCCCCGCCTGCTGGGCGGGACTCCCGCGGTCCACCCGCACGATCATCACGCGGGTGGAACCGTCGGGCAGAGCGCGGCCTTCGACCTGGATGCCGATCCAGCCACCTTCCGCCGCCTGGACGCGGGTCTGAGCCTCCGCGCCCGCGGCGAACAGCGAGAGCACCAGGAGCAAGGCTCCGGAAGCGCCGAAACGGAGCATGCTAGTACCGATCGGCGGAGGCGAAGAGCGCGTTCAACGCCGCTTCGCGTTCGGCTACCGCGCTGACCAGGAACCCGTTCAGGAACGGATCATCGGGTGCTTCCTGAACCGCTGCCTGACCCATGGCTACCATCGCGTCGATGACCGCAAGACGACGGGGATCCATCGGTGTCTCGGCTTCCGGACCGCGGGTCAGAGCCCGATACCGCAGCATCGCGTCTCGGTACTGCTGTTCGGCGAGGCGTACAACCTCCGCCGCTTCCTCCGGGGTTTCGGGTTCCTCGACCGTCAGTCCTGCCGGCGACACCCCGCTCGCGGGCATCTCGCCCGATGCTGCTTGTTCGCCACCTGCCTGCAGACCCCATTCCGCCGGCGCCAGCACCGCTCCGGAGAGACCTCCCGCAAGGAAGAGCACCAGCGCGGCGGCGGCCTGCATCCAGCCGCGTCTGCGGTCGATCAGGCGGATCACCGCATCAGCCGGATTGCTTGCGCGCAGGAGTCCCTCGCGCTCCAGCCGTGCCTCCAGTGCCGGCCAGTCTCCGGGCGCCGGCCGCAGGTCGGGCAGCGACCCCAGCGCTTCCGTCTGCTCGCGCAGCAGCTCCAGCTCCCGGGAGCAGTCCGGGCAGCGCGCCAGGTGCCGCCTTTCGCTCCTGAAGGGTGTCTCGTCAACCAGGCGAGCCAGAGCTTCCAGACTCAGATGCTCCATGCTTCTCGCTCCTGTTCGTGTCGGGGTTCGTGAACCGAACCCAGCCATTGTCTCATCTTCGCCCGCGCCTTGAAGAGCTGCGACTTGGATGTTCCCGCCGTCACGCCCAACATCTCACCGATGTCCTGATGCGTGTAGCCCTCCACGTCGTGAAGGATCAGCACGCGTCGCATCCCCTCCGGGAGCCGGTCCATCGCCCTCTCGAGCCTCTGCGCCAGGAGAGGATCCCCCGGCGAGGAGCGCACCGGAACGGTATCCGGGATCGGCACCTCCCGGTCCTGCCGGGTGCTCTCGCGGCGCCTCGACTGCAGGGCCGCGTTGACCGCGATGCGGTGCAGCCAGGTCGAGAACTTCGATTCGCCACGGAACGTCGGCAGTGCCCGGATGACGCGCACCCAGGTCTCCTGGGCGTAGTCCTGGGCCGTGTGGTCGTCCCCGGCGATTCTGCGCACCACGGCATACACGCGGGGGCTGTAGCGGTCGTACAGCGACCGCACCGCCCGAGCGTCACCTTCGCTCGCCCTGCGGATCAGCCGGGATTCGTTCATCCCTTCATCCGTCGGTACCCGCTCGTCGCGAAGCGCGAATATCCTTTGTGCTCGACTCATTCGGGTTGTATCCAGACCTTTTCCGGCGTCCCGAACTACGTCTGTTGGATGTGTTGCGGCGTCAGTTGGTTGCCTGTAACCTTGCGCCGCATCCTCAACAAGCCTAGAGCACCCGCCGAAGTTTCGGAACATCCGGGAGGCGCGGCCCGTGCCGGTCTGTCTTGCACGGCCCCGTTCGTGCCACGCGAAACAAAGGTTGGAACATCACCCGAAGCCCTGGAAGGCGACCCGAATGAACGCAATTCCGTGGAAGGCACGCGGCGCGAGTCACCTGGAGTGCACCTGGACCGGCGAGACCTTCGACAGCGAGCAGTTGATGGGGCTCTCGCCCGCCGGAAGACCCCTGTTCGCCCGCTACGACCTGGACACCATCCGGCGCCATTTCCGCCCGGGCGACCTGGAGCGACGGCGGCCCGATCTCTGGCGCTACGAGGAGGTGCTGCCGGTACGGGTTCCCGAATGCCGGTTGTCCCTCGGAGAGGGCTGGACGCCGCTCACCGACGCGCCGCGGCTCGCCAAACGCTACGGCATGCGCCGCCTCTGGGTGAAGAACGAAGGCATGAACCCCACGGGCAGCTTCAAGGACCGCGGGCTGTGCCTGGCCGTGTCGCGCGCGAAGGAGCTGGGGGCGAAGGAGCTGGCGATTCCCACGGCGGGTAACGCCGGCAGTGCTGCCGCGGCGTACGGAGCCGCGGGCGGGCTGCCGGTTCACATCGTCGCGCCCAACGACACCCCGGCCACCATCGTGGAGGAGATTCAGGGACTGGGCGCCGACCTGGTGCTGATGGACGGCCTCATCACCGACTGCGGCAAGGTCGTGCGCGAGGGAGCGGACTACATGGGCTGGTGGGATCTCTCCACGCTCAAGGAGCCGTACCGCGTGGAGGGCAAGAAGACGATGGGGTACGAGCTCTTCGAGCAACTCGGGTTCCGGCTCCCCGACGCCGTCATCTATCCAACGGGCGGCGGCACCGGCCTCATCGGCATGTGGAAGGCGTTCGACGAGATGGAGCGGATGGGCTGGATCGGGAGCGAGCGCCCGAAGATGTTTTCGGTTCAGCCGACCGGATGCGCGCCCGTGGTACGCGCCTGGGAGGACGGCACCGAGGCCGCCCAGTACTGGGACGACGCCGAGACCTACGCGGCGGGGCTGCGGGTCCCCGCGGCGGTGGGGGATTTCCTCATGCTGCGCGCGATCAGGGAGTCCGGGGGCGGCGCCGTCGCGATCGAGGACGCGGCGATGGCCGAGGCGGTGCGCGCGATGGGCGAGTGCACCGGCATCTTCGCGTGCCCGGAGGGAGGAGCGGTGCTGGCGGCCGTGCCGGAACTGAAGGAGATGGGACTGCTCTCCGACGACGACGAGACAGTGCTCTTCAACACGGGGAGCGGGCTCAAGTATGTGGGGATGACGCCGGTGGAGTCAGGGTGATTCGCCTGGGCGGCCGGTTTGCATACTCAGGGACCGACCTTCTCAAGCACCTGCCGCTGAGCTTCGTCTTCGCTCACGATCTGCCCGTCGAAGAGGTGAACGGTCCGGTCGGCCAGGTGGGAATAGCGCGGATCGTGCGTCACCATGCAGATCGTGGCGCCATCGTCATGCAGCTCCTCGAGCAGCCTCATCACCGCGCTTCCGTTCCTGGAGTCGAGGTTCCCGGTGGGCTCGTCCGCGAGCAGGATGAGCGGCTTGCCGACGATCGCGCGCGCGACCGCGACACGCTGTTGCTGGCCGCCCGACAATTGGTTGGGATAGTGTCGCGTACGATGAGCAAGCCCCACACGCGCGAGGGACTCCTGCACGCGCTCCTTGCGTTCCGCGGCCCCCATCCCTCGATACGTAAGAGGCAGCTCGACATTCTCGTACACCGTGAGATCACCGATCAGGTTGAACGCCTGGAAGATGAAGCCGATCGCCCGGTTGCGGACCCGTGCGCGCTGGCTCGCATCCAGGTTCTCGGCCGGCGTGCCGTCCAGCAGGTATCGCCCGCTCGTGGGTCCGTCCAGCAATCCCAGAATCGACAACAACGTTGTCTTGCCACAGCCCGACGGCCCCGCAATCGATATGTATTCGCCGCTGCGTATCGACAGATTGATGTTCGACAGGGCGTGGGTCTCCACCTCTTCGGCCAGGAAGACCTTGCCCACGCCGTCCAGTCGGATCAGCGCATCACTGGTCATCATCGTGCTCCTCCGCGTCCCCTCAGCCTCACCCGGTTGAACCCGTCCCATTGGGACATGTCCGACAGAATCACGACATCGCCCGGCTGCAGTCCCTCGCGTACCTCGATGTCGTTGAGCGAACTGGCGCCGAGGCGGACCGTGACGCGCTCTGCGAACCGCCCGTCGTCGACCACCCTGAAGAGGCTCACCTGCCGATTGGCCTGCCCGAACGTCGGACGGCCCATGTGGACTACGTCATCGAGCCGCTCGACGATGACGCTTCCGTCAACGCTGAGATCGGGCCGCGCCGATGGCGGGAGGCTCGGCGGAAGCGCGACGTCGATCGTCACCGTGCCGCTCCGAACCGCGGGATCGATGCGCACCACCCGCCCCTGAATCGTGTCCGTCCGGGTGTCGATCTTCGCGACCTGTCCGACGGCGATTTCCTGCGCCTGCGTCTGCGGTATGCGGATCTCGGCCTTCAGGCGGCCCGGAACGACGACTCGCGACAGGGCCTGCCCCGACTGCACCCACTGTCCCTCCTGGAGCGGAATGTCGAGCGGCGCCAGGACACCGCTCACGGACGCGGTCACCTGCATGGACTGGATTCGATCACGGCTGAACCGAACCAGGTCGGCGAGGCGCGTGATCTGTTCCTCCTGGGCGCTGATCTGCTCCCCTGAGGTGGCCTGGAGCACAGCCAGGCGCTCCGCGTCGGTCTCGAGGCGAAGCGACAGCGCGTCCACGGACTCGCGTGACCGGTCGAGGTCGGCCCGGGCAACGAGTTCCGGATTCTCGTCGAAGAGCTGCTGGTTGATGCGATGGACTCGCTCCGCCTCCAGATAGTCCGCACGCACGGTTGCCGTGGTGGCGCGTTGTTGAAGCTCCTGCATCCGCAGGCTGGTGCGCAGTTGAACGAGGCTCGCGTGCGCCGCCGACAACTGCTGTTGGGCCTGCAGCAATTGCATATCCACATCGGGGTTGCTCAAGCGCATGATGAGATCACCGGCCGAGACGTCGGTGCCGGGCAGGGAGAGAATCTGCTCGATGCGTCCGGCGGTCACTGCGGTGATCCAGCGCATCTGCTCCGGTACAAGAGTGCCTGGTCCCCGTACCTGCCGAATCAATGTTCCGTGCGCCACCGTGTCGCTCCATACGACGGCGGCATCAACGGTCGGGAGGCCTGACGGGAGCAGCTGCCATCCGAAGACGGCGACCGCGAAGGCGCCGATCGCCGTTGCGCTCCACGCCAGCCTCTTCTTCCGCCTCCTCGGGCCGGTATCGCGAATGATGTCCAATTGTGGCTCCTTGGGGTTTTCACGAGGCCAGGGCTGTAACGGGATCGACGCCGGTCGCTTCCCGGGCGGGAATCCAGCACGCGAAGATGGCCACCGCGAAGATTCCGGCTGCGGCGGCGCCGAGCGTCGTGGCGTCCGTACCCGTGACGCCCCAGAGGTAGGCATCCAGCAGACCCGAAACGGCCATCGCACCCGCGAGTCCAACGCCGATCCCGACGACGACCGGGAGCAGTCCTCGTACGACGACCAGCCGCAGAACCCGGTCGCCACTCGCGCCTACGGCCATTCGGATTCCGATCTCGCGACGACGACTTCGTACGGTTTGGGCCAGTACGGCGTATACGCCGACCGCGGTCAGGATGAGCGAGAGAGCGCCGAAGAGCGTCACGAGCAGGGTGCCGAATCGTTCCCGGGCCATTGACTCCGCGACGGTCTCGCTCAGAGCGAAGACGTCGGGGCCGGGAAGCGCGGGATCCACCGTGCGTATCGCCAGCCCGAACGCCCGTTCGAGGCGCTCTGCGGGCAGGGTGCTCCGCACGACGAAAACCGGCATCGCGGCCCGGATGTTGGCGATGTAGTCGCCGGCCTGAGCGTGCGGAAGGTACATGGTTCGCCGGACCTCGGTCCGGAACGAGACATCCTGCACGTCCGCGGCCACGCCGACGATCAGGACCCCGGGCCCTGCCACCGAAGGGAATCGGTACTCGTTGTTGATTCGCCCGAGATCGATGCGCTGTCCGACGGCGTCGCCGCCGGGAAAGTAGTTGCGTGCGAAGGTCTCGTTGACGATGGCGACGGGGACTACGCCCCGAACATCCGCTGGCGTGAACGATCGTCCGCGGACCACCGGGACGGCCAGCGTCTCGAAGTAGCCCCCGGTGACGGTTCGCAGTTCGACCGAACCACCGAACTCGTCGCGTCCGGCTATCGAAATCGGGAAGTTCAGGCCCCGCTCGAAGGGGAGGCTGCTCGCTCCGGCGACGAGGTCGATTCCCTCCGACGTTCGCACACCTTCGATCACGCCCTGCGCGAACTGGTCGAGCTGCTCGGCAGTGTCATAGTTCGGCGGCCTGATCGGCAGTTTCACGGCGACGAGCGCTTCGGGATCGAATCCGGGGTCGACCTGCCTGAGGTTCGACCAGGTGGTGAAGAGCAGACCGGCTGCCACCAGCAGGATGGTCGAGAGCGCCGTCTGCCCCGACACCAGCGCCTCCTGCAATCGACGCTGCCCGGTCGTGGTCCGGGAACCCTGTCTGAGCGCCCGCCACATTCCCCCACGCACCGCAGGCCACGCGGCCACCAGGCTCACCACGACGGCAGCCGCCAGCGAGATCGCGGTCGTAAACGCCACAATCCTCCAGTCCACCGCGATCGAGCCTGCCAGCGGCAGCCGGACGGGGGCCCACGCGACGAGCACATTGGCGCCCGAGACCGCGAGCGCGACCCCGACGGCGCCGGCCGCGGAAGCCACCACGATGGCCTCTGCCATGCCAAGGCGCATGATCCGCCTCTCCGTCGCGCCGAGAGCAGCGCACAGCGCCATCTCTCCTCGCCTTCGCAGTGCTCTGACCAGGAACAGGTTGCCGACGTTGGCGCAGGTGATCAGCAGGACGGCCATGACGGCGCCCATGAGGATCCAGATCGCATTCGCCGTCTGTCCGACGTACAACTCCGAGAAGGAGTCGAGCGTCATTCCGGGTTCAGCTTCGGCGGCCTGCTGCGGGTACGTCATCCCGAACCCGGCATTGAGCGACGCCACCTCGGTCCGAGCGTCACTCGTCGTGTAGTCCTCGCCAAGCCTCGCGATGGCCGGCCAGTTCTCACCGTGGTCATCGGGGTCGACGGGTGGTACCTCGGTGGGCAGGACCATCTCCACGGGTTCCGCGACGTAAGGGAAGGCGAAGTCCTCGGGAAGCAGCCCGATGATCGCGTAGGGCTCTTCCTCCAGCCTGATCGAGACCCGGCCGGACACGTCCACCTGTTCGCCGAAGTGCTCGCGCCAGAACGCGGGAGACACCACTGCGACCCTGGGCCCTCCGGGCCGGTATTCATCCTCGGCGAAGGCGCGGCCCACCGCCGGCGACATGCCCAGGACGCCAAAGAAGCCCGAGGTTACGCGCAGGACTTGAGCGCCCGTGACCTCACCGACTTCGCCGACCCGTCCGAAAGACGACTGCCAGCTCGCGAAGGCGCCAAGGGAGCGGGTGCGCTCCTGCCAGTACGTGAACTGGGCTCCCGTCAGGTAGGGGGAGACGTAGGAACCGTAGTTCCACGCCAGATTCACGACCCGGTGGCCGTCCGGAAACGGGAGGGGCCGCAACACCACGGCGCTCAGTACGCTGAAGATCGCGGTCGTCGCGCCGACGCCGAGAGCCAGCACCAGTGCGGCCACGACAGTGAAACCCGGGGTCCTCCGAAGAGACCTCAGGGAGTAGCGGATATCATCGAGGATTGCGTACACCGTCGTCCTCCGAGAGCTCGGCGTCGGGCCGCAGACGCCGCCCAACCGCGGCTTCAAGCGACCAGATGGCGGCATGAAAGTCGTACACGGCAGCCAGGTGGTCGCGCTCCGACTGCGCCATCGAATCCTCCGCATCCAGAAGCTCCAGGAACGGAGCCGCCCCGAGCGTATAGCGCCGGCGAGCGAGTTCGAGCTGCTCCGACGCGACCTCGAGATTGCGTTCCTGGATCCGCAGGGCCCGGTATGCCGTCGCCAGATCGTCGTAAGACTGCGTAACGGCCGCGCGGAGCCTGAGTTCCTCCGCCCGGCGAGCGTACGTGGCGTCTCGCCGGTCCGCCTGGGCCCGGGCGATGTTGCGCTGCTTCGTGAAGCCTTCGAAGACGGGGAAACTCACGTTCAGGCGAAGGCTCAGCGGCTGCCTCGTGAAGTCGAACGGGAAGGTCGCGTTCGTCGCCAGGACTTGTTGGCGCATCGGCTCCGTGAGCACGTACCTCGAGCAGTCGTCCACCGCAAGCCCGGGCAGGTCCTGCAGGTGGGCGAGGAGGGCGTTGTCGAACTGGCAGCTTAGCCGCTGGCGGTCAACGCTGCTCTGGGCCTGCTGAACGACGTAGTCCGGGTTGCCTACCTGGCGGGTGAATCCCGACCAGACCGCTGACGCCGAAACGGTCGGGAAGTAGCTGCTGCGGGCCCGGTTCACCTGCGCCGAAGCCGAGACCTCCGACGCCAGAGCGGCCTGCAAGCCGGGATGTCCCGACATGGCCGTCTCGATCAACTCTCTCCGATCCCAATCCGGTTCGAACACGGCGAAGTCCGAGGCCAGCTCGAGCGGGGCGCCCAGATCAGTGCCGAGCTGCTCCATGAGGCGGGCGATCTCGGTGCGGTAGAGGTTTTCCGCCCGGAGAAGGGCCACCCGGGCTCGCCCCAGGTCGACCTCGGATTGCTTTCCTTCGGTCGAAAGGGCGGCTCCCGCGTCAACCCGCGCACCGATCAGCGCGAAGTTCTGCTCCCACCGGGCCACCTGACGCTCCGCTACTTCGACCGCGTCCCGTGCCCTCAACGCAGCGAGGTATTGCAGCGTCACGGTGGCCTCCAGGGCAAACTCGTCCGCCGTGCCCCTGGCTTCTGCAGCGCGTTCGTTCGCACGCGCGGATCTGGCCTGGAAGAAGGTGTTGCCGTCGATGGACCAGTTGACGGACAGGAAATAGCTGGAAAGCAGATAGTCGGTGGTGCCCGCCGCGATGTCGGCCGACGAGAAGATGCCGAAGCGCTGCACGCCCGCGTACTCGTACTGGGCTCCTCCTCCGGCGGTGACCGAAGGCAGGAACTGGCCCCAGGCCTCGCGGACCTGCCATTTGGCTCGATCCAGATCGTTCGTCGCCGACAGAAAGCCCGGGTTGCCGTCCTTCGCGATCCGGATTGCCTCTTCGAGCGAGAGGCTCGTGGGTTCCTGGCCCGATGTCACCGTGGGGGCGGAGGCGGTGCCGACCCCGGAGATCAGCACGAGAGCCGCGCCAACTACGGTGCCTCGAACCATTGATTCCCGCTCCACGTCCGGAGTGATCGATACCTTCGTGGGGAGGACAATGTAAGAAGCGTGCCAGGGCGGTGTCGTCGGGTCTATCTTATGTTAATACAACAGGTTATGGATTATTGTCGGCCCGTGTGGGAAAGTGCGGTCCGCCCGGTTGTGGGACTCGGGCGTGCGATTCTGAACGGTTGACGATGGTGCCCAGGTACCGGTCCTGTGGGTCTTGTGACCCTTCGCAGGGGCCGCGGACTCACCCTCGTTCTTCAGTCGTCCGAATCCTTGGGAATCGCGATGCGTGCCCGCGCTCCCCGGCCGTCTCCGCGATTCTCGAGTACAAGAGTGCCGCCATGGCTCTCGGCAATCTGCCGTGACAGTACCAGTCCGACCCCGGACCCGCCCGACTTCGTCGTAAAGAAGGGCACGAAGAGGTTGCCGGTGTCTCCGAGCCCGGGGCCTTCGTCCTCGACGATGATCTCAACCCTGGCGTCATGGACCTCCCATCCGAGGCGCACCCGTTGGCCCTCGGCTTCGAGGGTGGCATCGGCCGCGTTCCTCACAAGGTTGATCAGGGCCTGTTGCAGCTGATCGGCGTCCGCGGAACAGGTAGCCTGCGGGCCCGGCGCCACCTCCACCGGAACCCGCGTCTCCAGGTCGGCAACCGTCCGTATCAGACTACCGACCGGGACTGGAGCAAGCTTCGGCGCCGGCAGCCGTGCGAGCCGGGCGTACGAAGCCATGAACCGCCCCAGCGTCTCGGCCCGTGACGCGATCACGCCCAGGCCTCGCTCCACATCGTCCTCGATCTCGGCGGGAAGCCGGCTGCGCCTCAGGAGGGTGTGGAGGCTGCCCGAGATCGACTTGATCGGGGCGAGGGAATTGTTGATCTCATGGGAAAGCACGCGGATGATCCGCTTCCACGCCTTGCGCTCCTCTTCGTGCAGTGCACGGCTCAGGTCCGAGAGCGCGATCAACCTGAGGGGATACCCCTCCTGGCGGACGACACTGCGGCGGAGTTCCCACCGGCCCGACCCGCCGGGAAATGACAGCTCCACAGTGCGCGGTGTCGTGCCGGTCAGCTGGCTGGAGAGGCGCAACTCCTCCGCCGTCCTGCCCCTGAGGCGGTGCGCCGGTTGCCCCAGCAGTCTCTCGCCGGCGCGATTGACGATGCGCAGCACGCCGTGCGGGTCGAAGGCCAGCACCACGATGTCGATCTCCTCCAGGACCTTGCGGAGCGTCTCCGTGGCCTCGACGGCTCCGAGCCTCTGCTCCCTCAGGATCTCCTCGAGCGAGTTGATCTCCAGGTACGCCAGCGAGAGGGGGTCGCGGGCATCACCCACCCTGGCCCTGATCGAGAAGTCCCCCTCACGGAGGGCCGCGAGCATGTTCGCGATGGTCTCGAACGGACGGAGAGCATGGTTCTTCGCCGCGGTGCTGAGCCCGAGCCACCCGGCGATCAACCCCAGCGACAGCGGCCACCGCATTGCGGGGTCCAAGCCGCTCCGCCATAGAAAAAGGAGTGCGACGACGACGGCGGGCAGGCCCGCCAACACGGTAAGGAGGAGAACCCGCCTGTCGTGTCGCGTACCCAGCCACCTGAGGCTCATTCCGGCTCTCGACTTCCAATGCCGCGCGAACGCGATCAGCGAGTTGCGGGTTCCCGGTCGTCGTCCTCGGCCCTGATCCGCTTCAGCCGCCGGTAGAGGGAGCTGCGCGTGAGCCCGAGCGCCCGCGCCGCCTTGCTCACGTTGCCATCATGGCGATCCAGCGCCTTGCGGACGAGGATGCGCTCGGCCTCCTCCAGCGTAACGTCGGCGAGGGCTGCCGAATCGCCTTCGCGCCCGCGCAGCCGCAGGTCGGCCGCCTGGATGTGCGACCCGCGTGCCATGACCACGGCGCGCTCGACCGAGTGCTGCAGCTCACGCACGTTGCCGGGCCAGGCGTGCGCCGTGAGGGCGGCTTCGGCACCCGGCGCAAAGCCGACGATGACTCTTCCGTAGCGGGTGGCCTGCCTCCCCAGGAAGTGCCGGGCCAGCAGCGGGATATCCTCGGGACGGTCCCGAAGCGGCGGAAGCTCGATCTCGACGGTGTTCAACCGATAGAGCAAATCTTCGCGGAAGTCACCTCTTGCCACTGCATCGCCGATGCGGGCGTTGGTGGCGGAAATGACCCGCACATCCACGTGCCGCACCTTCGACGAGCCGACGCGCCGAATCTCCCCGGTCTCGAGCACGCGCAGGAACCTGGCCTGCTGTTGCAACGATACGTTGGCGATCTCATCCAGAAACAGGGTGCCCCTGTGGGCGAGTTCGAAGCACCCGACGCGCTCGGTCCTGGCGTCGGTGAACGCACCTTTTACATGGCCGAATATCTCGCTCTCGAAGATCCCTTCGCTAAACCCTCCGGCGTTTACCGCGACCAGGTCGTACCTGGCTCGAGTCGACACGGCATGCAGCCGCCGAGCGACCACCTCCTTTCCCGTCCCATGCTCTCCGGTAATCAGCACGTTTGCGTGCGAAGGGCCGACGCGTTTGATGATCTCCAGCACCGGCCGCATGGCCGCGGATTCGGCGATGAGTTTCGGTGCGCTCTCCCCCTTGAGCCTGATGTTCTCGGTCTCGAGCCGCTGGGCACGGCGCAACGCCCGCCCGAGGTCCAACTGCGTCCGAATCGTGGCGAGTAGCCGTTCGTTGTCCCACGGCTTCTCGACATAGTCCCGGGCTCCTCGGCGCATCGCCTCAACTGCTCCGCCCACGCTGCCCCACGCCGTCATGGTGACCACGGGCAGGGTTTCGTCCAGTTCACGCAGGTCGCCGAGCAGTCCCAGTCCCTCCTTTCCGGAGGTGGTGTCGCGGGTGTAGTTCAGGTCGAGCAGGGCCAGATCGAAATCGCCCTTTTCGACCGCGCGCCGGGCCGCATCGGGGGACGTGACGGCCGTGGTCTCAAAGCCCTCGCCCTTCAGCAGCAGGCGTAGAGCTTCGAGAATGTCGCTCTGGTCGTCCGCGATCAGGATACGCGCCGGCATGGGTTGTCTGCCTCGATTCTCGTACAAGGTGAAGTCGCCAACTGCCTTGACGCCTGGAAGATGATGCTGGTGGCCGCTGTCATCCACCGTCGCTTTCCAGGCCCCGCTCGATCATGAACTCACGAGAAAGCTTCGTGCCAGTCGACGGTAAGAGGTCGTATCAGATGGTAGCCCAAGAGCTTATGGACCATCATCCAAGGATGAACCGAAACAGCCATCGACCGATAGTGGGACGGCCTGTTCCGTTTTCGAACAGGGGGGCAGGTGGTTTCGAGTCGTTGGGCGGATGTCGCGGCTGACGCGCGCGCCGCTGGGAGCCGGCGGCCCGGCTAGCGGCCCGTCCGCTCGATTCTCCAGACGTCGACGTGGCCAAGGTCAAGGCTGTCCTGGCGGACGGTGACCAGGTAACCCGCACCGAACACGGGGACGGAGTCCTCCTTGCGCGCCGGGGCGGCGACGCTGCCCAGCAGCCGGCCTTCGGGATCGAAGACCTCCAGTCGGTTGCCGGCCGTGCGTATCACCTCCACCCACAGGGTTCCATCGGGAGCGAGCAGGATGTCGTCGATGAAGGGCTTGCGCCTGGGCCGGCTCGGCCGCCGCGGATCACAGGATGCGTTCGGGTTGTCGGCGAGAAACTCCTCGAAGGCCTGGTTCCCGTCCTCCCATTCCTCGTCCGAGATGGGTTCTGCCGGCAGGCTCCGCTCGATGATGCGAAGGGTGTCCGTGGCGTTCCGGGTGACGGCGATCCGGTAGGCATCCGTCATCGCCGAATAGTGGACGCCACCCGGGCCGGGATGTTGAACCAGCCTCGGGCCGAAGGGAATGTCGAAGAAGGTGATCAACGGATCGTGTGTGCAGAGGATGCCGGTCGAACCCGGCGGCGCTTGCAGCCACGACAGCGTGTCCCCCGTCTCGCCGCGGCGGTCGTGACCGATGAGCACCGACGTGACCCCGGTCGCATCGCGCGTGTACCCAAGACGATAGACGCGGTCCGCGCTCACGGGCCGGAACCGGATGTGGCCGACGGATCCGCTCACGCTCCCCTCGATCCGCTGCTGTCCCAGCCACTCGCCCCCGGCGGAGAATTCGCCGATGCGCCCCAGGTTGGGGTCCAGGGTCAGGAGCCGGTCGCTCACCCATGCGAGCGAATACAGGCTGCGGAACTCGCCCGGTCCCTCCCCATTGCGCCCGAAGGTACGTTGATGGACTCCGTCCAGGCCGAAGACCCGGACCTCGCGGTTGAGCCCATCGGCCACGAACAGCGCCCCATCCGGCCCGACTGCGACACTGTTGACTCTGCCGAACTCCTCGGGAGCTCCCGTCTCCGCAACCGACTTCGGCCCGATGGACACGACCGGGGCGAGTCGCCAGTCGGGTGGGGTGCCCCTGTTGTTCGTATGGACGGTGTTGCCAACCGTGTCAACCGAGATGGTCAGGTTGCCGGCGATGGTCCGGGACCCATCCTCGCAGCCGGTGAAGGCAGCAAGTGTCAGGATGAGTCGAAGCCTGATCACTCCCAACCCTCCACATCGAGCCGGGGGGTCACGATGAGGATGAGCACGGGCTCGTCGGCGGAGCGGCGAGCCGAACCCAGCAGCACCCTCTGACCATCACGCATCGTGACCGAGGCTCGGAGAAGCGGCGGTGATATCGGATTCCCTGTCGTCCCCCACACGATCAGGTCGGTGAGGGTCACCTGAGCGCGGATCGTCCTCGTAGAACGGCGCGCACTCACCTCTGCATGGATCGTCAAAGGCTTTTCGTAGTTGTCCGGGAAGATTCTCTGGGACCCGCTGCCGTTAACGGTGGGCGCTCCGCGGTAGGGCAGTACGAGGCCGACGTTCAGTACCGACGTCGACAGGAGTCGATAGCCCTGAAAGTTGAAGGCCATCCGGAGTTCTTTCACGACATCGCTGATCTCGGGATCCTCGTCCGTGAAGCCATCCGCCTGCACCAGGTGAAAGACGAATTGCACGTTCCAGACGTCCTGAGCGGGGTCTGCGCGCTCTTGTGCACCCGCGGAGCTCGCAAGCAGACCCAGGGCCAGCGGAGCGATCAACCCGCATCCAAGCCGCCTCTTCGCACTCTCAATCATCAGTCGCTCTCCTTGGGGTTGAGTAGCCAGACTACGGCCATGTCGGGATCGCTTGTGGGCAAGACCACGAACGGCCTGTCCGCTTCAACGTTCATCTCGACCGTCATGCTCGGTGCGTGCGGAGTCCCCGGCACCGCGACGGATTCGTCGCTCTCTCCGGTTCGACCAGGAGGCATCAGGATCAGCGAAGCGACGATGGCAGCGGCCGCCAGTGGCACGAGGATCCGTCCCCTCCAAAGGGATCGCGGACGTAGCGGCGCGGCCCGCTCACCCTCCGCGACCGACAGTCTTTCACTCAACTGGTTGGCCATCGCGGTGAGGACCGCGTCCATCCTGCGCCCGTCTCCCGCGATTAGTTCGATGCTCTGACGCACCTGGTCATCCATGCTCTCACGCGAGTCGAGTTCCTCCTCCAGGACCTCGTCCGGCCAGTCATCGCGATGATCCATTAGTCCCCCGTGTTTTCATGTCGATGGCCCCGGGACAGCATCTCCCTGCGCATCGCGCGCCGTGCGCGCAGCAGATGTACCCGCAGGGTGTTCGGGTTCATTCCCAGCAGCTCAGCCGCCTCGATCGGTTTCAGCCCCTGCAACTCCACCAGATCGAAGACCTCTCGTTGCCTCAAGGGAATCTCGCTCAGCAGGGTCCGAATCAGGCGCAAGGTTCTCTTCATCTCGAGCTTTTCGAGCGGGTCTTCGCGCCGAGGTGTCTCTGCCTGCGCCAACTGCCCAAGTTTCTCGACCAACCGTCGGTCCCGCCGCTTCCCGCGCTGGTGATCCAGACTGGCGTTGCGCGTAATTCCGTAGAGCCAGCTCGTAACCCTGGAGCGGCCGTTGAAGCTCTTGATCGACGTGAGCATCTTCATCACGACGAACTGTGCGACATCCTCCGCGTCGTCGGGATCGCCGGTCAGGACCAGCGCCCACCGGCAAACAACGGGTCGAAGATGGCCCGCCAGCCTTCCGAGCGCCTCCTTTTCCCCCGTCCTGGCCCTTTCGGCCAACTCCAGGATGTCTCGGTCGGAGAGCATGAGTTCTCGGTTTCTGCTTGTGCGGCCTTCCAGAAAGAAGGACGCCAGGAGAGACGGGAGCGTTTACCTGGCCATCCTTCTGCAGTCCAACGTGGGTGGACGAAGGGGAACCGGCAGGCGGGCACCGGGAATGAGCCTCGGCGTGGAGCTGCAGAAGCTCTGAGAGGTGCTGCCGGCCCTCAGCGCGGATCCGCGAATCGGTAGTAGAAGGCAGGTAGCGGGACGATGCGGGTGCGCGGCGGGCGTTCGTCCGCCGGGTCGGGGCGGCGCATGGCCAGGGCCCGGTTGAGGTTGAGTTCGAATCCGGCGGCGTGTCGCTCGAGCGCGTGCCAGTCCACCCCGATCGGGGCCCGTGCGATCAGGGCGAACCCGGCGCGCTGATCGGCGGGGAAGGCGGCGACGCCCCAGAGTCCGGCGCCGGCGAATGCCCGAAGGTCGCCCCCGCCGAGGTACTGCTTGCCGGTGACGGCCAGCGACAGGTCCAGTCCCGAGAAGGTGCCGAGCGCGAATTCCACTGCCCGATTGTTGGACTCGTACTCGAAGACCAGGGAGATGAGGGCGGTGCCCCCGAGGGTCAGGCCGTAGCGGTAGACGGGTGGGTCGTCGTCCGGGTCGGGGCCCCGCGGCCTCTGGGCGGAGGACGGCGCGACCGGTGCTTCCGCGGTCGCGGCAGCGGCGGTCCCGGCCGCCAGGTCGATCGCTGTGGCCGGGGAAAGGGCATGCAGCCAGCCGCCGGAGACGAGGTCCAGGATGGTGAAGAACACCATCCCGGCCAGGAATCGGCTCAAGGCACGCCCCAGCGCGTGCCGAAGTAGAAGCTCCGGCCGGGCCCGGGCTCGTGAAAGCGTCCCCCGAAGGCGTTCACCACCACCGATGCAGTGTAGAGCGTGTCGAAGATGTTGGTTATGCCCATGACCACGGCCACGTCCAGGGCGCCGAAGGCCGACTGTGGGTCGGACTCATACCTTGCATCCAGAAGCTGGTAGGCGTCGGTCTCGGCGGTGTTGCGGTCGTTGACCGGAAGCGCCGATACGTGGGCTGCGCGCAGCTCCCAGTTTCCGGCCCAGAACCCCCCGGGAACCCGCAACGAGGCGATGGCTTCGGCGCGGTGGGGTGCGAGGCCGGGGATCTGGTTGCCGCCGTAGTCGTTTCCGTCCACGACGTAGTCGTCGAAAACGGCGTCGGTGTAGCTGTAGGTGGCGCGCAGGGAGGCTCTCCCTCCCGGGGCCAGCGTGAAGGCGGCCTCGAAGCCCCGGTGGCTCGCGGAGCCGGCGTTGGCGTAGAAGGTTCGGTCGATGTCGGGTACTTCGATGGGCACCAGCGCATCGGTGATGCTGGTGCGGAAGACGCTGAACTCGTAGGCGAAGGTGTTGTCCGAGACGCCGCGCGTGCCGACTTCCAGGCTCAGGCTCCGCTGAGGGTTCAGCTCCGGGTTGAAGCCGCCCCGCCCGCTGGGGTCGTTGGCCAACTCGGTGGTGGTGGGGCTCTCGAAGGAGGTGCCGACGTTGGCGAAGAGGCCCATCGAAGGGGTAGCCGCGACGTGCAACCCAAGCGAGGGGCTGATCGCGTCCATGAGACGATCCCCCGAGTCGTCGCCGTTGGAGAGGAACGCGTCCTCCACGGAGAAGTCCAGCCGGTCGTAGCGCACCCCGCCCACCAGCCGGGCGCGCTCGCCCATCCGCAGATCGCCCTGGCCGAAGAACGCGAGGGTGCGGACGTTCTCAAGCTGGTCGAGCCTCAGGTCGGACCGCTCGCCGCCGTCGTTGCCGTGGTTCTGGCGATCGTCGCGCTGCAGGGCGTACTCCCCGCCGAAGTTCCAGGAGAACTGCTCGGCTTCTCCCGCCTGTCCCCGCAGCGCGCCACGCACTCCGCCTGCGTTGCGCTTGAGGTCGATGACGGCGGGGGGAATGGGGTTGTCCAGGTTGCGGAAGAGCCCCCACGCCGAGAGGTCCGCCTCCCCGGCGGCGGCGGTGCCGGTCCAGCGCACCCCGAGCTGTCCCTGGGTGACCTGCTTGTTGGTCCCCTGAAAGATGTTGCCCCGGTGGGCCCGGCGGTCGCCCACCGCCAGCAGCGAATCGTTGATGGATCCGGGATTGTCGCCGTCCAGATTGGCCAGATTCGCCGTCACTACCAGCTCGCCATCAGCCAGCGGCGAGCGCAGTTGCCCGTTCAGGTGCAGCTTGCGCGCCTCTCCGAAGACGGAACCGTCGTCCGCGACGGGGTTTCTGCGGAAGCCCTCGTACTTGAAGCGCGAGGCGCTCAGGAGGTACTCGGATTCACCGCTCACGCCGCTGGCGGCCGCCTGCAGCCGTGTCATGCCGTTGTCGCCGGTGACGACCGAGAGTTCCGGGCGGAACGGCTGGTCGGCCGCGCGCCGGGTCTCGAAGCGCAGCACCCCGCCGGCGCCGTTCCCATAGGCGGACGAGCCCGGTCCGCGCAATGCCTCCACGCGGCCGAGAGTTCCCAGGTCGAGGTGGTCGAGGGTCGACTGCCCGTCGGGCAGGGTTGCGGGAATGCCGTCCACGAGCACCGTCACCCCGCGTACCCCGAACTGGGAGCGGGCGCCGAAACCGCGTATGGAGATGCGCTCGCCCACCGCCGAATTGTAGCGGTTCTGCACCTGGACGCCGGGCAGGCCCTGAAGCGCCTCCTCGATGGAGAGCCCGGCTTTGCCGCGCGTGAGCGCCGAGGTCCCCAGCACGGAAACCGCGAACGGGACCTCGCCCAGCAGGATGGGCGTTCGCAGCACCGTCACCTCGATCTCGTCGAGCGGAATCACCGCGGACGAGTCGGGCTCCTGGCCCGCCAGTGGGACGGGGAGGTTCGCCACGACCAGCGCCAGGGCGAAGCCTGCGAGGACCAGTTGACGAACCCGGGACCGCCGCTCGGAGGAGCCGGAAGTGGTCCGGGCGCCCGGCCGTGCGGGGTCGTGATGTGAAGGATGGATCATTCGATCGGCTCCTGTCAGTTCCTGATGTACACGGTCATGAACTCGGGCCGGCCGGCCTCCTCCAGGACGAGGGTCTCGGGCTCGGCCGCGCGGTCCGCCACTGCCGCTTCGACCACCACGCTCGGTCCCACGGGCACCCGGCAGAAGAGGAAGCGCCCGTCCGTGCCGGTAATCGCCTCGTACTGGCCGTCCCGCTGCTCGAGCCGCACAAGGCCCGCGTTGGGGTCGCCCCCGCCGCGCGGATTGCTTCCCCGCGCGATGGTGCCGATATCCCAGCCGGTCCAGGTGGCGGTGACGAGGGCGCCGTCCACGGGGACTCCCGAGACGCCGTCCACCACCCGGCCGGCCAGCACGGCGGTGCGATCCACCGCCTCCACCTCGGCGCAGGCATCCCGCAGCACCTCGCCCCGGGACGGGGTCAGCAGCCGCAGCGGCGCGATCTGACCGCGGCGCACCTCCACCTCCACCGGCTCGGGCGCAAAGCCTACCTCCTCGAGCACGGGGTGGTGGTAGCGGATGCGATACACCCCTTCGGTCAGCCCGGTCAGCCGATAGAGGCCGTCGGAGTCGGTGACGGCGGAGTGGTCCGTGCCCTCCGCGAAGACGCGCGCACCCTCCAGCGGCCGGGTATGCAGCGAATCCAGCACCGTCCCTTCGATCGTCCCCGTCTCGGCCTCGACCAGCGTCTCTCCCAGCGGGGTCAGGATACGCATCACCACGGCGCCGGTCTCGCGGATTCCGGCCAGAAAGCGCTCCGGGATGTTCGTGAAGGGATTGGGCCGCATCCCGGGCCGGGGCATGCGGATGTACCACTCGCGCACCACCCAGGTCCCGTTGGGGAGCCCCGCGAACATGACCTTGCCCCCCATGTGGCGCGAGCGGAGTTCGGCGTCCAGGTCGGCATAGGCGTACTCCAGCCACTGGAGTTCCGAGGACTCCGGCTCCAGCCACATGACGCCCCGGATGTCGATGTGCCCGCGCCGCCGCTCCACGGGTTCGAAAGCGAGCCCGATGAGGCCTTCGGTCTCGTCGTCGCCCTCGCGCACGCGCAGGCAATGGGTGTCCAGGAAGGCGTCCGAGAGCATCACGTTGGCGTCGGGGGCGTAGTAGTAGGTGCCGTCCTCCTCCTCCTGCACGAAGCCGTCCGCCATGAGTTCCTCGACGGGCCGCGAAACGAAGGTCTGGCGCTGCATGAGGTCGCTGAAGTTGCGCTGCTCGTTCATCACCGTGCGCGCGTCGGGGTCGAGGTCCCTCTCGTACCTCATGGTGACGTAGCGATAGACGGATGTCTCGTCGGTGAAGGCCGCCGCCGCGAGCGCCTTGCGCGCCTCTTCCCACACCCGGGCCACGTCGAGTCCACCCTCAGGACGCAGTACGCAGCGGCGCTCGCCTTCCACCGTGATGTTGTCCAGCGCGATCGCCTGCACCGGCACCACCATGTCGTGGAAGGCAGCGGCGCCGGAGGCCAGTTCGAGCGGTGGGGAGGTAATGCTGGCGTAGCCGATTCGGTCGGCGCGTAGCGTGTA
Organism: Gemmatimonadota bacterium; assembly: GCA_022823365.1. Lineage (GTDB taxonomy): Bacteria > Gemmatimonadota > Gemmatimonadetes > Longimicrobiales > Gaopeijiaceae > BD2-11. The sequence continues at coordinate 307,021 of JAJDXG010000056.1, forward strand.
GGTGCCGGTCCGCGGAGCGCGCAGCGTGAACCTGCCCAGGTCGTCGGTGAGGATGCGTCCCACCTGGGTTCCTTCGGCGTCCACGAGCACGATCATCGCGCCGGGCAAGAGGGTGCCGGCGCCCTCCTCCAGCACCCGCCCGCGCACGATCTGCGCGGTGGCGGATGAGGCGGTGGCGGCGCAGCCGACAGCCAGCCAGGCGGCCAAAACCAACCACGGACCGAGCCGCCGCGCGGTGCGGGGAGTCGATGCCGTGCCGCGGTGCATTGCGTCTGTCGTCATCCTGAGCATCCTCCTGACTGGACTGCACGGCATAGTTACCGCGATCCCGGCCCTCTTCCTATATTGAGTGAAATCGCCGGTTGTTTCGTTGAGCGCAGGAGGTCCGGGATGTTCGGCCTGCCCCATGCATCGCTACACGATAGCGCAACACCCGTCCATTCCGCGAAAGTCGCGGCGGTGAGCCTGGCCCTGATCGCCGGGCTCGCATCGCCGCTGATGGCGCAGGAGCGCGGCTTCCAGCCCACGGACTACTACCGCATCGTGGGCGTGTCCGAGCCGGCAATGTCGCCGACCGGCGCGTACGTCGCCTTCACGGTCACGCGCGTGATCGAGGCGGAGAACCGGCGCCACCGCGAGGTGTGGCTGCAGCCTCTCTCGGGCGGCAGGCCCGACGGCGAAGCGATCCGCTTCTCCGATCCCACCTCCGAGGCCAGCGGGCCGCGCTGGTCGCCGGACGGCCGCCTGCTCTCGTTCCGCTCGAGCCGGGGCGACGACCCCAACCCCATCTGGTTCCTGCGTGTGGACGGGCCGGGTGGCGAGGCCTTCCACATCGAGGGCGTGGACGGAGCGCCGGTGTGGTCGCCCGACGGGAACAGCATCGCCTTCACCCGCGCCCCGGATGCGGACGACGGGGACGACGACGGCAACCGCCAGATCGCGCCCGACGCGGTCACCGGCACGCTGGATGCGGAGCGCTTCGACGGCCACGTGATCACGGCCATGCGCTACAAGCGCGACGGAGTGCATCCCCTGCTCCCGCACTACTCGTTGCGCGACAAGACCCAGTTGTTCGTGGTGTCCGCCGACGGCGGCACCGCGCGCCAGCTCACCGACCTCCAGTTCGATGTGGGTGGGGTAGCCTGGTCTGCGGACGGCCGGCGCATCTACTTCACCGGCAACGAACGCCAGGACGACGAATACAACTCCGAGAACACGGGCGACATCTGGTCGGTGGCGGTGACGGGCGGGTCGGTTCGCCGCCTCACCACCAACCCCGGCAGCGAGTCGGCGCCTGCGCTTTCTCCGGACGGCGGCTCCATCGCCTACCTGTCCAGCCCCGCGCGCGGCGAGCAGTCCGACCTCATGGTGCGCGAAGTGGGGCCGGACGGCAGCATGCGCGGCCTGCCTCTGAACCTCACCGAGGCCTGGGATCTGCAGCCGGGAGCGCCCTCGTGGTCGGAGGATGGCAGCGAGATCCGGTTCTCCGCGGGCATCGGGGGCAATGCGCACCTTTTCGCCGTCCCGGCGGGCGGAGGCGAGGTCGCGCAGGTCACCGCGGGCGACCGCAGGCTGTCGGGCTTCTCGTTTACCGGCGACGACGGCGTGATGGCGTTCACCGCCACCGATCCGGTGACCCCGGCCGAGCTCTACGTGGCGGCCGGCGACGGCTCCACGGAGCAGAAGGCGACCGGCTTCAACGACGGCTGGCTCTCCGACATCACGCTCATGCCCGCCGAGCGCATTGCCTGGATGATGGACGACAGCATCGAGGTCGAGGGCTGGGTGGTGCGGCCGGTGGACGAGGTCCCGGGCCGCAGCTACCCGATGGTGCTCAAGATCCACGGCGGGCCGCACAGCGCCTACGGCAACACCTTCTTCCCGACCTTCCACGTGCTTTCCGCCGCGGGCCTCTACGTCCTCTACACCAACCCGCGCGGTTCCTCCGGCTACGGGCACGGCTTCCAGTACGCCACCCTCGAGCAGTGGGGCATCGTCGACCGCGAGGACTACCTGGCCGGCGTGGACGCCACCCTGGTGGCCTATCCCGCCATCGACCCCGAACGTCTCGGCGTCTCGGGCGGGAGCTACGGCGGCTTCATGTCCAACTGGCTGACTGCCACCACCGACCGTTTCGCGGCCTCCGCCTCGAGCCGCTCGATCACCAACTGGGAGAGCTGGTGGGGCACCTCGGACGCCCAGGGGCTCACGGAGTACGAGTTCGGCGGCACCCCGTGGGAGGAGCGGGACCTGTACCGGCGTCTGTCGCCCATCTCCTATGTCGAGAACGTGACCGCGCCCACCCTGCTCATCCACTCCGAGCAGGACTGGCGTACTCCGATGCCCGACGCCGAGCAGTGGTTCATGTCGCTCAAGAAGCTGCGCGTCCCCGTCGAGCTGGTGCGCTATCCCCGGTCCAGCCACGGTCTCTCGCGCACGGGCGAGCCCTGGTTGCTGGTGGACCGGCTGGAGCGCATCCGCAGCTGGATGGTGCACTGGCTGATCGAGGAGGAGGAGACCGTTACGAGCCAGCGCCGGTAGCCGCGGAGGGAATGCACCAATCCCCGAGGGGCCTGCGCGAGACGGGTAGCGGCATGAGTGAACCCGAAGCCATGCGCGAGTCCGGCGGCGAGCGCGTGGATTCGGCCCTCATCCTCGGGGCACGTCCTGCGAGTCCCGGGGACGGCCTGCGCATCGGCACCTCCAGAGATGGACGCCCCATCCACGCCTTCCGTTTCGGGTCCGGGCCCCTGCGCGTGAGCCTGCTCGGGGGATGCCATGCCGACGAGCCCGTGGGGCCGGCGCTCCTCGCCAGGCTGTGCGGATGGCTGGGCGGGCTGACTCCGGATCATCCGATGCTCGAGCGCTTCGAGTGGTGGATCGTGCCGCACGTGAATCCCGACGGGGCTGCACGCAATCGCGCATGGCAGCCCGGCGGGCTCGACTTCGAATTGGGCCGGTACCTCGCGCACGTCGTGCGTGAACTCCCCGGAGACGACATCGAGTTCGGGTTTCCGGCGGACGCGGATGACATGGACGCCAGGCCCGAAAACAGGGCAGCCAACGCGTGGTGGGCCAGCGCCGGCGGCGCCTTCGACCTGCACGTCTCGCTTCATGGGATGGGATTCTCGTCGGGACCCTGGTTCCTCATCGATCCGCACTGGATCGACCGAACGGGGCCATTGCGAACCCGCTGCGCGGACGTGGTGCGCGACATGGGATACCGGCTGCACGACGTGGAGCGGGAAGGGGAGAAGGGCTTCGTGCGCATCGCTCCCGGCTTCTGCACACGCCCGAACCACAAGGCCATGCGAGAGCACTTTCTGGGGCTCGGGGACGAGGCCACGGCGGGACGCTTCCGCCCCAGTTCGATGGAGGCAGTGCGCTCGCTGGGGGGCGACACGCTCACGCTGGTAACGGAGATGCCGCTGTTCATCACGCCGGGGGTCGGGGAGACGCTCGGCCCTCCGGATCCGGTAGCGGTTCGCTGGAAGGCCCACATCGACGGATGGAGGGTGGAGCTGGCTGCTGGCCGCGCGGTGCCCGCCGAGGTAACCCGCGAGGGTGCGCGGTTGGGGATCCGGCCCATGCCCGTGACAGACCAGATGAGACTGCAGTGGACGCTCGTGGCGGCTGGGCTGGAGGCAGTCGCCGCCCCGGCGCGCGCGTGATGTCGATCCACGGCTTCGAACCCGCCGCCGACATCTTCCACGAACGCCGCGCACTTGTGCTCGACGCACTGGGAGACGCCGCCATCGTGCTTGCGGCGGCGGCCGACGCGTGCCGGCGGGGCGCCGATCCCTCTCCCTACCGCCCCGACTCCGAGTTTTTCTATCTGACCGGCTTCACCGAACCCGGCAGTGTTCTCATCCTGCGCGGCTTCACCGAATCGAAGCGCTCCGTGCTCTTCACCCGCTCCCGCGATGCGACGGCGGAACTCTGGGGCGGGAAGCGGCTCGGCCCCGAGGCTGCCCGCGAGCAATTGGGCGTGGATGCCGGCCATCCGCTCGATGAGCTGGGGCAGGAGCTCGGCATCCTGCTCAAGGGCGCGAGCCACGTCTTCTTCCGGCTGGGATCCGATCCGTGGGTTGACCGGCTGGTGCGAGGCGCACTGGCGCATGCCCGCGCCCGCGGCGCGCGAATGGGAGCGGGGCCGCGCGGCGTCATCGATCCGGGCGAGATTCTGGACGAGATGCGGCTCCGCAAGGACGCGGGGGAAGTGGAGTTGTTGCGCAACGCGGCGGCGCTGACGATCGCCGGGCACCGCGCGCTCGCCGGGGAGCTTCGACCCGGGGTGGGGGAGTGGGAACTGCAGGCGTCTCTCGAGGCGGTGTTCCGCCGGCACGGGGGCGCGACTCCCGCGTATCCGTCCATCGTGGCGTCGGGCGCCAACGCCTGCGTGCTCCACTACGCGGAAAACCGACGCCGGGCACAGGCGGGCGAACTGGTGCTGGTGGACGCGGCCGCCGAACTCGGCCACTACTGCGCCGACGTGACCCGCACCTACCCGGTGGACGGGCGCTTCACCGCGGATCAGCGGGCCGTCTACGAGATCGTGGACGAGGCGCGCGCGGCCGCGATCGCCGCTGCGGCGCCGGGGGTGCCGGTGGGCTCGGTGCATCGTGCCGCGTGCGACGTGCTGGCCAGCGGGCTGGCATCGCTCGGCGTGGTGGCCAGGAGCGGCGGCAAACCGGAGGAAAGCGCAGCCCTTCGCCGGTTCTTCCCGCACCAGACCTCCCACTGGCTCGGGCTCGACACCCATGACGTCGGCGACTACGCCGCCGACGCCACTTCCCGGCCACTTGAGGAGGGGATGGTGTTCACGGTCGAGCCGGGGCTCTACTTCCACGAAGATGCGGAAGGATCGGCAGCCCGTTTCGCCGGAATCGGCATCCGCATCGAGGACGACGTGCTGGTGACCGCCTCCGGGGTGGAGAACCTCACATCGGCACTGCCCACCGAGGCGGGTGCCGTGGAGGCGCTGGTGGGTGGTCGATGAGTGACGCGACGTCAGGGAGGCTGGTGGAGACCGGACGGGAAGTACGGGGCAGTGCCCTGCTGGCGCGCCTGCACGCGCCCGAGCCGACCATCACCGTCGAACTGCGGCCGCCGCGCAGCGGCCTCTCCTACGCCGCGGGGATGGATGCCTGGATCGACATGTATCACACGCTGGAGCGGCTGGCTCGCGACGACCGCTACATCTTCCTCACCGACAACGCGGTCGATGCCGCCGAGGAGGAGAGCCTCGGCCACGTTGCCGCCAACCTGGCGCGCGGTGTGCCGGCTTCGCGCATCGTCCCCTTCCTGACCGCCAAGCACTCGCTGGACTACTGCATGATGTTCGCCCGGCGAGCGGTCTCTGGCGGCTGCGAGGCGCTGGCCGTCGTGGGCGGCGACACGACCGGGCCTCCCCCGCGCTGCGTCGAGCACGGCTACCAGTTGCGCGACCTGATCCGGTGCGAGTTCCCGTCGCTCACGCTGGGCGGATGGGCCAATCCTCACGCGGACCCGGCCGTTCAGGTCGACTACATCGCGCGTGGCGACTTCGAGGCCGACTTCTTCCTGACCCAGATCGTGTCGCACCATTCGCTGCCCGCGGTCGAGCGCTTGCTGGAGGAGCTGGACCGCCGCCAGGTCCGCATTCCCGCCATCTTCGGCGTCTTCTTCTACCGCAGCGCGAATCCGGGGACCCTGCGTCGGCTCAGCCGATTTCTGCCGATCCCCGCGGAACAGATCACGCGCGAGTTCGCTGCGGGGGCGAGCGCCGCTGAGATCTGCGCGCGCAGCATCCGCGCGCTGCAGGGAGCCGGCGTGCGCAACATCTACCTGGCGAATCTGGGGTTCCGGAGGGTGGACCGGCGCTATCGCGCAATCATGCGCGCGCTGGAGGAGATGGGGGGCTGAGGGGCGCGCAACGAAAAACGGTGCGCGCCTCTCACGCGGTTGCCCGGGGGTTTGCCGATTCTTCCTACGCGCTCCCGTACTTCTCGATGTACCCGCGCACGCGGTATTTCCTCGCCGTGTTGACCGAACTCATGTAGCGGATCTTGCCGAACACCGGGCGTTCCGGTCCCCAGGCGCGGTCGTGGAGGCCGAGGATCCAGAGGATCCCGGTATAGGAGTTCGGGTCGCGTCCGTCGAGCGCGTACTTGTCGTTGAGTTCGATCATGATGCGGAGCGCTTCGCGCGGGCTCTCGCTCCACTCCAGGATCTTCTTGCCCCAGAGCATGCGCAGGTAGTTGTGGATGTGGCCCTCGCGTCGAAGCTGGTTCTGGGCGGCGTTCCAAAGAGGGTCATGCGTGCGTGCAGTCTCGAAATCGGCGAGTCCGTATACCGCTTCCCGGGGATCCGTGGCGTGCTCCGCCAGCGTCTTCCGAGCCCATTCGGGCAGCGCCTCGTAAGCGTCGTAGCGGTCGACATGGAGGCATCGATTGAGCCCGAGCTCACGCCATGTAACCAGTTGATCCAAAAAGACTTCTGCGATCTCACTCATGCCCCACCAACCGGTGCGGCTCCCCCGGGCATCCCGCGAAAGGCGGGCAGGAGTCCATCCTTCGTGCGCCGCGATTCGGTCGAACACCTCGTGTGCCGAGATGTGGCCGAAGTGCAGGTAGGGGGAGAGCCGGCTGGTCGCCTCGCGCTCGGGGTGGCTGGCGTCGGTGGCGTAGCGGTCGAGCGCGCCCTCGACGAAGGCGGAGAGCCGAGCCGCCGCGGCCTCCGAACCGCCGCGCAGGTCGACCGGGGCGACCGAGTGGTCGATGGGCAGGTGAGCGATGAGGGCGTCCGGGTCGCTCAGGTCGGCGGGGGGCCATCGCTCCAGGATGGCGGAGGGAACGTGTCCTTGCGCGGGCCGAGCCCCATGCAGCTCCGGAGCCGCGATGCCCATCGGCAGTTGGCGTAGCGGGTCGGGGTGGGGAGGCGCTTCCAGGTGGGCAGGAAGCTCGCGCTGCAGGAATCGTCTGAACGCGTAAGCTGTTGCGAAGGGCGCGTTCGACGCTCGCAGGGGAAGCAGGCCGTTGCCGTCTATCGCCTCGACGCGCACCGAAATCCGGTGCGCGGCCGCGTTCACCATCCGGGGCAGGAAGAATGCGGGGAAGTCGTCGGTGACGATGACGGCCGCGTGCTCGGCGAGGGCTTCGACGAGTCCCTTGCCGGCGCCGTCCGCGGGCTCGACGTAGGGGTAGTAGGCGACGCCGCGCTCTGCGAAACGCGTTTCGTTGTCGATCATCCCGTCGATGACGAACCGGTGGAGGCGATCCGATGCCCACGGGTACCCGGCGCGCAGGGGTTCCAGCACCAGAAGCGGCAGCCCGTGATCGAGGCTGAGCTCGGCGGCCCGCTGGAGGCCGAAGTTCCAGCGTGTCCGGCGCGCGCCGATCATCCAGTAGAGGATGAATGCGCCGCCGGTGGCCGGAGCGTCGTTGCAGCGCCTGATGCGGGCCGCCGGCGTCCGCGAATAGCGCGTTCTGGACGCTGCGGCGCCGTCCTTTGAGGAGCGGGCGCTCGCGCCCGTTCGGCTGGCTGGACGCGGCACCGTGTGTCGGCCGCCTATGACGCGGGAGCCTGCGGGTCGGCTTCGCCCGTTGCCTTCGGACTAGATGCTCTCCTTCGGGAAGGCGCCAGCAGGTCCCTTCCGGTACGTACCAGGGTGGAGAGCGGCGCGCTTCCCAGCAGGATCAAGGGCTTGCTCGACCCCACGGCGACCGCGTGCGGGGTGCCCCGGAGGCTTCGCCGGCCGCCCGATTCGGTGCGCATGCCCATGACGATGAGGTCGGAGTCGCGGCCATGCCGGATGATGGTGTCTCCCGGGTCGGCGGCGGTTTCCACGACGATCTCGTAGGAGCCGGTGGCTTCGTCGCGCACCATTCTGTGAATCTCGCGCTCGAATCGGCGGCGTTCCTCCTTCGATGCCGAGGGAGGCGTCGTGGCGAGATACGTGATGGCTCGGCCCTTCGTGCGCGCCAGGCTGGCGAGCAGGCGGACCCGCGGACGGCTGTGGCGCCGGCGTCCTCCGAGGGGCACCAGGACCCGCTCGACATCGTCCATGCGCCAGCCCGAAGGGGTCCGCGCAACGACCACGTCGCAGCCGAGCCCCGCGATGCGCCGCTCCAGCGCGGACTCGACGACCGGGTCCGAGAGGTTGGGCAGTCCCAGCAACACGGTCTCGCAACGGTGCTCCTCCGCGACGCGCGCGATCTCCGTCCAGGGGTCGGGGGCGATGGTGAAGAGGATCTCCGCGATCATCGAGTGCTCCAGGCTGTGCACCATGGACGTGCCCAGCACGGCCTGCGCGTCGATGACCCCTGATTCCGACGGGGACGCCGAGTCGGGTGGGGAGAGAACCGTGAGCAGCAGGACGCGGCCCGAGCCAGGCGTGCGCAGGGTTCCGGCGATGTCCACCAGCCTCGCGGCGTTGGCCGGGTTGGCGATGGGGGCGAGCACGAGCGGACTCCGTCCCCGGAGCAGCGTGAGATGCGGATGCGTGGCCTCCGCGGAGACGTCGGTGAGGCGCGCCGCGGGGGCCAGGAGGGTGAGGTAGAACGCGGTGCCGATGGCGATCCAGGTCATCACGATGCTGCCCGCGAAGGGCACCGCGAAGATCTGGAAGGCCGCGAGCGATGCGCAGCAGACGCCCCCCAGAACGGGCAGGAAGGGGATGCGCCGCGAAGCCGAGCGGTACTCGACCAGGAGCGCCGCGACGTGCACCATGGCGAAGGAGATGAGGAAGATGAGGCTCGAGGCGGCGCCGGCGGCCGGGACCTCGCCGACGGCGAGGGCGATCACCGCCACCACCGTGCCCGTGACCACGACGGCCGTCGCGGGGGTGCCGCTCGCCCCGCGCATGCGCGCCAGCCGGCGGGGCAGGGTGCGGTCGCGCGCCATGGCGAAGGCGACCCGCGATGCGCCCAGGAGGTTGGCCTGAAGCGCCGAGAGCATCGACAGGATGCCCGCGCCGATGACCAGCCAGTAGCCCGCCACCCCCATGTACTCCTCGACCGCCGCCGCCACCAGCCCCTCCGGGTTGGCCGTCGCCACCGCCCCCACCCCGCCCGCCCCCGCCGGCGTCCCCACCGTGGCGAACAGGAACAGCATGGGCAGGTAGAGCGCGAGCGCGATGCCGAGCGAGAGGTACATCGCGCGCGGCAGGGTCCGCTGCGGGTCGCGCACCTCCCCCCCCACCGCGGCGATCAGGTCGAACCCCTGCAGCGCGATGAAGGTGTAGCCCATGGCGCGCACCACCCCGCCCGCTCCCTCCGTGAAGAACGGGTTGAGCCGGTCGGCGAGTTCGCCCGGCGACCCGGTGCCCCACGCCCACGCCCCGCCGGCGATGACCACGGCGAACACCACCACCTTGCCGATGGTCTCCGCGGTCCCGCCCCCCGCCGCGCGGCGGACGAGAGCCAGCATGTAGGCCCCGATGGCGATCGCGGCCGCGGCCAGGCGGGCGGTGTCGCCGCCCAGCCGGGTCTCGGCCAGTTGCGGCAGGGCGCGCAGCAGCCCCTCCATGAAGAACGCCGCGAACCCGAGCGCATAGAGCACCCCGGCCACGATGGAGGCGAACCACACCACCCAGCCGACCACGAAGGCCAGCTCGATCGAGAAGACGTTCTTGGCGTAGGTGTAGGTCCCGCCGGACTCGGGGAAGCGGCGGGCCAGACGGGCGAAGCTGGCCGCGGTGAGAAGGGCGATGCCGCCGTTCAGGGCGAAGGAGACCATGGCGCTCGGTCCGGCGACCGAGAAGGCGGTGCCCGCGAGCGCGAGGATTCCCCCGCCCACGATGGCGCCCACCCCCAGGATGGTGGCGCCGAACAACCCCATGTGCCGTTCCTGAACCTGCACCGCGTCCTCCGTATTACAACCGGCCGAGCAGTTCGGCCGCCCGGCTCAGGTCGTCGTCGGGCAGCCGGATACGTACCCCCCGCACCAGGTGCCGCACCCCGGCGAACATCTCGCGGGCGATCGACAGTCCTTCCGCGCGGGCCTGCGCGGGGCTCCTGCGCTCGGCTGCACGCATCCGTTGCACGATCCCTTCCGGCACCTCGACGCCCGGCACCTCGTTGGCCATGAACTCGGCGTTGCGCAGGGACGAGAGCGGCAGCAGGGTTGCGATCACCGGAATGTCGGTGTCGGCGCGCGCCAGGAAGTCCTCCAGGCGCTCGGGGTCGAAGAGCGGCCGGGTGACCGCGAAGTCCGCCCCGGCGTCCACCTTCCAGGCGAAGCGGCTGAGCTCGAAGGCCTGGTCGACCGCCGCCTGATCGAGCCCGACCCCCGCGACCAGCTCGGTGGGGGCGCCGATATCGTTGCCGCCCGCGTCCAGGCCGCGGTTGAGGCGGTGCACCACGTTGACCAGACCGATGGAGTCGATGTCGGAGATCGCCGTGGAGTCGGCGTAGGGGCCCAGGTCGGTCGACTCGCCGCTCACGATCTGCAGGTTGCGGACACCCGCGGCCGATGCCCCCAGCAGATCGCTGATCATGCCGTGCATGTCGCGGTCGCGGCAGACGTAGCGCACCAGCGGCTCGATGGCCGCGCGGTCGCCGAGCACCATGGCCGTGGTCAGGGCGTCCATGTGGGCCTGTCCGCGGGTGCCGCCGACCACGAAGACCGCGTCCACCCCGCCGGCCGCCAGCGCGCGCGCCTGGCGGGTGGTCTCCTCCATGCGCCAGCCACGCGGGGCGGCGATCTGCACGGTGGTGACGAACTGTCCTCTGGCGAGCTTCCTGCCCCACGCGGAACGTTCGGCGAGCGGCACCGCGGATCTGCCGGTCCGCCCGGCTGCTCCCGCGCGTGCCGCCGTCCGCACGCGGACCGGCTGCACGCTGGCCACGTGGTCGCGGATCTTGCGCACATGGGCGGCGGTGGTGCCGCAGCACCCGCCCACGAAGCGCGCGCCGGCGGCGACCAGGCGGCGTGCGTACTGGCCCATGTACTCCGGGCTGGCCATGTAGATCTGGCGGTTCTCGACCACCCGCGGCAGTCCGGCGTTGGGCTGGGCCGAGGCGGGCAGCCCGGAGCTCGCGGCCAGGCGCTCCACCGCGTCCAGCATGATCGCCGGCCCCACCGAGCAATTGATGCCGGCCACCTCCACCCCCCACTCCGCCATCGCCGCCCCGGCGGCCTCCATGGTGGTGCCCCCGGGGGTGGCGCCGTTGTCGCCGATGGTGACCTGGGCCAGCACCGGCAGGTCGGTGAGCGAACGCACTGCGCGGAAGGCCGCCTCCAGCTCGCTCAGGTCGCTGAAGGTCTCCAGGCAGAACCCGTCCACGCCGCCGTCCAGCAGCCCCCGCGCCTGCCGCTGGAAGAACGCCACCGCCTCCTCGAAGGCCGTCGCCCCCCAGGGCTCGATGCGGATGCCGAGCGGGCCCATCGCCCCCACCACGGTGGCCCGGCCCGCCGCCGCGTCGCGCGCAAGCCTGGCTCCCGCCCGGTTGATGGCCTCCGTCCGCTCCTCCAGCCCGAACCCCGACAGCTTCACCGGATTGGCCCCGAAGGTGTTCGTTTCGAGGATCTCGGCGCCGGCGTGCACGTACTCGTCGTGAACCTCGCGCACCATCTCGGGTGTCGATAGGTTAAGCTCGTCATAACATACGTTTACGAACACGCCTTTGCCGTAAAGCATCGTGCCCATGGCGCCGTCCACGACGTGCGCGCGCCCGTCGGCGATCAGGTCGCGCAGGGTCACGCTCACGGGCGGTTCACCTCCCGGACAGGCTCGTGCCGGCGCAGGTCGCGCAACGTCACGCTCACGGGTCGTAGGCCAGGTTCGGGGCCAGCCACCGCTCCGCCTCCCGCGCCTCCATCCCGCGTCGGCGCGCGTAGTCCTCCACCTGGTCGCGCCCGATGCGGCCCACGCCGAAGTAGTGGGCCCGCGGGTGCGCGAAGTACCAGCCGGCCACGCTGGCCGCCGGGGTCATGGCGCAGCTCTCCGTCAGCCGGATCCCGGTGCGCGCGGTGATGTCCAGCACCTCGAAGATGGTGCGCTTGCCGGTGTGATCGGGGCAGGCGGGATACCCGGGCGCGGGGCGGATGCCCGTATACGACTCCGCGATCAACGCCTCGCCGTCCAGGTCCTCCTCCGGCGCGTATCCCCAGATCTCCCTTCGCACACGCTCATGCAGCAGCTCCGCGAAGGCCTCCGCGAGCCGGTCCGCGAGAGCCTTGGCGAGGATGCTGGAATAGTCGTCATGCTCCCGCTCGAAGCGGCGGCAGAGTTCGTCCAGACCGGCGCCGGCAGTCACCGCGAACGCCCCCAGGTAGTCGGCGATGCCGGTCTCGCGCGGCGCCACGAAGTCGCTCAGGCACGAGTTGGGACGCCCCGACGCCTTCTCGAACTGCTGGCGCACCCCGTGCGCGACCGCCAGCGTCCCGTTCCGCCCCTCATCCGCGTAGATCTCCACGTCGTCGCCCGCCGCGTTGGCCGGAAAGGTGCCCGCCACCCCGCTCGCCCGCAGCAGCCCCTCGCGCACGATCTCGTCGAGCAGCGCGCACGCGTCCCGATGGAGCACCCGCGCCTGCTCGCCCACCACGGGATCATCCAGAATTGCCGGGAACCTGCCCGCCATCTCCCAGGCCTGGAAGAAGGGCGTCCAGTCGATGTAGGGGAGCAGCTCGGCGAGAGGGAAGGGGGCGAACACCCGGATCCCGAGCGTTCGCGGCGTCACCGGCGGCTCCGAAGCCCAGTCGATGGCGAGCCTTCTCGCGCGCGCCTTCTCCAGCGGAAGGATGCGGGCCCGGGCCTGCTTGCCGGCGTGCCTGGCGCGCAGCTCCGCATAGCTCGCCCGGGTGCGCTTCAGGAAGGCGGGGGCCTCGCGCTCGCTCAGCAGCCGGCTCATCACGCTCACCACGCGCGACGCGTCGTGCACGTGAACCGCGGGCCCCGAATAGCAAGGCTCGATCTTCACCGCCGTGTGCGTACGCGAGGTGGTCGCGCCCCCGATCAGCAGCGGCAGCCGGAAGTCGAGCCGCTCCATCTCCGAAGCCACGTGCACCATCTCTTCCAGCGACGGCGTGATGAGCCCCGAGAGGCCGATGGCGTCGGCCCCTTCCCGGCGGGCGGTCTCGAGGATGAGCTCCGTCGGCACCATCACCCCCAGGTCCACCACTTCGTAGTTGTTACACTGGAGCACCACGCCCACGATGTTCTTGCCGATGTCGTGCACGTCGCCCTTGACCGTGGCGAGCACGACCCGCCCGGCGGCGCGCGCCTGTCCGTTGCCGGCCTTCTCGGCCTCCAGGAAGGGCACCAGGTAGGCGACGGCCTTCTTCATCACGCGCGCGCTCTTCACCACCTGCGGCAGGAACATGCGCCCGGCGCCGAAGAGGTCGCCCACCTCGTTCATGCCGTCCATCAGCGGGCCTTCGATGACGTCCAGCGCCCGCTCGCGCGCCCGGCGCGCCTCCTCGGTGTCGTCGACGATGTGCTCGGAGATCCCCTTCACCAGCGCGTACGCCAGCCGCTTCTCGACCGGCGCCTCGCGCCACCCGTCGTCCGCGCCGCTCGCCCGCTGCGCGACCCCCCGGTACTCGGCCGCGAGCGCGATCAGCCGTTCCGTGGCCCCGGCGTCACGCGCCAGGATCACGTCCTCCACGGGCTCCAGCAGCTCGGCGGGGATCTGGTCGTAGACCGGAAGCGCGCCCGCGTTCACGATCCCCATGTCCATGCCCGCCTGGATGGCGTGGTAGAGGAACACCGAGTGCATGGCGTCGCGCACCGCGTCCGATCCCCGGAACGAGAACGAGAGGTTGCTCACCCCTCCGCTCACCTTGCAGCCCGGAAGCTCGCGCTTGATGGCGCGGCACGCCTCGATGAAGGCGACGGCGTAGCGGTCGTGCTCCTCGATCCCGGTCGCGACGGCGAAGATGTTCGGGTCGAAGATGATGTCCTCGGGCGGGAAGCCGACTTCGTCGGTGAGGATGCGGTAGGCGCGGCGGCAGATCTCCACCTTCCGCTCCAGGGTGTCGGCCTGTCCCTCCTCGTCGAAGGCCATCACGATCACCGCGGCCCCGTAGCGGCGCACCATGCGGGCCTGCCGGCGGAAGTCCTTCTCGCCCTCCTTCAGGGAGATGGAGTTGACGATGCCCTTGCCCTGCACGCACTTGAGCCCCGCCTCGAGGATGCTCCACTTCGAGGAGTCGACGACGATCGGCACCCGCGAGATGTCCGGCTCGGACGCGATCAGCGAGAGGAAGCGCACCATCGCCGCCTCCGAGTCCAGCAGCCCCTCGTCCATGTTCACGTCGATGAGCTGCGCGCCGTTCCGAACCTGCTGGCGCGCCACCTCGAGCCCGGCCTCGAAGTCGCCCTCCTTGATGAGCCTGCGGAAACGGGCCGAGCCGGTGACGTTGGTGCGCTCGCCGATGTTGGCGAAGAGGGAGTCAGCGCCCAGGTTCAGCGGCTCGAGCCCGGAGAGGCGGGAGCGGCGCTCGATGCGGGGCGGCCGGCGCGGGGGGAGCCCGGCCACGGCGTCGGCGACGGCCTCGATGTGCGCCGGAACGGTGCCGCAGCACCCGCCCACGATGTTCAGGAAGCCCGCGCGCGCGAATTCGCCCAGCTGGCCGGCCATCGATTCGGGGGTCTCGTCGTACTCGCCGAGTTCGTTCGGCAGGCCGGCGTTGGGGTGACAGCTGACCAGGAGATCCGCTCGGGTGGCGAGTTCCTCCACGTGCGGGCGCAGGGCGGCCGCGCCGAGCGCGCAGTTGAGGCCGATGGCGAGCGGGTCTGCGTGACGCACCGAGTTCAGGAACGCCTCCACCGTCTGCCCGGAGAGGGTACGGCCGCTCGCGTCCACCACCGTGCCCGACACCATGACCGGCACATCCAGCCCACGCCGGTCGAGCAGCGAGCGGATCGCGAACAGCGCCGCCTTGGCGTTCAGGGTGTCGAAGACGGTCTCGACCATGAGCAGGTCGACATCGCCGTCCACGAGGCCGCGCGCCTGCTCGTCGTAGGCTTCTGCGAGCTCGTCGAAGGTGACGTTGCGAAACCCCGGGTCGTTCACGTCCGGCGAAATGGAGGCGGTGCGGTTGGTGGGCCCCAGGATGCCCGCCACGAAGCGCGGCCGGGAAGGGTCTCGCGCGGTGAAGGCGTCGGCCGCGGCCCGGGCGAGGCGCGCGGAGGCCAGGTTGATGTCGTATACGGCGGCCTCGAGGCCGTAGTCCGCCATCGCGACCGAGGTGGCGTTGAAGGTGTTGGTTTCGACGATGTCCGCCCCGGCGGCCAGGTATCCCTCGTGGATCTCGCGGATGATCTCGGGCCGGGTCAGCGAGAGCAGGTCGTTGGCGCCCTTGAGCGGGTGGGGATGGTCCGCAAAGCGATCGCCCCGGAAGTCGTCCTCGTCCAGCCGGTACCGCTGAATCATCGTGCCCATCGCGCCGTCCAGTACCAGGATGCGGTCCTTGAGGGCAAGCTCCAGTGCAGCCACGCGCCGGGCGTGGACTGATGGGCCGGTGGCGGGGGCAGATGCGGAGGTGGTCATGGCGTCAGTATAGTAACGGAAGGCGTCTCCGATACCGCAGGAGCGGGCACCGGGTCCCGCCAGGAACTTTCGGGTCCGATTGCCGTTTACTCCGGGAGCGCGTGCTGGTGCGCCGAGCAGGCTTGTCGTTGCACCGGAAAGACCGGTCGGCGCGCGGGAACGATCGCCGTTACGCCGGGAACGCCTACAGCAACCCCGGGAGGGTCATGGAAACCGTCCGCATCCCCAACCAGGCGACCTACTCGCCCATCTCGCTGACCGACCTGATGGTCGCGGCGCCGCTCGCTTCGCGCATCCTCCTCGGAGCGACACCCCCGGGGCGCGCGCTCCAGGCCGTGGCGCTGGGCGCCTACGCGGGCAGCGTGGCGGTCGACTGGTTCGCCCGGCGCAACGTGCGCGCCATCGACTTCCTGGACACCTTCGGGGCGGACGTGAAGCATCTCACGCCCATGCCCGAGGAGGAGCGCGAGCGCGAGGTCGAATGGCTGACGGAGCGCGTGAACGACGAGTACACCGCCGAGCGCATCCCGCGGGCGGAACTCGCGCGCCGGATCAACCGGCACCTGACCGACTTCATCGCCGGCACCACCAACCAGCGCGTCGAGACCAGCTCGGAAATACGTCAGTTCACCCTCGCGGGACTCGTCTTCCCCTTCGCGCTCGGCACCTGCGACATCTTCTCGGGCGACGTGTCCATCCTCCGGGACGCGGGGGTCTTCGAACCGCACATCATCGCGCACGAGTTCTCGCACCGGAAAGGGTATCTGAAGGAGCTGCACGCGCAGGTGCTGGGATACCTGGCGATGGTCGGCTCGGGAGAGGCGGTGCTGGTGCAGTCGGCACGCTGCGAGCGGCTCCACCGCAATCTCTGGGTGCTGGCGGACCGCGATCCGGTGCGCTACCGGACGATGATCGAGGAGGGAGCGCTGCGCGAGGAACTGCGGGACGACTTCATGGCGCTGCACCCCGAGGATGGACCCGCCGAGGGAACGATGGCGAATCTGATGCGGCGCCTCTACGACGAGCGCATGAAGCTCACCGGCCAGAACGGACTCTCGGACTATGACGAAGGCTTCACGAACTTCCTGTACACGAGTGAGAGAAGGGCCGCGGAGGCATAGGGGGAAGGGGCCCGACGCGCCCGGGCGGCGGGCAGACTGCACAGCTGGAAGGAACGCGATGATTGGTAATGGCAGGATGTACGGGATGGCACTCGTCCTGGCGGTGGTGCTGGGTGGCTGCGCGACGACTCCACCGACCGGGGAGACGACCGGTTGGCTGGTCGAGAAGGTCGTGGAAGTGGAGCCGGCGGATGCGGTTCGGATCCGGAACCAGAGTGGGCCGTTCCTCGCGAAGCTGAGCGCGCAGGCGGCGGCCGAGAACATGACCATCGCGTACCAGTATCGGGGAATCACGCTCGTCAGGGTTCACTCGGATGGGCGCTACATCCTGGGCCGAGGCGCAAACGACGCGCTGTACGTCCGGGAGCACGTCCAGGAGCCCGCTGCCGCGACCAGGCGCGCCCCCTGGGATACGGTCGGGACCTTCTCGATCGTCGGCTACGACCCGGAGACCGGGGAGGTCGGCGTGGCGGTCCAGTCGCGGGTGTTCAGCGTGGGCAACGGCGTCATCTGGGGCGAGGCCGGGGTGGGGGTGGTGGCTACCCAGGCGGTGGTCGACGTGAGCTACGGGCCGCAGGCGCTCGCGCTCCTGCGCGAGGGGTATTCCCCCGCCGAGGTGGTGGAGCGCGTCCTGGCCGCCGATCCGAATCCGGACCCGGAGCGGTGGAGCATCGAGGGCCGCCAGTTCTCGGTGATGAACGCCCGCGGAGAAGTGGCGACCCATACCGGCCCGCGCGCCAGCGACTGGGCGGGACACCGCGTCGGCCGCTACACCTCCGCGCAGGGCAACATCCTGGCCGGGCCGGCGGTGGTGGACGACATGGTCACCGCCTTCGAGAACACCTCCGGCCACCTGTCGCAGCGCCTGGTGGCGGCCCTCGAGGCCGGTCAGGCGGCGGGCGGGGACACCCGCGGCATGCAGTCCGCCGCCCTGCTGATCGTCAGGGAGGACGGCGGGGTGTGGCTCAACAACGACGTCGTGCTGCGCCTCCAGGTCGACGACCACGCGGAGCCCATCGCGGAGCTGCGCCGCCTGGTGGAGATGGCCGCCGAGCGGCGGGCGCGGCGGCGGCGGTAGGTGGGCTACCGCCCCTCCACCAGCCTTCCACCCTCCACCCAGACCTCGTCTCCCACCGTCACCGTCGCGTCCGCGAAGAAGTTCCAGCGCACGTAGCCGCCTCCCACCGAGCCGCCCAGCTCGGTGTTGTCGCCCAATGACAGCCTCACCACGGCGTCCCCGTAGCCGTAGTACGGGATCCACTCCTCGCCCTCGGGAATCGCCAGCAGCGGGTTGAACCCCACCCCCAGCTCGCGGAAGGTCCGGCCGGCCTCCCCGGCTTCCTCGATCTCGCGTACCACCCCGTTACGCCCGGCGTCGGCCTCCACCTCCACCACGCGGCCTTCCTCGAAGCGCAGCACCACGCCTTCCGCGCGTTCACCGCCCCACTGCGCGGGAGGGAATGCGATCCGCCCCACCACCGATTCCAGCACCGGCAGCACCCTCGCCGCGCCCGCCGGAATCTCCACCTCGCGATCGATCAGGTTGCGCGCACGTACCGCACGCGCACCCGACGCGTCCCCGTCCTGACGCGTCACCGGTCCGTCGTCCACAAGGAAGGTGATGTCGGTACCGGCGGGCGTCGTCACCCGCACCGGCCCGCTCGTGAGCGCCGCCTCGAAGGCCGCGAGCGCGTCGGCGAGGGCCGCGTAGTCGGTGTCCAGCACGGCGGTCTGGTAGACGCGATCCACCCGGTCGTCGGCGGCAAGCTCCTCCATCTCGAACGAAGTGGCGCCCGCCCAGTGGAAGTGAACGGTCCGTCCTCGTCCGCTCCGCAGTACGTCCTGCAGCGCGCGGTACACGTCGTTGTCCAGCGTCGGGTCCGCCGCGGCCCCCGGGAGCTTGACCGCGACGTCCACCGTCGCGAGCGGCTCCGCCCACCCCTCCGGTGCAGTCCCCAGGGCAGCCGCGAACTCCGCGGACCGACCTGGGGCCGAGCCCGCCCCCGTACCCGGCTCGCCAGCCGCAAGCACCTCGCCACGTACATCCACCGCACCCAGATCCACCCCGCTGGCCGCCCTCACGCCCGCCCGCAGCAACGGCACGATCGCGTCCCAGCGGCTGCCGCCCTCCCCCACCAGCAGGACGCGCTCACCGGGCTGCAGGTCCATCCGCGCGAGGAGGGTCTCCGAGAGGGCTTCGAAGTCGAGGACTTCGCTGGCGCCGGCGTCGCGGCCGTTGTCCGGCGCGCACGCCGAGAGCGCGTGGATCAAGAAGATCGCCATCGCCCGTGCTATTATGCGACGTCCGTCCGTGATACTACTGCGCATGAAGCCTCCTTCTCATTCCCGTCGCGGCCACTACCCGCCCGCCCGCTCGATCATCGCCGCCACCTCCCGCATGCGCGTCGCCAGGTCCCGCACCGCCGCCACGTACACCCGCTCCCATCCCGGAAGGTCGGCCCGGTCGTCGGTCTCCAGCTCGTACCGCAGCCCCGGCAGCATCCACGACGCGTACCCGCTGAAGGGGTCGGGCGAGACGTAGATCGAGCGGCTCCACGGGCGCCCCTGGAGCCCGCGGTCGTTCAGCCACGCCTTCTCCAGCCCGATCAGCGCCCGGTTCACGGCCTCGGCGGCGGCCGGGTCGACGTCCCCGGACGCGATCCAGAGGTCGCGCGCGGCCACGAGTTCGGCGGCGGCCTCGTCCAGTTCGCGCGTCGACTCGGCGAGGGCGGAGAAGTCCACGCGCAGCCCTCGTGCCCCGGCCACGTCGTTCAGAGTGCCCACGTGGGTGCGGGTGTCGGAGGCGTAGCGGGCCACATCGTACGGGAGCACGTCGGCGTTGGCGAAGCGCAGCGCGAGGATGCCGTCCGCGCGCGCGATCATCGGTCCGTAGACGAATTCGGTGTCTCCGAACCGCTCGTACCAGGCGAAGTTGTCGTAGTTGGAGTGGTACACTCCGCCGGGATTCCCCGACGAGAGCGCCCCGGACGGCACGCCGGCGTGCGTGTAGAAGCCGACGTGGTCCGACCCGCCGCCCAGGTTGCCCATCGCCGGCTCCTCCGCCCCGTCGGCGGTGCTCTCGCGCCACCAGTCCAGAATGGTGCCGTCAGCGCCCGGATAGGCTACGCGGCCCACCGCCTCGATGATCGGTCCCTTGAGCGAGGGCGACGACGACGCGCCGAACCGCCCGCCCGACACCGCGCCGTCGGCGTTGATGTACGCGATCGCGTTGGCCTCCAGCTCCTCGCGGAAGTGCTCCACCCACTCGGTCGAGCCGATGATGCCGTACTCCTCGGCGTCCCAGTGCGCGATCATGATCGAACGCCGGGGCCGGCACGCCTCGTCCCGGGCCAGCGCGCCCAGCGCCTCCGCCAGGGTGAGGAGCATGGCTGTGCCGCCGTTGGGATCGATCGCGCCGAATCCCCAGGGGTCGTAGTGCGCGCCCAGAATGAACCACTCGTCGGGGAACTCACTGCCGCGCAGCGTGCCGACCACGTTGGTCGCGCGGGTCAGCCGGCGCGGCTGGTTGACGCGCACGCGCACGGTGAGATCCGGTCCGCCGGTCAAGCGGTAGTCGAGCTCCATCCCGGCGGCCCATCCGGGCGGGGTGGCGCGGCCGGTCATGCGCGACAGGATCTCGGTCGCCGCCTCGTACCCGATGGGGAGCACGGGGATGGTGTGCAGCGCCACCTCCGACGGGTCGAGGCGCTCCACCTGGACGTCGCCGTCCAGCGGCAGCGCCGGAACGAACGGCGTGAGCGGGTCGCCCGTCCAGGGAAGGGTGAGCACCGAGCCCCGCTGGATCGTCTGCCCGTTCATCATCGGGCCGTCCGGATAGGCGTCGATATCGGAAAAGCCGGGATCGTTGAACATGACCACGCCCGCCGCTCCGCGCTCTTCGGCGAACAGCACCTTGTAGCCGCGGAAGTTTCCGCCGTAGCGCGCGATGACGACCTTGCCGGCCACCGACACGCCCATGGAGTCGAGTGCCAGGTAGTCCTCGCGCCGCCCGAAGTTGGCGTAGACCACCTCGGCCGTCACGTCGCCGGACCCCGAGTAGGCGTTCCACCCGTTGAGGAGGTCGGGATGACCCGAAAAGCGGTCCTCGGGGAGCGCGGGTTCACGGTTCGACAGCTGCATGGACACGGGGGTGACGATATGCACCTCCACGTCGTCGGTGAGTTCGGGCAGGTACACATCGTACGGGTGACGCTCGACCTCCAGGCCCGCGCGCTCCATGGCCCCCGCCAGGTAATCGCCGACGCGCTGCTGCGCCTCCGAGCCGGCTGGGTGGGGGTTTGCGGTGATGGTGCGCAGATGCTCGCGGAACGAGTCGCTGCGGGGCAGCTCCAGGAAGCGGGCTTCGCACACGAGCTGCCCGGCGGCCCGGGCCTCCGTAAAGCCGGTGGGGGAGGGCTCCTGGGACGAGGCGGGCGTCGCGGCGGCGAGCGCGGTCGCGAACGTCAGCGCGGCCGGCGCGGGGAAGGCGAAGGGGCGGTGGACGATGGGACGAGCGGCGTTACAGCGGCTGGCGCGGAGCATGGGCGTGGTGGGTCCGAGGTGGCGGATGCGGTGGAAGAGAACGGACGGCGCCCGCGAGGGCTCGTTGCCGTCCGTCCCGCCCGCAAAGTGCATCAACCCGCGGGGGTGCCGCCACCTCCGGGCCCGCCGGACACGCGCGCGATACCCTCCGCCTTCTTCGCCACGGCTCTGGGCACCTCGGTCGGGGTGGCTCCTCCCAGCAGTTGTTCCGCGAAGTCGAGGCGCTCCTCCATGGACCCCAGGTGGTAGGCGATCTCGGTGACGTCGCGGCGGATTCCTTCGAGTTCGGCGCGCGTCGGAGCGCCGGTTGCACTCACGCCCGGTATGCGGCGCATGAAGAACTGGGCGAGGAGGATGCCGGCCGCGCCGATCATGCCGCCGGTGACGAAGACGGATACCAGCACGATCAGGATTTCCGCTTCCATGCCCTTCCGCCCCGTTCGAGGAAACCGGCGCCGGCACCGCGGCTCGAAGCGCCCGCGCGCGACTCGTTTATCGCGTGAACCCGCGGGATGGTTCCCCGACCCGTCTTTCCCGGGGCCATCGAGGTGAGCCTCAACGCCCTTGCCCCGCTTTCGGCGACGGATTCACTTGTGCACCACTGCCCGGGCAGCCGCCGTGTCGTCCCTCCATCCGAACAGAGCCCTACCATGAACGCCATCGTCAGGTTTCTCTCCCGTCCGATTTCGCCCGTGCCGAGCACGTTTTCGCCCCTCCTCATCCTCATCCTCATCCTCATCGCGCTCGCGCCGCCTCCCGCGGAAGCCGCTCCCGCCCCGGCACCGCAGGAATCCGATGCCCAGGCCGGTCCAGCGAACTACGAGCTCGCTGCCCGGTTCGCGCCCTACCGAATCAGCGAGATGGTGCACTCCACGTCGGTCGATCCGCGCTGGATCGAGGGCACCGACAGGTTCTGGTACGAGTGGGAGAACGCCGACGGCACGTTCTTCTACATCGTCGATCCCGGCGCCGGCTCGCGCACCCTCCTTTTTGACAACGATCGCATCGCCGCCGAACTGACGCGCATCACCCGCGATCCCTGGGACGGGCAGCACCTGCCCATCCGCAACATCCGCTTCATCAGCGACAACGTGCTCCATTTCGAGGTGGAGTCCTCCCAGGACGAGGAAGTGGAGGATGATGACGAGGAAGTGGAGGAGGATCAGGACGAGGAGGAGGACGACTCGGGCAGCTCGACCCGCAAGCGGGTCCACTACTTCGAGTACACGGTGTCAACCCGGACCCTGCGGGAGCTCGAGGACTACGAGGCCCCCGACAATCACCCGGACTGGGCCAGCGTGTCCCCCGACGGCCAGACCGTGGTCTTCGCCCGCGATCACAACCTCTTCATGATGGGCGGCGACGACTACGAGCAGATTCTGGAGGCCCGGCGAGGCAAGTCCGGCGACGAAGCCGACGACGCCGAGGACGACGTGGAGGTCACCGAGACCCAGCTTACCACCGATGGCGAGAAGTACTACACCTACGAGGCCAACTACACCGGGCGCGGCGAAACCAACGTCAGCCTCGAGGAGGAGAAGGACGACCGCAAGGCGGCGTCGATCTCGTGGGCCAAGGACTCGGAGCGTTTTGCGCTGATCCGGCGCGACAACCGCGAGGTGGGCGAACTGTGGGTCGTGCACGTGGTGGGGAATGGCAATGACCGCCCGGAACTCGAGACCTACTCCTACGAGATGGCCGGGGAGGAGTCGGTGACCCAGGAGGAGATCATCGTCTATGACCTCGCCTCCAGGAGCCAGGTGACGGTCTCGCACGAGCCCTGGAAGGACGAGGACCTTCGCATCACGACTCAGCGCCAGTTCGACTACCCGGACTCCGAGGAACCTGACCGCTCGCTCTGGATCTCCGACGACTCGGAGGAGCTCTACTTCGTGCGCCTGAGCCGGGATCGGCACCGGGCCGCAGTCATGGTTGCGGACGCCGCCAGCGGCAACGCGCGCATGCTCTTCGTGGACAGCCTGAACACCTACATCGAGACGCGCCCGGTTGAGGTGCTCGCGGGCGGCGACATGCTGTGGTGGTCGGAGCGGGACGGCTGGGCCCACCTGTACCTCTACGGGCCCGACGGGGAAGTGAGGCAGCGGCTCACCGAGGGCCCCTGGCACGTGGACGGCATCGTCGGCGTGGACGAGGCGCGCGGTTTCGTGTTCTTCACCGGTCAGGGCCGGGAGGAGGGCGAAGATCCCTACTACGCGCACCTCTATCGGGTGAGCCTGAACGGGACCGGGCTCACGCTGCTGAACCCCGGGAACTTCGATTTCCAGTCCGAGATGGGCGAGTCGAACCGCTACTTCGTCAGCAACTACTCGCGCGTGGACACGGCTCCCACGTCCGCGCTCTTCGACGCCTCCGGCCGGCGCATCATGGATCTGGGCGAGGCAGACTTCGGCGCCCTGGAAGCGGCCGGGTACCAGTTCCCCGAGCCGTACCAGGTCGAAGCCGCGGACGGCGTGACCGACATCTACGGCGTGATGTACAAGCCCTACGACTTCGATTCTTCGAAGACGTATCCCATTGTGGCGTACGTCTATCCGGGACCACAGACCGAATCGGTGTCGAAGTCGTGGTCGGCCAACCCGTACGAGCAGGCGCTGGCGCAGTTCGGCATGATCGTCGTGACCATGGGGAACCGGGGCGGACATCCGGACCGTTCAAAGTGGTACCACAACTATGGGTACGGCGACTTGCGCGACTATGGATTGGCAGATAAGAAAGCTGTCCTGGAACAGCTGGCCGACCGCCACGACTATATAGATATAGACAAGGTGGGTATATACGGCCATTCCGGCGGCGGCTTCATGTCCACCGCGGCCATGCTCGTATATCCCGACTTCTTCAAGGTCGCGGTGTCGTCGGCGGGCAACCACAACAACGACGTGTACAACCGGTCCTGGTCGGAGACCCACCACGGCGTGAAGGAGGTCGTGGACGACGAAGGCAATGTGAGCTTCGAATACGACATCGAGCGCAACTCGGATCTCGCCGCCAACCTCAAGGGCCACCTGCTGCTCACCACCGGCGACAACGACAACAACGTGCACCACGCCGGCACCTTCCGCATGGCGGAGGCGCTCATCCGCGCCAACAAGCGCTTCGACTTCTTCATCTTCCCGGGCCAGCGCCACGGCTTCGGCGACATGAGCGACTACTGGTTCTGGCTGCGCGCGGAGTACTTCGTGAAGCACCTGCTGGGCGACACCCGCTGGGACGTGAACATCATCCCGCTGCAGATGAACTCACCTCAGACGCGCTAAAGGGCGATCTGAACACCACCGGCGGATCGGCCATGCCGACAGAACTCCGCCGCAGAGAGGCCGTGTTCAAAGGATCACGGAGCATGAGATCAGCCTCCCTTCCCCGATCGGTGCTGACGGCCGCGTGTCTCGCCCTCTGCGCGACCTCCGGCTGCCGGCCCGACGCGGACCCAGCCACGCTGTCGGAGGCCCACGCCGTGGCGATCCGCGACAGCGTGTCGAGCGCGCTCGATGCGTTTCGCGAGCTCGGCTCGAGCCCGGACCCGACGGCCGTCGCCGGCTTCTACTCCGAGTCTCCCGCGTTTCGGTTCTATGAGAGCGGGGCGCTACGCTACGAGTCGGCGGCCGACGTGCGCGCCGCGCTCGAAGGTCTCGGCCCCGGAATGCGGGTCACGACGGAGTACTCGGACACCGACATCGAGGCGCTGGCGCCGGGTGTCGCGCTGGTCCGGTCGCTGTTCGAGAGCACGCTCCGGGGTGAAGGCGGATTCGCGTTCACGTACGGCGGGGCGATGACGACGGTCTGGGTCCACGAAGCGGCCGGGTGGCGCATCCTGAGCGGCCACACCTCCGCGCCCGTCCCCCGGGCAGCCGCGGAAGATGGGGCTCCGTGACAGGGCTGACCCGTCGCACCTTCCTCAAGGGCGCCCGCGCTCCCCGCGCGCGCTGGCGAGGGAGATGTGGCTAACCGGACGAGAACGGCGTCCAGCCCGAGGCTATGGCGGGCTCGCGTACGATGCGGAGATCGGGCGGGGTGATGATCTCGCAGGTCGGGCCGGGAGCGCGGGCGAGACGGCGATCGAGGGTGAGAAGGGGGCAGGAGAGCGCTTCTGCGAGCGCAACATACCATGCATCGTAGATGGTGATGTTGTGGCGAAGCTCCCAGACGCGATCCGCGAAGGGGGCGAATGGGTAGAGGTCGATTTCGATGGTCAGCAGGTTTCGGTGCGCGAGGGCGGCTTCCAGGCTCGGAAGGTCCCGGGCCAACTCCAGGCGGCGAAGCGCGCTGCCCGCCTCGGCCAGGACCATATGCGGAGCCGCCAGCGAGCCGTTCCGGCGCGCCTCCGCGATCGCGGATTCCGACCAGGTCCCATCGGATCGCAAGTGGGCGACTGCCGCCGTGAGCACCGATCCACCAACGACGACCGTCACTTCCGATCCGCGTCGCGGGCACGCAGAATGTCCTCGGTGGTTACGTTGTTGGTCATCGCGCGCTTGTCAGCGCGGACCTGCCTGAGCCACTCCTCAACGGAAGGCTTGGCCACCAGACGCTCCAGTTGGCCCCGCAGGTACTCCTGCATCGACTGGCCTCTCCCAGCCGCGCGCGCCGCGATCCGGTCCCGCACTTCCTCGGGAACGCCTCTGATGGTGATCTGAACGCTCATGACAGCATTTTACAGGCATAAGCAGCATTATGCAAGCAGCCGTACAGTCCCGCGCCGGGAATGCCGGGAACCGTCAGCGGCGCCAGGCTCCCGGCCCCGGAATCCCGCGGCTGAAGAGCACCTCGGTGCCGGGATCCCGATCCACTGCCTCATCGGCGTCGGCCTGCGTCTCGATGCTCGGCGGAAGGTCGCGCAAGATCGCCCGAATCCGGCGGGTGTCCGGGTCGCGCACGATCGCCATCGGACGGCGGCTGTCCTCGTCCAGCGTAGCCGATCCGCCCGGTCCGGTGAGCGTGACGCTGGCCAGGCGGCCCTCCCAACCCGGTTGGACGGGAAGCATGAAGAGGAAGCTCGAGCTGCCGTCGCCATCGGCGATGACCGGCATCTCGAAGTCGAGGGAGAACAGCACGCTGCCATCGTCGCCTTGACCGGCAAGCCGGTAGTCACCGGTCGCGTCCGGGAGCGACGGCGGAGCGTCGATTACGAAGACGGGCTCCAGGAAGGGCACGCGGTCGGCGTCGATGCCGCCCCACAGGAGGAGCGACTGGATGGGGATCGTATCCCGTGCGGTGGAGGCGCCCACTTCGTGGCTCGGCTGGGAGCGGGCGTTGTGTGTGTCGCGCAGGTCGGTGCGAGTGCTCTCTGCGCCCTGGGCCTCGAGCGCCGAGCCGGCGGCCAGGAGCAACAGGACCTGAGTGGCCATGCGAAAACCGGTGCCGTGCGGGATCTTCATGATGGGATTCCCTACACGCTCGATCCCGGTCCGGTGCCCCGGCCAGCGAAACGCAGGCAGACGCCGGGCAGCGGTTTCCATCCGGGCGCCGACCTGATCCGTTCGCCGCCCTGCCCGCTGACGACCGCGGCCTACCGCCCGAAGCTCCTCCTCGGCACACGGCACTGCGGCCACGTCCCCCGCATGCCGTTGTTCGGGTTCACCGGAAGCACCCGCTGGGTCACGTCCATGCGCTCCGGGTCCTCCGACGCCATGTAGGTCAGCATGGCGGCGAGGGTGGCGTTGTTGCGCAGGTCGTCGAAGACGATCTTGTCGAAGGTGTCGCGGTTGGTGTGCCAGGTGTACTGGCGATAGTCGGGATAGTTGGACTGGAGCCGGAAGCCGGGCGCGGGCTTGCAGATGAAGGACATGTGGTCCGAGCCGCCGGTCTCGGGCACCCCCGGGACATCCAGCTCGATGTGGCCGGTGATCTCCGGGGGGATGCGCTCGAACCAGCGGGCAAAGTGCTCCCCGGCGCCCAGGAAGCCCTGCATGCGGATGAAGTCGATGCGCCAGGTGCCGTTGTCCTGGTTGAAGGAGGCCTGAAGCCCGTCCACAACCTCGGGGTTGTCGACCGAGAAGGCGTTGGAGCCGATCAGCCCCTGCTCCTCGCCGCCCCAGTGCCCCACCATGATGGTGCGGCGCGGGTTGGGATAGGTCTCCTTCAGGATGCGCATGGCCTCGTGCATCATGATGGTGCCCGTACCGTTGTCCGTTGCGCCCGAAGCGCCGTCCCACGAGTCCAGGTGCGCGCTCAGCAGCACGTACTCGTCGGGCAGTTCGGTTCCGGGGATGGTGGCCACCACGTTGAAGGCGGGCACGTCGCCCAGGAATTCGGCCTCCGCTTCCAGGCGGATGCGCGGGCCCTGATTCCGTGATGCGAGCCTGTGGAGGAGGGAGTAGTCCTCGCACGCCAGATGCAGCGACGGGATTTCGCGGGTCGCGGAGGCGAAGATCTTGTCCACTCCCCAGCCCCGGGACCAGTTGCCGGTGATCAGCCCGAGGGCGCCGGCGCTCTCCAGCCTCTGAGGGCCTGCGTTGGGGATGAACGTCAGTTGATAGCTGGCCTGCCATTCCGCCATCGCCGCTTCCCGGGTTTCGGTCATGCGCTGGAAGGACTCCGGGGTGGCGTGGTCGAGCCACGACTGGTCCTCACGGCAGGTGGGTTCGGCGAAGGAGACGGCGACGAACTTGCCCTCGGCAGACGGCAGCCAGGCGTTCAGTTCGGCAGCGTCGGCGAAGTAGGGCAGCGCGACCACCTCGCCCTCCACGGGCCCGTCGGTGCCCGGGCTCCAGGCGAGCAGCGTGCCCTCGAGCGTCCGCCTGCGGGGCTCCACCATGTCGATGTGGGTAAAGCCGCGCTCCCATCCGATCCAGGTGCCGTACTCCTGGCGCTCCGCTTCGATGCCCCAGCGCTCGTAGTTGGAGATCAGCCAGTCCGCGGACCGCGAGTAGGCCGGAGAGCCCATCAGCCGGGGGCCGATGGAGTCGAGCAGCGCCTGCGCCAGGTCGAAGGCCTGGCTTCCCGGGCCCATGCCCTCTTCCCACATCGCCTGGATGACGGGGTCGTCGGAGGGGAAGGTCTGAGCGGGCAGCGGCGCCGCGAGGGAGAGGGCGGATGCGGCGAGAAGAATGCGTCGGATGTTCATGGAATGGTTCCTTCGGTTACGGATGGGTGTTTCCCAGGCGTCAGGATGGGCCAAGGGACGGAAAAGCGCCAGCAGAAGGGTCCGCTCCCCTGCCGCGCGGAGTGCGCGAGGTCCTCCGGAGGGCGTGGAGGGCGCGTCCGGCCCTGCGGAGTGGACCCGGCCGGATGCGGCGGCTCGCCGGGCGCCGAGATGCGCGACGGGGGCGTTGCCGGACGATTGACGTGGTGTCATCCTGACATTCTGCGGTCCCCAACGTCTCGCCCAACCTCCCGGAGGCGAATCATGACGCGCGCTCGCCTGCTGTTTTCGGCTCTCGCTCTGCTTTCCTGCCCGGCCCTGGCCACGCTCGCCGCCCTTCCTGCCCAGGCGCAGCGCTTTTCGATCGAGGATGTGCTCAGCCCCGGGTATCCGGTGCAGCTGGTGTCGGCCCGGGCGGCCGACCGCATCGCCTGGATCGAGTACGAGGAGGGGAAGCGCAACGTGTATACGGCGGTGGCGCCCGACTTCGCCCCGGTGCGGCTGACGCGCTTCGAGGACGATGACGGGCGCGACCTGTCCAACCTGCGCATCTCCGACGACGGCTCCACCCTGGTCTTCCTGCGCGGGCACACCCCCAACCGGCAGGGGTGGATCGCCAACCCGGCGAGCGATCCCCGGGGCGCCGAGCGGGCCGCGTGGGCGGTGAGCACCGCGGGTGGCGAGCCCTGGCGGGTGGCGGAGGCCTGGAACGTGGCGCTCTCTCCCGACGGCGCGTGGATCGCGTGGGAGAGCGATGGCGACATCTACCGGGCGCCGGTGAACCCCGGGGTCGCGGCCGGCGACCCGGAGCGGCCGCTCTTCAGCGTGTTCGGCAGCCAGGGCGACCCGGGGTGGTCGCCGGATTCGCGGCGCCTGGCCTTCGTGAGCGACCGCGAGGATCACAGCTTCATCGGTGTCTACGACACCGAGCGTCCCGGAATCACATACCTGGGCCCCGCCGTCGACCGCGACACGAGCCCCACCTGGTCGCCGGACGGGGCGAGGGTCGCCTTCATCCGCCGGCCCGGGCTGCCCTTCGGCGCGCGGGCGGAGCGGGGGAGAATCCCGGAGGGGACCGCCACAGAGGAGGGCGAGGGTGTCTGGCCCGCCGGGATGACCGAGGCCTGGTTCGCCGGCGGGTACGACTTCTCCATCTGGGTCGGCGACGCGCGCACGGGCGAGGCGGTGGAAGTGTGGCACAGCCCGCCCGGCGACAGCATCTACCGCGAAGTGCGTGAGGTCATCTGGGCCGGCGACCACATCATCTTCCAGGCCGAGCCCGACGGGTGGCGCCGGTACTACGCGGTCGCGGCGGACGGGGGCACGCGCGACCCGGTCGAACTGACGCCGGGCGACGGCATCGCCGAGTACATTTCGCTCTCGCCGGACGGGCGCGCCCTGTTCTACGCCACCAACGCGGACGACATCGACCGGCGCCACCTCTGGCGCGTGCCCACCGCGGGCGGAGGCGCGCGGCAGCTCACCCGGGGCGACGGCGTCGAAACCACCCCGGCGGTGCTAGCGAGCGGCGAGCAGGTGGCGATGCTTGCCGCCAGCGCGAGCCATCCGCTCACGGTGGCGGTGGTGCCCGCCTCCGGCGGCGACGTCAGGACCATCCGTGAGCTTCCCGCCCGCTATCCCCTGGACGAGCACGT
The DNA here is from genome assembly GCA_022823365.1 of Gemmatimonadota bacterium. Classification (GTDB taxonomy): domain Bacteria; phylum Gemmatimonadota; class Gemmatimonadetes; order Longimicrobiales; family Gaopeijiaceae; genus BD2-11. The sequence continues at coordinate 336,914 of JAJDXG010000056.1, forward strand.
CGTGCCCGAGCCGGTCACGCTCGACGCCGAGGACGGCTTCGAGTTCTACAACCAGCTCTTCATGCCCCCGGATCTCGAGCCCGGCGAACAGCGCCCGGCGCTCATCTTCATCCACGGGGGATCCCGGCGGCAGATGCTGCTCGGCTACCACTACATGCACTTCTATCACATGGCCTACGCCATCAACCAGTACTTCGCGAACAAAGGCTATGTGGTCCTGTCGGTGAACTACCGGAGCGGCATCGGCTACGGCCGCGAGTTCCGCAACGCACCCGGACGGGGACGCGAGGGCAACACCGAGTACCAGGACATCCGGGCCGCCGGCGAGTACCTGCGCGACCGCGCCGACGTGGATCCGGCGCGCATTGGGCTCTGGGGCCTGTCGTACGGGGGCATTCTCACGGCGCAGGGGCTGGCGCGCGACTCGGATCTCTTCGCGGCCGGCGTGGACATCGCCGGCGTGCACCTGTGGGGCAACTCCATCGACCCGGAGTCGGTGTCGTACCAGTCATCCGCCATCTCGGAGATCGAGAACTGGACCTCGCCGGTCCTGCTCATCCACGGCGACGACGACCGCAACGTGGCCTTCTCCCAGACGGTCGGCCTGGTGCAACTGCTGCGCGCGCAGGGCGTGCCCCACGAACTCATCGTCTTCCCGGACGACGTGCACGACTTCCTGCTGCACGAGCGCTGGCTGATCACCTTCGACGCGACGGACCGCTTCTTCGATCGTTACCTGATGGACGGCAGAGCGGTGGCGACGGAGGGAAGGCGTTAGGCTCCCTCAACCAGCCGGCAACGGGATGGCTGCCACCGACGGAACATCCAGTTCGTCGCGATAGACGCCCCAGATGCGCGAATCCGAGAAGCGCAGGGCGTCGAACCGGTCGGGCAGGAGCACGTCGCGCGCGACCCGGTCCGAAGAGATGCGCAGCCACCGCGGACCGCCGTTCAGTCCGCCGGCGTCGGGATCGAACGGGTGCAGCCACATCGTCCCGTCTTCGCTGCAGCGGAAGTCCACATAGTGCGGCAGGTAGGTCGCGAGCTCCCCCGGGCTGCCGCTGACACCCTGGGCCATCTGGTTCAGGAGCCGCTGCCGGTCCGCTTCGCCGAGCCTGCCCCTCACGTCTCCCGTCAACTCGGCCTGCCTCAGCTCGAAGACGGCGCCGGCGAACTGTCGCGCGCTGACTTCGGTGAAGGGAACGGGCGGAAGATCGACGGGCCCGACCTCTGACCCGGACCCGTCGAAGCCGCGCAGCTGATTCCGCACCCGGTCATAGACGCGCACGAGATTCTCGCCGCACGGGGCCCACAGCCGATACCACTGCGGAAACCCTCCCTCGCTGGGGACGAAGCCTCCGGATGGATCGTCGAGCACGGCACCGAGGGTCACGAGGGTTCGGGTCGCGGCTGTCTCGGCATCGACCGCCACCAGATCGGCTCCGAGCAGCGAGAGGCGAAGCGCGAGCATGCCTGCCTCACCCGGCGGGCGCGCGCGGGGCACGATGATCTCGCCACCGAGTCTCGCCGTGCGGACCGAGGCGCTCACCAGGTTCATTCCGCCCCGTATGCTGCCGGGAGGGAGGGACTCCGACCGCAGGGGGATCTCCGCCCAGTCCGCGTCCGGCCGGGATATCCGGATCATGGCGTGGCGCCTGAGATCGAAGACCCACGCCTCACCCTCCCATCCTCCCGCGAGGAAGGCGGAGGGCATCGGGAATTCCTCGGGCCCGCCTCCGGCGCGTCCGTGCGCGCCGAGAGACTCGCCATCCCGGCCGAATCCGATGAAGTAGGGCTCGACCGAATTGAAGACCCAGACGGAGCCGTCGGGCAGTACCTCCATGTCCTGTACGACGGCGAGGGACTCGGAGGTGCCCAGTACCTCGACGTCCGCCGGGCTCAGCTCGAGCGGGGCGTCCGGGTCGTCGGCTGGCGCACCGCCGCAGCCCGCGAACAATGCCGTCGCAGACAGCGCCGCGGCGAGTCGGAGTGACATCCGGCGCTCAGGAGATGTCATCGGTTGCTCCTACGCCGTCACGATCGGCCATGGCTCCCAATCCCTCCACTTCCCGCGGGTGAAATCGGGGAAGGGGACCGGCGCGCTTCCCTGGGCGACGCTGATCTCCGAGAGCTCGCAGACGGCGCTGAGGGCGGCCGCGTCGTAGACGTTCATGTCGGTGGGCTCGCCCCGGCGCAGGCACTCGATCAGCCGATAATCCTCCATGAAGTCCATGCCGCCGTGTCCGGCACCGATGGAGGCCTCGCGCAGCGCGCTCCAGAGCGGGTGCTCGAATTCGCCGTAGTACGCCTCGGCGTCCTGCCACCGATGCGACGGGCTGCTGCCCTCGATGTAGACGCGGTCCGGATAGCCCTGGAAGATGCCGCGCGTGCCCTGGACCTTGTTGATGCGGTCGTAGGGGCGGGGCAGGTTGGTGTCGTGCGCGACGTAGATCGTGCGTCCCATCGCGGTCTGGATGAGGCTGGCGTTGACGTCGCCCAGCGCGAAGGTCTCGGCGCGCTTGGGATGCCCCTCGCCGTAGTGGATCGCCGCCCACTCCTGCAGGCCGCGCGACGGGCTGCTCATCGACACCAGCGAGGCGAAGCGGTCGCCCCGGTTGATGTCCATGCAGTTGGCGACCGGGCCCAGGCCGTGGGTGGGGTAGAGGTTCCCGTTGCGGGTCCACGAATGCGCGCGCCGCCAGAGCCCCTCGCCCTCGTCGGCGAACTTGATCTCGCGCAGGTCGTGCAGGTAGCCGCACTCGGCGTGCAGGATCTCACCGAGCAGCCCCTGGCGCACCAGGTTGAGGCAGAGGAGCTCCGCGCGGCCGTAGTTCACGTTCTCCATCATCACGCAATGACGCGCGGTGCGCTCGGCGGTCTCGACCAGCCGCCAGCAGTCGTCCAGGGTGTAGGCGGCGGGCACCTCGGTGGCGGCGTGCTTGCCGTTCTCCATGGCGGCGACGCAGACGGGCACGTGCCAGCGCCAGGGCGTCGCGGTGTAGACCAGGTCGAGGTCCTCCTCGGCGCACAGGCGCTCGAAGTCGCGCTCGCCGCGGGTGTAGAGCGCGGGGCGGGGATGTCCCGCCTCCTCGATGATGGCGGCGGCCCGCTCCGCGTGTTCGGTGCGGATGTCGCACACGGCCGTCACCACGCACCCGTCGATGCGCACCAGGTTGCGTACGTGAGCCGTGCCCATCCCGCCGACGCCCACGAACCCGATGCGCACCGGATCGAGGGGAGGGGCGGCGAGCGGCTGGGCCGGAGGGGCGGGGAGTCCCTGGGGGGTGGCGGCAGTGGCCGAGACCTGGGCCTGGGCTCCGGTCGTGGCCGCTTCGGCTCCGGGATCGGTGCAGCCGGCCGCGGCGCCCGCAGCCACCCCGAGCGCGCCGGCCTTCAGGAAGTCGCGGCGGTTCAGGGCGGTGGGGGCTCGGGTTGCGTGGTCTTCGACCCCGGAATCGCGGCGGGTCTTCCGGCGGTGGGCGTCGTCGTCGTTCATGGGAGTGCGTGGTTCGGGTGCTCTGGGGAACGCTTCAGAAGACAGTGACGCGGTCCGTGGGGTTGCGCCAGTCGCGGGAGGCGATCCGTGGCACGATTGGTTGCGGATCATCGATCGCTCTTGTCCTTGCTTCCGCTACATCTTTTCCGGGCCCGCGTTTCCTGCAATCATGGAATGCGCGCATCTTCGCGACACCGCCGAGCCTCCAATCGACCTCCAGTCCCCGGACCATGCCCCCCTCCCCGACCCCTACGATGCCACGGGTGCCACGGAGCCCCGGTGTGGGCGCATCGATTTCCCTGGTGCGGGTCCTGAACCGGCGGGCGCGCGGGCTCATGACCATGATCAAGCGCATCGTCTACCGGCTGCCGGGCCTCCGCAACGCGATGCTTCCCGAATACCGCTACTGGGTGGACCCGGGCGAACTCGCGGCAATGATCGGGCTGATCGACGCTACCCGCGGCACCGGAAGCGCGATCGTGGAGATCGGCGTGGCGCGGGGAGACACCTCGGTTTTTCTCCTGGAGCATCTGCGGACCACCGGTGATCCGCGGACGCTGGTGCTGGTCGACACCTTCGCCGGTTTCACCCGGGAGAGCATCGACTATGAGGTTGAGAACCGACGCAAGCGCGCCCGAGAGCTTTCCGACTACTCATACGGCAGCGCGCGCGTCTTCGACTACAGCCTTGCCCGGCTCGGGTACCGCAACTACCACATCATCGAGAGCGATTGCTCGAAGGTGAACTGGGACGAGATCGGCCCCATCGGCGCGGTGTTTCTGGACGTAGACCTCTATTTGCCCACGGCCGTGACGCTGGAAGCCCTCTGGCCCCGGATCGTTCCCGGCGGCGGCGTGGTTCTGGACGATTGCGTCGAGCCTGCCTGGTGCGACGGCGCCCTGCAGGCCTACCGCGAATTCATCGACCGGCACGATCTGCCGTTCGTTCGCGTGGGTGGGAAGGGGGCGTTGCTGCGGAAGCCGGGAGGCGAGGCCGGCGCCTGACGTGGCGACGCGTCTGTCGCGGTTGTAGTCCTGTCGCTGGCGCGATCTGCCGAGAGATCGCGTCCCACACCGAGGAGTTTCCATGCGCAAGGGATTCGATGCCACGCTGCTGACCGTAGTCGCGCTCGCTGTCGCCGGATGTGGCGGAACCGGGAGCGCGGACTCCGAATTCGAGATCGCGGAGGCCTCGATCCTCGAGCTGCAGCGGGCGCTGGAGGAGGGCCGGGTGACTTCGCGCCAACTGGTCGATCTCTACCTCGACCGCGTGGCGGCGTACGACGTGGCCGGGCCGGAGTTGAACACGATCACGCGGCTGAACCCGACGGCGGGTGATGAGGCCGACGCGCTCGACCGGGAGCGGGCGGCGGGGACGGTGCGCGGGCCGCTGCACGGCATTCCTGTGCTGATGAAGGACAACTACGACGTGGCCGGGATGCCGACCACCGGGTCGAGCCTGGCGCTCTCGGGGCTCATGCCGCCGGACGACGCCTTCCAGGTGGCGAGGCTGCGCGAGGCGGGCGCGGTCATCGTGGGCAAGACCAACCTGCACGAGCTGGCCGCCGGGATCACCACCATCAGCTCGCTGGGCGGGCAGAGCCGCAACGCCTACGAGCCCGCGCGCAACCCGGGCGGGAGCTCGGGAGGGACGGGGGCGGCGGTGGCCGCGAGCTTCGCGGCGGTGGCGTGGGGGAGCGACACCTGCGGGTCGATCCGCATCCCGGCGGCGGTGCACAACCTGTTCGGGCTACGGCCCACCAAGGGGCTGTCGAGCATCGACGGCATCCTGCCGCTTTCGCACTCGCAGGACACTGGCGGCCCGCTCACGCGCACCGTCGCCGACCTCGCGATCGCACTGGACGCGACGGTCGGGCCGGACGCGGCCGACCCGGCAACGGCCGTGCTGGAGGGGCGCGGCGTACCGGACTTCCAGGCCGCGCTCGACCCGGCCGCCCTGGAGGGTGCCCGCATCGGCGTGCTGGCCGACTGGCTGGAGGAAGGCGGGGGCGGGGGGCGGATCACGGACGTGGTGCGCGCCGCCCTGGCCGGGATGGACTCGCTGGGGGCCGAGGTGGTGGACGTGGCCATCCCCGACCTGGACAGCCTGCTCTCGGGCACCGGCCTGATCGACCTAGAGTTCAAGTTCGACCTGATGGACTACCTGGCCGGGATTCCGGACGCGCCCGTGTCGACGCTCGAGGAGATCGTCGAGGCCGGCCTCCACCACGAGGCGCTGGACGGCACCTTCCGGCGGCGCATCGCCCGCACGGAGCAGCCCGCCGACGAGTACGCGGAGGTGATGGCCCGCCGGCAGGCTCTGCGTGAGGCCGTGGTCGGCCTCATGGACGACTTGGAGCTGGACGCGCTCGCCTACCCGACCATGCGCCAGGAGACGGCGCTCATCGGGGCTGCCCCGGTCGGCTCCACCTGCTCGCTGAGCGCGAACACCGGGCTTCCCGCGCTGACCGTGCCGGCCGGGTTCACCGAGACGGAGGTGCCGGCGGGGCTCGAACTGCTCGGCCGCGCGCTCGACGACGCCCGCCTGGTCGGCTTCGCCTACGCGCTCGAGACGACCGGCCCGAAACGGCGGGCACCGTTGCGCACGCCGCCGCTCGACCGGGGACGCCCGCCGGATCCAGTGCTGGTCGCGCTCGACCCGCCGCAGGGGGGCGTTGACGGCGCCTTCCTGCTGGACCTGCCGACCGGCACGCTCTCGTACCGCATCGCGCTCGCGGGGGTCGAGCCGGCGGATGCGCTGGGGGTGGTCCTGCGGCGGACCCCGGCGGCCGACGGGGAGGGGGGAGGGGTGGTGGTGCTCCGCCTGGCCGGGCCGGACATCACCGAGGTGACCCGCGCGGTCCCGCTCACCACGCGCCTCATGCACGACCTGCTGGAGGGCCGGCTGGAGCTGGTCGCCCACACGCGCGCCGGGTTCGAGCACCGCAGACTGGTGCCGGGAGGTTGATCCCGCTTTCGCCTGTTCAACCCCCCGCAGATGGTGCGCGCCCTTCTCCCGGATCCAGTTGCTCCGGGACGTGGGGGCCCCGCAACTCGGCCGCAAAACGGGTCTCGTCCTCGACCCGTGCGAGCCGGGTCTCAAGCAAATCCAGGTCTTCGCGCATCGCGGCAAGCATGCGCTGGTCACCGCGCGGAAGGGCACTCTGGTTCTGCTTCGTCCAGAAGAAGCGCAGCACCGTGTAGATCACGGCCGAACCCCAGCCCGCGGCGAAGATCGTAATCATGAAGGTGATGAAATCTCTCATTAGCGCGATCCTACCGGCGTGCCGGTCCGGCGGTTCCGGATGGCCGCCCCGCAGGGGAGATCCGCACACGGACGATCCGCTTGCCTGACGCAGCCCCCGCGGGCACCTTCCATGCCTTGCATGCCGGCCCGCCAGACGCCGCGTCCGGGCCTGCCGGACCCCGTTATCCCGACCCACCCAATGTCCGAAACACCGGACCCTCCACGACATAGTGAAGGACCAGCAGGAGGAAGAGCATGAAGTCGCTGTCTCACAATCACTTACTCGTTCTTCTGGCCGTCGGCGCCGCGTGGGCTGTAGAGGCCTCCGCGCAACAGAAGCCCACGCTCACCCCCGACGACTACGGCCAGTGGGAGACCCTGGGGCAGGCGACGCTCTCGCCCGACGGCCTCTGGCTCGCGGTCGGCATCAGCCGGGTCAACGACGAAGCCGAGTTGCGCATCCACGGCACCGATTCCGACTCGGTGGTGGTGGTGCCCTTCGGCCGGAGCCCGCAGTTCAGCGATGACGGGGCCTGGCTCGCCTACGTGATCGGCATCTCGCCCGACGAGCGGGAGGCGCTGCAGGAGCGTCGCGAGCCCGTGCGCAACGACATGGGGCTGCTGAACCTGCGCACGGGCGAGCAGGAGACAATTGAAGACATCTCGTCCTTCTCGTTCTCGGGAGATGGGCGCCATCTCGCGCTGCGGCGCTACGAGCCCGAAGAGCAGGAGAGCGCCGGAGCGGACGCCATCGTGCGGACTCTCGCTTCGGACGCCTCGATCAGCTTCGGCAACGTCGCGGCGCTCGCGTGGCAGGACGAGGGACATCTGCTGGCGATGACGGTCGATACCGAAGACCGCGTGGGCAACGGGGTCCGCCTCTACGATCCCGAGTCGGGCCGCATCAGCTCGCTGGACACGGACGACGCCGAGTACCGCGAGCTCTCCTGGCGCGAAGAGGCGGCGGATCTGGCCGTGCTCAAGACCTACACCGACGACGAGCACGACGACACGGCGCATGTCGCGCTGGCGTGGCGGAACCTCGACGATGGTGACGGCGAGGCGCTGGTCCTGGATCCGCGTGAGTCCCCGGCGCTGCTTCCCGGACAGCGCGTCGTCGAGCACCGCTCGCCGTCCTGGTCCGATTACGGATCCATCCTCTTCCTCGGTTATCAGGAGCGGATTCCGGTGCCGGAAGATGAGGAGGCCGGCGCGGACGAGGGCGATGACACCGAGAGCGACGAGGAGCAGGGCGATACCGGGGAAGACGATGCCGAGGGCGAGGAGGATGAGGAAGGCGAAGGAGACGAGGGGGAGGCAGGCGACGACGAGGAAGAAGAGCGGGCGGGCGTCGAGATCTGGCACACCCTGGATGTCGATCCGGTGCCTCAGCAGAGGGTGCGCGAGCGCCAATTGCGGCAGCGCAACCAGATCGCCGCGTGGCACCTGGATGACGGGCGCGTCCTGATGCTCGGCGGCGACCGCGCCGACCAGACCACGCTGCTTGAGGGAGGTGGCCACGTCCTCAACCGCGACGAGACCCCCTACGACGTGGACGCGATGTTCAGCCAGCAGTTCTACGACCTCTACGCGGTGGATACGGGCACGGGCGCCGAGTCGCTGGTCCGGGAGCGGATCACCCTGGGGGCTCAGGGAAGTCCGGAGGGCCGCTACGCGGTGTGGTTCGAGGGCGAGGACTGGTGGAGCCACGACCTCTCCAGCGGAGAGACGCGCAACATCACCGGGGCGCTGGGCGGGACGTTCGTCAATCTCGATCTGACCCCGACCCGGGAGCAGATGCCCGCGTTCGGGCTGGCCGGCTGGACGGAGGGCGACGAGTCCGTGCTGATCAACGACCGCTGGGACGTCTGGGAAGTGCAGGCGGACGGTTCGAGCGGCCGCCGCCTGACCCGGGGCGCGGAAGATGAAGTGCGCTACCGCGCCATGCAGCCGGACCGGGAAGCCGAGGCTTTCGATGCCGGCGAGCCCATCTACTACTCCACCTACGGGCAGTGGACCAAGGAGGCGGGATTCTCACGGGCCCGCCCCGGCCAGGACCCCGAATCCCTGATTTGGGACAATGCCTCCTACGGCTCCTTCGGCGGCGCTCTGCGAAAGGCCCGGGACGCCGACGTCTTCGTGTTCCGGCGCGAGCGCTTCGACGATTCCCCGGACTACTTCGCGACCGGGCCGGATCTGGACGACGCCGGCCAGGTCACGCGCACCAACCCCTTCCAGGACGACTATGCCTGGGGACGCACCGAGCTCGTCGAGTACGAGAACGAGTGGGGACGGCGCCTGCAGGGAGCGCTGACCTATCCCGCCGACTACGAGCCGGGACGGCAGTACCCGATGATCGTCTATCACTACGAGCTGCTGTCGCAGGGCTTGCACCAGTACCAGGTGCCGGATCCGACCCGCTACTACAACCAGCAGATCTGGACCCACGAGGGGTACTTCGTCTTCCGCCCGGACATCGTCTACCGCGACCGCCGGCCGGGACAGTCCAACGTGGAGACGCTGCGCCCCGCGGTGGCTGCCGTGCTGGAGACGGGGCTGATTGACCCGGAGCGGATCGGGCTGATCGGGCACTCCTGGGGCGGCTACCAGACCACCTTCTTCGTCACCCAGGACAACCTCTTCGCGAGCGCCGTGGCGGGCGCCCCCCTCACCAACCTCATGAGCATGTACCTGTCGTTCTACTGGAACAGCGGGGGCACCGACGCGCGCATCTTCGAGATCAGCCAGGGACGCATGCAGGTGCCCTGGTGGGAGGACTGGGACTCCTACTTCAACAACTCTCCGGTTCATCACATCGAGAACCTCGATACGCCGCTGCTGATGATGTTCGGCACCGACGACGGCGCCGTCGAGTTCAACCAGGGGGTTGAGTTCTACAACGCCGCGCGCCGGGCCGGGAAGCACATGGTGATGCTGGTCTACGAGGGCGAGAACCACGGGCTGGCCGAGGAGCCCAACCAGTTGGACTACCAGAGCCGCATCCTGGAGTGGTTCGGGCACTACCTGAAGGGAGATCCGGCACCCGACTGGATCACCAAGGGGGTTCCCTACCTCCTGCAGAAGGACGGGCCGAGGGCGAGAAGGAGGGTGGTGAGCTAGCGGCGGGATGGCGGCCGGAGGCGATGCGGCCATGCAGGCGGCGGTCGCGCTCGTGGTGCGCCGGGAGCCGGAGCCGTCCTTCCTGCTGGTGCGGCGGGCGCATTCGCCACGCGATCCCTGGTCGGGGCAGATGGCGCTTCCCGGGGGGCGCCGGGATCCGGAGGACACCGATCTGCGCGAGACGGCGGTGCGGGAGACGCGGGAGGAGGTCGGGATCGAGCTGGGCCAATCGGGCACGCTCCTGGGCCGGCTCCCCGACCTGAAGCCGACGTCGCGCGCGATTCCCCGGCTGACGATCGCGCCCTTCGTCTTTCTCCTGTCCGAGGGCTCCGACGCGCGCGTGGCCAGCACCGAGATCGCGGCCGTATATTGGGTGCCCGTCGCCGACCTCACCGCCCCCGGAGCGCGCTCGGCGGTGGCGGTGGAGACGCCTGCGGGGAAGCGGGAATTCCCCTGCTACCGCGTTGAGGGCCATCCGGTGTGGGGACTCACGTACCGCATCCTGCAGCGCTTCCTGAAGAGTCGTCTGGCACAGCTCTCGCCAGACGCGGGCGACACCGACCGAGGGGTGGTAGAATGACTGCTGAAGGAGCGTTCCCCTCAGCGCATCCGGACTGGAGTGCCAAGTGAAGACGGAAGAGCAGACCCGTTACCGCGAGCGCACACCCTGGGCGTTCTGGGTGGATCTCATCTATGGCGGGTCCATCATTGCGGGCGCGTATTCCGTGTTCGTCACTTCGGGCGGCGGCATGCTCTTCCGGCTGGCCGCGGGCGCGGCCATGCTCGCCGGGGGGTGGGGTCTGCGCATGGTGCTGGGCGGGCTGACGGTGCTGGTGCAGGAGACCCGCATCGTGATGCACCTGGGCACGGTGCGGCTCGTGCGCAGGATGGTGCCCCTGGACGGCATCGTCTCGCTGGAGAGCGTGCGCTACCGGCCGATGCTGGAGTTCGGCGGCTGGGGGGTGCGCGGCGCGGGCAAGAAGAAGGCCTGGACCGCCCGCGGCGATCGCGCCGTTGTGCTCGGGCTCGACGAGGGCCGCACGCTCTACGTCGGGAGCGACCATCCCCAACGTCTCGAGGCGGCCATCCGGAGCGCCGTCGCGGGACGCCGCAAGAGGGGTGACTAGGCCTCGGTCGCCCAATCCGGCATCACCCCCCGGTCGAAGTCGAAGACCGCCTCTCCCAGCAGCATCACCACGGTGGTGACCACGATCACCCCGATCAGGTTCAGCAGGATGCCCGCGCGTGCCATTTCCCCGACCGAGATCCGGTCGCTTCCGAAGACGATGGCGTTGGCCGGCGTCGCGACCGGCATCATGAACGCGCACGACGCGGATAGCGTCGCGGGCAGCATCAGCGTGAGCGGATTGATCTCCGTCACCACCGCCACAGAGGCCAGGATGGGGAGAATCATCTCCGTGGTGGCCAGGTTGCTGGTCAGCTCGGTGAGGAAGGTGAGCGTGAGGCACACCAGCACGATGACGACGACCGGCGGCAGCCCGCCGAGTCCCTGGAACTGGTTCCCGATGATGTTCGCGAGCCCGGTGTCGGTGAAGCCGGCCGCCAGCGCGAAGCCTCCTCCGAAGAGGAGCACGATGTTCCACGGCAGACGCGGGATCACCTCCGCGCCCATTACGCGGTTGGCGGTCGCGAAACGGGCTGCCCGGCGAAGCGGCTTCGGCCACTCGCGGAGCGGGCCGGCCGCCGCCTCGCTCGTTCCGCCCGGCGGCTGGTTGCGGGTCGGGATGAAGAAGAGAACCGCCGCCATGGTGATCGCCACGGTGCCGTCGTCGATCATCCCCGGGAAGGGCAGGAGGTTGGACCAGCCCGGAATCGTGCCGAATCCGAGCTCCAGGTCCCGCCGGAAGATCCACAGCACTGCGGTGATCCCGAAGACGACCAGCACGGAACGTTCCTCGAAGGAAATCGGACCGAGCCCGGCGCGCTCGCGCTCGAGGACATCGCGGTCGATCTGCACTTCCGGCGACGGACGATAGAGGACCTGGGTAAGGAGAAACCAGCACACCGCGACCATCGTGATCCCGACGGGCGTGGCCAGCACCATCCAGGTGCCGAACTCGATCGGGGGCGCTTCGGGGAAGATGATCTGGAAGATGCGCTGGAAGGACAGGTTGGGTGTGGTTCCGACCAGCGTCGTCACGCCGCCCATCGAACAGGCGTAGGCGATGCCGAGCATGAGGGCGACCGTGAAGGTGCGCGAGTGTTCGACGCCGGCGGTTTCCTCGACCTGGAGCACCATCGCGAGCCCGATGGGCACCATCATCACGGCGGTGGCGGTGTTTGCGATCCACATGGAGAGGAAGGCGGCCGCCACCATGTAGCCCAGGATGATGCGCGCGGGTCCGCCGCCCACGGCGTGGATGATGCCCAGGGCTATGCGCTTGTGCAGGTTCCACCTCTGCATGGAGAGCGCGATCATGAAGCCTCCCAGGAAGAGGACGATCGTGCCGTTGAAATAGACCGGCGCGACGTCGTTCCCGGACATGATGCCGAGCAGGGGGAAGAGCACCAGCGGAAGAATGGCGGTCGCGAAGAGCGGAAGCGCGTTGCTGACCCACCAGATCGCCATCAGGCTCACTACGGCGGCGAGGCCGCTCGCGGGTGCGTTGGCCGCATCCACCGGAAAGGCCAGCAGCAGGAGGAAGCAGCCCAGGCCGAGCCAGAAGCCGATCGCCTGCGTCCGGCGGCTGGTCGGTGGTCGATGATCGGCCATGATGTCGTCCCCCGGGCAGCCGGGTTCCCGCCGTGTCGAATTGGACGGCGAACGCCGCGTCGCTGTTAGCCGCCGACCTCCCCCGCGGCCGGTTGCGTCGCCCACTCCGGCATCACCCCCGACTCTATGCCGAACACCGTCTCTCCCAGCGTCAGCACCAGGGTGGCGATCACGAGCGCCCCGATCAGGTTCAGGAAGATGCCCGCGCGCGCCATCTCCCCGACCGAGATGCGGTCGCTGCCGAAGACGATGGCGTTTGGCGGCGTCGCCACCGGCATCATGAAGGCGCACGACGCGGACAGCGTCGCGGGGACCATCAGGATGAGCGGGTTCATTTCGGTCAGCACGGCCACTGAAGCCAGGATGGGGAGAATCATCTCCGTGGTGGCCAGGTTGCTGGTAAGCTCCGTGAGGAAGGTCAGGGTGAGGCACACCAGGAGGATGACCGCGAAGTCCGGCAGCCCGCCGAGTCCCTGGAACTGATTCCCGATGATGTTCGCCAGCCCCGTCGCCTGGAAGCCGGCCGCCAGGGCGAATCCGCCTCCGAAGAGCAGCACGATGTTCCAGGGTAGACGCGGAATCACCTCCGCACCCATTACGCGGTTCGCAGTGCCGAAACGCGCGGCCCAGCCGAGCGGCCTCAGCCACTTCGGGATCGCGCTCCCGGTCCCGACGCCCGCGGTTGGCGGCGTCCTGTTTCGGGTGGGGATGAAGAAGAGCACCGACGCCATGGCGATGGCCACGGTGCCGTCGTCGATCATGCCGGCGTAGGGAAGCAGGTTCGACCATCCGGGGACGGTCGCGAAACCGAGCTCCAGATCCCGCCTGAAGACCCACAGCAGCGCGGTCATCGCGAAGACGATCGCCACGGAGCGCTCCTCGAAGGAGATCCGGCCCAGGCCGGCGCGTTCGCGCTCGAGGACATCCCTCTCGATCCGGACTTCCGGCGATGGACGATAGAGGATCTGGGTGAGCAGCACCCAGGCCACGGCGATCATCGTGACGCCGATCGGAAGGCCCATCACGATCCAGGTGCCGAAGTCGATCGGGGGCGCCTCGGGGAAGATGATCTGGAAGATGCGCTGGAAGGACAGGTTGGGAGGCGTTCCCACCAGCGTCGTCAGCCCGCCCATCGAACATCCGTAGGCGATGCCCAGCATGAGGGCGGTGGTGAACGTGCGCGAGTGCGTCGCGCCGGCGGTTTCCTCGACCTGAAGCACCATCGCGAGCCCGATCGGCACCATCATCACGGCGGTGGCGGTGTTGGAGATCCACATGGAGAGAAAGGCGGCCGCCACCATGAAGCCCAGGATGATGCGCGGGGGTCCGCCTCCCACGGCATGGATGATGCCCAGGGCGATGCGCTTGTGGAGATTCCACCTCTCCATGGTCAGCGCGATCATGAACCCTCCCAGGAAGAGGACGATCGTGCTGTTGAAGTAGACCGGCGCCACGTCGTTCCCGGACATGATTCCCAGAAGCGGAAAGAGCACCAGCGGGAGGATGGCGGTCGCGAAGAGCGGCAGCGCGTTGCTCACCCACCAGATCGCCATCAGGCTCGCGACGGCGGCGAGGCGGCTTGCCGGCAGGTTGGCCGGATCGATCGGAGAGGCCAGCAGCAGCAGGAAGCAGCCCAGGCCGAGCCAGAAGCCGATCGCGCGCGCTCTGCCGCTGGCCGGTGGGCGGTGATCAGCCATGGGTGTGACTCCCTGGGGAGCCTAGCTGCCCGGCTCCAGCCGCGCGACCATGCCGGGCCTGTCGAACACCAGGTAGATGAGGCCGTCCGGGCCCTGGCGCACGTCTCGAATGCGGCCTCTGCGGCGGACCAGGGTTTCTTCGCTCACCACCCTCTGTCCGTCCAGGGCAAGGCGCGCCAGTTGCTGGCCGGCCAGCCCGCCCACGAACATGGACCCGCGCCACTCCGGGAAGCGGTCGCCGGTGTAGATCATCAGCCCCGAAGTGGCGATGGAGGGCACCCAGTAGTGCACGGGCGGCTCCATTCCGGCCCGGTGGCTGCCCACGTGGATCCTCGACCCGCTCCCGTAGTTGACCCCGTATCCGACCACGGGCCAGCCGTAGTTGCGGCCCGGGAGGATCAGGTTGACCTCGTCGCCCCCCTGCGGCCCGTGTTCGTTCAGCCACAGGTCCCCGGTCTCCGGGTGGAAGGCCATCCCCTGGGCGTTCCGGTGCCCGTAGCTGTAGATGTCCTGGAGCACTCCCTCCTGTCCGACGAACGGGTTGTCGGCCGGGATGCGGCCGTCGTCGTGCAACCGCACGACCACGCCGTGGTGGGTGGAGAGGTCCTGCGCCGGATGGGCCGACAGCTCCGCCAGTCCACCCCGCGGGGAGACCTGACGGTCGCCCGCCGTGATGTAAAGGTAGTTGTCGCCGTCGAAGGCCAGGCGCGAACCGAAGTGGTCGCGGCCCCGGGACCGGGCGACCCAGATCTGCTCGACCCCGGTGAGCGCGTCGTTCTCGAAGCGGCCCCGGACGACCACGGTACTGCTGCCGCCGTCCTCGTGGTTTGCCGCAAAGCTAAGGTAGAGCAGCCGGTTGCCGGCGAAGTCCGGGTGCAGCGCCACGTCCAGCAGGCCACCCTGTCCGCGCGCCCGCACTTCCGGCACGCCCGCGACAGGGTCCCGAAGGAGCGAACCGTCGCGAACGACGCGCAGCCGCCCCGGCTTCTCGGTGACCAGCATGTCGCCGCCGGGGAGCCAGGCCAGCGCCCACGGGTTGTCGAGGTCGTCGACCACCGTTACCACCTGGTGAGCGACCTGCTCCTGGCCTCCCGCCACGGGTCCGGGTCCAGGGCCGGGCGTCTGCCCGTCCGGTGTGGAGGCCGCGGAGGGGCTGCAGGCCGCAAGCAGAAGGACCGCCCATTTCGAACCGGAACCGAACCATCGAGGCGTGGGGACGGTATTCCTCGACCTCGTGTCGCATTCGCTCGCCAACGCCGGTAGTAAGCAGAGTTTCATCGCCTGCAGCCGTGTTCAGGTAGACTGGCACCCAGAGCGTACTATATACCGCGCCAAGCCCTTCTTCCGCCACATGCGCGCCCGACCACGGAGCGCCGTTCGGCGACGCGAGCGAAGGGACGTGCCGCTCCGCCACGCGCGGGAGGGAACAGCCTGGCGGGGCTCAAGGTAGGGCGGGCTGACCAACCGCCATGACCACACGCTCCGGGAGCCGCCATGTCCACTTCTCGCGTCGTCGTCGTGGGTGGAGGCCTCGTCGGTCTCTGCTCGGCGTGGCAACTGACGCGGCGTGGAGCGGATGTCGTTGTGCTCGAGCGCGCCGGGCTGGCCGCGGGCGCCTCGCGCGGCAACGCCGGTATCGTGGCCGCCGGGCATCCTCCGCTGAACCGGCCGGGCAAGGTCCGCCAGGCACTGCCGCACCTCTTCGACGAGCGGAGTCCCCTGTACGTGCGGTCGCGCCGTGACCCGGGCGTCTGGCGCTGGCTGGCCGGGTTCGCGCGGCACTGTACCCGCCGGCACGAGCGGCACTGCCTGCAGACGCTGGCGCGGCTGGGGCTGGATACGCTCGCGTGCTTCGATGCCATGGTGGGCGAGGAGGGGATCGCCTGCGACTACCGGCGCGGGAACTATCTGGAGGTCTGCGTCGGCGGGAAGGCCATGGCGAAGGCACGGGCCGATGCGGCGCTGATGCGCGGGCACGGCTACCACCCCGAAGTCGTGGACGACGGCCAGGCTCGCGAGCTGGAGCCGGCGCTCGGTCCTCGGGTAGCGGGCGGAGTCCTGTTTCCCGAAACCCGCATTCTGGACCCGTATCTCTTCCTCCTCGGTCTGGCGGAGGCCGCGCGCCGGAGAGGCGTCTCGATTCGCGAGGGGGTGGCGGTGCGACGGCTGACGGCGGCAGGTGGGGCGGTGCGAGGCGTGGAGACCGCCGATGGAGGGCGGGTCGAGGCCGACGCGGTCGTGCTTGCCACCGGTCCGTTCAGTCTGGCGCTGGCGGAGCAGGCCGGCAGCCGCCTCCCCATTCAGCCCGGAAAGGGATACCACCGCGAGGTGGCCGTGGGACCGGGTGGGGCGCCCTCCATGCGCATCGCCTGCACCAATCGAGAGACGGGCATCATCTGCACGCCGCTGGAAGGACGGGTGCGCTTCGTGGGGACGATGGAATTCGCCGGCTACGACCTGGAGCTCAAACCTGTCCGGCTCGAGCAACTCACGCTCAAGCCGCGGGCGTGGCTGCCCGGCCTGGGGGACGCGCCACCGGTGTCGGAGTGGTGCGGCCTCCGGCCCATGTCCCCGGACGGGCTGCCCTTCATCGGCCCTCTCGGCGATGTCGCCGGCCTCTCGGTGGCGGTGGGTCACGGCAACCTGGGGCTCACGCTGTCGGCGGTGACCGGCGAAATGGTCGCCAACCAGGTAACGGGCACCGGGGATCCGCGCCTGGCGCCCTTTTCCCCCGCCCGCTTCGGGCGGTAGCATGTTCGCATGTCGCTCAGATCCAATCTTCGCCTCGTCTTCTCGCTTGGCCGCGGCCTGACCCGCGGGCTCCCGGATGCGGATCCGGGTCTCGATCCGATCCAGCTCTTCGGGCAGTGGTTCGCCGCCGCTCGCAAGGCCGGCATTCTGCTGCCCGAGGCGATGACCCTTGCGACTGCGTCCGCCGATGGCGCGCCCAGCGCGCGCATGGTGTTGCTCAAGGGCTTCGACGAAAGGGGGTTCGAGTTCTACACTAACCTCGGCAGCCGCAAGGCTGATGAACTGACCGCCAATCCCCGCGCCGCCCTCTGCTTTCACTGGGGCGTGCTCCAGCGCCAGGTGCGCATCGAGGGTGATGTCACCCAACTGAGCCGCAAGGCCTCGGCCACCTACTTCCGCACTCGCCCCCGGGGAAGCCAGGTCGGCGCGTGGGCATCGCGCCAGAGCCAGCCCCTCGAGGACCGTGAGATGCTGGCGCGCCGGGTGCGCGAGATCGAGAAGAGGTTCGAGGGCGGGGAAGTGCCGCTGCCCGATTTCTGGGGCGGCTACATGCTGGAACCGCAGCGCATCGAATTCTGGCAGGGACGGGCGGACCGGCTGCACGACCGCCTTCTCTTCCAGCGCGAGGGGGATGGGTGGAGCAGCCGGCGGCTTCATCCGTAGTGACCGCCGACCGTCCACGGGCCGGAGCCGGGTTCTTCAAGGGCCACGGCCTCGGCAACGACTATCTCGTCTTCCCGTTCGGCGAACGATGGGCCGCATCGCACCAGGCGGTACGCGCGGTCTGCGACCGATGGCGGGGCGTGGGCGCGGACGGCATCGTCCTGCACTCGTCGCCGGACGAGCGTCCGTGGCGCCTGCGTATGTTCAACCCGGACGGCTCCGAGTTCGAGCGGAGCGGCAACGGCCTGCGCGTCTTCGCGGCGTGCGCGGCGTCGCGGGGCTGGATCGGCCACGAGGGCTTCGCGGTGGAGGCAGGAGGCGACCGCATCCGCATGCGCGTGGAGGAAGACCTGGGCGGTGGGCTCTACGACGTGTCCGTCGAGATGGGCCGCGCGTCCGTAGACCCGGCCGATGCGGGGCTCGCCCCCGGATGGAAGGAGCGGCCGCTGGCGCACCCGGCCGAGGGAACGCTCGACTGCACGCTGGTGAGCGTCGGCAACCCGCACTGCGTGGTGTTCACCGACAACCTGTCGGAAGCAGCCCTCTCGCGCCTTGGCCCCTTCCTGACGGCCCACGATGCCTTCCCGGCGGGCGTGAACGTGCAACTGGTCCGGCCCGTCTCGCGCGGCTGCATCGAAATCGCCATCTGGGAACGGGGCGTCGGGCGCACCCGGGCCTCTGGAACCAGCTCGTGCGCGGCGGCGGTTGCGGCCGCCGGACGCGGAGTCGTGGACTACGGCGATGTCGAAGTGAGCATGGAGGGCGGCACGCTCCAGGTGGCCGTGTCCCCGGAGCTGGAGGTTGTCCTTCGGGGGCCCGTGCAGGAGGTGGCGAGCGGCCGGTTGTCGGATGGATTCCTGGACGCGCTGCGAACGGCGGCCCTGGAGCGGGGTCCGCCCGCATTGCCGTCGATGGGTTCCCGTTCATCGACAAACAGGACATAATGACGGCAGTCGCCTCGTCGGCGTCACGGACCCCAGCGGAGAAGCCGCCGTGCTGAGATTCCCGGAAGAGATCCTGCTGCTGTTGCTCGATGACGAGAACGGCACCTTTGCGCACGTCCCCAGCTGGTCGCTCAACTACGCCCTCGGCGGCGGCGTGCTGATGGACCTGGCGCTCGAAGGCCGCATCGACACCGATCTGGAGAAGCTCTTCCTGGTCGACGGCACGCCGGTCGGGAACAGCCTTCTCGATCCGATGCTCGAGGAGATCGCAGGGGCCGCGGAAACCCACGACGCGCGCTACTGGGTGGAGCATGCCGCGGGCCGGGCCGCCGACATCCGCGAGACCGCGCTCGACCGGCTCGTCTCGAAGGGCATCCTGGCGCGCCAGGACGAGCGCTTCCTGTGGGTCTTCCGCTCGCGGCGCTATCCGGTCGTGGACGGGAAGGCGGAGCGCGAGGTGAAGCTGCGCATCATGGAGGTGCTCTTCAGCGACATGATTCCCGACCCCCGGGACATCGTCATCATCGCGCTCGCGGATGCCTGCGGCATCTTCAAGTTCCTGCTTTCCAGGCGCGAGCTGAAGAACGTCCAGCCGCGGATCGACGAAGTGCGCAGGATGGAGTTGATCGGCCGGGCGGTCGCAGAGGCCATCTGGGACATCGAGCTGATCGTGCGCACGCAGAGCGTGCCGATGCAGGGGTAGAGGGGCGAGGCGCACGTGGCCTCTTCATCACCGTCCAACCCCCTCCGCACAGTGTTGCATTATCGGTTTGGCAACATATTGTTGCATCTGCGGATTTGCAACACGCTGCAGAGTGGCCCGGCAACGATAGCGAGGCGTGTCCGAAACGGATCTCCCTGGACGCCCCTGCCGGGCTAGAGCATCGCGGCGAGCTTCCGCGCCACGCCTCGGTACGCGGTCGCGATTTCCTCCTGCCCGAAGTGGCGCCCGTCCTTCACCACCCAGGCGCCGCCCACCATCACGTCGCGCACGGGGGTGTCCTCGCCGCTGAAGATCCAGGCGTCGAGCAGTTGGTCCTCATCCTTCCCCACCAAAGCAGGATGGTCGGTGTCGAGGACGACTAGGTCGGCGCGGAATCCCGGCCTGATCGCGCCCAGCCGCCGCCCGCTCGCCTGCGCGCCCCCCGCCCAGGCGCCATTCAGCAGGGCCCGCCCGGTGGAGTGCACCTCGCGGCCTCCGGCGACGTTGCGCTCGTGCATCGTGAGCCGCTGCGAGTACTCGAGCATCCTCAAGTCCGCAGCCGGGCTGACGCTGACGTGGGAGTCGCTCCCCACCCCCCACCGGCCGCCGCCGACCAGGTAGCTCGCGAGCGGGAAGACCCCGTCGCCCAGGTTGGCTTCAGTGGTCGGACAGAGCCCCGCGACCGCGCCCGAGGCGGCCAGGGCGCGGGTCTCCTCGGCGGTCATGTGCGTCGCGTGCACCGCGCACCAGCGGGCGTCGACCGGGGCGTGGTCGAGCAGCCACTCCACCGGGGATGCGCCGGTCCACGACAGGCACGCCCGCACCTCGGTTACCTGCTCGGCGACGTGGATGTGGATGGGAGCCGCGGGATCCGTCGCCTCCAGGGCCGCGACCGCGTCGGTCAGGTCATCGGGGGGCACCGCGCGCAGCGAGTGAAGCGCCAGGCCGACGCGCCGGTTGCCGTCCCCCGCCAGTGCCCGCCCGAGCGCTTCGCCGTCGCCGAGGATCTCGTCGACGGTCGCGACGAACCGGCGCTGCTCCTCGAGCGGCGCGTCCGCGCCGAAGTCCGCGACCCGGTAGAGCGTGGGCAGGAGCGTGAGCCCGATCCCCGTGGCCGCGGCGGCCTGGTGGAGCCGAAGGGCCACCTCGTGCGGCACGCCGTAGGGCCGACCATGCGGGTCGTTGCGCAGATAGTGGAACTCGGCCACCGCCGTGTAGCCGTGGCGCAGCATCTCGGCATAGAGCTGGGAGGCGACGACCTGCACATCATCCGGCGACAGCCGCGCGAGGAACGCGTACATCTGCTCGCGCCAGCTGCGGAACCCGTACTCGGCTGTGCTGC
This sequence comes from Gemmatimonadota bacterium, assembly GCA_022823365.1. GTDB lineage: Bacteria > Gemmatimonadota > Gemmatimonadetes > Longimicrobiales > Gaopeijiaceae > BD2-11. Next base: position 357,610 of record JAJDXG010000056.1, read on the forward strand.
CGCACTCGGTGAGCCCCGCCATCGCCCGCTGAAATGCGTGGGAATGCACGTTGGGGATGCCGGGAACGGCGGCACCGGCGACCCGTCGTGTCCCCTTCGGGTCTCCGCCGGGAAGGACCTTTCCGAAATCGCCGCTGGCGGAAACTTCGACGCGGACATCGCGCGCCCAGCCGCCGGGCAGCAGCGCCTGATCGAAATGGAGGTCGGGCATGGCGAGGGACGGTACTCCGGAACCAGGGCACGGTCAATGAACAGCAATGGATCCGCTACCTCGGACAAGTGTCTTGACGCTACGTTGGCGGTCGTGCCCGGCCGACACTCCGGGCCACCGTCATGAAATCTGCCAAAATGGCAGATTCCGTGAGAAAAGTCTGCCAAAATGGCAGACGGGAGGATGATCTGAACACTGAGCCCGGTGAGCCGGACCTGCTGATCCGCAACGTCCACGTCGCCACCATGGCGGACACGGGCGAGGCGTACGGCGTGGTGCGCGATGGCCTGGTGGCGGTCGCCGGCGGGCGGATCACCTGGGTGGGGGCTGCGCGCGCGGCACCCCGCGAGGTGACCGCGGGCGTCTCCCGCTCTCTGGACGGGAATGGGGGATGGCTCACTCCCGGGCTCGTCGACTGCCACACCCACCTCGTCTTTGCGGGCACGCGCGCGGACGAGTTCGAGATGCGCCTGCGGGGCATGAGCTACGAGGAGATCGCGCGGGCTGGCGGCGGGATCCGGTCCACCGTGGCGTCGACCCGCGCGGCGACCGAAGAGCAGCTATGCGATGCATCCGAGTGGAGGCTTGAAGCTATTGCTGCACATGGTGTTACCACGGTTGAGATAAAGTCAGGTTACGGGCTTGACGTCGATACCGAACTGAGGATGTTGCGAGTCGCCCACGCCCTGGGCGAACGCCTCGATGTACGCGTATCCCGCACCCTCCTCGCCGCCCACGCGCTCCCACCCGAGTACCGGGATCGCCGCGACGCCTACCTCGATCTGGTGTGTGGGACGATGATCCCGCGCGCGGCCGCCGATCACCTCGCCCACGCCGTCGACGCCTTCTGCGAGCGAATCGCCTTCACCGCGGCGGAGTGCGCGCGCGTCTTCGATGCGGCGGCGGCCCACGGGCTCCCGGTGCGGCTGCACGCCGACCAGCTCTCTCCGTTCGGCGGGGCCGAACTCGCTGCCCGCTACCGCGCCCGCTCCGCCGACCACCTGGAGTACGCGACCGAAGCGGGCTGCCGCGCAATGGCCGCCGCCGGGACCACCGCGGTCCTCCTCCCGGGGGCGTATTACACTCTGGGCGAGTCCCGCCGGCCACCCGTCGATGCACTGCGGCGCCACGGCGTGTCCATCGCGGTCGCGACCGACCTCAACCCGGGTTCGTCCCCCGTCACATCGCCTCTGCTCGCGATGAACATGGCCTGCGTCCTCTTCGGCCTGACGCCCGAGGAAGCACTCGCCGGGATGACGCGCCACGCCGCCCCGGTGCTGGGCCTGCAGGGGGAGGTGGGCGTAGTATCGCCGGGCGCGTGCGCGGATCTGGCGCTCTGGGACGTGGACCATCCCTCGGAGCTGAGCTACTGGATCGGTGCCAACCCCTGCCGGGCGGTGGTCCGGGGCGGGGAAGTGCACGACCCCCGGAAGTGACGACACTGGATGCGATGAATGCCGTGACGGCGACGCCGGAATCGACTCCGACGCTCTCGGACGACGAACGCGCGGTCCTGGAAGGCGAGCGCGGCCCCGCTCCGCAGCTGGCGATGCGCATCGTGGTGCGGATGGCGCGCATCCTCGGAGCGCGCGAGCTGGTGCCCGTGGCCTCCGCCCACATCGACGGCTGCCTCTACCACGGCGACGGGGGCGTCGAGTTCGCCGAGCGGCTCGTTGCCCTGGGCGGGAAGGTGGGGGTGCCCACCACGCTGAACGTCGGGGCGCTGGACCTGCTCAACCCGCGCCGGGTGCGCTCCGCCGGCCATCGCCGCGAGATGGCGTTCCGGCAGATGCGGGCCTACGAGGCCCTGGGCTGCCGCCCCACCTGGACCTGCGCCCCCTACCAGGCCGGGCACCGGCCCGAGCGCGGACAGGATGTCGCCTGGGGCGAGAGCAACGCTGTGGTCTTCGCCAATTCCGTGCTCGGCGCGCGCACCAACCGCTACGGCGACTTCATGGACATCTGCTGCGCGCTGGCGGGCCGGGCGCCCCGCACCGGCCTGCACCTGGAGGAGAACCGGCGGGCCACAGTCGTGGTCGACACCGGCGCGGTCAACCCGGCGCTCAAGGAGCGCGACGTGTTCTACCCGGTGCTGGGCACCTGGCTCGGGGCCACCGTCGACGAACGGGTCGCGGTCGTCACCGGACTCCCCGGGACCGCGACCGAGGACCAGCTGAAGGCGATGGGGGCGGCGTCGGCGTCATCCGGCGCGGTAGGGCTCTTCCACGTCGAGGGTGTCAGCCCGGAGGCCCCGGACCTCGCGACGGCGCTTGGCGGGCGGGCGCCCGAGGCCGTCCTCACTCCCGGCGCGCACGAACTTCGGCGGGTGCGGGACGCGCTCAGCACCACCGGCACGGCGCAGCTCGACGCCGTCGCGCTCGGCAGCCCGCATTTCTCCCGTGACGAGTTCTCGCTTCTCGAGGCGCTGCTTCCGCGCGAGCCCTTCAGGATTCCTTTCTACGTCTGCACGGGAAGGGCGGAATACCAGCGGCTGGAAACCAGCGGACGCCTGGGTCGATTCGAGGCAGCCGGAGTGGAGATCGTAGCCGACACCTGCGTCGTGGTCGCGCCCATCCTGCCCGCCCGTGGCAGCGTGCTCATGACCAACTCCGGAAAGTTCGCGCACTACACGCCCGCCACCACCGGCTACGATGTGGTCTACGGGAGCCTGGAGGACTGCGTGCGCTCCGCCGCAACCGGGCGCGTCACTCGCGACGAGGGCCTGTGGAGCTGAGCGGCGTGCCCGTGCACGCGGGGGAGGGCAAGGGGCGGCTGCTCGTGCTTGAGCGCCCCCTCAGCTTCTGGGGAGGCGTGGATCCCGAGACGGGGCGGGTGTCCGACCCCCGGCATCCTCAATACGGCGAACCATTGGGTGGCCGCATCCTGGTCATGGAGCGGGCCATCGGCTCCAGCTCGTCCAGCGCCATCATGCTCGAGCTGCTGCGCAACGATGTCGCTCCCGCCGCCATCGTCCTCGGCTCCACCGACGCGATCCTTGTGCTGGGGGTCCTGGTCGCCGAGGAGCTCGGCTACGCAAGCATCCCGTTGATCGATGTGGGAAGGGATGGCTTCAAGCGGATCCGGGACGGCAGCGGAGGGCGTGGGCACGTGCGCGCAGGGGCACGGGAGGCTCTCCTTCGGGTGGCCATGTCTTAGCTAAGCTAGATCAAGCTAATCAGGAGCGGGACCGGTGGGGCCTCCCGGCGCTACGGCAGCCCGTACCTCTCCAGGTATTGCAGGTCGAACTCGTCCATGCGCACTACGTAGACCACGCCCTCGCCGAAGGCCACCACGCGGCGCTCCAGCGGAAGCTCGATCGTTGCCGTGCGCGTCCCGGAAGCGTCGAAGAGATCGTATGCGGGGGCATCCCCCGCCGCAGTATGGCGGCGCACCCAGGCGCGGCCCGTCGCGTCGACGGGGATGCGTTGGAAGAACGCCGGTTTGCTGTCGGGCCACTGGTAGCTGTCGAGGTCGTCGTTGCCCGGGGCTCCGCCGCGGCCCGCGCGCATGTCGAAATTGCCGTTGCTCTGCTCGACCTGGATTGTCATGCCGCCGCCGGTCTCAGCCTGGGCGTCGCGCCACTCCTCCATCTCGGCCCTCCCGATGCCCACCGGCGAGTAGGCGTAGGCCGGCCCGCGGGTGACCTCGCCGTCCGGCGCGATCCACTCCACCCAGAACTCCCCGGATCCGGGGACCGACCGGGCGGTCACCACCCGGCCATCCGCGGCCACGCCCCACGCGTCGGCGGGCGAGAGCGGAATCGGCGAGATCGACACGTTCTGGTTGCCCGCTCCGCCCGAGGTGCGGCGGGTGCGGTCGATCAGCTTGACGCTCGCCACCGTGTCCACGGCTTCCGTCTCCAGGTCATAGCGGAGAACCTGCGAGGAGTCCGCCACCCGTCCCCCGGCGCTCATCCCGAAGCCCTGGAAGTAGATGCCTCCGCTCGCGTCCACGCCCTGCGGAATCGCGAGCATGATCGGCGCACCCATCTGGAACGCACCCAGCATGTAGGGTCGTGTGTCGCCGAAGCTCAGGTCCGCGCCCATCTCGGTCAGGCGCCCGTTGCCGAGGTCCACCAGCAGGGACCTGTCGCCGGGCAGCGGCCACACCGCGTCCGGCTGGCGGTATTCCGCGGGTCCCTCGCCCACGCGGCCGACGGTGACCGTGGTTCCGGCCTCCATGTCGACCACCAGCAGCGTCTGCCCCAGCGGATCCGCCACGAGCACACGCCCGTCCGGCAGTTCGCGCACGGTCTGGATCACGGCGAACTCGTGTTCGAGCGCCGCCTGCGCCGGACCGAGGCCGGTGCGATCCCCGTCGGCGCCCTGGCCGCCACAGGCCGCGGCGGAGACCGCCGCAAGGGCTGCGCCGATTCCCTGCAGCGCGAGCCTGGTCGGATATCGGAGACGGATGCGTTGGGCCTTGTCGTTCATGGTCTCGAAGAACCTCCGTGAGCAGGTCGGAAAAACGCGGTCGGGCTCGCCCCGCGACAGGGTGCTACGAGCCGCTGCCGGTGTCGAGGAGCCGGCGCAGCCCGCAGTCGGTTCGTCCATGGGACTCTAACCGTGTCCGCGTGGTTGCACGGGCCGGGACCAAGATGAGCAGTGGCCGTGGAGTCGTCCACCCGAGGCGAGGCACCCGATCCGTCGGATGCCATGTGCCTGCATCCGGGGACCCGATGACTTCGCGGAAGTGCTCTGCCTGATCCCCGCGCGCGCTCCGGGGTAGACGAAGCCGGCAGGTTGCGGCCAGCTTTGCGGCACCGGGTGTCTCCATGTTCGGGGACTGCGCCCGGGGCCGGTTCCCTCGTCGCGGTGGCGGGGGAGGTTGCGGCCTCGGGCGGCATCCCGTCCCTTTCACGCCCCGACCAAGAGGCTACGACTCACCCATGAGGCGCATCGCACGGTTTGCGTGGGTCCTGCTTCGTCTGCTGCCGTTCCTGATCGCGTTCCTGCGCGACCGCCGGCGCTGGATCATGGTCGGGCGCCCCGCGCGCCGGGGGCCGGGACACCACGAGCGACGCGCCGCCCGCCTGGTCGGGACCATTGCCGCCCTCGGACCCGCTTTCATCAAGCTGGGGCAGATGTTCGCCTCGCGCGCCGACATCCTTCCCGAGCCCTATCTCAGCGCCGTGGGCACGCTCCGCGACCAGGTGCCGCCCGCTTCCCCGGACGCGGTCGTGCGCGTGATCGAGCAAGAGCTCGGCGGGAGGCTCCCGGATCTTTTCGAGAGCTTCGACCGCGAACCCATCGCCGCGGCCAGCCTGGGACAGGTGCACCGGGCCCGGCTCGACGGACGCGATGTGGCGGTAAAGGTGCTCCGTCCGCGCGTTGAGCAGCGGGTCGCGCTGGACGTGGATACCGCATTCCGGATCGTCTTCTGGCTGAATGTCCTGTTCCCCAACCATCACATGCGGGCGCTGGCCAACGTGATCCGCGAGTTCTCGGTGAAGGTGCGCGAAGAGATGGATCTGAGGGTGGAAGCCGAGAACACCCGGCGCTTCCGGCGCGCCTTCGCGCGGGACCGCGCTGTAAGGGCGCCGCGCGTGTTCGACGACATGACCACCCGGCACGTGATGGTGATGCAGTACATGGAGGGCACCCGCATCGATCGCCTGGGAGACCGCGTGCGCCGGGGACGCCCTTCGGCCAGCCTGCTCATGGAGAGGCTGTCCTCGGTATACCTGCGCATGATGATGATGGACGGGTTTCTGCACGCCGATCCCCATCCGGGGAACCTGCTGGTGGCGGAGGACGGATCGCTCGTGGTGCTCGACTGGGGCGCCGTCATCGAGGTCCCGCGCTGGACCCGCCAGAGCCTGCTCGGCCTTTCGATGGCCGTGGTGCGGGAGGACATCGACGGCGCCATCGGCGCCATGTACCGGCTGGGGATGATCGGCCCGGAGGTGTCGCGCGGGGAGATCCGCGAGGCGGCGGCGGAGATCGTGCGGGTGGTGGAGGGCGCGCGCAAGAACGGACAGGGCGGCCGGCGGCGCGTTCAGGAGAGCGTGCGCGAGGTGCTGGACACCTTCTACACCTGGCCGCTCATGCTCCCGCGCGAGCTCGTCTACCTGTTCCGCACGCTCGTGCTGCTCGAGGGCATCGGAGCCGCCTACGACGCCCGCTTCGACTCCTTCGCCGTCTTCCGCAGGGTGGTGGGCGCGCACCGGGGCGAGATCCTGCGCACCGCTGGCCGGGAACCGGTCGCCATCGCGAAGGACGTGTGGTCCGAGACCAGCGGGCTGGTGCGTTCCGCGCGCGAGCTGCTGGTACGGGCCGAACGCGAGAATCTGCGGGTGCGGGTGCATCCGCGCGACATCCAGGGCATCGAGCGCTCCCTGACGCTACTGGGCCGACGGCTGCTGCTGTCGATCTTCGCCGCCTCCACCGCCGTCATCTCCGCCATCATCTACATCTCGCTCGACAACGTCTGGGTGCTGGCCGCCGGGCTGCTCGCCGCCCTGGTGCTGTTCCTGGTCGTGCTGGTCGTCCCCGCGCATCTGCTCGACAACCCGTTGCGCCACGCGCGTGGGCTGGGATCGCGTCGATGGCAGCCGTAGCGGGCCGGGCGGAGGCCCCGGAGCGCGAGATGGCGCGCTCGCTCGCGGAGGGGTGCGGCGCGGGTGAGCGGGCGGCGCTGGCGCGGGCCATTTCGGTGGTGGAGGACCGCCGCCCGGGCTTCCGCGAACTGCTGGCACGGGTGGCCGCGAACGGCCGCCGGGCCCACCGGACGGGGATCACCGGGCCGCCCGGGGCGGGGAAGTCGACCCTGGCGGCGGCGCTCGCCCGGGTTTGGCGCGACGCGGGGGAGGAGGTGGGGATCGTGGCGGTGGATCCCACCTCGCCGTATTCCGGAGGCGCGCTGCTGGGAGACCGCGTGCGCATGGCGCCGCTCCGGCTCGACCGGGGCGTCTTCATCCGCTCGATGGCGACGCGCGGGGCGGGCGGCGGCCTGGCCGAGGCGGTGCACGACGTGATCGACCTTATGGAGGGGACCGGATTCGGCCGCATCCTTCTGGAGACCGTGGGGGTCGGCCAGACCGAGCTGGGGGTGGCGGAGGCCGCCGATACGGTGGTGGTGGTGCTCACGCCCGAATCGGGCGACGAAGTGCAGGCCATGAAGGCCGGGCTTGCCGAGGTGGCTGACATCTTCGTGGTCAACAAGGCGGACCGCCCGGAGGCTCGCGCGCTCGTGCGGCGGCTGCGCGATGCGGTCGGGCTGGGTCGCGGCCGGGGTGGCGGCACGCCGGGCGCTGGCGCGCGCGCGAAGGAGGACGGTGCGCCCGGATGGAACCCCCCCGTGCTTACTGCGGTCGCCACCGCGGGCGACGGGATCATCGCGTTGGCGGACGCCGTCGAGGACCACCGCCGCAGCCTTGCGGAATCGGGGGTGCAGGAAGCGCGCCGCATCGCCCGCGCGGAGGCGCGCATCCGGGCGGAAGTGCGTGCCGTCCTGGAGGCGCACCTGGGCCGGGTTGCGGGGGGCGGCGGGTTCGCGGAAGCGGCCCGGATGGTGGCCGGCGGGCGGGAGACGGTGTACGAAGCGGCGCAACGCCTGCTCGCCGGAGGAGGTATCCTGTCCCGGGACCTGGCGCCATGACCACGACGCACCGCAGGATCCGCGTCCTGGTGGCGAAACCGGGACTGGACGGCCACGACCGCGGGGCGCGCGTCATCGTGAGCGCCTTCCGCGACGCCGGCTTCGAGGTGGTGTATACCGGTCTTCACCAGACCCCGGAGGCCATCGTCGAAGCCGCCCTGCAGGAGGACGCGGACGTAGTGGCGTTGTCGATTCTCTCGGGCGCCCACATGACCCTCCTGCCCCGGGTGAAGGCGCTCCTCGACGAGGCGGGGCTGGACGACGTCCTGGTCACCGGGGGCGGCATCATCCCGGACGAGGATGCGGAGGCGCTCCACGCCGCGGGCATCGGCCGGCTCTTCGGGCCGGGTACGCGCACCGGGGACGCGGTCGCCTACATCCGGACGTGGTTCGCTTCGTCGCGGCGGGCTGCGACATGAGCGCACGGAGCGCGGGATCGGCTCGCGCCGGGAAGGCCGGGCGCGCGTCCGCGGGGGACCCCGCCGTTCTCCGGGTACGCCGGCTCGCCGAGGAGCTCGAGGAGCTGCGGGCGCGGCTGCGGCTGGGCGGCGGGACGAAGCGCATCGAGCGCGAGCACGCCCGGGGCAAGTGGACGGCCCGCGAACGGGTCGCCGCACTGCTCGACTCCGGCGAGACCTTCGTCGAGATCGGCCTTCTGGTGGCGCACGACCTCTACGACGGACGGGCGCCCGCCGCCGGCGTGGTCACCGGCGTGGGCCGGACCCAAGGGCGCGAGGTGGTCGTGGTCGCCAACGACGCGACCGTCAAGGCGGGAGCCTGGTGGCCCGAGACCATCGCCAAGATCCTGCGCGCGCAGGAGATCGCCATGCGCTGCCGCATCCCCATCGTCTATCTCGTCGACTCGGCGGGCGTCAACCTGCCGTACCAGGGAGGCGTTTTCCCCGGCAAGTACGGGGCGGCGCGCATCTTCTACTACAACTCGCTCATGCGCCGCTACCTGGGCATCCCCCAGATCGCCGCAGTCATGGGCCCCTGCATCGCGGGCGGCGCCTACCTGCCCGCGCTCTCGGACGTGATCGTCATGGTCGAGGGCACCAGCTTCATGGGGCTCGGGGGGCCCAACCTGGTCAGGGGCGCCATCGGGCAGACGGTCGAGGCGGAGGAGCTGGGGGGCGCGCGCATGCATACGTCGGTCAGCGGGGTCGCCCATTACCTGGCGAAGGACGATCCGGCCTGCATCGAGAAGATACGCGAGCTGATCGAGGCCCTGCCGCACGGCAACCGCCCTGGCGCCGTCGCCGTGAAGGCCTTGCGCCGGGGAACCTCCGGCTCCGCCGGATCGCGGCACCGGCGCACGTCTTCCCGCATCGGTCCGGCCCGCCCCGCGGAGGACCTCTACGATCTCCTCCCCGACGATCACAGGCATCCCTACGACATGCCGGAGGTGCTGCGCTGCATCCTGGACGAGCCCGGGCTGGTGGAGTATCAGCCCGAGTACGCCCCCGAGATGATGTGCGGAACCGGCGCCATCGACGGGATGCAGATCGCGGTTATCGCCAACGCACGCGGAATGGTGCGCGATGCGGAAGGCGGGCCGCCCCGGTTCGGAGGCATCGTCTATACGAAGAGCGCGGAGAAGGTCGCCGGCTTCATCGAAACCATGAACCGCCGCCGCAGGCCGCTGCTTTTCGTGCAGGACGTCTCCGGCTTCATGGTGGGACCGAAGGCGGAGCGCTCGGGCATCATCCGGGCGGGCGCGCATTTCGTCGAGGCGATGGCGAGCGCGACGGTGCCCAAGCTGGTGCTGACCCTCAATCACGCATCCGGAGCGGGCTACTACGCGATGGCGGGCCAGGGATTTGATCCGGACTTCATCCTCTCCCTTCCGACGGGGAGGATGGGGGTGATGGAGGGCGAGAGCGCGGTCATGGCGCTCTTCAGCCGGCAGCTCGAGGAGCTGCGCGAGCGCGGCGAGGTGCCGGACGAGGAGCTGCGCACGCGCATGGACGAGGTGCGGGAGGACTACGACCGCCAACTGGACGCCCGCTTCGCCGGCGCCCGCGGCTTCGTGGACGAGGTCGTGCTGCCCGGGGAACTGCGCGGGGCGCTGGCGCTGCTGCTGCGGGCGGCGCTCAACAACCCCGGGCCCCACCTGGGGGCGTTCCACCTGCCGCCGGGCGTGGCGTGAGGGGGAGAGGTGGCGGCGCGCGCACGGTGCGCGTCGCGGGCGCCGGCGGCTTCTGGGGCGATGACCTCGACGCGCCGATGCGACAGGTCGAGGAGGGCCCCATCGACTACCTGGTCATGGACTACCTGGCCGAGGTGACCATGTCCATTCTGCACAAGCAGCGCGCCCGCGACCCGGAGGCCGGGTATGCGCGTGACTTCGTGGCGCTGATGGAGCGCATCCTGCCGGCGTGCCTGGAGCGCGGCATCCGGGTGGTCGCCAACGCCGGCGGGGTCAATCCCGGAGGATGCGCCGACGAGGTGGCGCGGGCGGCCCGGCGCGCGGGCGTGGGCGGCCGCCTGCGGCTGGGGATCGTGACCGGCGACGACCTCATGCCCCGGTTGGACGAGCTGCTCGCCGCCGGCCACGAGTTGCGCAACATGGAGACCGGCGAGCCGCTGGCGGGCATCCGTGAGCGGGTGACGGGGGCGAACGTCTACCTGGGGGCCTTCCCGATCGCGGAGGCGCTGGGGCGGGGCGCCGACGTGGTGGTCGCCGGTCGCTGCGTGGACGCGGCGCTCACGCTGGGGCCCCTGCTGCACGAGTTCGACTGGGCGGCGGACGACCACGACCGCCTGGCCGCCGGGGTCGTGGCGGGGCACGTCAACGAATGCGGCGCCCAGTGCACCGGCGGGAACGCCATGCCGGAGTGGTGGACCGTCCCCGACCTCGACCGGGTGGGCTTCCCCATCATCGAGGCCGAGCCCTCCGGCGACTTCGTGGTCACCAAGCACGAGGGGTCGGGGGGCCGCGTGAGCGCCGCCACCGTCACCGAACAGATCGTGTACGAGATCGGCGACCCGGCGGCCTATCCCACCCCGGACGTGGTCGCGGACTTCACCACCGTCCGCCTGAGCGGGGCGGGGAAGGACCGCGTGCGGGTGACGGGGGCGCGCGGGCGCCCGCCCACCGGCTGGCTCAAGGCGTCCATCGTGTACGCGGGGGGGTGGCGGGCGGTCGGCACGCTCGTGTACGCCTGGCCGGACGCGGCCGCCAAGGCGCGCGCGGCCGCCCGCGTCCTGCGGGCCCGCCTCGACCGGCTGGCGCTCCGCTTCGACGAGGTGCGGACCGACCTCGTGGGGTGGGACTCGACGCATGGGCCGCTGGCGGGCCCGCCGCCGCCGGATCTGCCCGAAGTGCAGCTGCGGGTCGCCGTTCGCGGCAGCGAGCGCGCCCCGGTGGAGCGCTTCACCCGGGAGGTCGCCCCACTGGTGCTGACCGGCCCGCCCTCCGTCACCGGCTTCGGGGAAGGGCGCCCGCGCGTGCGCGAAGTCGCGGCCTTCTGGCCCGCCCTGGTGCCGCGCGAGGCGGTGGAGCCCTTCGTCCGCGTGGAGACGCGCGCGGCATGATCGTCGCTCGCCGGGCACGCAGCGGAGGATCGGTCCCACCGGGGTGGCGGTCGGGACTCCGCAGGACCGCTGGCCGTTTCCCTTCCGGGTACGAGGCTGCAATCTTCTCTCGGGCGCTCGCATGCCGGACCGGAGCAAGCGGGCGCGGAACCCGCGGGAGGCCCTGACCATGGCGGCCGTCAAACTGGTCGAGCTGGCACACGCGCGCTCGGGCGACAAGGGCGATGTAGTCAACATCGGCGTGGTGGCCTACGATCCCGAACACTATCCGCTGCTCGTGCAGGCGCTGACTGCCGCGCGGGTACAGGAGCACTTCGGCGACATCGTCCAGGGGAAGGTGGCGCGCTACGAGCTTCCCAACCTGCACGCCCTCAATTTCGTGCTGCCCGGGGCGCTCGGGGGTGGGGGAACCGTGTCGCTGATGATGGACGCCCAGGGCAAGGTGTTTTCGACTGCGCTGCTGCGCATGGACGTGGAAGTGCCAGACGAGGTCGCGGGACGCGTGCGGGGGCGCGGCAGGCTCCCGCAGTCGCCTGATCCAAATGGGGAGGACACGCACGGATGAGCGCTGAAGAGCGGTTGCTGCACCGAGTCGAGAACCGGGTGTTGACGCTGACCCTCAACCGCCCGCACAAACGCAACGCGCTCGACTCGCACACTGTGCAGGCGCTGAAGGCGGCGCTCGTTCAGGCGCGCACCGACTCGGCCGTGCGTGTCGTGCTTCTGCGGGGGGCCGGACCCGATTTCTGCGCTGGCGCGGACCTGGTGGAGATGGACCGCATCACCAGCATGGGGCCGGAGAAGATCCACGCCGACGCGCTGCGAATGGGCGATCTTTTCGTCCAGATGCGCGACCTGACCAAGCCGCTGGTCGCGGCGGTTCACGGCCGGGCGCTCGGCGGCGGATGCGGCCTCGCAACCGCCTGCGATGTGGTCCTTGTCCGCGAGGATGCGGAGTTGGGCTACCCGGAAGTCCACCTGGGCTTCGTGCCCGCGCTGGTGATGACCCTGCTCCGGCGCAAGGTGTCGGAAGGACGCGTGTTCGAGTTGGCGACGCTCGGCGAACGCTTCTCCGCAGCCGATGCCCTGGCATGGGGAATCGCGACCCGGGTGATGCCCGCGAACGACTTCGAGGGATTGGTCATGGCCTACGCCACGGAACTGGCCCGGCGGGCTCCCTCCTCCGTCGCCCTTTCCAAGACTCTGCTCTACGACCTCGACAGTCTCGGCTTCAAGGATGGCATCGCGCGGGCCGCCCAGATCAACGTTGCCGCCCGCCTGACCCACACCTGCCGGGAAGGGGTGCGCAGATTCCTCGAGCGCAAGAACCGGGACTGACCGTGCTGTTCATCTTCGCGAGCCGCTCGCGTCCCCGGGAGGACCGCTATCTGCACACGCGCGTCGCGCTGATGTGCGTGGGCGCCGGGCTTGGACTCGCCGGCATGCTGCTCGACATCGGCTGGCTGATCTGGATCGCGCTCGCCGCCCTGCTGGCCGGACTGGCGCTGCGCCACCTGCGCACCCGTGGCCGGGATGCGGACGAGGAGGGCGTCGAGCCGCTCTGACGCGCGGGCGGGCCGGTGCCCTGTCGCCCGCGATCAGTGCGGGCCGCTCTCAGGCCTCTGCCCCGTAGGGCAACATCGAAGGCGCCGCAAGCAGCAGGGCCACCAGAGCGGCCCGCTCCGGCATGCGCTCGACCATCACGTGCTCGTGGCTGGCGTGCGCCCCCGCTCCCACCGCGCCCAGACCATCGAGGGTGGGCGTGTACAGGCTCGTGGTGTTGCCGTCCGATCCCCCGCCGGAGGACGACTCCTCCATCTCCAGCCCCAGCTGTGCCCCGGCCTCCCGCGCCAGGTCCCAGAGCCGGCGGTTGCCCGGGGTCTGCTCCATGGGAGGACGGTCCATCTCCCCCCGGATCTCGACCGAAGCCCCGGACGCCGTGGCCTCGATGGCGCGGATGGCCCGTTCGACTCTGCGCGCGTCGGCGAGGGTGGGCACGCGCACGTCCACCTCGGCGCCCGCCTCCGGGGCGATCACATTGGGGCGAATCCCGCCCTCGACCGTCCCCACGTTGACGTTCACACCGCGGACGGGGTCGTTGAGGGCGTGCAGTTTCCGGATCACGTGCGCGAGTTCCAGGATCGCGCTCACTCCCTTCTCGGGTTCAAGCCCCGCATGCGCCGCGACGCCGGTGACGTGGACGGTAAAGTCTCCGCCCCCCTTGCGGGTTGTCTTGAGCCTGCCGTCCTCGCCCAGGGACGGTTCCAGCACCAGCGCCCTGTCGGCCCGCATCGCCAGCCGCACGATGTGCTCCCTGGAATCCGGGCTGCCGATCTCCTCGTCGGAGTTGTAGACGAACACCGGGGTGACCTCGGGTTCCCCGATACAGCGCCTGAGTGCCTCCACCGCGAAGATGCCCTGTACCAGGCCCGCCTTCATGTCGAAGGTGCCGGGTCCGTACAGGCGCCCCCGGTCCATGCGAATGGGCATCTCCTCGAGGGTGCCCACCGGCCAGATGGTGTCCGTGTGCCCGAGGACGAGCTGGTAGGGAGCGGGATGGCGGCGCTTGCGGGGAGAGGCATAGAGCGTTCCCCCCGTCGTCCGGCCAGCGAGGAGCCGGGATCGGTAGCCGATGTCGTCCAGTGCCTCGCGCAGGCGGGCCTGCACGGGGCGTTGCGAGGCGGCCACCATGGAAGGCGACTCGAGTTCGACCAACCGCTCCAGCAGGTCGCGCATCCGGTCGCGGGCGGCGTGCAGGTAGTCGAGGACGCGGGCACCCGCGTCCTTCTCCCACGGTGATTCGCTCATCTCTCGGCCATTTCCGCATCGCCTCGCTTCGGGTCGCGCGCCAAACCTCCCAATATAACGCCGCAGAGACCGCTGGCTGGTTGGCCAGGGGGATGTATGTTTGACGCCGAGAGCGGGCGGCTGCCCGCGGCGTGCCGGAAGACGGAATTCGTGGTGACCCGCAGTCGGGGAATCGACGCCGGAACAGGAGGAGTTCGACACGTGCCCTCAACCGCTGTCAGTCCACGCGCTGGACGCGCGCTCTGCGCCCTGGTTTCTCTGCTGACCGCCTGCGGCGGCGATGGCGGGGCACCCGTCTCCGCCGGCGAGGACACATTCGTGATCCGGGGCGCCACCATCGTCGACGGTACCGGCCGCGCCGGGTTCACCGGATCGGTGCGCGTCGTCGGCGGCACGATCGCCGAGGTGGCGGTCGGGAGCCCCGATGCAGCCTTGCTCTCACCTGCCGACGGCGGACAGGTGTACGACGCCTCCGGCCTGGTGCTCGCGCCGGGCTTCGTCGACACCCACAGCCACCACGACGGCGGCCTCTTGATCGAGTTGACCGCGCTGGCCGCGGTAAGCCAGGGCATCACGACCATCGTGGTCGGGCAGGACGGAGGATCGCCGTTCCCGATCGCCGACTTCTTCGCCGCGCTGGAAGCGACTCCCGCGGCGGTGAACGTGGCCTCGTACGCCGGACACGGAACGCTCCGCCGTCAGATCATGGGCGCCGACTTCCGCCGCGAAGCGACTGCGCAGGAGGTCGCGGCCATGCAGGCGCTCCTGGGGACCGAACTCGCGAGCGGGGCGCTGGGGCTCTCGACCGGACTCGAGTACGACCCCGGGATCTACTCGACGACAGACGAGGTGGTCGCGCTCGCCGAGACGGCGGCGGCCCGCGGTGGCCGCTACATCTCGCACATGCGCAGCGAGGACCGGGGCCTGCGCGAAGCCATCGACGAGACCATCGAGATTGCTGAGCGAGGCCGCCTTCCCGTGCAGATATCGCACTTCAAGCTGGCCGCTCGGAGCCTCTGGGGACAGGCGCCGGAGATCCTCGCGCGGCTCGATGCAGCGCGCGCCGCGGGCCTCGACATCACGGCCGACGTCTACCCCTACGAGTACTGGCAGTCCACCATGACCGTCCTGTTCCCGGAGCGCGATTTTACGGACCGGGAAGCCGCGCGTTTCGCGCTGGAAGAGCTGGTCGCTCCCGAAGGGATGCTGATCGGGCGTTTCGAGCCCGAGCCCGCCCTCGAAGGCAAGACCCTGGCCGATATCGCACAGGAGCGGGGCACCGATCCCGTCACCACCTACCTCGACCTGATCGCCGAGTCGCAGGCCGCGCGTGAAGAGGGGAGGGACGGAGGCGAGAGCATCGTGGCGACCAGCATGACCGTCGACGACATCGCGGCGCTGATGGCCTGGCCCCACGCCAACGTCGCGTCCGACGGCGGGCTGCGCGGCGCCCACCCGCGCGGCTTCGGCACATATCCGCGGGTGCTCGGACAATACGTGCGCGAGGAAGGACGCCTCACGCTGGAGGAGGCCATCCACAAGATGACGGGGCTGGCGGCGGCACACATGGGGTTCTCCGGCCGGGGCACGCTGGAGGTGGGCGCTGCCGCCGACCTGGTGCTGCTGGACCCCGCGACCGTCATCGACCGGGCGACGACCGCGGAGCCCCACCTCACGTCGCCGGGGATCGAGCGCGTTTGGGTCGGGGGAAGGGTCGTCTACGAAGGCGGGATGGTGACGGGCGCACAACCGGGCGTGGTGCTGCGCCGCGGGCAGCCCTGACCGAACATCCCGGGTCCCGATCTTCGCGTGACCCGCGGCGGGCTGCCGATCGCTTCCCGACCGGACCCTGCTCCTACCGCCTCACCCGCACCATTTCCCGCATCCGCCGGCGCACTTCGTCGGCGACTCCCGCCTCGTCCAGCCGGTTCCACAGCCGCGCGATGGTGTTCGCGTCCACCCAGCCGGGCACGGAGGTCTGCCAGGCCTGAGCCGCGCGGAAGGCGTCCACGGCCTCGACGGTCTCGCGGTCGTAGAGGAGCGCGTCCTCCGATTCCGCAGAAGGCGGCGGCGAGCCCGGCCGGTAGTACCCCAGCGCGTGCAGCATCACCTTGAGCTGGAGGACGTCGCGGCCCGCGAACTGCTGCAGACTGCGGAAGCCGAGCGTCTCCGAGATGGTGTCGTAGATGCGCCGCACCTCCCTGATCGGTTCCGGGTGCTCGCACACGTTGATGTCGGTGGTCACGCCGTCCTGACGGCGCGACATCCCGGGACGCGGGTCCGCGACCAGTACCGCCGCCGACTGGGTGCGGCCGTGGCGGCCGTCTCCACCCAGCACCTGCCCGGCGTAGAGCGCCTCGATCAACCGGTCGGCGAGATGGCGCCCCGACCCCTCCGTTCTCTCGAACGCGACCGCGACCGAGTCCACCACGGCGGTGCTCACCAGCGCGTTGCCCTGCACGGCGTAGTTGAGGCCCGTGCGCTCCCAGACCCAGTCGCCCCGGTCCTCGGCGCCGTACTGGCCCGAGCCGGTCCACTGGGCCGACCGGCCCTGCATGTCGATCACGCCCACTTGCCTGCGTTCCCGCCCCTCGTCGGCCGCCACCACGCGGTCCATGGCCTCCTGGGGGGCCACGCCTTGCTCCAGAAGGTCGAGGAGGTCGTGACCGTACTCGAGCCGGGTGCCGCCCTGGGTCGCCACCGCGCCTACCCCCGGCCGCACCCACGGGACGGCGTTGCCCACGCACGCCACGCGGGTGGTGACCGCCACCCCGGACTCGCCGGTCGCGGGGTCGATGCCGACGATCGAGAAGGTGTTGAACACAAGGTCCTCCCCCCAGCCTACCGGCTCCTGGGCCGCCAGGGGCGTGGCGACCGCGAGCAACGGCGGAAGCAGGAGCGGGGCGGCGAACGCGGCGATGGCGCTTCGGGAGGGCGAGGGCGATCGGGACATGGCTACCTCCATGCTTTGCGCCAGGGGGCTGCCGCCACCTGCCGGGACGGGAAACTGCGCCCACGCGGGCCGCGCGTAAGTCGTACACCCGCCAACATGGCACGCCATCCCCGGGAGTCGCCACCGCCCGGACAATCGCGGCTTCCCGGATTCGGGGGCATGGCCGGCACCGCCGTCTCTCGCCAAGTTCCCATACGCGCCACGGCCGACGGTCTCCGCGCCGGGGACGCAATTCGTATCTCGACCCGAATGCCCGATCACTGCCACGCCGGAGCGCCCACCATGCGCCGAACCGCACCGATCGCCGTGCTGTTTCTCCTGCCCGTCGCGCTGGACGCGCAGGGCCGTCGGCCGAACTTCGCGCAGCCGACCCTCCCGCCGCCGAGCATCACCGAATACCAGCCGCGCTCCACCCTGGTCGTCCCCGAGAACCCGGTGCCGCGGGCGAAATACCCGGTTGTCGACCTGCACGGGCATCCCCCCTCGCTCGCCGACCCGGCCACCATCGAGCGGGTGGTGGCGGCCATGGACGAGTTGAACCTCCAGGTCATCGTCCAGGCGCGCGGCAGCTCCGGCAGCCGCCTCACCCGGCAGATCGAAGCGGTGCGCGCCGCCGGCCACGCTGACCGCTTCGTGTTCTTCACCACGCTCGACCTGCGCAACGTCGGTCCCGGGTCGGGCGCCCGCATCGCGGCCCAGCTCGAAGAGGACGTGCGCGCCGGCGCGGTGGGCATGGGCGAGATCGGCAAGCAGTTCGGGCTCACCACCCGAAAGGCCGACGGCACCCGCCTCCAGCTCGACGACCCCGAACTCGACATCGTCTGGGAGACCGCGGCCCGCCTCGGGATCCCGGTCTTCATCCACACCGCCGACCCCGCGGAGTTCTTCCAGCCCCTCGACTACGAGAACGAGCGCTGGCTCGAGCTGGCCATCTTCCCCAACCGCCGCTTCTTCGACAGCGAGCGCTTCCCGTCCTTCGAGGAGCTGATGGCCGAGCGGGACCGGATGCTGGCGAAGCATCCCAACACGACCTGGGTTCTGGCGCACATGGGATGGCACACGCAGGATCTCGGTCGCCTGGGTGAACTCTTCGACCGCTTCCCCAACGTCCACGGCGAGGTCGGCGCCGTGCTCTACGACCTGGGACGCCAGCCCCGCTTCGCGCGCGAGTTCTTCGTCCGGTATCAGGACCGTATCCTCTTCGGCAAGGATTCCTTCCAGCCCGACGAATACCCCTACTACTGGCGCGTCTTCGAGACCGAGGACGAGTACTTCGACTACTACCGGAACTACCACGCCTTCTGGAAGCTCTACGGTATGGGGCTCCCGGACGATGTCCTGCGCAAGGTGTACTACGCGAACGCGTTGCGGATCATCCCGAACATGCCCGAGGAAGGCTTCCCCCGGTAACGCGTCAGTTACTCCGGAGGCATCACGTCGCTGGCCACGGGCTCCAGGCGCACCACCGCCGTGAGATCCTCCTGGTGCTCGAGCGCGAGATAGATGAGCCCGTCGGGACCCTCGCGCACGTCCCGGATGCGGCCCAGCTCGCCGTGGAGGAGGGTCTCGACCCCGAGCGCGTCCGTGCCCTCGAGCATGACGCGGCCAAGCTGCTCGCCGACCATGCCGCCCACGAAGGCGCTGCCCTTCCACCAGGGGAACGCCTCCCCGCGGTAGATCATCATGCCGGAGATGCCGATGGAGGGCGTCCATACGAAGCGGGGCGACTCCATCCCGTCACCGGATGCGTCCGTTGTGTACGCCGTGCCGTCGTAGTTGATGCCGTGGGAGACCACCGGCCAGCCGTAGTTGCCCCCGCCCGCAATCAGGTTGAGTTCGTCGCCGCCGCGGGGCCCGTGCTCGTTCGACCAGACGTCCCCGGTGCCCGGATCCACCGCGAGGCCCTGCAGGTTGCGATGCCCGTAGCTCCAGATCTCGGGTAGCGCGTCGCCGTTTCCCACGAAGGGGTTGTCGCCGGGCACGCGGCCGTCGTCGTGCAGGCGCACGATGGTGCCCATGTGATTGGTCACGTCCAGCGCCGGGTGGTCGGCCATCATGTCGGGCTCGAACATGCGGTCGCCCACCGTCAGGTACAGATACCCGTCCAGCCCGAAGGCCATGCGCCCGGAGAAGTGATTGTTGTTGTCGTGCCAGGCGTTCGACTCGAAGATCTCCTCGACGTCGGTGACCCGGCCATCGTCCCAGCGCCCCCTCACCACCGTCGTGGTACCCTCCGACCCGTCCTCGTTGGGCTTGCCGTAGCTGAGGTAGAGCCAGCGGTTCCCGGCGAAGTCGGGGTGGGGCAGAATGTCCATGAAGCCCCCCTGGCCCTCGTCCCGGTAGACTTCCGGCCAACCCGCCACCGGCTCCGGCTGGAGCACGCCGTCGCGCACCAGGCGCAGGCGGCCCGGGCGCTCCACGATCAGCATCTCGCCGCCGGGCAGCCACGCCATGGACCAGGGGTGGTCGAGACCATCGGCGACGGTGACCACACGGAAGTCGTGGCGGGCGGAGGAATACACCTTGTCCGCGGTCTCGGCGGCGCCTGCGGCGTCCCGCGCTTCGCCGCCGCCCATGGCGCTCTCTCCGGAGTTCTGTCCGCAAGCGACAACGCCCGCGGCGGCGGCCACCCCTGCGCTCAACAGCATGCGGGTCCCGATGGTTCGATGCAGCATGGCCCCTCCTCGGTCGATAGCCGTCGTCCGCTGGTCCGGTCGGGCAGCGAATTCGAGCGCGCGCAACGGCCTTCAGTATAGAGGCTCCCCTGGGGCCAGGCACCGCTTCCCGCTTCCCGAGCGGTGCGGTTCGCGCGGACGCCGGCCCTTCACGATCGTGGCCGGTGGCTCACGGCGGCCTTCCAGTCGCACTTCTTCGGCGTTCTGTCGCACGCGCACTTGCCAAGTCGTCCCCTCCCGCCATGGAAGCGCCCGGGCTCCACGCCGAGCTTTCGGGTCCATGGCCAGCTCGGCAGCAATCTCGGCGACGCGGTTTCCCGTTCCGGACACTGAAGAAGCGGACCGCATCGCCCTCGACGCTCTTAAGCGCCATTTCGGCTATCCCGGCTTCCGCCCGGGACAGGATGTGCTGGTGCGCGCGGTGCTCCAGGGCCACGACGCGCTCGGCATCCTCCCGACCGGCGGAGGGAAGAGCGTGTGCTACCAGGTCCCCGCCTCCGTACTCCCGCACGCCACCATCGTCGTCAGCCCGCTGGTGTCGCTGATGGCCGACCAGGCGATGCGCTGCCGCGAAGCCGACATCCCCGCCGCCTTCCTCAACTCCACCCTCTCCTCGCAGGAGCGCGACCAAGTGGAAGCGCAGCTGGTCGATGGCGCGCTGCGCGTCGTCTTCGTGGCCCCGGAGCGCTTCGAGAGCCGCTCGTTCCGCACCCTGCTGCCGCGTTTGAAGGTGAGCCTGCTCGCGGTCGACGAAGCCCACTGCATTTCCGAGTGGGGCCACGACTTCCGCCCCGCCTACCTGCGCCTCGACCGCCTGCGCGGGATGTTCGATGCGCCCATGATCGCGCTCACCGCCACCGCCACCCCGCGCACCCGGCGGGAGATCGTGACCCGGCTGCGGCTCGCCGACCCGGTCACCGTGGTGGGCGGCTTCGACCGCCCCAACCTGGTGTGGGGGGTCGAGCGAGCCCGGTCATGGAAGGAGAAGCGGGAGCGGCTCCGCGCCCTGGTGCGCGACCGCCCCGGCGTCACGCTCGTCTATGCGAGCAGCCGCAAGGGGGTCGAGCGCGTCCGCGACGACCTGGCTGCGCTCGGCCACACCACCGAAGCCTACCACGCCGGGCTTCCGGCGGCCGAACGCGCCCGCGTGCAGGACGCCTTCATGGCGGGCGACGCCCCTCTGGTGGCTGCCACCAACGCCTTCGGCATGGGGGTCGACAAGAGCGACGTACGCCTGGTCATTCA
The DNA here is from genome assembly GCA_022823365.1 of Gemmatimonadota bacterium. GTDB lineage: Bacteria > Gemmatimonadota > Gemmatimonadetes > Longimicrobiales > Gaopeijiaceae > BD2-11. The sequence goes on from JAJDXG010000056.1 coordinate 378,638, forward strand.
CCACGAACTCCCGCGCACCATGGAGGCGTACTACCAGGAAGCCGGACGGGCCGGCCGCGACGGAGACACCGCGCACTGCCTGGCGCTATGGTCGACGGGCGATCGCAGCGGCCAGATGACCTTCATCGACCACAGCTACCCGCCCCCGCGCGCGGTCCGCCGCTTCTGGCGCGATCTCCGCCGCCGGGCCGCCGGGCGGACGCTGCTGAAGGTGCCCGTCGACGAACTGCGCGCCCGCGGCGGCACCCCGCTGACCCCCTCCAACGTCGGCGCCCTGGCCCGCGCGCTGGCCGCCTGCCGGGTGGTGAACCTGCGCGAGGACCCTCCCGAACAGCCCGGCGACACCCTGCACATCGACCTGCGTCCCCACGTCCGCCGACTCCCCCTGGGCCGGCTGCGCGAGCGCCGGAACGCTGAGGTGGCCAAACTCGCCGCCGTGGAGCGCTACGCCCGTACCCGAGGGTGCCGCCGCGCCCGCATCCTCGGCTACTTCGGCGACGCCCTCGACAAGGCCAACTGCGGCACCTGCGACAACTGTCAGCGGGCGTGACCGCTGCGGAAGGAACCGACCCGGACCACCGCGGAAGAGAGTGTAATACAACCGTAATACGGGGCGATGGCCGGGCGGATGCGCACGGGAGACGGGGCTGACCCGCACCCCGTCCGGTGGCGAACCCGAACGGCTGTCCAATACCTTGACGCCTGCAGGTCCGATCCTCTCCCCGCGCCCGCCAGGACCGAAGGCGAGGTCGCACCCACCCACGATGGCTCCGGCTCAGGCCGCGCCGTCCCTCGCCGCAGCTGCCACAGAGGATCCCGCCGCATGAACACCTTCCGGTCCCTCGCCACCTTGGCGACCCTCGTCGCGTCCTGCCTCTTCGCCGGCTGCTCGGAGCCTGACGAGCCGCCCCGCGCCCACTGGACCGACGTCACCGACAGCACCGAGGTGCGGCTGATTCGCGAATCGGAGTCCCTTTGCGAAGACTGCATCACCCTCGAGCAGGTGCTGATCATGGGCGACACGATCGGCGACGGGTATCTGCGCGCAGCGTTCCACATGGTGCGTGACAGCGCCGGCAACTACTGGTTCGGACAGTACGAGGCCGTAAAGGTATTCGACGCGGCCGGCGAGTACATGGGAGAAGTCGGCCGCGCAGGCGAGGGACCGCTGGAGTGGGACGACGCAATGCCCGTTCATACGGACCCCGAGGGCAGGGTACACATCTTCGACAACGGGAATCTCCGCCATAGCGTAGTCGGCCCGGACTTCGCGCTGATCGAAGACGAGAGACTTCCCGGGATCATCGACGCCGTTCGTCCTCTCGCGGATGGCGAGCGGTGGGTGCTGAACATGGAGCACGCCACTCCCAATGCCCGCGACCTGCCCCTCCACATCCTGCTGGGTGCAGAGATCACAGGGTCTTTCGGGGGCAGGATCGTCCTCGCGAATGATCGGTCGGCTTCGACGCAGTTCCACCGGATCATCACCACGGACGCCGCGGACCGGACCTTCTCTTCGCCGGTATACCGCCGTTACGAAATCGAGGTGTGGAGCGACACCGGCCGCCGCATCACAGGCTTCCTCGAGCCCGAGTTCAACGATCCGCCCCGCGATCCGGAAGCTCCCGAGTCCGCAGACAATCCTCCGTCCAGTACGATTCGCGCGCTGCGCGTCGATTCCGAGGACCGGCTTTGGGTGTTGTCATGGCAGCTCCGGGACGACTGGCTGGACATGATGGAGGAGCGACGCGGGCCCGACGGGCGCGTAACGCTCGAGATGAAGCCCGGCCTCGAAACCATTGACCGGATGGACGGCCAGATCGACGTCATCGACCTGACCGCGGCGACCGTGATCGCCCGCAGAAGGATGGAAGGCGTGGTGGTCGTCGACTTCCTGGGAGACGACGCTCTGTGGGCGGGTGAGTTTCTGGGCGCGGGCCACCTCCGCGTCGGCATCTGGGAGATCGGCTTCACCCCCTGACCGGGCGCCCGTCGCCCCATCCAATACGGAGCATCCCCATCGCATGAGCGCTTCCCGGTCCCTCGCTGCCCTCGCTACGTTCTTGGCCCTCGGCATCGCCGCCTGCATGCAACCCGACGAGCCGCCCCGCGCCCACTGGACCGACGTCAGCGACAGCACCGAGGTCCGGCTCATCCGCGAATCAGAGTCCCTCTGCGAGGACTGCATCACGCTCGAGCAAGTGCTGATCATGGGGGACACGATCGGCGAGGGGTACCTGCGCGAAGCGTTCCACATGGTGCGCGACAGCGCCGGCAACTACTGGTTCGGACAGTACGAGGGGGTGAAGGTCTTCGACGCGGCCGGCAACTTCGTGGGCGAAGTCGGACGAGCCGGGGAGGGTCCTCTCGAGTGGGACGGTGCGATGCCCGTGCACACGGACCGCGAAGGGCGCGTACACATCTTCGACAACGGGAACTTCCGGCATAGCATCGTAGGCCCGGACTTCGCACTGGTCGACGACGAGAGACTTCCCGCTCATGTCCACGCCGTTCGTCCCCTCGGGGATGGCGAGCGATGGGTCCTGAACATGCCGTATCCCTCTCCGGAAGCCCGCGATCTGCCCCTCCATTTCCTGGAGGGCGGAGAGATCACCGCGTCCTTCGGAGGCCTGATCGTTCGTGCCAATGACCGGTCCGCGTCTACGCAGTTATGGAGAATCCTCGGGACGGATTCCGCGGATCGCATCTTCTCGTCGTCCTGGTATCGCCGCTACGAGGTCGAGGTGTGGAGCGCCGCCGGCCGCCGCATCACGGGCTTCCTCGATCCCGCGTTCAACGACCCGCCCCACGATCCAGAGGCTCCGCAGTCCGCGGACAACCCTCCTCCCAGCACGATACGAGCCCTCCGGGTGGACTCCGAAGACCGACTGTGGATCCTGAGCTGGCGGCTCAGGGACGACTGGCTGGAGATGATGGAGGAACACCGCCCCCCCGACGGACGCGTCACGCTCGAAATGAAGCCGGGCCTCAACACCATGGATCGATTCGACGGTCAGATCGACGTCATCGACATGACCACGGCGACCGTGATTGCCCGCGCCAGGATGGAGGGAGTGGTCGTTGTCGACTTTCTCGGAGACGATGCTCTGTGGGCAGGTGAGTATGCGGGCGCGGGTCACCTCCGCGTCGGCATCTGGGAGATCGGCTTCACCCCCTGACCGGGCCCCTGTTGCAGTCGGGTCGCAGCAACCGCGCGCTCGCGCGGCTCGCCCGCATCCTATCGACGCCCGCGGTGTACATTTCCACATGTGTTGCGTCCCCGCCAACCCGGATACCGGCCTTCGCGACCCCTCTGGGATACAATCATATAAACAATCAGTAGCAAGTGACTTACCATATTTCATATGATGTAACACATCAATTTGGATCGAGTGATGGAACCCTATCTCGGCCCTGATCACACCCGCCTGCGCGAGCGCGTCAGAGCCTTCGCCCTGGAACACATCGCGCCCATCGCCGCCGAGATCGACCGCACCCAAACCTTCCCGTGGGAGAACGTGCGCGCGATGGGCGAAATGGGACTCCTGGGCGTGCCCATTCCCCAGGAGTACGGGGGCATGGGGCGCGACTACCTGAGCTACATCCTCGTCGTCGAGGAGTTGGCGCGGCACGACGCCAGCCACGCCATCACGGTGTCGGCGCACACGACGCTCGGCGCGAGCCCGATCCTGACGTTCGGGACCGAGGCGCAGAAGCGGAGTTACCTGCCCCTGCTCGCCGGAGGGCGCGTGCTGGGCGGCTTCGGGCTGACCGAGCCGGCGGCGGGATCGGACTCGGCCGGCACCCGCACGCGTGCGGTCCGCGAGGGAAACGGCTATCGCATCAACGGCTCCAAGATCTTCATCACCCACGCCGGCGTCGGGGAGATCTTCACCATCACCGCGCTCACCAATCCGGCGCGGGGCACCCGCGGCATCACCAGCTTCATCGTCACCAAGCCGACGTGCGACCTGGAGACGGCGCGCCGCCTGGGAGTGGGGCACTCGACGGAACTCGATTTCACCGAAGGCGTACGGGCGGGCAGCAAGGAAGACAAGATGGGGTGGCGGGCTTCGGATACCCGGGAGCTGGTGCTGGACGACGTCTTCGTGCCGGCCGGGAACCGGCTCGGGGCCGAGGGCGAGGGGTTCGTGAACTTCATGCGCACCCTCGACGCCGGGCGCATTGGAATCGCCGCGCTGGCGCTCGGCATCGCCGAGGGAGCTTTTGACGCCGCCCTGGAGTATACGTTGCAACGGAAACGTTACGGGCACAGGATTTACGACTATCAGGCGGTTCAATTCCGCTTGTCCGACATGGCCACGGGGATCCAGGCCGCCAGGCATCTGACGTATCACGCGGCCTGGCTCAAGGATCAGGGACGCCCCTTCTCCAAGGAAGCCTCCATGGCGAAGCTGTTCGCCTCGGAGTTGTCGATGCGCGCCACCACGGAGGCGGTCGAGCTTCTGGGAGGCGCCGGGTATACGAACGACTACCCGGTGGAACGGATGTTTCGCGACGCGAAAGTGTGCGAGATCGGAGAGGGCACGAGCGAGATTCAGCGCTTGCTGATCGCTCGCCACCTGGTGCGCGAGGTCGGCGGAAGCGGAGTGGCTGCGGAGCTTAAGGCGGGGTAGGGAGGCCCTCGGGCGGTCCCGGGCCCCGCGACTCGCGGAGAAACCAGGGATTTGAGGAGACAGATCATCATCAGCGCGTCCTCGCGCGAGACGCGGGTGGCGCTACTGGAAGACAAACGACTCGTAGAATTGATGCTGGACCGCCCGGACCAGGGACGGTTGGTGGGCGACGTGTTCCTGGGACGCGTAGAGGCGGTGCTTCCCGGCATTCAGGCGGCCTTCGTCGACATCGGCGTCGAGAAGGCGGGCTTTCTGCACGTCTCGGATGTGGTTCACCAGCACGGTGAACCGTCGGAGAACGGCCGCGACGGCCAGAACACGCCGATCCAGAAGCTGCTGAACAAGGGCGACCGGGTCACCGTGCAGGTCACCAAGGAGCCCATCGGCACCAAGGGACCGCGCCTGACCGGCCAGGTGTCGCTGGCGGGCCGCTTCCTCGTCTACATGCCGTTCTCGTCGCGCGTCGGCGTGAGCCGCAAGATCGAGGACCGCAGGCAGCGGTCGCGGCTGCGTGCCCTTGCCCGCAGGGTTGTCCCGGCCGATTCCGGCGGGGTGATCGTGCGCACGGTGGGGGAGGAGGCGACCGAGAAGCGGTTCTCGCGCGAGTTCGAGACCCTCCGGGGGAGCTGGCTGGAGATCCAGCGGACGGCGAAGGCCGCTGCCGAGCCCGGGGTCGTGCGCCGCGAAGCGCGTCTGATCAGCGGGGTCATCCGGGATCTGTTCAGCGACAAGTTCGACTCGCTGACGGTGGATTCGCCCGTCATCTTTCGCGAGATCGAGGGTTACGTGCAGGGCGTGGCTCCCGACCTGCTGGACCGGTTGAAGCTGTATCGGGGCCAGGAGCCGCTGTTCGACGTTCACGGGATCGAAGAGGAGATTCACCGCTCGTTCCGGCGCAAGGTGGGGCTCAAGTCCGGCGGCCATCTGGTGATCGAGCCGACCGAGGCGCTGGTATCGATCGACGTGAACACCGGGCGCTTCGCCGGCCGGAAGAAGAACGATCCCGCGTCGCTCATCCTGAAGACCAACCTGGAAGCGGCGCGCGAGATCGCCCGCCAGCTCCGGCTGCGTGACGTCGGTGGAATCGTGGTCGTGGACTTCATCGACATGGACACCCAGAAGGACCGCGACAAGGTGTTGCACGAACTCCGCACCCACCTGGGGCGCGACCGTGCCCGCACCCGCGCGTTCGCCGTCTCCGAGCTCGGGCTGATCGAGATGACCCGCCAGCGGGTGCGGCCGTCGATCTTCACCTCGATCACCGAGGCGTGCACCCATTGCGGAGGGCTGGGCCGCGTCTTCGCGCCCGACACCGTGATGCGCCGGGTGGAGCGCAGCCTCAAGCGCGCTGCCGCGGCGAAGAGCGAGCGCAGTCTGACGGTGCGCATCCACCCCGAGGTGGCGCTGCACGTGCTCGACTCCGAGCCGGACTTTCGCAACCGGGTATCGAGCGCCACCGGCCTGGAGATCAGCCTGCGCGACGATCCTCTGCTGGGCGAAGACGAGTTCCGCCTGCTCTCGGGCCGGGCCCAGGTGGACGTGACCGGGAAGTACGCGACGGTTTAGGCGCGTGCCCGGGCGGGGCTTGCGCCCGACGCGTCCCCCGACAGGCTCGCCGGATGCCCTTGACCTCGCCGGGCGACTCTGTAGCTTTTTCGGGCTGCGGAGCCTTGTGCCGCAGTCCCCGTGTCCGGGATCTCCATCTACATGAAGAGGCAGGCATGTACGCGGTGTTCGAGAGCGGCGGAAAGCAGTTCAGGGCCGAGCCGGGTCTCCGGCTGCGGATCCCCGCGCTTGCCGCCGAGGAGGGCTCGACGGTCACCTTCGACCGCGTGCTGATGACCGGCGGAGGGGATGGCGAACCGGAGGTCGGGACGCCCACGGTCGAGGGCGCCGAGGTGCGCGCCGAGGTGCTGGCGCACGGCAAGGACCGGAAGCTCATCATCTTCAAGCGCAAGCGCCGGAAGGGATACCGCAAGAAGCAGGGTCATCGCCAGAAGTTCACCGAAGTGCGCATCGACGAGATCGTCACGTAGCAGCTGAGCCGGAAGGAACCCGAGATGGCACACAAGAAAGGCGTCGGCTCAAGCCGAAACGGACGCGACTCGAAGCCGAAGTTCCTGGGCGTCAAGCGCTATGGCGGACAGCCCGTGACTGCGGGCAGCATCCTCGTGCGCCAGCGCGGCACCCGCTTCCATCCCGGGAGGAACGTCGGGAGGGGGGGCGACGACACCCTGTTCGCCCTGGTCGACGGCGTGGTGCGGTTCGAGCGGCGCCGAAACCGCCAGTTCGTCTCTGTGAGCCCGAACTAGCGCGCCGGACCGGGAGGTGGGTCCGGCCAGCCCGGCCTGCCTCCTCCCTGAGCCGCGCGCGCTGAGGCGATGATGCGCCAGATGATGTCGCGCGCCATCTCCGGGTCCACGCCCAGTTCGCGCGCCCGCACGGCGGCCTGACGCACCATCCGCGCTTCGCGCGCCGGGTCGAGGACCGGAAGGCCCAGTTCCTTCTTCACCCGCCCGATCTCGATGGCGAGGTTCCGGCGTTCCCCCGTCAGCTCGATGAGCCGGTCGGTCACCTCGCTCATCACCTCCCGCAGGCGAACCAGCCGCTCCTCCGGCGCGCCCGCCGCTTCCGTGGGGTCAGTCATGGGTTGCCGATGAGCCTCGCGGGCCTGAGGAAGGCCTCGGTGTGATCACGGTCCTGCGGCCGGGTGGCGAGGCTTACCCCCACCAGCACCGGAATGTGGACCATGAGCCCCAATATGCCCTCGTGCAGGTCCAGGGGGCGCAGTTCCATCCCCAAATACCCGGTGGTGAAGAAGAAGACGGCGGTCGCCGAGCCCGCGACCAGACCGGCCACGATGCCCGGGGTCGTGGCGCGTCGCCAGAAGAGCGCCGCGCAGATGGGAGGCGCGAACTGGCATATGATGCCGTAGGCGGTCAGCAGCAGCACCACCAGCGAGGAGTCCTCGTCCAGCGCGAACCAGTACGCGACCACCCCCACCACCAGGACCAGCACCTGCATCAGACGGCGCTGGCCGGCATCGCTCAGGCGGCGGAAGGGGCCGATGCCGTCCTCCACCGTCACGGATGCCGCGGCGTGCAGGAGCGCGTCCCCGGTCGACATGGACGCGGAGAGGGCACCGGCGCAGAAGAGGCCCACGACCAGCACCGGCAGCTCGGAGCGCAGGATGAGGAACGGGAGGATGAAGTCGGCGTTGGGGGGGGACTCCGGCAGCAGCACTCCGGCGAAGCCGATCAGGAAGACCGGGATCAGGAAGAGCTGGAAGGTGGGGAAGAGGACCACCGTGCGGCGCAGGGTGCGGTCGTCGCGCGCGGTGAAGGCCTTCATGAAGAGGTGGGGCCACATCATGAGCCCGATCGCGCTCACCAGGATGGCGCTCGAGTAGCCCCCCCAGCTCCAGGGATCGCCCGCGGCGGTCAGGCCCGGAACGGAGAGCATCTCCGGACGCTCGGCCAGGATGCGCTCGAACATCTCTCCCACCCCCCCGTACAGCCGGAAGGGCAGGTAGATGCCGAGCGACCAGGCGATCGCGACCATGAAGATCCCCTGGAAGGTGTTGGTCCATCCCACCGCGGCCACCCCGCTGGTCAGCACGTACAGGGCCACGATGCCGTAGGCGATCGCCGCGCCCACCGCCAGCGGCACATGGCCGTCGGTGACCGCCTCGATGACGATGCCCGCCCCCTGCATCTGCAGGGTGACGTAGGGTACGAAGGCCGCCACCGAAAGCGCCGCCATCAGCGCGGACAGGAAGCGCGAAGGGAAACGTCCGACCAGCAGCTGCGCCTGGGTGACGTAGCCGAAGCGCCGCCCGAGCGCGGCCGCGTGCGGCCCGATGAAGTACCAGGGAGCGATCCCGAGGGCGCCGTAGGAGAGGATGTAGAAGGCCGCGGCGCCACGGGAGTAGGCCCAGCCCGGCCCGCCCAGGAAGGCGAAGGCGGAAAAGACGGTCGCCCCGGTGACGAAATACATCACCAGCAACCCGAAGCGGCGGTCTCCGGCCACATATCCGGTCACGCTCCGGGAGGCGCGCCGGCCCGCCATCAGCCCGATGCCAAGGGTCACCGCCAGGTAGACCAGGATCAGGCCCGCGATCAGCTGCCAGCGCTCCATCTCTACCCGGCACCTCCGGCCCGCGAGTCCTGTCCCGGCCGGCCTCGGGCGTCCGCCTCGGGCCCGCCCGCGCGGTTCCGTTCCTCCGAGCGGTCCAGCACGAAGAGCACCACCGCCCCGAACCCCACCCAAAGCCCGATCGCGGCCATGTTGAATGGGAGGCCCAGCACCAGCGGCAGGGGGCGGTTGAAGGGGACGAAACCCGGCCAGGTGACGAAGATCAGGAAGAGCACGAAGTAGATCGTGACCACGGCCCGCACCAGCTTCGGGCCGTTCATCGTCCGCGGAACTCCGCGCGGCGCTTCTCCACGAAGGCACGCACGCCCTCGCGGCCGTCGTGGCTCGCGAAGGCGGCGAGGAAGAGCTCCTTCTCCAGCGCCAGTCCCTCGGCCAGAGGGGTCTCGGCGGCGGCCCGGAGCGACTCCTTGACCAGCCCGAGCGCGAACGGGCTCCAGCGCGCCATGCGTCCCGCCAGCTCCCGGGCCCGCGCGAGGTGCTTGCCCTCGTCGGCAAGGACCTCCACCAGGCCGATGCGGTGGGCCTCGGCCGCGTCGACCACGTCGCCGCTCAGGGCGATGCGGGCGGCCTGTCCGGGGCCCACCAGCCGCGCCAGGCGCTGGGTGCCGCCGGCGCCCGGAATCAGCCCCAGGCGAATCTCGAACTGGCCGAAGCGGGCGCTCGGGTCGGCCACGCGCACGTCGCAGGCGAGCGCCAACTCGACCCCGCCCCCCAGGCAGAAGCCGTGGATGGCGGCGATGAGGGGCTTCGGGAAGGCGGCAACGGCGTCGTACACGCGCCGGCGCCGGTAGACCTCCCGCTGCTCGGCGGGCGTGCGCCCCGCGAACTCGGAGACATCGGCGCCCGCCGCGAAGGCCTTCTCGCCTGTCCCGCACAGGATGGCGACGCGCACCGCGTCGTCGTCGGCAAGCCGGTCCATCGCCTGCGCGATCTCGCGCCGCACCACCGCGTTGAGGGCGTTCAGCTTGTCGGGCCGGTTGATGCGCACGGTCGCGACCGTGCCGTCGCGCTCGACCACGATGGTCTCGTAGCCCGGTCCGCCCGCCGAGGCCGTCACCGGCCCCACCTCACCGGACTGGCCGGCATCCCCGGCTCGAACTCGCGGACCGCGACCATCCGGCCGTTCCCGATCACGGGCCGCGCCGCCGCCAGCGCTCGTCCGTTCAATCGCCCCCCTTGCCCCAACGGTAGAAGCCTTCTCCCGTCTTCCTCCCGAGCTTCCCCTCTTCCACCATGCGTCGCAAGATGGCGGGAGGTCGGTAGCGCTCGCCGCCCAGCTTCTCGTGCAGATACTCGGCGATCGCCAGCCGGACGTCGAGCCCCACCAGGTCGGTGAGCCGGAGCGGACCCATGGGGTGGCGGTAACCCAGCTCCATGGCCTTGTCGATGGCGGCGGGATCGGCCACGCCCTCCTCCACCATGCGCATCGCTTCCAGCCCCAGGGCCACCCCGAGCCGGGAGGAGGCGAAGCCGGGGGCGTCGCGGACGACGATGGGCTCCTTGCCCAGCCCGCGCGCGAATGCGACGCCGGCGTCCAGGGTGGCGTCGCCGGTGCGATTCCCTTGAACGACCTCCACCAGCGCCATCAGGTGCACCGGGTTGAAAAAGTGCAGCCCCAGGAAGCGGCCCGGGTCGGCCAGCACCTCAGCGATGGCGTCGATGCTGAGGGAGGAGGTGTTTGTCGCGAGCAGCGCCGACGGGTGAGCCGCGGCTTCCACCTCGCGGAAGAGGCTCCGTTTCAGTTCCATGCGCTCGGGCGCGGCCTCCACCACCAGGTCGGCCTCCGCGCAAGCAGTTGCCAGCGACGAGGCGAGCGCGATTCGGTCGAGGGCGGCTGTCCGGCCTTCCTCGCTCACTTTTCCGAGCGATAGGCCCTTGTCCAGGTTCGCGCGGATGCGCGCGAGGCCGCGGTCGGCCGCCCCCGCGTCGGGGTCGTGAAGGGTGACCGGGTGCCCGGCCATGGCCGCCACCTGGGCGATGCCGTGGCCCATGACCCCGGCGCCGAGGACGGTGACGCGCTCGATCGGGTTGGCCGTGGCGTGCCGGCTGTCCACGGGCCGGCTAGTCCGCGCTGACCACGGTGGCGATCCCCTGGCCGACCCCGATGCACATCGTGGCGAGCCCGACCCCGCTCCCGCGCTTCACCATCTCGTGCGCCAGCGTGCACAGGATGCGCGCCCCCGAGCAGCCTACCGGGTGCCCGAGCGCGATCGCGCCCCCGTTCACGTTGACCCGCTCCGGGTCGAGATCGAGCAGGCTCAGGCAGGGGATGGCCTGCGCGGCGAAGGCCTCGTTGACTTCGGCCAGCTCGACGTCAGCCGGACCGATGCCGGCGCGCCGGAACGCGCGTTGGGTGGCGGGCACGGGCCCGATCCCCATGCGCTGGGGTTCCACCCCGGCCACCGCGCTCGCGCGGATGCGGACCATCGGGGCGAGTCCCAGGCTGCGTGCCCGCTCCTCCTCCATCACCAGAAGCGCGGCGGCGCCGTCGTTGATGCCCGACGAGTTGCCCGCAGTGACGGTCCCGTCCTTCTCGAAGACGGGCCCGAGCCGGGCCAGCGACTCGGGGGTCACACCGGCGCGCGGATGTTCGTCGGTGTCGACCACAACCGGCCCGCCTTTCCGCCTGGGCACCTCGACCGGGACCAGCTCGTCGCGGAAGCGGCCGCCGGCGATGGCACGCTGGGCGCGCGCCTGGCTCTCGGCCGCGAAGGCGTCCTGCTCCTCTCGCGTTACCCCGAATTCCTTCGCCACCACCTCGGCGGTCTGCCCCAGCCCGATGGTCCATTCAGGTGTGAAGGCGGGGTTCGGAAAGCGCCACCCCAGCACGGTGTCGGCGACGGTTGGCGTTCCGCGCGCGTACCCCGCGGCCGGCTTCAGCATGACCCAGGGGGCCCGGCTCATGCTCTCCACGCCGCCGGCGATGAACACCTCTCCCTCGCCGGCCGCGACGGCGTGAAAGGCGCTGTCGACCGCTTGCAGCCCCGAGCCGCACAGCCGGTTGACGGTCTGGCCGGGCACGGTGACCGGCAGTCCCGCGCGCAGAAGCCCCATGCGCGCGACGTTGCGGTTGTCCTCGCCGGCCTGGTTGGTGCACCCGAAGATCACGTCGTCGATGGCGGCCGGGTCGAGCCCGCTGCGGTCGACCAGGGCGCGGATCACCCCGGCTGCCAGGTCGTCCGGGCGCACCGCTGCGAGCGCGCCGCCGTGCCGGCCGATGGGGGTGCGCACGGCGTCGACGATGACCGCGCGCCTCACTGGTCCAGCGCCCTCATCGGTCGGCCGCCCTCATTCGACCTGGGTCCTCATCCGTCCAGCGCCACCCAGACGCTCTTCACCTGGGTGTACTTGTCCAGCGCCGCCTGGTAGCCGAGGTCGCGACCGAACCCGCTCTGCTTGTATCCGCCGAAGGGCGACCCCGAGTCGTACTGGTTGTAGGTGTTGATCCACACGGTGCCGGCGCGGATCTCCCGGGCGATTCGGTGCGCCCGGCCCACGTCGCGGGTCCAGATGCCGGCCGCCAGCCCGTAGATGGTCTGGTTGGCCTTCTCGATGGCGTCGGCGGTATCCGAGAACGGAATCACCGCCGCCACCGGCCCGAAGATCTCTTCCTGCGCGATGCGCATGTCGGGGGTGACGTCGGCAAAGATTGTCGCCTGCACGAAGTTGCCCTTGCCGTCGACCGTGGCGGCCTCGCCCCCCGTCACCAGCCGGGCGCCGTCGGCCTTGCCGGCCTCGATGTATCCGAGCACCACGTCCCGCTGCCTGCGGCTCACGATTGCCCCCATGCGCGTCTTCGGGCCCATGGGATCGCCCACCGCCATCCCGTCCGCGCGCGCCGCCAGCCCGTCCAGGAACTCGTCGTAGACCGACTCCTGCACCAGGATGCGCGAGCCCGCCGCGCACACCTCGCCCTTCCCGTAGAAGATGCCGGTGTTGGCGCCACGCACCGCGCTGCCCAGGTCGGCGTCCGCGAAGACGATGTTGGGCGACTTGCCGCCCAGCTCCAGGGAGACCTTCTTCAGCGTTTCCGCCGCCTCCCGCATGATCGTCTTGCCGACCTCGGTCGAGCCCGTAAAGGCGATGGCGTCCACTCCGGGATGGCGCACCATGGCGGCGCCGGCTCGTGTGCCGCGTCCCGGGACGACGTTCAGAATGCCGGGCGGAAAGCCTGCCTCGGCGGCCAGCTCGCCCAGCAGCAGGGCGGTGAGGGGCGTTTCCATGGCCGGCTTCAGCACCACCGCGTTCCCGCACGCCAGCGCCGGTGCGACCTTCCAGGTCGCGAGCGAGAGCGGGAAATTCCACGGCACGATACACCCCACCACGCCCACGGGCTCGCGCAGGGTGTAGTTCAGAAACGGTCCCTTCACCGGGATGGTCTCGCCCTGGATCTTGTCGGCCAGCCCGGCGAAGTAGCGGAAGTTTTCCACCACGCTGGGCACGTCGACGTAGCGCGATTCGAAGATGGGCTTGCCGTTGTCGCGGGTCTCGGTTTCCGCGATGAGCTGGGCGTCGCGCTCGATCAGGTCCGCCAGCCGCCAGAGCAGGCGCGAGCGCTTGTGGGCGTCGGTGCGGCGCCAGGCCTTCGACGCGAGCGCGACATGCGCCGACTCCACCGCCCTCGCCACGTCCTCCGCGGTAGCCTCCGCGACCTCGGCGAGCACCTCGCCGGTCGCGGGATTGGTGGTCGCGAAGGTGGCCCCGGAGGCCGAGGGCACCATCTCGTTGTCGATCCACAGACCGCGTGCGGGCACGTCGCTCATCCCGCTACTTGCCCTGGAAAGCGGCACGGCGCTTCTCGACGTACGCGGCGATCCCTTCCGTGGCATCCTCGCTCTGGAAGAGCTGCTGCTGAAGCTCGCGCTCGACGGCAAGGCCGGTCTCGAACGGGATTTCGGCGCCCGTCTGGACCGATCTCTTGATGAGGCCCACCGCCTTGGAGGCCTTGGCCGGCGGGGTGAACTGCCCCGCGAATGCCAGGACCTTGTCCATGAAGTCGTCGCCCGAGTCGGCCTCGATCACGCGATTGATGATTCCATGGTCGAGCGCCTCGGCGAAGCCGAAGAGCTGGCCCGTGGTCATCATCTCGATGGAGCGCGACTTGCCGACCAGGCGCGCGAGCCGCTGGGTGCCGCCGGTGCCGGGCAGCACGCCCAGGTTGATCTCGGGAAGCCCGATGCGGGAACCGCCCGCGCGCGCCACCCGCAGGTCGCAGGCCATGGCGATCTCGAGCCCGCCACCCACGGTGTGCCCGTTGAGCGCGCCGATGGTGAGCTTCGGGGTGTGCTCGAGCCGGTTGAGGGTCTCGTTCGCGTGCAGGCAGAAGAAGTACTTGAAGGTCGGCGTGACCTCGTTCAGCATCCCGATGCTCGCGCCGGCGCTGAAGAACTTCTCGCCCTTGCCGGTGAGCACGATGACGTGCGCGTCCTCGTCCATGCGCGCCCGAAGGATGCAGGCGTCCAGCTGCTGCATCATCTGGTAGGTGTAGGTGTTCGCCGGGGGATCGTCGAGGGTCAGGATGCAGACGCCGTCGTTGACGTCGTAGTGGACCAGGGTCTGGTCGGTCATGCGGGTTTCTCCGTGATGGTTTCTGCGTTGGATTCCGGAATCGGCGCACAATTATAGTGCGACGGGTCCGCCGCTGGGACCCGCAAAGGGGTCGGATCGGGCCCGGGCTCGGCGCCTTTCGAGCCAGGAGGACCCCTCAGCGCGACGGGCCGATCGCGCGCCCGGGCGTCCAGGGGGCACCCGCGGCGGCCAGCGCCTCCTCCAGCTCGGCCAGCGCCCCCTCGATGATGCCCGCGAGGTCCTGCTCGACCGCGCCCAGGTCTCCCTCTGCGATCTCGATGTTGCGCCGCTGGGTCGCGGTCGGGTTCTGGCGGGTCTGCCAGTGACCTCCCACGACGTTCCCCACCCGGTTGGCGACCGACGGCACGCTGGGCTCGTTGAGGGAGCCGCGCAGCTGGTCCCCCTGGAGCTGCAGGCGGATGCCGGCGAATGCCTGCTCGACCTCGTCGATGCGGCCGAACAGTTCGGCCCCCGCGGCGGGCGTGCGCAGCAGGGCGGCGCGCATGTAGCCGAGCCGCTCGGACTGGCGCCCGAGTTCGGAGCTGGCCACCCCGATGCGCCGCTGCAGTTCGCTCACGCGCTGCTGAAAGGCCGCCACCGCCACGAAGTCGGTTCCCGGAGGCGCGCTCGGCACCGGCTTCACCCGGAAGCTCTGCGCCCCGCCCACCTCTTCCACGCCGTCCGCCGTGACGAGCACCAGTTGCGCCGAGTACTCGCCGGGAGGCGCCAGCGGCCCGGCCGGAGCGGACGCCCACGGCGGCACGAACGCCGGGGTGGTCAGGTTGATGGGGTTGGGGGCGGGTCTCCGCAGGTCCCACGTGATGCGATGCAGCCCTGCACGCGCGGGACCCTCGACCCAGCGCACCGGGTCGCCGCTCGCGTCCGACACCCGCACCAGCGCCCGCGGTCCGCTCTCGGCGGCTTCGGCGCGCAGCGTCTCGTATCCGGCGAAGGGCACGTCGGTGCCCAGCTCGCGCATCGCGCGCTCCTCGTCCTCGCGCCGGTCCCCGGCCGTCGAAGGCACCTCCGGGAGGAAGTAGGCGAGCGTGGACCCGAAGGGCGGGTTGGGCGCCGCGTAGGCGTCGGTCCCGAGCGTCGGGCGCCCGGGTGCCTGGTTGGGAACGCTGGGGATGTACCACCACGCGTCCCGCACCGGCCACACCCCCGCGCCGTCCTCCGCGGCCAGCGCCCCGCCCGCGATCTCGCGCAGCGGGGAATAGTCGTCCAGCACGTAGAATCCCCGCCCGAAGGTGGCGCCCACGACATCGCTGTCCCGCCGCTGCAGCTTGAGGTCCCGGAAGGAGATGGTGGGCGCGCCGGGAAGGCGGTGCCAGTTCTCGCCCCCGTTGGGAGAGAAGTAGAGCCCCCACTCCGCCCCGAGGAAGAGCAGGTCCTCGTTCTCATGGTCCTGCTGGATCGCCCACGCGATGGTTCCGTCGTCCAGATCCCCGGAGATGGACGACCAGCTCTCGCCGTTGTCGTCGCTTCTGAAGATGTAGGGCGCGAAGTCGCCGATCTTGTGCGCGTCCGCGACCGCAAACACCGTCCCGGCATCGTGCTGGCTGGCCTCGACATCGTTGATGAAGGAGCGCTCGGGGAGCCCCGGAAGCTCCGCGGTCCGGCTCCAGTTTCCGCCCCCGTCCGCACTGAAGTGGATCAGCCCGTCGTCGGTGCCGACGTACAGGGCATCCTCCCGGACCGGGCTCTCGCTGATGGAGGTGATGGTGGCGTACATCGACATCGCGCCGTTGTCATGGAGCGCGTCGAGCTCCCACACCCGGCCCATGAAGGGCAGCTCGTAGCGATTGGTGTTGGTGGTCAGGTCGCCGCTCACCGCCGTCCAGGAGTCGCCCCGGTCCTCGCTTCGCCAGACCCGTTGCGACGCGAAATAGAGGCGGCTCGTGGAGTGCGGGCTCACCAGAATCGGGGAATCCCAGTTCCAGCGCTCGGGCGGATCGCCGACTTCGGGCTGGGGCTGGATCTGAATGGCCTCTTCGCTCCGGCGATCGACCCGGTACAGGTTCCCCACCTGCGTCATCAGGTAGAGGATGTCCGGGTCCGAAGGATCGAACTGCACCCCGTAGCCGTCGGCTCCCATCGGAAAATACCAGTCGGAGTTGCGCACGCCTTCGACGGTGGTGGTGCGCGAGGGCCCCCACAGCGTCCCCAGGTCCTGCGCCCCGCCCAGGATCTCGGAAAAGGGCTCGCGGTTGGAGACGGCGACCTTGTAGAACTGCGAGATGGGCATGTTGGGGAAGTGGCGCCAGGTCTGGCCTTCGTCGAAAGTCTCGTAGAGTCCGGCGTCCGTCCCTGCCAGCATGTGCCGGGTGTCCTCGGGGTCGAACCACAGGGCGTGGTTGTCCGAGTGCTTCTGGCGGCCGTCTCCCAGGGTCGCGAAGGTGGCTCCGCCATCGCGCGTGATCTGGTAGAACACATCCATCTGGATCACCAGGTCCGCATCCGTCGGCGAGGCTTCGATTTCCTGGTAGTAGTGCGGGCCGGTGCCCCCGGAGATGTAGGAGTTGCGCTTCTCCCAGCTCTCGCCTTGGTCGGTGGAGCGGTAGAAGCCGCGCTCTTCGTCGTTCGCTTCGATGGTCGCGTAGACGATGTCCGGGTCGGCCGGCGTGACCGCGAGCCCGATCTTGCCCATGTCGCCGGAGGGGAGGCCGCGCGTCACCTCGCGCCAGCTCTCGCCCCCGTCGGTTGACTTGTGGATGCCCGACGACGGGCCGCCCGCCATGTAGCCCCAGACGTGGCGCCGGCGCTGGAAAGCCGCGGCGTACACCACGTCCGGGTTGCCGGGAGCGAACTCGATGTCGGTGACGCCGGTGTGTTCGTCGAGGGCGAGGACCTGCTGCCAACTGGTGCCGCCATCGGTGGTCCGGTAGACCCCGCGCTCGCCGCCGGCCGACCAGAGCGGCCCCTCCGCGGCGATCAGCACGGTGTTCCCGTCGTCGGGGTGAATGAGGATCTTGCCGATATGCTCGCTGTCCGCGAGGCCCACCTGCTCCCAGCTGCCGCCTCCGTCACGGCTGCGATAGACGCCCGAGCCCCACGCCACGTGGCGCCCGCTCACGTTCTCGCCGGTGCCCGCCCACACCACCTCCGGGTTGGCGGGGTCGAGGGCGAGGTCGCCGATGGAGTAGGTGGGCTGATCGTCGAACACGGGCGTCCAGGTGACGCCGGCGTTGGTGGTCTTCCATATGCCGCCCGAGCCCACCGCCACGTACCACACGGAGCGGTCGGCGGGGTTCACTTCGATGTCGGCGATGCGGCCGCCGGCAACCGCCGGCCCGATCTCCCGTAGAGTCAGGTCTGAAAGGGCGTCGGCGACGGAGACCTGGGCGGCGGCGGGGAAGGGGAGCACGCCGGCGAGGAGCGCGAGGATGGCGAACGAGCGTCTGGCGGAGCGGGCGATGGCGGGCATGGCTGATATCGGGGGCAGGAAGAATCGGGATGTCGGCGTGGACGCCGGGATAAGCGGCCAGCAGGGCCGGGCGCTCCCGGCCATGACTGGAAGACTCGCAACACACGCCACCATGCCGGAGCGCGATCCGGCGGGCAAGTGGCGCTGCTCGGCGCGGGCAGGGGCCCAAGCCCTCAGAGCGGCTTGGGAGCCCTGCGCCGCGTCACTCTCGGTGCCCGTTCATGTATGGGCTGCTAGTTTGCTGGAACGGCGCGCGCGCACGGGGGGATTACACCAGAGCGCGTGGAAGCGCGGTATCGTGAGCCAGCAAGTGGAGGAGGGCCGACACTGGTGAAGACGTCAATGCGTGTCATGGCCGGAGGCATCTTCGTCGCCGCCGGGGCGAGTCTGGGATTCTCCGTCGGCGGGATCCCGCAGGAGCCCGGTGGCCGCGCGCCGGTGGTGGTCGTGCCCGTCACCGGCGTGATCGAGCTCGGCCTCGCGCCGTCCATCGAGCGGGCCATCCGCGAAGCGGAGGAGGAGGGCGCCGCGGCGCTGGTGCTGGACATCGACACCCCCGGAGGGCGCGTGGACGCCGCCGAACGCATCGGCGACGCCATCGCGGACGCCGGCATTCCGGTGTACGCGTACGTCAACCGCCGGGCCCTGTCCGCCGGCGCTCTGATCTCCCTCGCCACCGACGGGATCCTCATG
This sequence comes from Gemmatimonadota bacterium, assembly GCA_022823365.1. GTDB lineage: Bacteria > Gemmatimonadota > Gemmatimonadetes > Longimicrobiales > Gaopeijiaceae > BD2-11. The sequence continues at coordinate 397,118 of JAJDXG010000056.1, forward strand.
CGTCCCGGATCGGTGATCGGCGCCGCGACCCCGGTGGACGGCTCGGGGGAGAGGGCCAGCGAGAAGATCGTCTCGGCGATGCGGAGCGAGATGCGCGCGCTGGCCGAGGCCGCGGAACTCGATCCGGCGGTCGCCGAGGCCATGGTCGACGAAGCCATCGCCATTCCCGGCGTGGTGGAGGAAGGGCAGCTGCTCACGCTGACGACCGAGGAGGCGGTGGCCATCGGCTACGCGCGTGCAGTCGACGACCTCGATGCGGTGCTGGAGGTCGCGGGCGCAGCCGAGGCCCCCATCCGCAGGCACGAGATCAACTGGTCCGAGCGCCTGGTACGCTTTCTCTCCCACCCGACCGTCGCCCCGTTCCTGCTCTCCCTGGGGTTCCTGGGGATCATCATCGAAATCCGCACACCCGGGCTCGGCGCCCCGGGGCTGGTCGGCGTCCTCTGCCTGTCGGCGTACTTCGGCTCGCACGTCATCGTCGGGCTCGCCGCCTGGACCGACCTCCTCCTCGTGGGAGGCGGCGTGGGGCTGCTCGCGGTGGAGGCCCTCCTGATCCCCGGGTTCGGCATCCTCGGCGTGCTCGGCATCGCCGCCATCGTGGGCGGCGTGTTCATGAGCATGCTCGGCGGTTTGCCCACGGCTGCCGACTTCTCACAGGCCAGCACCGTAGTCTCGCTCAGCCTGGTCATCATCCTGGTGACCTCCTGGGCCCTCCTGCGGCGTCTCCCGCGCAGCCGCCACATCGCGCGCTCCGGCCTCCTGCTCCAGGACGCGACCGATCGCGAGCACGGCTTCGAGTCCGCAGAGCGACGCGAGGATCTGGTGGGGTCGGAAGGCGTGGCCCTCACGGATCTGCGACCCGCCGGCACCGGACAGTTCGGCGACGAGCGGGTGGATGTCGTCGCCGACTCGGAGTTCATCTCCGAGGGAGAAGCCATACGGGTGCTGAGCGCCGAAGGCTATCGGTGCGTGGTCAGACCCGTGAAGAAGAGTTCCTCGTCCACCGAATCCGGAGCGCAAGCCTAGCCCCGTGAGGTCCGGGAGCCTGTCCCGCGACATGTCACGAAGCTCCAGACTCCAACATTCCTTGCCCCCACACGGATGACATCCAATGGAAGCCATCGCCGCTTTGTTTTTCCCCGTACTCATCGTCGTCCTCATCCTCATGGTGCTGTGGGCCGTGCCCGTGCGCCTGTGGATCGAGGCCATCTCCGCCGGTGTGCGGCTGGGCATCACCTACCTCATCGGCATGCGCCTGCGCAAAGTGCCCCCGCCCGCCGTGGTGCGGCCCCTCATCTGGGCCACGAAGGCCGGGCTGTTCATCCGCATCGCGGACCTCGAGGCGCACTACCTCGCCGGCGGGCGCGTGGACCGCGTGGTGACGGCGCTCATCAGCGCCGACAAGGCAAACATCGAGCTCTCCTTCAACCAGGCCGCCGCGATCGACCTGGCGGGCCGTGACGTCTTCGAGGCGGTCCAGGTCTCGGTGAACCCCAAGGTCATCACCACACCCCGGGTGGCGGCGATGGCGCGCGACGGCATCCAGCTCATCGCGGTCGCGCGCGTGACCGTGCGCGCCAACATCAACCGCCTGGTCGGGGGCGCGGGCGAAGAGACCATCGTCGCGCGCGTCGGGGAAGGCATTGTCTCCAGCATCGGTTCGTCCGATACGCACCAGGCGGTGCTCGAGAACCCGGATAGCATCTCCAAGGCGGTGCTGGCAAAGGGGCTCGACTCGGGGACCGCTTTCGAGATCCTCTCCATCGACATCGCGGACGTCGACGTGGGCAAGAACATCGGCGCCGAGCTGCAGACCGACCAGGCCGAGGCCGACAAGCGCGTCGCCCAGGCGCGGGCGGAAGAGCGGCGCGCCATGGCGGTCGCTTCCGAGCAGGAGAACGTCGCCAAGGTGCAGGAGATGCGCGCCAACCTGGTGGAGGCCGAGGCGCAGGTGCCGTTGGCCATGGCGGACGCCTTCCGCGACGGCAACCTTGGAGTGATGGATTACATCCGGTACCGTAACGTACAGGCGGACACCGCGATGCGGAACTCCATCGCAGGCGAGGACGAGTCCGCGTCGGGCGAGCCTCTGGCTTAGGCTTGGAGAGGCGGTGAATGGGCTGCTCGCGTAACGCGGAAGACGGGTCATGAGCACCGGTCTTCTCCTCTTCCTGATCTTCATGGCGCTGTCCATCATCGACAGCGTTGCGCGGGCACGCCGCAGCCAGCAGCAGAAACAGGTGCTTCCCCCGGAAGACGAGGGCGATGAGGAGTGGCGTGCGGAGCCGTCGTCGGCTCAGGCGGAGGGCGGCGAGACACGGAAGAAGGAGCCGGCCGAAGCCCTGGGCGAGCTTGTCGGCCTGGAGAAGCTCATGGGCCCGGGCTACCTCGAAAAGCTGATGGGGCCCGGTATTGCGGGTGTAATACAGGATGAGGAGGACATCCCGGAGGAACCTTCAGAGGCGCCGCCGTCGAGGTCGGATGAGCGGCAGCGGTACTCGCTGGACCGCGATGAGCGCAGGACGATTGCGCGCGAGGGGCGGACCTCGGACCAGGAGCGCCGGAGGTCCGAGGCCGAAAGGCGGGCCCGGGTTGACCGGGTGACTGAAGCCGCCGAGGAATGGCGGCCGCGTGTTGAACGGGGACCCCCCGAGCGCGACCGCCGACTGTCCAAACGGGACGAGAGCAGAGGTCGCCCGGCGCGGGCGCCCCGTGAGGCAGCGCCCCTGAGGGACTCGTCCTCCGGGGAACGGCGTCGCCTCGAGCCAGCCGCCGCGAGTGCGCCGGGCACCGGACGCAGTGGACGCCGGCGCTCCCCGATCTACAGGGAACTCTTCGGGACCGGCGGCCGCGATTCGCTGCGGCGGGCCTTCGTGCTCAAGGAGATTCTGGACGCTCCTTCCTCGGAGCGCCCGGCGGACCGGCGCGAGACGGGGTAGCGGTTAGCTAGTCTAGCTAAGTTAAAACTACATCTCCCCGCTCGCCATGCGCCGCAGCACCGTGTGCAGGATCCCCGCGTTCCGGTAGTATTCGACGTCGACCGCGGAGTCCAGCCGCGCGATCGCCTCGAAAGCCACGTTTGAGCCGTCTTCACGCTCGGCCGTAACCGCGAGCAGCTCGTGCACGTCGATACCGTCTTCGATGCCCGAGATGCGGAAGGTCTCGTGGCCCGTGAGTCCGAGTGCCTTGACGCCCTCCCCGTCCTTGAACTGCAGGGGAAGCACGCCCATGCCCACCAGGTTCGAGCGGTGGATGCGCTCGTAGCTCTCGGCGATCACCGCGCGCACGCCGAGCAGACTGGTCCCCTTGGCGGCCCAGTCGCGTGAACTGCCGGTTCCGTACTCCTTGCCGGCCAGCACCACCAGCGGCGTCCCGTCGTCCCGATAGCGCATCGCGGCGTCGTAGATCGACATCACTTCGCCCGTGGGATGATGCACCGTGAATCCGCCCTCGGTGTCGTCCAGCAGCAGGTTGCGGATGCGCACGTTGGCGAAAGTGCCGCGCATCATCACTTCGTGGTTGCCGCGCCGGGCGCCGAAGGTGTTGAACTCCCACGGCTTGACCCCGACGTCCTGCAGGAACCGGCCTGCGGAACCGTCGCGCGGGATGGCTCCCGCCGGCGAGATGTGGTCGGTGGTGGTGGTGTCGCCGAGCACCGCCAGCACCCGGGCTCCCTCGACGTCGGCGAAGGGCTCCGCCTCCGTGCTCATCCCCTGGAAGAAGGGGGGCAGGCGGATGTAGGTCGAGGCCGGATTCCAATCGTAGAGCCCCCCCGAATCCGCCTGCGCCAGCGACTTCCACAGGTCGTCGCCTTCGAAGACCTCCGCGTAACGGCTCTCGTACATCTCCGGCCGGAGCGCGCTCTGAACGGTATCGCGGATTTCCTTCGGCGCCGGCCAGACGTCGGCGAGGAACACGGGTTCGCCGTCGGTCCCTGTGCCCAGGGGCTCCTCGGCGAAGTCGATGTCGATGCGGCCCGCGAGCGCGAACGCGACCACCAGGATCGGAGACGCCAGGTAGTTGCCCCGGATCTGCTGGTGGATGCGCGCCTCGAAGTTGCGGTTGCCGCTCAGAGCCGAGGTGACCACCAGCCCCTGGTTCTCGACGGCCGAGATTATGGGGTCGGGGAGGGGGCCGCTGTTGCCGATGCAGGTGGTGCAGCCGTATCCCACCACGTTGAACCCGAGGGCGTCCAGGTGGCGGGTGAGGTCGGCGGCGTCCAGGTAGTCGCTCACCACCTTCGACCCCGGCGCCATACTGGTCTTGACCCAGTGGGGCACGGCGAGGCCGCGCGCCAGCGCGTTCCGGGCCAGCAGTCCGGCACCCACCATCACCGACGGGTTGGAGGTGTTGGTGCAGCTCGTGATGGCCGCGATGACCAGAGTGCCGTCCGTGATCTCGGCGGAGCCGGTCTCGAGGTCGACCTCGACCGTGCGCCGATCCCCGTTTGCCGAGGCTGCCGTACCGCCCGCGCCGGAGCCGCCGTTGGCCTGCGGGAGCGGGATGCCCGGACGCAGCCCCGGGAGGTCCCGGCGGAAGCTCGAACGGAGGCCGGTGAGGGCGATGCGGTCCTGCGGCCGCTTCGGCCCCGCCACCGAAGGCTCCACCGTGGAGAGGTCGATTTCCAGGTGTGCCGTGTACTCGGGGTCCGGTGTCTCGTCGGTGCGGAAGAGTCCCTGTTCCTTGCTGTAGCGCTCCACCCGTTCCACGACCGATGCGGGGCGCCCGGTGCCGCGCAGGTATTCGAGGGTGCCGTCGTCCACGGGGAAAAAGCCGATGGTGGCACCGTACTCGGGCGACATGTTGGCGATCGTGGCGCGGTCGGCCAGCGAAAGGGTGGAAAGCCCCGACCCGAAGTACTCGACGAAGCGGGCTACCACCCCGTACGCGCGCAGCTTCTCGGTCACGGCGAGCACCAGGTCGGTGGCGGTCGCGCCCTCCTGCAGGGCGCCGGTGAACTTCACCCCGACCACCTCCGGCAGCAGCATGTAGTAGGGCTGCCCGAGCAGGACCGCCTCGGCCTCGATGCCGCCGACCCCCCAGCCCACCACCCCCAGCCCGTTGATCATGGTGGTGTGCGAGTCCGTGCCCACCAGCGTGTCGGGGCAGGCGACCCAGGCGTCGCCGTGCCGGCGGCGCTCCACCACCGACGCGAGGTACTCAAGGTTGACCTGGTGCACGATGCCCGTGCCGGGCGGCACCACGCGGAAGTTGCGGAAGGCGTCCTGAGCCCAGCGTAGCAGCGCGTAGCGCTCCCAGTTGCGCTCCATCTCGCGCTCGACGTTCCTGCGGTACGCCGTGTCCGACCCGAAATAGTCCACCTGCACCGAGTGGTCGATGACGAGGTCGGCGGGCACCACCGGGTTGATGCGCTCCGGGTCGCCCCCCATGGCCGCGATCCCGGACCGCATGGCCGCGAGGTCCACCACGGCCGGCACGCCCGTGAAGTCCTGCAGCACCACCCGGGTGGGCAGGAAAGGCACGTTGGCGCCGGCGTTGGTCGGGCTCCACGCGGCCACCGCGCGCACGTCCTCCTCGCTCACGTAGCCCCCGCCGGCGTGCCGAAGCGCGTTCTCGAGCAGGATGCGGATGGAGAAGGGAAGGCGGTCGAGGGAGGCGAGGCCCTGTTCCTCAAGCGCTCCGAGGCGGTAGAACGAGGTCTCGCCCTCGCCGAGGTTCAGGGTGGCGAGCGAGCCGAAGGCGTTGGTGGTCGATGATTTCACGAGTCTGTCCCTGGGTCCTGAAGCCGGCGCATCGTCGCGCAAGGCGACGCGATTCGTCCGCTCCAAGATAACATCCCGCAGTTCGGCGCTACATTGAAGGATCTTCCTCAGCCGGCGGACCCCATGCGCCAACTCGGCCCCCAGCGCCACGACCAATGACTGATTCCGCGTTTGCCCGCGCGGCTGCGGTTCGTCGTGGTCGTCGGCCGGCGCCCCCGGGGACCGACCACCTCGTCTACGCGGTTCCCGACCTGGCCGCCGGAGTCCGTGAACTCGAGGCGCGCCTCGGCGCCCGCCCGACGCCCGGCGGCAGCCATCCGGGACTCGGAACCCGCAACTCCCTGTTGCGCATCGGTGAACGCGTCTACCTGGAGGTCGTCGGCCCGGACCCGGAGCAACCGGCGCCGCCGGGCGGCCTCTGGTTCACCGGCGGCCCGGCCCCGCTGCCGGCGCTGGTCACGTGGGCGGTCCGTTCCGCCGATCTCGACGGCCTGGCCACCGGTCCCGGCGGCCACCTCCTGGGTCCGGTTCGGTCCATGTCCCGCACCAGGCCGGGCGGCGAACGCATCGCCTGGACGCTCACGATGCCCGGGAAGCCGCTTCCCCGACAGGGCATCATCCCCTTCTTCATCGACTGGGGTGACACCCCGCATCCCTGCGCCGAGCTCCCCGACCGGGGAGTACGCCTCGTCCGGCTGAGTGGGCGCCATCCCGATCCCGAATTGGTGCGCGGCGAACTGGATCGGCTCGGCGTCGAGTTCGAGGTGGCGGTGGGGCTGGCGGGGCTGGTTGCCGTGCTGGAGACGCCGAAAGGCGACCGGGTAACACTCTGACGCCCGCGCCGCCCGGCGCGCCACCCACCGCGGGTCCACTCGTCAGCCCGATCCCATTTTGCGAGCGACGTGCTACCGGGTAGCTTATACCGCTCCATCCTGCCGGGATGGCGGAACAGGTAGACGCGAAGGTCTCAAAAACCTTTGCCCGTTGGGGCGTGTGGGTTCGAGTCCCACTCCCGGCACTCACGCACGGACGGAGGAAGCGCCGCATGCGTGCCGACATCGCAACGCGGCTTAAGCGCGGGCGGACGGCCCTCGCCATCACGCTGCTGAGCTGGTTGGTTGAGGCCCTTGGCCGCACTTGGCGCATCGACGTCGTGGAGGGCCGCGAGCACCTGGACGCGCTCTTCGCGGGAGGCCCGCCCGCCATCCTCGCCTTCTGGCACGACCAGGTCATCGCCGGGGCGTACTACACGGGCGTCAGGATGGCCCGCAAGAGGGCCGTGGACGTGACCGCCCTCACCAGCCGGTCGGGAGACGGCGAGCTGGTGGCGCGCATCATGCATCGATGGGGAGCACGCGTCGTCCGAGGCTCCTCCAGTGCGGGTGGGCGAGAGGCAATGTGGGATCTGCGCGCGGTCGTCCGGCGTCATCGTTCGTCTCCCATCCTCGTCCCGGATGGCCCGCGCGGCCCCGCACGTCACCTGAAGCGGGGCATCCTCGTGCTCGCCCGGGCGTCCGGCGCCCCTGTCCTGGCAATGGGCTTCGCACCCCACCGTCACTGGCGACTCAAATCCTGGGACCGGATGATCATCCCGAAACCCTTCACGCGGGTTCGCCTCTGCGTACGCCGATTCGAATCCGTCGGTCATTCCGGTCGGCACCTTCGCGATGAGCGAGCGGGGCGAGCCGTCGGCAGCGCGGCCCGCGATGGCCGGCAGCGGCTGCAGTCGCTGTTGAACGAGGTCTCCCGGCGCGCCGAAAAGGCGGCGCAAGCGACGTGACCCGCGGACGGCCTGCGGGCGAACGCCCGATCCCTTGCCATCGTCCACGTAATGCTAGATGCTTCCCACGCCGAATGGCCTTTCGTGGCGCACTGGTTGGAGAGCCCTTGTACCTCAGCAGGTTACCCAGGGAGAAAACGGCAGGCATGAGGAGCAGCGGGCCACTCTCCGGACCTGGTTCGGCACCTGCGCCGCTCGCGGATTCCCGGCCGTGACGGGGCGCTCCGAGACCCCTTCCCGGGCCGAACGCGGACTGGCGCAGGTGGCGCGCGCCGGCCGCACCGTGCTGCAGCACTCCGGCGAGATCGCGATCCTGCTGCGCGACATTGTCGCTGCGCTCGTCGGCCTCCGGGTCTCGCTGCGGTCGATCCTGCGCCAGATGTATGTGATGGGGGTGCAGAGCATCCCCATCGTGGTCCTGACGGCCGTGCTCGCCGGCATCGTCACCAGCCAGCAGGGCGGCTACCAGTTCACGGGGGCCATCCCCCTTTATGTGCTGGGCAGCATCGTCACCGAGTCTGTGGTCCTGGAGATGGGACCGGTCCTGACGGCGATCGTCCTGGTCGGGCGGGTAGGTGCCCGCATTACCGCGGAACTCGGGACCATGAAGGTCTCCGAGCAGATCGACGCCTTCTACAGCGTGGGGCGGGATCCGGTGTCGATTCTGGCCGCTCCCAGGGTGGTCGCGGGCATCATCGTGGTCCCGATCCTGGTGGCGATCGCAAACCTGGTGGGAATCCTGGCCGGCATGGTCTCGGCCCAGCTCACCGTGGGGCTCGGGCCCAACAGCTTCCTGTACGGGGCTCGTCTCTACTGGCAGTCCTGGGATCTCTTCTACTCGCTCACGAAGGCGCTCGTCTTCGGCTTCACCATCCCCGTCGTCGCCATCCACATGGGCCTGCGCACGGAGGGAGGAGCCGAGGGAGTCGGCAAGACGACGACGCAGGCAGTCATGTTCATGACGCTGGCGGTTCTGATCATGGACGCCCTCTTCCCACCCCTCCTGCTCGACTAGGGCGCGATGCAGACTCGCCCCGTCATCCGGTATCGCGCAGTACACAAGGCGTTCGATCTGCCCGTGCTGGAGGGCATCGACCTGGACATCTTCCCGGGAGAGATGTTCGGCCTCTTCGGCGCCTCGGGCGCCGGAAAGAGCGTCCTGCTCAAGACCACCATCGGGCTGATCGTTCCCGACCGGGGCGACGTGGAGGTGGACGGCAGGTCGGTCTTCTTCGGAGATCGCAGGGACGTGCGGAAGATCCGCGACAAGGTCGGGTACGTGTTTCAGCATGCGGCGCTCTTCGATTCGCTGAACGTCTTCGAGAACGTGGAGACGGGACTGCCTCTCAGGCGCCTTCGGGCCATGGACAGCATGCACATCGCGCGCCTGGTGTGGGAGGCGCTGGAACGGGTTCTGCTGGACCCGCGTGAAGTGATGACCAAACTTCCCGCCGAGCTCTCCGGCGGGATGAAGAAGCGGGTGGGGATCGCGCGCGCCATCGTGGGAGGGCCGGACATCCTCCTCTGGGATGAACCGACCACCGGGCTGGACCCGGTCAACACGGCGGGAGTGCAGCGTCAGATCCGGCGCCTCTCCCGCGAACTGGACGTGACTTCGGTCATCGTGACCCACGACATCGAGGGAGGGCTGGAGATGTGCAACCGGGTGGCGATGCTGGAGGGCGGGCGGCTGCGGTTCCTCGGCAGCCCCACGGCCTTCCGGGCAAGCGGCGATCCGATCGTGAGAGCATTCGTGGACAGAACCGCTGCCGAGGCGGCGGTAGACCTGGTGGCAACGACATGAACGAAGCGGAAACGGACTACCGGACGAGCTCCGGGCCCTCGGACGCGGAACTCAGGCACGCCGTCCCACCGCGGGCGCTCATGAGCGAGGCGCGCGTCGGGATCTTCATCGTCGCAGGAGTGCTGGCTACGCTGATCGCCCTCTTCATGCTGACCGATCCGTCCATGTTCCGGGGGCGCTACTCGGTCATGGCCGTGGTGGAGAACGCGGGCGGACTGCGAAGATCCGATCCCGTGCAGATGCGCGGCGTCAACATCGGGCGGGTGATGAGCTTCGTCATGGTGCCCCAGGGCGTGAGCATCGAGCTCGAGATCGAAGGGGAATACGAGATCCCAGGTGACTCCCAGGTGCGGCTGGTGGGCATCGGGCTGATGGGAGGGCGTACCGTGGAGATCCTTCCCGGCGATTCCCCCGTCATGGCGGAAGCCGGCGACATCCTTCAGGGGACGGTGAGCTCCGACGTATTCGGCATCGTGTCGGAGGTCGGCGACGATGCCGAAGACGTGATCCAGCGGATGGCGGCCCTGCTGAACGAGCCCACGGTGGCGTCGTTTCAGACCAGCGCGCAGGAGCTGGAATCCCTGCTCACCGACTTTGCGGACATCGCGCGCGAGCAGCGGAGCGAGATCGCGCAACTGGTCGAGTCGATCAACGAGGCCGCGCGCGCGGTGAGCAGCACGACTTCGTCAACGGCGCCCGCGCTCGAGAGCGCCGCCATGCGGGCGGACTCCGCGCTCGCGGCGGTCAACCGGAATCTCGAAATCGTCGATCCGGCGCTTTCCGACCTGCGCGCCATCCTCGGACGCATGGAGCGCGGCGAGGGCACCCTGGGAAGGCTGTCGCACGACGAGTCGCTCTACGACAACCTGGCCGCCAGCGCGTCGAGTCTGCAGTTGCTGCTGGACGACATCCGGGAGAATCCCGGCAGGTACATCAGCCTCTCGATCTTCTGACGCGCCCCCTCTACCAGCCCGGCGCCAGGGTGAAGCCCCAGTGCCAGCCCTTGTCGGGCCGCTGGAACGGGTAGGCGTAGTAGCTTTCCAGGATCAGGAACCCGAGCAGGTTGGCCCGCGCCGAGACGCCGGTGCTGAAGACGGGAACCCGATCAGTCGTCCATCTGTCGAAGCGCAGATCCACGGTCCCGAAGTCGTCCCACGCCAGCCCCACGTCGGCGAAGGTGACCAGCTCGATGGGCAGGAAGGGCAGGTTGAGCAGGCCGAACTGGCTCACGCCGGTGACCGGAATGCGGAACTCGAAGTTGAACACCTGGATGCGCTGGCCGAACAGCTGCCGGTAGCGCTCGGCTTCCGGGCAGATCTCCCCCCCGCAGCCGGTGAAGTCGAAGCTCTCTCTCGCGTAGCCGCGGATGAGGCTCTCGTACCCCAGGAAGATCTGGCGCAGCCCGGACTGGGTTTCGTCGGCTGTGATGCCGTAGCGTCCGTAGTGCATCCCCCTGAAGGCGATGGTGAGCTCACGCATGGGATTGAAGTACCTGCGGTAGTCGGCAGTCAGAGTATGGAAGTCGGCGGTGCCGACCGTGTTCTCGTACTCGAAGCGGTACCTGGATCCACGCACCGGAGAAGTGAAGGCGGAATAGGAGTTGTCGCCCACCAGCGCGATCGCCACGTGTGCGAGCGTGAGCGGCGCCTGCGGGTTCTCCAGCTCGCGGACGCGGCGATCCATCAGCCGGCCGAGCGGGTCGTAGTACAGGTACTCCTCCTCCAGGTCGAAGGAGTAGCGGGTAAGCCCGAACCGGCTTTCCACCCGCTGGGTGGTGGAGAAGGGGTACGCCAGCATCCCGATCGCGGAGTCGATGTAGATCCGCTCCCGCAGGGCACGGTAGGCGGGCATGCCGTTCGGCGAACGTTCGAAGCTCGCCCATACCAGCTGATAGGGTATTCGTCCTCCCGAGACGCCCCAGTTCCAGCGCCGTTTCATGTTCTGGTACAGAAACTGTCCGCCCACATCCTTGAAGGTGCCCTGGGCCTGGACGGCGACCCCCAGAGTGCGGTCTCCCAGCATGTCGCTGAAGAACGCCGCGGCTCCGCCCTGCAGGTTGTTGCCGTAGATGTCGCCGGCTCCGATGCCGATCATGGGCTGACCCACGTAGTCGAGCTTCAGGCCGGGGTCGTACGTGGATGCCTCTTCGGAGACGTAGGTCCCCGTGGGAGGCAGCCCGGTGAGCGGATCGGCCAGGTAGTTCGCGACCCGGCTGCGCACGAGCGGATCCGCGGGCGGAATCAGACGGCCCTCGGGAACTTCCGTTCCCTCGCGCGCCAGTTCCTGGGCCGCGCCCGCTTCCTGGGAGGAGAGCGAGTAGATGTGGAACTCGAATTCATCGAAGACCGAAAACACCAGGGTGCCGGTCTGGGAGGCGACGCTCATGGCCGGCGAACCGCTCGTGATGCCGCTGACGGCGGTCGCGATGTTGGTCACCCGATAGATCTCGCCGGTGGGCAGATTCACGCGGTAGATGTCGCTGAAGCCGTCCTGGTCGGAGATGAAGTAGAGGCCGCGCCCGTCCGGCGTGAACTGCGGGTTGAGGTGCTTGACGTTGTCGAACAGGTCGAGCGTACGGACCTCGCGGGTCTCCATGTCGAGAAGCGCGATGCGCGGGCGGCTGTAGACCAGGTCGGTGAAGTCCGTTTCGGGTCCCCGGTCGGAGACGAAGGCGAGCATGGAGCCGTCGGGTGAGAACGCCGGCTGCATGTCCCCGTGCTTGTCGTTGGTGAGGCGGGTGATCTGTTCCGTTTCGATGTCGAGCATGAACAGGTCGGAGATGCCCCCCGACTGTCCGGCGAACACGATCGAACCGCCGTCCGGAGACCACGCGGGGTTGGAGATGGCCCCGATGTTGGCGCTCTCTACCTCGATGCGCTGCTCCACGTCCGAGTTGTCCACATCCACGATGACGAGCTGGTTGTCTCCGTCGGCGATGGCCACAAAGGCGAACAGCTGCCCGTCCGGGGACCAGGAACCCGAGGAGTCGAGAAAGCGGAGCGCGTCCATGTGCGCGTCCGAGGCGGCGCTCGAAAGTCGGCGAATGATTCTCCCGGTGCGTGCGTCGGCCATGAACAGGTCGACCGAGAAGAGGTCCCTTTCGGAGATGAAGGCCACGTAACGGCCGTCGGGGCTGACCGAGGGCGCCACGTTCTGGCTTCCCGCCCCCGTGGAGGGAGCGAGCAGCAGGGCGCCCACTTCGCCCGGCGCCGAGCGGCCGGCCATGAGCGGGCGGTACTCGCTCTCGATCGCCTGGTGCCAGTCCGCCGACACCGAGTCCTGCGTCTTTCCCAGCACGCTCACGATGGCGTTCTCCCACCCCACCCGGAGCGAGCGGCGGTACAGCTCGGTTACGGCTTCGTCCCCATAGGTGCCGCCGACGTAGGTCCAGAAGGCCTGACCGAAGCGGTACGGAAAGAAGCGCCGTTCCCGGGTCATCTGTTCGAGCGTTGGCACGTCGTCGCGCAGAAGGGCGTCGCGAAGCCACATGCCCGTCAGCGGATCTTCGCGGCCGACCGAGAGGTATTCGGCCATCCCCTCCACCACCCACAGCGGCAACTGGGCCATGCCGCGCAGCCCGCCTCCGCTCCGGGACTGGGCGATGTTGTACTGGAAGGCGTGCACCAGCTCGTGGCCGAGCACGTGGTCGGTGTCGTAGTAGGTGCCCGCCAGCGGCATGATGACGCGATTCTTCAGCGACTCGGTCACGCCGCCGGTGCCCTCGCTGATGAAGCCCGCGAGGGTGTTGGTCTGCTGGAAGTCGGGATGATCGGCGTACAGGATGACCGGCTTGGGCCGCTCGAACTCGTGCTGGAAGGTGCGCGCCAGCCGCTCGTACCAGCGTTCGGACATGCGGGCGGCGTCCTCGATGGCGACTGCAGCCTCGTCGTAGTAGTGGATGTCGAAGTGGGGGGTCTTCATGACCCGGAAATCGAAGGAGTCGTACTGCACCTTGTTGCGCCCGAAGTACTGGGCTTCGATCGGCTGGGGCAGCAGAAGGGCCGTCAGTGTGGCGACGGCCGGGAGGACCCCGGCGCACAGGCTCCGGCGGACGGCGGACGAAGAGGAGGATGTCATGGCCTGACCTTGGCGTATGTCGTCGCGCAGCCGGATGCTGACTGGAGGCGTGGGCGAGCGTGGCGGGCGATGGCGTCAGTACACGGTGTTCGGGGGGTAAGGTCCGCGCGCTCTCGCGGGCGTTGCCGGCGGCATCGTTGCGGTTACGGGGACGGAAGTTGAACTTACGGCCCGCGCCCGTGATTGCGCTACGCATCTTCCCGCGAACCCCGAACCAGGAGCCAGGACATCAGCTCTCTCATCCGATGGTTCAGCCCGGCAGGACCGGGCCCCCGTCCGTTTCGGGCAGCCCTGGCCATCCTCTGGCTCAGCACGGCGTGCGCGCCGGTTGATCGACCTCCCGTTGCAGGGGATCCGGTGCCCGATGTGCGGGCCGCCACCCTGGACGGCGAAGCGGTGGCGCTCTCCGACCTGCGCGGCGAGGTCCTGCTGGTCAACCTCTGGGCCACCTGGTGCGCGCCCTGCCGGTTCGAGACGCCCTTCCTGCAGTCGCTCTACGACGAGCACCGCGAGCGGGGCTTCGAGATCGTGGGCATCTCCGTGGACGACGCGGGATTCGGGGATGTGGTGCGCGAGTTCGCCGGCGAGTACGGCGTGACCTACACGATCCTGCACGATCCGGAGATGCGTTCGATGGACGCGTTCCGCGCGGTCGGTCTCCCGGCCACCTACCTGGTCGACCGGGAAGGAACGATCCGCTTCGTGCGCGTCGGTCCGGTGTCCGAGGAAGACAGGGCGTTCTTCGAGGCCCTGGAGGCGGCCCTGGGTTGAGCGCAATCCCCGCCGGTCTCGCGGACGCGGAGACCCCGGTCGCCCTCGTGGACCTGGCGAGGGCGCGCGCCAACGCGGCCAGGGTAGCCGCCTACACGGAGCGCCACGGAATCGCCTGGCGCCCGCACGTGAAGACCCACAAGAGCCTCGCGCTCGCCCGCATCCAGCTGGAGGCCGGTGCGCGGGGGCTCGCCGTGGCCACGCCGCACGAGGCCGAGGTCATGGCTCGGGTCTGCGATGATCTGCTGCTCGCCTATCCGCTTCTCGGAAAGAGGAAGCTGGATCGGCTGATGGCGCTTCCCGAGCCGGTCGCGCTGACCGTGGCCCTGGATTCGGAGGTCGCGCTGCGGGGCCTGGCAGAGGCCGCGCGGGCGGCCGCAAGGACGGTGGGTGTCCTGGTCGAGGTGGATGTGGGGCTGGGACGAACGGGGGTGCAGACGGCGCGGGAGGCCGGCCTGCTGGCGGCGCTAGCCCGCGACGCGGAGGGTCTGGAGTACCGGGGCATCATGTTCTACCCGGGGCATATCCGCACCCATGTGTCGGAGCAGGAGCAGGCGATCGCTGCCCTCGCGGAGCGGCTCGAATCCTGCTGCGCAACGCTCGGCGGGGCCGGCCTGGCGCCCGAGGTCGTCAGCGGCGGGTCGAGCCCAACCCTCTGGCACAGCCACCTTCTTCCCCGCCTGACCGAGGTGCGGGCCGGCACCGTCATCTACAACGACCTCGACATGACCGGCATGGGCGTTGCCCGCAGCCGCGAATGCGCCTACTCGATCCTCGCCACGGTGGTGAGCACCGCGGTCCCCGGGCGGGCGGTGGTGGACGCGGGCTCCAAGGCGCTCTCAAAGGAGCTGCACGACACCGCCGGCATCGGATACGCCGCCCTGGCCGGGCGGCCGGAGGTGCGCGTGGTCGCCCTCTCGGAAGAGCACGGCGTGCTGGACATCACGAGCACGGACTGGCGTCCGCGGGTGGGCGAGCTGGTGCGGCTGCTGCCCAACCACGTCTGCGTCTCGGTGAACCTGCAGGACCGCGTCATCGCACACGAAGGAGACCGCTGCGAAACCTGGCCCATCGAAGGAAGGGGCCGGGTCGCGTCCCCGGATTAATTCAGCCATGGAGTCTGACATCAGATGAGCGAAACAACGGTCGTGCACACGGACAGCGCCCCCAGGGCCATCGGTCCCTACTCCCAGGCGATCGTCGCGCGAGGGCTTCTCTTCCTCTCGGGTCAGATCCCGCTGGTCCCGTCGACCGGTGAACTGCTCCGGGGCGACATCCGGGAACAGACGCATCAGGTGCTGCGCAACCTGGCAGCCGTGCTGGAGGCCTCCGGCGCGTCGCTCTCCACTGTCGTCAAGACGACGGTCTTCCTCGCGGACATGGGCGAGTTCGCCGCCATGAACGAAGTCTACGCCGAGCACTTCGGCGACCACCGTCCCGCGCGCTCGACCGTGCAGGCGGGTGCCCTCCCCAGGAACGTGAGCGTCGAAATCGACGCCATCGCGCTGGTTGCCTGAGGGAAACTGCTCCCCGGCGCACTGGCGGGGCCCTGTCGAATCCGACACGATTAGGGGGTGAGGCGCCCGCGCGGCTCCATCGTGCTCGCGCGCCCCGTTCTCCTGTTATGAGGTGATTTCATGAGTGCATACTCCGCAGAGCGGGTGCGGATGGGATGGTTCGCCATCGTCGCCGGCGTGTCGGCCCTCACTGCCTGCTCGATCCTTGATGGGCCAACGGAAGCCCCCACGACCGCAAGCATCGTCGTCGGCGGCCCGGGCCCGGGTCCCCTGACCCTGGTCACGTCGAACCAGTTCGTCTACATCTGGGACAACTTCGGCAACCGCCGGGAAGAGGTCGTTTCGGCCGACACTTCAACCGTCGATCCCGGGTATCAGGCGGATCTTGAGCTGGGCGGCGGGGCCCGCATTTTCGTGAGCGTCGGCCGACCTCCGGAGACGGAGGCAACGCCACAGGTGAGCCTTCAGTTGTTCGTGCGCGGCGAGGCCATCTGCGAAGTCGCATCCGTGCTGTCGGAACAGGTCCCCGAGTTGGTCTGCACCTATACCTTCAACTAGCGGCAGCTCGGAGACGGGGCGGGCGGACCTATTCCCCGAAGGGTATCCAGATGTTCTTGACCTGCGTTGCCCGGCGCAGGAATTCGTCGCCTTCCCCCTGCTCGGGCGTCCGCCATCGCCGCCGGAGGCCGGTCTCCGTCCAGGTCTGCTTCATGTTGCCCGTGGAGAGGCGCTCGACCTCCTCCACCCCG
Organism: Gemmatimonadota bacterium; assembly: GCA_022823365.1. Classification (GTDB taxonomy): domain Bacteria; phylum Gemmatimonadota; class Gemmatimonadetes; order Longimicrobiales; family Gaopeijiaceae; genus BD2-11. The sequence goes on from JAJDXG010000056.1 coordinate 413,539, forward strand.
CTATCCGCGCCGAAGTACCAGATGGCGTCCACGTCGTCGTGCGCGGCCAGCACCGGCGCCAGTTCCGCATGCTCGCCCGTGACGACGTTGACCACCCCGCCCGGCAGGTCGGAGGTGTCCAGCACCTGGCAGAGGTCGGTGGCGGAGAGCGGGCAGCGCTCGGAGGGAACGGCGACCACGGTGTTGCCGGTTGCGATGACGGGCGCGATCAGCGAGATGAAGCCCAGCAGCGGGTTTCGCTCCGGGCACACGATGGCGACCACACCCAGACTCTCGGGCATGGCGAGGGTGACGTTCCGGTAGGGCGTGCGGTGGACGTGCCCGTCCCACTTGTCCGCGTGCGCCGCATAGCTGAAGAGGCGGCGGATCGAGAGATCGACTTCCTCGGACGCGCGGCCGGCGCTCTGCCCGGTGAGTGACCGGATGCGGGCCGCGAACTCGGATGCGCGCACGGCGAGGTTCTCGGCGATGAAGTAGAGGATCTGCGCGCGGTTGTGGGCGGTGCGGTCGGCCCATCCGCCGGCGTGCCGCGCCGCCTCGACCGCGTTGCGGATATCCTTGCGGTTGCCGCGGCCCACTTCCCCCACCACCTCGCCCGAGGCCCCGCGGACGAGCGTCGTGTAGCCGCCGTCGGGCCGCGCCTGGCGGCCCCCGATGTACATGCGGATGGTGCGGTCCACCCGCGGCATCGCGTCGCCCGCAAGCGGTGGCTCGTCGTCTTCCGGGGGCACGTCCGGCCGCCCGTCCTCGAACGAAACCGATTCGCCCGCGACCATTTGCGGTACGGCATCGACGTTCTCCCTCGTCGATGCCCCGTCGCGTGCCTGCCACGCGGGCTTCAGGTACTCGTGGAGACCCTCACGTCCACCCTCGCGCCCGAAGCCGCTCTCGCGGTAGCCGCCGAACCCGGATGCCGCGTCGAAGACGTTGGTGCAGTTGATCCACACCGTGCCCGCCTTCACCTTCGGCGCGATATCCAGCGCCAGATTGATGTTCTCGCTCCAGATGCTGGCGGCAAGCCCGTAGCGGGTGTCGTTGGCGAGCTGAACCGACTCCTCCGGGGTGCGGAAGGTCATCATCACCACCACCGGCCCGAAGATCTCGACCTGCGCGATGGCGGACGCGGGCGCGACCCGGGTGCACAGCGTCGGCGGGTAGAAATACCCCTCCGCCGGCGTGCTCCACGACGGCTGCCAGATGTGCGCGCCGTCCTGCCGGCCCTCGTCCACCAGCCGCCGAATCTTCTCGAGCTGCACGGGTGCGATGATGGCGCCCATGTCCACGGCCTTGTCCAGCGGATCGCCCATGCGCAGCATCTCCATGCGCGCCTTGAGCTTGCGCTCCAGCGTCTCCGCGACGCCCTCCTGAACCAGAATGCGCGAACCCGCGCAGCACACCTGCCCCTGGTTGAACCAGATGGCGTCGACGACCCCCTCGACCACGCCGTCCAGGTCCGCGTCCTCGTAGACGATGAAGGGCGACTTGCCCCCCAGTTCGAGCGAGAGACGCTTGCCGCTGCCCGCAGTCCCGCTGCGGATGAGGCGCCCCACCTCCGTGGAGCCGGTGAAGGCGATCTTGTCGACATTGGGGTGCGCCACCAGGGCGGCACCGGTGCGGCCGTCACCCGTCACCACGTTCACGACTCCGGGGGGCAGGCCGGTCTCCCGGCAGATCTCGGCGAAGAGCAGGGCGGTGAGGGGCGTGAACTCGGCGGGCTTGAGCACCACCGTGTTCCCGGTGGCCAGCGCGGGCGCGATCTTCCACGCCAGCATCAGCAGCGGGAAGTTCCAGGGGATGATCTGGCCGGCAACGCCGACGGGGACCTGATCCGGGAACTCCGCGTCCATCAGTTGCGCCCATCCCGCGTGGTGATGGAAGTGGCGCACCACGAGGGGGATGTCGATGTCGCGCGATTCGCGCACGGGCTTGCCGTTGTCCAGCGTCTCGAGGACCGAGAAGAGGCGCGCATGCCGGTGGATGCGGCGCGCCAGCGCGTAAAGGAAGCGGGCGCGGGCGTGACCGCCGAGCTGCGCCCATGGCTCCTGCGCTGCGCGGGCGGCGCGCACGGCTTGGTCGACATCCCCGCGGCCTCCTTGTGTAATGCGCGCGAGCGCCGTCCCGTTCGCCGGGTTAACGGTGTCGAACGCTTCCGCGCCCGTGCCTTCGACCCAGTCGCCGCCGATGAAAAGGCCGAAGGAGCGTGCGCGCTCACGGAGCCAGGCTTGCGCCCGGTCGGCGCTCTCGGGCGCGGGCCCGTATTCGAGGGTTTCGAAGATCTCGGAGATTCGCGGCATCCGGCGGGACTCGCTCAGGCCATGGGGTGTCGATGAGTGGCGGAATACCGGCCCGTGACGTGATGCTCGATCTGGCGTTCGATGTCGCCCAGGAGGGAACTGGCGCCGAAGCGGAAGAGGCCGGCCTGCATCCAGCTGGGTCCCAGCTCCTCGCGCATGAGCACCAGCCAGACCAGCGCGTGCTTCGCGGTGCCGATGCCTCCGGCGGGCTTGAAGCCCACGCGGTAACCGGTGCGCTCGCGCCAGGCGCGGATCTGGCGCACCATGGTGAGGCCGACGGCCAGGGTGGCGTTGACCTTCTCCTTCCCCGTGGAGGTCTTGATGAAGTCGGCTCCCGCCATCATGCACACCAGGCTCGCGCGCGCGACGTTGCTGAGGGTCGCGAGTTCGCCGGTGGCGATGATGGTCTTCAGGTGGGCGCCCCGGGCCGCCTCCCGGAAGGCGCCGACCTCGTCGTAGAGGTCGCCCCAGCGGCCGCGCAGCACATGCTCGCGGCTGATGACGATGTCGATCTCGGAGGCGCCCGCCGCCACGGCCGTCCGGATCTCGTCGAGCCGCTCGGGGAAGGGCGTCTGGCCGGCGGGGAAGCCCGCCGCCACGGCCGCCACGGGGATGCCGGACCCGGCAAGCGCTTCCACCGCGGTGGCCACCATGCTCGGGTAGACGCACACGGACGCGACCTGGATGGGCAGCCCGGACGCACCCGCCGCTTCGAGCAGGTCGGCCCTCACGGGATTGCGGGCCTTGCCGCACAGCCTGCGCACCCGCCCGGGGGTGTCATCTCCCGCGAGGGTGGTGAGGTCGATGCAGGTCGCCGCGCGCAGGAGCCACGCCGCCTGCCACTCGCGCTTCACGCTCCTGCGGCCGGGCAGGGAAGCGGCCCGGCGCTCCGCGGCACTCCGGTTCACGCGCAGGTGGCGCAGCAAGTCGAGTTCGAGGGGCGTTCCCGGGTTCCACGGATGGAGGTCGGAGTGCACCGTCTGGTCTGGCGGCACCGGGACGTCGCGTGCGGACGGACGCGCCTCGTGGGGGTCGGGGGTCGCGGGCGACCGGTGCACCCTGCGGGCGAAGGCGGATGATCCGGTGGGGGTGACGTCGTCAGGCATGCACCAAGTTATTCCCGGACGGAGGTGATCTGCTACCCGGGCAGCGAAGGAGGCGACTCGCGGGGCCCCTCGATCCAACCGCGCGGGCGGCACGCGGAGGAGTCCTTGGACATCCCGCGGCCCAAACCCTCATGTAACTTCAGGGGTTGGCGTCACCCACGGACGCGTCGGGACAACTCTGCCGTGACCGGTGTCCAGGCGGGCAACTATCAGTGATATGGCGCCGAGGTTAGCTTCGAGATCCTGTGCGCACGGAGAAGCAAGGGGGCGGGTGCGGTCTGGTGACCTCAGCGGTCTTCAACCGTCTGGCCCGGCTAGAACCCGGGCTGGTGAGTTCGATTCTCACACGCTCCCGCCACTCCTGTTTGTAACTGTTTGCGAATACGTTACTTGTGAGCAATATGTCAGATTCGTTTTCACTCAGTATTCCTGAGCGAGAGCGGGGGCGGTAGGGCAACCTACGGGAGTAGAATGTGACCTGTGAATCCTTGGGCTACGCGCTTGCTTGCGCTGAGCTTCTGGGTGTGATTCTCGGTGCCTTCGGCGTTCTCCGGGAAAGCTTTCGTGACTTGGCGGCTGACCGGCCGTATGGCGAGGGTCGTTACGGAGAGGGTCCCTATGGGGGACAACCGGGCGCTGTCGCGGAGCGGTTGATCAAGCTGGCCGTACCCCTAGGGCTATTGCCCTCTGACCACATCCTGACGAACACGGATCAGCGAAGGAACGCCATTATGGCGATCGTAGGCGTCGCGGTCGTGGTACTCGCCATGCTCGTGGATGTCGCTATCGTCAAGCCCGTCTGCATTGCTTGAGAGGCTCGCGAGTGGCCACGTCCCCGGGAGCGATGGTCACTTAGGCTTGTGGCCTTGCCGTCCTCGAAGGCAGCCCGGAGCCGGTGCGATCCGTCGCGCACCCGGTAGCTTGCAGCCGTGAAGTCCTCGTGTTGCTGTTTGACCTGAGCTTGCTCAGCGGCTAGACGCCGTTTCTCCGCGATCCGCTTCGCGTTGCCTAGGCGCCTGCCGGTGATCTCCAGTACCTCTTCGGTGCGGAGATCGTCGTAGGGACTAGGCTAGGGCGGCGAGTCACGCGGCTTCGCGCTCCTCCATCCATGCGCGGATCTGTTGTGCGCGCCAGCCGATGCTGTTCATGCCGAAGCGCAGGGTGGATCTCGACAACGTCTCCTCAGAGTCGTGCGGCTCAGGCCGATCGCCGTGCAAACCTCTTTGGACCTCAGAATCCGCGTTTCCATCGTGTCCATCCGTGTGCAAGGTGGCCGCTGCACACTGACGAAAGCACGGAGCCCGATGCCGCACAGGGTCCACTATAGAGCTCCTATACTGACCACCCAGGGAACCGCTTCTTCATCCTCCGGTAGACGCTCCGGACGGTGTCTTCCTGCATTTCGAGGGCCTCGCCAATCTCCAGCAGCGCCTTCTCGTGCGTCCATCCACCACGGCGCATCAGCTTGAGTAGTCGCATGATCCCCATATCCCGCCGTAGTCGTGGCGCAAAACGAGGGTTCGCAGGCTTCCGGGGAGCCTTCAGGCTTCCGTTGAATCGTCGAATCGCCACGGTTACGGCAAAGTCCTTCAGAGCCACGGGAATTGGCTCTCCCCATTCCTGGAGGTGCTCCAAGAGACTGTGCAGACCGTCCCAGGCCCATCGCTTCCTGAACGCGAAGTGCCGGTAGAACAGCAGGAGCTTGTGTTTGTGCTGATAGTCCTCGCCGTCCGTGTCGCCCACTTCTTCAGCCGCCATCCCGTACAAAACCCACCACATAGGGAGATCGGAGAGCGGAGGAGTCGCTTTGACCAATGCCCGGATGCGCTTGTGGACTTGATCGCGCGGGAGATCCGGGCCCAAATCGTTCTCATCCATGGCGATGACCGTCTCGGCGGCGTCCTCGAACGTTGGAATGGCGCCGCCCCGCGGATCGCCTCCCTAGGCGACGATGCGGCGATTCTCCAGCGCCGTCTTCCGGGCCATTTCCGGCCTCACGATCCTCAACCGTTGAGCCCAAGTCTTCGACAACGTGCTGGTCGTCGTAGGCTTCACGAGCAGCGACAAGCTGTGTCTCCCGCGGTCGTCGCCGTACCTGCCGTGGCGCCTCTGGACTACCGATCCACCCCCCCAGGCCGCCCATCACTCCTGGTCAGCGGGCTCAGGTAATCCCGATTGCCGAGCCCCAGCTTCCGCAGGGCGACGCCGGTCAGGCATTCGTCCACCACCTGCTTGGCGTTGAGGGCGGTGGTGTAGCCCGGATCGACCAACGGGTTGAGTTCCACCAGGTCGAAGCCCACCAGGTTGTTTTCGGAGCAGAGGCCGCGGAGGATGGGGAAGACTTCGCGCGGGGTCAGGCCTCCGGGCACGGGTGTGCCGGTGCCGGACGTGTACGCCGGGTCCATCACGTCGATGTCGAAGGAGACGTGGAGGTACTCGGGTCCGTCGTTGGCTTCGTCGAGAACGCGCTGCATTACCGTGGCCCATCCGTCGCGCTCGATCTCCGCCATGGTATGGTACCGGAATTCGTTCTCGCGCATCCACTCGAAGCCCTCCGGGCCGGGCCAGCTGCCCCGCAACCCCACCTGGATGAAGTTCCTGCCGAGGATGTGGCCGTCGTCGACGAGACGGCGCACGGGCTGGGCGTGCGAGATCAGGTGGCCCATCCGCGATCCGCCGGCGTCGTAGTGCGCATCAAAGTGGATGACGCCGACGTTCTCCTTGCCGTACACGTCCGCGAGCCCGGCCACGTTGGCGAATTCGATGGAGTGGTCGCCGCCGATGATCACCGGGATCGCGCCGGTCTCGGCGATCTCGCGCACCATTCGGCGGATCGGCTCCATGCTGCGCTCGACGCTGAACTGGTCGATGGGCGCGTTCCCGTAGTCGACTGCCGTCAGTTCGCTGCGCCAACTGATCATCGTCTCCATGCTTCCCGTGCTCCGCCGCATGGCGCGCAGCGCGTTGGGCCCCTCGCCGGCGCCTCGGAAACCGACTCCCATGTCCACAGGCGCGCCCATGAACGCCACCTCGACCTCGCCCGCGACGAGGTCCTCGATGGTGCGTGCGATCGGGAGGCCGAAGAAGCTCAGCACTGAGCCGACCTCGATCGGGCCCGGTTCGCGGGGCGGGTCGCCTGAGATGTCGCGGTCGCGCCACACTTCGAGGTTCGGGTCGTTCGGGTCGAGGCGGATGATGGCGGCTTCGGGGTCGGGGGCTTCCTGCGCGGCGCTGTCCGTCTGCTGCGCGGCGGGATCGGCGGCGTCGCCCGCGGCGGCTGCGGCGTCCGCTTCGGTGCCGGGCGACGCGTCGTCCCCGGACTCCCTAGGCGACGCCTCGCAGGCAGCGGCCAGCAGGCCGGCGAGAAGCAACAGGCTGGTAAGCGAAGCCGCCGGCCCAGCCGCGCCAGAGCGTGAAGAAGGTGAACTGTCTCCCATTTTGACGCTCCGTCGATTCGGCGCTTCTAGGCCTCGAAGGCTCCCGCCTCCAGGACCCTGCGGTTCGGCCAGACTACGATGGTCGGAGTTCGCCCGCCAGTTCGCAGCCCCAAGCCTTACGTAACGTCAGGGTTGGACGTCGAGCCCCTGCGCGGCTCGTCACCACTCGTAGGGCGTAATCGAGGTGCCTGCCATCTTGAAGGACACCGATCCGTACAGGTTCGTCGTCTCCTCAACGGTCAGGGTGCCGTGGAGCCAGACAGGATTCCAGAAGGAGACTGGCACGCGCTGACCGTTCTCCATCCTCACGTAGACCAATTGGTTCGGGGGCGGGGGCGGGGTGTGCACGCAGGCCCCGACGTACGGGACCAGGAGGAACTCCGAGACCTCGCCGGCCCAGTCCTCCAGGGGGACCATGTATCCGGGCACCTTGACTCCTCGCCCCACGACCGACTCGAGTTTCCTGGACACCTCGCCCGTACGGTAATCCAGGGAGGCCAGCAGCTGCCAATCCACCTCGATGGAGTTCCCCGGGACACTGGCCGCGCGCATCCTCGCTCCATCGCTCCGATCGGCCAGGACGGAGCGGGGGCCCGACGTGAGCGCAAGCCAGCCGCCCATGATGACCAGGGCGAATCGGAGGGGTGTCCAGGGAATCGGGAATCGGGAGCGCGGCTTTGGCACGTGGCAAGGGTCCTCGGCCTTCGGTGAACCAGGATGCCTTTCGGGGAACCAAGACATGATAACGAGAATACAATATCATTAATGCATCTACGCCATCATTAATGCATCTACGCCGTACGCGCGCAACCCGCACCGGGTCCCTCACCATGACCTACCCCACTCTCGATCGACCCCAGGTCCGCTCCCTTTTCGTCGGGTGGACGATCCCGTGTCTTCTGCTGTGCGTCGCATGCGGCGATTCACCCGCCCCGGATCCTGGTCCTCCCCTGGTCGAGGGCGAACGGTTGGGGACGGTTGGGGCCCACGAACATGGCATCGCCCGACTGGGTCTGGCCGTGGACGGCACCCGCCTCACCGTCGACCTGGAACTCCCCGCGGAATCCGTGTTCGGCTTCGAGCGCGCCCCCCGCTCGGCGGAGGAGCGGGCGACCGTAGCGGCGGCCCTCGAGAGACTCCAAACCGGTGGCGCTCGTCTCATCGCCTTTCCGGACGGGGCGATCTGTACGCTGGATTCGGCGGAGGTGGAGGCGCCGGAAGTTGTGTTAGGCGACGATGCCGGCGAGGACCAGCAGCCTGAAGAGGATGAGGCCCACGTGCACGAAGAGGATGAGGCCCACGTGCACGAAGAGGACGAGGGTACCCAACACGAAGAGGACGAGGGCACCCAACACGAAGACGTGCACCTCCTTGCCTCCCTCACCTGTTCCCGTGAGCCCCTCGGACCGGCGAGCCTGCGGTTCGCGGACCTCCTGCCCGACGTGGTGCAGGTGGACCTGACGGTGTTCACCGCGGCAGGCGAGGCGGCCGGTCGCGTCGCGCCCGATGCCTCGTTCCGGTTCTGAGCTGACGAGCCGGGAGTACCGTTTCGGCACCGACCTGGCCAGCTTCGGCGTCCCGCCGCTGGCCGCATCTCCAAACCGCGCCCGCAGTCTGTCAGCACGACCGGACCTGGGTTAGCTTCCCCGATACCCGTCCGCCGGAGCAGCGAGGGGGCGGGTGGGGTCTGGTGACCCCAGCGGTCTTCAAAACCGTCTGGCCCGGCTTGAACCCGGGCTGGTGAGTTCGATTCTCACACGCTCCCGCCACTCCGGATCCTCGAGGTTGCCCGCCTTCGCCGAAGGCGACGAAACACACAGGCTATTGGGCGCAAATGCCGCGGACGCTCCCCCTGCTCTTGCTCGTGGTTGCCGCGCTGACGGCGACCGATGCCTCCGGCCAGACCTGGAGGGGGCTGGTCGTAGCCCCCGAGCAGCGCTGTTCGCCCTACCGCGCCGATGACTACAGCTACCCCCAATCCGTCGAAGCCTCGATCGTCCGCGAACTCGGCGGCATCTACTCTCCCTACACGGGCCAGCGCTTTGCCTCCACCGGGGAGACCGACATCGAGCACATGGTCGCGCGCAGCGAGGCCCACGACTCGGGGCTCTGCGCGGCCGGCCTCGAGACCCGCCGCGCCTTCGCCCGCGACCTGCTCAACCTGACGCTCGCAAGCCCGGGATTGAACCGTGGGTTCAAGGGCGCGAGCGATGCCGCCGAATGGATGCCGCAGCGAAACCGGTGCTGGTTTGCCGCACGTGTGGTGGCAGTCCGGCAGCGCTGGGGCCTTACCATCGACGCGCGAGAAGCCGAGACGCTGGAAGCGGTTCTGTCCGGCTGCGCGACCACCGAACTGGACGTCAGCGGCGGCGATTGGGCCGATGCGGTGCATGGGTCCCTGGCCTCGGCCGACGCCTTGCGGCTGTGGGACGACAACGGGAGCGGGACCATCACGTGCGCGGAGGCTCGGCGCCACGGAATCGCCCCGGTGCCGCGGGACCATCCGGCCTATCCGTTCATGCGGGATGGAGATGGCGACGGCGTCGTGTGTGAGCAGGCCGGTGAGCCCGCGGGTGCATCGCAGGCTCCCGCGCGGCAGACGGGGTTGCCTGACGCCCTTCGGCTGTGGGACGACAACGGGAACGGGATGATCACGTGCGCTGAAGCACGGCGTCACGGAATCGCCCCCGTTCGCCGCGGCCACCCGGCCTATCCGTTCATGCGGGACGCCGACGGCAATGGCGTCGTCTGCGAGCGGAACGAGGGGTAGCCGGAGCGCAGGGGCGGGACCGTTGGTTCCGTCAGCGCTTCAGTACCTTCCCTGTTGCGCCATCCAGGCGCACCGCGCACCGTACCCATCATGAAATCCTTCTTCCCCCTGCGGCGCGGAGAGGGTGCGACGCTCGTCTTCCTGATCGCCTTCTCCGCGTTTGCGTTCATCCCTCAGTGGCGCACCATCGAGGCGGGCGGCATGGCCGTCTTCGGCTGGCTCATCGCCGCGCTGATGCTGGTTTCGCCGGCGCTGGCCCTCGTCACCATCCTGCGGCGTGACGGGACGGGAGGCGCGGGGGCCGCGGCGGGCGGAGCGGCACCCGATGCGGCCGCGGAAGACGATCGGGGAGACGCCTGATGCTCCTCGAACGCGTCCTGGTCGGGGTCTACCTCGCCGCGTGCATCGGCATCGGCATCGCGGTGTCGAAGAGGGTCCTGGGCTCCCGCGACGAGTACTGGGTGGCGGGACGGCGCATCGGCACGGTCGTGAACTCGATGGCGATCATGGCGGCGCTGGCAAGCGGCGGATCGATCATCGGCGTGATGGGGCTGGCTTACGCCCAGGGCATTCCGGCGACGCTCGCGCTCTTCGGAGGCGCAGTGGTGGGCTTTCCGCTGGCGTCCATTCTCGTCGCCAGGCCGCTCCGCAACTTCGGCAAGTTCACGATCACCGACTTCATGAGCTTCCGGTACCCCCACGCGCTGGTCCGGTACCTGGTCCCGGTCCTCATCGTGGCGGCCTTCACCATCTACATCGTCGCACAGCTGAAGGCGGCGGGCATCACCGCCGAGGCGCTGCTGGGCATCCCCTACAACACGGCCCTGGCCCTGGCCACGCTCGTGTTCATCATCTACGTCTCGTTCGGGGGCATGGTCGCGATCACCTGGACGGATGTGATCCAGGGGTTTCTCATGCTCTTCGTGATCATGGGCACGGCACTGGTGATCGTCTGGCGCGTCGGGTCGCCCTTCGAGATCATGAGTCAGGCCACGGCCGTCGCCCCGGAACTGGGGCAGGTCGCGAACCGGCCCGTGTCGAGCTACCTCGGCTACTTCATCATCTGGGCCACGGCCATCCCGGTGATTCCCCACATCGTCATGAGGGTCTTTACCGCCCGGGACGCCGAGAGCGCGCGGCTGTCGCTGAACCTGTCGATGCTGGTGTACAGCGTGATGATCCTCGCGGCGGTGCTCGCCATCGTGCCGGTCGGCAGGATCGACTTTCCGGGACTCCAGGACGCCGACCAGCTCTTCCTGCGCGTGATGGAGACGCAGTTCCCGCCCCTCGTCCGCGGGATCGCGGTCGCGGCCGTGCTCGCCGCCGTCATGTCCACCACCGATGCGCTGCTGCTGGCGTGCAGTTCGGCCATCTCGCACGACCTCCTCGGAGGCCTGCTCAAGGGCCGGGCCAGCAACCGGACGATGACCCTGGTGCGCATCGGCTCGACCTGGGTGATCGGGATCGCGGCGCTCCTGTGGGCATTCTCGCCGCCGGAACTGATCACGGAGTTCTACACCGCGGGGGTCGGAATCCTGAGCGCGAGCCTGTTCGTACCCACCATCGCCGGGCTGTGGTGGAAGAAGGCCAACCTGGCGGGTGGCGTCGGGGCCGTGGTGTCGGGCGCGGGCGTCTACATCCTGGTGCAGTTCGGCGTCATCGACGTCGGCCTGGCGCCGGTGGTGGTCGCCCTCTTCGCCAGTGCCGCGGCCATGGTTCTGGGGGGATGGTTCGGGCCGCGGGAATCCACGGAGATGGTCGAGCGCATTGAGGCTCTGCACGGGTGAATCGACGGTGCTGGTTGCTGGCTGGCAGACACTCTGGAGGAGATTGCGGGATTGGCGGGGAACCGCTGACCGCCGTGTAGAGTCCGCGCGGCGCGCGAGAGCTCGGAAGCCGGACCGGAAGCGGGCGTCAAACGGCCTGCTCGTCGGTTGCTGCGTTGTTCTTGCGGCGGCCGCCGTCTTCGTGACCCGGAGTGAAACGGGATCGGCGCGGGAGTCCATCATCCTCATGCACGGGCTCGGGCGCACCAGGGCATCCATGGCCCTGCTTGCCGAGCGGCTCGAGCGGGCCGGCTACGACGTCACCAACGTGGACTACGACTCGCGCGCCGGAACCCTCGCCGAGCATGCCGAAACGCTCGCTGCCGAGGTGTCGGCCTGCTGTGCCGCGGCTGCGCGCGTTCACTTCGTGGGCCACTCGCTCGGCGGGCTCGTGATCCGCCGCTACCTGGCCGACTCCCCCCCCCGAGTCCCTGGGACGGGTGGTCCTGCTTGCGCCTCCCAACCAGGGCAGCGAGGTGGCGGACTGGTTCCGGGAGCAGGAACTCGGGCACCTCCTGGGACCGGCGGGCATGGGCCTCGGGACCGGCGAAACCGGCGTCCCCGCAAGCCTCCCTCCTCCGGAGTACGAGGTCGGCATTATCGCGGGCAACCGCAGCCTCAACCCCATCGGTTCGGCGCTCATTCCCGGCCCCGACGACGGCCTGGTGGGCGTCGAGAACACCAGAATCGAGGATGTGCCACTGATCGTGGTCCCCCGGTCCCACACCTTCCTGATGAACGATCGCTTCACTACCGAAGCGGTGATCGGATTTCTCAGGACGGGGGCGTTCCCGCCGGTCCCGGCCCCGGAGTAGGGCGGCAACCTGCAACCGCGAGAGGGCTCGACCACCTCCGATTGATCCTCCCGGGACCCGGCGGTTCCCGCCCCCGCCCGCGCGGTCTCTCGCGCCTGGAGGGAAACCCGGCCACAATTAGTGGTTGGCGGGCACCGAAGCGATCGGTAAGGGAGGCTCCGATGAAACGAGCGCTGCTGGCAATCCTCGTTCCTCTGGCCGGCCCGGCCTGCGCCGAAACCAGCGGCACGCCGGCGACCAGCCGTACCCCGGGCGACTTCACCCTCGAGGAGTTCGTGTCGACGAACTCGCTGGTGGACGGAGCCGTGCCGGACTGGTCCCCCGACGGTTTGTCGATCCTCTTCCTCGGGCGCGACACCCTGTGGACCATCGGCGTCGACGGCGGGGACCCCGAGGCGATCCCGGTGCGGGGAGTCACCAGCCCGGAGTACTCCCCGGACGGCGCGTGGATCGGCTACGTGTCGAGCGCATCCGGCGACGGGCAGGAACTCTGGCTCTGGTCCCTCTCCGAACAGCGCGCGCTCCAGTTGACGGATCTCGGCGCCCGCACGCTTTCCTGGAGCTGGTCGCCGGACGGGCGGCACATCTCCTTCTCCAACTCGCTGCGCGGCAACTACGACATCTACACGGTGTCGGTGCCCGGGGGACAGGTGAAGCGCCTCACCACCGACACCCGCTACGACGTGCAGCCCACCTGGACCCCGGACGGCTCCGGGATCGTGTTCGTGCGCATGGACCAGTGGTGGATCCATCACGACGTCATCGCCATCGACGCCGCCACCGGCTCCGGCGAGCGCCTCATCGTGAGCGACCGCGACTGGATGGACTATCGCACCGGCCAGGAGTTCGGGCCCGGCCAGGTCTCGCCTAGGGGCGACCAGGTGCTCTTCCGCTCCTACCGCAGCGGCTGGATCAACTGGTGGCTCGCGCCCATGGAGGGCGGCGAGCCGCGGCCGCTCGCGCCCGAGGCAGCCGATCAGAACTCCCAGAAGCCCTTCCGGGGCTACGCCCGCTGGTCTCCCGACGGCGCCAGGGTCGCGTACACGTCCAACCTGAGGGGCCGGCAGATTCTGCGGGTCGCCTCGGTGGACGACGGGACCGTCCAGACCGTCTTCGCGCCGGAGATGGGTCTGGTCGCGAACCCGGCGTGGTCTCCGGACGGAAGCCGCATCGCCTTCACCTTCGACACCCCGGCACAGGTCCCGGACCTGTATGCGGTGGATGCGGACGGCGGCGAGCCGACCCGCCTGACGCATTCGCTGCCGGATCCGTCGCTCGCCGACGCCTTCTTCATGCCCGAGCGGGTCAGCTACGAGAACGACGGGCTGACCATCCACTCCTACCTGTTCCGGCCGGCCGAGCCCCCGCCGCCCGGCGGGTATCCGGCCATCGTCTGGGTCCACGGAGGACCATCCTCGCAGTTCGAGGATGGATGGAGGCGACACGCCGACGCCCACTACTTCATCAAACACGGATACGCGGTTCTGGCCCCGAACATCCGAGGGAGCTCGGGCTTCGGCTGGGAGCACGAGGAGGCGAACAACGGGTGCTGGGCGCGGTGCGATCTGGATGATGTCGTGGCCGGCGCCAGGTACCTCGGCACATTGCCCGACATCGACGGCGACCGCGTCGCGGTCACGGGCGTGAGCTACGGAGCCTACTTGAGCTTCGCCGCGAGCACGTTCGCTCCGGACGCCTTCCGGGCCGCCGTGCCCCTCCGCGAGGGATACGCCAACCGCATTCAACTGGTCGAGCGGGAGTCGGCTCTGGCCAACATCAACATGTACCAGTACGAGCTCGGGCTGCTGGCGGAGAACCGCGAGACCTTCCGGCAGGCGTCCCCCACGCTGTTCGCGCAGGACGTCGGGATGCCCATGCTGATCATCGCCGGCGAGGGCGACGTGCAGATGCGCGCGTTCGCCACGGAAGCCGCCCGCTACTACAAGCCGGTCACCTACGAGCGGTACGATGACGTTGCGGGCCGGGCCGCGCGGCTCGAGTGGATGCCGAGGATGCTGGCCTTTCTGGATCGTCACCTGAAGGGCGACGTGGATCTCCGGCCGTAAGTGGAGTAGCGGGACCGGCCGTCTAATCCGACGCGCGTGCCTGCCACTCGTCGCGCAGGACGGAGTAGACCACCATGTCCTGGCGAGCTCCCGGGTCGGCGTCGCTTGGACGTTCGCTTCTCAGCAGCCCATCCCGCCTCATCCCCAGCTTTTCCATCACTCTTGAGGACGGGGTATTCGCGAGGTCCGCCATCGCGGTGATCTTTGCGAGATCGAACTCGTTGAACGCCCAGTCCATGACGGCTCTCGCGGCTTCGGCGGTGAGCCCCTTGCCCCAGTGCGCGCGGGCGATGCTGTATCCGATTTCGCCGGTCCCCCTGGACGTGTCGATCCTGATGTTGATTCCGCCGACGCACCTGCCGCCCAGGCAGATCGCGAAGACGGGATTGGTATCCCACGGAGCGAGCACGGAACGCGCCACGAACTCGACGGCGTGCCTGTACTCGTAGGGGCTGGGAACAGGCAGAAAGCGACCCCACTCGGAGTCGCGCGCGTAGGCGTAGACGTCGTCGGCGTCCGTGAGCTGGAACGGGCGCAGGAGCAGCCGATCGGTTCTGAGCGTAGTCATGACTCGTCCTGCTCGGGGCGTTTCGCTTCCTCGACGAGCAGATCAAGGGCGGCCGAGTTCCGCCTCCAACTCGTCCAGGGCCACCGGCCAGCGCGGGTGGCGCGCGGCTCTGATGCGCTCCAGGGGCCCCGCCACCACGGTCACGAAGGTCGAGGGGTCGAGGTACTCCCGCGCGATCGCCTTCACGTCGTCCGGCGTGACGGCTTGCACCATGGCGGACCACCCCATGAGGTGGTCCGTGCTGCCGTGGCGCGCGCGCTCCAGGGCTAGCGTTTCGCTCGCGCTGGTCGCGAGCTCCAGCGACCGTCTCCAGACGGCGTTCACCAGCCAGCCCCGGGCGCGCGCGACCTCGGCCTCGGACACCGGCGCGTCCGGATCGTGCATGCGCTCCAGTTCGTCCAGGCTGTAGCGGACCAGGGGCGCCACGGCCTCCGGGCGCCCACCGGTGCGAACCAACAGGAGGCCGGTGCCGGACGCCGTCACGGGAATCTCGAAGTCGTCCCGGTTCGCGAGGCCGCGCATCTCGCGCGCGGCGATGTTGAGGCGCTCGGCGAGGACGAAGCGGAGCACGGACAGGGCGGCCCGGTGCGGTTCGGGTACGGCGCCCACCGCGCGCCCGATGGCGATCCAGCCCTCGAGGCTCGGCACGTCCACGGCGTGGAAGCGGGTCGCGGACCCGCCTGTACCGGTCGCTGTCGAGGTCGGCTCGATTACCGAGGGTTCCGGCAACGGCTCATCGCGCGACGCCCAGCCGCGCGTCGCCGCCTCCAGCACCTCTTCCACCTGAGCGCGGGAAACAGGGCCTCCGACCCCGAAGATCACCCGGTCGGCCGCCAGACTTCGGGAGGCCAGCGCCAGCACCGCGTCCGGCGAGACCATCGTGCCCGGGTCGGGGGGCGCCAGGGGATAACCGTGGATGCGTCGTTCCAGTTCGACCTTGGGGCGAAAGCCGTCGCCGCCGATCCCGGCCATCGGCATGTCGTAGCCCGAGCTCGCCCGGTACTCGCGAATCGTCGTGGCGTCGAGATCAGGATTCCGCACCAGCTCCACCAGCAACTCGAGCGCCTCCCGCCAGTCCTCCGGAAGAACGCTCAGGGAGAGATGGGCGGCGTCGAGGGTCTCGACCGGGCCGAGGGACGCTCCCAGCTCCGCGAGGCGGAGGGTGAGCGGGTCGCTCGCGCCCGCGGGACCTCGCGTCGCGAGGAGCTGGACCAGAAGGGCGGACGCGCCGGCCTCGCCTTCGCGCTCGTGGAGCCGTCCCAGCGGCAGGGCCGCCGTTAGGCGCACCAGCGGGGCGGCGGGCGTGCCGGTCACGATGTAGGCTAGCGCGCCGCTCGATGTCTCGTAGAGAGCCTCCTCCGGATCGGGCGGCGTGAACGCGGCGGGGCCAGGTGCGATCTCGTCCGGGTTCGGCCAATCGTGGTCCAGGATCGGCCGCGAGCGGCCCGGGAGGGAATCGCCGGAGTCGCCCCCGCAACCCGTCAGGATGCCCATGACCAGCACAGTCACGACCCCGCCGCGCGCCCGGCTCCGCCGGCCGCTCATCGCCCGTCCCCCGGCAGATCGGCCCACAGGAAGTCGAGCCAGCTGGGCCCGCTGCCCGCCGCGGGCCGGGCGCGCGCCGTGGCGATCACCCGATTCGAGGGAACGAAATAGGTCGACGCGACACGCTGCACGTCCGCTGCCGTCGCCCTGTCCCGTGCCTCGATGAGTTCCGGAAGCACGCTCCAATGGTTCATCGTGTGGTGGTGCCCGATCAGGAACGCGAGCTCCTGGGGATTGTCCAGGAACTCGGCCCACTCCACGCGCAGTCGCTTGCGCGCGCGCTCCAGCGCACCCTCGTCGATCCGTCCCTCGCGGACGTCGGCTATGGCGTCGAGCAGCGCTCGCTCAACGGCCGGGAGGTCGCCATCGGCCCGCGCCTGTGCGACGAGATTGAACGCGCCGGGCGACCCGAAGCGGTAGGTGTGGATCACCCGGAAGTCGGCGGACACCGCGGCGGTCGTGGCGCTCTCCGCCAACCGCTGGCCGGCCATCCCGTGAGGCCCGTTCAGAAGCGCGGCAATGAGGTCGAGCACGGGCCGGTCGGGATGTCCCATCCCTGGAATGCGGTAGCGCACGTGCACCTGCGGCGAGAGCGGTTCGGTCCAGTCGATCCGGATCGACCCGCCGGGCACCAGCTCGGCCTCGATGTCGAGATCCGCGGGCGGCGCGGGCCCCCGCGGCAGCGCTCCGAAGTAGCGTTCCGCGAGAGGCACGATCTCGTCGAGCGTCGCGTCCCCGACCAGCACCAGCGCCGCGTTGTTGGGCACGAAGTAGTCGTCGTAGATGCGCCACATCGCGGCCCGCGTGAAGTTGTCGAAGTCGCGGAGGTGTCCGCCGTCCGGAACGTAGACCGGATGGCCCTGGGAAGTGACGCCGTCGATCGCCTCGTTGAAGCGCGTCTGCGGCCGGCTCTTGCCGCCGAGGATCTGCTCCAGGACGGTGAAGCGCTGCGCCTCCCAGCCCCTGAAGACAGCGTTCACCATGCGCTCCGCCTCGAGCCGGAAGAAGAGTTCCAGGTGCTCCCGGGGGAGCGCCATGTTCATCTCCATGTAATCCTGCTCGGTGCTGGCCGGGACCGGATCCATGTGCCGCACGTACCCGCCGCGCTCCATGTACCACTTGTACGAGGTCCAGAAGTCGCGGTACTCGTTGTCGCGGTCCTCGAGTTCGTAAAGCCGCTCTCTGAGAGCCTGCATCTCGGCGTTGACCGGCCACCCCAGCTCATCGTAGAAGACGTCCCGCTCTCGAAGCTGATTGCGCGCCCGGTTGCGCGCCGCGATCAGCTCCTGTTCGGTGTCGTGGATCTCCTGCAGGATGGGCAGTTCGGCGGCGAGATCATGGGTGCCCACGGTCGTGGTCCCCTGGTGGATGACGTGCTCCAGGAAGTGCGTGATGCCGTGGAGCCCCACCGCCTCCTGCATGGACCCGACCCGAACCCACAGGTTGGCGGCCACGCGGGGCGTTCGATGGTCCTCGACGAGAAGAACTGTGAAGCCGTTGTCGAGGACGTGCTCCTGCACCCGGAGCGGTGGGGAAGAGGATTGCGGGGCGAGCACCGGCGCGGTCCGGGCCGGCAGCTCGGCAGCCGGCGCTGCCGAGGTACCTGCGCCGGCGAGTGTCGCCGCGACTGCGGCACCGACGAAAACGACGACGAGCAGAGTTCTCATGGAGGTGGCCCTCGTGCGTTGGTGACGAGGCGTCTCTCCAACTGGTTCAACGCGTACGCGGAGTACGTGTGAATCAAGACCTCGATTCGCGCGGGCCCCCTAAGAATGCGGTGGGATCGCGGGTGGCGCGAGCACCGCCACAGCGCCCGGCAGGCCTCTCCTACCGCACCTCGAAGGTGATCGGAAGCTGGATCCACACCGGGACCATCTTGTCCAGGTTGAGCGCGGGGGTGAACCTGGCCACGCCGGCAACCCGCAGAGCGGCCTCGTCGAGCGACGCGTGTCCGGACGTCGCCGCCACCAGCGTCCTGCGCACGATCCCTTCCTCGTCGATGAAGAAGTGCACGAGCACCCTCCCGCCGATTCCCGCGTCGCGCAGGATCGCGGGATACTCCCACTCGAGCGCACGCTGCACCTCACGTTCGTTGGTGAGGCGCGGAGGTACGGTCATCGGCGTAAACCCGGGCTCGTCGATGAGGCTGGCGCGCGCTTCGTCTCGGGGCGGGTCGGGGAGCGTCTCGACCGGATTGTCCCGGAACGTGGTCGGCGAGATAGTGATGTCCTCGCTGATGTCGGCCATGGTGATTACGGGGAGGGCGGGCCGGCTGATCGGCTCGGGCTCGGGCGGAGGCGGGATCTTATCAGGGATATCCACCACTTTGATCACCGGGATGTCGGGCGAGACATTCACTGCGGTCATGTCGGGCCAGAGCATGAACATCGCGAAGTGAAGCGCGGTCGCGGTGAGGACGGAGCCCCAGAGCCATGTCGCGAACGACTTCTTGAAGCGGTCGTTGGCGGCTGCCCGGGATGCGGTCTGGTGGTGAAGGTCGCGCTCGTTCATGGTCCCTCCTTCGTGCGGCGTTCCGACTCGATCGCGGGGGCGGCGCAGTCACAATTCGCTGCGTCAGGCTGCCTGTTACCGCAATTCCCGTGCCCCTGACTGGTGTGTCACGCCGTACGATCCGCGGCTGTCACCTCCCTCGACGGCACTTCCGGGTATGGTCATGCAGCGGGAGCGGGCCGGGGCATTGTAGCGAGCGTGCGCGCGTGACCCTCCGCTCAGGTGCGCCCCGGGCGAGGATGTTGTTTCAGAACGTCTCCGTGGCTGGCGGGTATCAGCCGCGTTCGCCGATGGGTGCAGGCGCGTTCGCCATTTGGCGGGCAGGCCTTCTCGCGAAGACAGTGTTGCGCCACATAAATTGTTTCATTTGATAATCTTACAAAGTTTCATCCGATGATCTTTCCACGCCACGCCCGCGCGCCCTGGATCGTTGCCGCCACTGCGGTTGCCATCGTCGCTCTGGCCATCCCGGGACCGGCCCTCGCCCAGGAAGCGCAGGCCAACGTCGAGCCCCAGGCGGCCGATTCCGTGGAGGCGTCGCCATCGACCGGCCGGCCATCGCCCGGTGGCGCCTTCCTGCGCAGCGTCCTCGTCCCCGGCTGGGGACAGGCGGCATCGGGCTCGTACGGCCGTGCCGCCTTCTACTTCCTCGCGCAGGCGGGGAACGTGTGGATGGCCTACAAGACCGACTCGCTGCGCAGCGCTGCGAGACGGCGCCAGCAGATGCTCGAGGCCGCGAAGACCGCGGAGCTCCTGCTTGGCGGCGTTGAGGCGGAGGCCATCGAGGCGCAACTCGCGGCCGACGAGGGCATCGAGGATATTCGCCTGCTGGCGACCGCACGCGACGAGCAGATGGAGGACTGGGTCGCGCTCCTGGTATTCTTCACGTTCTTCGGGGGCGCCGACGCCTTCGTCTCCGCCCACCTGGCCGATTTCCCGGCGCCGCTGACTGTGGAACCGGTCGCGGGTCCTTCCGGCACGGCGTTCGAGGTCGGCATGTCGCTGCCCTGGACCCCGGAGTTCCTGCAGGGCCGCTAGGAGGCAGGCGCCTCTGCCTCCCAGTGCTCGATCCGCGGAGGCCCCGAGGCTTCGACGACCGCATAGGAACGGTCGCGCATCCATGTGCCCGCGTTGAGGTAATAGCGGCCCGCAACCTCCACCACCGCAGAGACATGAGTGTGCCCGAAGACCACGATGTCGAGGGTCTCGTCGCGCTCGAGCTCCCGCATCGCAAGCAGCTCCAGCGCCCTGGCGCGCTGTTGGCTTCCTTCCCCCGGACGGCCCTCGTGGCTGTCGGTTCTCGAGAGAAAGGCCGCGAGCCGAACGCCGAGGTCCGGATGGATCCAGCGGAAGGCGCGGCGGAAGATGCGCGACCTGAGGATGCCGCTGGCGACCCGATAGCCGTAGTCGCCGCGGCCCAGCCCGTCGCCGTGGGCGATGTAGGCGCTGCGACCGGCGAGGGACGTGCGGATGGGGGCGCGATGGAACGACACCCCGATCTCTTCCGCCAGGCACGAGCCGCCCCACCAGTCGTGGTTGCCGCCCAGGAAGGTTACGGGCACGCCCGCGTCCACCACCTCCGCGACCGCCCCGAGGACGCGCACGTGCCCGCGGGGAATCGCGCGCCGGTACTCGAACCAGAAGTCGAAGATGTCTCCGTTCAGGACCACGTGCGACGCGCGTCCGCGCACATGCCGCAACCAGTCCACGAGATCGGCGGCGCGCGCGCCGGGCTCCGCTCCAAGGTGGGCGTCGCTCACCACGTAGGCGGGCCCGGCAGCCCTCGGACTCGGTCTCGGATTCCGGTCTGACATCGATTATCGTTGTAGGCAGTGGTCCCCACTTGGCAAGCGCATCGGCCTTGAAACCGCGATTCCGAATGAGCTGTTCCCGCTTCCGGCGCGTGTTCGTCCTCGCCGGCGCCGCGCTGACCGCGAGCTGCTGGCTGCCCCGCGCGCCGGAGCCCCCGCCCGCCGGCCCGCCGGCCCTGGACTACCATCGCCATGCCCTGCTGGTAGAAGCACGCACGCAGCTCACGACCCCGGTCCGGCTCATCTTCGACTGGAACGTGCGCGAACCGGGGCTGCGCTCGGGCGGTCGCGGGGTCGCCCGGCTGGAACCCCCCTACCGGGCGCGGCTGGATCTCTTCACGGGGCGGGGCGAGACCGTGCTGCGCGCGGCGCTGGTGGGCGACGACCTCCGGATTCCCGACGGCGGGTCGGACGAACTGGTCCCACCGCCGGCACTCTTCTGGTCCTCCCTCGGCATCTTTCGCCCCGGAGGCGACTACCGCCTGGCGCAGGGATGGGAGGCGGACGACGGCACGCTTCGCCTCACGTATGACTCGAGCAGCCGGCCGGATCTCCTGTACGAACTCGACGACAATGGCGACGTGGCGGCCCTCGCTCTCCTGCGCAACGGGGAGACGGTGGACGAACTCTCCCTGTCACTGCCCCTGCGCGACGGCTTTCCGACCGAAGCGACCTACCGAAATCTCATCGACTTCCGCGAGTTGACCTTCACGCTCGAGACGGTCGAGACCGTGGAGCCGTATCCGTCCGACATCTGGTTCCCCCGCAACCAGGAGTGAGGGTGAATCCCCGTATGCCGATCCGATTGAAGCGTCCCGCGCAGGCGATTCCCGCTCTCGTTCCGACTCTCCCGCGCTTGGTGTTGGGCGCCGCGCTTCTGTCCATGGTGCTGTTGTCGGGCTGCAACTACAGCTTCCGCGGGGGCAGCTTTCCGGATCACATCCGGAGCCTGGCGATCCTTCCCTTCGAGAACGAGACCGGCCTCTTCGAGATCACCCAGGAGATCCACCAGTTTCTGCTGCGCGAGGTTCCCAGGGGCCTGGGCGTCAACCAGGGTGCGGAAGAAAACGCGGATGCCATCCTGCGCGGCACCATCAGCCGTTACGACCTCCGGACCCCCAACTTTCGTGCCGGAGAGAGGGGCGCCGGCCCCGAGGTCCTGCAGCGCCAGGTGAGCATCAGCCTTCAGGTCGAGCTGATCGACGTGGTCAACAACGAGATCCTGTGGGAGAACGGAGGACTGAGCGCGCAGGGGCAGTTCCTGGAAGCGTCCGAGACCGAGGAAGTGGCCCGCGAAGAGGCGATCGAGCGCCTGGCCCAGCTGATCATTGACGGGGCACAGTCCACTTGGTAGCTTGCCCGTCGCCGAACCCCCGACCTCTCCCAGCCGCCCGCATTTGCCCTTGACCCAACGTCCCGTCGCGCGCGTCGCCGGCCTGTGCCTGTTGTGGTACGCCATGTGGCTGCTCATGTCGGGACACTACACGAACTTGCTTCTCACGCTGGGCGCGGTGTCGGTCGTGGGCGTGGCGCTGCTGGTGACGAGGATGCTGCTGCCCGACAGGGAAGGGGCGCCGTTCCACATCGTCCCGGGGCTCCTTTTCTATCTGCCCTGGCTCGTCGTCGAGGTATTCAAGTCGAACCTCGCCGTGGCCCGCGTGATCCTCTCGCCCCGACTTCCCATCCGGCCCCGGGTGGTGGATTTCCAGGGACACCAGAAGACCGATCTGGGGCGCTTCATCTACGCCAACTCCATCACGCTGACGCCGGGCACCATCACGGTGCGCCTGGACGCCGAGGGATTCCGCATCCACGCCCTCACCAGGGAAGCGCTGGACGGCACCGAGGAAGGCGAGATGGACCGTCGCGTGTGCCGCCTGGAGGGCGCGTCATGATGGTGGTTGGCGCCTCGATCGCGGTCCTGGTCACCATGGCCATGGCCATGGCGCGGGCGCTCCTCGGACCCACCGTGTACGACCGGGTCCTGGCGGTCAACATGTTCGGCACCAAGACCGTCCTCACCATCGCGCTCATCGGATTCTTCACGGGACGGCCCGAGTTCCTGGACCTGGCGCTCGCATACGGGCTTCTCAACTTCATCGGCACCATCGCGGTCCTGAAGTTCTTCCAGTTCGGTAGTCTGGGAGCCTCGGGGCCGCACCCGGGCGAGACGGAGTCCGGCTGATGGAGATGGTTCTCGACTACCTCAGCGCCGCGCTCCTGCTGCTGGGGAGCTTCTTCGTGGTCGTCGGCGGCATCGGCGTCCTGCGCATGCCCGATGTCTTCACGCGCATGCACGCGGCCGGGCTCACCGACACCATGGGCAGCTTCTTCATCCTCACCGGCCTCATGCTCCAGACGGGATTCGACGGGGTGACGCTGAGGCTGGTCATGATTCTGGGCTTTCTCTGGTTCACCAGCCCGGTGGCGACCCACGCGCTGGCCAAGGCCGCCCTGCACGGGAAGGTCGAGCCCGTCGTGCACGAGGACGAGGGAGGAGACTGAGTGGAATCCGTCGTCGACCTCGCACTCCTCGGACTGCTGGCCGTGACCGCCTTCGGCGTCCTGCGCCTGCGCAATCTCGTCGCCGTGGTGATGCTGATGGGAATCTACAGCTTCCTGTCGGCCGCCCTGTTCGTGGTGCTCGACGCGGTGGACGTGGCATTCACCGAAGTAGCGGTGGGCGCCGGCGTCTCCACCATCCTGGCACTCGGAACGCTGGCGCTGGTGGGAACCCGGCAGAAGCGGCACACGAAGTCGCCCACCATCCCGCTGCTGATCGTGCTGGTCACCGGCGGCATGCTGGTGTACGGCACCTACGATCTGCCACGGTGGGGCCAGCCCGACAACCCGGTCCACGGCCACGTCGCTCCCGAGTACCTGGAGATGCACGTGCCCCTCGCCGGTGAAGAGGGGGAGGTGCTCGAGGTGCACATCCCCAACATCGTCACCACCGTCCTGGCCAGCTACCGCGGCTACGACACGCTGGGCGAGACCACCGTCGTCTTCGCGGCCATGGTGGGGGTGCTGACCCTGTTCGTGGGGAGCCGGCGGCCGCGCCGGACGCGAGGGTCGCCCGCGGACGACGACGGCGAGGACGGAGCGTCATGAGGGACCAGATCATTCTGCGCATCGCCGCCAAGATCCTCGTGGGTCCGATCCTGCTCTTCGCCCTGTACGTCCAGTTCCATGGCGACTACGGACCGGGCGGGGGGTTCCAGGCGGGCGTCATCTTCGCCGCGGGCATCATTCTGTACGCCCTGGTCTTCGGGCTCGACCGCGCCAGGGCCGCAATACCCACGAGTATCGTGACATGGTGCGGCACCCTGGGCGTTCTGATCTTCGCGGGCGTCGGCGTGGTGGCGATGTTCATGGGCGGCAATTTCCTGGACTACGGAGTCCTGCTGTACGACGCCGAGCACGCCCAGCACATCGGCATCCTTCTCGTCGAAGCGGGGGTTCTCGTGACCGTCTTCGGGGTCATGGTCACGCTCTTCTACAGCTTCGCCGGGCGGCGGAGGAGCAGGTAGATGGAGTTCCCGGGCCTGTTCAACTACTGGGTCGTCATCTTCCTGATGATGGTCGGCTTCTACGCCCTGATCTCCCGCGGCAACCTGGTCAAGAAGGTGGTCGGGCTGAACCTCTTCCAGACTTCGGTGATCATCTTCTACGTGAGCACCGGGAAGATCGTCGGCGGCACCGCCCCCATCCTGATCGAAGATGATCACGGGGTGGCCGGGGGCGCGGCGGAGGTGCTCTACTCCAACCCGCTGCCTCACGTACTCATGCTCACCGCGATCGTGGTGGGCGTAGCCACCATGGCGATGGCGCTCGCGCTCGTGGTGCGCATCAAGGAGACCTACGGCACAATCGAGGACGACGAGATACAGGAACAGGTGCTCGCCGACGAGTTGCAGGAGGGCGCGCGGCCATGATCGCGGCGCACCTTCCCGCCATCCAGATCGTAGCCCCGCTTCTGGCGGCGGCCCTGTGCGTGCTGGTCCCCTGGAAGCGCGTCTCGTGGGGCATCGCCATGGCCGGAGCGGTGACGGCCTTCGCGGCGGCCGTGGGGCTCCTCTCCCGTGTGCTAGGCGGCGAGGACATCCGCTACGCGCTGGGCGGCTGGGCCGCGCCCTGGGGGATCGAGTACCGGGTGGACGCAGTCAACGGCCTGGTGCTCCTCATCGTCGCGGGCATCGGCGTGGTCGTCACCCTCTTCGCCCTCACCAGCGTCGAGCGCGAAGTGGACGAGCGCCGCATCCCCCTCTTCTACGGCGCCTGGATGCTCTGCCTGTGCGGCCTCCTGGGCATCGCCATCACGGGGGACGCCTTCAACATCTTCGTGTTCCTGGAGATCTCCTCGCTCGGCACTTACGCCCTGATCGCCATGGGATCCGACCGGCGGGCGCTGGTCTCGGCGTTCCGCTACCTCATCATGGGGAGCATAGGGGCGTCGTTCATCGTGATCGGCATCGGGCTGCTCTACGTCGAGACCGGAACGCTCAACCTGGCCGACCTGGCCGAGCGCCTTCCCGCGCTGTACGGCGAACGGACCGTCCTGGTGGCGTTCGCCTTCCTGACCGTCGGAACCAGCCTCAAGCTGGCCCTCTTCCCGCTGCACGTCTGGCTGCCCGACGCGTATGCCTTCGCACCCTCGGCGGTTACGGGGCTCATCGCCGCCACGTCCACGAAAGTCGCGGTCTACGTCCTGCTGCGTTTCTTCTTCACCGTCTTCGGAGTCACCTACTCATTCGACGAACTCAGCCTCGGCATGTGGCTGCTGCCTCTCGCGCTGGTGGCGATCTTCACCATGTCGCTGGTGGCGATATTCCAGCGCAACATCAAGCGCATGCTGGCCTATTCGAGCGTCGCACAGATCGGCTACATCATCCTGGGCATCAGCTTCGCCTCGGTCACCGGACTGACCGCGGCCACGCTCCACCTCTTCAACCACGCGCTCATGAAGGGGGCGCTGTTCCTCGCCCTCGGCTGCGTCATGTACCGGGTCGGCTCGGTGCACATCGATGCCCTGCGCGGCCTGGGCCGGCGCATGCCCTGGACCATGGCCGCCTTCACGGCCGGAGGTCTCAGCCTCATCGGGGTCCCGCTCACGGTGGGCTTCGTGAGCAAGTGGTACCTGGTGCTGGGCGCGCTCGAGCAGGGGATGTGGCCGGTCGCGGCGCTGGTGCTGGTCACCTCGACTCTGGCCGTGGTCTACATCTGGCGGGTGGTGGAAGCCGTCTACTTCGGTGAGCCGTCCGCACGAGCCGATTCCGTATCCGAAGCTCCGCTGCGGCTGCTGGTCCCCACCTGGGCCCTCATCGTTGCCAACCTGTACTTCGGTATCGATGCCTCACTGACCACCAACGTCGCCGGCCAGGCGGCGCGCGCCCTGCTGGGAGGCGCCCCGTGAACCCGGGCGAACTGGCGCTCCTGGCCCTTGTCATCCCCGCGGGCGGGGCGGTACTGGTGGGCCTGCTGCGCGCCAGTCCCAACCTGCGCGAGGCCGCCTCGCTGATCACGGGCGGCGTCCTTCTGGGCGTGGTGATGCAGATCCACCGCGCCGTGAGCGCCGGCGAAACACCGCGCTTCGTGCTGGCGGAACCTCTCCCGGGCATCCCGCTGGAGCTGGTGGTGGAGCCGCTGGGGATGATCTTCGCCCTGGTGGCGGGCAGCCTCTGGATCGTGACCACGCTCTACGCCATCGGCTACATGCGCGGGCATCACGAGAAGAACCAGACCCGTTTTTACATCTTCTTCGCCCTGGCCATCTCCTGCACCATGGGGGTCGCCTTTGCGGGCAACCTGTTCACCCTCTTCATCTTCTACGAGGCGCTGACCCTCTCCACCTTCCCGCTGGTCACGCACGCGGGCACCGACGCGGCGAAGAGGGCGGGGCGGGTATACCTGGGCATCCTGCTCAGCACCTCGATCGGCTTCCAGCTGCTCGCCATCATCTGGACCTACCTGCTGACCGGAACCATCGGCTTCGAGATGGGCGGAATCCTGGAAGGCAGGGCGGGGGCGGGCGTGGTGGCGGTGCTGCTGGCGCTCTACGTCTTCGGCATCGGCAAGGCGGCGGTGATGCCCTTCCACCGCTGGCTTCCCGCGGCGATGGTGGCTCCCACGCCGGTCAGCGCGCTGCTGCACGCCGTGGCGGTGGTGAAGGCGGGGGTGTTCAGCATTCTCAAGATCGTCATCTACGTCTTCGGCATCGACTTTCTCACGCAACTGGGCGCGAGCGTCTGGCTCATGTGGGTCGCCGCCGCAACCATCATCCTGGCGTCGCTGGTCGCCTTCCGAAAAGACAATCTGAAGGCCAGGCTGGCCTACTCGACGATCAGCCAGCTCTCCTACGTCGTGCTGGGTGCCATGCTGGCCAACACCATGGGGATCATCGGCGGGGGCATGCACATCGTCATGCACGCCTTCGGCAAGATCACCTTGTTCTTCTGCGCGGGCGCGGTCATGGTGGCCGCGCACAAGACCGAGATCAGCGACATGAAGGGCCTTGGACGCACCATGCCCGTAACCTTCGCCGCCTTCTTCGTAGGGACGCTGTCGATCATCGGGCTGCCGCCTGCGGGAGGCACCTGGAGCAAGTGGTTCCTGGGGCTGGGAGCCCTGGATGCGGGCCAGGTCGGACTTGTCGCCGTGCTGATGGTGAGTTCTCTGCTCTCCATCGGATACCTGATGATCGTGCCGGTGCGGGCCTTCTTCAGCCCGGCGGCCTCCAATCCGCACGGGCACGGGCACGGGAACGGAGGGATACACGAGGCGCCGCTCCCTTCGCTGATCGCGATCGTGATCACCAGCCTGTGCTGCTTCGCGCTCTTCGTGTACCCGGATCCCTTCTTCCGGCTGATGTCGATGGTGGCGGGGCCGTGAGCGCGGGGAGCGACGCGATGAAGGGGGCGATGCCATGAACGGGCGAGACTCGGGGCGCGCCGGCGCCCGCGGATCGGGAAGCGGTGAGGTGGCCCCCGGCTCCGGGCCACAGGGCTCTCATGGCGGTGGTCATGGGGGGCATGAAGACGGCCATCCGCCTTCGAGCGTCGGGCCGAAGGCCACGCGCATCATTCTGGGTGCCTTCTTCCTGATCTCGGCGGGGCTGCTGGTCGCCGACTTCTTCGTGGACCGATACATCGAACACCCCTGGGAGAACCTCAAGGGGTTCTACCCGCTGTGGGGGCTCTTTGGAGTGGCGGGCCTGATCCTGGCCGCCAAGGGGCTCAGGCGCATCGTGATGCGGTCGGAGGACTACTACGATGCCGACTAGCCTCCCTCCGTTCGCGATCTTCTTCGCCGGCGCCCTGCTGGTGCCGTTCGTGCGAGGATGGCCGCGGTATGTCCTGCTGTTGGCGGTTCCCGTCCTGGGAGCGCTCAACGTGGCCGGCATCCAGGAAGGCTTCGGACTCTCCGCGGGGCTTCTTGGTTACGAGCTGTCGCTCGTCCGAGCCGACAGGCTGAGCCTGCTCTTCGGCTATCTGTTCCACCTCGGGGCGTTCATCGCCATCCTCTACTCGCTGCACCTGAAGAAGGAGGATTCGGCGACCCTCCAGCACACCGCCGCGCTGGTGTACGCGGGGAGCGGGCTGGGCGCGGTGTTCGCGGGCGACCTGATCACGCTCTTCCTCTTCTGGGAGGTGCTCGCGGTAAGCTCGGTGTTCCTCATCTTCGCGCGCGGCACCGAACGGGCGCGCAGGGCGGGGATGCGCTACCTGGTGATCCAGGTCGTCTCGGGCGTGGCTCTGCTCGCCGGGGCGATGGCGCGCGCCGGCCAGACGGGTGACATCGCCTTCAACCACATTGGCCTGGAGGACCTGTCGGGCTGGCTGATCTTCCTGGCCATCGCGGTCAAGGGCGCCTTCCCGCTGGTGCACAACTGGCTGACGGACGCCTACCCGGAGAGCACGCCCACAGGCACGGTCTTCCTGAGCGCGTTCACCACGAAGGTCGCGGTGTACGCCCTCGCGCGGGGATTCCCGGAAACCGAACTGCTCATCTACATCGGCGCGGTGATGGCCTGCTATCCCATCTTCTTCGCCGTCATCGAGAACGACCTCAGGCGGGTCCTCTCCTACAGCATGATCAACCAGATCGGCTTCATGGTGTGCGGCATCGGGGTGGGAACGGCGAAGGCCGTCAACGGGGCCGTCGCGCACGCCTTCAACGACGTGCTCTTCAAGGGCCTGCTCTTCATGTCGATGGGCGCCGTCCTGTACCGCACGGGCACCACCAAGGCCTCCGAGCTGGGCGGTCTGTGGAGGACCATGAAATGGACCACGGCGCTCTGCATCGTGGGAGCAGCCTCCATCTCCGCGGTTCCGCTCTTCAACGGCTTCGTGAGCAAGGCGCTCATCATGAGCGCGCTGCTCGAGGAGCATCACTACTGGATCTGGCTGGCGATGCTGTTCGCCTCCGCGGGCGTGGTCGAGCATGCGGGCATCAAGATCCCGTTCTTCGCCTTCTTCGCCCACGACTCGGGCATCCGGACGCGCGAGCCGCCCTGGAACATGCTTGCCGCGATGACCGTGGGCGCCATCGGGTGCGTAGCGATCGGCTCCATGCCATGGCTGCTCTATGATCTCCTTCCCTTCGACGTCGACTACAATCCCTACGACGTGACGCACGTTGTGACCCAGTTGCAGCTGCTGGCCTTCGCGATCGGCGCTGTCGTGCTGTTCCGGCTCATGCGCATCTATCCGGACGAGATCCGCGCCGTGAACCTGGATGTGGAGTGGACCTACCGGAAGCTGGCTCCCGCGATGGTGCGGCGGCTCGGATCGGCGATTCGCGCGGTAGATGCCACCGTTCGCGGCGCGGTGCTGGGAGGAGTGAACTGGGCGCTCGGCGGCGCCTTCCGCCACACGGGGCCGCACGGCGCGCTGGCGCGTTCCTGGCCTACCGGGAGCATGGTGCTTTGGGTCGCCGTGCTGCTCGCGGCGTTCCTCATCCTGCGGGCGTTCTGACCCCGGGGTTTCGAGTGTCGGCAGGTCCCTCGCAGGTCAGACCGGAGACGCCCCGACTGCGGCTGGGGACCCGGGGGTCTGCGCTTGCGCTGATCCAGAGCCGACAGGTTGCGTCCGCTCTGGAGGGGGAGGCCGGGGCGAGCGTCTCGCTGCATGTCGTCCGCACACGGGGCGACGAGCGGGCGGATGACTCGCTCGCCCGCATCGGAGGCGAAGGCGTTTTCACCAGCGCACTGGACGTCGCCCTTCTGGACGGTGACGTCAACGTGGCCGTGCACTCCCTGAAAGATCTGCCGACGCGCATGGCGCCCGGCCTTTGTGTCGCCGCCACGCCCGCGCGCGAGGACCCGCGGGATGCGCTGGTGCTGCCGCCGGACGACCAGCGCACCCTTGCCACCCTGCCCGCCGGTGCCCGCATCGGAACCGGCTCTCCGCGCAGGACCGCGCTCGCTCGCGCCTTCCGCCCGGACTGCACCGTGGTGCCCATGCGCGGCAACGTGGACACCCGCCTGGCCAAGCTCGACCGGGGCGAATGCGAAGCGCTGGTGCTCGCGGCCGCCGGACTGGGGCGCCTGGGTCTCCGCGACCGCGCGAGCGAGCCTCTGGAGCGCACGGCGTGGCTGCCGGCCGCGGGGCAGGGCGCGCTCGCCGTGGTGGTCCGCCGCGACGATCAGCGGGCGCGACGGCTGGCGGCGTCGCTGGACGACCACCCTACCCGGCAGGCGGTGCGGGCCGAGCGGGAGCTGCTCCGTCTGCTGGGCGCGGGCTGCCACCTGCCCGTCGGCGTGCTGGGGCTGCCCTACCCGGGCGGCCTCCGGCTGTGGGCGATGGTGCTCAGCCCCGATGGCCGCCGGGTCATCCGCGCCGACCGCACCGGCCGCCAGAGCGAGCCCGAGCGCCTCGCGGCCGAGGTGGCGACGGTCCTTCTGGGCCGCGGCGCGGGTGACCTGCTGGCGGAGTTTCCCCGCGGTCCGACCGCACCCCCGCCGTGATGGCCGCCCGCGGCCCCATCGCCTCCGGGCCGGTGGCGGGCGTCCCGCGCGCCCCGGCCGCACCCGCCGACCTGTGACGCCCGCCCCCGCCCCGCCGAGCCGCAAGGTGCTCGCCGTCGACGAGCTTCTCGCCCGCCACGGCCGTCCCCGCGACGGCCGCCTCGTGTTCACCAACGGGTGTTTCGACATTCTGCACCGCGGCCATGTGGAGTACCTGGCCGCCGCCCGCGCCCTGGGGGACGTGCTCGTGGTGGGACTCAACACCGACGCTTCCGTCGCTCGCCTCAAGGGGCCGCACCGCCCTTACGCTTCCCTCGCGGACCGCGCCGCCGTGCTCGCTGCTCTCACCAGCGTCGACGTGATCACCCCGTTCGACTCGGACACCCCCCGCGCGCTCATCGCGGCCCTGCTTCCGGACGTGCTGGTGAAGGGCGGAGACTACGCCGTTGAAGAGATGGTCGGCCGCGACGAAGTCCGGGCCGCGGGTGGGGAAGTGGTGGTGGTGCCGTACCTTCCGGGGAGATCCACGACCGAGCTGGTGGGCCGAATCCGCCGTTCGCAGCCGCCGCGCCAGGAATGAGCCGCTCTCACCCCGGCCATCCTCTTCTGCTCCATCACTCTCGCGGATCCCCGCCGACTCACAGCGTCCCTTGCGTCGGCACCCGTTCCCATAGAGAGTTTCTTCGCGAAACGTCATGGTCCGCTCCCGGCAACGGAGCGCCCTCGCAACCACCCCGACGAGGAAATCGCCAAACAGGAGCGCGCGAATGAGCCCGTCGCACGCACTCACGCTGGTCGCCGCCACGCGAAGCCCCCACAAGCTGGACGAAATCCGCCGCATCCTGGGCACGGACCCCGGACTGCGCGTCCTCAGCCTCGATGAAGCGGGCATCCCCTATTCCCCCGCGGAAGACAAGGTCGAGGCCTTCGACACCTTCGAGGAGAACGCCAAGGCCAAGGCCGCCTATTTCAACAGCCTCTGCGGCGCGGCCACCATCGCCGACGATTCGGGCCTGGAAGTCGACATCCTCGACGGTGCCCCGGGGGTGCGTTCCAAGCGCTTCGCGCCCGCAGCGGGCCTCACCGGCGAGGAGCGTGACCGGGCCAACAACGAGCATCTGGTCAAGCTGCTCGCGAGCCACAAGCCGCATCGGCGCACCGGACGCTTCGTGTGCGTCGCCGTGCTGCACTTCGGCATGGGCGAGCCACTGGTGTTCCGGGGCGAGGCGCCGGGGACCATCGTCCTCGAGCCAAGGGGGGAGGGTGGTTTCGGGTATGATCCACACTTCCTGGATGCCGACGCGGACAAGACGTTCGCCGAACTCGATCCCGAAGAGAAGGATGCCCGCAGCCATCGGGGCCGGGCGTTCCGGGCGCTGGGCAGGCACCTGCGCGAAACGCTTCACTACTGACGGCCCGGGACTGCCGCCATCTCACCCGCTCGCGCGCGGTCCGGCGGGCACATCCGTTGCGAACGCCCGACGACGGATGGTCCGTTGACGCGCGGGGATTGAAACCACCGCCGAAATCACCGATCCTTCCGGGACGACGAGACCGGACGGGGCGTGGCGCAGCCCGGTAGCGCGCCTGCTTTGGGAGCAGGAGGTCGCCGGTTCGAATCCGGCCGCCCCGATTGGAGCTACCGCGAGGTCCGAGGCGGGATCGGACCGTGGGACGCGCCGGACCCGCACGCGAGCGGCTGGTTCGACG
>JAJDXG010000017.1 GCA_022823365.1 Gemmatimonadota bacterium
TGGCCCGACAACGGCAACCTCGACAAGGCGCGCATGCTGCTGTGGCCGGTCAAGCGGAAGTACGGCAGGAAGATCTCGTGGGCCGACCTCATGATCCTGGCCGGCAACTGCGCTCTGGAGTCGATGGGGTTCAGGACGTTCGGCTTCGCCGGCGGTCGCGAGGACGTCTGGGAGCCCGAAGAGGACATCTACTGGGGCTCCGAGGTCGAGTGGCTCGGCGACAGGCGCTACAGCGGCGACCGGGACCTCGAGGCTCCTCTCGGCGCCGTCCAGATGGGCCTCATCTACGTCAATCCGGAAGGGCCGAACGGCAATCCCGACCCCGTCGCCTCGGGCCGCGACATCCGCGAGACCTTCGCCCGGATGGCGATGAACGACGAGGAGACCGTCGCGCTGGTCGCCGGCGGACACACCTTCGGCAAGGCCCACGGTGCCGGGGACCCGGCCCATGTCGGTCCCGAACCCGAGGGCGCCCCCATCGAGGCGCAGGGACTCGGCTGGAAGAGCGGCTTCGGCAGCGGCAAGGGCGGCGATGCGATCACCAGCGGCATCGAAGGCGCATGGACCCCCACGCCGGTGACATGGGACAACAGCTACTTCGACACCCTGTTCGGCTACGAGTGGGAGGTGACGAAGAGTCCGGCCGGCGCGTGGCAGTGGGTGCCGAGGGACGGCGCCGGCGCGGATACCGTGCCGGATGCCCACGATCCGTCGAAACGCCATGCGCCCATGATGACCACCGCGGACATGGCCATGCGGATGGATCCGGTCTACGAGCCGATCTCGCGGCGCTTCCACCAGAACCCGGACGCGTTCGCCGATGCGTTCGCCCGGGCCTGGTTCAAGCTGACGCACCGCGACATGGGTCCGCGCGCGCGCTATCTCGGCCCGGAGGTCCCCGGGGAGGAGCTGATCTGGCAGGACCCCATCCCGCCCGTCACGCATCACCCGATCGACGAGCGGGACATCGCCGCGCTGAAGGCCGGGATCCTGGCGTCAGGGCTCTCCGTCTCCCAACTGGTCTCGACCGCCTGGGCTTCCGCCTCGACCTTCCGCGGCTCGGACTTACGCGGCGGGGCGAACGGTGCGCGCATCCGTCTCGCGCCGCAGAAGGACTGGGAGGTCAACCAGCCGGCCCGATTGGCATCCGTGCTCCAAACCCTCGAGGGCATCCAGCGGGAGTTCAACGAGGCGCAGGCCAACGGCAAGGGTGTGTCGCTGGCCGACGTCATCGTTCTGGGCGGATGCGCAGCTGTCGAGCAGGCCGCGAAGGACGCCGGGCACGAAGTGACGGTTCCGTTCGCACCGGGGCGCACGGATGCCTCGCAGGAGCAGACCGACGTCGAATCCTTCGCGGTGCTGGAGCCGGCCGCAGACGGGTTCCGGAACTACCTCGACGGGCGGCACGCCGTGTCGGCGGAAGAGCTTCTGGTCGACCGGGCTCAGCTTCTGGGTCTGACGGCACCCGAAATGACGGTGCTCGTCGGCGGCATGCGCGTCCTGGACACGAACGTCGGACAGTCCCGGCACGGGGTGTTCACTGCGCGGCCGGAGGAACTCACCAACGACTTCTTCGTGAACCTGCTCGACATGGGCACGACATGGCAGGCGGCATCCGGATCCGAGGACGTGTTCGAGGGGCGCGATCGCGCGACGGGCGCGCTCAGGTGGACGGGCACCCGGGTCGATCTCGTCTTCGGTTCGAACTCCCAGCTCCGGGCGATCGCGGAAGTGTACGGATCGGAGGACGCCGGAGAACGCTTCGCGGACGACTTCGTGGCCGCCTGGGACAAGGTGATGAACCTCGACCGCTTCGATCTCGCCTGAGCGAGGGGAGGAAGACCGGCGGCGAGAACCGCCGTGAGCCTTCTCCAGGAGCGCGGGAACCCGGTTTCTCGTGGTTGGCCGGGCGGACCTTCATGGTCCGCCCTTTGGCCTCCAACACGAAGGGTCGACGGTCGGAAGCGCAGTGTCCCGCCTGTTGCAGCGAGGGGTCGTCGACCATGGCCACTGTACACCGCGAAGGGGCCAGGTGGATGATCCCGCTCGTCTGAACGATTCACGCAGGGTCGGAGGAGGCACGTCTCGTGGTCCAGCACGCAAGTCTCGGTCCGTATACGGGCTACGAGCAGACCGGGTTGCCGGCGGAGGACGCGGAGCTCACCCACGTCGTGCCGGGCTCACCGGGCGGGGAGTACCTCCGCCGGTTCTGGCATCCCGTCGCGATGGAGTCGGAGGTCACCGACATCCCGTTGGCCCTGCGGGTGCTCGGCGAGGACCTGGTGCTGTTCCGCAGCCTGGACGGAGCGTACGGCCTGCTCCATCGGCGCTGCGCCCACCGGGGCGCGTCGCTGGAGTACGGAAAATGCGAGCACCGCGGACTGCGATGCTGCTATCACGGCTGGCTGTACGCGGTGGACGGGGAGTTGCTGGAGGCCCCGGGGGAGCCCCCCGATTCACCGCTGCCGCGCAAGGTACGCCAGGGCGCGTATCCGGTGGAGACCATCGCGGGCATCGTCTTCGCCTATCTCGGTCCCTCCGCCCACCGCCCGGCGTTCCCCGTCTACGACACGTTCGGCGTGCCCGGCACAAAGCGGGTGCCCTACGTCTCCGACTATCCCTGCAACTGGCTTCAGATCGTCGAGAACGCCATGGACCCCGTGCATGCGGCGTTCCTGCACACCCGCAACCACGGGCCCTCGTTCTCCGAGGAGTGGGGACAGATCGGCATCAAGGAGTACCACGCCGTCGACGAGGGCTTCTACTACACCAATGCGCGCCGCGTCGGCGACAACGTCTGGGTGCGCCTCCACCACGTGATCATGCCGAACATGACGCAGGCCGGCGCGGTGCTGTCGATGGACGGCAGGACCACCCGGTACTTCGGACGCCCGTCCTTCACACGCTGGGTGGTGCCCGTCGACAACGAGAACACGCGCGTGGTCGCATGGGCGAACTTCGGCGACCGCTCGGATGCGCAGCGCGAGGAGTGGATGACGCCGCGCATGATCGAGATCATCGAAGGCGCGGAGCCGCGCACCCGGCCGCGGGCGGAGGCGCTGCGCAAGCCCGGCGACTACGAGGCGTTCGTGAGCCAGGGCCGCATCACCCGGCACGCGAAGGAACACCTCGCCACCTCCGACAAGGGAGTCGCCCTGTTCCGGCGGCGCCTGCGCAGGGACATCCGCACGCTGG
>JAJDXG010000022.1 GCA_022823365.1 Gemmatimonadota bacterium
CATCGGTGGACACGGTGCTGGCGCCCGTGGGTTCCCGCACCATCGCAGGCCACGAGGCGAACCTCCGGCGCGTGTCGTAGAGAGAGTTCGGAGATGCGATCATCATTCCTCTCAACGTGAGATTGTACAAAGACTTACGTAGAAATATAACGCCACTGAAATCGGCCTCTCAGGATGCCCTGTAGTGGCCGAAACGGGGTTGAGAGACCTTCGGGGGAGGCAGCCGCCTGCGAATGGCGTCAGCGAGCCCGCCAGCGCCTCTGACGGGTCAGGGAAGATGGGGTCTCGGGGTTCGCCACATCACGGAGCCCAGATTCGTCAATGGCAGAATGGGACGGCCGAATGTGACTTTGGGCCATCGTGGTTCCTGCCAGCGGGGAGTTGCGAGATCCGGGCGTGTCAATGGCAGAATGGGACACGCGCATGTGAATTCGGGCGATTGCCGGACCGCAACCCACGGCCCCGGGGCGCCGCTGGCCCGGCTGGACCACAGCTCCGACATCCCACCTGTCAATGGCGGAATGGGACACGCGCATGTGACTTCGGGACGCGGCGCGGACGGGCAGCCGACCCTCGGCGAACTAGCCCGCCAAAGAGCGCAAGCGACCGTCCGTCAATGGCAGAACGGGACACCCGCATGTGGATTGGGGACGGCGCCGAGAACCGCGAGTCCGTCGGCCATTCGGTGCTGCACGCTGGTCGGGATCACGCTGGTCGGGATCGCGCTGGCCGGGATCGCGCTGGCCGCGAGTAGCTGGGATCAGTCTGCATGCGCCGCGAACAGCCGGCGCGGAGGAGGTCGTGCCGGTCCAGGTTTCCGCGGAAGCGCTCGCCTGGTGCATGACCATGAACTCGTACTCGGCGTGGCTCTGCGTGAGTGCGCTCCCGGTAGCCGAAGCGTTGCCGTAAGCCCGTGCGCAAAGCAGCCTGGTCGCGATAGATTCCCCGAGACCGTCATCGCGAGTGAGCTGCGGCAGGCACGGTCCGGGCAGCCGCAACCTGGGGCCCGAACGCACCACCTTTCATCACACGAGTTCCGGAGGATTTCCAATGACCACAAGAAAGCAGGCAAGCGATTTCCCCCAGGAGGTGCTGGCTCTCTTCGATGGGTACGTGCACGGGTTCATTCAGCGCCGGGACTTCCTGGAGGGGGCCGGGAAGGTGCTGGGCGGCGGCGCGGCTGCGTTGGCGGTCCTCGAGGCGCTTCGTCCCAACTACGCGTGGGCGCGGCAGGTGGAGCCGGAGGACGGGCGGATCCAACAGGAGTACGTCACGTACCCGTCCCCGAGCGGCTCCGGGACGATGCGCGGCTACATGGCCACGCCCGCCGGCGCGACGGTAGCCAGGCCCGCGATTCTGGTCATCCACGAGAATCGCGGCCTTAACCCCTACATCGAAGACGTGGTGCGGAGGTTCGCCGCCGCGGATTTCGTGGCGTTGGGGCCGGACGCGCTAACCCCTCTGGGTGGCTATCCCGGCAACGACGACGAGGGCCGGGAGATGCAGCGGCAGCTCGACAGGGACGTAATGATGGAGGACTGGGCGGCCGCGTTCCGGTTCCTGCGGGATCACGATGCGACCACCGGGCGCGTCGGGGCGGTCGGGTTCTGTTACGGCGGCGGGGTCGTGAATCAGCTCGCGGTCCGGCTTCCGGATCTGGGCGCGGGCGTGCCGTTCTACGGGTCGGCGCCGGCCGTTGAGGACGTTCCCTCCATTCAGGCGCCCCTCATGATCCAGCTCGCGGGTCTGGACGAACGCATCAACGCCGCCTACCCGGCCTACCAGGAGGCGCTCGAGGCGAACGGGAAGGAGTTCGCGGTGCATGTCTACGAGGGAGCGAACCACGGCTTCCACAACGACACCACGCCACGCTACGACCAGGAAGCCGCCAGCCTCGCGCAGGAGCGGACCATCGCGTTCTTCAACCAGCACCTGAGGGGCTGAACCCGACCTCGCCGGATCGCGGCCTCAGCCGCGTGCCAGCCTCGGCACGTTCAACGGGCTCGCCTCCAGCACCTGGCCCCAGATCCTGCGGCCGACCGCGTCGGCTTCGCGCAGGATGGCGTCCGCGTCCATGGTGAGGACCTCGCGGTCGCGCATGACGAAGCGTCCGTCAATCATCACCGACTCGATGTCGCCCGGGTGGCCGCAGTGGAGAACTGCGGAGATGATGCGTCCCGCGGGCACCAGATGCGGCCGCAGCGTGTCGATCACGAGCAGGTCGGCCTTCTTCCCGACTTCAAGTGTCCCGAGCGCGTCCGGCTGCTGCACCGCCAGCGCGCCGCCTTGCGTTGCGTCCGCGAGGATGTCCTCCGGCTGAGGCTGAAGACCGGGAACCTCGTCGCCGTCCCGATTGCGCCGGATGCGCTCCGTGAGCAGGGCGGTGCGCATCACTTCGAAGACGTCGTTGGTGTTGTTGTCGGTGCCGAGCGCGATGGGGCAGCCGGCCGTGCGCAGTTCCGGAATCGGCGGGCTGATGCCGCGGTTCGCGGCCATTCCCGCCTGGTGCGAGATGATGGTGCCGGACCTGCCCAGCAGCGCGATCTCCTCGTGGTTTACGTAGCGGGCGTGCGCCGCGAACAGCCGGGGACCGAGGAAGTCGTGCCGGTCCAGGTACTCCGACGGGCGCAGGCCGTGGTGCATGACCATGAACTCGTATTCGGCGCGGCTCTGGTTCAGATGGATGGTGTAGCCAAGGTCGTGGGTCTCGGCGAAGTCGCGCACGGCCCGCAGCAGTTCGGGCGACGAAGTCTCGGTGAGCGATGCTGCCGGGAACACCGTGACGCGGCCGTTGCGGGCGCCGTGCCAGGTGCTGAACAGATCGTTGATGCGCTGCATGCCCTCGTCCCGGAGCCGTTCCGAGAATCGGGGCGTCTCGCTGACCGTCCGGGCCATCCCCCTCGTGGACACCGGGCCGGGCACGTTCTCGGTGTCGCGGATTCCCTCGGCGAGCACGCAGCGGAGGCCGGAGTCGGCCAGCACCCCGGCTTGGCGCTGTACGTTCCCGGTGAACTCGACAATGGTCGTCGTCCCGGTGGTTATGGCCTCAAGCGCCGCCACCTGTACCATGAGGTTGCCCTCCTCCCCTTCGAGGAGGCTCGCGGGCGAAATGGCCAGGTTGGCGGTGTTCGGGAAGCCAAAGTCCTCGTTGAAACCGCGCGCGACGACGGCGCGCATGTGCGCGTGGCAGTTGACGAGGCCGGGCAAGAGCGCCTTGCCGCGCCCGTCGTACCGCTCGGCCCCGGGGTAGGCGGCGAGCACCTCGTCGGTGGGACCGATGGCCGCGATGAGGTTGCCCTCGACCGCGAGCGCGACATCGTCCTGGACGGCGTCGGCGTTCGCGACGGTGGTGTTGGTGAACACGACTGTGGCGGCCTGCTGCGTGGGTGCCCTCGGGCCGGACCGCACAGCCGCCCGAAGTGGGTCGCGTTCGAGCAGCAAGGCGGCTGTGCCCGCTCCGGCGCCGGCCAGCCACTCGCGGCGGGTCAGATGGCCGGGGCCCGCGGAGGTGTGCGGCAGCCGGGTCTGGTCGCGGCGGCCCAAGTGCCCGGAGCCGCCGGATGCGGGTGGTGTCGGAACCGTGTTCTCGCCTTGGGATGTCGCCATGGTCGTGCCTTTACTGGTGTCTACTGGTGATATAGTGACAACTTCACTGTCGATATACTGGATGAACCGGCCGGTGAGGACGAGGTGGACGAAAAACCGGCCCCGCCGTCCATCCCGATCTAGCGATTTGTGACCTCCGCGGTCGAGATGCTCCCCCCGGGGGGCAGGCCGCTCGGCACCCGCGCCGGGATCGTGCGGTCGAAGTCGGGATCGGTCAGCGCTTCCAGGAAGGCGATGATGTCCTCCTGCTGCTGCACCGTCATGTCGTCCACGCCCCGGAAGCGCCCGGAGAGCCGCCCAGGGGTGGCCGTTATCTCGTCCCTGCGGTCATCGTCGCCGCGCCGCCTGCGCCGGTTGGACACGTTGGGGTTCTCGGAGCGCCCGCGGTCGTAGAAGGCGAGCACCTCCTCCAGCGTCCCGATCATCCCGTTGTGCATGTAGGGCGGGGTGACGGCGACGTTGCGCAGGGTCGGGGTGCGGAAGCGGAAGCGCCCGTCGCCCGCGTCGGGCTCGGCCAGGAGCGGGTTCTCGGCCACTCCCTCGGCGTGCATGTTGAAGTCCGAGAGCATCGGCCCGCGGTGGCAATCCGAGCAGTCGGCCTCGTTGAATTCATCGAGGCCCCGCCGCTGCTGCGTGGTGAACGCGTCCACGTCTCCCGCCAGGAACCGGTCGAAGGGGCTGTTGCCCGCAACCAGGGTGCGCTCGAAAGCGGCGATCGCCCCTGCGATCTGCGTGGCATCGATGGACGTCTCCTCGCCGTACACCTCGCGGAAGAGGCTCACGTACTCGGGGATCGCCCGCAGCCGGGCGACGACCGAGTCGACCGCGACCTCCTCGGGGTAGGCATCGCCCCGCATCTCCTCGCGAATCGCTAGCGGGAGCAGCGCCTGCGTCTCCAGGCTCCGCACCCGCCGGTCCCAGAACATGGGCGCCCGTTCCGAGTTGACGGTCTCGAGGTCCGCCGGAAGGGGCGTGAAGCGCGGTCCGCGACGCCGCCTGCGCTGCCGGTCCAGCCCGTTATACGCGACGTTCAGCAGCGTGGGCGAGTTGCGCTGTGCCACCGGAATCACACCGTCGCTCAGGTCGACCCGGTCGGGTCCCAGACCCACCGCGCCCGGGCCCAGCGACAGCGCCCGCCCATCGGCGTATGCGAAGTCGGGATGGTGACAGGTGGCGCAGGACACGTCCATGGGGCCCGACAGGACCGGATCCCAGAAGAGCAGCCGTCCGAGCTCCTCCTCCGGGTTGCCCGGCTGCGGCCGCGTCGAGGCGGTGGTGAGAAACGCGACGGCTGCCACCACGAGGAAACAAGCGACGGCGATGGTGCTCGGCTGGCGTCGAGAGAACCGGGCAAAACGGGACAGTTTCATGAGACTCCTCCGGCCACGGGAGCGCGGGCTCCCAATCCTGCAGACACTCGCATACTACTACGACACGCTCGGACACGGACACGCTCACAGCCTGCGTTGGGGCCCAGGCCTCGGGCCATCCTATCGCCGGAACAGATAGCTCAGCTTCATGAAGAACCGGTCCTCGCCCCGGGCCATGCGCCGGAACCGGAACGCTTC
Organism: Gemmatimonadota bacterium; assembly: GCA_022823365.1. Lineage (GTDB taxonomy): Bacteria > Gemmatimonadota > Gemmatimonadetes > Longimicrobiales > Gaopeijiaceae > BD2-11. The sequence continues at coordinate 5,175 of JAJDXG010000022.1, forward strand.
GGGCTCGTCCAGCGCGGCGCCGTAGCCGAGGAAGACTACCGTGCCGGGGGTCGGGCGGTACGAGAGCAGCACATCGCCCGTGAACTGGTTGTCCTCCGTGGCGCGCGAGGGCATCCAGCCGCCCGTATCCGGGTCGAGGAGGAAGATGGGCTCCTCGGTGTCGCCGGTCCGGAGCGCATCCCGCTTGAAGGAATCGTACTGGCCCACCAGGCGCACGAAGAGGAAGCGCGAGATCTGGTATTCGAGCGAGAGCCGGGGAATCCGCTGGATCGACATGTTGGACCCGTCGGAGCGGCGGTCGAGAGTGAGCTGGTTGTAGAGGAAGTTCAGGCGGAACTGGTCCGTGGGACGCCAGTTGACGGTCACGTTGGGGCGGAAGAGCCACACGCCCCGCGCCTCGGCGAAGCCCACGTCCTGCCAAACGTTCACGCCCACCCTCGCCGAGAACGTGGAGAACTCGGGCGTGGTGACGTTCGTGATCCACCCGCGCACGTCGGTGATGCGGTCCGGGGCGTCCCAGAACACCGTGTCGGCGCCCGCCGGTCCCGGCCGAACCACCCCGTAGTCGGTGTACCACTCGGGCTTGAACGCGTAGCTCTCCCATCCGTGGCTCACGCGCATCGACCATCCGCCGCGAAGCTGGAAGGTGCTCGACAGGAAGGTCTTGGTCTCCTCGGGCGGATCGCTGCCGAAGCCGTGGTATCCCCACCATCCCATGGTGCTGAACCCCGGAGTCCAGCGTTCGATGACGGCGCCCGGCCTCCCGTAGAAGTTCACGCTGTTGCTGGTGCGGGTGTGGATCACGCCGGGTCGGTTGACGAAGCCGGCCTGGGTCTCGAAGTCGGGGTGGATGCCGTTGATGCGATAGTCGAGCACCAGCCGGCGACCGGTGCGCTGGAAGACCGCCTCCCAGATGGGCGCCTCGGTGGTCGTGCCTCCCGACCGGGTGAAGCTCGCGCCTCCCTGCAGGGACATCGTGTAGACGCCCCCGAAGACCAGGCGGGTGTCGGCGGCGGCCACCCGGTTGAAGTCGCCTCCCACGACGCGGTCCGTATAGACCATCCCGAGCGTGGACTGCCCGCCGACGTCGCGCTGCAGCCTGAGCGCGTTGAACATGGGGTTCGAGTCCACGCCCGTGCTGCCGGGGACGGCCCCGTCGAGGCCCGAGAGCAGGCCGATGTTCATCCCGGCCACCTTCCCGGTCAGCTTGACCCCCGTCACCGGATTCTGCAGCCGGCGCGTGTAGATGAGCCTGTTCGGAGCGTCGAAGCGATCGATGCCCTCGAGGAAGAAGGGTCGCTTCTCGGGGAAGAAGAGGGCGAAGCGTTCATTGCTCGAGACCTGTCCCACATCGGCTTCGACGTGCGAGAAATCCGGGTTCACGGTGGCGTCCAGGGTGAGGTTGGCGCTCACGCCCCAGCGCAGGTTGCCCCCCATTTCCGCGTCCGAGCCGTAGCCCCAGGCGTCGCTGCCGTCCGGTGCGCCGTTCAGCGCCGCCGTCACCGCGGGCGTGAAGTCGACCACCATGCCGCGGGTGAGGTCGCGCAGATCCACCAGCCGGCCCGACTGGGCGAGGAAGGAGGCGGCGCCCCGCCGCGCGGGCGTCCACGTGTCGGTGTACCCGGAGTGCTGCACCTTGCGGATGACGTTGATGCCCCAGCTCTGGACGTCGGAAGCCTGGTAGCTGATGCTCTCGAAGGGGATGTGGATCTCGACCTCGTAGCCGTAGTCGGTGAGCCGCCCGCGGGAGTCGAAGATGTAGTCCGGCG
>JAJDXG010000043.1 GCA_022823365.1 Gemmatimonadota bacterium
CATCGGTGGACACGGTGCTGGCGCCCGTGGGTTCCCGCACCATCGCAGGCCACGAGGCGAACCTCCGGCGCGTGTCGTAGAGAGAGTTCGGAGATGCGATCATCATTCCTCTCAACGTGAGATTGTACAAAGACTTACGTACAAATATAACGCCACTGAAATCGGCCTCTCAGGATGCCCTGTATTGGTCGAAAAGGGGTCGGGAGACCTTCGAAGGAGGCAGCTGCCTGCGAATGCCGTCAGCGGGTCCGCCAGCGCCTCTGGCGGGTCAGGGAAGATGGGATCTCGGGGTTCGCCACATCGCGGAGCCCAGATTCGTCAATGGCAGAATGGGACGGCCGAATGTGACTTTGAGCCATCGTGGTTCCTGCCAGCGGGGAGTTGCGAGATCCGGGCGTGTCAATGGCAGAATGGGACACGCGCATGTGAATCCGGGACGCGGCGCGGACATGCCGCCCACTCCGACCCCGCCAATGGCGCGAGCGACCTTTCCTCGATGGGGAAGGCGAAATGCCCGTCAACGGGCGGAAGCGACTGCCCGCTAATGGGCCAGACCCGGCGAGACAGCAAGGTCAGCCTACCGGCCGATCACGGCGCCTGGCGCGCCCGGGTCGGCCGACATCGGTTCGTCGCGGCTCACCACGACCGTGGCCGATTCCGCGATCAGCGGGTCGGGACCGGTCACTACGTCGTGGTCCTTGTCCGGATAGTCGAGCCGGGAGAGGAAAAACTGCATCGCGGCGATGCGCGCGCGCTTCTTGTCGTCCGACTTGATCACCGTCCAGGGCGCGTCCGCCGTGTCGGTATAGAAGAACATCGCCTCCTTGGCCTGCGTGTAGCTGTCCCACTTGTTCAGCGACGCCAGGTCGACCGGAGAGATCTTCCATTGCTTGAGGGGGTCGGTGCTGCGGCGCTCGAAGCGGTACGCCTGCTCGTCCTGCGACACCGAGAAATAGAACTTGAAGAGCAGGATGCCGCTGTTGACCAGCATGCGCTCCATCTCCGGGCACTGGCGCAGGAACTCGAGGTACTCCTGGCCGGTGCAGAATCCCATGACCCGCTCGACCCCGGCGCGGTTGTACCACGACCGGTCGAAGAGCACCATTTCCCCCGCGGTCGGCAGGTGCCGGATGTAGCGCTGGAAGTACCACTGTCCCCGCTCCACATCGCTCGGCTTGTCGAGTGCGACGACGCGCGCGCCGCGCGGATTCAGATGCTCCATGAACCGCTTGATGGTCCCGCCCTTGCCCGCAGCGTCCCGGCCCTCGAAGAGGATGACCACCTTCCTCCCGGAGCGTCTCACCCAGCGCTGGACTTTCAGCAGCTCGACCTGGAGACCGGCCTTGAGCCGCTCGTATTCCTTCCGCTTCATCTTGTCACGGTAGGGATAGACGCCATCGCGGAAGACGCGCTCGGTAGTGACCCGACCCCGCAGGTCGTCGGGACGCGCACCGGACGCGCTCGCATGGTCGCTGTTTCCTCCGATCATGTTGTCCGCCATGATGCTCTCTCCCGTGTCCTGAACGGGCCCCACTGCTACCGCGAACCGCCCGCGCGCGCTTCCACCAGCCCGGGGACCTCTTCGTCGGCTGTGGACCACGCCTGCGCCAGGGCGGCGTAGGCTTCGCGCGCGGCGGCGTTGTCTCCGAGGGCCGTCGCTGTGCGCGCCAGCCCCAGCAGCGACTGCGTGCGCTGGGGCGTGCGGGCAAGCTGGTCGCGCCACGCCGGGAACGCTTCCTGCTGGCGCCCCAGAGCGGCCAGCTCCACTGCAAGCAGTTCGTGGGGCGGCATGAGCGTGGTCGGAGGGCCGAACTCATAGGGAAGGGCTTCCTCCTGCCGGGCCGCCTCCCTGAGGAGCGCGATGCCTGCCTCCGAATCGCCCGCCGCCAGCGCGAACAGGGCGTCCAGCTCGGTCAGGAGGATGGCGTGCCGCGGGTTGCCCTCGTCGCCGGGTTCTCCGTGGCGCGCCCGCAGCTGCAGCGCGCGCTCCACATCGCCCGTGCGCAGGGCGGCGAGGGCGTCGACGAAGTCGTTGGGGAGTGCCAGCGCGGAAAACGCCGTCAGGTCGGCTGAAATCTCTCCGGCTCGCGCCCAGTCGCCGGGGTCGATTACCGCGCGTGCCTTCATCTGCACGAAGTACGCGGCTTCGTCCGGGGCCGGCCCGTCCGCCATGCGCATCATGCACGCGGCCATCCCGTCGGCGGCGTCATCGAGGCGTCCCAACTGCAGATATCCGTAGTGCAGCCACGAAGTATAGTGACCGCACACGTTGGCCCGCTGTCCCCGGCGCGCCCGCGCCGCGTTCTGCACGTCGCGGGCGCGGACGTTCGCCGAGACCACGTCCTCCCACAGGCCCATGGCCACGAAGATGTGGGACGTCATGTGCTGCGCGTGGCCGGCGTCCGGCGCGATTCGCGAGTACGCCCGTGCGGCGGGGAGGCCCAGGGGAGCGTGGATGGGGTCGTCGAAGGCGTGGATGACGTAGTGGGCGGCGCCCGGGTGCATCGGGTTCTCCTCGAGCACCGGCTGGGCTACGGCGGCCGCCTTCATGTAGATGGCGAAGTCGCGCCCGCCATGCGCCGTGCCGAGCAGCGAAAGCGCGTAGAAGGTGCGCGCGTCCTCGTCCTCAGGGTACTTCTCGGCCAGCCGCCTCATCGCGTCGCGATACCGGAAGTCCCGCTCCTCCTTGGAGCCCTCGCCGTAGAGCACCTCCACCGTCTCCAGCCAGTCCCTCTCGCGCTGGGTGGGAACGCGGGCAAGCCGGTCGGCGGGGGTCGGCGCGAAGGCGGCGAGCACGGCCAGCGCCGCCTCACGGTCCTGCTCCATCCAGATCGGATGGTTGAAGGTTTGGGCCTCGCCCCAGTACGCCATCGCGAAATCGGGGTCGACCTCGCGTGCGCTCCTGAAGCTGGCCGCGGCATCCTCGTATTCGAAGTTGTGCAGGAACAGCAGCCCGGCTTCGAAGTGCGGCTGAGCCTCGGGGGACCCCGACGTAGGGAAGTTCACCGTCCCGAGCCCCTGCGCGCCTGCCGACGCCGGGGCGAGGATGCGGAGCAGGGCACCGAGGACCAGGATGGTCTTCCCGGAAACCGTCCAGGCGCGAGCGTTCATCTGGCTGATTCCTTCGATGGTTGAGGATCGGGCTTCGTATAATGTCTGCCGACCTCGGGAGAGGCGCCAGAGCGCGTGGTTGCGCAGTTTGGTCGATTCCGCGGGCGGGCTTAGGTTCCTGACGCTCGCGATGGACGCAGCCGCCGCTGGTCAACCTGCGGAGAGCCCGATGCCCGACGTATCTCTGGGTTGTTTCCCGTGACGCGCCCCGCATCCGCGCGGGTCACCTTTCGTCCCCTGGTTCCGGCGGACTGGCCGGAGGTGGCCGAGATCTACCGGCAGGGAATCGAATCCGGCGACGCCACCTTCGAGACCGAAGTCCCGACCTGGGATTCCTGGAACGCGGGCCGCAGCCCTGATTGCCGGATCGTCGCGGAGATGCACGGCCGGACCGTTGGGTTTGCGGTGCTCAGCCCGATATCGGGCCGCTGCGTGTACGACGGCGTGCGCGAGGTGACGATCTACATTGCGGAATCGGCCCGGGGCCGAGGCGTGGGAAGTGCACTGCTGCGCGAGCTCGTCGCCGACACCGAGGCATCGGACATCTGGACCCTCGAGGCGGGCATCTTCCCGGAGAACCGGGCCTCGATCCGGATTTTCGAGCGGTGCGGATTCCGCATTCTCGGCACGCACGAGCGCCTGGGCCGGTTTCATGACGGCCGCTGGCGTGATGTCGTGCTCATGGAGCGGCGAAGCTGGGTCGCGGGAGTGGACTGACGATTCCGATGGCAGCCTCCCCCCCGGCGTCGTCCCGGTCGCCTGCGAGCGGCCGGAGCGCGCTCACGGTCGCGGTCACGCTGACCGTGGCCCACTTGGCGAACGACGCCTACGTCGCCTTCCTGCACCCACTCCTGCCGCGTCTGATGGACAAGCTGGGTCTGTCCATCGCGGCGGCGGCCGTGCTGAGCGTGATCCTCTCGCTGGCGTCGTCTCTTCCGCAGCCGGTCATGGGATACCTCGCCGACCGCGTGGGCCGGCGCTGGCTGGTGGCGCTCGGGCCCATCGTCTCCGGCATCTTCCTCAGCCTTATCGGACTCGCGCCGACCTTCGGCGTGCTGATCGCGCTGCTGACGCTGGGCGGGCTCGGGAGCGCCTTCTTCCATCCGCCGGCGGTGTCCCTTGCAGGCCGAGTATCGGAGGGGAAGGGGAGCGGTCTGCGCGTGTCCATCTTTTCGTTTGGCGGACACCTGGGCTTCGCGATCGGACCGGTCACCGCTGTGGCCATCGTCGGTGCCTTCACCCTGGAGGGCCTCTGGGTGGCGATGTTCCCCGGCATCCTGATCGGGCTCGCGACCCTGGCGTTTCTTCCTCGCCCCGTGCGAGGCCGCGTTCCCGTGCCGCCGCCCTCGCCGCGGCAGGTGCTGCGCGCGCTCGCGGGCCCGCTCGGGCTGGTCTTCGGCATCAGCGCGCTCGGGGCGTTCGTCCAGCGCACCCTCCTGACCCTGTACCCCATCGTCGTCGACCAGACGGGCGGCTCGGAGGCCCTCGGGGCGGCTTCGCTCAGCGTCTACCTGGCGCTTCAGGCGGGCGGGACCATCTTCGCCGGTCTGCTGACCGATCGGATCGACCGTACCCGCCTGCTGGCGGGGATCTGCATGCTTGCCGCCCCCGCGCACTTCCTGGCGGTCTACCTTCCACCGGGGGGTGTCGCGGCCTTCCTGGCTCTGGGCTTCGCGGGGCTGCTCAACATGGCCGTACTCCCTCCGACGGTGGTCATCGCCCAGGAGATCCTTCCCACCGGGGCCAGCATAGGCTCCGGGATCGTCATGGGGCTGGCGTGGGGCGCGGGCGCGCTGGGGGTGGCGTTCGTGGGCGCCCTCGGAGACGTGGTGGGGCCGCGGGAGGCGGCGCTCGCCGTCATGCCTATGTTCCTGGTGGGAGCGCTGCTGGCCCTGCACCCGGCGCTGCGGCCACACGCCCGCTCGGGTGCGTCGGCGGCATCGGGGCGCTGACGCGTGCGGGTGTGGTAGGTTGCCTTGGCGGCCGTCTCGCCGGTCCACCATTCTCACGCGAATGTCCCCAGCTCTCGGGAGGGAATCCCTCATGCGCCGTGCCGTTCCGATCCTCGCCCTCTGGTTCGCGCTCCCGGCCGGCTTCGCCGCCGCGCAGGAACCCGAACTGCCGCCGATCCTCAAGGTCCGCAACTATCTTCCCCACATGACCCGGCCCGAGGTCGAAGACCTCCTCACCCGGACGGACATGGTCATCTTTCCGGTGGGCGCGCTCGAGCAGCACGGCACCCACCTGCCGATCGGCACCGACTACCTGAACGGAGTGGAACGCGCCAAGAGGATAGCCCAGCGGGCCGACGTGCTGGTGGCGCCCATCCTGCTGCCCGGGCAGTCACCCTACCACATGGAATTCGCGGGCACCGTGACCTTGTCCTCGACGCTGGTTCAGGAGGTTTATGTTGAATCTGCAAAAAGTCTTATGCGTCATGGTTTCAAGCGTTTTCTGGTTTTGAACGCCCATGGTGGGAACCGAGCCATTACGACCTTCATCGTGGATCGCATCAACCAGGAAACGGAGGGAATCGCGGTCGATCTGAATGCCGCCTCCGGCCCGTTCATGGTTCGCGATCCGGACCCTCAGCCGACTCCGGCGCCTGCCGTGCTCGACCGCCATGGAGGCACCGGAGAGACCTCCAGATCGCTCTACCTGATCCCCGAGCTGGTGGACATGGACGCCGTCGAGGTCGCGCAGGTGACCATGCCCGCGCACCTGCAAGCCATGCTGCCCGAGGTGCTCGCCGGAGATCCGACCGCGCTCGCGGTGTTCCTGGCGGAGGGACTCAAGGACGAGTCCACCGGGAAGGGGACGTCGGCCGCGCAGATGTCCACAACCGGCGTCTGGGGAGCGCGCGATCCCGCCGAGGCGAGCGTCGAACGGGGGCGGAACATGGCCGAGGCCGCCGTGGAGGCGGCTGTGGCGTTCATCGAGCGATGGAACGAACTGAGGCCCCCGGGCACGGGGCGGTAGCGTCCGGCCGTCACCCACGCCACCGGCGCGACCCTGTCACCATTCGTGCCACCGGCGCGCAATCACCCCCTGCGGTGCCCTTCCCGTTGACCCGAACGGAGCGCAAGGATTAGGTTTTGCGCGGCGTTCCCCGGACTCGCCTGCGAATCCGTGCGAGCCGTGGGTGAACGCGACGGAATCCCGCACCATCCCCACACACGCGCTTCATGTCCAAGTATTCCCGACGTCCCGGCCCGGGAGGGCCGGCCCCCAGCGGGCCCGACGAGGACGATCTCTTTACCAGCCGGGTCCTCGAACTCACGGTCTGGGCGCAGAACAACGCCCAGACCCTGATCTTCGCGGGCATCGTGGTTGCCCTCGCCATAGGCGCGACCGTCTACTACTTCAATTTCAGCGAGACGCGCGAGAACCAGAGCGCTCTTGAACTTGAGCAGATCCATCAGGTCGTGGGGGTGGTCAGCACCGAAGAGACGCTCGCCGAACTGAACCGGTTCCTGGAACGCTTCGAAGACGCCGCCAGTACGGCCGAAGCCCGGCTCCTCCTGGGTCAGGTCCAGCTGGAGAACGGGAATGTCCAGGGGGCCATCGACGCGCTGCAGCCGCTCCGCGGCCGTCTCGGGGAACCGGTGGCGCTACAGGCCGGCTTCCTTCTGGGCGCCGCCTACGAGGAGCAGGGTCTGTGGGACGAAGCCGTGGCGACCTATCTCGAGGTCGCCGACGAGACCGACCTGGGCTTCCAGTTGCGCAACGCGCTCTCCGACGCGGCCCGCGTGCGCGCGGCGCAGGGTCGCTATGCCGAAGCCGAGGAGCTGCTGGGCACTCTCCTGGACGAACTGGACGCAGCCGACCCCGGCCGGGGCGTCATCGAGATGCGCCTGGCTGAAATGCGCGCTCGTCGGACGCCGTCCGGGGGTTGACCTCCCGGGGCGACTCGGCGAGAGCCCGCTGAGGCACGAAGGGAGCCGCGACCGGCTCGGTGAGGCGTGCGGACACGTAACCTGTTGTGCCGTCGGGCAGACGGGCCCGGAAGAAGCTTCCCGAGCCGGCAAGAACCCGGAGCGGCGTGTGCCGGTCCAGTTCACGCACCACCTCGCCCCGCGAGCCGGGCGCCGCCCGCAACCGGACGCCTCCGGTGCGCACCCGGTTCCATGTGCCCAGCCGCTCCGTGTCGACCGTGAGTTCCGGAACGGTGACGCGCACCGGATCGATGAACGGGAAGGGATCGACCGCGCCCTCGCCGCGCCGATAGAGGCCCAGGTGCAGGTGGGGCGGGGTGGTGCGCGCGTTCCCGGTGTTGCCCACGAAGCCGACGGTGTCGCCGGGTTCGACGAACTGTCCGTCGCGGACATACTGGCTGTCCAGATGCGCGTAGTAGAGGCTGGCGTTGCGCACCGGGTCGCGAACCCATACCACCTTTCCGCCAATAGCGGTATCCCGCACGCGGCTGACCCGTCCCGCCGATGCGGCGAGCACGGGAGTTCCACGGCGCGCGAAAATGTCGACGCCGTGGTGGATCCGCCGTCCGCCGTCCCGCGCTGCGCCAAACCAGCTGTAGATGTACTGCGGGCCATGTCCCTCGACGGGAAACGCCAGCTGCGCCTCGAGACCCAGAGTGACGGAGTAGCTGCCCCCGCGCAGCAGCTCGGGCTGGAGCCGCAAGATGAACTCGCCACCGCGCCAGGGCTCGTGCGAGAACGTTTCCACGGGCGATTCCGACGAGAACACCGGCCTCATGGGGTCGGCGGGATCGGCGGGCACGCGAAACAGGTCCACGAATACCCGCGCCGGCTCGCCGGAGTCGACCGAAACCTCAACCGTCAGTCGTCTACCTCGTTCGAGGTGAAAACCGTACCCGGCGGCCTCCGGCGCGTCGGGGCTGATGTAGCCTTCCTCCGCGTAGGGCAGCGATACCGAAAGCGGTGCGGCGAGCGCCACGCGTCCGGCCGCCTCCCAGTCCCTCGCGAGCGCCGATTCTCCAAGTCCGGCGACGTTCAGGCGCGCCTGGTAGGCTTCGTGGGGCGTCAGATCCCGGAAATGGTCGCGGGCCTGCTCGATCTGCTCGCATCCGGAGACAACCAGCAGCCCGGCCAACACGAGAGAAAGGACGACAGTTTTTCGGCGTAGCTCCCTCCAGGCGTGCAGCTGCGGCGCGACGTCCGAGCAGAGCCCCGTGATGTTCGAGCGCAATCGTATCGACATCAATCCACCTCTCCCGCATCCCGGACACACCTCCGCCAATCCCATCTCGCAGCCATTCTAGCGAGCCTGAGCCGCGGATGGAAACCGCGTGGCCGCGCAGGTCCCTGCAGCGCGCACCATTCGTCAAGGCCCGATGGGGGTTCGTGGGCGCCTCAATCCTGCGCATAATATGTATTATGTATAGTTCCAGAATCCCGCCGTCCCCTCTCAGGAATCTGTGGCGGCCAAAACCCGCCGGTGACACATCAGAATTCCGTGGATTCGGGCAGTCGGAATTCTGATGCGAGATGATTTGGGGCCTTCGGTCAGCATCCTGACGGGAAGTCGTTACAGCCGGCCGATCAGGTCGAGGATTCGCAGCATCCACACGCGCCAGACTGCCTCCCGAACGATCTTCCCCGACATCTTGGATTCACCGGAGTCGCGCTCGGTGAAGACGATCGGGACTTCGACCAGGCGAAACCCCTTCCGTGCCGCGCGGAACTTCAACTCGATCTGGAAGGCGTATCCGTTGGAGACGATGCGATCGAGGTCGAGAGCCTCGAGGACTTCCCTGCGCCAGCAGTTGAAGCCACCCGTGGCATCGGCGACCGGCAGACCGGTGATGGTTCGCGCGTACCAGCAGCCGAAGTAGCTGATCAGCAGCCGGCTCATGGGCCAGTCGACCACGGTGACCCGGCCGTGGAGGTAGCGGGAACCGATGACGACATCCGCGTGCCGCGTCTGTTCCATGAACGCCGGCAGCATCTCCGGCGAATGCGACAGGTCGGCGTCCATCTCGCAGAGCAGCGGATAACCCCGGGCCAGCCCCCACCTGAACCCTGCCAGGTATGCGGGGCCGAGGCCGAGCTTTTCGGTTCGATGAAGGACGTGGAGACGTGGCTCGGCACCGGCCATCTCGTCGGCCAGTTGCCCCGTACCATCGGGCGATCCGTCGTCGATGACCAGGATCTCGATGCCTGGATGCTGCTCCAGTACCAGGGGCACGATCCGCGGGAGATTCTCCCGCTCGTTATAGGTCGGAATCAGGACGAGGAGTCGCTGGTCAGGCACGGGGCGCCCTCTTCCCCGCCCGCAGGGCCTCGTAGACCTCCAGGTGCCGTTCCACGAGCCGATCGTTGCTCCAGCGGGTGGCAACGCGCTCGCGGGCCCGGCGCCCGGCCTCCTGCAGATTGGTTCGGCGCAGGAGGGCGACAACCCGTCTGGCAAGATCGGCGGGATTCCCGGGCTCGAAGAGGGTTCCCACCGATTCATCCACGATCTCGGGCAGTCCCCCGACCCGGGAAGCGGCCACCGGCAGTGCGCACGCCATGGCTTCGAGCGCCGCGATCGAAGTTGCCTCCATGAGCGAGGGAACGACCGCAACGGCGGCGGAAGAGAGAATGGCCGGCATCTCGGCATTGGGCCGTGCGCCCAGGAAGCGGACCCGGTCGGCCAGGCCCAACTGCGCGCTCAGGCCCTCCAGCTCCTCCCGCTCCGGTCCGTCGCCCACCAGAATCGCCTCCACTCCGGGAACCGCCGCGGCGATTTCAGGCATCGCCTGCACGAAAAACCGAACTCCGTTCTTGGGAAACAGACGGCGCGGCACGACCAGCAGAGGCCCGGACACCGGCGGAAGCGACGGGGCGCAGCGACGAAAAACCGATGTGTCCACCCCGTTGGTCACCGGCTCGGTCGACAGACCCGGGAGCAGGCCGTCGGCGACATCGGCGATTTCGACGCTGGTGGCGAAGGTATGATCGGATGCGCGCAGGAGGGTGCGCAGGCCCGGCCGCCAATGCACCTTCCCCGCCAGCCGAAGGAAGTGGGAGGTGTGCAGGGTGGTAATCAGCGGCCGGGCGCGGAGCCGGCCGGCAATCCAGGCCGGCGGGATGGAGGCGACGGCCTGCGCGTGCACCACGTCGACCTCCGCGCTCGCCCGGGTGGTGCGCGGTGTCGAGCACATCGAGTGCAGGAACCACCCTCCCGGATTGCGCGCCGGCAGCCATGTTCTGCGGACGTGGATGTCCCCCATGAGCTGCCTGTGCGGAAGATCCGGCCGGGACCGCGAGGTGACCACATCCACGCGGTGTCCGCGGGCCACAAGCCCCCGGCACAGGTTGAAGACGTGGCTCTCCAGTCCGCCCACTTCCGGTGGGAAGTAGATGCAGTGCATCAGGATGTTCATGGCGCGAGCCAGTCGCGGGTTCGGCGCGGCACGCCGGCGAGCCGCTGCGCCACGATGTCGGCGATGCGCTCCGCGGCGACGCCGTCGCCGTAGGGGTTGGCGAAACCGCCCTCCCGGTCCCCTTCCCCGCTTCGGTCGGCCAGCGCCGCCAGGGCCTCGGCGACGATGCGGTCGCGGTCGGTTCCCACCAGCCTGGCAACCCCCGCGGCCACACCTTCCGGGCGCTCCGTCACCTCTCTCAGCACGAGGACCGGCGTGCCGAAGGTGGGCGCTTCCTCCTGGATTCCCCCGGAGTCGGTGAGCACGAGGCTCGCCCGCTTGAGCGCGCGCAGGAGATCCGGATACGCCAGCGGGTCTGTCAGGTGAACCCGGGGATGGTCGGCCAGATGCTCGCGCGCCGGGCGGACGACCTGCGGATTCGGGTGCACGGGATAGATGACCTGGATATCCGGACATCGGTCGGCAATCTCGCGGACGGCCCGAAAGACCCGGCACAGAGGTTCGCCGAACGACTCGCGCCGATGGGCCGTGAGCAGCACGAGTGAGCCACCTCCCGCCAGAAGTTCGGCCAGCACCCGGTCTTCTACTTCGGCTTCGCGGTGAGCCAGCCGCAGGAGAGCATCGACCACGGTATTGCCCGTGACGTGAATCGAAGCTTCGGAGATCCCTTCATCCAGCAGGTTTTGCCGCGCCAGCGCGGTGGGCGCGAAGTGAAGTTCGGCGAGCGTGTCCGTCATCTGCCGGAACAACTCCTCGGGATAAGGGGCCCACCGATTGCGGCTGCGCAATCCGGCCTCGACGTGCCCCACCTGGATGCGTTCGAAGAATCCCACCAGTGAACCGAAGAAGACGCTGGCCGTGTCGCCCTGCACCAGCATCATGGCAGGCGCGAACTCGCGGATCATGTCCCTCAGCCCTTCCATGCAGCCCCGCCCGACGTCATAGAGGGTCTGGCCGGACTTCATGATGTCCAGGTCGAAGTCGGGGATGATGGAGAAAGCCTCGAGCGCCTGGTCGACCATGTCGGTGTGCTGGCCGGTCAGGGCGACCGCGCTTTCCACCAGGTCGGCACGACCGCGCAGCGCCTCCGCCACCGGGGCCATCTTGATCGCCTCCGGCCGGGTGCCGATGACCACCAGGACGCGCGGACGCGTCATCCCCGGGGCCGGTCGGGGTGGGGATGGATTGCATCGGCGCGGCCGACGCGGGGCGATCCGCTCACAGGCGCTTGCGCATGCGCGCCGGGAGGATGCCGAGCTGGTCGCGGTATTTGGCCACCGTTCGGCGCGCGATGCGGACGCCGTCGGCGCGCAGGAGCTTGACGAGGGCCATGTCCGTGAGGGGCTTGCGGGTGTCCTCGCCGGAGATGAGCGCCTCCATCTTCGCCTTGACTCCGCGAGCGGAAATGTCGGTGCCGCTGGTGGTTGAGAGCCCGCTCGAAAAGAAGTACTTGAGGCTGAAGACGCCGCGCGGCGTCTGGACGAACATCTCGTTGGTCACGCGCGAAACGGTCGATTCGTGCATCTCGATATGGTCGGCCACCTCGCGCAGGGTGAGCGGGCGCAGATGCTGAACCCCGTTTTCGAAGAAGCCGCGCTGACGCTCGACGATGTACTGCATGACCTTGAGCATCGTCTGGCGCCGCTGTTCGATGGCCTGGATCATCCAGCTGGCGGAATTCAGCTTGTCCTTGATGAACGTCTTGTTTTCTCCCTGGAACAGGCGCTTGTCGCGGGCGACTTCCTGGTACGAGCGCGCCAGCCTCAGCTGAGGCATGCTGGTGTCGTTGGCGAACACCATGTACTCGCCGGAGATCTTCTCCACGATCAGGTCCGGGACGATGTAGTGCTCGGGTTCGGGCGAGTACCTGAGTCCCGGCTTCGGGTCCAGCCTGGCGAGCCGGTCGGCGGCATCCTGGACCATCCGGGGCGCTACCCCGAGGGCGCGGGCGATGTTGGCCCATCGGTGACTCAACAGGTCGTCGAAGTGCTCGTCGACCATGATCCGGATGAGTTCGTCCTCGTCCTCCTCCCCCGACTCGCGCAGCTGGATGAGGAGGCATTCGCGCAGGTCGCGCGCCCCCACGCCCGGCGGATCCATGTCCTGCACGATTTCGAGCATCGCCTCCACTTCACCCACGTCAAAGGGGGCAAGCGTCGCGGCCAGCTCTTCCGGAGACTCGTCCTCGGCGGCTTCGAGGGCGAGGTCGCGCACGTCCTCCAGCCAGCTGTTGAGGTCTTCGGTGATGGTTTCCAGCGGACAGCGCAGGAGGCCGTCGTCATCGATGTTGCCGATGATCTCCTGCGCGATCCTCTGCTCGCGGCCGGAGAGCGTCAGCAGCTGAGTCTGGTTCTCGAGATGATCTCGGAGGTCGGGAGCCCTGGACGGCGTGGGGAAGTCGAAGTCACGGGCTTCGTACTGGGCGCGGCGTCCGCCGGCGTCGAATCCGTCGAGCAGGATGGACTCCCAGTCGACCTCGTCCCCGTCTTCGTCCAGGCCATCCTGGTCGAGTTCCACTTCCTGTTCGGTGTCGCCCTCGACCACCTCCAGGAACGGGTTTTCCGTCATCTCCTGCTTCAGACGCTGCTGGAGGTCGAGCAGCGGAAGATGAAGCAGCTCCATCGCCTGGTACAGGCGCGGGTTGATCTTCATCTCCTGCCTGAGCTCCGGGCTCTGGATGAGCCGCGCGCCGAGTCCGCTCATGCCGCCACGGGGGGATTGAAGCGCTTGCGCATGCGGTCGGTCAGGACGGGGCCGAGGTAGATCTCGGCGACCTCGTCGTTCCAGACGAGTTCGGAGACCGTGCCGACGACCCGGATGCGGCCCTCGTGCATGATGTAGGCGCGGTCGACGATCTCAAGCGTCTGTTCCACGCTGTGGTCCGAGATGATGACCCCGATGCCGCGGTGCCTCAACCCGGCCACGATCTGCTGGATGTCGTTCACGGCGATGGGATCGATTCCGGCGAAGGGCTCGTCGAGGAGCATGAACTTGGGACGCTGGACGAGCGCGCGCGTGATCTCCAGACGACGCCGTTCCCCGCCGGAGAGCGAAAACGCCTTCGAGTGGCGAAGGTGGCCGATGGAGAGCTCCGACAGCAACTCGTCGAGGCGCCGTTTGCGCTCCGCCTTCGGCAGCGGCAGCGTCTCCAGGATCGCCATTACGTTCTGTTCGACGGTCAGGCGCCGGAAGACCGAAGGCTCCTGGGCGAGATAGCCGACCCCGAGGCGCGCTCGCCTGTACATGGGAATGCCGGTCAGCACCCGGTCATCCAGCCGCACCTCCCCGGCCTGGGGCGAAATCAGCCCGACCATCATGTAGAAGGTCGTGGTCTTGCCGGCGCCGTTCGGCCCGAGCAGCCCGACGATCTCGCCCTGCTCCACCGCGATGTCGACATCGTTTACCACCTTGCGGCCGCCGTAGCTCTTGGTCAGCCCGGTGGCGACCAACCGGCTGGCAGGCGGCGAGGCGCCGTTGTCCGCGGACTCGCTGGCCAGGACGCCGAACTTGTGCTGCAGCACCACCGCCATCGCCTCGATATTCTCGACCAGCGGGTCGCGGTCGACGGATATCTCTTCCCACAGCTCGGCGTCGAGGGTCAGCCGTTCCCAACCGTCTTCGCGGGGATCACGGCCGGCGATGCCGACCGCCTCCAGCCGTCCGATCACCTGTTCCTCCAGGTAGCCGCCGAGTTCGCCGCCGCGCTCGCGCCAGGACGCCTTCAGGTGGAGTTCGAGTTCCTCGTACTCGCGGCGCACCGACGACACCCAGTCGTCCCGGCCCACGGATCCCGAATCGTCCGCGCCCCGGATGAGTTCCAGAACCGCGACCGCCACCGAAACATCGTGCGGCTCGAGTTCCTGCATGAGCTCCAGAAAGCGTTCCAGCGTCATTTCATCTCCGTGTGGCAGGGGGTGCCGCGGTCGTGTCGGGCGTCGCGGTCGTGTCGGCGGGCGGGGGGGCGAGGGGTTCGAGCTGCACGCCCTGGGCGTTGCCTTCCACGATGACCGAGGTCACTTCGCCGTCCTGCATGAAGATAGTGATGAGGTCTCCCCGGACGTAGTGAAGGGCGAGCCGGGTGTCCGGCTCCGGCGGTGCGGCCGCTTCTTCTCCCCCGGCTTCTCCCATGGGTTCCCGCGCGCCGGGATCTTCGTCGGTTGCGGCTTCCTGCGCTGCCCCGGAGACCTCCTCCTCGGCGACAGCTTCCTCGGCGGCTTGCTCCTCGCCTTCCGCCGCGACCTGCCCGCCGGCCTCCTCCCCCGCCGCGTCCCGCTGCGAGGGCTCGTCGACGCCCCCGGAGGGGATCAAGCGGTAGAGGCTGGCCGCCTGGCCGCGAGCCACCAGACGATCGAGCTGGTAGCCCCCGGACGTCTCGTCCGCGGCCGGTTCGGCGCCGGCTGCAGCCGACGTGTCGGCGCCGACTGGCTGGAAGACCGCGGTAATGGTGTCGCCCGAGACCCAGTCCGAGCGCGCGATCTCCGGCGTGTCTTCGGTGTTGAGCGAATCGCGCGCGAGCGACTCGCCGCGCGCGTCACCTACGGCGACCACTCGCTCCAGCACCTCGTCGGGGGCCAGAACGTCGATGGAATCCCCTTCCAGTTCGAACGTCTCGGCCACGGCGCGGGGCCGGGCGGGAGGAAGCACGGCAGCCGAGTCCGCCGCCTCGCCCGAAACGTCACGCGGAGCGTCCGCGTCTCCGGGGATCGACTCGTCGGCGAGCGGAATGGCTTCGCCCAGCACCAGCTCGGTGGGCTCGGCGCGGACATCGTCGGCGGCCTGCTCTTCCGACGCAACAGAGGTGGCCGCTGCGGAGTCCTCTGACGGGCCTTCGACTTCGTCCGGCAGCCCGGGCGGCTCCGTTTCCGGCGGCCGTTCGTTCATCGCCACTATGCGGTCGAGCACGCCGTCCTCCATCAACACCCGGATTTCAGGCGCCGTCAGGTCGATCTCGCTCCCGGAGAGTGCGGCGTCACCCCGCGCCGCGACCTGGTTGCCGTTCATGTCCAGGTCCACCGCGTCACCGGTCAGCACGTATTCGGCACCGTATCCGAAAACGCGCGGCGCCGTTCCCCGCAGAAAGAGCTTGCCGGTGGTTTCCCGGTACTCGATGGAATCGGCGAGCGCGCGAAACTCATCGTTGTAGAGTTCCGCGTTGCCGGTGGCCAGCATGTAGTCGGCGCCGCTCAGGTAGATGCGCTCGGCATCGATGTCGTAGGGGACGGGCGTGGTGTCGGGGGGTGATGGTTCCGGGTCCGGAGGCACTTCCCCGCCGGTAGCATCCCCGGCGACCGCCGAGTCGCCGGCGGTCGCGGTTGTGTCGGATGGCGTTTCGGTCGCAACCGCGGCTTCTGCCGGATCGCTCTCCGCCGCCGCGGAATCCGGCGGGGCTTCGGGCGAGTCCGCGACCTCGGCCGAATCGCTTTCCGCTGCGGCGGAGTCCGGCGGGGATTCGGCCGAATCCGGCGCGTCCGCCTGCGGCGATACCAGGATGACCGCGTGCGCGCGCCGTCCGTCCAGGCCGAGCATGGTCATCTCCCCGTCCTCGCGCCGGGAGCTGGAGCCGACCAGTACGGTACTGTCGCCTTCGAAGGTGGCGCCCGAGGCTCCGTCGATGATGTGGACGTTGCCGACTCCGATCAGCCGGCCCTCGGAGGCGAAGTGGTCGGCGCGGTCCGCGGTCATGAACGCCGTCGAGTCGCGGTATTCGAAGTTGCCGATGAAGCGGGTGTAGCCGGATACGTCATCCAGCACGGCGCTGTCCGCGCGGATGATGACGCCTCCTTCGCAGCCGAACACGGGGTCGGAGATGTAGTTGAAGAAACCGTCGCCCGTCACCTGGACGGTGGAGGAGCGGGACTGGAGCAGGTCGCAGCTGCCCTGAGCCGCGGCGCCCGTCGCCAGGCACAGGGCCGGGCCCGCCATCAGGGCCGCCAGAACCGGGGACGAGCGCAACTCAGGGCCCTCCGCCGCTCCGCGTTCGCTGGTTCTGGATGAAGATGCTCTCGAAGTTGGCGTCGGACAGGAACGCGGATCCCTCGACCACCCGGCCCCCCTCCGTCATGGTCATCACCGTGGCCGAGTCGCTCCAGATGCGGTCTCGCTGGGGCTCGTAGTGGATCTCCGCGCTCTCGATGCGCCGGTCCGCCATTACGAGAACGGCGTCGCCGCGCGCGACCATGTGCTGGGTGTCCTCGTTCATCAGTCCGGTCCGCGAGGTCACGCGTGCCCGCTCCTCCCCGCTTTCGTCGTACATGATCAGGTTCAACGTGCGCAGCGCCACGGACGTCGAGTCCTGCCAGATGTAGGCGGTGTCGGCCTGGATGCGGGCCTCGCGAATGCCGTCCACCGTCACATGGGTCACGATGTCGAAGAGGACCTGGTCGGCCTGGA
The DNA here is from genome assembly GCA_022823365.1 of Gemmatimonadota bacterium. GTDB lineage: Bacteria > Gemmatimonadota > Gemmatimonadetes > Longimicrobiales > Gaopeijiaceae > BD2-11. The sequence goes on from JAJDXG010000043.1 coordinate 16,847, forward strand.
GCGCGCGCAGTTCCTCGGGGAGCGGCGTCGTCGCCACCTGTTCCTCGCACCCCGCGACCGCCATTGCGGCGAAAGCGAGCAGTACCGCCATCTTATTGTTTTTCAACATCATAGAACTCCCGATCTCATCAAGTCGTGGAGGTGCACGACGCCGCGCAGCCTGTCCTCTCCGTCCACCACGGGCAATGCCATGACCCCGTGCTGCTCCATCTCCCGGGCGGACGCCGAGGCCAGGGTTCCGAGGCGGGCCAGCCTGGGCGCCGGGCTCATGATGGCGCGGATCGGAATATGCAGAAAGTCCGGTTCGCGCTCCATGAGGCGCGTGAGATCGCCGGCGGTCACGACACCCACGACCCGGTCCTGCCCGTCCACGATGGGCACGGTGCCGCGCATGTGTGCAAGCGGCACGATACAGTCGCGCACGAGTGCGTCCCTGAGGAGGGACGGGTACCCTTCCCCGACCATCACGTCCTCGACCAGAAGGGTGAGCCTGCGCCCGAGCGCGCCCCCCGGGTGCAGGCGGGCGAAATCCGCGGGCTCGAATCCGCGCCGCCGCAGAAGCACGATCGCGAGCGCGTCGCCCATGGCCATGGCGGCGGTTGTGGAGGTGGTGGGCGCCAGATCCAGGGGGCAGGCCTCCTCGGCCACCGAGCAGTCGAGGAGCGCGGTCGCATGCCGGGCCAGCGGCGAGCGCGCACTGCCGGTGATCAGCACGATGGGCACTCCGAAGCGCACCAGGTACGCGGCGAGCTCGGCGAGCTCGCCGGTATCGCCGCTCTTCGAAACCAGGATTGCGACGTCCTCGCGCGAGACGATGCCCAGATCCCCGTGAAGCCCCTCCACCGGGTGGAGGAAGAAGGCGGTGGTGCCGGTTGAAGTCAGCGTGGCCGCGATCTTGCGCCCGACGATGCCGCTCTTGCCGATCCCCGAGACGATGACCCGGCCGGAGGCGGCCAGAACAGTGTCGACCGCCATGACGAAGGGCTGGCCGATGCGGTCTGCCAGGTGGAGGAGCGCGCCGCCCTCCGCGCGGAGCACCCGGGCCGCTTCGGCGATGGCGGAGGCGGCCGCGTCGGCGTCCTTCCCCGGCAGGGACGGCGAACGCGCAGGAGTCCCGCCCGCGTCAGCCCTTTCGGCCGCGCGTGTCTTCGGCGGGGACGTCATCGCTCCTGGCATCGCAGTAACCCTGGACCACGTTTTCCCATTCACCGCGCGCGATCAGCAGGGCGCGCACGAATTCGCGAACCGCTCCCCTGCCCCCCTGCGCCCGCGTCTGCCAGACCGCGTCCCGCACCAGCTCCGGGGTCGCGTTCCCGACCGCCACCGGCAGTCCCACACGCCGAAAGACGGGAAGGTCCGGCAGGTCGTCGGCAAGCATGGCGACTTCGTCCCATGAAACCCCGTTGCGGGCAAGCAAGTTTCGTACCACAGGCATCTTCATGGCGCCGCGCACCTGATGACACTCCTCGATGCCGAGTTCCCGGGCGCGCAGCGCAGTCGCCGCAGAGACTCTGCCGGACACCAGCGCCACCGGCAGCCCCGTCTCGATGAGGAGCTTGATCGCCAGGCCATCCTGGATGTCGAAGCGCTTGAGTTCCACGGGCGACCCGTCCGGCAGCTCGCCCATGTATACGCCGGAGTCGGTGAGCACCCCGTCCACGTCGAAGATGACGAGTCGGATCCGGCGCGCGGCCTCGTCGGGGAATCTCCCTTCCGGCCTGTTCATGAGAGCGCCCGCCGGATTGCGAGAACATCTTCCAGGAGCGGCGCGAGCGCCGTGAGCTCGAGCATGTTGGAGGAATCCGAAGGGGCGGTGGCGGGAGCCGGATGCACCTCGAGGAACAGCCCGTCGCAACCGGCGGCAACCGCCGCCCGCACCAGGCAGCCGATGAACTCGGGGTTCCCGCCCGTGCCTCCGCCGCCCTGTCCCTGGCGCTGCACGGAGTGGGTGCCGTCGAACACCACCGGAGCGCCGCACGCGCTTCGCACCCGGGCGAAGGAGCGCATGTCGACGATCTGGTCGCCATAGCCGAAGAACGTGCCCCGCTCGGTCACGGCCACCTCGCCGGCTCCGGCGGCGCGCGCCTTGTGCACCGCGTGCGCCATCTGCTCGGGCGACATCCACTGTCCCTTCTTGATGTTCATCGCGGAGCCCGTGCGTCCCGCGGCGGTGAGCAGGTCCGTCTGCCGGCAGAGGAAGGCCGGGATCTGGACAACATCCGCCACCTCGGCGGCGGGCCCCGCCTGTGCGGGCTCATGGATGTCGGTCAGCACCGGGAGGCCGCAGTGTGCCTTGACCCGCTCCAGCGCCCGCAGGCCCTCCTCAAGCCCCGGTCCCCTGGCCGAAGCCAGCTTCGAGCGGTTGGCCTTGTCGAACGAGGACTTGAAGAACACCGGAAGACCGTGGCGGGCGGAGAGTGACGCCAGGGCCTCCCCGACCGCGAGGTTCACGTCGTCGCCTTCGAGCACGCAGGGTCCGGCGATGAGGAAGAAGTTCTCAAACACCGCTGGCGTCCCTCAGCGCGCCACGCTCCCGGTCACCGTGCTCTCGGCCACGGGGGCGATGCCCGCGTGACGGATGGCCGCCTCGACGAACGAGGCAAAGAGCGGGTGGGCGTGCGTCGGACGGCTCAGGAATTCGGGGTGGAACTGGCAGCCGACGAACCAGGGATGCCCGGGCAGCTCGATCATCTCGACCAGGGTGCGGTCGGGGGAGAGCCCCGTGAACGCCAGCCCCTCCCGGGACAGCAGATCCCGGTAGGCGTTGTTCACTTCATAGCGGTGCCGGTGCCGTTCCTGGACGAGTCCCTGCCCGTAGATCCGTTCCACCTGGGATCCCGGGAGCAGCCGGCAGGGCCACTGCCCCAGCCGCATGGTTCCCCCCTTGCGGGTGACGTTGGCCTGCGAGTCCATCAGGCAGATGACCGGATGCGGCGTCGAGCGGTCGAACTCGAAGGAGTTGGCGTCGTCGAGCCCGCAGACGTTGCGGGAGAACTCGATGACGGCGCACTGCAGCCCGAGGCAGATGCCGAAGTACGGCATGCGGTTCTCGCGCGCCCAGCGGATGGCGTTCAGCATGCCCTGCACGCCCCGTTCTCCGAAACCGCCGGGAACCAGAACCCCGTCGTAGTCCTCGAGCTCCCGGGGATCGTGGTCGCCCTCGTAGCGTTCGCTGGAAATCCAGTCCAGCTCCACGCCCACGTCGTGTTCGACGCCGCCGTGGATGAGCGCCTGCTCGATCGACTTGTACGAGTCGACGAGTTCGGTGTACTTGCCCACGATGGCGATGCGGACCTTGCCGCGGGAGGGCCGCTTGATGCGTTCCACCACGCCCCTCCACCGCTTGAGATCGGTGGTGGGGGCCTGGAGTTCGAGCCGCTCAAGAACCACTTCGTCCAGACGCTGACGGTGCAGCTCCAGCGGCACCTCGTAGATGGTTTCCTGGTCGTGGGCTTCCACCACGGCGTCCGGATGCACGTTGGTGAAGAGCGCGATCTTGCGGCGAATGCCCTCATCCAGCGGGCGCTCGGTGCGGCACATGACGATGTCCGGGGGAATACCGATCTGCATCAGCTCGCGCACCGAGTGCTGGGTCGGCTTGGTCTTCAGCTCGCCGGCCGCCGCCAGGAAGGGCACCAGGGTGAGGTGGATCACCGCGACGTACGGGCGTCCCATCTCCAGGCGGAACTGCCGGATGGCCTCCAGGAAGGGCAGGCTCTCGATGTCGCCTACGGTCCCTCCGATCTCGGTGATGATGACGTCGTTCTCGGGCGCGAGGCGGCGGATGGCGTCCTTGATCTCGTCTGTGATGTGCGGGATGACCTGCACGGTCGAGCCCAGGTAGTCGCCCCGGCGCTCCTTGTTGATCACGGACTGGTAGATGCCGCCCGTGGTGACGTTGTTGGCCTGCGACAGCGACTCGTCGATGAAGCGCTCGTAGTGGCCCAGGTCCAGGTCGGTTTCGGCGCCGTCGTCGGTCACGAACACTTCGCCGTGCTGGAAGGGGGACAGGGTGCCCGGATCGACGTTGATGTACGGGTCGAATTTCTGGATGGTCACCCTGAACCCGCGCGTCTTCAGGATGTGTCCGAGGGACGCGGCGGCGATGCCCTTCCCCAGCGATGACACCACACCTCCGGTGACGAAGACGTAGCGTGTCCGGTCGGTCTGATTCTCGCTCATGTTCCGCTCACCAGGCTGGATGAATGCTGCTCCATTTCCCGCAGTCTCCTTTCGGTGTAGAGCACGTCGGTCGGCGTGTCGACGCCGGGGTGCGCGAACCCGACCACCGCCACGCCGATGCGGATGCCGGACTCGAGCGGGCGCAGCTGCTCGAGCTTTTCGAGGCGCTCGAGGACGGTCGGGGCCATCGCCACCCATCGCTCGAGGGCGTCGCGCGCGCAGGCGTAGATGCCGACATGGCGCAGATAGGGCTCGCGCAGCAGGTCGCCCGCATCCGGCTTCGCGGCGCGCTTGTAGGGAATCGCCGCGCGCGAAAAGTAGAGCGCCCGGCCCGTGGCGGCGCGCGCGACCTTCACCACGGAAGGGTCCTTCCACGCTTCCAGGTGCTCGACCGGGGTCGCGCAGGTGCCGATCTCCCATCCTCCGCCGCGAACCAGCTCGACGGCCGCCGCCAGATGGCGTTCCTCGAGCAGCGGCTCGTCCCCCTGGATGTTGGCGATCACGGGAAAGTCCCGGTAGCGCCTGCGCGCCGCCACCTCGGCGATGCGGTCGGTGCCGGAAGGGTGGTCGGACGAGGTCATCTCCACCGGGGCGCCCAGGTCGCGGCAGACCCGGGCCACCCGGTCGGAGTCGGTCGCCACGACGGCGTGGTCGAGCACCTGCATGGACCGGACCCTGCGCCAGACCCACTCGATGAGCGGGCGGCCGAGGATGGGGAAGAGGGGTTTGTTGGGGAGTCGTGTGGAGGCGAGCCGGGCGGGAACGATACCCAGGACGCGAGCTTTCATGCGCACTCGGTCATGCTTGAGGGACGGCCTCCACGTTCACGTCGGTTCCATCCGTTTTGCCGGACATCGCTCGTTCAGCGTCCGGCCCCTCCGCCAACAGGAAGCAAGATAGCGCGCGCGGCGGGATAACTCCAGAAGAGGAGCACGAGGGGATCGGCCTGCCGATGCCATGATGACATCTGGTGTCATCTACTGACGACTTCAGTCGCGAGTCCGCGCTTGTCGGGGTCGCGAATCAGGTTTCAGAGGGCGACCAGGCGGTAGGCCTGGATCGAAGGCACATCCATCTCGTCGTGGGAGAGCACGTACAGCCTGTCGTCCCTCACGTCCTGTAACAGATGCCCGGCCGGAAGAAGGATGGACCCGGCATGGGTGCCGTCCGGCCCAAACGCGGCCCATTCCCACACGGCACTCTCTCCGGGGGCGCGGATCCCTGCCCAGATCCGCTCTTCGTCATCGGTCACGAGTCCGACGAGAGCCGGCCAGGTGTAGGGGGCGCCCGACCGGAGCATGTCCGCCATCGGCTCGGCCATGTCTTCGCTCGCGGTCCGCAGCTCCTCCGCCGTGACGGGGATCGGGGTTGTCGGATAGGAGAAGGCGTGAGCCGTGGCTCCCTCGAAATCGAGAACCGTGATGTCCAGCGCTCCCGAGTTGGCATGCGTGATTCGGTTCCCGCCGAGAGCCTGGACGAACGACTCACGGCCGAATGGATGCTCTCCCACGCTCAGGTACCCTTCCCCCCGCATGACGAGGCGCTCGCTGTCGGCGATGATCGCGAGCGTGTCGGCGACCGTCTCGGCGGACTCGTCGAACGCGAGGATCACTTGCGTCCGGCCCTGGTCGGCGGCCTCGCCCTCACCGGCGGTGTAAGGTGCCCGATCCAGCGCGAAGTAGCGCCCCGGCTCCGGGACACTCCACAGGTGGGATACAACGTTCCGTTCCCGATTCGGCGGAGGCCGGGTCGCGAGGAGCTCCAGATTGACCGGATCGAAGAGCGTAATCCGCCCCAGCGAAGAGTCGTATACAAGCAGGGTGTCGCCCGGGAGGATCTGCACCTCCTTCGCAATGAACTCGCCGGGCCCCTCCCCTTCCCGCCCCACAGTCTGCAGGTATGCGAGATCCGGGGTAAGGACGGTGATGCCGCCCGCCGGCCAGTCGACCAGAAAGACGCGGCCCCTGGAGTCAACGTCCAGGTCGTAAACGGAGGTCAGATACAGGTCGGGCCGGGTGGTAGCCTCCAGCGTGGCCTCCCACCACGATTCCGACGTGGCCCATGGGCGCGAGCCGGTCACGGCCGGTGGATCTCCCGTTCCGCCCCGATCGGGTGAATCGCCCGCGCATCCGATCAGGGCGGCGGTGGCCAGGAGGCCGCTCGTCAGCAGGGGGACAGACGGACGGCCCCGCCGGCGCTCGGGATCAAGCGGACCGCCGCGGGTCCTGAACAGAAGGGTAAACATGTGTCCTCGCTCAAGCGGTGTTCGCGGCTTCAGTGCCTGGCAGGCCTGACGTCACGCAGAAGAGAAGAGTTTCCTTCTGTTATGTTGAAAAATCAACTGTTTGTTCCACGTGTCGATCGGGTGGATTGCCCGATGCCGCCCCCGACCTACCTTTGTGGCGGTCCCTTCGGTTGCCCCTCCTGCGGAGTGTTCCCATGGCCGTCATCCCTTCCGCTCGGGCATACACCCGCGCGCTCATCCTGTCCTTCCTCGCAGCAGGCATCCCCGCCGGCGGGCTCGCTGCCCAGCTGACCGCTCCGGGCGATCTCCCGGACGACTTCTTCGCCGACGCCGATTTCCGCCACGTGGGCCCCGTGGGCAACCGGGTGAGCGCGGTGGTGGGCGAAGCCGGCAACCGCAACGTCTACTACCTCGGCGCCGCGTCGGGGGGCGTCTTCAAGAGCGAAGACGGCGGGCACACCTGGAGCCCCGTCTTCGACGACCAGCCCGCGCAGTCGATCGGCGCGCTGGCGATCGCGCCCTCGGACGCCAACGTGGTGTGGGCGGGGACGGGCGAGTCGTTCATCCGCTCCAACGTCTCGATCGGCAACGGCGTGTACCGCTCCACCGACGCCGGCCGCACCTGGCGGCACATGGGGCTCGACGAGACGGGAAGGATCGGGCGCATCGTCATCCATCCCGACGACCCGGACATCGTGTACGTCGCAGCGGCCGGCCACCTCTACGGCCCCCAGCAGGAGCGGGGGCTGTTCCGCACCACCGACGGCGGGGAGAACTGGGAGCGGGTGCTCTTTTCCGGCGAGAACTCCGGCGCGATCGACGTGGTGATGGATCCCACCAACCCGCGCATCCTCTTCGCCGCCACCTGGCAGATGCAGATCTGGACCTGGGGACGCGAGAGCGGAGGCCCGGAGAGCGGGCTCTGGACCAGCCGCGACGGGGGCGACAGCTGGACCCGGCTCGAGGGCGCGGGACTGCCCCGCGGCACCATGGGCCGGATCGGCCTCGCCATGACCGCGGCGGACCCGGACCGCATCTACGCGCTCATCGAAACCAACTCCAACCGGGAGTACGAGGAGCTGGAGGAGCACGAGGGCACGCTCTGGCGATCCGACGACGGAGGGCGCTCCTGGACGATGGTCAACGCCGATCACGCGCTGGCGCAGCGGCCCCTGTACTACTCGCGCATGGCGGTCGCGCCCGACGACCCCGACGAGGTGCACTTCATGTCCACGCTGCACACGCGCTCGCTCGACGGAGGCGTGTCCTTCGAGGTCATCTCCGGAGGCGACAACCACGACATGTGGATCGACCCGCTCGACCCCGCGCGCATGATCATCGGCAACGACCAGGGGGTGCGCATCTCCACCAACCGGGGGCGCAACTGGTACCGGCCGCTCCTGCCCATCGCCCAGATGTACCACGTCCACACCGACACCCAGGTCCCCTACAACCTGTACGGCAACCGCCAGGACGGGCCCTCGACGGGCGGGCCCTCCAACACCCTCACCGGGGGCGCGATTCCAGTGGGGGCATGGAGGTCGGTGGGCGGCTGCGAGGTTGGGTTCGCCATCCCCGACACCGTGACCAACGACGTCATCTGGTCGGGGTGCTTCGAGGGCATCCTCGAGCGCCACCAGTTGTCCACCGGGATCACCCGGACGGTGAGCGTGTGGCCCGACAACCCCGAGGGCTGGGCGGCCGCGGACGTGCGCTACCGCTTCCAGTGGACCTTTCCCGTGCACATCTCGCCGCACGACAACAACGTGGTCTACGCAGGCAGCCAGCACGTCCACCGAACCACCGACGGCGGGCACAGCTGGAGCGTGATCAGCCCCGATCTCACACGCGCCGACACCACCCGCATGCAGAAGACGGGCGGGCTCACCACCGAGGACGTGAGCCCCACCTACGCCTCGGTGCTCTTCGCGCTCGCCGAATCCCCCATCGAGCCCGGCACCATCTGGACGGGATCGAACGATGGTCTCGTGCACGTGACGCGCGACGGCGGCGAGAGCTGGGTCGAGGTGGCCCGCAACATCTCCGAGCTCCCCGAGTGGGGCACGGTGAGCAACATCGAACCCTCTCGCTACAGCCCCGCGGCGGCGTACATCACCGTCGACTTCCACCAGTTGGGCGGCACCGATCCGTTCGTCTACAAGACGGAGGACTACGGGGCGTCCTGGCGCTCGCTCGCCGGCGACGTCCCGCGCAGCGTGTTCAGCTACGCCCACGTCGTACGCGAGGACCCGGTGCGTCCCGGGCTCCTCTACCTCGGAACCGAGAACTCGCTCTTCGTCTCCTTCGACGACGGGGTGACCTGGAGCTCGCTGCAGGGCGACCTGCCGCATGCGCCCGTGCATTGGCTGGAGATCCAGCCGCACTTCAACGACCTGGTGGTCGGCACCTACGGGCGGGGATTCTGGATCCTGGACGACATCACCCCGCTGCAGCAGCTGAGCGCGGAGACGGTTGCGGACGGCGTGCATCTGTTTGCGCCGCGTCCGGCGTACCGCTTCCTGCCGCGGGAGGCGCGCAACGCCCAGCCGGACGACCCGGCCGCCGGGGAGAACCCGGACTACGGGGCCTCGATCAACTTCCACCTTGGCGAGAATCTGGCCGGACCCGTCACCATCGAGGTGGAGACGATGGACGGAGCGCCGGTCCGCACCCTGTCCGGCAGCTTCGGCCCCGGCATGAACCGGGTGATGTGGGACCTTCGCTACACGGCTTCGGCGACGCCGCGACTCCGCACGCCGCCGCTCGAGCACTCGCATCGCGGCGTGGGCCAGGAGGGGTGGCGGCCTCCGCCGGACGGCGGCCCGGTGCGGCCCCTCGCCATCCCCGGGCGCTACCGGGTGCGTCTCACCGCGGGCGCCGAAGAGCGCACCGCCGAGCTTGAGATCCTGCAGGATCCGGCCTCCACGGCTTCCGCCGAGGACATGCGCGCGCAGCTGGCCCTTCAGCTGGAACTGCGTGAAATGAGCGATTCGACGGCCGAGCTCATCAACCGCATCGAATGGACCCGCCGGGGGTTGGCGGACCTGGAGGAACGGGTGCGCGGAAATCCCCTCTACGCCGAGATCGCGGAAGTGGGAGAGGAACTCGCGCTGGCGCTCATCGAGCTCGAAATGGAGCTCTTCGACCTGAGGCTCACGGGCGGGTCGGCTCGGCAGGACACCATCCGCTGGCCCCGTCGGCTATGGGCCAAGATCGCGAGCCTCGCGGGGTACTCGGCCGGCTCGGACGACCCGCCCACGGAGTCGATGAACGAGGTCGGAGGGATCTACCGGTTGCAGCTGGAGGAGTACCTGAGACGCTGGGCGGAGTTGGCCGCGGACGACATCACCGATTTCAACCGCCTGCTGGCGGAACGGGGGCTGCCGCCGATTATCTCGTAGCCCAGGTCGATTAGCTAGATTAGCTAAACCGGGAGCCGCAGGAAGTTCTCCAGCAGCCGCGGGCCCGCGTCGGAGAAGTACGACTCCGGGTGGAACTGAACCCCCCAGACGGGCATCGTCCGGTGGCGCATGGCCTGGATTTCGTCGTCCTCGCCGGGGAGATCGGTCCAGGCCACCGGTTCGAGTTCGCGGGGGAGCGCCGCAGGATCCGTGACCAGGGAGTGATAGCGGGCCACGGTCATCGGCGAGGGAAGCCCCTGGAAGACCCCGAGACCAATGTGGCGGATGGGTGCGGTCTTGCCGTGCATGACGCGCCGGGCCCGGATGGTCGCGCCCCCGAACGCCTCGCCGATGGCCTGGTGCCCCAGGCAGACCCCCAGAATCGGTGTGCCCGGACCCAGGGCCCGCACCAGTTCAGTGCTGATGCCCGCTTCCCCCGGCGTGCAGGGTCCGGGAGAGATGACGATGCGTTCGGGAGCCTGCCGCTCGATCTCCTCGACGGTGCGCTCGTCGTTGCGCACCACCTCGGTCCGGGCGCCCAGGGCCTCCAGCATCTGGACCAGGTTCCAGGTGAACGAGTCGTAGTTGTCGAGAACCAGGATCATCGCGCGCGGAGGTTCGGTAGGATGAAGTCGGGTGGCGGGGCGCATGCCCGCGATGCACGGCTCGTGTCCCGAGGTGCTTCCGGCTGCGGGGGCGGTGCGGGTGCCGGGAATGTGCCGCCCCCGCGCACATTCGCCAAGCCCCGTCCCCTCGCCCCGGGATAACGTCGAATCCAGCCGGAGTGTCGCGCCGGTGTACACACGCTGCCTGGTCTGCCAGGCCCCCTTCCCCGAGAACGACGTGCTGGAGCATCTGTCGCGCGGGCGACGCGTGGCGTTCGATGCCGACCGGGGCCGGCTGTGGATGGTCTGCGGCGCCTGCAAGCGGTGGTCACTGGTGCCCCTGGTCGATCGCTGGGAGGCGCTCGAGGAGCTCGAGAAGGTTTCGGTCGACCGGGGGCGCCTGCTGTCCCGCACCGACAACATCGCCCTCCTCGCCGCCGGTCCGCTCGAAATCGTGCGAGTTGGACGCTGCGAGCGCCGGGAGGAGGCCTGGTGGCGCTACGGGCGTGAGCTGCGCGCCCGCAGGAAGCGGTTCAAGCAGGTGTCGCTCGCGGGCACGGCGGTGGGAGCCGCCGCCATCGGCGGATGGCTGACCGGCGGCATCGGCCTGCTGGGCGCCTGGGTGCTCTGGGAGCACGCGCCGCGGTGGACGACCCGGGGCGCCCGGTGGCTCCGATTCGGTTCGGCGGCGTGGCGGGGCAAGCGCCAGTGCGGCCGCTGCGGATACGTCATGCGCGTGCTCTCCTACGACGCACGCGCCGGACTGATGATCCGTCCCACCGAGGACGACGCGCCTCTGGTGGTGTCGCGCGCCTGTCCGGTCTGTCGGGCGGCCCCGGATGCCGACGAGGGCCTGCGCCTGACGGGCCCGGACGCGGAGCGCACCCTGCGCCGGGTCCTCGCCTACCATCACTTCGAGGGAGCTTCCGAGAGGCGGATCGCCTCCGCGACCCGCCTGATCGAGGAGGTCGGCACCGGCGGCCTCTCCCGGGTGCTGGTCAAGAAGGGCGCGCGCTTCGGGAATCTGCCGCGCACGGGCACCATCGCCCTCGAGATCGCGGCCGGCGAGGACGCGGAGCGGCGGCTTCTGGAACTCGAGCTGGCCAGCCTGGAGGCGCACTGGAAGCGGGAGGAGGAACTCGCCGCCATCATCGATGGCGAACTGACGCCGGTGCCTCTGCTGGAAACGTTGCGGCGGAAGGTGGCCCGGCTGTGAGGACATCCGGCGGAGTGACCGGCAAACCTCAATAATCCACCGGCCTCAGATACGATTCCCCGATCGCGGTGGACGAGAGCACCGCCACCGTCGGCAGCTCGCGCTTCCAGTGGGTCGCGTTCAAGCGGCTCCAAACGATGTCCACCTGCGATTCGTCGAAGCCCCGCCGCACCAGTTCGGAGGGCGAGTAGCCCCGCAGGAACCAGTGCAGGATGGGGTCGGCATCGTGGTAGGAGATGCCCAGTTCGTCGTGATCGTGGATGCCCTGCACCAGATCGGCGCTGGCCGGCTTCTCGACGATCTCGGAGGGGACGCCGAGATGGCGCGCGAGCGCCCACACCTGGGTCTTGAACAGGTCCCCGAGCGGGTTGACCGGGGGGGAGTCGTCGGCGTGCCAGGTGTAGTAGCCGAACAGCCGTTCGCTCTTGTTGCCGGTGCCGAGCGGGAGCGCCCTCAGGAGCGCCGACTGGTCGAAGATGGTGAGGGCCCGGAAACGGGCGGCGAGGTTGCCGCGGCGCAGCGCGCTGATGTCCGGCTCGTGGCGCGCGATGTAGCCGTCCACCGAAGCCGTGATGTTCAGAGTGCGGCTGACGGCACCGGTCGCCTCCAGCACCATCGCCGCATGCTCCAGGCTTTCCGGTGACGAGGTGGCGTACGGCAGCCGCAGCCCGGTGACGTTTTCCGGACCGAGCGCACGCACGGCCAGGCAGAGCGACACCGCGGAATCGACGCCTCCCGACACCCCGATCACGACCTTCCCGAAGCCGCGCCGGCGCACGATCTCCTCCCGGATGAACTCCACGAGGGCCCGTTCGGTGAGCTCGAGGTTGAGGTCGAGCATCGAGGCGTCGCCGGGAATCGGACCGTGGGTCGCGGCGGCCCGGTGGCTCCGCGCTGGAGCCGCGCCGCCGCCCGACCCGGAATCCTCCTCCTCGGGAGCCCCGGCCGCCGCGTCCCTTCCCCGCCCGCGGCCGGCGCGCGCCAGTGCGTCGCGCAGATTGGGCAGCTGCTGTTCGAGATCGGAGAGCAAAGGCGACTCGAAGCGGTGCCGGTCGATCGCCGCGCGGTCGAGGACGGCGGTCACCACGCCCTCCTCGAACAGGGGAGCGCGCGCCAGGGTGGTGCCGTCGGGCGCGATCGCGACCGAGCCGCCCGCCAACAGCTTGCCGCCCTCCGAGCCCACCAGCTGGCTGACCAGGACGAAGACGCCGTGCTCCATCGCCGGTCCCTCGAGGATCGGGTCCCAGCGCCGGATGCTGGCGGGACGGTCGCTTCCGGCCAGGAACCCCCGGGCCGGCGAGGCGCTGGACACCAGGATGATCTCCGCGCCGTCGAGGGCCAGCACGGCCGGGGTCAGCGAGTGCCAGATGTCCTCGCAGATCAGCATCCCCATCCGGCCCAGGGGCGTGTCGAAGGCCCGCAGTTCGAGCCCCGGCTTCACGAAACGGGCTTCATCGAAGAGCCCGTAGGTGGGCAGGAACATCTTGCGGTGGACGTGCAGGGGCAGGTAGCGGCCGCCGCTCGCGGAGAAATAGACGACGCTGTTGTAGATCCGGCGCCGATGCCGCTCGTAGAAGCCGACGACCATGTCCGGCGCCCCATCCGGCGCCCGGCCCAGCATGTCCGCCACCTCGTCCGCGCCGAAGGCAAGTTCCGCGACCGCCCCCTGCAGGAAATACCCGGTCAGGCAGGTTTCGGGAAAGACGAGGAGGTCGTGGTCGCTCCCGGCTTCGGCCACGAGGGAGCCGATCCTGTCGAGATTCGCGCGCACGTCTCCCTTGCGCGGCTTCATCTGGACCAGTCCCGCAACGAGCGGGGACGAATGTCTCGGGCTCATGAGCGGCACGTCGTCAGGGCGTTGGGTTCCGTTCGCGGTCCGGCAAGCGGGATGCCTCCCGACAAGGTATGATATCCGTGCGGTCCGCCAAACGCCGCGACGGTTGCCGGGTGGTCCATCCGATTGCACGATAACTGGTCGCGTGACGCCAATGGGGGTTGAACCGGCTCCGGGAACGAGTCTGTGACCTCCGGGGTCTACCCTGCAGCCATCGACATCTCCTCCCACGAGTCGCCATGAGCCGCACGAGATTCATCCTTGCAGCGTTCCTGCTCTTTCTGCCGGTCCGGGCCTCGGACCTCGCGGGCCAGGATACGGGATCGACCGGCCAGCCGGGTGCGGGCGCGTCGGCAACGCTGGACGGCCAGCACTTCCTGCGCGCCTTCGAGGTCATCAAGCGCTACAGCTGGAGCACTCCCGCGGACTCGACGCTCTGGAGAGGAGCTCTCGACGGGTTGCTTGGGGCGGCGACCGCGCTGGAGCGGCGCGCCGACGCGGCCGACTCGATCGCGGATTCGGATCCGATTCCTCCGGAGACCGAAGTCCCGTTGAGCCAGGGCACGGTGGACGACCAGCGGTTCCTCAGCACCTTCGACAGCATCCGCCGGTCCGGCCTGGACGAGCCCGACGATCCGACGTTGTGGGGCGGCGCGGTCTGGGGGCTGATCGCGGCTCTGAACGACCCCTATGGCCAGGTGCTCAACCCGCGCGGGGTGGACGCGTTTCAGGAAGCCACCACCGGCAACTACGCCGGCATCGGGGTAGCGATCCAGCTGCTGAACGACCAGATCACCGTCACCGCGGTCTTCCGCGGATTCCCGGCGGAGCGTGTGGGAATCCAGGTGGGCGACGTGATCGTGGGCGTGGACGGCGAGAGCGCCGCAGAATGGACTACCGGGGAAGCCTCGCAGCGCATTCGCGGCACGCCCGGCACCACGGTCACCGTGTCGGTCGAGCGCGAGGGGTTTTCCGCTCCCATTCCCCACGCCATCGAACGCGACAACATCCATGTCTCGTCGGTCCATGCCGGGTACGTGGAAGAGGGCATCGGCTACATCGAGCTGGACCGGGTGGCTCGCGGTTCGACCGCGGAGATGGACTCCGCCTTCGCTCTGCTCGCGGACGCCAGCGGAATCATACTGGATCTGCGCCGCAACCCCGGGGGCTACCTGGACGAGTCGCTCACCCTGACCGACCTCTTCCTCGACCGCGGCAAGCGCGTGGTCAGCACCCGCGGCCGCAACCCGCGGCGCGGGCCCGGCGAGCACGAGGATGCGGCGTACACCCGGGATGGAGCGAGCCTCGGAGACAAGTCGCTGGTGGTGCTGGTCGACGGCTTTACCGCCTCGGCCGGGGAAATCCTGTCCGGAGCCCTGCAGGACCACGACCGCGCGGTGGTGGTGGGCGAGCGCACCTTCGGAAAGGGGGTGGTGCAGTCCGTCGTACCGCTTCCGGAGGGCTGGCAGTTGCAGCTGACCACCGGGGAGTGGTACACCCCGCTGGGCCGGTCGCTTCACCGCCAGCGGGACGCACACGGGACGCCGCTGCCCGAGGACTCCACCGCCTTCCCGGTTTTCACCACCGAAGCGGGGCGCGAACTGAAGGGCGGCGGCGGTGTCTTCCCGGATCTGGAGATCGACGGCGACACGCTGCTGGCCGTCGAGCGCCAGCTTCTGGAGGAAGCCGTGGCTGCCGAATTCCCCCTCGGCCTGAGGCTGGCCGAGATCGGGTTCGATCGCGCGCAGGCCGTCGTCAATGACGGCGCCGAGGCGACGATCACCGGGGAGAGGCTTGAGGCGTTCATTGCCGAACTGCGCGAAGCGGGTGTCCCCGACGCCACCCTCGACGATCCGGCGGCCCGGCGCTATCTGCTCTGGCGGCTCGAGATCAACCTGTCTCAACGCATGGCGGACGACGGGCGCCTGTTGCGGTTCCGCATCCAGCGCGATCCTGTCCTGGCCGAAGCCGTCCGGCTACTGCGCGAGGCCGACGACCAGGCGGAACTCTTCAGGCTCACGGGCAGCGGAAGCTAGCAGACTTCGCGTCCGCACGGCGTCTTGGCCGGCCCCCCCGGGCTCGCTCTGACGAGTCATCCCCTTGGGTGGTGGGTCCGGTGCATCTCGTGCACTTATGCCCGGTCCACGTGCGTGTTGATCTCGGTGGTGGCGATGTCGACGTGGCCGAGCAGCTCCTGTACAGCGGCCAGGTCCGCGCCTCCCTCCAGCAGATGGGTCGCGCAGCTGTGGCGGAGGGTGTGCGGGGAGACAGGTCTCTCGATCCCCGCACGGTCGCGTGCCTTGCGCACGATGGTCCACACCGCCATTCGGGTGAGCGGCCGGCCTCTGGCGCTGAGGAAGAACATTCCTTCGCCCCTGCCCCGCTCCAGCTCCGGCCGCACGTCCCGCAGATAGCGCATGAGCGCGCGCCGGGCGGCGCGGCCGAAGGGCACCATGCGCTCCTTCGCGCCCTTCCCGTACACCAGGCAGGTGCGATCCTCGAGGTCGACGCCGTGCAGGGGAAGCCCCGTCAGCTCGGAGACGCGCATGCCGGTCGCGTACAACAGCTCCAGGACGGCCCGGTTGCGCCAGCACAGCGGATCGGATAGCTCCGGCGCCTCGAGCAGGCGTTCCGTCTCCCGCATGCTCAGCACTCCGGGGAGGGTTCTCCAGACGCGCGGCGACTCGATCTGCTCGGTGGGATCCGTCTCTATGACCTCTTCTTCCAGAAGGAAGGCGAAGTACGCCCGCATCGACGACAGGGCGCGGCGAATGGAGGTCGGCGCCAGTCCCCTGTCCTTGAGCGAGTAGACGTAGTCCCGGAGGTCGACGCGGGTTACGTCACCCGGGCGGACGATGCCCAGGTCCGACAGATACCCGATAAGCCGCGCGACATCGCGCCCGTACGCTTCCATGGTTCTCGCCGAGAGCCCCCGCTCGAAGGCCAGGTAGTCCGCGAAGAGTTCCTCCCGGAAGGCCCTCGCGACCGAATTGTCCCGTTCCCCGGTCATTCCCCGGAACCGGATGCCTGCCTGCGGGTGCGCAGCCACGCCAGCAGAATCACCACGCCGATCGCGGCCGCGACAGCCAGCAGCAGGCGGTTGGCGGTCGCGTACCAGTCGAGCATGGTGTCGACGTTCTCCCCGGCGATGGACCCCAGCCGGACCAGCCCGCCGTACCAGATGGCGGACGCCACCGCTACCGGCACGGCGACGGAGGCAAACGACAGCCGGGCGACCCCCGCGAAGGCGGGCACCACCGCGCGCAGCCCGGGGAGGAAGCGGGCGAGGAAGATGGCGGGCGTTCCCCGCCGCTGGTAGAAGCGCCGCAGGCGCGAAAGCTGCTCCGGCTGAAGCAGCAGCCGGCCGAACCGGGTGTCGAAGAAGGGCGGACCGAAGCGGCGCCCCGCCCCGTAGACCAGCAGGGCCCCCGAGGTGTTGGCCAGCCAGGTCACCAGGAAGACCACCACCACATCCGCCGGGCCGCGCACGGCCAGGAAGCCTCCCAGCAGGATGAACGTGTCGGCGGGGACCGGCGGCACGATGTTCTCGAGGGCCGCCCCCGCTCCCAGCACCAGGTAGGTCAGTCCTGCGGGGAGCGACGCGAGGAAGTCGAGCGCCGCGTCCATGGTTCCTCCTCCCCGATGAGCGCCACGGCGTGCACGGCGATCCCCTCGCCGGCCCCGATCCAGCCCATTCCCTCGTTCGTCTTCCCCTTGATCGAAACCGCGTCAGAGCCGATCCCGAGCACATCGGCGATGCGCGCGCGCATTCCTGCCGCGTGCGGTCCGATGCGGGGTGCTTCGCAGATCACGGTCACGTCCACGTTGATCGTCTGCAGCCCGCGCCGCCCCAGGAGAGCGACCACCCGCCCGAGCAGATCCATGGAGTCGGCGTCGCGCCAGCGCGGATCGCCCGGGGGAAAGTGGCTTCCGATGTCGCCTTCGGCCGCGGCTCCGAGCAGGGCGTCGGTGACGGCATGGGCTACGGCATCGCCATCGGAATGGCCGGTCAGGCCCGGAACCCCCGGGATCTCGACGCCCCCCAGCATCAGTTTCCGCTCCGGGTCGAAGCGGTGCGAGTCGTATCCGGTGCCCACTCTCATGACGGGCCCCGGGAGGCGCGACAGGGCTCGCTCAGGCGTGCCAGCGCCGGAAGGCGAGACATACGTTGTGCCCTCCGAAACCAAACGAGTTGGAGAGGGCGGCCTCGACGGGTCTTTCGACCATGCCGTCGGTGGCGTAGTCGAGGTCGCACTCGGGGTCGGGGTGCTCGTAGTTGGTCGTGGGGGGGATCCGGCCCTCCATCAGCACCATCACCGAGATGACCGACTCGATGGCGCCCGCTGCGCCCAGCGTGTGCCCCGTCATCGACTTGGTGCTGCCGACGATGGCCGCCCGGGCCGCTTCTTCCCCCAGCACCGCCTTGATGGCGGTCGTCTCGACCTCGTCGTTGTAGGGGGTCGACGTGCCGTGCGCGTTGATGTATCCGACCTCATCCGGCGCGATGCCCCCGTCCTCCAGCGCCAGCCGCATGGCCTGCTGGGCTCCCGCGCCGCCCGGAACCGGGGCGGTGATATGGTAGGCGTCCGCGGTGGCTCCGCAGCCCGCGACCTCCCCCAGAATGCGCGCGCCCCGCGCCTCGGCGGTGTCGAGCGACTCGAGCACCAGGCAGCCCGCGCCCTCTCCGATGACGAAGCCGTCACGGGTGGCGTCGAAGGGGCGGCTCGCGGTCTCCGGGGTGTCGTTGCGTCTGGACATCGCCTTCATGGAGGCGAAGCCGGCGATGGAGATGGGCACGATGGCGGCTTCCGCGCCCCCGGCCACCATCACGTCGGCGTCGCCTCGCTGGATGACGCGGAGGGCGTCGCCGATGGCGTGTGCCCCGGAGGAACACGCCGACACGGTGGAGTGGTTCGGACCCTGGGCGCCGTAACGAATCGACACCAGCCCCGAGCCGATGTTGGGAATGAACATCGGAACGAAGAAGGGGCTGATGCGGCGCGGCCCGAACTTCACCAGCTTGCGGACCTGGCTCTCATAGGTGTCGACGCCGCCGATCCCGCTGCCGATGATCACGCCGAAACGTTGGGGCGAGACACCGGGCGGGCAGCCATCCAGCCCCGCGGATGCCATGGCCTCCGCGGCGGCCACCACGGCAAACTGCGCGAAGCGGTCGTAGCGCCGCATCTCCCGCTTGTTCAGTTGCCCGGAGGGGTCGAAATCCCTGACCTCGCACGCAATCCGGGTGGCAAAGCGGTCGTCGGCGTCGAAGTGGGTGATCGGACCGCCGCCGTTGGTGCCGGCCAGCAGGGCCGCCCAGGAAGACGGGACGTCGCTGCCGAGGGGAGTGATCATCCCGATCCCGGTAACGACAACCCGCCGGTTTGCCCCGGCGGCACCGTTCTCCGAAGGGCCGCTCACGTGTCCTCGCGCCGTGCGGCGCCTCTCCCGCGCAGAGGGGTCAGGATGCGGCGGCCTTGCGAATGTAGCCGATCGCGTCTCCCACGGTGCGCATCTGCTCGGCATCGGAGTCGGGAATGTCGATTCCGAACTCCTCCTCAAAGGCCATCACCAGTTCCACGGTGTCGAGCGAATCGGCTCCAAGATCCTCCATGAACGAAGCCTCGGTCGTGACCTGGTCCTCCTCGACGCCGAGTTCCGTGACGATGATGTCCTTTACCCGGCCTTCGATGCTGTCCGCCATCTGCCTGTTCCTCCTTGTGTTGCGGTTTTCCACCGCTGGTGAGTGATCATCGGGCTACATCGCCATGCCGCCGTCCACGGCCAGCACCTGACCGGTAACGTATCCGGCTTCCGGTCCAGCGAGAAACCGCGCAACGTCGGCGACGTCGGAGGGCTCTCCCAGCCGGCCCATGGGGATGCGCGACCCGAGCTCCCCGGTGGTGCGTTCGTCCAGCCCGGCGGTCATGTCCGTCGCGATGTAGCCGGGAGCAATGGCGTTGCAGCGCACTCCCCGCCTGGCAAACTCTCGGGCAACGCTCTTGGTGAGCCCCACGAGCCCGGCCTTGGAGGCGCCATAGTTGGTCTGACCGGCATTGCCCATCAGGCCGATTACGGAGCTGATGTTGACGATGGAGCCGGATCGGCGCTTCATCATGCCCCTGCACGCGGCGCGAGTCATGTTGAAGGCGCCCGTGAGGTTGACCCTGATCACCGCATTCCAGTCCTCGTCCTTCATGCGCACGAGAAGATTGTCCCGGGTGATCCCCGCGTTGTTGATCAGAATCGTAACGACACCCTGCGCTTTGGTCACCGCAGCGACCGTGGCGCGGCACTGCCCGGGATCGCCGACATCGCAGAAATAGCCGGCGTGACCGTCGCCCTCGAGTCGAGCGGCGGCGGCGACGGCCCCCTCTTCGTCGATGTCCACTATGGCCACCCGAGCCCCGTCCTGCGCGAGAACCTGCGATATCGCGAACCCTATGCCCCGCGATCCGCCGGTCACCAGGGCGGTCTGTCCGGCCAGCGCGCCGCTCATGGGGTGCTCCCGGCCGCCACGGGATCGGGGAACAGCTTTCGGACGCCGATTGCGGTGCCCACGGAGACGGCCTTGACGCCCCGGGCGTTGCGCCGGCTCAATCCGCACAGCACCGACCCGGGACCGATCTCGACGAATCGCTCGACACCGCTTTCGACCATGGACCTGACCGATTGGGACCACAATACCGGAGAAGTGAGCTGCCGGACCAACAGCCGACGCGCGAGGCCGGGATCCCGGACGGCCCCGGCGGTCACGTTCGAAAAGACCGGAAACTCGGGCGGTCCGAAAGATAGGCTGCGAAAACACTTCCGCAAACCCTCCTCCGCCACGGCCATCAGAGGCGAATGAAAAGCGCCGGACACGGCCAGCCGCACGGCCCGCCTGGCACCGGCTTCCCTGGCGCGCGCGAGGACCCGGTCGATCGCGTCCGCGTCGCCGCTGACCACGATCTGCGTGGGGGCGTTGAAGTTGGCCGGAACACATGCCCGCCCCTTCCCGGACACGCCCCGGCAAACTTCGCGCACTTCGGGTTCTCCGAGGCCCAGGATGGCCGCCATGGACCCCGGGCGGGCGCGCCCCGCTTCCCGCATGAGCTCGCCCCGGCGCCGCACCGCGTACACGGCATCGTCGAATTGGAGCGTGCCCGCGGCCGCATGGGCGGAGATTTCGCCCAGAGAATGCCCGGCGGCGCAGGCGATGGGTCCCAGTCGCGGCTTGAGCACCGCGAGCGCGGCGAGGGAATGGACCAGGATCGCAGGCTGTGCGATGTGCGTCTGCACCAACTGGTCCTCGGGGCCTTCCCAGGCGAGGCGCGAGAGGGAGAACCCGAGGATGTCGTCGGCGCGCTCGAAGACCCGCGCAGCTTCCGGATAGGCGGCCGCCAGGTCGCGTCCCATCCCGGGAAACTGCGATCCCTGTCCGGGGAAGAGGAGAGCCAGTGACACCTGACGACGATCGACGGTGGAGGCCGCTACACGCGGAGGGCCGTGGCGCCCCACGTGAGGCCCGCCCCGAAGGCGACCAGCAGGACGTTGGATCCGGGTCCGATGCGGCCCTGCTCCAGCGCTTCGTCGAGCGCGACCGGGACCGTCGCCGAGCTGATGTTCCCGTAGCGGTGGACGTTGACGTACACCTTCTCCATGGGAACGCGCGCGTAGCGGGCGGTCGCCTCGATTATGCGGATGTTGGCCTGGTGGGGGATGAGGAGGTCGACCTCTTCCGCCGTCCAGCCGGCCTGCTTGATCGCGAGGCGGGACGACCTGGACATCGCCCGCACCGCGTTCTTGAACACCTCCCGGCCTTCCATGAGCAGCAGGTGGGACCGGTCCGCGAGCACGGAGTCGTCGAAGGGCCGGAGCGCGCCTCCGCCCGGCCTCTGAAGCAGGTCCGCGAGCTTTCCGTCGGACCGGATGTCGTTGGCGAGAATCCCCCGGTCGCCGGTCGCGCGGCGGATCACGCTGGCGCCCGCCCCATCCCCGAACAGCACCGCGGTGGACCGGTCCTCCCAGTCCATGATCGACGTCATCTTCTCGGTGGACACCACCAGCACCACCTCGCCCATGCCGCTCGCGATGTAGCCTTCGGCCAGGGCCAGAATGTAGAGGTATCCCGTACAGGCCGCGGAGATGTCCATGGCCGCCGCACGGTTCGCGCCCAGCCGGGCCTGGATGTCGCACGCGGTGGAGGGCAGCAGCCTGTCGGGCGTCGCGGTGGAAACCAGCAGCAGGTCCACGTCCCCGGCGTTGACCCCGGCCCGTTCGAGAGCCTGCTCCGCCGCGGCGACACCCATGTCGCACACCGAGGTGCACGGGCTCGCGACGCGGCGCTCATGGATGCCGGTGCGCTCCACGATCCACTGCTCGGTCGTGTCCACCATGCGCGTCCAGTCCTCGTTGGTGAGGACGCGATCCGGGAGGAACCGTCCCGTGCTGGCGACTTCGCTGATGGGTCGGGTCATGGAATGCGGGCCGCGGTTTCGGCCAGGTAGCGGGCGATATGCCCGATCATGGAAGTCCTTACGGCCTTGGCCGCCACGCCGATGGCCTTGCCGATGGCCTTGGGCGGCGATCTGCCGTGGCAGATGACGGACACGCCGTTAACCCCCAGGAGCGGAGCGCCCCCGTATTCGGCGTAGTCGAGGATCTCGATGGTGGAGCGGTCCAGCGGTGTGCGGATGCGCTCCTGCTCGCGGTCCATCACCCGGATCACGAACCCTGCCACCGACTCGTAGAACTTGAGCAGCACGTTGCCGGCGAATCCGTCGGTGACCAGTACGTCGCAAAGGCCGTGGATGATGTCGCGGCCCTCGACATTGCCGACGAAATTGAGCTCGCTCTGGCTGAGCAGACGGTATGCCTCCACCGTGCGTTCGTTCCCCTTCTCCGGCTCGGAGCCGATGTTCAGCAGCCCGATGCGGGGCTCGGGTTTCCCCATCAGGTCCTGCGCGTAGACATGGCCGAGAAACGCAAACTGCAGGAGGTGCAGGGGCCGGCAGTCCACGTTGGCTCCGGCGTCCAGCATCAGCATGTGGGCCCGGCTGGTGGTGGGCATGAGGGTCCCGACGGCAGGCCGGTCCACTCCCGGCAGCCGCTTGAGCAGAAACACCGACGCGGCCATCACCGCACCCGTGGGCCCGGCGCTGACGAACGCGTCCACCTGGCCTCTGCGATGGAGCCCGACTCCGGTCACGAGGGACGAGCCGGGCTTGCGGCGCACGACGGCCGCGGGGGACTCGTTGGGGGAAACCCGCTCCGCGGCATGGACGATCTCCAGCCGGCTGCCCTCGGAGGCGCCATGGCGGTCCAGTTGCGCCGCGATCCGCGCGCGGTCTCCCACCAGGACGACGGTCACGTCGCCGGCTTCGTGCGAAAGGGCGTGCAGCGCTCCGGCGACTTCGGTCGCGGGGGCGCCATCGCTGCCCATGGCGTCGAGCGCGATTCTCATGGTGGACCGGTCGCCGCCGGCGTGGTCAGTCCAGCTCGACTTCGATGACCGGACGATCCCGGTAGTAGCCGCAGGTGGGACACACGCGGTGCGGGATCTGCGGATCGTCACAGCGTGGGCAGTTCCACACCGGGACGGGTTGGGCTCGCTGGTGCGTGCGGCGCTTGCGCTGCCGCTGCTTGGATGTACGACGCTTCGGTACGGCCATGGCTTCTTCGTTCTAGTGATTCGTGAGAGCCCGCAGCTTCTCCCATCGGGCATCGACATCCGGCGACGAGCAATCGCACCGGGCCGTGTTTCGGTTTGAGCCGCACGCCGGACACAGGCCGCGACAGTCGGGCCGGCATTCTGCGTAGAGGGGTGCCGCCAGCGCGAACTCCTCGCGTAGCGGACCGGCGATGTCGAGTTCGGCCAGGTGTGCGGGGAAGGTGTGCACCTCCCCGTCATCCCGGCATCCGTATTCGTCGTCGGGGATGAAGACGAACCGGACCGGCAGCGCAAACGCCTGCGCTACGGGTTCCAGACATCGCCGGCACACCTGCGCCAGGGTGGTCGACATCCTTCCCTGCACCATCACCTGGCCCGTGGCCATGGACCTCGCCGTCAGAGTCACGCTGACGGGTTCGGACAGCTCCGGACCCCGTCCCCCGAGGACGAAATCGGCGGCCGGGCACGCCGCTCGCAACTGGAGCGTACCCGTGCGTTCGAGCGCGTTCAAGTTCAAGTGCAGCATAGCATAAAAAGCTAGCGTGGCGCACGGTCCCGCGTCAACGCGCGATGCCCGGCAGCCCCCGCACTACCTCTCGCCGGCACTCGCGTGGATTCAGCCACGGAGGGCAAGCCGTTCGTGGCGAGAAAAGAAGAAGGCGATTTCGAGCGCGGCGTTGGCGTCCGAATCGGAGCCGTGGACGGCGTTGCGCTCCTTCGACTCCGCGTAGAGCGCGCGTACGGTTCCGGGAGCGGCTTCGGCGGGGTCGGTGGCTCCGATGGTCTCGCGAAACCGGGCCACGGCGTCATCGGCTTCGAGCACCAGGGGCACGATGGGTCCGGAGGTCATGAAAGCCACCAGGGAGTTGAAGAAGGGCCGCTCCCGATGCACCGCGTAAAAGGCCGCGGCCTGGGTCCGGGAGAGGCGCGTCATGCGCAGGGAGCGAATGCGGAACCCCGCCCCTTCCAGATGAGCGAGGATGGCCCCCGTCTTTCCCGAAGCGACCGCGTCGGGCTTGATGATCGCGAGTGTCAGGTTCATCGCAGGGCTTCCCGGGTGAGGTGTACGATGTCGATCGGCCGCCGCGCGACGCCGATCCCGTTCTCGCGGAAGGCCCTGATCTTCTCTTCCGCGGTTCCGGAGGAACCACTGATGATGGCCCCCGCGTGTCCCATGCGGCGGCCCGGAGGGGCGGTCTGGCCCGCAATGAAGCCCACGACCGGCAAGTCGAGGCTGCGGCCGGCGTACTCGGCGGCCTCCTGCTCGTCCGTGCCCCCGATCTCGCCGATCATCACGACCGCCCTCGTCTCCCCGTCTTCGGCGAAGGCCTTCAGGCAGTCGATGAAGGTGGTGCCGATGATGGGGTCTCCCCCGATGCCGACGCAGGTGGTTTGACCGATTCCCGCCCCGGTGAGCTGCCCGACCGCCTCGTAGGTGAGCGTGCCCGAGCGCGACACCACTCCCACCGGACCGGGTGTCACGATGTCGCCGGAGATGATGCCCACCGTGGCCTTGCCTGGCGAGATCACCCCCGGGCAGTTGGGTCCCAACAGCCGGGCGCCATGGTCGGCGACGAAGGCGTAGGCGCGCGTCATGTCGAGCACCGGGACGCCCTCGGTGATGCAGACGACGAACTCGACGCCCGATTCCGCGGCCTCCATGATGGCGCTCGCGGCGAAGGGCGGCGGCACATAGATCGCGGAGGCGTTCGCCCCCGACTCCGCGACCGCCTCGTTCATCGTGTCGAAAACGGGCACGCGCGCGCCTCCCGGGCCTTCGACCACGCGGCCGCCCTTGCCGGGCGTGACTCCCGCCACCACGCGGGTGCCGTATTCGATCATCCTGGCGGTGTGGAAGGATCCGTCGCGGCCGGTGATGCCCTGGACCACCACGCGCGTGGATTCGTCAACGAAGATCGACATGGGGTGGGACCGTGTGCTGTGGGAAGGAGTCCGCCGAGGGCTGCCGCGGAATGAAGGGCGTCACGCGGCGGCCCTCTCCACCGCCGCCCGCACCACGTCGTCCATCGAAGTGAAGGCGGAGAAGCCCTCGGCCGCGAGGATGTCCCTGGCTTCGGCTTCGTTGGTGCCCGTGAGGCGAATGAGGATGGGTGCGCGGATGTCGGCGCGCCTTGTCGCCTCGACGATTCCCCGCGCCACGTCGTCGCAACGCGTGATGCCGCCGAAGATGTTGAACAGGATCACCTGCACGTTGGGATCGGCCGTGATGATCTCGAGCGCGGCCACGACCTTGTCGGGGCTCGACGATCCGCCGATGTCGAGGAAGTTGGCCGGATCGCCTCCGTAGTACTTGACCAGGTCCATGGTGGCCATCGCCAGCCCGGCTCCGTTGACGCAGCACCCCACGTTGCCGTCGAGCTTGACGAAGCTGAGGCCGGCGGCGCGCGCGTGTGTTTCCGCGTTGGGCTCGGCGTCCAGATCGCGCAGGGACTCAAGGGCCGGCCGGCGGAAGAGCTCGTTTTCCTCGATGGTGACCTTGGCGTCGATGGCCTTCACCTCTCCCGCCGCCGTCGCGATGAGCGGATTCACCTCGCAGAGGGACGCGCCGTTCTTCATGAAGACCTGGTAGAGCTGGGACAGCACCGTCGCGCACTGGCGCGCCAGAGACGGTGCATCGAAGAGCGCGCTCCCCAGCCGGTACGCCTGATGCGGCAGAAGGCCGAAGCGCGGGTCGACGCGCAGCCTGTTGATGGCGGAGGGATTGGTGGCCGCGACTTCCTCGATGTCCACGCCCCCTTCCCGCGACACCATGAAGAGCGGCGCCTGTACGGCACGGTCCACCAGGATGCCGACGTAGCGCTCGCTGGCGATGTTCTCGACAGGGACGAGCAGGACCTTGTGCACGGTCAGCCCCCGGATGGTCATCCCAAGTATGGCGCGCGCGTGGGCCTCGGCTTCCTCGGGGGTGCCGGCCAGCTTGACGCCCCCCGCCTTGCCCCGGCCGCCGGAATGCACCTGGGCCTTGACCACCGCCGCGCCGCCCATGTCGGCGGCGATCGCCCCGGCTTCTCCGGGCGTGATGGCGACACGGCCCCGCGGTACCGGCATGCCCGCGTCACGGAAGAGTTCCCTTGCCTGGAACTCGTGCAGGTTCATTCGGTCTGCTCCGCGAGGAAGAAGGAAGTTGGCGCGACGGTGTGGCCGTGGAGGACGCTGCGGGAGAGTCGCCGGAAGAGGCGACCGGCCAAGTTACCCGGTCATCCGCTCACGATCAAGAATCCGGCGCGGCTCATGAACCTGCCTGGTCCTCGAAGCGCTCCAGCAGGTCGCGCAACTCGCGCAGACGCGCGCCGAAACCGGCGAAATCCCCGGCCCGGAGCGCTTCTTCCGCGCGGTCGAGCAGATCCAGGGCGTCGCCCGGCCAGGCCGACGTGTCGGTGGCCAGTTCCCGCAGTTCCTCCAGGTCCCGGGTGTCGACCACTTCCTCGGGCGCGTCGGGGGCGGCCATGGCTGCGAGCGCGGCCACAGTGGCGTCCAGGGTCGGCTGCATCGCCACCCGGCGGCCATCGCTGACGACGAACTGGCGGAGCTCGGGAATCGCGTCCGACTCGGCTGCGAGGAAGATCGGTTCCATGTACATGAGCGTGCCGTCCACGGGCACGATGTGCAGGTGACCGGTCCAGACGTCGCTTCCTCCCTGTCGCCAGAGCGAGAGCTGCTGGGAGATGAAGGGATCCTGTTCCACGAGCGCCTCCACCAGGCGGGGGCCGGGGACCTGATCCTCGACCGGAATGTCGTAGAGGAGGAGCTCGCCGTAGGCGTCCCCGTCGCTGCGCGCGACCAGCAGGGCGGTCAGGTTCTGCCGGCCGGCCGGTACGAAAGCGGTGCTCAGCAGGTACTCCGGTTCCTGCGCGCCGGGCAGCCGGTAGATGGCGTACTCGGGCCTGTACGGGACCGGATTGGTGCCCTGGGCGAGCTCCGTGGCGGGCGCCCACACGTCTTCCTGGCCGTGGAAGGAAGGGGCGGTTTCCAGATGATACTGGAACAGCACCCGGCCCTGCAGGCTGAGAAGCGCGCGCGGATAGCGAATGTGTTCGCGGAGCCCGGGAGGCATCTCCTCCATGGGTTGAAAGAGGCCGGGAAGGATGCGCCGGTAGCCTTCCAGCAGCGGATCGCCCTCGTCAGCCACATAGAAGGCGACACGACCGGTCACCCCGTCCACGGTGACCTTGACGCTGTTGCGCACATACGTCACCGTAGCACGCGCTTCCAGGTCGTAGGCGCTAGCCAGCGGGAAATGGCGGGTGGCGGTGAAGGCGTCGAGCATCCAGACCACGCGGCCTTCGTGCACCACCGGATAGGGCGATTCGGGAAAGCGCAGGAAGGGGGCGATATCGCGCGCCCGCGCCGTCACCTGGCGCCGAAACACGAAACGGCTCCGGGGTGAGACTTCGGAGGCGAACAGCAGGTTCGTGTCGCGGAAGCGGAGCGCCAGCAGGACCTTCCGCAGCCACGAATCCAGCAGGATGCCTTCCGGGTAGTCCACTCCGGCCTGGCCGGGTCCGCCCTCGGGGTCGAGAAAAGCCTCCGTGGTGGGATTGATGATGGCGTAGGCCTGGGGGCGGAGGCCGAAGAACACCGACGGGCGCACCAGGCGCAGTCTCTCGGGCGCCGCCGCGCCTTCCGCGAACTCGGGCGGGATCGCGGACAGGATCGTCGACGGCCGCCCCTCGGGGGTGTGCTCCCCGGCCGCGCTGGCAACCGCGCCCATGCCCGCGATGTAGCGCTCGCGAATGTGGAGGTTCTGCCAGTTTCGGTCTTCGATGCCGCCGGGCTCGATCTCGCGCACCGCCAGCGCGACCGGCACCAGGCCTTCCGGGCCCCGATAGCGATCAATGGTGACGTCGCTGAACTCGTAGTAGCGGAAGCGGGCTTCCAGCTGCCGGTACGTGGTCAGGAGCGCGCCCGGAGTCCAGACGGGGAGCCCGGAGAACTGGCTGGCGACGGCCATCGCGCGCGGTTCTTCGGTCGTCGCGCGGTAGTCGAATCGCTCACGCCGCAACTGGTCGAGCCCGAACCCGATGCGCGTGAACTCCAGATTGTGCTCGATATAGGGCGTTTCGCTCTCGAGCTCGTTGGGCTCGACGCGAAAGCGCTGCACGGTCGCCGGGTAGAGCTGAGCCAGCACGAGCGTGCCCACCACGATGGCCCCCAGCCCGGCCGCGGTCGGGACGGCCTTGCGTCGCGAGCCTCCCCATGCCACCAGGGCCGCCGAACCAAGTGCGACCACGGCGAGCGCCGTCAACGCGGGCAGGCGGGCGACGGCGTCGGTGAAGCCGAACAGCCCCTGCACGCCGGAGTTGCCGTCGAGCAGGAGGATGTAGCGGGCGATCTGGAAGCGTACGGCCAGCAGGACCAGAAACGTCGTGACCAGGAGGGTGAGGTGCCGGCGCGCCAGATCTTCCAGCCCGAGTCCCTTGCGCGTCAGGCGGAGGGCGCCGGTGGCTGCGTAGATGGCGATGGAGAGGCTGAACAGGAAGAAGATCAGCAGGAGCGCGAAGGCGACGATCCCGCTCATCACAGGCAGGGCGAAGATATAGAAGGACACATCGTGCCCGAGGATCGGTTCGCTCAGCCCCCACGCGGGGGCCCGAAGCAGGAGCAGCAGCGCCAGTCCCGCTTCAGGGGGAACCACGGCGCTGAACCAGAGCGCCGCCAGCACCGAGATGACGAGCGTGCCGCGCGAGATCCACACGCCGGGGATTCTCTCCGATATCTCCAGATTGGCGAAACGCCTGCGGATCCTGAGCGCGCGTACCGCGACCGCGAACAGGCGCACGTTTGCGTAGACCATCGCGCCGACGGCCAGCATGACCAGGACGCGCACCCCCCAGCGCGCCAGCGTGCGGGTCCAGAAGACGTCGAGATATCCGTTGGCCCCGAACCAGAGAACTTCGACATAGAGGTCGAGGGCTTCGCGGGCCACCAGAAGCACCGCGGCCCCGGCCACGATCGAGGCGACCAGAACGCGGCCGCCGCGCCACGTGCGAGGGCGCGCCTCAGACACCGACGCCTCGAGCCCGGAGCCAGTCCTCGACCTCGCGCTGGATCTCCCCCAGGCGCACATCGGTGTCGGCTTCGTAGCGCGCCGCGAGGACGGGCTGGGTATTGGATGCTCTCAACAGGCCCCAGCCTCCGTCGAAGAGGATGCGTGCACCGTCCACCGCGATCACCTCGTGGCTCCGGGAGAAATGTTCGCGGGCGGCTTCGGCGATGTCGTGCTTGATGTGCTCCGCCACCTCGATACGGTACTCGGGCGTCGATGCGTAGCGAGGCAGATCCGCCACCAGCGCCGAGAGCGGGCGTCCGGACGCGGCCAGCAGGCGCAGAAGCCGGCACGCGGCGTATACGGCGTCGTCCACCCCGATGTACTCGTCGGCGAAACAGATGTGCCCGGAGAGCTCACCACCGATGACCGCTCCGGTGGCATGCATCTTTTCCTTGATGAGGGAGTGTCCGGTCGCCCACATCACGGGGACGCCCCCCGCTGCCTCGAAAACGCGCGGCAGCACCTGGGAGCACTTCACGTCGAAGACCAGCTTCTCGCCCGGACCCCGGCGTTCGAGCACCTCCAGGCCGAAAAGGAGAAGCAGGATGTCGCCACGGACGACCGCGCCCGTCTCGTCCACGACCCCGATGCGGTCGGCATCGCCGTCAAAGCCGATGCCCAGGGCCGCGCCGGTCTGGCGAACACGCGCCGCCAGGTCCACGACGTTCTCGTCGACCGTGGGATCGGGGTGATGGTTCGGGAAGGTCCCGTCGAGCTCGCAGTAGAGGGGGATCACCTCGGCTCCGATCGCCTCCAGCACAGGCACTGCGGTGAGCGCCCCGGAAGCGTTGGCGCAGTCCGCGACCACCTTCAGCGGCACGGTTTTCTCGAACCGGCCCGCGACGTCGGCGACGTACCGGTCGAGAACGTCGACGCGTTCCAGGGTGCCCGGTCCACGACGCGCCACTCCTTCATCGATCCGCCGGCGCAGCTCCTGGATCCCTTCGCCGTATAGCGGGCGCCCACCCACGGTCATCTTGATCCCGTTCCATTCGGGGGGGTTGTGGC
The DNA here is from genome assembly GCA_022823365.1 of Gemmatimonadota bacterium. Lineage (GTDB taxonomy): Bacteria > Gemmatimonadota > Gemmatimonadetes > Longimicrobiales > Gaopeijiaceae > BD2-11. The sequence goes on from JAJDXG010000043.1 coordinate 47,060, forward strand.
TGCCGGTGATCTGCGCACCCCCTGCCGCCGCCAGCTCGCGCTCGGCCCAGTAGGTCACGGGGGTCGGTACCGTGCCGAGGCTGATCACATGTCCGCCCGCCGAGCGGATGCCCTCCGAGAGCGCGTCGGCCAGGCCGTCCGAGCTGGGACGGTTGTCGCTCCCGACCACGATGCGCGGATGGGCATCGCCGGCCCGTGCGCTCACCGCCGTGACCAGGGCGATCCCGGTGGCGCGGGCCACCTCGCTGTCGATGGTTTCGCCAACGATGCCCCGGATGTCGTATTGCCGGAAGATCTCGGGAGAAAAGCTCAAAGCCGGTACAGCCCAGAAGTGGTTGCGTGCCGTGTGATGTCTCGCGGATGCCGGGCGATCCGCTGTCGCGCACTAGTGCGGATGCGCTGAACTCATCCCGCTAGGGAGCGGCGCCCAGAAGCAGTGCTCCTGCCGTCAGCAGTCCTTCCGCACCCGCGCGGGCAAATCCCACGCCCCCGCCCGGGAAGACGCCCAGACCGACTACGACCGCCACCGCCGCACCCATGGCGAAGCGCATGGTCAGGGGCACCGTCACGGGGTCCGGCTCGTCGGATTCCGCCGCTTCCCGCATCCACATGTACCATGCGATCCGCAGGTAGTAATAGTACGACACCACGGTCGTGAGGACGAAAATCACGGAAAGGGTCCAGAGTCCGGCCTCGGCCGCTCCCTGCAGAATGAAGATCTTGCCCATGAACCCGCCCGTGCCGGGGAAGCCGGCAAGGGAGAGGAGAAAGATGGTCAGGCAGACGGCCAGAGCGGGATGCCTGGCCCCGAGCCCCGCGTACCGGTGGAGACCGAGCCGCTCTTCGCCGTGCCCTGAAACGCACAGGATCACCGCGAAGGCGCCGATGTTCATCGCGGTGTAGACCAGCAGGTAGAACAGCAGTCCCGCGGTGGCGTTCTGATTCAGAGCCACGATGGCCACCAGCAGGTAGCCGGCGTGGGCGATGCTGGAATAGGCCAGCAGCCGCTTGACGTTGGTCTGGGCCAGGGCGATGACGTTGGCGATCACCATGGTGAGCGCCGCGAGCCACCACCCGATCGCGTACCAGCTCTCGGGGATGCCCCCGAAGCCGACCAGGAAGACGCGCGCGAAGGCGACGAACGCCGCTGCCTTCACGCTCGCCGACATGAAGGCCGTCACCGGGGAAGGGGCGCCCTCATAGACGTCGGGCGTCCACATGTGGAAGGGGATCGCCGAGACCTTGAACGCGAAGCCGATGGCCAACAGCGCGATGCCGACGTGGAGCAGCCCCGCCACCGCCGCATCCGAGCCGATGGCCAGCGCGATGAGCCCCAGGTTGGTGCTGCCCGTGGCCCCGTATACCAGCGCGATCCCGTAGAGCAGAAAGCCGGTCGAGAAGGCGCCCAGCAGGAAGTACTTGAGCCCGGATTCCGCCGACTTCGGATCGCGCCGGTTGAAGCCCGACAGCACGTAGGCGCTGATCGACATCACCTCCAGGGCCAGGAAGATGACGATCAGGTCGCGCGTGCCTCCCATGAGCATCATGCCCACCGTGGCGAAGAGCACCAGCGCGTGGAACTCGCCCTCCTGCAACCGCTGGCGGCGCACGTAGGCGGGCGAGATGGCAAGCGCGAGCATGGCCGCGAGCAGGAAGATCCAGTTGGCGAAGAGGTGGAAGCGGTCGACCGCGATCATCGTGCTTCCCTGCCCCGGTGTCAGCCCGTACAGCCACCCGTTGGCAAAGGCTGCCGCGAGCACGCCCACCATCGCCAGAACCGCCAGATTCCCCGAGCCGGCGCGCGGCCCCGAAGTCGCGCCGCCCTTCCAGACGCCGGCCAGCAGCACCACGGTCCCCCAGACCGAGAGCACGATCTCGGGAAGCAGCGCCAGCAGGTAGTGCGCGGGGGTGGAGAAGTCGAGCGTCATGAGTCGGCCGGCTCCTCGGCGGGCGGAGTCGTGTGGACGCGCTCCAGGATGGCTTCCACGCTCGGCTCCATGCGCTCGAGAATCGGCGTGGGCGCGACTCCGATCACGATCATGAGCGCGACCATGGGCGACAGGATGAAGATCTCCCGGCGGGAGAGATCGGGCATCGACCGGTTCTCCTCCCGGTCCAGCTCGTTGAAGAGAACCCGCTGCACCATGGGCAGCATGTAGTAGGCGGCGAAGATGACGCCGCTGGTGGCGATGACGGCGGTGACGGGGTGCGTCTCGAAGGTGCCCAGAAGCGCCAGGAACTCGCCGACGAAGCCGCTTGTGCCGGGGAGGCCGATCGAGGCCAGGGCGGTGATCACGAGCGCCAGTGCGAGCATGGGCGCGACGCGTGCGAGGCCGCCGAACTCTCCGGTCAGCCGGGTGTGGCGGCGCTCGTACAGCATGCCCAGGATGAGGAAGAGCGCCCCGGTGGAGATGCCGTGCGAGATCATCACAACCAGCCCTCCCTGAATTCCGTTCAGCGTCAGGGCGAAGATGCCGATCACCACGAAGCCCATGTGCGCCACCGAGGTGTAGGCCACCAGCTTCTTGGCGTCCGGCTGCACGGCGGCCACCCAGGCGGCGTACACGATGCCCGCCGTGCCGAGCACCAGCATCACGGTCACCACCGAGGGGTGCTGGGAGGCGGCTGGAAAGAACGGCAGCAGGAAGCGGAGGAACCCGTAGGTGCCCATCTTGAGCAGGATCGCGGCCAGCACCACCGAGCCCGGCGTGGGGGCCTCCACGTGCGCGTCCGGCAGCCAGGTGTGGAAGGGGAACAGCGGCACCTTGATCGAGAACGCGAGCGCAAAGGCGGCGAACAGCCAGAGCTGCTCGCGCATCGAGAGCGACGCGCCGAG
>JAJDXG010000010.1 GCA_022823365.1 Gemmatimonadota bacterium
GAGAGCCACTCCTGGATGCCGCCCAGCCCCGAGCGCGAGGCCAGATCGAGGAAGAGCGCGAGGTCCAGGACGATGGGCGCGGCCAGGATGGAGTCGCGGCACAGGAAGTCGATCTTGATCTGCATCGGATATCCCAGCCAGCCGAAGATATCGATGTTGTCCCAGCCTTCCTTGTTGTCGCCGCGGGGCGGATAGTAGTTGATGCGCACCTTGTGGTAGATGTCGCCGTACAGCTCGGGGTACATCTGCGGCTGCAGGATGTGCTCGAGCACCCCGAGTTTGGAAACCTCCTTGGTCTTGAACGATTCCGGGTCGTCCAGCACCTCGCCGTCCCGGTTGCCCAGGATGTTGGTGCTGAACCAGCCCGAAAGCCCGATCATGCGCGCCTTGAAGCCCGGCGCCAGGATGGTCTTCATCAGGGTCTGGCCGGTCTTGAAGTCCTTGCCCGCGATGGGAACCGAGCGCTCGCGCGCCAGATCCTCGAGCGCCTCGAAGTCGGCCGACAGGTTGGGGGCGCCGTTGGCGTAGGGCACGCCCTCCTTGAGGGCCGCCCAGGCATAGAGCTGGCTGGGCGCGATGTCGGGATGGTTCTCGTCCATGCCCTTCTCGAAGGCGGCCAGCGAGGCATGCACTTGGCCCGGGCGCACATACACCTCGGTCGAGCCGCACCAAACCATGACCGCGCGATCGCATCCGTGCTTCGCCTTGAAGGCGCGGATGTCCGCGCGCAGTTGCTCCGCGAGGTCGCGCTTGCTGGCGCCCTTCTTCGTGTTGGGACCATCCAGCTTCTTTACGTACCCGGTGTCGAAGACGGCGGGCATGGGTTCGATGCCGGCCAGGAAGTCCCGAATCGGATCCAGATGGCGTTCACGGTGCAGCACGCCGGCCCGCACGGAGCTCTCGTAGCCGTTGTCGGGAATCGGGTCCCAGGCGCCGAAGACCAGATCGTCCAGCTCCGCCAGCGGCACCAGTTCCCTGATGAGCGGCGTTCGTCCCTCGGTGCGTTTGCCGAGTCGGATGGTGTTCATCTGGGTGAGGCTTCCGGTGGGCTCGGCCATGCCCCTGCGAATCGCCTCCACTCCGGCGACGAAGGTGGTGGCCACGGCGCCGAAGCCCGGAAGCAGCACCCCGAGCCGGCCGCTGGCCGGCGGAATCCGTTGTGGTTTTCTCACTGATCGAGTCCCCTGCCTGGGGTGAGCGTCGCCTTCCCTCCCGGCCACACCTGGCGGGCGGTCAGGAACTGATGATGATGCGCGATTTCGCGCCTTCCTCGATGGCCTTCGAGATGCCCTCGTTCACACGGCCCAGCACCCGATCGAAGTTGGCCTGGGCCGAAACCAGCCCCTGGTACGCCGGACTCGCCTGCAGGCGCCCGAACGCCTTTTCGTATTCCTCGGCCACTTCGGGCGCGGGTTCCTCGCCGGCGCGCACGCTCCGGGCCACGCTCTCCTCCAGCTTCGCGAGCTCGCTTCGCAGGGTCGCCAGCTCGCGATCGTCATCCGCCCGCCGCGCGGCACGTTGCAGATCCTGATACTGAGCGGTCCGGCCCAGCGCCAGACCCAGTTCGCGCGCCATCTCCTCGATCGCGGCCATTCAGCCTCCCGTTATCGGTCCTCGTTCCGGTGCCGGTGTGCCAGCACCATCCGTTCGCGGCCCGCAAGGTCGGGGATGACGCGCACCCGGGCGAAGGCGCCCGTGTCGTCGATCCGGCGCGCTGCCCAAGCCGCCTGATCGGCGCCCACCTCCAGCGCCAGCAGACCCGCGGGCGCCAGATGCCGCGGCGCACCGGCGATCAGCGGTTCCAGCACCTGCATGCCGTCGGCACCCGCGTCCAGCGCCCGTCGGGGCTCCCAGTCCCTTACCTCCGGCTCCAGGCCCTCCAGTTCGGCACTGGGAATGTAGGGAGGGTTGGACACGATCACGTCGAAGCGCTCGTCGCGTCCGAGGGGCTCGTACAGCGATCCCGCCCTGAACTCCAGCGGAGCCCCGTCATGGTATTGCCCATGGTTGAGCGAAGCCACCTCGAGCGCGTCGCGGCTCAGGTCGGTGGCCACGATGCCGGCGAAGTCGCCTTCGGTGGCGAGGGCCAGGGCCAGAGCACCGCAGCCGGTCCCCAGGTCGAGCGCACGGAGGCCGGCGCCCGCGTGCCCCGCGGCCCAGGCCAGCACCTCTCCCGCGAGCAGTTCCGTTTCCGGACGAGGAACGAGAACCCGACGGTCCACGGCGAGGTCCATCTTCCGGAAGGCCGCCCTGCCCAGGATGTACTGGAGCGGCTCCCGGCGGGCGCGGCGCAGGAGCCGCGGCTTGAAGGCGGCGAGTTCGGGTGCCTCGAGCGGCCGGTCATGCTGCAGGTAGAGCTCGAGGCGCGGCACCCCGAGCGTGTCGGCCAGCAGGTGTTCGGCGTCCAGCCGCGCCCCGGGCACCCCCTTCTCGCCCAGGTAGTGCGCGCTCCAGAGGATCAGGTTCAGGACGGTCCACGGTTCTTCCCTTCCGGGTACGCGACCGGAGGGCCGCTCGAGCGAGAGCGTACTCACCCGTCCTCCAGGCGCTCGCGCCGCTCGGCCAGGTGAAGGGCTTCCAGAAGCTCGTCCAGTTCGCCGTGAAGTATCGATTCCAGGCGGTGCAGTGTGAGCCCGATACGATGATCCGTCACCCGGTTCTGGGGAAAGTTGTAGGTGCGGATCTTGGCCGATCGGTCTCCCGATCCGATCTGGGATTTGCGCTCCCGCGAGCGTTCCGCCGCGCGCTCGGCAATCTCGCGGTCGAGAAGACGGCTGCGCAGCACCTTCATGGCCCTCGCCTTGTTCTTGTGCTGCGACTTCTCGTCCTGGCAGGTCACCACCAGACCGCTGGGCTCGTGGGTGATGCGCACGGCCGAGTCGGTGGTGTTCACCGACTGTCCGCCCGGACCGGACGAGCGGAACACGTCGATGCGCAAATGCGCCGGCTCGATGTCGATGTCCACCGGCTCCGCCTCCGGCAACACCGCGACCGACGCCGCGGACGTGTGAATGCGTCCCTGGCTCTCGGTGACCGGAACCCGCTGCACCCGGTGCACCCCGGATTCGTAGCGCAGCGCGCCGTACGCTCCGCGGCCGCTCACCGTGAAAACGGCTTCCTTGATGGCGCCGGGAATGCCCTCCGAGAGGCTGAGGAGCTCGATGCTCCAGTTGCGCCGCTCCGCCAGGCGCTGATACATGCGCATCACCTCGGCCGCGAACAGCCCGGCCTCGTCGCCGCCGGTCCCGGCCCGCACCTCGACGACCGCGGCGCGGTCGTCCATGGGATCGCGGGGGAGGACCAGTTCCCAGGCCTGCCTCGCCAGTTCCTCGAGCCGGGCTTCCAGCTCCTCGACCTCCATGCGCGCGAGTTCGCGCACCTCCGCGTCGTCCGGATCGTCCGTGAGGTCGCGCGCCACCTCCAGCTGCTCCAGGACGCCCTCGATCTCGCGGGACATGCGGGCGACCGGGTCCACCTCGGCGCGTCGACGGCTCAGGACGCGCAGGCGCCCGGGGTCGCGCGCCACCTCCGGTTCGGCCAGCTCCGCGTCCAGCTCGCGCAGGCGTTCCTCGGCCCCCTCAAGGCGCTTGCGCACCTGGTCGAGGCGCTCCAGGGGTCTGTCCAGAATCGTCGTTCCGTGCGCCATGCGCAGCGATGTCCGGGTCGTCCCTTCGGGATGAGTCAGGGCCCTTCCGGGCCGCCGGGAACAACCAGCGGCCGGCCGGGATCGGGAGCCCGTAGTATAGATTTGGCCCGAAGGGCATTCAATGGCCGGTTTCGGGCGCGCGGGCCAGGGTCCCGGCCGGTCGCGGACGGCGGGGGCGAGAGAAGAGGAGCAGCAGGAGCAGCGCGGCCGCGGCCCCCGGCCCCGCCACGTCCCCGACGCGCACGTACCAGGTGGGCCCGGCCACCGCATCCACCCGGGCGGTCGCCACGGCCGCGCCCGGGCCCTGGACACGCACGCGCACCCTCCCGGTGGGGTCGACGAAGCCCGCGGGACCGAGGTTGGCCGAGCGCACCACCCCGGTGCGGGTCTCGATGGCGCGCATGACCAGGTGGGCCTCGTGCTGCGCTACCGCGAAGGCGCCCGCGTCCGCGAACCAGGCGTCGTTGGTGATGTTGAGCAGCACGCCGGCCCCCGCGCGGCGGAGCGCCCGGGCGGCGCCGGCGAACGCGGCCTCGTAGCAGATGAGCGCGCCCACGTCATGGAGGCCGGCCTCGAGTACCGTCCATTCGGCGCCCGCGCGCAGCCGACTCTCCCCCGCGGCCATCGGGAACAGGCCCGCCAGCGGCATCCGCTCGACCCACGGCACGAGGCGGCGCTTGTCGTAGGGGTCCCCCAGCAGCCCTGCCGGCCCGGCCAGGGCGGCCGAGTTGTACCGCCCCGCCCCCGCTTCTTCGGTGCGCACCAGGCCGAACACGACGGGCGCCCCCAGCCGCCGCGACAGATCCCTCAGCCCTTCGACCACTTCCGGCTGGTCCAGCCCGTCCCGGAAGGTGCCCTCCGGGAGCACCACCAGGGAGGGCGCGGACGCTTGGGCCGCAGGCGCCGCGAGCAGCGCGTCGACCGCGGCGAGCGCCTCCGGGTCGGACGCCGTCTCGCCCGGCTGCGCCCGCAATGTGGTGCGCACGGTGGCGACCACCGGTCCAGGCCGCAGATCGAGGTGACCGGCGCGCCACGCTCCCCAGGCGGCGGGGACGGCCGCCACGACCAGAGCGGCCGCCAGCCACGGGCGGGCCGGCCCGACTGCACCCCGCAGCCATCGCGCCAACCGGGGCCGCGAACGCCCGGACACGCCCGCCCGCGTTGCCGTTCGCGGTCGTCCGGTGGCCGCCGGCGTGCCCCGGCCGGTCACCACGGCTTCGGCGACCAAGCCGTTCACCAGCGCCAGCCAGAACGTCACGCCGCGTGCTCCGGCCAGCTCGGCGAGACCCACCAGCTCCGGATATCCCGTGAGCGACGTCCCCAGCCCGAGCCAGGGATAGGCCAGCGTCCCCGGGGCGTGGGCGATCCCCCACTCCACGGCCGTCCAGACAAGGGGCAGCGCGAACCAGAACGGAACCCGGCCGCCATGCCGCAGGAGGGCAAGCATCCAGCACGCCAGCGCCTGCGACAGCGCGAGCAGCGTCACGGCCGTGGCGTAGGCCAGGGGGGCGGCCGCCGTCAGCCGCGCGAGCGCCGGGATCATCCAGTGCAACAGCAGACCGTAGTGCAGCACCCCGAACACGAAGCCGACGCGCGCGGCCCGACGGGGCGTGCGCGTCTCCCGAACCGCGACCGACAGCGGGACCAGCGCCAGCAGGGAAGGCGCGACCAGGTGAAACGGGGGACAGGCGGCGAAGAGCAGGAGGGCGGAGGCGGACGCCAGCCACCATTCCCGCGCGTCCAGCCCGAAGAGGGCCCGGGCTCCCTTCATCCCCGCTCTTGCCGGCCGGGGATCAGCCACGGTGCCCTCGCCCGCAGCCCCCCGCAACCAGCCTCAGCGAGGCTCGATCTCTCCGGGCGCCGTGCCACCGAACATGAGCTGGAGCCCGCCCCGGACGTTGAAGTAGCGCAGGTCGTCGGTCACTTCGTAGCGGCCGTGCCAATAGAGCCGGGACCAGTTCCAGAGCGGATACTCGAGCCCCAGATGCACGTTCACTCCAGGGCGCACAGTGTCCAGAAGATCCTCGATGAAGGTGTCGTCGATCGCCTCGCCCTGGCCGTCGAGAACGTGCACCGAAGCGCCCAGCCCGAGAAAGCTGAGCCATCCGAAGGGGATGTTCCAGACGACGTGCGCGTCGACGCCCACCACCGCATCGCTCCACGTGATCCTGCCTAGATCCACTTCGGGCCCGGCCTCGGATCCGGACGGCCCCAGCTCCCGGGCGATCAGCTGCCCGAGCCGCGTCTCAAGGCGGGACACCTCCCCAGCCTCGAGTTCCGACGACCAGTACGTCACCGAAGGCGAAATACGAAGCCCGGGACCCAGGTACCCGAGGTCCAGCCGCGCGCCCAGGCTCCGTATCTCCCCGCGCACCCCGTGGATCCTGTACCCGGGAAGGTAGCCGGCCTCGAAGCCGATGCCCCGCAGGCTCAGATGTTCGTAGTCGAAGTCCGCGAGGTCCTGGGCCGCCGCGCGCGCAGCCATGCCGGACCCGGCCACGAGGGCCATCAGGACCATCGCAGCACCCCTCACCCGTTCGTTTCCGGAATTACTCCCGCACGTCCGGCGCCAGGCCTTCATCGCGTGATGACCTGGACCCCCCGGGGCGGCGTGAAGTGGAAGACCTCGCTCCCCAGCTGGGGGTTCGGCTCGAATCCGGCCAGCCGCACCTCGCGCAGGTTGCCGTTTTCCTCCTCGATCTCGGTACGCCGGATGAACCACGTGCCCTCATCGATCCACACCCGCGCCTCGCGATAGGCGGACGGCTGGCGCGGTACCAGCCGGATGACGTGGGTGGGGGCGCCGTCTAGTTCCTCGCTGCGCAGATACGCGGGGGCGTAGCGGGTCCCCGGATCCGAGAGGAATTCGCGGTGGAAGTCGAAGCCGCCCCGTCCCCCGGAGGTCAGGGGCGAGCGAATGACCTGGCCGGCGTCGCCGCTCGGAAAGTAGACCCACAGCCACTCCCCGTCGGCGACCACCAGATCGCCTTCGGGATCGGTGAAACGCATGGAGAAGCGGTCCGGCTGCTGCTGGCACATGCGCCCCCGGGAGCGCGTCACCTGGTTCAGAAGCGGCGAGGTCAGGGTCTGCCGGAAGTCGGCGCAGAACCCCGTCAATCCGGAATACTCGGCGGAAGCACGTTCGAGGATCGCCAACGGGTCCCCGGTCTCCTGCATGGCGAGAGCGGCACCCGGATCGGCGGCCGCGCACAACATCGCCAGGACGACGAAGCAGGTGTTTTTCATGGCACGCCATACCCGCCGGCGAGCGCCACCGTTCCGGCGCGGCGCGCAGCCGGGCCATCCCTCGACGGACGGTTAGCGCAACGACTCGATCTCGTTGAGGCCCATGAGCACTTCACGCGGCTTGGAGCCGTCCGGCGGACCCAGCACGCCCGCGTCGTGCAGCTGGTCCACCACGCGCGCCGCGCGGCCGTAACCTATGCGCAGCTTCCGCTGCAGCAGCGAGGTCGAGCCCTGGTTCTGCCGGACGCACACCTCGGCGGCGGCGAAGAAGAGGTCGTCGCGCTCCACCGGGCCGTCCTCCTCCTCTGCGTCGCCCTCCCCTTCCCGGGTGCGCACCACGGCCAGGATGTCCTCCTCGCCCGCGAAGTCGGGCATCTCGCCCGCATCTTCCCAGTGGCGCACCAGTTGCCGGAACCAGCCCGTGAGCCGGTTCGTATCCGACCCCGGCACGTACGCGCCCTGAATGCGCACGGGCTCGCTCTGGCCGGGCGGGAGGAACAGCATGTCGCCGTTGCCCAGCAGCGCGTCCGCGCCGTTCTGGTCCAGGATGGTGCGCGAATCGGTCTTCGAGGCGACCCGGAAGGCGATGCGGCACGGGAAGTTGGCCTTGATGAGCCCGGTGATCACGTTCACGCTGGGCCGCTGGGTCGCCACCATCAGATGGATGCCGATGGCGCGCGCCTTCTGGGCGAGCATGGTCAGGGGACGTTCGACTTCGCCCTGAACCGTCATCATCAGATCCGCGAGCTCGTCGACGATCACCACTACGAAGGGGAGAATGCCCTCGTCCCAGGCTTCCTCCCCGGGTTCCTCGCCGGGCGCGGACGGTCGCGGTGGATGGCGCAGGGGCTTTCCGTCGCGCACCATCCGGTTGAACTCCCCCAGAGAGCGCGCCTGGTTCGCCGAGAGCAGGGCGTACCGGCGCTCCATCTCCATCACCGCCCATTTCAGGACGCCCGCCGCGTCGGAGGGATCGGTCACTACCGGATGACGCAGGTGGGGCAGATCGGCGTACACCGACAGCTCGACCATCTTGGGATCGACCATCAGCAGGCGAAGCGACTCCGGGGAGTGGGAGTAGACCAGGCTGGTGATGAAGGCGTTCAGGCAGACCGACTTCCCCGATCCGGTGGCGCCCGCGATCAGCACATGGGGCATGCGCGCCAGGTCGGAAACGTAGGGGCGCCCGGTCAGGTCCTTGCCCAGGGCGAGGGGCAGCGCGGCCTTCGACGACCGGAAGGCGGGGGACTCGATGATGTCGCGCAGATAGACGATCTCCGGCTCGGGATTGGGGATTTCCACGCCGACCGCGCCCTTCCCCGGGATCGGGGCGACGATGCGGATGCTCCTCGCCTTCATCGCCAGCGCGAGGTCGGCCTCCAGGTTGGCGATGCGGTTGACCTTCACCCCCGGCGCGGGCACCACTTCGAACTGGGTCACGACCGGCCCGGTGGTGCGGCCGCCGATCCGGCTCTGCACGCCGAACGAGCGGAGCTTCTCCACCAGGACCTCGCCCAGTTGCGAGAGCTTCAGTTCCATGCGGAAGGGGTCCTTCGGCTCCGGGGCGTCGAGCAGGTCGATCGACGGCAACGCCCCTTCGGCCGGCTCTTCGAGCGACTGCTCGCCCGCAACCTCCTCGGGCGCGGGACCCTCCTCCGTCCCGGTCGCGGCCGACTCGGTGGCCGACTCCGGCGACGCGTGGCCGGCCGGGTCGGGCACCGCGGCCCCATCCCCCAGCTCCTCCACAACCCCGTCCAGCACTTCCGCGACATCCTCGGGAATGCCCCGCTCCGTCCCCCGCCGGGCCGCCTTCCCGCGGTCGTCCCCGTCCTTGCGCGCCCACGGCCGCGGCAGGCGAGCCAACCTTCCGGGCAGATCGATCGCGGCCCACGCCGACCTGAGCGCGCGTCCCAGCCAGCGGAGCGGATTCCAGTCGAGGGTGGCCACCAGCAGCCCGATCAGAAAGCCCGCGAGCAGCAACGTCGTTCCCAGCCAGCCGATGATCGAGCTGAGCCCCCCGGCCAGGGTCGACCCCAGCCATCCCGCACCGCCGGCGCTCCCCAGCAGCGAGGCCACGCAGGACGCGACCACGGCCAGGCCGGCCGTCAGGATCGCCGCCCGCACGGTGGTGCGGGTGGTCATCCACGCGCCCGCACGCAGCCCCCCCAGCGCCAGCAGGACGGGGAGCGCGAACGCCGCCGCGCCCAGCGCCCCGGTTGCCGCTTCCCGGAACCGCGCACCCAGCAGGCCGATCGCGTTCCCCGAAGGAAACCACGCCTGGGCGCGCGCGCCCAGGACGGATACCGGGAAGAGCGCCAGAAGCAGGAACAGCGCCAGGACCACCAGGGACAGAGCCAGGATGTCGGACTTCTGACTCCTGGACAGAAAGGCGCCCTCTTCCCTTTGCCGCGCGCGCCCGCGACCCGCAGGCGCCTTCCCGCCTGCTCGTCCCGGTTTCCTGCGCGCCGCCACCGCCTACGCCACCTCGCTCATCAGGCGGTCCACCAGGCTGGTGTCGACCGCTCCCTCCACAAAACGCCGGTCCCGCAGGATGCGCGACAGGAAACTCAGGGTGGTGGGCACGCCGCCCACCACGAAGTTGTCCAGGCTGTGGCGGGCCCGGTCGATCGCCTCCCGGCGGGTGGCCGCGCTGACGATGACCTTGGCCAGCAGTGAATCGTAGTACCGCGGGACCGTGTAGCCGGCGTAGACGTGCGTGTCGAGGCGAATCCCCGGGCCCGCGGGCGGATGGAAGACATCGATCGTTCCCGGTGCCGGCATGAAGTCCCGCTCCGGATCCTCGGCATTGATCCGGAACTCGATGGCGTGCCCACGATGGCTGGCGGGCTCGGGCGGAAACGAGAGCGGGGCCCCGAACGCCACCCGGATCTGCTCCTTCACCAGATCCAGGCCGGTCGTCACCTCCGTCACCGGATGTTCGACCTGAATGCGCGTATTCATCTCGATGAAGTAGAACGCCCCCGAAGGATCCAGCAGGAACTCCACGGTGCCCGCGCCGGCGTATTCTATGCCCGCGGCCCCCCGCACGGCGGCGCGGCCCATCTCCTCGCGCAATTCGGGCGACAATCCATAGGCGGGCGCCTCCTCGATCAGCTTCTGGTGGCGGCGCTGCACGGAGCAGTCCCGCTCGCCCAGATGCACCACGCGGCCATGCCTGTCCCCGAAGACCTGAATCTCCACATGGCGAGGCCGCTCGATGAGCTTCTCCAGGTAGACCGAGGAATCCCCGAACGCCGCCTGCGCCTCCATCCGGGTGGAACCGAAGACGCGTTCCAGCTCGCCGGCGTCGCGCGCGATGCGCATCCCCTTGCCGCCTCCGCCCGCGGCGGCCTTGACCATCACCGGGTACGCGATCTCGTCCGCGAGCCGAAGGGCTTCGCGCACGCTGCTGAGCGCCCCCTCCGAACCCGGCACTGTGGGCACCCCGATCTCCATCATCGTCTCGCGCGCCACGACCTTGTCGCCCATGGCCCGAATCTGGTCCGCGGTCGGGCCGATGAAGGTGATGCCGGAGGCGTCGCAGATCTCGGAGAATTCCGCGTTCTCCGCAAGCAGCCCGTAGCCGGGATGGATCGCTTCCGCGCCCGTGATCTCCGCCGCGGCGATGATTCGCGGGATGTTCAGATAGCTCTCCGCCACGGCCGGCGGTCCGATGCAGACCGCCTCATCCGCGAAGCGCACGTGCAGCGAGTCCCGGTCCGCCTCCGAGAACACCGCCACCGCCTCGACGCCCAGCTCGTGGCACGCGCGAATGATGCGGAGCGCGATCTCGCCCCGGTTGGCGATCAGTACCTTAGCGAACACCCGTGAAGCTCCCGCATCGCGCGCGTCGGGTCGAGCCCGTGGAGCCCCGGCCGGAGGGGCGCGGCCCGCTCAGACCGGCGCCACCCTGAAAAGCACCTGTCCGTACTCAACCGGCTCGCCGTCTTCCACCAGGATCTCCTCGATGGTCCCGCTGATGTCGCTCTCGAACTCGTTCATGAGCTTCATCGCCTCGATGATGCAGAGGGTGTCCCCCTCGGAGATCCTCTGTCCGGTGTCCACGTAGGGTGGGGCTCCCGGGGCTCCGGCGCGGTAGAAGGTCCCCACCATCGGCGACGTGATCTCGATCAGCGTCGTGGCCGGCTGTTCACTTGCGGCCGAATCGCCCGCCACCGTCGATTCGGCGGGGGCAGCCGGGGCACCGTCCCGGGAGGCCGCTGATGCAACCGCCCCCGCAACGGGTTCGGCCCCCGCTTCGGTCCGCACCGGAGCTGGCGGGGGGGTCTTGCTGATGCGCACGCGCGTGCCGCCGCGCCGGATCTCCACGGTGTCGATCCCGCTCCCATCCACCGCACGGATGAGGCGCTCGACGAACTCGGCGTCGATCATGATGTCACCCGGGTCAGGTACTTGTCCTCCCGGCGATCCACCTTGAGCACGTCTCCCACCTCCACGAAGAGGGGAACCTGGACCACCGCCCCGGTCTCCAGGGTGGCCGGCTTGGTGCCGCCCTGGGCGGTATCTCCGCGCACGCCGGGCTCCGTGCCGGTCACTTCGAGCTCGACGAAAGCCGGGAGTTCCACGGCGATGGCGTCGTCGTCGTGGACCAGGACTTCGCACTCCATATTCTCTTTCAGGTACTTCAACTGATCTTCTCCGACCATGCTTCCCGAGACCGCATGCATGTCGTAGGTGCGCAGGTCCATGAAGTGGAAGAATGCGCCGTCGGTGTAGCTGTACTGCATGGGACGGCGCTCCAGGCGAACGCCCGTCACCCGCTCTCCCGCCCGGAAGGTCTTTTCCACCACGTGGCCGTCCAGCACGTTCTTGAGCCGCGTACGCACGAACGCGCCGCCCTTCCCCGGCTTGACGTGCTGAAAATAAGTGATCGCCCAGAGGACACCGCCGATGTCCAGGATCATGCCATTGCGAAAATCGGCTGTAGTGGCCATGCAGCCTCGATCGGTTGAGTTGCGCCCTCCCGGGGACCGCAGGTCAATCCCGGGACAGGTGTGCCAGAAGCCCCCTGAGGGCAAGAAGATAGCTTTCCGCGCGAAAACCGGCGACCACGCCCGCGGCAACGGGCGCCAGGTACGACCGGCGCCGGAAGGATTCGCGCGCCGCCGGGTTGGACAGATGTACCTCCACGAAGGGCTTCGCGATCCCCGCGAGCGCATCCCGCAGGGCGACGCTGGTGTGCGTGAACGCCCCCGGATTGATCAGAACGCCGTCGATCCGGGGCGCGGCTTCCTCCAGATAGTCGAGAATCGCCCCTTCCGAATTGGACTGGAAAACTTCGATCTCCACCCCCAGTTCCTCCGCCAACGCGCGAAGGCGCCGGTTGATGTCCTCGAGCGTGTCGGAGCCGTACACCTCCGGTTCGCGTCGGCCCAGCATGCGCAGGTTGGCTCCGTGTACGATCGCGATCCTCACGGCGCCCCCTCGCGCGCGCCGGCCATGGGCGCATCGGGTGCCAGCGCCTCGATCGGAACGACCTCCGCATCGCCACCGCGCGGCGGGACGACATCCGGGGTTTTCGCCGTCTCGCCGCCCCGAACCGCCTCCGGCTCCCTCGTCGCGTCCACTTCGGCCCCGATTTGGCGGCGAAGGCGCTCCAGGCGGCTCACAAGCGCCTCGTCGCCGGGCTCGGATTCGATGAGCTGCTCGTAGACCGCGATCGCCTGCGCGTGGAGCCCCTGCTGTTCATAGAGCCGGCCCATGGTGCGGGTGTAGATGCCCGCGTCCGCAACGGCGTCGGAAGCGGCGGCAGGCGTCTCGATCGGGATCCCGGCCGGACGGTCACCTCCTCCGGCTCCCTTCGCGGATGCCGGAGCGGACCGTTCCTGCGCGGGCTCGGCGACGGCCGGCTGCTGTTCCTCGGGTTCCGCTACCGCCAGCTGCTCTTCCTCGGCTTCCAGAGCAACCGGATCGACCGACGCCAGTCCGCTGTCGGTTCCGGCAGCCCATACGCCCGCGTCGCCCGCCATCCATGACTCGTCCGGGAGCTCGGCATCGCCTTCAACCCTGGAACCGGACGCCGGGGCGTCCTCGACGAGGGGACCGACCCTGGCCAGAACCTGCCGCGCCTCCACGTTGCCCGGATCGAGCTCGAGCACGCGCCGGGTAGCGGCCAGAGCCCCCGCATGGTCCGAAACATCCCGCGCGACCCGCATCGCCACCACGTGTGCACTCGCGAAATCGGGATGACGCCGCAGGCCCTCGTCGAGCAGGAGCCTGGCCCGCAGGAGATCCCCCGCCCGCCTGTAGGCGTCCGCCAGGGGCACGAACGACCGGCCCTGCCGATCCTCCGAAGAGTGGAAGCAGGAGTAGAGCCTGCGAATCCTCCGCTCAAGCGACTGATCCACAGGCAGGCTCTCGGAAAGAGGGAAGACTCCGGCGCCGCGCGCTCGGGGAGGCGTGTCGAATTCGCGAGAGGCGCTCGCGCGTCAACCGGGAAAAGTAGGGAGCCGCTGCGAAGGGTGTCAACGGACCCTTTCCGGGGCCTCGCTTGAGAGGCATCCGGCATTCCCGTAAATTGCGTTCCTTGCGGAAGATTCCCGCGATCACGCCATTCTTGCCGGACCCGGACACGCCAGGAGACGCCTCGCCATGATGCGGACCATGCGGGACAACACGAAGTGGATCATGATGATCACCGCGCTCGCGTTCGCCGCGCTCATGGTCTTCGAGTGGGGAATGGACATTACCGGGCGCACCGCCGGGTTGAGCGAACTGGGTGAGGTCGATGGCGTGCCGGTCATGTACGAACAGTACCAGTTCGCCTATCGCAACCTCTACGAGCAGACGCAACTGGCCCAGGAAGAGGCGATCACGTCCGACCAGAACCTCGAAATCGAGGATGCGGCCTTCGACGAGGTCGTGACCCAGATCCTGATCCAGCGCGAACTCCAGCGGCGCGGCATCCGGGTGAGCAACGACGAAATCCGCCAGGCGGCGCGCTTCAGCCCTCCGCCGCAGTTCCAGGCGCTCGAGGGCTTTCAGACCGAAGGCGTCTTCGACATGCAGAAATATCAGGACTACCTTGCCACCGCGTCGGAGATCGCCCTGCTGGAGCTCGAAGCCTACTACCGCGACATCATCCCCCGCACGAAGCTCCTGCGGCAGCTGAGCACGGGCATCTACCTCCCGGACGCGGCCCTCTGGTCGGCGTACAGGGACGAGAACGAACAGGTCGAAGTGCGGTACCTGTCGCTGGATCCGGCGACCCGCATCGGCGATGACGAGGTCGAGGTTTCCGATGCGGAAATCGCCGCGTACTACAGGGAGAACCGTGACGAGTTCGCGGTGCCCCCGAGGGCTACCGTGGTCGCGGTCGTGCTCGACAAGGATCCCAACGCCGCCGACACGGCCGCGGCGCGCGAGCGCGCCGAGGAGATCCGCCTGGAGATCCTCGATGGGGCCGACTTCGCCGCGCTGGCGGCGGCGGAATCGGTGGACGAGGGTTCGGCCGCCCTGGGCGGCGACCTGGGAACCTTCCCCCGGGGGATGATGGTGCCGGAATTCGATTCGGTGGCGTTCAGCGCGCCGCTGGAAACGGTTACCGAGCCGGTCGCCACGCAGTTCGGATGGCACCTCATCGAGGTGACCTCGCGTACCGCGGACTCCGTGAGCGCGCGTCACATCCTGGTGCCCGTGGAGCGTACCGACGCCTCCGAAATCGATCTGCTGACCATGGCGGACTCCCTCGAAGTGCTGGGCGAGAACCTTCCCCTCAGGGAAGCGGCGGCCGAGCTGGGCCTGGAGGCCAATCCCGTCGACATCACCGAGGAGTTCCCCTTCGTACTGGGCGCGGGCCAGGTGCGCGAGGGGTCGGAGTGGGCGTTCGAGGAAGCGGAGGAAGGAGACGTCAGCCCCGTCTTCGAGAACGCCGAGGCCTTCTACGCGCTGGAGCTGGTCGGCCGTGAACCGGAGGGGGTTCTGCCGCTCGAACAGGCGCGCGCAGCCATAGAGCGAACCCTGCGGCTGGAAAGGAAGCTCGAGCGTGCTCTGGCGCAGGCGGAAGAAGCTGCGCAGGGCGGGGGCACCCTGGAGCAGATCGCCGAGCGCCTGGAGGCCGATATCGAGGAGTCCCCCCCGTTCTCACGCAGCGATTTCGTGCCCGGACTCGGTCGGCAGAACGCGGTCATCGGCACCGCATTCGGGCTGGAGCCGGACCAGTTGAGCGGCGTCGTGGAGGCCAACGGACGCGCCTTCGTCATCGAGTTGACGGAGCGGATTCCCGCCGACAGCACCACGTGGGAGGAGCAGAAGGTGGTTCAGCGCGCGATGATCGGAGGCACGCTGGGCCAGCAGCGGCTGGACCAATGGATCACCAGCCTGCGTGAGCGCGCCAACATCGTCGATCGCCGCCGGGAGGTCTTCCGGGCCCAGGAGGAGGCTGCGAACCAGACGCAGCTTCCGCTGGCCTTCCAGTAGGCGGGCGCCGCCACTCGCCCGGGCGGCGGCTCGGCCTCCTCAGGCAGTCGTCCCGGCTTCCGCGCCGGCTTCCGTTCGACTGCCGAGTTTACGCGGCTCTCCACCCTCTTCGGAACTCTCCGCGGGAGAGGGCGCGACCATTTTGGGCTGCTGGGGTGTCTTCAACTCGCGCTCGATGTCCCGCACCGAACTCTTGAACTCGCGAATTCCCTTGCCCAGTGACGAGCCGATTTCCGGGAGGCGCTTCGCGCCGAAGAGAAGCAAGAACACCAGGAAGATCAGGATGATCTCCCACATTCCAAGTCCGCTGAATCCCATGACAGCTCCTTCCCGCTGAAGACCGGCGAAGCGTGCTGGTCCGTTCGACGTGCCCGGTCAATCTAACTCATACCGGCGTCTCGCGCGCCGGGTCCGTGGGGGTCGTCCGCTGGCTGCTAGAGCCAGGCGCGGACGATGGGCGCCACGATGCCGATTCCCGCCAGCGTGAGTACGTTGAAATGAAATGCCAGCGGTCCGAGCGTAATGTCAAGCGCAACCAGCCCGATGGAGACCGGGCCCAGGCTCGCGGTCACCGCCGTGGTAAGGAACTCCCGGGTCGCGCTCTCGGGCATGAACTGGGCGAGGCGGGTAAGCAGTGCACCCAGGATGAAGCCACCCACCACGACCACCACAGCCCGGGAGTACGACCTGCTTCGAGCTTCGAGCAACTTAGCCACTTGACGACCTCCGACCGCGGCCGTCCCGACCGCGGAGCTTGTGTAACGACTTCGTGCCTCCCGTCGCGTGCCTGACTCCCGGAGGTCTCATCGACGCCGATCGACCACGTAGGCGATCGAGCTGAGAAGCGCCTGTTTGGCGGACCCCGCCTCCAGATCCTCGAGTGCCGACGCCGCCCAGCCGGCGTAGCGTTCCGCCCGTTCGCGAGCGTACTCGAGCCCGCCCAGTTCCTCCACCAGCTCGATGAGCCCGGCGATCTCCTCGTCGGAAGGATCGCGGCTGGAAAAGAACCTGCGAATCCCTTTCCGTTCCCTGGCGCCGGCCACCTTCATCGCGCCGATCAGGGGTAGTGTGACCTTCCGCTGGCGCAGGTCGTGGCCCGTGGGTTTGCCGGTCACGGCCTCGGTCCCGGTGTAGTCCAGCAGGTCGTCGGCAATCTGAAACGCCATTCCGAGATTGTGTCCGAAGCGCCTGAGCGCCGAGCACCGGCGATCCGGCCCGGTCGCGAGGGCGCCGATCTCGCAGGATGCGGCCATCAGGGACGCCGTTTTGGCCGCGATCAGGGCATAGTAGTCCTCTTCGGAGAAGTCCAGGGCGTCGTACGAGGTGAGCTGGCGCATTTCCCCCAGACTCATCTCGTTGGCGGCGATCGCCAGGCAGCGAAGCACGTCCAGATTGCCGACGCGCGTCAGCTCGGTGACGGAGCGGCTGTACAGGTAGTCCCCCATGATGATCGCGACCTGATGCGTCCACAGCGCGTTTACCGTGGGCAGGCCGCGGCGCAGCACCGAGTGGTCCACGGCATCGTCGTGCACCAGGGTCGCGAGGTGCACCAGTTCGACGGCCGCCGCCAGGGTGACGGCGGGATCTCCGTCTCCCCCGCATATGCGGTCCGCCAGGAGCACCAGAGTGGGGCGGAACATCTTGCCCCGCATGAGCAGGAGGTACTGGTTGACCTCGTCGGTCATCCCCAGATTGGCGCGAACGATGCGCCGGAGCTCCTCGCGCACGCGCTCCAGATCCTCGCGCACGGGCTCCTGGATGTGGGCAAGCGTGGATGGGTTGGTGGTGACGGGCTGGGTCAACGACCTCTTTCCTGAAAGGGGTTGGCGTGGCAGTCCGTGGATGAGTCCCCGTTCGTCCAGGGGTTGCTGGGTCAGGAGGGGCTGCCGGGAACAGGATCCGCCGACTCGCCGGCCGTCCCCCTCGGCGCCCGGCCGAGATCGCGCAGGCGCGCCTCGACATCCTGAAAGCCGATGTCGATTGCGAGGGTCTTCCTGTAGAAGTCGCATGCCGCCTCGGGATTGCCGGACGCCTCCTGAGCGCGCCCCATATAGTAGTAGATTCCAAGGAAGTCGTCTTCGCGAGCGAGGGGCAGATCGAGGGCCTTCGCCAGCGTGCTGACCGCGAGTTCGGCGTGACCGGCGTCGAGAAGGGAGCGACCCAGCATCTCATGGGCCGCCGAGTTGGCGGGGTCCACGCGGATCGCGCGTTGAAACTCGGCTATGGCCTCCGGGCCGAGCCCCATGGTCCGGTACGCCGTGCCCATGTCCTGATGGATGCGCGCATCCCCGGCCGGAACGCTGCGGACCAACCGGGCCCGGAAGCGTGACAATGCGGCCCGGAAGTCCTCGCCGGGTTCCGTGTTCTCATCTTCCTCGGTCAGCCGGGTCGCCTCCGGCGCCGAGCCGTCGTCCAGGAGCAGCGCCCTGAGGTCGACATACCGGGAGGGCGATTCGGACTCGCGGACCGCCCCCCCGGAACCGGCGGGCGGGTCCGTGCCCGGAGAATCCCCGACCCGCTCCAGGGGCGCGTTGGTCGTCATGAACGGACCTCCGCGAGCAGAGCCTCGCGCAGCCGGGAGGGGTCCGGATCCAGCAGGTTGAGTCGGGAGGCGGCCGCGGAAAGGACCAGCCTTCCGGGGATGGTTCCGATGACCTCCGTCTGTGTGACGCGGCCACCCATCCGGTCCACCTCCGCTTCAATGGCCTCGAAAACGCGCATGGGCGGTGTGCGTTCCATGTCTTCCAGGTTCATGGAGATCTGAAATACGTCGCTGGAGGGCAGATATAGCCCCAGCGCCCTCAACCCGACAAATCCGCCGCTGCTCTCGCGCAGCCGGCCCGCGACATCCTTCACCTGCTCCAACGATAACCCCGATACGCAGACATTCCACGCGAGGAGGGGCGGCCGGGCTCCGACGCAGGTCGCGCCCGCCGTCGGATGGACACCCGGATGAGCCCAGGGCCGAGGCAGGATATCGGGCTCGCGGCCGGCTGGGAACCCCCCCGTGAGGGCCTCGAATCCTCCGGCCCGCAGAGAGGACAGGGAGCGGCCGGTTCCGGCAGCCCCGTACAGGTACACGGGTATCCCCATCGCGGCCAGCCCTTCCGCCACCCGGCGGGCGCTCGCAGCCGCATCCTGCAGGCCAAGGCCCCGCGCGGGGATGAACGGGAGTACATCGAGGGCGCCCACTCGCGGATGTACGCCCGCGTGCCGCCGCATGTCGATGGCCTCCATCGCCAGCCGCGCGACCGACAGGGCCGCCCGCTCCACGACCCGGGGAGGGCCGGCGAAGGAGATGACCGAACGGTGGTGGTCCGGATCGGCGCTCCGGGCCAGCACTTCGGCGCCCTCGGAGGCGATGACCCGGGCAAACTCGCGAACCACGGCAGGGTCGCGGCCTTCGCTGAAGTTGGGGACCGCTTCAAGGACCGGGGTCATGTCGCGATTATACCCCGGCGGCGGCGCCCTCTCAACCCGAACCGGTCAGAGGACGCGCCGTCCCCGATTGCCCGGGGGACGATCCGGGTTCGGTGTCAGGTCCCGTAGCGAACGAGCGCTGCGGGCCCGCGGCGCTCCAGGCCCACATTGCCGGGCTGAAGCTGATGGGCCCAGTCGAAGACCATCACCGCGCCATCGTCCAGGTAGCCCTGGCTGGTGATCCGCACCGCCGCGTAGTGGTTGCCGTCGGTTCCCGAATAGCGAAGCACGTAGGTGGTCGCGGGCAGCGCCTCCACCGCCTGGGTGGTGTAGTCCCGCGCGGGCGCGACGGTCACGTCGATGCATCCCGCGTCGCTCCCGGGTCCGCACTTGAGCTGGCTGGTCGAAAAGACCCGGTTGTGGATCTCGGCGCCCGGCCCGGGGACCAGCCACCATCCGGCATGGTCCTGTTCGAACCGGAAGTGGCGGTCGGGCGCGTCGCCGTGGACGATGGGCCCGTCCTGTTCGTTCAGCGGGAAGCGAAAGCCGGAAGACGGCGGCGCGTCGAGATAGGAGTAGATCAGCTCGCCGTGGTAGTCGGGACGGGGGGTCGCGCTCGCCATCGAGCTGCCCCCGCTCTCGTGCCCCTGATCGTCGAGGGCGGAAACGAAATAGCTGTAGGTCTCGCCGTTGCTCGCCCGCAGGTCGAGGAACCCCTCGGAGTCCGTCTCGCCCAGGAGGAAGGCCTCGCCGTCCTCGAGGTATACCCTGTAGTGGGAGAAATCCTCGGCCGCGCGCGCGTCGTCGCTCCAGGCGAGGAAGACGGATCCATCCAGCGCCGTCGCCAGGACCGTAACCGGCACGGCGGGCGGATCCGGCATCGGCACGGCCACCTCCACCAGGTGGCTGGAAGGTGTTTCCAGCCCCGAGGCCCCCACCGCGGCCACGTAGTACTCGTAGGTCGCCCCCGCCGCGACGTTCGCGTCCCGGTATTCGCAGGCTCCTTCCGCGCAGCTGCTCACCTCGGCGATGAGAAAGTAGTCCCGGTCGGTGATGCGCCGGGAGTAGACGCGGAAGGTCTCACCGCTCCAGGCGGGCGCGAGGGTCCATGTGACGGTGACTACCCCCGCGAAATAGTGGGCATCCAGCGCGCGCGGCGCGGCGGGGGGATCTTCCAGAGTGAGCAGCACTCCATCCTCGTCGCAGGCCGTCAAGGTGCCCAGCAGCAGGAGCGCCTTCAAGCTGCGAGCGCATCGTCCAAACGCATACCCGTCACCGAACATCGGAACCTCCTCGTGGCATCCCGGAGAGCATCGCAGGCGTCTCCTGCCCAATCAGCGCCATTGGTGTGCACGAGGTGTGCCAAACGCCGGCCTCGGGACGCGCCCGGCCAGCCCGGCGCCGCACCGCTCGCGGCGCCCGGGCCGATTCATCCACCGACTGCTAGCGGAACTGCCTCTCCAGGGGATCGGAGCGGTCGTACTGCTGATAGTCGAACTTCAGATCGCGATTGTCGCTCAGGGCCACCTCGAAGCGGAACGCCCAGTTGCCGGTGACCGTGCGCCTGAAATCGAAGTTGGCTTCCCAGCGATGCAATTGCCGGGTGAACGTGATCATGTGGTCGTTGAAGGACCCCAGCTCCACGTCGTAGGAAGTACGCCAGCTCGCGCGCCACAGCTCGGTAGGCTCGAACCTGACGTTGAGCTGAACCATCTGCCGGGCCAGGTCGGCTTCGCGCGGGCGCTGTAGCGAATAGGAGACGCTCGCGTCCCATCCGGCCCCACCGCCGCGCGGACGTCCCTGAGCGCTCTGTCTGCCGAAATCGCGCGAGGTGTCGCCGAAACCCGGCACGATCTGGCTCTCGTCGAGGCCGCTGGCCGCCGAGAAGGGGTCTTCCTCTTCGAGCAGGTCGTCCTCTTCCGGTTCGGGCTCCGGGTCCGCCTCCCCGTCGCCCCCCAGCCCGATCAGCCCTCCGATCCAGCGCAGCGGAGGGGAAGCCGCGTTCAGCGAGAACGAGAGATCGAGCCCGGAGAGATGGGGAGCAAACTGCCTTCCCTCCCCTGCCTGGCCGCTCTCGTCGAACAGCAGGTGCTCCATGGAGATCTGCAGGCCGCGAAGAAAGTCCGAGCTGATGCTGTTGGAGAGCGTGGTGGTCGTGAAGCCGTCCGTGAACTGGCCGAGAGAGTCGGCGCGCACGAAGTCATAGTTGACGGCGCTGGTCTGCAGAGCCAGCAGCTGAACGATTTCCGCCCGCTCCATCCGCCGGGGTTCGCCGCTCGGATCGGGAGGGGCTTCTTCTTCCTCTTCCTCGGATTCCTCGGTTTCGCGCTTCGCCTCGAAAGTCTGGTTCAGCCGGATCCGCATCTCGTTCTTGGCGCGGAATTCCCCCCGGCCGAAGACGGCGTTCTGAACCTCCGTCTGCGTCACCGCGGGAGCATACGAATAGTCGAAGCCTGGCGAGAGCTTGTGGCGGATCGCGGAGAAGCCCCCCACGCCCGGCCAGAGCCCGTAGAGGTCGGTCTTGAGCCCGGCGCCGAAGGAGATGCGGGTGGGCGCCGACACCAGCGATCCCGCCTCCGGGATCTTGTTCGTCTGCAGCGCCCGGCCCGACATGGACAGATTGGGCGTGAAGGTCGTCGTTCCGATGAGGCGCTGCTGGTAGCTGAGGGTCTGGGACCAGGTGAGGTCGGTGCTGCTCAGGTCCACGCGCTCCGGGAACGCGCTGTCGGCCGCGGGCGCGACCACGCTGCCGAACCAGGCTTCGAGCCGGTCGGCCGCCGCCAGGCCGGCGGCGGGCGCGAAGACCTCCAGCCCGTCCCTGGTCACCGCCTCGTTGAAGCTCAGGCTGTGCGACAGGGAGAGCGCGCCCAGGCTCAGGCTGGACGACAGGCCTCCGCGCGTGTTCTGCTTGTCCGCCAGGCTCTCCTTGAAGTCGCCCGGCGGCTGATCCAGCCGGTCCTCGATGCTGCGCGTGTAGTTCCCGCTTCCGGTCCAGATGACGTTGTTGTACCAGCTCGCCCGCGACGACGGGGCGGAGAAGAAGGTGATGGGCGAGAGCGAAAGGTTGGCCGAGGGAAGCGTGAGCGACACCCGGTCGTCGGAGAGGAACTGGCGCCGGTTGGCGCTCATGGAGACGTTGCCCCAGTCGAAGCGCCGGTTGATCCCGCCCTGCGAGTCGATCGATTGCGTGACCTCGCGCGGGTCGAAGGAATTCTGGCGCACGAAGTCGGTGGAGGAGGCGTAGCTTGACCGGATCTCGAAGCGCGTACGCTCGTCGAGCTCCCAGTTGTGGGAGGTGCTGAAGGCGAGCGTCGTACTCCCGTCCTCCCGCCAGAAGTTGCGGAAGTTGACGTTGCCACGCAGAAACTGGCGCAGCCAGTTGTAGTTCAGCGTCCCGGTCACGCCAACGTAGTTGTCGGCCCACCAGTCCATCGCCACCGACGCGTCCGCGTAGTCGTTGATGGCCCAGTAGAAGCCCAGATTGGAGACGCGGCGACTGTAGCCCGCCGAGCTGCGCACGATGTCGTTCACGCTGAAACGCGGCGTCAGGATGCCGCTGGCGCGTCCGCGCTCGATGCTCTGGAACATGAAGGGGAACCAGAAGACGGGGACATCGGCGAAGTAGAGCTTCACCGACCTCGCCACCAGCATGTTGCCCGCCACGATCTTGATCTCGCTGGTGTCGAAGTGGTAGTGCGGATGCTCCAGGTCGCAGGAGGTGAAACCGACGTGTGCCCCGTGGACGATCTCGGGCGTAACCGAGGGCAGGTCGCCGAACACGTTCCAGGGACTGCCGCCTTCGGCAAACCGGGTGCGCGCGCTGTAGGCCGTGCCGCGCCGGCTGTCGAGGCTGTAGATCATCGAGGTGCTGTTGAGCGGCTCGCCCTCGCGCCCGGTGAACACCGAGGCCCCCTCGGTCCAGATCAGGTTCGTGGAGTCGTCCATGGTGATGGACGAATCGGCCTCCAGCTGCATGCGCTCGGCGCCTTCCCGGAAGAATCGCGCACGCGCGTCCGTGCTGCCGTAGAGGATCACCTCGCCACTCGACCCGAACTCGAGCCCGGTGCCCTCGTACTGGCTGGCCTGGTATCCCGGCAGCGAGAGCAGGGCGTTCAGCACGGAGTCCGGGCCCGGGTTCACCGGCCGGGGAGCTCGTACCGTCGAGTCGGGCAGCTCCCGCAGCGAGTCCGGCAGCGGCGGGGCGGCCAGGCGTTGGAGCACCTGGAGAATCTGTACCCGAGCGGAGTCAACGACAACGGTCGTGTCCGGCGGCCCCGGTGGAGGAATCGAGTCCTGGGCCTGCTGGCCGTGCCCCGGGATGGGCAGGCCCGCCACGACCAGCGGCAGGAGCAGGGCGGTTGGGAGGCGCGCCCGCCGGCGGCGCGGATCCGGGGCCATGCCTACCCCGCCTGAACGGAGTCCGGCGGCGGATCGGCCGCGGCGGCGACGCGCTCCTCGCGCTTCCGGTAGATCATGACCGAAAGCATGATCGAGAACTCGTAGAGGATGATCAGCGGCACCATCATGAGCAGCGTCACCATGATGACGTCACCCGGGGAGATGAGCGCCGCGACGATCGTGATGAGGAGGATCGCGTGCCTGCGCTTGGCGCGCAGGAACTTCGGCGTCACAAGGCCCAGTACGCTCAGAATCATGACGACCACCGGCAATTCGAAGATGATGCCGAACGCCACCAGCAACTGAATCGTGAATCCGAAGTAGTCCTGGGCGGTCCACTGCGGGCTCATGATTTCCGTCTGGAACCCGACCAGGAACTCCAGGGTGATCGGCAGCGCGATGTAGTACGCCATCAGCACGCCGAGAATGAACAGAACCAGTCCCATGTAGAGCGAGGGCACGATGACCCGCTTCTCGGACTTCTTGAGCGCCGGCGCCAGAAACGACCAGATGTGATAGACGATGATGGGGAACACCAGGAGGAACCCGATCAGGATCCCGTACTTGAGCGTGATGAAGAACGCGTCGGTGGGCTTCAGGTTGATGAGCGTCTGATCCTCGCCGAACAGCGCCCGGTACGGACTGAAAAGCACCTGGAGCATGTCCCCGTAGTGCACCAGCAGGAACCCCGCCACCGCCCCGATCGCCAGCGCCAGCAGGCTCCACAGGATGCGCCAGCGAAGCTCTTCGAGGTGGTCGAGAAAGGGCATCTCTCCGGCTGGGTTCGGGGTTTTGCTGGGCATCCGATGCGACTCCGCGGGTTTACGGCCCGACCGATGATCGCGAAAGATAATGCCTCGGCGGGGGGGGAATACCGCCACCCGCAGCGCTTCCGCCGACGCTCCGCTCGCGCGTCAGATCGGAAGCTCGACCTGGTCCCTGGCGCGAAGGCTGCGTTCCCGCCGGAGGTTCAGGTCCGCGATCATCTCTTGGAACTCTTGGATATCCTGGAAGTTCCTGTACACGGACGCGAAGCGGACGTAGGCAACCCGATCCAGCGGCTTGAGCGCTTCCATCACCATCTCGCCGATGCGCGAACTCCGGACCTCGCCACCCCCTTCCACGGTGAGCGTGTACTGGATGTTGCCGGCGATGGCGTCGATGGTGGACGGGGAGACGGGGCGCTTGGCACACGCCACCTGAATGCTGCGCACGAGTTTCGCGCGTTCGAAGTCCTCGGTGTCGCCGCGGCTCTTGAGCACCCGGAGGGGCCGCTCCTGGATGTACTCGTAGGTGGTGAAGCGGCCCCGGCACTCCTTGCACTCGCGGCGGCGGCGCACAGCCTGCCCCTGCCCGGTCGAGCGCGTATCAACGACGTGATTGTCGGGGCAGCCACAGTGAGGACACCGCATCCCGCACCTCCCGCAGGGACATCGCCGGCGGGCAGCGCCGGTTGACCCGACAGCCTGAGTGCGGCCGCCCGGTGACCGCCCCGTTCCCGGACCCGGCCTAGGGGATTTCCTGAAGTTTCTGCTGCGCGAGTTCCGCGACGTCGGAGTCGGGGAACCCGCCGATCACCCGTTCAAGCAGATTGCGCGCCTCGTCGGTGTTTCCGAGTTCGTCGTGGAGAAGCGCGGCACGATAGAGCGCCTCCGGAACCCGCGGGGAGTCCGGGTACATCATGGGAACGCGCATGAACCCTTCGATCGCGTCCTCGAGGCGTTCCTCCTGCAGGTCGAGGTCGGAAAGGAAGAAGGTCGCGTCCCCGGCGAGTTCGTGATTCGGATAGGTGGCGAGGAACCCGTCGAAAGCGCGCCGGGCGGTGACGTTCGAGCCTCGGTTGTACATGCGCAGGGCCGCCTCGAAATGGGCTTCGGGCCCCTCGACCTCCTCGATCGGAAGCCCGACATCGGCCGAGTCCGCAACCACGACCGGCGCCCGCTGCATCATCTCCACCTGATCGCGCAGGGAAGCCAGGGCGCGCTGGTTCTGGCCTTCGACCTCGACGAGGATCAGAACCTGCTGGAGCAGCTCATCCAGCCGCTGAAGCACCTCGCGGCGCAACTCCAGGTAGAGACCGGTCTGGCCGGAGAGGGTGTCCTGGCTGGCGCGAACCAGCGCCTCGAAGTCGGCCAGCTCCCTCGCCTGGCGCGTGGCGACCGAGCTGACCTCCTCCTGAAGAACGCGGATGTCTCCCTTGGTGGCGCAACCCGCGCCCGCCAGCGCCCCGATCAGGGCGATCGGGAGGACCTGTCGCGGCACGGCGTTCCTGTACGGACGCACTTGCCCGGCTCGGCCGATCCCGGATGGGGCGGCTACTGGCCGCCGCCCGGAACCTGGATCTGATTGCCTCCAGCCGTGATCACGAACTCGTCGCGCCGGTTCTGGGCCCAGGACTGCTCGTTGCTGCCCATCTCGCGGGGCTGTTCCTCGCCATAGGAACGTACGTCGAAGCGGGACTCGGGGAGCCCGGCGTTGACGAAGAACTGGCGCACGGCTTCCGCGCGCCGGCTGCCCAGCGCCAGGTTGTACTCCGAGGATCCGCGCTCGTCCGCGTGTCCCTCGATGCGAAGCTGCACTGCGGGGCTGGCGCGCAATACATCGACCTTGCGCTGGAGCACGCCCTCGGCGTCGCTGCGAATCTCCGCCATGTCGAAGTCGAAGAAGACCATCGCCGTCAGCGCCTCGCGGGCAGCCTCAAGCGCGGCAGCACGACGTGCCTCCTCTTCAGCCGCCCTGCGGGCCGCTTCTTCCGCCGCTCTGCGGGCCGCGTCGATTGAATCCTGGTTCGGACCTTCCTCAACGGGGGGCGGAGGGGGAGGGGGAAGTTCCTCCTGTCCGCACGAGGCGACGAACAGTCCGGCCGCGACGACGGAAATAATGAGACCGCGGTGCAACATCGCTACTCCTCGAATATGGGTGTCGGTTGTCCGGTATCAGGCGTGCGCACGAATCAGCCATATACGTAAGAAATCGGACGCCCAAGCGCAACATCTTGTGGTGCTGCACGGTGCATCGGGATCGCCGGCTCAGTTCTCCCTGGTCGGGGCCTCGGTGGAAGCCAGACTGGGCGACCAGTCCGGTACGCGCGGCCTCACCCCCGAGAGCACGGGACGAATCCTGCCGCTCACGGTGTCTACGACGAAGAGCCCGAATCCCCAGTCCCGCTCTCCCACGAAGACCAGGTGGCGGCCATCGGGCGCCCAGCTGGGATCCTCGTTGTTGCCCTCGTAGGTAAGCTGCAGCAACCGTTGTCCCTGTGCCGCCACATCGGCGATGAGGATGTGGTAGCTGCCGCGGCGGTAGCGGCCGTGGAACGCGACCCGGTCGCCGGAGGGCGCCCAGTCCGGCGAGGTATAGTAGCCGCCCTGTCCGTAGAGGTAGGGAGATACCAGGTCCGGGCGACCGCCGGACTCCGCGGGCATCACGTATATCTGCGGGATGGCCACACCCAGCCGGTTGGAGTTGAAGGCCAGCCGTCTCCCGTCCGGCGAGAACGAAGGCGAAAGGTCGTTCCAGCGCCCTGCGGTGAGGCGCCAGAGGCAGCAATCCTCGCGGACGCGCCAGGAGAAGAGACCGCTCTCGGCGCCGTCCGCCAGGGAAAAGATGATCTCCTCCCCGTTCGGATGGTACACCGGGGTCATCGGCTGGCCGGCGCGGTTGAAGTCGAGGACCCGCGTCTGCCTGGTGGCGATTTCCATTTCATGGATGGCCGGATCCCCGGACGCGAAGGACAGGAACGCAAGGCGCGAGCCGTCCGGGGACCACGAACAGGACATGGTCAGGGAGTTGAAGTTGGAGAGCCGCCGCAGGTTCTCGCCGTCCGAGTCGACCACGTACAGCTCCTGGGAACCGGCAGCCGATTCCATGGAAAAGCAGATCCGGCTGGCGGCCATCCCGGGCTCCCCGGTGATCCATCGGACCACATCGTCGGAGATCGCGTGGATCGCCATGCGGAAGTCCTCCGCGTCGGGGCGCGGAAGCGAGAAGCGGGCCCGTTCCTTCACTTCCGAGAAGACGACGTCGTGCAGTTCCAGGACCAGCACGAAGCGGTTGCCAAGCCCCTCGACCTGTCCGGTCACCAGCCAATCGGCGCCGAACTGGTCCCACAGGCCGTAATCCACGGCTCCGCCACCGGGGGCCAGCGGAATCGAATCCATCATCTCGAACCGGTCGCTGTAGCGCAGGTCGCGCGCGATCACGGCCTCGACCCGGGGCGCGACCGTCAGGCCGCCGAAGCGGCCCGTGAAGGGGCTGATCGCCAGGGTGGGCACATAGCTCTCGTAGACCACCCCCAGGTGGCGAACCGCGCCCGGGATGGTGTCGACCTGGGCAGCCGCCCGGCCGGCGGCGGCCGCCAGCAGGACCATCAGCAGGGCCGTGCCTCTACGCAGGGCCCGCCCGCGGCCGCCCCGGCCGACCTGTCGGACCTGGTTCGCGGTCCGGACGCCTTTCCTCATATGACGCTCCTCCCTACGCGGCCGGACCCGGCCCGTGACGGTCCGTGGGCTCCGCCGGCGGCCGGCGCCGCGCCGGGCTGAAAGTGAACCGGAACGGTGCGTTTTCGAGCCCCATCTCCGGCGGCAGCGGACCGAAGCGTCCACCTCCGGCGCATTCGACTGCCTCCCGCACGGCCAGATCGAAGACGACGCTTCTCGATGTCTCGGAGATGCGCACCGTCGTGTCGATCACCTCGCCCTCCCGGTCGAGCACGAAGTCCACCGAAGCGGTGAGATCGGCCATCCCCGGCGGACGGAAGCACCGCCGCATCTGCCGCTGCATGTTGGCGTAGTAACGTGGGAAATCCCGTTCCACGCCCCTCATGCGGACATCGAGATCGTCGGTGCCCGTGCTGGGTTCGTCCAGCGGCGCCGGCTCGGGTTCCTCCTCCACCGGCCGTTCCTCCGGGACGGGCTCCGGGGCGTCCGGGGGAGGATCGGGGTCGGGCTCCGGCTCCGCTTCGTCCTCCAGTTCCGCTACCGGCTCCTCCTCGGGAGGGGCCTCGGGCTCGGGGGTGTCGACGGTGAGCTCCTCCTCTTCGGGAGCCGGCGCGGGTTCGACCTCGGCTGCCGGCGCGGGCATGGCGACCAGTTCAAGCTCGATGGTCACCAGTTGCACCGGCTCGGGCTGGATGTTGGTCGCGACGACGAGCATCAGGAAAAACCCGTGCAGGCCGACCGAGAAGAAGACCGGAGATCGACCCGGCCGGTCCCTTCGCCTCCGCGCGCTTCGGCCCACCGCCACTCCCCCCCTTCTACCGGCTCGCGTCGGGCTCGGCAACGATCGCGAAGCGGATTCCCTCCTCCCGCGCGAGGTCCTGCACCTTCGCGAAGACCCGCACCATGTCGCCATGGTACGCAAGGGAGTCGCCCCGAATGTAGATCTGCCCCACGTTGCGCGCGCTAACCGCCTGGGATAGCACGCCCTCGAGGTCCTCGTAGGGCACGACCGTCTCGGAGAGCACGATCTCCCCGTTGGCGCGAACCGCGACGATCAGGGGCTCTTCGTCCGCGGTCAGCGGAGCGACATCGGCTCGCGGCACACCCACCTCGATGCCCCCCTGGAGGATGGGGGCGGTGATGATGAAGATCACCAGCAACGTGAAGGCGACATCCACGAGGGAGGTCACGTTGATCTCCGCGCGCAGCGGCAGATCCCCGCGGCGTCCCCGCGACCGGCCTTCGTGGCTCAAACGTGCCCTTCCCGCGCCAGCGTTCCGATGAACTCGCTCGAGAACCCCTCGAGCTCACCCGCGACCAGGTTCAACCGCGAAACGTAGTAGTTGTAGGCTATGACCGCGGGGATGGCGACGAAGAGGCCGGTCACGGTGGTCACCAGCGCCTCCGCCACCCCCGGGGCCACGGCGGCAATGTTCGCCGAGCCGCTCGCGGTGATTCCCCGGAAGGTGTTCATGATGCCGATCACGGTTCCCATCAGTCCGAGCAGGGGCGAGATGGAGCCGATGACCGCGAGCCAGGTAAGGCCCTGGGCGAGGTCGTCGCGCTCGTCGGATTCCTCCTTCTGCAACACCATCCGAAGCGTCTCCAGCTCAACCTGGGTCAATCCTTCCCTTGCGGACACGCCTCCGCGCAGCGCCCCCGGCCGCAACTCGCTGAAGAAGTTGACCCCGTGTCGAAAGAGGCGGCCGTAGGGGGACTCCGGGAGGGCCAGAATCGCGGTATAGGCCTCTTCGAGCCCCCGCGCATTGGACACCGCGTCCAGGAACTGGTTTCCCTGGGCCCGAACCTTGCGAAACTGGAGGTACTTCCAGCCGATCACGTACCAGCTCGCCAGGGAAAACACGCCGAGCACGGCCAGCACCACCAGGGTGGGGGCGCTCGCCCCGACGACCATTTCCAGCAAGGTTGCCGGGGGACGGCCCTGGAGCGCCAGGATCCCGACCGCGGTCATTTGGGGTTCAGTCCTCCGGCTCTTCAGGGTGACGGGGGCCGGGCATGGACGGCGGCCCGTGCGATGACGAGATCCGGGACACACTACCCCTGCTCGCTCCGCGGGATCCTGGCGTCTCGGGCGCGGCGATCACGGACCGGCAGCCCCGGCCCTCCAGGGACGCAGGTACTCCGGCTCCCACGCGCGCGCGTTGCCCACGGGCGGCCCGGCCATGAGCGTGAAGAGGCGGGCGAGCCCCTCGGCGGTGGGCAATCCGGCCGGGGGCGGGACGACACGCCAGCCGCGGCGCCCAATCGCCGCGGCGTGGCGAAATGCGCCGTCGCCCGCGAAGATCGCGCCTTCCGGAATGGACGAGGACAGTACTTCGTCCAGGCGCGTGGCGGACGGGGGGACCAGGACATCGACGGAGGCGGGTCCCACCCGGAAACAGCCCGCGTACACCCGGTCCGCGCGCGCGTCGAAGAGGACATAGCAGGGAGTGCCGGGCTCGGGAGGCTCCACCTCCCGGTCCTCGTGCCCCTTGCGCCACCCGGCCGGCCCGGACCAGCCGGCGGGCAGCCAGACGCCTTCCGAAGCCGCGGCGGCAGCCAGGCTGGAGTAGCTCCATATCGGCACCCCGCATCCCTCCGTCAGCCCCTTGGCGGTCGCCGCCGCCACGCGTACGCCGGTAAAGGACCCCGGGCCACTCCCCACCACGATACCCGCCAGATCGCCCAGCTGGGCGCCCGAAGCCACGAGCACGCCGCGAATGGCGGGCAAGAGGCGGGCGGCGTGCCGGCGCGGGCTGCGCAGGAAGGCGCGCGCGAGCACCTTGCCGTTCGCGGTCACGATCACGGACCCCAGCCTCGACGACGTGTCGAAGGCGAGAATGGTGCGGCTGCGTCCGTTCATCGATCCGGCAACCCGGGCGGGTTTCCGCTGCAGGAGACCTCGACCGCGCGCACGGTTGCGCCGGGAGCAGGCGCGGTCAGGGATATCTCCCAGCGGTCCGGCGGAAGGAGGGCTCGCGCTCTCTCCGGCCATTCGACGATCACGATTTCACCTGTGTCGCCAAGCTCGAACCAGCCCAGTTCCGCCAGTTCGGATTCGTCGTTCAGACGATACAGGTCCATGTGTACGATGGTTTTTCCCCTCCCGCCCGGATAACGGAAGACCAGATTGAAGGTCGGCGACGGCACGGCCCCGCGCACCCCGGCCCCTCGAGCCACCGCCCTCGCCAGCACCGACTTCCCCGCGCCCACCGGTCCGCGCAGCATCAGAAACACCGGAGGCTTGACCGAGGACCCGATGCGCTCGCCCCACCTCGCCAGCTCCTCCTCGCTCAGCACCGTCCGCGTCTCCACCGCCGCGGTCTCCGCCGTGTCCGGGTGCATCGCGGCCTACCTCTTCGCGCCTTCGCCCTCGAGCGACACCCGCAGCTCGAAAAGCTGGTCCCGCAGCATCGCGGCCCGCTCGAACTCGAGTGCGCCCGACGCCCGGTTCATCTCCTCCTCCAGAATCTTCACGTACTCTTCGCGGTTGACTTCGTCCGAATAGCCCGGCTGCGCTTCGGCTACCAGGGCGACCGGCCTCTCGCGCGCATCCGCCACACGGGTGCTGAACTCGATCTCCTGCACGCTCTTTACGATGGTTTCCGGCGTGATCCGATGTTCCTTGTTGTAGGCCAGCTGAATCTCGCGTCGCCGATTGGTCTCGTCGAGGCACCTCGCCATCGATTCAGTGATGGTGTCGGCATAGAGAATCGCCGTG
The DNA here is from genome assembly GCA_022823365.1 of Gemmatimonadota bacterium. Classification (GTDB taxonomy): domain Bacteria; phylum Gemmatimonadota; class Gemmatimonadetes; order Longimicrobiales; family Gaopeijiaceae; genus BD2-11. The sequence goes on from JAJDXG010000010.1 coordinate 31,310, forward strand.
CCGCGGACGTTGCGGGCGGCCCGACCGATGGTCTGGATCAGCGAACGGGCATCGCGCAGAAACCCTTCCTTGTCGGCGTCCAGAATGGCGACCAGGGACACCTCCGGCAGATCGAGACCCTCGCGCAGCAGGTTGATGCCCACCAGCACGTCGATGCCGCCGAGCCGCAGGGCGCGCAGGATGTCCACCCGGTCGATGGTGTTGATCTCCGAGTGCATGTAGCGGACGCGCACCCCCAGCGACTGCAGGTACTCCGAGAGGTCCTCAGCCATGCGCTTGGTGAGGGTGGTGACCAGGGTGCGCTCGCCGCGGGCCGCCCGCTCGTGGATCTCGGCGAGCAGATCGTCGACCTGGCCGCGCACGGGACGCACCTCCACCTCCGGGTCGACCAGCCCCGTGGGGCGGATGATCTGCTCCACCACGACGCCCCGCGACAGCCCCAGCTCCACGTCGCCAGGGGTGGCCGAGACGAAGACCGCCTGATCCAGAACGGACTCCCACTCCTCGTACCGGAGCGGCCGGTTGTCCAGCGCGCTGGGCAGCCGAAAGCCGAACTCGACCAGGGTATCCTTGCGCGCCTTGTCGCCGTTGAACATCCCGCGGATCTGCGGAAGGGACACGTGCGATTCGTCCACGATGGTGAGAAAGCGCTCCGGGAAGTAGTCCAGAAGGCAGGATGGCCGTTCTCCCGCCTCGCGGCGGCTGATGAAGCGCGAGTAGTTCTCGATGCCCGGGCAGGTTCCCACCTCCAGCATCATCTCGATGTCGAAGTTGGTGCGCGACTCGAGCCGCTGCGCCTCCAGCAGCTTGCCCGCCCTGCGAAAGCGGTGCAGCTGATCGGCCAGTTCGTCGCGGATCAGGGGCACCGCCTCCTCCAGGGTGCGGCGGTGCGTGACATAGTGGCTGGCGGGGTAGATGGCGGTGCGGTTCAGGGAAACGATCGCCTCTCCCGTGAGGGGTTCGAACCGGGTGATGCGCTCGATTTCGTCGCCCCACAGCTCGATGCGGATCCCCTGCTCCTCATACGCGGGGAGAATCTCGACGGTGTCGCCCCGTACCCTGAAGGTGCCGCGCTCGAAGGCAAAATCGTTGCGGCTATACTGAATGTCGACCAGCCCCCGCAGCAGCTCGTCACGCGGCACGAGCTCCCCCACCCGCACTTCCAGCATGAGAGAGCGATAGTCGGCGGGGTTGCCCAGGCCGTAGATGCAGGAAACCGACGCCACCACGATCACGTCGTCCCGCTCGAACAGCGAGGAGGTGGAGCGGAGACGCAGCCGGTCGATGTCCTCGTTGATGCTCGCGTCCTTCTCGATATAGGTGTCGGTGGCCGGGACATAGGCCTCCGGCTGATAGTAGTCGTAGTAGGAGACGAAATACTCGACCGCGTTGACGGGAAAAAGCGCCTTGAGTTCCCCGTAGAGCTGAGCCGCAAGCGTCTTGTTGTGGGACATCACCAGCGTGGGACGACCGTGGCGCTGGATGACGTGCGCCATTGAGAGCGTCTTCCCGGTGCCGGTCGCCCCCAGCAGGGTCTGGAAGCGGGCGCCATCCTCCAGGCCGGCCGAAAGCTCCTCGATTGCGGAGGGCTGGTCTCCCGCGGGCTCGAAGGAGGAGTGGATCTCGAACCGGGGCACGAACTCAGGCCTCGATCCTTCCCGTCTCGCCCTTGCTCTCGCGCCGTTCGACCGTGAGCACCCCCTTCACCTGGTTCACGGCCTTGAGCACCTTTTCCAGGTGAGCCAGGTCCTCCACCTCCACCACGAACTCGCCGCTCATCCCAGCCCTGTCCGATCGGACGTCCGCGTTCTGGATGTTGGTCCCGGTGTTGGCGATGGCCTTGGCGATATCCGACAGGAGCCCCCGGCGGTCCACGGCCCGCGCCTGAATCTTCACCATCCGGGTGTCCCCCTTCTCCGCCGTCCATCGGATTTCGACCCTGCGCTCCGGATCCTGGGACAGATAGAGCACGTTGGCGCAGTCGGTCCGGTGAATCGAGATGCCGCGCCCGACCGTGATGTAGCCGATGACATCGTCCCCCGGCACGGGCTGGCAGCACTGCGAGTAGCGCACCATCAGGTTGTCCACGCCCTGGATGCGCACGCCCCGGCTGGAGGGACGAATCCTGGCGGCGATGCGCCGCAGCGTGGAGGCGGGCTGGGCGCCGGGAGTGGTCTCCTGGTCCGGGAAGAGGGCCTTGAGCACGGCCGCCGGACCGACGTCCCCCCGCCCCAGCGCCGCCTGCAGCTGGTCGAAGTCGGGATAGCCCAGCTGTGCGGCCGCGTGAATCTTCGCATCGTCGCCCGGCTTTGGCAGCCTTCGCTTGCGCAGCTCCTGCTTAAGGAAATCCACACCCAGCTGGAGTGCAGAGGCGAACTCCTCCTTGCGGATCCAGCGGCGGATCTGCCCGCGCGCCCGCGAGGTCTTCACGAACGCGAGCCAGTCCCGGTTGGGGCGCTGCTTCGGGTTCTTGATGATCTCGACCGTGTCCCCGTTCTTCAGCTTGCGCGAGAGCGGGGCGATGCGGCCGTTCACCCGGGCGCCCGCGCAGTGCGACCCGATTTCGCTGTGGACGGAATACGCAAAATCGATCGGAGTCGCGCCGACGGGAAGCTGCTTGACTTCCCCCTTGGGAGTAAAGACGAAGATCTCTCCCTGAAAGAGGTCCATGCGGAGGAACTCCATGAATTCCTCCGGTTCGCTGGTATCCTTCTGCCATTCGAGCACCTGGCGGAACCAGGAGAGAGCTTCTCCGACCTCGTCCTTCCTGGCGGACCCCCCTTCCTTGTAGCGCCAGTGCGCGGCGATCCCCTGCTCCGCCGTCAGGTGCATCGCTTCGGTGCGGATCTGAATCTCGTAGCGGCGCCCGCGCGGACCGAACACGGTCGTGTGCAGGGACTGGTACATGTTGGATTTCGGTGTCGCGATATAGTCGCGGAAGCGCTCCTGTACCGGAGTCCAGCGGTTGTGGATCACCCCGAGCGACGCGTAGCAGTGCTGTACCGAGTCGGTAATCACGCGCAGTGCGAGCAGATCCTGGATCTCCTCGAAGGGAAGGTCGTTGGCGCGGATCTTCTTGTGGATCGACCAAAGATGCTTCGGCCTGCCGGTCACGTCGACGAAGGGGATTCCCGCTTCGGTCAGCATGTCGACCAGCGGACGCTTCATCTCCATGATCTGCCGCTCCCGCTCCCGGCGGCGCTGCTGAATCTTCTTCTTCAGCTGGTTGTATTCGCCGGGTTCGAGAAACTTGAAGGCCAGGTCCTCCAGCTCCCACTTGATGGCCGCCAGCCCCAGGCGATGGGCGATGGGGGCATAGATGTTGCGCGTTTCCAGCGCGATTCGCCTCTGCTTGGGCGGCCTCAGGTGCTCGAGCGTGCGCATGTTGTGGAGCCGGTCGGCGAGCTTGATGAGGA
>JAJDXG010000003.1 GCA_022823365.1 Gemmatimonadota bacterium
AGTTCGCCGAAGGCCGGAACCGACTCAATAACACGCGCGGGCCCGACCGGCCGGGTCCGCGCGGCCACCACCACGACGAGGAGGCGCCCACCGCCGGCCGGGTGGCGCGATTACCGGACATTCGCGGATTTCACCGTGCCGCCCCACCTCGCACGCGCCCGGGGGTGACAGGTCGATGGAACCGGGCTGTGGAATTACGACCGGCTCCGGTTCATCCGGACGGGATGTGCTTTTTGCGAAAGCGCCGTGCCAGCACGCGGCACCCTGTCCAGAAGCATCGAACGGAGACTGTCAAATGCTTGCTAGTTATTGCCTTATGCGCATACCCGGCAACACTCGTCGTACTGATGGTCTCCGGTGCGGCATATAAGCCCGTTGGTTGGCTACTTGAGCTGGTATCCCTGCAAAGGCACGAGGCGGACTTCGCCCTCTTGGCGCATGGTGCGGAGTGTCGTTCGGACGTTGGCGAGAACCTTCTCAAAGTTGTCGCCGCGGGTGTGAGCGCCGCCCAACCAGAGCTCTGAAGCGATGTCCTCCACGCTGATGGGCGCGCCGTTGTCCCCGAGGCACATCCATATCCCCTCGCGGATCGACAGGCCATCGTACCGGGTGCGAACGGTGATCTCATTCAACAGCTCGGCCGCTTCCTCCGTGATCACCTGCAACCGCTCGACGGCATCACGTAGCAGCCTGTGGCGGTCCAGCCTTGTTGTGGACATGTGGATAAGCCTGTGTAAGAGAATCCCGCCCGGGGGGCGCCAACCCCTCGGCGGGCTGATAGGTTGAAACTGGAGGGTGGTCCGCTGGTTCGCCACCCCTGGATTGCCAGGGCTTTCTGCTACGCCTCGGGATCAATGTCCATGTGTTGTAGAACGGTAATCACCTGACAGATGTCCCCCGAAGGGGACGGTGGCCAGACCGGCCTCACCGAGGTTGATTGAGAAGAGGTCCAAGTCAACTCAACAACCACGGAGGAGAACCAGAATGACCACCGTCCAAGCAGAGAAGATAGCGCGCCGGAAGCTGTCCCTGCTACAACTGGCCCAGGAACTCGGCAACGTCTCGAAGGCGTGCCGGGATCGTGGGCTACAGCCGGCAGCACTTCTACGAGATCCGCCACAACTTCCAGGTACACGGCGCCGAGGGGCTGCTCGACCGGTTGCCCGGCGCGAAGGGGCCGCACCCGAACCGGGTCGCGCCACCGATCGAGAACGCGATCCTGGCCCATGCACTCAAGCACCCGACCCACGGCGCCCAGCGGATGGCCGACGAGCTGATGCTCAGAGGGCTCCAGGTCAGTTCGGGCGGGGTGCGGGGCGTGCGGATCCGCAACAAACTCCAGACCCGCCACCACCGGCGGCTGCGGCTGGAGGAGACGGTCCGCAAGTGTAAGATCAAGCTCACCGAGGAGCAGATCCAGGCGCTCGAGCGCTTCGACCCTGAGTTCCGCGAGTGCCACATCGAAGTTCATGCCACCGGGGAACTTGTGGCCGTGGACACCTTCTTCGCGGGCACCCTCAAGGGCGTCGGCAAGGTCTGAGGCCCTGCTGGCCGCCTTCCAGGAACTCCCGCCGCCACCGCTCCAGCTCCGGCGCCGCGACCCGAATCTCCCGGCTCACCTCACCGATGGGCTCCCCCCGCAGCAGCCGCAACACCACCTCGGCCTTGCGCCGCGCGCTCCACCGCTTGGGAGGGCCTGGCCGCCCTGCTCTTTCGTACTCCGAGACATCCACTCTCTCCTCTCTCTTGGACCCTGGATGGATGGCTAAACTACTGTCCAAAGAAATCGGGGGCACTATATGGCTAGCTGGCTCTTGCTCCTATTTCTTGGCTGTTTTATTCGACCGGGAGCCCGACTCAGAGCTCGCCGCAACGGGTTTTCAACACCCGCTGACAACCTTGACATCGCACCTGTCAGGGGATACCCTTATCAAGGGTTGAGATTCGAACGAGAACTAGGGGACATGATGGCCCCAAAACGATCAGAGGATGAAAGGGCCAGGCAGCTTCGGGAGCTGAAAGATGAAGTTTTCCGAACAGCTGACACAGCGATGGCTACAATGGGTGATTTTGTGGTTGGCGAACCAAGAACTAACCTATCAGAATAAAAATGACCTCCAAACCCAACGGAATAACAGAAGGCTTCGAAGCCCTAATCGAGGAAGCACTGGCCCCGATTTCGAAGAAGATCGACGAGATTCATGCGGGCATCGACCGAAACTTCGACCAGTTCCGAATGGAAATGAGCCTTGAGCTAAGGAGTATATTGGAAAAAGTAGATGGTAAGCTCAAGCAAGTCGAACAAAAAGTTGATACCATCGATCATAGACTTAACGTGATCGAGCATCACATACGGTTGAACGATTAAGCAACTTGGTTCGTGAAAAACTCGGTTTTCAAGTGGAGTTGGCAGGCCTCCTCCTGCCGTTTGGACCGAGAAGGTGTTCGTCTTCCCCCAATAGCGGGGAAATCGCCATCGAGTGGCGGGAATTTGCGGGGATCTCCCACCGATTCTTCGGTACGATGCGACCACATGCGCTGCCGGAGTGCAGACATCCCCCTCTGCCCATGATCCACCAAGAGGAACGACTTACGGATCTCTCACGCTTCACGCGGTAGTCCTGCCGGTCCAAGCACTGGTCGTAGAGCGCCGGTCGATCCTGATCCAGTCGGTTCTTGTTCATCCCCCTGCGGTTTCGGGTGGCGGGGCTGTGGGGGAAGGCGCTCGCGATCTTGATCCACCGCCGCCGCTGCTTCGCGATTACGCGAATCTCCTCGGCGACCTCGGAAAGGTTCTGGTCCTGGCTGAAGACGAGGGCCACGTCGTGGTCGCGGCAGGTGGGCGAGCGCCATCACGTCTAAGCGCGATCCGCACGTCGATCCCCTTCTCCTCGCCGGTCAGGAACGAATGTCGCGTGCCATCGGGCAGAGACACCCCCGCCCGAGGCCTTCCGGCGTGTCGGGCGAGGAGCGAGGAGCGAGGAGCAAGTATACCGAACGATACCAACCGTGAACGGCAGCCGTCAATCCCGGTCACGCCGCCACGGATGGCACCGGTCGTACGGCTGACACCGGCCCCGGTTGCCCGATACCCTTCCCAGAAGGATAATTCGACCGATGGATCCCGCTCGCCAGGGCTGCTACGGCGGCACGGCCCAACCGTAAGGTGCGCAGGAACAAATCCGCCGCCGATGTGGCTCCACCGGATACGGCATTTCATGCATCGTGTGCCCGATGTCTGATGGTGCATTCCGGTGAGGTCTCCGATGCCGGTGCTCGGTTAGCCACGCCCCGCTCAGCACTCGTAGCCGAACGCCTCCCTCGTCAGCTTGACGTCGCGGGCGTTCGCCTTCACGACATCGACAACATCGTCGGGATAGACGTGCCCCCCGGCGTGTCCTTCAAGGTCGAGCGTCACGCGGACGTTCGAGTCCGGTCAACGGGTGAGTTCAACGAGGAGCGCGTCCATGATCCGGGTGTTCTGATGTAGCAATCGCCTGACAGACTGCCCAAGAAAGGGGGACGGTGGCTACCCGGTCTCCGCCGCAGTCAGGTGATTACCGTTCTACAACAGATTGTCGGCCTGCCGCCAGGCGATTCCGACTCCGCAAACCCGGAGGTCGCTTCGCCGCAAAGTGCGGCAGATCGTGCAGTCCTGACTGGACTTACGTGACTTCTTGCTCGGATTACGAACTACTTTTTGGCGGTCTTGTGGTCGAGGAGGCCTTCACTCCCCGCGCTGAGGCTTTCCACTCACGCTTCGAAGCCCTCGCTCTCCGTCTCCCCCTCCAGCGCGGCAACCGCCACGTCGATGAAGGCTCCGGTCGCGGCGGCGATCTCGGCCAGCGGCTGCGGACATTCGGATTCGGCCTCGGCTTCCTCCAGGCAGCGCTCGGGCCAGGATCACCGCCAAGGGCGCCGGTTCTCTGTCCAGACCCAGTTCCAGCGCCTTGAGCCATCGGTCGCGGGGCAGCGTCGCCACCGCCGTTACCTGACCAGTCTCCCGGTCCATCCACAGCTCAACCGGCAGCGTCTCCTCCCATCCGATCCCGTTCATTCAGGTTGCCCCTGGCTGTCCTGCCTCTCTCTCATGTCCTTGATCTCCCTGTTCGTCGCGCTCTTCTTTTGGAGGTCCCTGGGCTGGATCCTCACCAGCCATCAGGGCAGGTCCCGCACTGCGATGCCGAGGGCGCGGGCGGCGTCCGCCATCCGACGATCGTAGCTGGCGAGTTCGACGCGCTGGCCCCAGTCCCGAAGGAACCGGCAGGATGCGAGGTGCAGCGCGTCGAGCGTGCGCACGGACACCGGGAACGGATCGAGCGCGCGGGCCAATACCAGGGGAACCAGCTCCAGCAGCGAGATGCGGGCGATCACCTCCCGCGCGGCCTCGGCCCGTGCCTGCGTCCCCTTCCGGGCGTGCAGGCGGGCCAGACCTCGTACTCGAGCAGACGGCTCGACACGAGGGTTTCGGTCCAGAACAAAGCTGGGGGCCGCCGGTCCTCCGCGAACAGATGGGCCAGAGCAACCGACGTGTCGATGTAGATCACCGGTCGCTTCGGTCGCCCGCCAGTTCACCGAGCAACACGGACAACGCGGCCTCTGGAGGACCGCCCCGGGGGGGCTCGGATCCGGGAGAGAGAGCGGGCGTCAGCCAGCCCTTCCGCACCGCGTCGGCGAGCATCGCGTCCGCCAGGACGGGACTCCTCGCCTCTTGCGGGGGACCGATTTCGGCCACGACCCGGCCTCGATCCGTGACGAGCACGGTCTCGCCGCCGGCTGCCAGCCGCACATACTCGCTGAGCCTGCTGTTCAGCGCCCTGATTCCGATTGATCGCATGACAGCTAGCGTAGCTACATGTGGCCACCGTCGTCAAGCGCGTCTAAGAGTTGCTGGACTACCGTGCAGAGAAATGGAGGGCACCACAAACGGAAACGGGTTTCCCGGGCTGCGCGAAGCCAAGCCGATCAGCTCCTCCCGCCCTCGTCGGAACCGGCGTCGCCGGAGGCGAGGGGCCGATGAGCCGTTTGGTGAAGTCCTGACGTTCTTCCAGCAGCGAAGCCTGTCGTTCATCGTCTCGGCCGACCTGCGCAGGCGTCGGGTCTCCTCCAGCGCGGAGCCGAAGTTCGCGGCGGCCAACACGTTTCTTTGGAGGAGGGATCCCGAGTTTGCTTGCGATGGGAGCTATCGGCCGGTCACGGCGCCCGGCTCGCCCGCGTCGGCCGACATCGGCTTGTCACGGCTCACCACCACGGTGGCCGACCCCGCGATCAAGGGGTCGGGGCCGGTCACGACCTCGCGGTCCTTGTCCGGATAGGCCAGCCGGGAAAGGAAGAACTGCATCGCCGCGATGCGCGCGCGCTTCTTGTCGTCCGACTTGATCACCGTCCAGGGCGCATCCGCCGTGTCCGTGTAGAAGAACATCGCTTCCTTGGCCTGCGTGTATTCGTCCCACTTGTTCAGCGACGCCAGGTCGACCGGAGATAATTTCCACTGCTTGAGCGGGTCGGTATTGCGGCGCTCGAAGCGGTGCGCCTGTTCGTCCTGCGACACCGAGAAGTAGAACTTGAAGAGCAGGATGCCGCTGTTGACCAGCATGCGCTCCAGTTCCGGGCACTGGCGCAGGAACTCAAGGTATTCCTGTCCCGTGCAGAATCCCATGACGCGCTCCACCCCGGCGCGGTTGTACCAGGAACGGTCGAAGAGCACCATTTCCCCGGCGGTCGGCAGGTGCCGGACATAGCGCTGGAAGTACCACTGGCCCCGCTCGACGTCGCCGGGCTTGTCGAGTGCGACGACGCGCGCCCCACGAGGGTTCAGATGCTCCATGAACCGCTTGATGGTGCCGCCCTTGCCGGCGGCGTCGCGTCCCTCGAACAGGATGACGATCTTCCTCTTGGACCGTCTCACCCAACGCTGGACCTTCAGCAGCTCGACCTGCAGTCGGGCCTTCTGCCGCTCGTATTCCTTCCGCTTCATCTTGTCGCGGTAGGGATAGACGCCGTCACGGAAGACCTGCTCGACGACAACCCTACCTTGGGGGTCCTCGATGGGCGCAGCGGCATCGCGAGCTTGGTCGCTGTTTCGCTCGGTCGTGCCATCGCTCACGATGCTCTCCCGGACGTTCATCAGGTTGTTTCCCCCAAGGGTTGCGGTGCCAACCTCATCCAAGGTCAGCAGGCCCCGCGAGATGCGCAAATGCAGGATGCGCGCCGGTTGGGTCGATCTCGCCTGCGGCCCTATTAGGTTCCTGTCGCTCGCGATGGATCCATTCGAGATCGGCCCGATGCATCCAGCGGTATGCTCGGTAACACTCCCCGGAGCAGGTCACCTGCAACGTCGAACGGGATCGCCCCTAGTGTCACCAATGAAGGCCACGCCTGCGTTCTGAGCAAGGCGACGTGACTCCGTCAGATCGACGCCAACCCCGCCGCGACGCGTTGGTGCCAAGTTGCGACCCACGATCCCTCACGGGGGGCGACAAATTACGGGGCCGTGCCCCATGTCGTTACCCCCTGTTGCGATCCACGCCCAAGCGCGCGTGCGAACCCGGGAGCAGGCCGAATTGCGGGCGACCATCGAGCGGGAGAGCCGCACCATGCTGGGCCAATGTCGGATCTGGCGGACCGACCGCTCATGGCGAGACCTAGCTAGCCGGAGCGGACCATGACCGCCGCTGCTTGCCCGCGCAGGCGTATGTCCGACGCGACTCACCCCACGACGAGCCGCGCCAACTGTTTCTGGACACGCACATGGGAGGAGTGTACATGACGAGCAGGAGAGGCAACTAGAGGCTCAGGTACGGCATGACTGGCTCAGGATGGCAGAGGTGGGTTCCATTGTTCCCGTTGCACTTCGGACCATCCAGAGGGCAACGCGTGCCCGAATCACTTGAGAGCCTAAGGTCCTTGAGGCTCCAAGCGGTAGCCTCAGCCAATCGCACACCGGCCTGCCCGGCTCCCTTGGACGGCGGTCGTGCACCGCGAGCGGGACGGCGGCGTCCGCGCCAACATCCTCGCCGTGCTGCGCGGTCTCCGGACGGGCCGGAGCCTCAACATCGCGTGGCGCGGCTAGCTTCGATCCGCTGAGCGACACCTTCAGCCAAGAGCACGACTGGAGCCGCCCGGACGACCCGGATCGAGCGAGGGCGCAGCAACCGGGCCATGGAGGGTACATCGAGGCATCCAAACTGCGGGCCAGGCTTGAACACGAGACGGATCCGGGTGAACTGATCCGCGACTACCCAGGTGCAGCGAGTCGAGCGGCTCGACGAGCAAGTGACAAGCTGGATCGACCATGTCGGGACGCTCGCCGCGAGGTCGCGCGGCCGCTGGATTTGACGCGCCCGCGTGGGCCAAAGCGCGATCATGGTCCCAGCCGATGATCGGGGTCCGTCATCGAAGAGGGACGCCGGTGGAGGGCGCAGACATCCTTCATACCGTCGACCCATACCCACACGGGAGGTGCAAACAGGCGGACGCGGGAGAAGATCCGGCGAAGGAGCGGGCGGACCGTAGGGACGGCCGTCGCAGTTTCAAGCGGCTCGCGGAGGAAGTGCTGGAGGCTCGATCGATGCGAACTCGAGAGACGACGCAGCGGGAGCGGGCGCGGCTCCTCTACAAGGAACTGATGCCCAAATGGGGCCATCGCGAGGCTGCGGGGATCACTCGGCGGGAGGTGGTCCGCCTGGTCGAGGACATTGCGAAGCGAGGGGCGCCAATCGTCGCGAATCGGACGCTCAGCCTCGTCCGGTTGATCTTCAACGATGGACTGCGAAGGGGGTTTCCGAGCCTGGAGGCGAATCCCGCGCACTTGGTGGAGCCTCCGGCTGCTGAGCTGGGGAGGGATCGTTACCTCAGCCGAGATGAAATCACGGCGGTCTGGGAAGCGACCGGAGAAGAAACCCGGGCCACACGCGGAGTCTTCCGTCTCGCGCTCCTGACGGGTCAGCGGATCGGCTCCGTGTGTGCGTTGCGATGGGATGTAATCAAAGGCGACCTGTGGACGATTCCCGCCGAGCACTTCAAGGGAAACCGGACCCACGTTGTTCCACTCTCGGCCGAAGCCTTTGAAGTCATCACCGAGTTGAGGGAGACGGCCCGCTCGGATGTTTGGGTGTTTCCGTCGCGGGCGAGGGCGAAGAGACCGCATTTGACGAACATGGCCGGCGCGCTGTCCCGGGTTCGTCGGAGGACACGGATCCCTCGCTGGACCGCCCACGATTTCCGCACGACTTTCCGCACACACGCTGTCCGTGCCGAAGATGACGGTGGTCTCGCGATCCCGGGCCATGTCGCCGACGCGGTACTCGGCCACAAGGAAGCGACCCTCGGATTCGCGAGGTACACGGGGGACCGTGATCATTACCTCTTGCACGAGAAGCGCGGCGCCTTGCGGAGGTGGGGCGCATTCGTAGTGGAGGTGGTCGAGGGGCGGCGGCGTGACGGGGATTCGTTCTGACACCACGTCCCTGGCAGGTGACGTGGGGCGGCGGCGCAGCCGGGGCAAGGGTGGGTGGGCGAATGGAAGGGACGGGAAGATCGAACGATAAGGATCGGCACGGCGGATCCGTAAACGTCCGGTAATCGCGCCACCCGGCCGGCGGTGGGCGCCTCCTCGTCGTGGTGGTGGCCGCGCGGACCCGGCCGGTCGGGCCCGCGCGTGTTATTGAGTCGGTTCCGGCCTTCGGCGAACTCAAACTCTCCGGCCTTCGTTCGACGATTCGCGTTTCGCGGACCGGACCGGAGGTGCCGGTCTCCGCGCGCGTTCGGGGCGCTTGCGCGCCTCCGGTTCCGGCGGGCCTCGCCGTACCTGAAGTTCGCGGCCGCGCCACCGTGCCTTGTACTCGAGCTGGCGCAGCATCTCGCCCCGGACGCCCTCGACGACGATCGTGCCGGCGGCGAGGACGACCCGGGTGGTGAGCTTGTGGTGGCGGTCGCGCTCGCGGTTCCTGACGTTCCTGGCGACGTTGCGGAACCGTTCGAGCAGGCGCGCGCGCCGCTTCGAGCCTTCCGCGCACCGGCTCAGGCGGCGCTGGAGGCGCCGCATGCGCCGCCTGTCGGCGTCGGACCGCTCGTCCGGCGCCGGGACCTCGACGGGCCTGCCGTCGAGCTCGACGGCGACGCGGGGGCCGTCCCCGCGCACCACCGCGACCCCGGCCGTCGGCGCGGGGGCGTCGGCCGGGCCGCACTCGAACACGCACGAGAGCATCCAGCGCTCGCCGGCGTCGCGCCAGACGCGGCCGTACACCATGCCGAGCGTCGTGCGGGTCTTGGGGCCCTCGAGCCGGCGGGCGGGCAGGCTCCCGCCGCGCCAGCGCATCCAGCCGAACTTCGGGAGGCGGACGGTGGCGCCGTCGAAGCGGGTGCCGGCGCTGGCCACGTAGATCCCGGGCGCGCGTCCCTCGGGCTTGAATCTCGGCAGCCCCTGGCGCGCCCGGGGCCTGGCGTGCCAGTTGCGGAACGCGGCGTGCATGTCGGCCGCGACCTGGTAGATGGCGGTGGACGGGAACGGGTCGCGGTTCGCCCTGCGGCGGCACCAGTCCTGGGCGGCCGCGCGGAACTCCCTGCCCGTCATGTGCCGCCCCGTCCTGGAGTACTTCAGGTTCGAGGCGCCGAGCAGCTCGTTGGACAGCTCGCGTAGCCCCTCCCTGCACAGGGCGAGCAGGCGCGCCTGCGGCCGGTTCGGGTACAGGCGGCACTGCCAGCCGACGTAGCGCACGCTCCCGTTCGGCGGAGCCGCGCGCGCGCCGGACGCGCCCGGCCGCTCGGTTGCCACGATGGTCGTCCCTCCCCTAGCGGAAGCTGATCCGTCCGCGGATCCCGACCGCGTGCCGGGCCGCGCCGAGCCCGCTCTCGCGCCGCGTGCCCTCGAGGCGCACCCCGACGCCCGCGCCGAGTTCGTAGCGCACGCCGCTCGAGAAGGCGCGCGTGCCAGCCTGGCCCAGGTAGAAGCCGCTGTAGGGCGTGCCGTGGAAGCCGGCGATGCCGTACGCAACCTCGCCGTCCACGTTGGGGCCCATGCCCGGGCCGTGGCCGCCCACCGCGCCGGTCACCCCGCGCTCCCAGAGCTGGTTCACCCCGCTCAGGTGGTCGCCGTACGATGGCGCGACCCGGATCGAGAGCCCCTCGCCGCGGGTCGCCGGGTCGAACATCAGCGCGCCGCCGACGCCCCATTCCTCGTAGCCGGCGCGCGCCGAGATCACGAAGCGGCCGCGGCCCTCCGCGGTCAGCCCCAAACCCGGGTTCGCGTAGCGCAGCCCGCCGCCGACTTCCGCGCTGGTGCCGTTGATGCCGTCGCCGTCGTCGTAGCGCATCCCGCCCTCGAGCACGAACGCCATCTCGTTCCCGGTGCCGGTGCTGAAGCCCTGCGTCAGCTCCAGGGCGAGCTTGCCGCGCTGCATGTTCAGCGTGACCGAGTCGATCTGCTGGGTGCCGCCGACCTTGACTTGGCCGTACCAGCCCTCGGCCTTGAGGCGCACGCCGCCCGCGTCGCGCGTGAGCAGCTGGTAGCTCGCGCCCCCCGCCCCCGTCAGCAGGCTCGCGGGGCTGGTGCGCAGTCCCTCGCGCGCGTCGTCGACCTCGATGTCGCCCCGGCCGAGCCCGGCCGAGCCCCAAACCGAGGCGGCGCCCGCGCCGGAGAACCAGGCCATGTAGGGATGCACGCTGGCCATGGTGGTGCCGTAGGTGCCCCGCACCGGACTGGCGCCGGTCTTGTCGGTGAAGTCGAAGCTGCCCGACGAGTACGAGCCCGCGAC
>JAJDXG010000027.1 GCA_022823365.1 Gemmatimonadota bacterium
CTGGAGGGCCACGAGGCGCTGATCGTCGCGCACGAGGACACCCGGCACCCGCATGTCCACGTCATCGCCAACCGTGTCGATCCGGAGACCGGGAAGGCGGCGACGCTGGGCAACAGCAAGCTCCGGCTGTCGCGCTGGGCCGAGGGCTACGAGCGGGAACAGGGCCGGATCCGGTGCGAGGAGCGGGTCAAGAACAACGAGCGGCGGCGGCTGGGCCAAGAGGTGGTTCACAACCCGTGGGACCGACCGCTTCACTGGGCGCGCTTCCGCCGCGAGGGCATGCAGCCCGGGCGGGCGCGGCGGGCGAGGAAGCCGGGCGACGAGGAGCGGGTCGACATGACGGCTTGGCGGCGTGCCGAGGCACGGCTCTGGGAGCAGGTCGAGGACCGGCGCTGGCTGGGGTTCTGGCGGCTCGAAACCCGGGCGCGGAAGGAGTGGGCCGAACTGCACAGGCGGCAGGAGGACATGCGGCAGAGGCTCGACCGGGAGAGCCGCACCTTGCTCGGTCGGCTCCGGATCTGGCGGACCGAGCGCTCGCTGCGGGAACTGGTCGGGGCGGTGCGGGGCCGGGAGGACCTGGTCGAGGGCTGGCGCGAGGATCTCGACCGGTACCACAACGGAGAGCGGGCAGCGCTGGGCAAGGCGCACGGCGACAGCGCCCGGGAGATCGAGCGGAAGGTGAGGGAGACCTACCGAAAGGGGCTGCAGGACGCGGGGCGGCGGGAACCGCCGAGCGACATCGAGCCGGCGGCGCGGGAAGAGCGCGACCGCAACATAACCCGCATTCCCCCGCGACCGCCCAAGCCCCGCGGCCCCGAGCGTGGCGGGGAAGGGTTCGAGCGATGACCCTTGTCGCCAGCATCCGTTTGACTTTCGCTCTAACGCTAGCGCGTCGACCACCGCGGGGTTGTAGCCTTCACCGAATGAGGTCCCCAGTCGCCCGCCAGATAAGGTAAAATCTCTTGGAGTTTAGCGAGATGTCGTCAATCGAATCGCCGGAGATGACGGCCGACGGATGCATGTCTGCGATGGGCTCGGAGTTGCCGCAGTCGCAGACCACGACGCCATCCTCGACACGGGCAAGACGCATCGGATGGCCCGAGCCGCAGTGAAAATCGTACTGTGCTGGCGTCCAACGAATGAGGATCGCCAGATGGCACTCCGTCCCGCAGCATCTTGCTTCGTGGGCCTGAGGGCATTCCGTCCGGTCGTAGTCGCTGCCACATACCCGACACGTCGCCATCGTTCCTCCCGGTTCTGACATTTGGGACATTAGCCTCTCCTCGGTGTGACGGCTCATGCGGCCCCGGTAGCTCCAGCGAGGCTTCCGGCGTGCAGGTTGCCGGACCCCAAAGGACAAGGCAAGCACGGCTGCAGCCGCCGCATCGTCACGCTCGCGCAACCTCCGCCCCCGGGAAGCCCTTTGGGAGCTTTGCGTTGCTGCCGGACCGTTGATGGTCCGGGCTGCGACCATCGCCGAGCGGAGCAGGAGCGACGCCGCTGGCGTGATCTTCTCGCTTCTTGCCTCGACCCGTCGAGTACATCCAACGACAGGTTAGGTTGGTATGGAGGTTCGAATGGTCACGCCGCCGCCGATCGCGGTTGCCCTAGGAGGTCGAGTGTTCGGGAGTGCTCTAGAGGGGCTTGGGCTGTTGGTCGTGATTGTGATCGTGATCGTCGTCCTTGAGAGACTTGGAGACACCCTGAAGCGGCGAAAGAACCGGAGAGCGTACTTCCGAACGTGGGGCCGGTTGCCGGATGCTGAAGAACCAGTGGTAAGGTCTTTCGGCGATGACCTGTGGGGGACGGCCAAGGTCGTTGGGCTATTCCTAGCCCTGAGTTTGGCAGCGGGGGTCAGCATGTCCGACGCGGGCTTGGCCGAGGGCATCCGGTCTGGGATGTGGGTTGCCGTGATCGTCTTGGGGTTTGTGGTCACACTCATGGCGTTGTGGACACTGGTCGTGCTTCTGGCCTGGCTGCTCTTGCTACGCTCGCGTGAATGACCGTTCCAGAGTCCCGGGGCGTCGGCCAGCGCGGGGAACCAAGGGAGGTCCGAGCCGTTCGTTCGCCATGGATGATTATTCGTCCAACGAATCGAGCGGCACCGCGCGCGTACGCTGGGGAGGGACTCGGAATGGAGCCAAGCGAAGGGAGACTTGGTCCGGCGCCGAGACGAGGCCCAGCGTTCGGCGCCCGCATCGGCGGGAGCGCCGCCGTGAGGAGCCCGGCAGCGAACTGCCCGGCGTCCACCCTTCGGCATGGCGGCGTGGTGCGACGCAAGTCTGGGCCCAACTCATGCTTGGGCCAAGACGTCTAGCGGTCCGTGGAGGAAGTGCCCGAGAGCACGCGGGGGGCCAAGAGCCCGCACACGCTCCCGCGCTCGTTCGCTACCGCGTTGCCCGCGACTGACAACGATCTCGCCGTCACCGCCGATCTCATGGGCCACGCCCGGACGGACCCAACTGGGCCGGGGGGCCCTTGCTAAAAAGTTGCCCTGGGAGCGGACGCCAAGCGCGTCACCGCCGCCACGATCAGCGTCCCCTACCGTCCAGTCCAGACGGGCGTAAAGCGGCCGGGTCTTCCTACCCTCGGTGGCCGGGCTTCCCCGAAGGCCTCGCAATCTGCCAACGACGACCACGACCCCTCTTGGGCCTGCGCCAGCTGTTGGAGGGTCATCCGCCGGGCCAAGGAATCCATGGCGTCTTGGGCTTTTTCGACGCCAGAGACACTGATCCAAAAGTAGGCGCGCACGAGGTCCTCGGGAACGCCGAGGCCGCTGGAGTACAGGGCGCCAAGGCTGGCCTGGGCTTCGGAGTGCCCGTTATCGGCGGCAGCGCAGTACCAACTCGCGGCGAGGGCAGGCGACTGGGAGCCTCCCTCGCCTCGGTAGATCATGAGCCCGAGGCGGTACTGGGCTTCGACGCTTATGCGTGGATATGTCGGAAACAGCTCCTGAGAACGTTGAGAGGCATGGTACATGATCCACGCTTTTCCAGCAGATGCGGCTGCGCGCCGGAACCACCGGCGGGCCTGGGCCTTGTTCTCGGGGTCATCTCCAGTGTCGTACTCCACCTCTCCGCGGCGGCGGTACGTGTGTCCGTCGTCGCCGTACGTGTGGTAGTGCACCTCCCCGTTGTAAAGCATGAGCCCGAGGCGGTACGCAGCTTCGGCGTGGCCCGCTTCGGCCGCGCGATGGAAGCGCGCCGCGGCTGCGGTCTTGCCCATCGACACGTTGTGCTCGCCGTGGTAGTTCATGAGTCCCTGCTGAAACAGTGCCACGGCGCTGTGCTCCTCCGACGCTTCCGCGAGGGAGTGGTACAATCGCCAAGCCTTCAAGGCGTCCCGGGGGACACCGTCGCCGCGCCGGTACAGGAACGCGAGTCTGTACCGGGCTGTGGCGTCGCCCTGTGCGGCGGCGCGGCTGTACCACCGGAACGCTTCGGCGTGAAAGCCACCGTCCATGTACTCGTTTCCGAGCATGTACGCGTCACCGAGCTGGAACTGGGCCTGGGCGTGGCCCTGCTCGGCGGCACGGCGGTACCAACGCTGGGCTTCGGGCCAGTCGTCGGCCAAGTCCTTCGCGAATCCGAGTCCGTACTGGGCATCCGCGTGGCCCTGTTCGGCGGCACGGCGGTACCAACGCTGGGCGAAGGCTTGTCTCTCGTCGGACGTCTCGAAGTCCCAGACGAGGCTCCCGCTTGATAGTCCGACTTGGTATTGCGCGGCGGCATGGCCCTGCTCCGCCGCAGTGAGATACCAACGCACGGCCTCGGCGTAGTCCTCCGGGACCGAGACGCCGTAACGGTACATGTCCCCGAGCCTGTACTGGGCCTCGGCGTCGCCGCGCTCGGCGGCGGCGAACAAGTCCGAAAGGCTGGGCGGCGTCGGTGGCGGATCGTCCTGTACGCACGCCACGCACAAGAACGCGACCACCGCGACGGCAGCCACCACCGCCCGCTTGGACACTTGCCCTGTTCTCTTCGTCGCCGCCACTTGGCACCCTTCGATGCAGGTTGCACAGCACCTAACGGGATAGTCGTAATCGGCAGGGCCGTTGGCAACTCCCGCAGCTTCCCCGTGCTTCCCGGCATTTGAGACGATTCTTCCGTCGTGTGAGTGGGGCGGAATCAGATATCGGCCAAACGGCAAGAATAGCAGATCGTGCAGCCCTGATTGAGCTTACGTTACTTCTTACCTTGACTTGCTCTCCAGCGTGGGGGCGTGGGCGGGGCTCGTGTCTGGGACCTCTGGAGCCGAGGAGGACGCGCAGGTGGGAGTCCCGCCATCCTAGTCCGGTTTTCCCGCTTTGCCGGCACGATCCAGCAGGGTCCAGTACAACGGCAAGAAACGCAGATCGCGCAGTCCTAGTTGAACTTACGTGATTTCTTGCCGTGATTTGCGTTACTGCGGTTCCGCTCTGCCGGCGCCACCATCGCGCCGTTCACGAGGGGCGGATGAAGGTATCGGTGGCAGCCGACGGGACGGTGCTCTTCTTCACGCCCCGCGGGAAGATGCTGGCCGATGCGCCGAAGCAGCGATCCCGGGCGAATTCAGCGGAGCGGTGCTCGAGGCCAGCCTTGCCTCCCGTCCCATCGGTACATCCCGGCGCCCCGCCGACGGGCGAACGGGCTGTCTTGTCCAACGGGGCTGCGCTCTATCACGACCCGGCCATCCCCTGGGAGATCGAGGCGGCCGCGCGGGAAGCCGTCGACGAGTTGCTGGAGACCTGACCCGCAGAAGAGTGGATGACCGGGACGAGGAGATCGATCGGTCGGTGGCGGCCCGTGAAGTTTGACCGCATTGTTTCAGGGCGTGCCCTCAGCACCGAGCCTGGTGGACCCCAGAGAGGAGGCGAGATGAAATCCGACGACACCAACCGCCGCGACTTCCTGACACGCCTCGCCGGGCTGGGCGCAGCGCTCTCGCTCCCGAGTGGTCTGCTCGAAGTGAGAGGGATGTCCGCCGGGGAGGGCGCCGCGGGCCCGGAGACACTCCGCGCGCCCGACAGGTCCTCGTCCGCCGCGCGTGCCCTCCCGCCGCAACAGGCCTTCCCCACCCGCGAGATCCCCGGCACCGGCGAGCGCCTTCCCATCGTCGGTTTCGGCTCTTCGAAGCCCGTGCTCGAGATTCCCACCGAGGGCACGGAGCCGCTGCAGGCGGTGCTCGGAACGCTGCTCGATCAGGGCGGCCGGGTGGTCGACACCTCGCCCCGGACCGTGGAGATCGACCGCGAGTTCGGCCAGGTTCTCACCCGGCCCCGGTTTCAGGACAGCCTCTTCCTCGCCGCGAAGATCAACACCGAGGGCGAGGAGGCGGGCATCGCCCAGATGCGGCAGTCCCAGCAGCTCTTTGGACGCCCGACGCTGGACCTGCTTCAGGTCGAGAGCTTGCGCGACCTCGATGTCCACTGGCCCAACGTGCGCGCCTGGAAGGACAGCGGAGAGGCGCGCTACATCGGAGTGACGGTCTCGGCCTACCGCAACTTCGAGCGGCTCGAGGCCTTCATGCGCAGCGAGCCGTTCGACTTCGTGCACGTGAACTACTCCGTCATGGAGCCGCTCGCGGAGGAGAGGATCCTGCCGCTGGCGCAGGATCTGGGGTTGGCCGTGCTCACCAACAGGCCCTTCATGAACGGGAGCTACTTCGGGCGGGTCGCGCCTCACACACTCCCGGCATGGGCGGCCGAGTTCGACTGCGAGAGCTGGGCCCAGTTCTCACTCAAGTACGTGCTGTCGCACCCGGCCGTGACCTGCGCGCTCACCGAGACCTCGAACCCGGTACACCTGGTGGAGAACATGCACTCGGCGCTCGGGCGCTTCCCGGACGAGGCCACCAAGCGCCGCATGCGGGAGCTGGTGAGTACGTTCTGAGGTTGCTCGCCTGCTCCAGTGCCGGACTGGCGCCGCCGGCCATCGTGCGGCGGACACCCGGTCGGCGGACCGGGACTGTTCGGGCTACCGCGCGACCGCGAACCCCAGCACCTCGAAGCGCGCCCCGAAGAGCAGCGGGCCCGAGCCCAGGAACGCCCGCGCCGGGTACTCCTGGGTGAAGAAGGTGCGGTAGACCTCGTTGAAGGCGTCGTAGTCCGCGACATCCGAGGCGTAGACCTGCACCGACACCAGGTCGTCCATGGTCAGCCCCGCGGCCTCGAGCGTGTTCTGCACGTTGGTGAGGACGTTGCGGGCCTCTTCCTGGGCCGTCTCAGGCACGGTCTGGTTTGGTCCGAGCCCCAGCGTCCCCGACACGTGGAAGGTGTTGCCCACCATCACCCCGGCGCTGAAGGGAGGGACGTCCGGATCGGCTGCCGAGCGCGGGTTGACGTAGCTCCGCTCCCGCAGGAGCCCCTCGAGGTTCAGGTCGAGCGATACGTCGCCGGCGCACGCAGGAAGCATGGCGAGCACGATGAAAGCGAAGGATGCGCGAACGCTCATGGTCATGGTCCTCTGGAATGTCGGGGTCAAGGTCCTCCCGAGTCTCATCCTATGAGTCTCCGGAACTCCGCGTTGTCGCGGATGTTGTCGAAATCGGCCTGCGATGCGGCCAGCCCGCGCCAGCGGGCGTCGATGGCGATGGCTTCCTCGAGCGTGGCGACCGCGCCCGCGGCATCGCCCGCCCGGGCGTACAGGCGCGCCAGCCCGTAGATGAGTTGATCCTCCCCAGGCTCGATCGCAATCGCTTCCTTCTGCGCCGCGATGGCTTCGTCGAACCGGCCCTGGGCGGCAAGGTCGCGCGCGTCCCGCGAGTGGATGCGCGAGACCGACATGTTGACGAGGCGGCGCAGCTCCTTGAATGGCTCGGCGTGGTCGTCCACGCGCACGTCCACCCAGCGGTCGGTGGTCCGGCCCGAGTCGCCGATGGGCCTCACCACCAGCACTCCTCCGGCCTGCTTGCCGCGCGCGTCGCCCCCGGCGGCCTCGCCGGCATCGAGGGCGTCCATGAGGCGGAGCGCGAGCGGCCCGCTCGACGACTGGAACGCCTCCGCCATCGCCTGCACCACCGCCTCTCCGGCCAGGATGTTGCCCTGGGCCGAGAAGTTCTCGCCCTCGATGTGGCCCGCCCAGGCGCTGGTGCCCGATCCGGTGTAGGCCCGCACCCGCCCTTCGGCGTCGATCACGGCGAGCTGGCGGCGGTCGCGGCCCGGGTCCGCACCAGTCAGGTGCTCCACCACCTCGTCCGGCAAGAGCCCCAGCTCCAGCAACTCAAGCCCGCGCGGCCCGTAGGTCTGGTTGGCCGCCGCCTGGGTCGCGATCGCCCCGATGCCCGCCTTGGCATACGATACGATCGCGCCCGCGCGAAACGCCCGCGACTGCACCGCCACCCCGAGTTCATCGGTGGCCGGATCGCGCGCGACGATCGAGAAGGTGGCGACGACCTCCTCTCCGAACTCGTTGAGGATGGGCCCCGGAACGTCGGCGATCGAGCCCGCAGGGGCGACCGTGCCCGCAGTCTGCGCGCCGAGCTGTTGCGCGGGCGCGAGGATGGTCCCGAGGGCCAGCACGGCAACGAGAGTGGGCACTGCAATGGATGTTGGGCGGGTCATGGCATGCACTCCGACAGATGGTTTCAATCCGGGGAGGACATGATACGCATCCCATTCAGCGCGAACAAACCCACGGTTATCACCGGACCCGCGGACGCGGGCCGGGCATCGGTCGGAGATGCGTCAGGGAGAGTTTGCCGCGGTCCAAACTACTCCCAGGTGGCGCGGTACTCCCTGGTGGCCCGGGATCCTTGGCGGCCCGCTACTCCTGGTCGTCCAGAACCAGCGGCCTCCCAATCAGCTTGGCCGGGTCCGCGTCCGGCCTGGGGATGTACTTGTCCATCCAGCCCCCGTCCCAGCTCGCGATGTAGAGGCTGCCCTCCTGATCGACGTCCATCTGGTGCGGGCGCGACAGGCCGCCGGGGAAGCCGCCCCGGGTGCCCCCGTAGGCGCCGACGTAGTACTGGAGCTCGCCGTCCGTGTTGTACTTGAGGATGCGGTTGAGCGCCGCCGAGATGACCCAGATGGCGTCGTTCTCGTCCGCGAACACCCCCACCGGATCGGTGATGTCGGGCCACTCGTCGAGGTACTCGCCGTCCTCGGTGAAGATCTGGATGCGGTTGTTGGTGCGGTCACCCACGTAGACGCGGCGGTTGCGGTCCACCGCGAGCCCGTGAATCAGGTCGAACTGCCCCGGCCCGCTCCCGAGTTCGCCCCACTCCATCAGGTACTCTCCCTCGGCGCTGTACTTGATGATGCGCGAGTGCCAGTAGCCGTCGCCCAGCAGGAAGTCGCCGTTGGGGAGGAAGGCCATCACCGAAGGGTCGCCGTACTCGTACGGGTCCGGGTGCGGGTTGGCGCGCGCCTCCGCGCGGGTCGTCGGGTGATCCCGATCGACCAGCCGCATCACCAGCTCGCTCCCGTCGTTGGAGAACTTGAGGAGCTGCATGTTGACGTTCTTGCCGCCGCCGCGCTCCACGATCCACACGTGACGGTCGGGGTCGTAGGGGCTGATGTAGACCTGGTGCGGCTTGTTGAAGATCGAATCCCACTGGGACCAGTTCTCGGTGATGTTGCCGTCCCGGTCCACGGCGACCACGTAGTTGGTGCTGCCTTCGCGCTCGTTCCCCTGGGCATCCCGATCTCCCCAGATTCCGACGATGACGCGGTCCGGGTTGTCGACCGCCACCCCGGAGACCTGGCCCCAACCCCACGGTTCCACATGGTCCGGCGCCGGCTTCCACCATCCTGGAACGGCGTCGTATTCGCCCGTTCGGTCATCGCCCCCCTTGACCACGGGGCCCGACGATTCCGACGCCATCCCACCGCCCGGACTCTCCGCCGCGCAGGCGGGCAGCAGGGCCAGGGCGAAGGCCACCAACAGGGTCAGACCCGTGCGTCCGATCTTCATCGACATCACCTCTCTGGAGCGTTCCAACAGCTACTGCCCGGCCATCATCGCCTGGGCAACGAACTCCGCCCGCATGTCCGGGCGTCCCGGCGAACCCGGCAGCGCCGTCCACCGCCTGCCTGCGACGAAGAAGCCGGGGGAGCCGACGACATCGTCCCATTGACGCTGGACCCGCGCTGGACGCGTTTGCTGTCCGGCCGCCAGCAGCGGGGGCACGGCGGGGGGCTTCACGTCCGACACCTGCGAGACCCAGGCCCGGAAGCGGCGCCGAACCAGGGTCGGCTCGCGGGTAGCGACGGAGAGCGTACACCCCACCAGGCGCACACTGTGCCGCTCGAGCGTGCGCCGGCGCACACCCGCCCGGTTGGCGATGGCGTCCCAGCGAGTCTTCGGCCGCTCGCCAAGCGCCCACATGAGCAGGGCCCAGCTGAGGAGCTGCTTGGGACCGCACCGAAGCGGCATGTTCTCCTTCCAGTACCGGCGGAAGGTCTCCGCGGGCACTTCGATATCCTGCGCGAGATCCCGGACCGATTTCGCCGGCGGGCTTGATCGCCACTCGTCCGAGAGCCTGCAGATGCGCTCAACCGCCTTCACCATTGACCAGTGGAGCGAGGCGGACCAGAGCATGCGTCGCCCCAGAAGCCGGAGCGGATCCCGATGCATCACATTGACCCGGCCCAGAGTCGGCCTGAGGTGGTCGTGCGCTTCCTCCTCCCACACGACCTGAAACCGGTGCGAGTCGGTTGTCCGGAGGCGCTGGAGGCGAGCCAGCGACAACGGCGTAACCACGATGCAGGAAGGCCGTGCGAGACCCTGGGCGAAAACCTCCCGGAGCCAGGCCACGTCGGAGCTCGAACAGCGTTGCAGACCGGCGATGCCGATGTCGGTCGCGGCGATGAACGACTGGAACTCGTCGCGGTCCCGCGTGGAGTACAGATCCGCGTCGCCGAGCAACCCTTCGATCCGGTCGCGCAAGTCACGTGTGTCATAATACAACGCGATCATGAGCGCCGGGGTTCGGGTGCGGGTCGCGAACGCATCGCTACGTGACGGTATCCCCCGCCCGGAACCCTGTCAAATCGCGACACCCATGCGACAAAACGCTGTTCCTGCTCAGCTCTTCTCCGTCAGCTCGAGCGGCGGGTTCCACTCCGGAACCCCGGGCAGCCGCCGTCCCCAGGTGTTTCCGTAGCGATCGCCCCGGCGCAGCAGGAAGCGGAGGATGAGCCGGTGCAGCATGTTCATCTTCGGCAGCAGCCCGTGGAAGCCCGCGGCGGCGGACAGCGCCCGGTCGCGGATCTCCCAGTAGCCGAAGTCGCCGGGCGTGACGCACACCACGCGCGCCGCGTCCAGGAACGGCGGGATCGCGCCCTTGAGCGGGACCGTGCCGTCGCCGGTGTCGCGGCGGTCCCCCCCGATGTCGGAGTCCCACTCGTTGCGTCGTTCCGCGCCCCGAAGGTCGAAGCGCGGAAAGCCGTTCTCGTCGCGCGCCACCCTGAGCCCCACGCGGGTCCTGGAGTCGACGCCCGCGATGGCGAGCCAGCCATCGCCGGCATCGGGCAGCTCCAGCCTCGAAATGCGCTCGCGGTGCGCCCGTGCCTCGTCGAGCATCTTCCGGAAGAGCTCCGCCCCCGTTACGTCCCAGTCCCTGACCTGATGTTCGATGGTCTGAACCACGTTCGGTTGCCACGCTTCCGGTCCGAAGAAGTTCACCGCCACGCCGCCCTGGGACGCGACCGGCCCCGCCGACTCGGGCAGCAGGTGATAGAGGGCGGGCGTCATGCGGGCCATGCGCCGCTCCCGGGCCTTCCCCGAGTCGTCTCCGAGTTCGCTGGTCCCGGTGGCGACCTTGACGATGGCCTCGTACGAGCCCCGGAACGGAGTCCCCAGCGTCACGACCTTGTCGACGAGGCGGCTGCCGCCCGCGGGGCTCCCGATGCGCGCGGCGACAAGACTCTCGACGTACCCCGCGATGATCAGCCCGCCCATCGAATGGCCGATCAGGGACACGGCCGGGTTGGCGCGAAACGCCTCGTCGTCCCGGTAGTGCTTCATGAGCAGCGTCCGGTCGATGACCTCGCGCACGAACGCGGCGAGCCGCTCCTCGGTCCATTGCAGCGGCATGCGCCAGTCGTAGCCGAAGGGGAACACGGGCACGGGCCCCGGCTGGTCCTCCGAGAGCCCGTCGCGCAGTTCCTCGACCAGGTCCTCGTAGATGAGCGGGAAGGGGCCGCGCGGCATGACCCGGGCCGGCTCGCGCAGCTCGTAGCGCTGGTCCTCCGGGTGCAGCGTGACCCGGTCGTAGCGGCGCTTGAGCATGGTGGTCCAGACGGCCTCGGGCGGCAGCTCGTACTCGTCGTGGAGGTCCGAAGCGGTGATCCCGGGGATGACGATGACGGGGGAGATGGGCATGGGGGTGGGCGCCTTTCCTGGGTAATTGAGTGTGAAATGACCCTACTAAATAATAGGGCTTTACGGAAATCACCCGGAATCAGAGGGCACGATCAGTCGATATGTCAAGAGCTGCGCGATATTGTCGTAATCGTGTCGGTTTCTGACGTTGCCAGCGGACCGGCGCACTCGCCACCTTGACCTTTAATCATGAGTCATCGCGATGTCTGTGCACATGGACCTGAGGATGCGACTATAAGTGAGCCTGATCGCGGCGTTGCGCCTGCCCGCCGGGCGTCGGTGCGGGTTCCGTCAGGTGCGCCGAGACGCTTGCGGCCCATTCGCGGAACCGGCGCTTGAGGAGGCGCGGGTCCCGACCCGCCTCGGCGAGTGTGCAGCCGGCCAACTGCTGGCCGTAACGCTCCAGCGTACGTCTGCCAATTCCCGCTTGTTTGGCGATGGTGTCCCACCTGACCCGGGGTCGCTGTCGGACCGCCCACAGGAGCACCGCCCAGTTCAACAGTTGTTTGGGACCGCAGGTGAGGGGCGTCCCTTTGCGCCAGTACCGGCGGAACGAGTCGGCCGAAAGGCCGAAGCTGGAGGCCAGCTTGATGACGGAAGTCTCTGGCGGAGAGGACGATTGATCGCCGGAGACATTGCAGATACGCTCGATGGCCGCGATAACCGACCCGTGGGGCGAACCCGCGGCGAGCATCCGTCGTCCCAGGAGCCGGAGCGGATCGTCATGCCAGGGTTCGATCTCCGCCAGCACTTCGACCAGGCGGTCGTCCACTTCTTCGGCCCACACCACAAGAAGCCGGCTGGATCGAACCCTGCGAAGTCGCCGAACCCGGCTTATCGACAGCGGCGTGATCACGATGCACGACGGCGCGAGGAGTCCCGGCGAAGACACCGCGCGAAGCCAGTTCACGTCGGCTTCGCTGCACCTGCGAAGGCAAATGATCCCGGCAAGTGCGCGGGCGAGGAGCGCTTCGAACTCATGACGACGGGCCGTGGGTTCGAGCGGGGCATCCGCGAGCAGCTTCTCGACGGCTTCCCGAAGGACAAGCGACTCGTGATACAGCGGGATCATTGGGCGCCTTGCAGGCTGGAAAGACAAAGCTGCTCCAGACTCACTATGGAACGAGCCAATTTACAATATAACGATTTAATGTGTGGTTTTGCTGTGGCTAATGCGGACTATATTGTGGCGATACCGTGTATTCCGACGGATAACAGGCTTGGCGCGCGCATCGAGCGGCATCAGGTGCCACGAATCGGGTGTATCCCCGGGGCGACCCGGGGGACGGCGAGAAACGGTTTCGGGCCAGACGCCTCGAGGAGGGCCCGTTGAGCGCTGGCGAAGCACTCAACCGAGAGGACGCTACGCGTCGGGACCGGATGTCTCGCCTGAGCGCGGCGAGCCTACGCATCAGCGAGAGCCTCGACCTCAGTACGGTCCTGCGCGAGGTCGTCGACAGCGCGCGCGCTCTGACCGGCGCGGCAGGTTCGGCAATTGTGACCGTGGACGATGCCGGGGAGCTGCAGGACTTCCTCACTTCCGGCCCAACGCCCGAGGAGCACCAGCACATCCTGAACCTGCCCAAGGTACGGAGCATCTGGCGGTACATGCTTCAGATCTCGGGGCCGGTGCGGCTCACCGACTGGCCATCGTATCTTGCGAGGCACGGCTTTCCCGCCGACGACCCGATTCTGCCGCGCACGTTCCTGGGGGTGCCCATTCGTCACCGGGGCATCCACATCGGCAACTTCTATCTCGGCGACAAGGAAGGCGGCCAGGCATTCACCGATGAGGACGAAGAGATCCTGGTGCTGTTCGCGTCGCAGGCCGCGGCGGCGATCGGGAATGCCCGCGCCTATCGGGACGAGCACCTGGCCCGGTCTGGTCTCGAGGCCCTGATCGACACCTCGCCGGTGGGGGTGGCGGTTTTCGACGCGCGGACCGCCGAGCTCACGGTGTTCAACCGGGAGGCGAGGGAGCTGGCCGAGCGTCTCGGCGCTTCGCCGGCGCGTCTGCTCAAGATGATGACGTGCCGTTTCAGCGACGGGCGTGAGATGGCTCTGGACGCATTCCCGCTGGCCGAGGCGCTCGGCACTGCCACGCGGATACGCGCCGAGGAGATCGAGTTCTCGGTACCCGGCGGCCGGCGCGTCAAGGCATTGGTCAACGCTACCCCGATCCGCGGAAGGGACGGTGAAATCGAGTCGGTAGTCGCCACCGTGCAGGATCTGGCCTCGCTGGAGGAACTGGAGCGGTCGCGGACCGAGTTCCTCAGCCTGGTCAGCCACGAGCTGCGGGCTCCGCTTACCTCGATCAAGGGTGCGGCCATGACCCTGCTCGAAACGTTGGACGAGTTGGACCCGGCCGAGCAGCGCGAGTTCGTCCGCATCATCGTCGGGCAGGCCGACCACATGCGAGGCCTCGTCGGCGATCTTCTGGATGCGGGGCGCATCGAGTCGGGCACGCTGTCGGTCTCGCCCGAGCCATCGGGGGTCGCTGCCCTGGTGGACCGGGCGAGGAATACGTTCCTCAGCGGCGGCGGCCGGCACACCATCCTCATCGACCTCCCGCCCGACCTGCCCCCGGTGATGGCCGACCGCCGACGCATCGCCCAGGTCCTGAACAACCTGTTCACCAACGCGGCCCGCCACTCACCGGAATCGTCTCCCATCCGCGCAGAGGCGGTGCGCGACGGCGGGCACGTCGTCATCTCGGTGGCCGACCAGGGCCGGGGCGTGGCGCCGGAGCAGCTGCCATTCCTGTTCCGCAAGCACACACGCGGCGACGGGAGGGACGAGGCCGTGCGCCACGGCCTGGGTCTGGCCATCTGCAAGGGGTTGGTGGAGGCGCACGGAGGACGCATCCGCGCGGAGAGCCCGGGGCTGGGCCAGGGCGCGCGCTTCACCTTCACGGTTCCGGTGGCCGAGGTCGTGGCCGCCGCGTCTGGCGGAGGATCTACGGACGAGTCTCCGGCACGCATCGGGAGCACCCGCATCCTCGTTGTCGACGACGACCCTCAGACGCTGCGCTTCGTTCGCGATGCACTCTCACGTGCGGGATACGCGCCCATCGTGACGGGTGATCCGGCGGAGTTGTCGCGCCTGGTCCGGACCGAGCAGCCCGCGCTGGTCCTGCTCGACCTGATGCTTCCGGGCGCCGACGGCATCGAGCTGATGGAGCAGATCCCCGAGCTCTCCGACCTGCCGGTCATCTTCATCTCCGGCTACAACAGGGCCGAGACCATCGCCAGGGCGCTCGAGGCCGGCGCGGCCGACTACATCGTCAAGCCCTTCTCGCCGACGGAGCTCGTCGCGAGGGTGCGGACAACGCTGCGCGAGCGGGCGGAGGCCGACCCCTTCGTGTCGGGCGAACTCCGCATCCGCTACGACCGGCGCGAGGTGAGCCTGGCCGGCCGCCGACTCGAACTCACTGCCACCGAATACGAACTCCTGCGCATGCTCTCGCTCAACGCGGGCCGGGTCGTGACCACGGACACCCTGCTGCGCCGCATCTGGAACCGCGGCCGCGGGGGCAATTCGGAGCCGGTGCGCACCTTTGTGAAGAAGCTCCGCAGGAAGCTCGGCGACGACCCTGCCAAGCCCCTCTACATCTTCACCGAGCGGGGCGTGGGCTACCGCATGGCGGAGCCGGGGGAGGGGTGAGGGCCGGGCAGGCGCTGCACTTCATAGTGCCGCCTCTCGATCATGCGTGCTGATATTGCAAGCCGAATGTCTGACATTGACGTATTGGACGCACGTTATTGACGTATTGCTAATCGGATTATCAATCCTTCAATTTGCTGGTCTAGCGAGCGCCCCATCAATTGCCTGGGCGGGACGGGAAAGGCACCCAAAGGACACGGACGCATGGCGGACCGGAAAGAACGTAGCTGCCCGACCCTATGAGACGACTACTCGCGATCCTGGCGTTTGTCGCAGCCTGCGGGGGTGCCACCGAGCCGGAGCCGGCTGCCGATCCCTGCACCAACTGGAACACGCAAGGCTTCTTCACTAGGGCGAGTGCCGAAGATGTCGCGAACTGCATCCGGACCGGAAGCGATGTCACCGGACGGAACGAAGATCTGCAGTCCCCGATCTGCATGGCCGCGCAGTTTACCAGCGACCCCGAGGTAATCAACGTGCTGATACGGAACGGTGCGTCTGCGCACGACTGGTGTGCTTTCAACAGTTGGGAACGGTCCAATTGCGCGCGTGCAACCGTGCTTCACGTCGCGGCTTCGGTCAACGAGCATCCGGCAGTGTTTCAGGCTCTGATTGACGCTGGCGCCCCCGTCAACCCAATAGGGGGACCGGGCTGGACGCCGTTATCCGTCGCGTGGCTTTGGCACGCTCCCCCGGAGGTGGTCGCCGTTCTGGAACGAAATGGCGCGACAGGCTCAATTGAAATTGATGCAAGCCTGTGTAGCTGAGTAATGAGCCGTCAGGAACCGGATCCCGATTCACGATCGGACACGGGCTGTATTCCGTAGCCGGATCCTGGAGCGCGACGGGTCGCGCTCGTCAGCGGTGCGCGAGCAGTTGCTTCATCAACTCGGGCAGGGGAGTTGCGACGACTCCATGACCCAGGGGATAGGTCTCCGTCCCGGGATAGACGATGAAGCTCCGGGTCGCCATGACATCGGCTGTCGCGATGCGAAACCCCTTCGGCACTCGGGGCGACCCCGTCTTCTTGATCTCCACAGCCCACGGCTCTTCGCCCGGAAGGAGCAGAAGCAGGTCGATTTCGGCTCCGCTCCGGGTCCGGTAGAAGTAGGCGTCCGTGCCGCTGGGCGCGGCCCCGATGAGGTTCTCCACCGCGAACCCCTCCCACGTCGCGCCCGCCGCCGGATGCCCCAGAAGATCGTGCAGCGACCCGAGATTCAGCAGCGAGTGCACGATGCCGCTGTCGCGGACGAAGAGTTTGGCGTCTTGATCAGGCGTTTGCCTACGTTGACGAAATAGGGCTGGACGCGGCGCACCAGCATGAGATCGACCAGCGTGTCGGCATACCGGTTTACCGATGGAACGGAGATGCCCAGGCTGCGCGCGAGCTCCGCGGCGTTGAAGAGCGAGCCTTGTCGGTGGCACAACATGGTCCAGAAGCGCCTGAGCGTCTCGGCGGGAGCCCTCAATCCGGACTGGGGCAGGTCCCGCTCCAGCCAGGTGCGGATGAAGTTCCCGAGCCACCTCATGCTCGCCCCGTCGGATCCTGCCGTAAAGCTGTCGGGGAAGCCACCCCGCAGCCAGAGCTTGTTCAGGTCCGCTCCCGTCTCCAGCGCGTCGAGCACTGGGAGCTCGCGATAGGCGACGCGTCCTGCCAGGGACTCGGCGGATTGGCGCAGCAAGGCACGCGATGCGGACGCCAGGAGGAGGAAGTGTCCAGCTCGTCTCCCGGCGCGCCGCCGCGCGTCGATTCTGTCCGCGCAGCAGACGGAAGAGTCCGGGCAGGCGCTGCACCTCATCGAGGATGACCAGCCGGTCGCGGTGCAGATCCAGGTATTCGCGCGCCTCGGAGAACCGGGACGCCTCGGTCGGGTCCTCAAGGTCCACGTACAGAGTCTCGGGATCCTTCCTCGCGATCGCCCGCGCCAGCGTGGTCTTGCCGACCTGGCGGGGCCCGAGCAGGACGACCGCGGGCACCTCCCCGAGATCCCGTCGAATCAGTTTCTTGTGTCGCCTCTCGATCATACCCGCTAATCGCCAATGGTCATTCACGATTAGCAAGGATAATACACCACCGCAGGCTGCGTGCAAGTGGAAGGCGCGGGGCTCCTGGACACCTCCGGATCTGACCCCGTACCCACGCCGATGTCTTGAGGGAAGGACACTTGGCTTCTGCCCGGTTCGCAAACAACGTCGCGCGATCTCAGGCCGTTGGCGCTGGTCCGAGCCAAAGCGTATATTGAATGAATCTTATCGACGTGCTGATGCGTCGCCGGTCGATTCGGCTGCGGGTTCGAGGGATTTCGCCGTGTGGATTCATGACGAAGGTGGGAAGCAACGCGGGGTTGATCCCTTCCATCATCGCGGTTTGCGTGGTCACCATCGCCCTTCCGTCGAATCTGCTCGACGCCCAGGCCGATTCGAGCACGAGTACCGATGCGAACCTCGTTCCCGGACAGGTCTTCCGCGACTGCCCATCCTGCCCGGCAGTGGTGGTCCCTGCCGGGACGTTCATCGTGGGTTCGCCGAAATCGGAAGCGGGGCAGCTTCGCGTGGTCTACGACCGGGAGGACGAGGCGATCAGCTGGACCACTGACGACGCCGAATGCCTTGAGGTCGAGGCGGGCCCGCAGCTCGTAATCGTGGAAGGGCGGCAGCACTAGGTTACCATTCCCGCTCCGTCGGAGGAAAGAACATGCAAGAAGGGAAAGAACAGCTACCGACCCCCCGTGACTCAGGAAGGCTACCATTGGATAGTCCTATGATGAAGCTAATGGGAATGCTGCTCGCCGCATTCCTTGCGGGAATCGCGACGTACGACGGAATCGTCCGGATTGCTGATCGTGCAGTCCTAACAAGCAGCCAGGTGGAAGATCTTCGGTTGGTGTCCACCAGGTCGACACCGGAATCGCCTCCTCAAATGTCTCTCACAACGGAAGTGTCTCTCAGTCCGTCGGAAGAAAGCGTGATGCGTGAGCTAATCAGAGAGAGTGGGGGGATCGGAGGCACCGTCGCACGATACCCATTCGAGTCCAACATACGCCAGCTTGATATGTCATTGGAGGAAGGAAACACGAGCATTGCGGGTCTACAGACGAAGGGCCTGGTTGAGCTAACAGAGGAAGACGGCTACGACGACATAAGAGAGAGGCCGACCACTTATCCCGCCTATCGAGTCACTGACGAAGGCTGGAAACTGTGGATTGACAGAGCAATCAGGTGAGCGGAGCAACCGGCTGGAGCGCTGCGAGGCCGCCGTGCCGGTCAGCACAGTATTCGAATCAACGTGCAGTGGCGAATCTGCTTCCGTTGGACCGATCCTGAACGGGCCAGCGGGGCGTAAGCGCGGACACGGCACTCCGGTTGGCCCGGTACTTCGGGACGATCCCGCACCTCTGGTTGAACCTGCGACGGCAGGACAGCCGTTCTCCTCACCCAGAACATCAGGACTTCGGGAGACATCCCCTGCTGGCTGAAGTGGGCCCCTCACCCACCCATCCACACATCCTCCACCACGGTCACCAGCTCCGAAAACTCCTCCCCATGCACCTCCAGCGTCACCCGATACAACCCCGGCTCCGCCACCGGCGCCTGCGGCCCACCGAACCCGCCGCCGGTGGCCTCCTCCGGCATATTCCCCCGCAGATCCCACTGCACCCGGTTGATCCCCTCGTGCCCGGTCGTCTCCAGGTCCCGGAACACCTCCCCGGTCGCCACCTCTGTAACCGTCAAACTCACATCGTCCGCGTCCATCTCATCCCCCAGCCAGTAATGAATCGCCGTCCCCGGCAACGCGTTGTCCCCAATCAGCACCTTGTCGCCCGTCACTGAACGCGAACGCATCCGGTTCTGCTTCCAGGCCACTGCCTCCCGGGGCACAAACAGGTGCGCGTCGGCCTCCATCACCTCAGGCGTGAGCTGCTGCAGCGGCGTGATGTCGTCCATGACCAGGACGCTGCGGCCGTGCGTCGCCACCACCAGGTCGTTGTCGCGGGGGTGCACCAGCACGTCGTCGATGCGCACCACCGGGAGCCCGGTCATGAACCGGTGCCAGCTCCCGCCTTCGTCGAGCGAGACGAAGAACTCGAACTCGGTGCCCGCATAGAGCAGGTTCCGGTTGCGCGGATCCTGGCGCACGGTATTCACGTTGCCATATGCCGGCAGGTTCGACGTGATATTCTCCCAGCTGGCGCCATAGTCGCGGGTGACATACACGTAGGGCGCAAGATCGCCGCTCTTGTGGCCGTCCACGGAGGCGTAGGCCGTGCCCGCGTCGAAGTGCGAGGCCTCGATCCGCGAGATGTAGTAGCCCTTCGTCCCACCGGGAATGTTCTCTCCAACCTCCCGCCAGCTGGCGCCGCCGTCCCGGCTCACCTGGAGGTTGCCGTCATCGGTGCCCATCCACAGGAGCCCCGGCACCAGCGGGGACTCGGTGAGCGAGACGGCCGCGCCCCAGGCGCTCACGCCGTCGTTGCGCGAGAGGATGCACTCCTGGCCGCGGTCCATCTGGTTGCAGCGGGGCAGGGCGTTGGCCTGGCCCATGAGCTCGATCATGTCGCGGTCGGTGTTCCTCGACAGATCCCGGCTCATCGTCCAGGTCTCGCCCCGGTCCATCGACGTGAAGAAGCGGTTCCCGCCTGCGTGCACGACCTCGGGATTGTGGGGTGAAAGGATGAAGGGCGTGTTCCAGTTCCAGCGGATCTCGGTGCCCTGCGCGGGCATGGGCACGATGTTCGACGACGGATTGTTCTCGCTCGGCGCGCGCGGCCGGATGCTGACCTGCTCGCCGGTCGCGAGGCTCAGGCGCCGGATGTTGCCGTTCTGGGACTCGGAATAGACGACGGTGTGGTCGGTGGGATCGACGGCGGTGTAGAAGCCGTCCCCGCCCCCGACCCGGTACCAGTCCTCCGAGAGGATCTCGCCGGTCCGGACCGCGCTCGGGCCGCACCAGCTGCCGTTGTCCTGGAGCCCGGTGCATACGTAGTACGGGCGCCGCATGTCGACGGACGCGTGATAGGGCTGGCCCACGGACCAGCGCCGGAGCGACTCCCAGGTCTCGCCCTGGTCGTAGCTGACGTCCACCGAACCGTCGTTGCCCGCGATCAGGTGATCGCTGTCTCCGGGGTTGATCCAGAGCGCGTGCTGGTCCACGTGCCCGTAGCCGTCCAGCGTCTCGAACGTGCGCGCGCCGTCACGCGACTTGTAGATGCGCAGATCGACGATGTAGACGATGTCGGGGTCCGCCGGGTCGACCCGGATCTGGCTGAAGTACATCGGGCGCCCGTTCTCGTTCGAGCGGAACTCCCAGCTCATGCCCTTGTCGCTGGAGCGCCAGATGCCGTTGTACTGGGGATCGGGAGGCAGCGCGTCGTCGTCGTCCAGGCGCTCCCACTCGGCCCGCTCCTCCTCCGTGAGCGGCTCTTCCTTGTCCGCCGCGACCTCGATCTGGGCGTAGAGGATGTCGGGATCGGCCGGGGTCATCGCCAGCGCGACGCGCCCCATGGTGCCGCGCGGCAGGCCGCTGCCGCTCAGTCGGCTCCAGCTCTCGCCCCCGTCGTCGGAACGCCAGATGCCGCTTCCGGGTCCTCCGCCCACGAAACAGCACGAGGTCCGGCGCCGCTGATACGTGGCCGCGAAGAGCGTGTTGGGGTTCGAGGGATCGATGACCAGGTCGGTGGCGCCGGTGTTCTCGTCGACGCTGAGGACATGGCTCCACGACCTGCCCCCGTCCGTGGTCTTGAAGACGCCGCGCTCCGGGTTGGGGCCGAACAGGTGCCCGTTGGCCGCGACCCAGGCCACGTCCGCGTCGTCGGGATGCGCGACTACGCGCGCGATTGTCTGCGTCTCGCGCAGCCCCACGTGCGTGAAGGTTTTGCCGCCGTCCTCGGACTTGTAGACGCCGTCCCCGAACGAGGAGCTCTGCCGGTTGTTGGCCTCGCCGGTCCCGACCCAGAGGATGTCCGGGTTCGAGGGCGCGATTGCGAGCGCCCCGACCGAGTGCGTGCCGTAGCTGTCGAAGACGGGCTCGAAGGTGGTGCCGTTGTTGGTCGTTTTCCACAGACCGGCGGTCGCGAAGCCCACGTAGTAGATGCGCGTGTCGGTGGGATGCACGGCCAGGTCGTCGACCCGCCCGCCCTGCCCGAACGGCCCGATGTTGCGCCACGAGAACGCGCGCAGCAGCGGGTGGTCGGAGGCATTGACGGGGGTGTCGGCGTCCTGGGCCGACGCGTCGCCGGGCAGCAGGAGCAACGGAGCAGCCAGCGCGAAGCAGACGGCCAGTAAGCGTGCGGAAAAGAGTCGGGTGCCGGACATGACGACCTCTCGCGGCAAAGGCGGAACGGCGGGTGTGAAACGTCCTGCTAGAGTACGCACGCGGGCCGATTCCGGCCATGGAGGATGTTGCAGCATGCGGCCACAAACAGCGGAGTACCGGTCCCGCTCACGCCACCCTCGGCATTGACGTTGGTGCCGGCGCGGATCAGCACCTCGGCTACGTCGGGGTTGGAGTTCGAGGTTGCCGCCAGGTGGAGGGGGGTAAGTCCCGGGTGGCTTCCCGGCCAGGATCCAGAGTGCCAGCAAGCCAATCAGGGACGGCAGTTGTCTCATCCGCTGGTCTGTCCCGCGTACCGCCGCAGCAACTCCGCCAGGCTCGTTTTCCCTGCCGATTCCGCCCATTCCAGCGGAGTCCGGCCCGTAGAGTCCTGGATGTTCGGATCGGCGCCGGCCTCGAGCAGCGCTTCTACGGCCCTCAGATTGATGCCTACCATCGCGGCCGCGGCGAAATGCAGAGGGGTCGCCCCTTCAATCGGCTCTCCTCGTATGAACTCCACGGAGATTCCCTCGTTGACGTCGGCGCCGGCCGAGATCAGGAAGTCCGTAACCTCCGTGACGGCGTTGAAGATCGCACTATGCAGGGCACCGGAGAGGTCCGCGCCGGCCGCGATAAGGATCGACATGATCTCCACGACCCCTGGACCATCATTGGAGCCCGCTGCCCGCCTAAGCGAGTCCCTGAGATCGGCCCCGGCCCGCACGAGCACGTCCACTACCGCGGGGTTATCCTGATAATGGGCGGCAATCTGGATAGGCGTGCCGTGCTGGCCGATCCAGTTCCCGCTCTCATCGTAGGTGGGCGGGGGTACCAGATTGACGTCGGCCCCAGCGCGGATCAATGCATCCAGGACGTCGGCGTTCGCATTGAACCGTGCTGCCATGTGCAGTGGCGCGAAACCCCAGCGACAACTCTCGTTCGGCTGGGACCCTCCATCCAGCAAGGCCTGAGTCACCGAGGGGTTCTCGTTGCGCTCCACCGCGACACACAACGCCGTGTCATCATCGTTGTTGCGAGTGTCTGGTCGGGCTCCCGCGTCGATCAGTGCCCGGATGACCGCCGGGTCATCCGAATATGATCCCGCGAGATGAAGTGGTGTCTCCCCCGTGTCGGGGGACCCTCTTATGACGCTCTCTCCCGCCTCCACGCACGCCGCGACCTGTGCGGGCGTTGCCGTCCTGAAGAACGAAGCCGTTCCCCAGCCGGAAGGGCATGCAACTTCGTTCGCATCCGGAGCCACGGTGTCCGCGTCGTCCCCGCCGCAGCCGGCCAGCAATCCCATGAGGACGAGAGTTAGCATGTGCCTGAGCGGGTCTGGTGGCCTGGATGCGTGACGGGGCGTGTCAGATGCCTGATACGACATGGATCTCAGCCTGGAGGCGCGCGCGATGGACCATACCACCTCATCCTGAATATAGCGGATTGTTCTGTGGATGATGTGTGAAAAATAGCTGTATATTGTGGCGTTATCGTGTATTTGTGGTCTTGCAACGCATTGAACACCCCTCTGACCCCAACGGGAGAGCCATGACCGGGCACAGCTCAGGTCGCCCAGCGGGACCGTTTCGCTTCCGGGGGCGCCAGATGGTATCTTCGCCGCAGCCAGACAAGTGACGCGCTCAGACGCGAGGAGACCCCCCCCCTGCCCCTCCGCATCCCCCTCATCGTGCTTGCCCTGCTGGCGCTGGCCGTGCTGGTCGCGCGCCTGCCGTCGGCCGACGAATCGGCGGTGTATCCCGACGCGAGCCGCGAGATCCGCCATGTGATCCCGTGGCGAGCCGGCGGCGGGACTGACACCGCGATGCGCGGCTTCATGAGGTGGTTCGAGGAGGAGATCGGGGTCGGAGTGGTTACCGAAAATGTCCCGGGAGGACTGAGTTCGGTCGGCCTCACCATCGTGCAAAACGCCCCCGCGGACGGGTACACGCTCGGGACCATGACCTACGATGCGCTCAGCGTCCAACTGCTCGGCCTGGCGCCGGTGGACTGGAGGGCGCTCGAGCCGGTGTGCATGGTGACCGAGCATCCCAGCGCCCTGATTGTTCCCGCGGATCGATGGGCGGATCTTGCGGACTTCGAGACGGACGCGCGGGCCAACCCGGCCACCATCGCCGTGGGCAACGTCGGGCAGAAGGGGGTCTGGCATCAGCACGCCGCAGCCATGGAGCAGGCGATGGGCGTCGAACTGAGGCACATCCCCTACGAGGGAGGTTCCGGACCGCAGATCGGCGCGATTCTCGGAGATGAGGTGGATGCCATCGTCTCCAGTCTTCCGGGAGCGATGTCCTACGTGCGCAGCGGGGAGCTGAGGGTGCTCGCGCTGATGGCGCCGGAGCGCAGTCCCCTGGTGCCGGACGTTCCGACGTTCGCTGAGCTGGGCTACGATCTGGAGTACGGAAGCTTCCGGATGTTGATGGCACCGGGCGGCACGCCCGATGATCGCCTCGCGACCCTGGAACGCGCCTGCCGAGCCGCCGCCGAGTCGCCCGAGTTCCAGGAGTGGGCCCGGGCCGGGGCCGTGGGCGCGACGTGGCGCGGACGGGACGCCGTGCGCGGATATCTCGATGACCTCGCGCCGCGCGTCGAGGGGCTTCTGGCCGCGCTGGAGGATGCGTGAGCAGGGCAAACGATCCCACGCCGGCGTCGGGGGAAACTGTGAACGGCGGCCAGGCCCTGGTCGGCGTCCTCGAGCACCTTGGCGTCGACACCATATTCGGCCTGTGCGGCGATACGTCGTTGCCGTGGTACGAGGCGCTGGCCGCGTCGCCCACCATCCGCCACGTCCTCACCCGCGACGAGCGCAGCGCTGCCTTCATGGCCGACGCCTACGCGCGCCTGAGCGGCAGAGTTGGGGTGTGCGAGGGCCCAAGCGGCGGGGGCGCGACCTACATCCTCCCCGGAGTCGCGGAGGCGAACGAGTCGTCGGTGCCGATGGTGTGCCTCACCTCCGACATCGCCACCACCGAGCGGGGCGTAGGCACCCTGACCGACCTCGACCAGGCCGCGCTGTTCGCACCCGTGACCCGGCGGGCATTCTCCCCCACCACCCCCTTGGACCTCCCCGGCATGACGCGCGCAGCCTTCCGGGAGGCCTCGACCGGCAGCCTCGGCGCCTGCCAGATCGCCCTCCCCTTCGACACCCAGGGCGGTTCGGTCCCCGCTTCGGCCGTTCACGGCGACGCCTGCTACGGCCGCTATCCCGCCGAGCGGGTCGCCCCCGCCCCCGACCAGGTGCGCGCCGTCGCCCGCGCGCTCGCCCGCAGCCGCCGTCCCCTGATCGTGGCCGGCGCCGGCGTGCTGCGCTCGGGGGCCTGGAACGAAGTGCGCGCGCTCGCCCGCGCGCTGGGCGCCTTCGTGGCCACCTCCGTCTCCGGCAAGGGGAGCATCGCCGAGACCGACCCCTTCTCCCTCGGGGTGATCGGCAGCAACGGCGGCCTGCCCTGGCGCCACGACCTGGTGCGCAAGGCCGACGTGGTCTTCTACGTGGGGTGTGCCACCGGCTCCGTGACCACCGAGAAGTGGACCCTTCCCCGCCCGGGCGACGCGCGCTTCGTTCAGCTGAATGTCGACGCGGGCGTCCTGGGGCGCAGCTACCCCCTCGCCGCAGGCATGGTGGCCGACGCGCGCGAGGGCCTGGCCGCCCTCACCGCCGAGGTGCACGACCGGGCTGGCGCCGCCCCCCGCCTCGACCCCGCCGAAATCGCCACCGCCCGGCGCGCCCACCGCGACCGCGTCGCCGGGCTGTTCGCCTCGGACGAGCGACCCATCCGCCCCGAGCGCCTCCTCGCCGAACTGCTGCCGCGCCTCCCGGAGCGCGCCGTCATCCTCGCCGATCCGGGCACCCCCTGCCCGTACTTCTCCGCCTGGTGGCGCCTCCCCCGGGCCGGCCGCTGGTTCGTCAGCCCGCGCGCCTTCGGGGCCCTTGGGTACGCGCTTCCCGCCGTGGTCGGCGCGCACTACGCCCGACCCGACGCCGGCCGCGTCATCGGCGTCATGGGCGACGGCAGCTTCGGCATCTCCGCCGGCGAACTCGAGACCCTGGTGCGGCTCGACCTCCCGGTCACCCTCATCGTCTGCAACAACGCCGGCTACGGCTGGATCAAGGCGGGCCAGAAAAGCCGCGGCAGCAGTTACTTCTCCGTCGACTTCAAGGACTCCGACCACGCCGCCATCGCCCGCGCCTACGGCCTGCGCGCCCGGCGCGTGGAGGATCCCGCCGAGCTGGGAGAAGCCGTTCAACAGGCGCTTACCGCCCCCGGCCCGTTCCTCCTCGATGTCGTCACCCAGCCGCTGGAGGAAGCAAACGCCCCGGTCTCGAAATGGATCGCGTGAGGGCGCTGATCGCGTGAAACAGAAAGGGGTCGAGTCCGACAGGGCAAAGCGCGTTTCGGATTCCGCAGCCCCCTCTCCCCGAACCGATCTCATTTCCGGCGGCAGCCTCTTCGTCGTCGCCCTCGCCTACGGCTTCCGGGCCAGCGGGCTCGCCTCCGCGGGAGATGCGGACGTCGCCCTCGTCCCAACCGGCCTGGCAGCCGCCCTCGCGCTCCTCTCGGCCGGCATCGCCCTCTCCGGATGGCGCAAGCTGCGGCGTGAGCGCGCAGCCGAAGCGAGCCGGCCGGTCGACGCCACCCGCCGCGCCGGCCCCGCCCGCGCCTGGACCGTCATCGGCCTCACCGTCCTCTACGCCGCCCTGTTCCAGATCCTGGGCTACGTCCTCGCGACCCTGCTCTACACCGGCGCGGTCGCGGAGCGCTTCGGCGCCCGGCGACGAACGATCCTCGCAATCGTCCCCTGCGTGACGCTCCTCACCTTCTTCCTCTTCCGCGTGATCCTCGGGGCGCGCCTGCCAGCAGGCCTGCTCGGATGAGCCTCGAAGTCCTCCTCGACCCGATCCTCCTGCTGTCCCTCGCGGCCGGATCGCTGCTCGGCATCGCCATCGGCGCCATCCCGGGCCTCACCGCCACCCTGGCAATCGCGCTGCTGCTGCCGCTCACCTATCAGCTTTCGGCGGCCAACGCGATCGTGATGATGGTCGGGATCTTCACCGGAGGCCTCTACGGCGGCTCGATCGCGGCGATCGCGCTCCGAATTCCCGGGGCGCCCGCGAACGCGATGACCATGCTCGACGGAAACGCGATGGCGCTCCAGGGCCGGACCGGCACCGCTATCGGCATCGCTACCTTCAGTTCCGTCGTGGGAGGCCTGGCCGGGGGCGTGGTGCTGGTGCTCTTCAGCCCGCAGCTGGCGCGCATCGCGCTTCGCTTCCAGTCGCCCGAGATGTTCGCCCTGGTGGTGCTGGCGCTGGTCGCGGTCGCGACGGTCTCGCGCGAGTCGCTCGCCAAGGGCATGGCAGCCACCGTCATCGGGCTGATGCTCTCCACGGTCGGCATCGACCCGCTGGTACCGGTCCCGCGCTACACCCTGGGCTCGGTGAACCTGCTGGTGGGGCTGCCGCTGATTCCGGTCGTGATCGGCATCTTCGCCTTCACCGAGTTGTTCCGTCAGGCCGGCCGGCCCCCGTCCCGGGCGCACGAGCACCCCTCGCACGGGCGGGAAGGAGCGCTGGGCTGGTGGCGCGAGGTGCGGCGCGTGGGGTGGAGGCCCTTCGTCAAGAACTCGGTGATCGGCACATCGGTCGGGGCGCTCCCGGGCGCCGGCGGTGCCATGGCTGCCTTCCTGGCCTACAGCGAGGCCCGCCGCAGCTCGCCCGAGCCGGAACGCTTCGGCAAGGGTGCCCCCGAGGGCATCGTCGCGCCCGAAGTCGCCAACAACGCCGTGACCGGAGGTGCGCTCATCCCGCTGCTGGCGCTCGGAATCCCCGGAGACTCGGTGACCGCGGTCATCCTCGGCGGCCTGGTCATTCACGGCATCACCCCCGGTCCCCAGCTCTTCACCGAGAACGCGGACCTGGTCGCCCCGCTCTTCGCCGCATTCTTCGCCAGCTACCTGCTGATCCTGGTGTTCGGCCTGACGCTGCTTCCACTGTACGCGTGCATTACGCGTGTGCCGCGAAGCATCCTCTTCTCCGCGATCGCACCGCTCGCCGTTGTCGCGGCCTTCACCTCGGAGCGGACGACGTTCGCCATCTACGTCGCCGTGGGCATCGGCATCCTGGGCTACATCCTGCGACGCTTCGGCTACCCGGTGATCCCCGTGCTCCTCGGGCTCATTCTGGGCCCGATGCTCGAGTCCAACTTCCGCCGCGCCCTGATTCTGTCGGACGGAGATCCCCTCATCTTCATCTCATCGCCCATCAGCGTCGGGTTATTACTCGCCGCCGCCGGCTTCCTTCTCTACGTCGTGCAGGGACAGCGGAGGACGAGGGCGGGTTCGAGCGAACAGGGGTAGGGCGCACGGACTCGGCGAGAGTAGTCCGCTATCACCTTGCCCGTATTTCGTCTCCGTCCAGAGCTGCGATTCCGGTCAAAGCGATGGGGGGTCGATCGGGGAACTCGGCCACCAGGCGCAGAGTTCCTCCCATGGCTTCGACATAGCCACTCAGCGTGGACAGGAGCAGGTCACTGCGCCGTTCGATTCGCGACACGTTCTCCTGGTTGATACCAAGCTCCATTGCTACCCGTACCTGAGTCTTATGACGTGCCTTTCGGAGGTCCCTTAGGGACATCTCTTCGGCAATCAACGCCTTGGCCCGTTTCTCAACCTTCTCACGGCGTTCCACGGGGAGGTTGTCCAGTCTTTCCGCCAGAGTGCTCATGACCTTTGCGTGTCGGGATCCGTTCAGAGTGTCCACTCGTGGCCGGCCCAGCGTCGGCCCGAACACTTGAAGGAGCTTGGCCTGCGCGAGCAGCTCATCCTGGACCGCGGTGGAGAGCGCATCGAATTCCGGATCAAAGGCTGGATGAAAACGGACTTGCCATTTCATCATCCAGTATGATCCAGAGATCATATGCTGTCAAGCGCATATCTCCAGGCCTGGATGGTGAAGGGATTAAACCCGCCTCGCCAGCTTCACTACCCCGCCGGATCCGGCGCCCTCTCCCGATGAAACTCCGTCGCCGCCTGGTACGCGGCGATCACCGCGAGCAGCCGTTCCTCCCCGAAGGGCGGCGCCCCCAGCGTAACCCCGCGCGGCACCTGCGCCCCGGTGGTCTCGTCGGTGTCGAAGCCGATGGGCGTGCACGCGAGCGGCAGCCCGACCCCGTCGAACGAACCGCCCGCGCTCGTGAGCACGACGTCGCACTGGTTGAAGAGCTGCGTGACCATGCGGTGGCGCAGGAGGTTGCGCGCCTGCTGGACCTTCACGTAGGTGTCGGCGCTCTGGAGCATGCCGTTCAGGAAGCGCGGCAGGCGGTCGGCGAAATTGCGCACGTCATCGCGCAGTTGCTCGATGAAGAACGCCGTCGGGTCGCCGTGGGAGCCGCCCAGGGGCGGTGAGGTGAGGGCCTCCCATTCGTCCGGGAGGGTCACATCCGGCACGATCTGCACGCCCGGCGTGCGCTCGAGTTCGGTGAGGAAGTCGCGCCTCAGCTCGTTCACGCGCTCGTTGTCGCCCTCCAGATACTCGGGCCACACGCCCACCCGGGTGGTCCAGCGCACGCGCGGCCGGTCGCCCCCGAACGGTGTCGCCGCGAGCGCGTAGTTGGGCGGCCGCGGAAGGCCGAGCGTCCGCGGATCGTTCGGGTCCGGCTGCGCGCACACCTGGAGCAGGATGGCCGCGTCCATGGCGTCGCGCGCCATCACGCCGACGTGGTCGCGCGTATAGCTCAGCGGGATGATGCCGTGCAGGGAGATCCGCCCGAAGGTGGGCTTGACCGCGGTCAGCCCCTGCGCGGTGGAGGGGCCGATGACCGAGCCCCCGGTCTGCGTCCCCAGCCCGGCGACCGCGAGCCGGGCCGCCACCGCCGTGCCCGTGCCCGAGGATGATCCCGACGGGCTGTAGCGCACGTCGTCCGGCGTCCAGGCGTTGCGCGTGGTCGGCGTGGTGGTGCCGTAAACGCGCGCCCTGCCCCCCGCCAGGTTGCCCATCTGCGCCTTGCCCACGACCAGGCCGCCGGCCGCGCGCATCAGGGCCACGCAGGTGGCGTCGTAGTCCGGTTGGAAGCCCTCGAACACAAGCGATCCGCCCTCGGTCAGCAGATCCGCCGTGTAGCAGTTGTCCTTGGGCGCGAGGCACATGCCGCGGAGCGGGGCGCGCCGCTCGTCGGCGGGCGTCCGGGCCAGTTGCGCGAGGAGCGTCTCGCGCGACGGACGGTCGGCGTAGGCCTGGTAGGTCCCTTCGAAGGCCTCGATCCGGTCAACGTACGCCTCCACCAGTTGCCGCGGATCGAGCGCGCCCGTTCGGATGAGCGTCATCGATTCCGACATCGTGAGCTGCGTGAGGTCGTCGACCTCCTGAAGCCGGACATCCGCCCCGAAGGCTTCCGTGGTCACCGCGGGGCCGCCCGGGCTCGCGGCCGCCGGCGTGCGCGAGAACAGCGTGCCGGCCGCTGCCGCCGAGGAGACCCACGCCATCCGCTCCAGGAACCAGCGGCGCGAGACCCGCTCGTCCTGGGGGGCGGGGGCCTCGCGGGCCCGGGCTCTCACCGCGCGGCCGGCGCCACCCCCGCTCACGATCCCTCCTCCCCGGTCCACGCCACCAGCGGCGCCGGAAAGGCGTTGGGCAGATTGAACTGGGGATCGATGTGAAAGTTCGCGGCCTCGACATCCTGCCGGAGGATCGAGCGGCCGTTCTCGAGCAGCCGCTCCTGGTCCATCGGCGCGTCCTCGTCCGACTCCGGCAGCACCGATATGTCGATCCCGAGCAGCCTGTAGCGCGTCAGGATGCAGGTGTTGAGTTCCTCATCCGTGGGTTCGGGCATCTGTGGTCGCGGGCGCATGGCTCCTTCCTCCTTACCATCCAATCACGTAGTCGCTCTTCGCCGGGCTGACGCCGCCGTACATAACGCCGGTCTCCGGATCGATCATCACCATCTTGACCGCCCCGGCCCCGGACGCCGCCTGGCGGTACGGCTGCTGCAGCGGGCTCACCTCCACGCGGTGTCCCAAGGCGGCCAGCGCCTCGCCCGCCCCCTGGTACAGCACCTCGGGCATCGTCAGCATGCCCCGCATGCGCCCCGGGTACATCGACGCGCGGAAGGCGGTGCTCGTCACCGTGGGCGCCTCCACCGCCTGCTGCACGTTCATGCCGAAGTGCACCACCGCCAGGAACGCCTGCAGCATTGCCTGCGGCTGGTTGTCGCCCCCGGGGGTGTTCCACGCCAGGTACGGCTGGCCGTCCTTCAGCGCCAGCGCCGGGTTGATGGTGTGGCGGGTGCGCTTGCCCGGCTCCAGCACATTCACGTCGTCGGGCTCGAGCCCGTAGTAGGGCATGCGGTTGTTCAGGAAGTAGCCGCCGCCCGGAACCACCATCCCGCTGCCGAAGCTCGAGTTCACGCTGTGCGTCACCGAGACCAGGTTCCCGAAGCGGTCCGCGATGGAGAACGACGAGGTCTCGCCGTCCTCCC
Source organism: Gemmatimonadota bacterium (assembly GCA_022823365.1). Lineage (GTDB taxonomy): Bacteria > Gemmatimonadota > Gemmatimonadetes > Longimicrobiales > Gaopeijiaceae > BD2-11. The sequence continues at coordinate 30,762 of JAJDXG010000027.1, forward strand.
GATAGAGAACCTCCGGCCGGGAGACGTCCTGCGCCCCGCTCTCGTACTCGACGCCGTCTCCATCCGCCACTGCGGCCATCCGCCGCGGATCCCCGGCCGGCGCCACGCTCATCGCCCGGTCCATGCGAATGAGTCCGCGCCGCTCGGCCGCGTATTCCTTCGACAGCAGTTCCTGCGTGGGTACGTCGCTGAAGCGCGGGTCGGCCACGTATCGGTTCCGGTCGGCGAAGCCCAGCTTCATCGCCTCCGTGACCACATGCACGTATTCCGCGGAGTTGTGGCCCATCGCCTCCAGATCGAAGCCTTCGAGGATGTTCAGCGCCATGAGCATGACGATGCCCTGCGAGTTGGGCGCGCTCTGGTAGACCTCGAGCCCCTCGTAGCTCACCTGGATCGGATCCGCCTCCTCGGCCTCATAGCCCGCGAGGTCCTCGTAGCGAAGCAGTCCGCCCTGTTCCGCGTAGTAGTCCGCGCTCATCCGGGCCAGCCGGCCCCGGTAGAAGGCGTCGGCGCCCTCGCGCGCGATCTCCTCAAGGGAACGGGCCAGATCCTCCTGCACGTACAGGTCGCCCACTCCGAGCAGCCTCCCGTCCGGCATCAGCAGCTCCCGCGAGGCGGGGTAGGGGGAGATCTTCTCCATCGAGCGCTCGTGATGTCCGGCGACCCAGAAGTCGAGCGGATGCCCCTGGCGCGCGGCGCGGATCGCGGGCGCCAGCACCTGTTCCCTGGGCAGGCTCCCGTAGCGCGAGTGGGCCAATTCGAAGGCGCCCACCGCGCCCGGGACGTCGGTCGACAGCGGCCCGGCGCCGGGGATGCCTCCTTGTTCCTCGTAGAACTCGCGCGTCGCGAGCGCGGGCGCGTGCCCGGTTCCATTGATGAAGACGACGCGGTCCTCGGCGGCGAGATAGGCGACCATGAAGGCGTCGCCCCCGATGCCCGCCTGGTGCTGTTCCACGACCGTCGTCATGTAGAAGACCGCCGAAGCGGCGTCGAAGGCGTTCCCGCCCGCGCGCAGCACCTCCTCGGCGGCCAGCGCCTCCAGCGGATGCTCCGCGGCGACCATCGCCTCGGTGCCGAGGATGACCGGGCGCCAGACGGGCCGATCGGATGCCTCCTGGGCTCCCGCGGGAGGCGTGCCCGCAGCGGCGAGCAGGAGCAGGAACATGATCGCGCCGGGGACGCGTGCGGCGTCCCGGCCGGTGGTGCGGAAGATTGCGTTCATGGCATCGCCTCCTGGCGGGATTTCGGCGTTGACAGGCCAGCGGATGGGCAGGTAGTTTCGCACTGCTGAAGTAGCGCGCGCGGTGCGTGCTCGCTAGAGTTCCGTCTCTCCGGGCATCTGCGATCCCGGTCGAATCCCGTCAAAAGGAAGGCTTCGGTGGCCAACGACCAATTCGGACTCCTGACCCTGTTCGCCGATGGCGGATTCATGATGTATCCGCTGGTCCTGTGCTCGCTCATCGCGCTCGGCGTGATTATCGCCAAGGCCTGGACCCTGTGGGCGGCCCACAAGGACACCGCGAAGGTTCTGGCGGAAGTCGACGAGCTGGCCCGCGCCGGGAACATCGACGGCGCGATGGCGGCGGCAGGCTCGAAGCGTGGGCCGGCGTCGGCCATCCTCATGGCCGGGCTTCGGCGCATCAAGGGGCGCGAGGTGGGCGAGGGCGAGATCGAGCAGGCCGTCAGCACCGTCGGCACTATCGAACTCGGCTTCCTGGAGCGCGGGCTGGTGGTGCTCGCGACCATCGCCAACGTGGCGCCCCTCATGGGCTTCCTGGGCACGGTGGCGGGCATGATCCTCGCCTTCGCGTCGATCGAGGCTGCGGGCAGCGTGGATCCGGCGCTCGTCGCCGGCGGCATCAAGGTGGCGCTGCTCACCACCGCATCCGGGCTCGCGATTGCGATTCCGGTCAACATCGGATACAACTTCTTCGTCACGCGCATCGACAAGCTGATCGTCGACATGGAGCAGGGCACGCAGGCGATCCTGAACGTCAGTTGGGATCTGGAGAACGCGGGCCAGTTGACGGTGGTCGCCAGGGATCCGATCACTGCGCTGGCCCCGCCCCCGCCGACACTGCCCGCCTGATGCGGGCGTGACGGGAACGATACGGGGAACGGACTGGTAACTTAAGGATTACGGAACAGCCGCAATCGGCGGGAGGACCTGAAGATGGCCGTACTGCAGAACAAGAAATCCAAGGTCAGCGACGAGGTTCCCACCTCCTCGATGGCGGACATCGCCTTCCTGCTCCTCATCTTCTTTCTGGTGACCACGGTCTTCCCGAAGGACAGCGGGCTGGCCGTGGTGCTTCCCGAGTCCGCGGAAGAGGTCCAGGTGAGCCAGCGCAACATCCTGCACCTCTCGGTCCTCCCCAACGGCCTGGTGGACGTGAAGCGGGGCGAGAGCACGCAGATTCAGCAGGTGCGCGCCAACGACGTTGAAGCCATCTGGCGCCAGGGGGTCACCGAAAACCCCAACCTGATCGCCGCGGTCAAGACCCACCCGAACGCGCCCTACAGGTTCATGGTGGATGTCCTCGACGCCCTGCAGACCGCCGGGGCGGAACGTATTTCCCTGCAGCTGCTGGAGGATTAGCCGATGGGTATCAAGGCGGGCGGATTTTCGCGCAAATCGAAGGCTTCCGACGAGATCCCCTCTTCGTCGCTGGCCGACATCGCCTTCCTCCTTCTGATCTTCTTCATGGTCACGACCGTCTTCCGCACCAGCAAGGAGCGGCCCATCGAGTGGGCGGCGGCGGCGGCCAGCGAGAAGATCGACGAAAAGAGGGAGGACATCCTCCACGTATGGGTTGAGCGCAACGGCGAGGTCTGGGTGAACGACCGCAGCATCACCATGACGACCCTGTCCAACATCGTGGCGCCCCTGTACGCGGCCTCGGACCGGCGCCTGGTGATTTCCTTGCGTGCGGACACGGACGTGCCTTATCAGTTCGTGAACCAGGTCCAGGAGGAACTGCAGGAAGCAAACGTGGTCCGCGTGGTATTCGCGACCGAGCTGGAACGCCGCATGACGAGGGAGAGACGATGAGCGACAACGAATCTGTGCAGGTGCAGGAGGGTCCGACCCTGACGGCGAACGACCGCTTCAAGAGGTCGTTCAACACCTGGTTCTGGGGATCGGTGCTGGCGGCGACCGTGGTTCACTTCGTGATGTTCATGTTCTGGCCGAACATGACCGCGGAGGACGTCTCGTTCGATTCCGAGGAGCTGGTGGCGATCGAGCTCCCGCCCGAGATCGAAATCCCGCCGCCTCCCCAGGCGATCAGCCGGCCCGCGACCCCCGTGATCGCGGCGGCCGACATCAGCGAGGACATCACCATCGCGCCGACCACCTTCGAGGACAATCCGGTCGAGGAGCTGCCTCCGCCGCCGGACGAGGAGGCGGTCGACATCTCGGCGGCGCCCACCTTCACGCCCTACACCGTCCGCCCCGACCTCATCAACGAGTCCGAGGTGCAGCGAGCGCTGGAGCGGGAGTACCCCCCGATCCTGCGCGACGCGGGCATTGGCGGCACCGTGAACGTGCAGTTCTTCATCGACGAGGAAGGCAGGGTGCAGAGGACGCTGGTGGCGCAGACCTCGGGACACGCCTCCCTCGACGAGGCCGCGCTGCGCGTCGCCAACGTGTTCCAGTTCACCCCGGCGCTCAATCTCGACAAGATCGTGCCCGTGTGGATCGCGATTCCCATTACCTTCCAGACGCGTTAGTCGCTTCGGACGGTCCGAGCCGGACAGGAACCCCGCCGGAGCTTCCGGCGGGGTTCCTTTGGTTTGTGGGCGACTGGTTCAAGGACGACGGAATGGAGCGATGTATCCGGAAAGGCTGAGGGAAGCGCTGCCACGCGTCCGCGACGAGGTCGCGGAGGCCGCGCGCCGGAGCGGGCGCACGGGCGCGGACGTGACGCTGGTGGCGGTGACCAAGAGCCACCCGCTCGCGGCGGTGGAGGCGGCGCTCGGGGCCGGCATCCGGGACATCGGCGAGAACCGGGTGGAGGAGCTCGAGGTCAAGGTGCGGGCGCTGGAGGGCCGGCCTGCCCCGCGCTGGCACATGATCGGGCACCTGCAGCGCCGCAAGGCCCCGCGGGTGATCGGGATCTGCGGCCTGCTGCACTCGGTGGACACGGTTCGGCTCGCCGAGCGGCTCGACCGCTTCGTGCCCGCCGGAACCACTCCGCTGCCGGTCCTCGTTCAGGTGAACACCTCGGGGGAAGGTACCAAGAGCGGCATCTCTCCGGCGGAAGCGCCGGAGGCCGTCCACCGCATCACCGAGCTTCCGGGGCTGGCGGTGCGCGGGCTCATGACCATGGCCCCGTTCACCGATCGCGAGAGCGTCGTGCGCGGCGCGTTCCGCGTCCTGCGCCGGCTGCACGAGGAACTCGGCTCGCTCGAGGGATACCGCGGGGAGCATCTGTCGATGGGGATGACCAACGACTTCGGCATTGCGATAGAGGAGGGCAGCACGATGGTCCGCATCGGCACGGCGCTGCTGGGGCCCCGGCCGAGACCGCCCGCGCGGCGGGCGGGGACGGTTGCATGACGGCGGCGAACGACCTCGTCACCCGCATCGACGAAGCGGTCGCAGTGGTGCGCGCCCGCTGCACGGTCCACGCGAGCGCGGGCATCGTACTGGGCACCGGGCTGGGCGGCCTGGCTCGCGAGATCGCCGTTGAGTGCGCCATCGATTACACGGAGCTGCCCCACTTCCCGGTCTCGACGGTGGAGAGCCACGAGGGCCGCCTGCTGCTGGGCGCGCTCGACGGCGTACCCGTGGTGGCCATGCAGGGCCGCTTCCACCGCTACGAGGGCTATACCCTCCAGCAGGTGACCTTCCCCATCCGGGTGATGGCCGCCCTGGGCGCGGACACCCTGGTGGTCTCGGCGGCCTGCGGCGGGATGGACCCGCTCTGGCCGGCGGGGCAGCTGGTGGTGCTCGACGACCACATCAACCTCCTGGGCGACAATCCGCTGGTGGGTCCCAACGCGGATGCGCTGGGCCCGCGCTTTCCGGACATGTCCGAGCCCTACGACCGGGGGCTCCAGCAGGTCGCGCTGGACGCCGCCCTCGCCCAGGGAATACCGCTCGCGCGCGCCGTCTACGCGGCCGTGACCGGGCCCTGCCTGGAGACCCGGGCCGAATACCGCATGCTGCGCGCCATGGGCGCGGACGTGGTGGGGATGTCCACCGTGCCCGAGGTCATCGTCGCGCGCCACATGGGCATGCGGGTATGCGGCCTGTGCATCGTTACGGACGTCTGCCTCCCGGACGCGCTGGAGGAGGTCGACGTGCCGACCATCATCCGGGTCGCCACAGAAGCGGAGCCCGGTCTCACCGCGGTGGCCCGCGCGGTCGTCGCCTCGCTCGCGTAGAACATCCCCCATGCGCTACCCGGACCTGCCCGCCACCCTGCTCGAACTGGAGCAGCAGACCCTCGAGCGCTGGCGCGAGGAAGACCTCTTCCGCCGCAGCATGGAGGCATCCGAGGGCCGCGAGCCCTTCGTCTTCTACGAGGGGCCGCCCACCTCGAACGCGCGCCCCGGCCTGCACCACGTCCTCGGGCGCACGCTGAAGGATCTCGCCTGCCGCTACCAGGCGCTCAAAGGACGCCGGGTCACGCGCATCGCCGGGTGGGACACGCACGGGCTCCCGGTCGAGATCGAGGCCGAGAAGACGCTCGGCATCTCGGGGAAGCCCGAGATCGAAGCGGTGGGCATCGAACGCTTCAACCGCACCTGCCGCGATTCCGTCTTCACCTACAAGGCGGATTGGGAGGCGCTGTCCGAGCGCATCGCCTACTGGCTCGACTATGAGCGGCCCTACGTCACCTGCGACACCAGCTACATCGAGTCGGTCTGGTGGATCCTGAGCGAGCTGGCGAAGAAGGGGCTTCTCTACCGCGGCCACAAGAGCGTGCCCTACTGCCCCCGCTGCGGCACCGCGCTCAGCTCGCACGAGGTGGCGCTGGGCTATCGCGAGGTGGAGGATCCGTCGCTCTTCTTCCTCGCTCCTCTCCTCACCGAGGACGGGGAGCCGGACCCTGAAGGACGCGCCTTCCTTGCCTGGACCACCACCCCCTGGACGGTGCCCTCCAACACGGCGCTGGCGCTCAACCCCGCCCTCACCTACGCCGAGGCGGAGGCGGAAGGCCGGCGCGTTATCGTGGCGAAGGATCTGGTCGAGCGCGTGCTCGGCGAGGACGCCCGCATCGTGCGCGAACACGATGCCCGCTCGCTCGAAGGGGTCCGTTACGCGCGGCCGCTGGAGGTGGTCCCGGTCCCCGACGGTTCCGATGCCGCATGGCGCATCGTCCTCGAGGACTTCGTCACGGCGGAGGACGGCACCGGCATCGTGCACATCGCGCCCGCCTTCGGCGCGGACGACTACGCGGCCGGCCAGCGCCACGGCCTCCCGCTCATGCGCTCCATCGACGACGCGGGGCGCTTCCACGAGGGGCTTCCGCTGGTGGGGGGGATGTTCGTCAAGGACGCCGATCCCGTGCTGGTGGAGGAACTCGACCGCCGCGGCAACCTCCTGCGGGCCGGCCGGGTGGCGCACTCGTACCCGCACTGCTGGCGCTGTCAGTCGCCGCTGCTCTACATCGCGCGCGAATCCTGGTTCGCCGCCACCTCGACCCTCAAGGACGAGATGCTCGCCATCAACCGGGACACGGCCTGGTACCCGCCGGAGATCGGCGAGGGGCGCATGGGCGAGTGGCTGGCCGGCAACGTGGACTGGGCGCTGTCGCGCGACCGCTACTGGGGCACCCCGCTCCCGGTCTGGGTTTGCGACCGCGACGACGACATCACCGAATGGATCGGCAGCCTGGCCGAGCTGGAGGAGCGCGCCGGCCCGCTGGGCGAGGACTTCGACCCGCACCGGCCCTTCATCGACGAGGTGACCTGGCCCTGCGGGGAATGCGGCGGGACCATGCGCCGGGCCTCTCCGGTGGTCGACGTCTGGTTCGACTCCGGGGCGATGCCCTACGCGCAGTGGCACTATCCCTTCGAGAACGGCGAGCACTTCGAGCGCCACTTTCCGGCCGACTTCATCAGCGAGGGGCTCGACCAGACCCGCGGCTGGTTCTATTCGCTGATGGCCATCTCGGCGATGCTCGGACGGGGGATGGCGTTCCGCAACGTCCTCGTCAACGACCTGGTGCTCGACGCCGAGGGCCGGAAGATGTCGAAGACGAAGGGCAATGCGGTCGACCCCTGGGAGGCGGTGGGCGCGTACGGGGCCGATCCGCTGCGCTGGTATTTCATCACCGTGAGCAATCCGTGGGTGCCCAAGCGCTACGACGAGCGCGGGATCGCCGAGGTGGCGCGCAAGTTCTTCGACACCCTCTTCAACACGTACCGCTTCTTCGCACTGTATGCGAACGTGGAGGGTTGGCGGCCGGCGGAGGGAGGAGAGCAGGGCGAGGGCGCGCCGGCGCGGACGGCCATCGCGCGCGAGGCGTCCCTCCTCGACCGCTGGATGCTCTCGCGGCTGCATCGCCTGGTGGCGCGCGTCCGGGCCGACCTGGACGACTACCAGTTCACGCCCGCATACCGGAAGGTTGCGCAGTTCGTCGACGAGGACCTCTCCAACTGGTACGTGCGGCGCAGCCGGCCGCGCTACTGGGGCAAGACCGGAGCCGCGGACGCCGACGCCGCATTCCGCACCCTGCACCTCGCGTTGCGCATGGTGAGCCAGTTGATCGCGCCGGCGGCGCCTTTCACTGCGGACTGGCTGCACCGGGCCCTGACCGGAGGGGAGAGCGTTCACCTGTCCATTCTGCCGGAGGCGGACGAGGGGTGTCTGGACGATGGGCTGGAGCGGGAGATGGACGCGGTGCGCCAGCTCGTCAAGCTGGGGCGGGCGGCGCGCGAGCAGGCGGGGGTGCGCGTGCGCCAGCCGCTGCGGACGCTGCATGCGGCCATTCCCGGCGTCGTCCTCCGGGCACCGGTGCTGGCGGTGTTGCGCGAGGAGTTGAACGTCAAGCAGATCGTGTTCGTGCGCGATGCCGGTGACCTGGTGCGTCTCGAGGCACGCCCCAATTTCCGTACGCTCGGACCTCGCTTCCAGAGGCACAGCAACGCGGCCTCCGCGGCCATCCGTGCCCTGGGGCAGCCGGCGCTGCGCGCCTGGCGCGGGGGGGAAGCGGTGTCCATCACGGTCGACGGGGGGGAACACCCACTCGGCCCCGACGACCTCGAGGTGGCGGAAGTCGCGCGCGGCAATCTGGTGGTGCGCTCGGCCAACGGCTTCACCGCCGCCATCGACCCCGGCCTGGACGACGAGCTGCGCGCGGAAGGGCTCGCGCGCGAACTGGTGAACCGGGTGCAGCGGCTGCGCAGGGACTCGGGCCTCGAGGTCACCGACCGCATCCGGCTCGCCATCTCCGGCCCGGGGGGCGTGCGCGCCGCCGTGGCCCGCCACCGCAGCTTCATCGCGGGCGAGACGCTGGCAGTCGATCTGGTGGTCGCGGAGGAGGGCGATGGGGCGCCGGAGGCGTACACCAGCCATCGGGAAGTGACGTTCGACGGCACCCGCGCCGCGATCGCGCTGGCACACGCGGGCGAGTAGCCGGCCGTCGGATGGCGCCGCGACCCTCCGGGCCGTTCCTCCGGTGCGCGATGCCGGCCGGCCGGAGGGCGTCGTGACCGAGGCTGGCTCGCGGCGCGAGACGCTCACCGTGGGAGAGGGTTGCCCCGAGCGTCTGGACGCGTGGCTCGCCCGCCGCCTCGACCTGTCGCGCACGCAGGCGGCCCGACTGGTGGAGCAGGGCCTCGTGCTCCTACAGGGGCGGCCGGTCAGGAAGTCCGCGCCGGTGGCGGCCGGGCAGCGCGTCGAGGTGGAAATCCCGCCCCCCGACCCGGTCGACCTCGTTCCCGAGGACATTCCCCTCGCGGTGGTCCATGAGGACGACGCGCTGCTGGTGGTGGACAAGCCCGCCGGGCTGGTGGTGCACCCCGCGCCGGGCCACCCCCGCGGAACCCTGGTGAACGCGCTCCTCCACCACGTCGCCGACCTGGCCGGGGTGGGGGGGCGGCTGCGCCCGGGGATCGTGCACCGGCTCGACCGCGACACCTCCGGGCTGCTGGTGGTGGCCAAGAACGACGCGGCGCACCAGTCCCTCTCCGCCGAGCTGGCCGCGCGCAAGGTAGGCCGCACCTACCTCGCCGCCGCCTGGGGGCACCTGCGCGACACCCCCATGACCGTCGATGCCCCCATCGGCCGCGATCCCCGGGCCCGGCAGCGCATGGCGGTGGTGGAGGGGGGACGCCGGGCGGTCACCCACCTGGCGGTACGGGAGCGCTGGGAGGCGGCGGAGCTGCTCGAGGTGCGCCTCGAGACCGGACGCACCCACCAGATCCGGGTGCACCTGGCGCACATCGGGCACCCGGTGGTGGGCGATCCCGTGTATGGGGCGGGGCGGGAGCGGGGGGTGGCGGGGCCCGCCCGGCGCTGGGCGGGGGAGGTGGCGCGCCGGACCCGGCGCCAGTTCCTGCACGCCCGCGCCCTCTCCTTCACCCATCCCCTGCTGGGAACGCGCATGCGTTTTCGTTCCTCCCTCCCTCCCGACCTGGCGGAGGTCGCGGAGTGGGCGCGAATGCACCGGTGATCCGGATGACCCTTCCAGGCGCCCTTCTGCTGTGCATCTCCGCACTAACGCCACTTCCACAGACCGATGCGCCCCCCGATCAGGATAGGTCAGGCTATAACGCCCTCACGCAATCCGGGATCACCATGCACTACGCCCCGGGCGATTCCCTGCGTGCCGAGCGGCTGCTGAACCTGCTGGTGAACGCGCCGGGCCTGCCGGGCCTGCCTCCGGGCCTCCCCGCCACGGCGACCATCTACCTCGCGGCCTCAGAGGCCGACTTCCTGGAATTCGCCGGCGGCCGGGTCCCGGAATGGAGCGCGGGTCTGGCCATTCCCTCCACCGGCACCATCGTCCTGCCCATGTACGCCGACGACCGCACCCGCGGCTGGAGCGAGCAGCGCGTGGCCCGGCACGAATGGGCGCACCTCGGGCTGCACGAATACCTGCGGGGCCTGCGCGTTCCGAGATGGTTCTCCGAGGGGTACGCGGAATGGGCTTCCGGGGGATGGAACGCGGCCGAGGGGTGGCGTCTGCGCATCGCCATGGCCGGAGGCCGCACCCCCCCGCTCGACTCGCTCGCCCTGGGTTGGCCCAGCGACCGGGCATCAGCCGAGATCGCCTACATGCTCTCCGCGACCGCCGTCGAGTACCTGGTGGCGTCCAGCGGCGAGCGGGGCCTCGCGCTCTTCCTGTCCCGCTGGCGCGAGGGCAACTCTTTCGAGGCGGCGTTGCGTCGTACATTCGGCGTCACCAGCGGGCAGCTCGAGGGAGACTGGGGCCGATACGTGCGCCGGCGCTATGGCTGGCTCCTGGTGCTTTCCCAGTCGCTCGTCTTCTGGGCCTTCCTGGGGACCCTGCTCGCAGTCATGGTGGTCGTGCGCCGCCGCCGCGGACGCTGGCGCATGGCGCGCCTGCGCGCCACCGAACTCCCGAACGATCCCGCCTTCTGGCTTGACCCGCCCCGCGACCGAAAGGATCTTGGAACCCATGGCAAGGAAGCGAACCAACCGCCGGGGAGCCCGTAACCGGGAGAGAAACCGCAACCGCGATGCCGACTCATTGCGCTTTTCGCGCAAGAACGGCATCCTCGGCCTTGCCGGGCTGCTGGTCATCGTCCTGGGGTACGCCCTGCTCGCGCAGGGATCGATCACCGCGGCTCCCCTGCTGCTGGTGCTCGGTTACCTGGTGCTCCTGCCGCTGGCGCTCGTCCTCTAGTTCACGACGCGGAAGCACCCGGTGGTCCAGGGAAGGTGACCCGAGGGGGAGCGGTGGCCAGCTGCCAATCATCCCGCCCGGGGCTAACCAACCTGTCCGGGGCTAACCCCCATCCTGCCCGGGTCCGGGCCGCTTGAAGTCGACGATGTTCTCCCACTCCCGCGCATCGGAGCGCGCGACGACTGCCAGCACGGGCTCCGTATCGCTGAGGTTGAACACTTCGTGCGGCACGCCGGGCTCGATGAAGATGAAATCCCCCGCTTCGTTGTCGAGCGTCTTCTCAAGCCGCGGCCCGAACTCGTGCCGCACGCTGCCCTGCAGGATGTAGAGCATCACCTCGAAGTCCACATGGATGTGGGCCCGCGCCACGCCGCCGGGCGGGATCATCGCCACGTTCATCGAGAGCGCGCCTGAACCCACGTTCTCGGCCCACATTCCCGTCTTGTATTCGATCCCGTTCCACGCGCGGTGCCTGCCCCCGCCTCGTACCGTGACCATCCCTTCGTGGCGCTCCACCTGCCCGGGAACTCCCTGGTCTTCGGTCATCTCCGTCTCCGTTCTGCACGCCGCCTCGCGGCCGCGCGTCGACTCGCATCGCGTCAACCAACGCTTTCCGTAACGCAACGCGTAGGATAGCGCCGGAGAGAGGCGGTCGTCGAGTTGTGAATCGCGGACCTCCGGGTAGCCACCCCCGCTTTCGTCCACTGGCCCGACCCCCTCCTCTGGAGTACGATGTAGAAAGTTGACCTCGTGCAGCCGAAGCCCTCGGCGAGGAGGATGATCATGTACCAGATTCCGAGTCCGTCTCCGATCGCTCGCGTCCGTCTCACGGCACGCCTGGCGATGTCGATCCCGTTCCTCGTGCTCGGTCTCGCGGATGCGCGTCAGGCCGCGGCACAGGCCGAAGTAGTGGAGGGCCATGCGCCCTCGCGCCGCATCGAGTCGATCCGCCCGCGCACGGGTCCGGCCGGGACGCGCGTAAGCATCAACACCGGGGGGTTGCCCGCCATCACCCCGACCCGCATCGGGCTCGGAGCCGCGCAGTTCGGATTCGAGGAGATCGGCCAGGAGCTGACCACCGAGCGAGGCCGGATCGACATGACCGTCACGGTGCCCGAGTGGGCGCACCTCGACCGTCCCACGGTGTTCATCGTCTTCGATTTCTACTTCCGGCCGCTCGCCCTCTCCAACTACTTCCACGCCACCGACGAGAACGGCATCCTCACCCGCCGGGGCCAGCTCATTCACGTGGGCGAACCCTGCTCGGTGCTCTTCGGCGAGTTCGGTGACGTCTACGCGCTGGAGGGCGAGGAAGGCGACTGGGAGATGGGAACCGAGGTGGTCGTCCAGGGCGTTCTCACCGAGAGCTCGCCGTGTCTGCACGAGACCACGATCTCGGTCCGAAGCATGCGGCCGGCGCGCAGCACTTCGCCGTAGGTCGCACTCCAGCGTACACACCCCCGCGGAGGATCCCATGAGACGCCTGCTCCTCGCTCTTGCATTCATTCTCCTGGTGCCCTCCACCGCGCTCGCCACCTGGTCGATCATCGCCATCGATCTGAGCACCGGACGCGTCGTGATCGCCTCCGCCACCTGCGCGGCGACCGGCCCCGACCAGCTCAAGCTGCTGCAGGCGGTGGTGGTGCCCGGCGTGGGCGTGGCCGCCGCCCAGGCGGGCGTGGACCGCACCCATGAGAACCAGAAGCTCATCTTCGCCGAGCTGCAGAACGGCACCGATCCCGTCGAGATCATCCGCATGCTGGAGCAGGATCCCAACATCGAGCGCAGGCAGTTCGGCATCATCGACATGCAGGGCCGCACCGCCGGGCGCTCCGGCGAGGGCAACCGGCAGGTGTCGCTGGACATCCAGGGGCGCAGTTCGGACAACATCCTGTACTCGGTCCAGGGGAACATCATCGCGACCACCGAGGCGCTGACCGAATCCGCGCGCATCATGCAGGAGGGCAGCGACGACGTGATCGACCGCGTCATGCGCGCCATGGAAAGGGCCGACGAACTGGGCGGGGACAGCCGCTGCACCTGCGAGACCGAACCCCTGCCGGAGGCCTACGCCGACTGCAACGGCAAGACCTCGCACGTCGCCTACATCCTCGCCGCCGACCCGGAGAACACCCTGGGCGAATTCGCCGATAACCATCCCGAGAACCTGCGCGCGCCCTACAACGACGGGGACTACTACCTCTATATCTCGGCCATCCCGACGAATACGCTCCCGCACGAGGATGCCAATCCGGTTCGAACGCTGCGCATGCGGTATGATGCGTGGAGGGCGTCCGCCGGGGGCGGTTAGCCTGGCTGGTTCTGTTAGCCTGGCTGGTTCCGAGCGAGTGCCTTCCAGGCATTGACCACGGGATGCCAACGAGGCAAGTCGGCCGACCCACCAGGGCTCCAGCCTTTCTGGGCTGACCGGGTGCAACGGCCTATTGCATCCAGTAGGTTCCAACCCGGGGCGCTTAGCTCAGCTGGTTCAGAGCGCCTGCCTTACAAGCAGGAGGTCGCAGGTTCGAATCCTGCAGCGCCCATTGAACTTACGCGATTTCGGAGTCCCGATGTTTGCAGTTTATGTTTGCTTAATTGGACCCGAAACCGGCCTCCCGGTACTCCTCTAGCGCCCTCCTGAGGCGGTCCTCGTCGGGCTTCTGATAGCACTGGAGGACCGTCTGGGCGGTCTTCCAGCCGCCCAGCTCGCAGAGCACCTTCAGCGGCAGATCCATGAGGTCGGACGCGAACTTGCGCCTCAGCGAGTGCCAGCCGCGGCCCCGCCTGGGCTCGAGCCCCGCGAGTCCTTCGGCCTTCTTCCACCATCCGCTCGCCAGCCAGCGGGACATGCACGCCGAAGGGTCCTTCGGCGCGGGCATCACCGGCGCGTCGCCGATCCCCGGATTGCGCCTGCGCGCCTCCACCAGAACGGCCCGCGCCATGGAGGTGATCGGCGTCCGGTGTTCGTAGCCGGTCTTCTCGTGTTCGGCGCGCCACCGTATGGTCTTGGCCGAGACGTCGACGTCGGACCAGCGAAGGTTACAGATCGCCCCGATGCGATGTCCCGTCTCGTGGGCGAGGACCAGAGCCACGCGGAACCGCCAGTCCACGTCCCCGGCCACCCGAAGTAGCGCCTCGTACTCGGCCTGGGTGAGCGTCACCCGGAGCGGGTTCTTCTCCTTGGGCGGCCTGAGGCCTCTCAGGGGATTCGACTCGAGGAGGAGCCTCCCTTCCTCGTCTCTCGATCTCACGGCCCAGTTGAGCATCGCGAGCAGAAGCTTGAGGTCCCGTTCGATCGTCCGGGCGCGGACGGGCTTCCCGCTCCCGCCGGCCTTTCCCGCGAATCGCGCGCGGATGAAGCGGTCCCAGTCACGCTGCGAGAGCGTCGCCGCTCTTCGGTGCTTCCCGAAGAAGCGGAGGAACATCTTCATCGCGGCCCGGTCGGAGCGCCGGGCCTTCCACCCCTTGGTGGGCGTCACCTCTTCACCGTAGATGTCAAACAGCGTCTTCAGCGTGAGCGGCTCGGGCTCGGCGTCGTCCGCGGCCGCCGGCTCGGCGAGCCCGGCGGCGATCTCGTCGGCCTGCCGCTTCGCCAGCGCCCAGTCGCGGTGCTTCAGCGACCGGGTCAGCCGACGCCCGTCCTCGCACCACTGCACCTGCATGATGCCGGTCCTCCGGTCGGGAAAAACCCTCACCCGGTTCCGGCCCCATTCGCCGGCGCTATAGCTCCGCCGGCCACGTCTCGCGCGTGCCATCATTCGATTCCTCTCTCAATGATGGACTGCACGATCTGCACGTTTGAACGGTCGCGCGGGCGGGGGGCTTCCGCAAGTGGCGCTTGGGCCGGGGCCTTCCGGGGCAGGTGCCTGCGCGCGATCCTCGGCGCGTTGGGCCGTCCGGCGTTGGGGATCTTGCCGTCGCGCACGAGTCGGCCCAGATGTTCCCTTGAATAGCCGCTCTCGCGGGCGGCCTCGACGAGCGACAGGGTGGTCTCGTCGCGCTCGCGGATCGTGGCTTCGAGGTCGTCGGCGCACCGCTCGATCGCGACGGCCGGGGTTTCTCCCCCGTATCTGCGGAGCGCCTTGGCCCGCGCGCGCCAGTCGGCGGGCAGGCCCTCGACGGATGCGGATTCCCTCTTCTCTTGGCGCTTGCGTTTCATTCCCAGTCTCCTTCGGCGTCCCTGCGGAGCGCGTCGGCGAGGTCCCGGTCCCCTTCTCCGCGCCGGACGGACCGTTCGGCGAGATCGACCCGGC
>JAJDXG010000026.1 GCA_022823365.1 Gemmatimonadota bacterium
CTGGACCTGTTCGTCGCCACCTACGGGCCGGATATCCTGTGGAGCAACAACGGCGACGGCACGTTCACGGACGTCACCGATCCGGCCACGCTGGGGGTCGACTACCATTCCACCTCGGCGGTCTGGGGGGACGTGGACCACAACGGCCTGCCCGACCTGGTGGTGACGTCCTACCTGTCCGGCATCGCTGCGGTCGAGGACCACCTGTTCATGAACGCCGGGGGCGGGCGCTTCCACAACGCGCTCCCGGCGAACCTCCTCGAGCACGGCCCGAGTCACGGTGTGGCCTGGGCGGACTTCGACCGCGATGGCGACCTGGACCTGTCGATCGCCAACAACGACGAGACCGGCGGCACCCACCACCTGTACCGCAACCTGCTCGCCCCCGGCGCGGCCGCCCGCTCACTGCAGGTCGCGGCCGTGGACGCCACGGGAGGGTCGCTGGTCCCCGGGGCGGAAGTCCGGCTCGTCGACCACGACACAGGTACGCTGCTGGGCACCCGCCTGATCGACACCGGGGGCGGGTACTGCTCGCAGGGCACCGCGCCGGCCCACGTCGGCCTTCCGGCGGGCGTCGAGCGCGTGGACGTGCGCGTGACCTTCATCGCCGGGGGAGAACGGTCGACCGTCGTGCGGGAGGGGATCCTTCCCGCGGACTACGACGGTCGCTGGCTCACGGTGCCCCAGGGGGGCTGAACCGCCACCGAGCGCCGGTCGAACGGTCGTGCGAGCCGGCGGCCCCTCCTCTGGCGCGTTGCGGCATGGGCACCCTCAGCGTCTTGTGTGGTAGATTGTCGCAAGTACCAGTCATTCTGTCGCAAGGCGCAGCAGGAGGTTGCCATGCACCGGGTGAACCATCTTTCGTCAGACAGGAGGGTGGCGCGTACCGCGCTCCCACTCTTCCTTGCCGTCAGCCTGTTCCTTCTTCGAGCGCCGTCCGCCGCCGCGCAGCAGGACGACGGCTTCTACCTCTCCACCAACTTCGGGCTCACATCTGCGTTCGGGGCTGACGTGACCGTGTTCGGGGCCAATCATCCCACCCGCTGTGACCGGCTGCTCTACGCCAACCCCGGAAGCGCCCCTTCCGATGCCGAGTGCACGGCTCCGCTCACCAGCTCGCGACAGGGGGAGTACCCGTTCGACCGCAACTCGGGACGCGCGCAGGCGCTCGCACTGGGATACGCGACCGGAAGCTTCCGCTTCGAAGGCGAGTTTCTGCTCCGCCAGCAGGTCGGCGAAGTCGCGCTCTTCTCGGTCGGGGCCGACCGGTCCCTGATCGGCAAGGACACCGAATGGAGCGCGCTCGCCGAGCCCAATGCCGACATCTACAACTTCCGCTCCACCCAGCTCTTCGCCAACGCCTACTACGCCTTCGGGCGGGGTTCGTCGTGGGCGCCATATCTGGGCGCGGGTGCCGGGCTCACCAGACTGGACTTCGGGTTCTATGTGGCGTTCCACCGGAAGTCGCTCGACGAAGGATACCTGGAGGTCTTCGGGGGCTCGAAGTCCAACCCCGACGCCGCGCCGGAGTGGCAGCGGGCCGCGGCCGGATCCCTCAGCATGACCGATGAACCGGTAACGGAGTGGGCGTTCGGCTATCAGTTGCTCGCGGGTGTGGACCGGTCTCTCGGGGATCGCGCGACGGCTGGGCTCAAGGCCCGCTGGACATCGGTTGCGACCGTGTCCGCGTCGCTGCCGTGGACGATGGTCCGGAGCCACAGGCCAGTGCACGCCGACGGGCAGACGCCGTTCTTCTGGGACTATGATTTCGCTGGATTGGGGTACCTCGGGGTCTCGCTTGAGATGAGGTACATCCTCTAGATTCGCCCGGCATGGCCCCCGAACCCATCAGCCCGCCCGGCAAGCTCGCCGACAACGTGGCCCATTTCGTGCGCATGCTGCGCGCGGCCGGCATGCCGGTGGGTCCGGGTCACACGCTTTCCGCAACCCGTGCACTGGGCGCCATCGACACCACCGAACGGAGCCAGTTCTACTGGGCGCTGCACGGGACCCTGGTGTCGGCCCCTGAGCAGCGCGCCATCTTCGACACCGCGTTCCGCCTCTTCTGGCGGGATCCGCTGGGGCGGGACGAGGCCCTGCAGGCGCTGCTTTCCACCTCACGCATCGGGGAGGGCGAGCCGGGCGAGCGGGCTCCGGCCCGACTCTCGCCGGGAACGGCCCCGGGGTACACCGGGACCACTCGGATGGGGGAGGGAGAGGAGATCACCATGCGCATGGCCTTCTCGCCCTCGGAGGTGCTGCGCACCAAGGACTTCGAGCAGATGACCGCGGAGGAGGTCCGACAGGCCAGGGAGGCGCTACGCCACCTCAGGCTGGACCTGCGGCCGATCCTGTCCCGCCGCTTCCGTCCCGATCCCCATGGCGCGGGGATCGACGCGCGCCGCACCCTGCGGGCCAGCCTGCGCACGGGGGGATATCCCATCTCCCTGAGCCGCCGCTCGCACGCCACGCGCCGTCCGACGCTGGTGGCCATCTGCGACATCTCGGGGTCGATGGAGACCTATTCGCGCATCCTGCTGCACTTCTTCCATACCCTGACCAACGCGAGCGAACGCATCCACACCTTCCTCTTCGGCACCCGGCTGACCAATGTCACCCGGTTGCTTCGCGACCAGGATGTGGACCGGGCGATGGAACGCGTGGGGCAGACGGTGCTCGACTGGTACGGCGGCACGCGCATCGGCGCGGCGCTGCGGGCCTTCAACCTGCACTGGTCGCGGCGCCTGCTGGCGGAAGGGGCAGTGGTGCTGCTGGTGACCGACGGGCTCGACCGGGAAGGCGCCAGCGGGATCGCCTTCGAGGCGCGGAGGCTGCGCAAGTCGTGCCGGCGGCTGATCTGGCTGAATCCGCTGCTGCGCTACGAGAAGTTCGCGCCCCGGGCCGCGGGCATCCGGGCGCTGCTGCCGGAGGTGGACGAGCACCGGGCCGTGCACAATCTCGCGAGCGTGGAGGCGCTGGCCAGGGCACTGGGGCGAACGGAGCCGGGCATCCCGGCGCGGGCATCCTGAAGAGTGGAGCGACCGCCTCGTGACGTGTCGCGGCGCGGTGACGTGAACGAGCGCTTCCTCCCGGGCCGCCGGATCGCGCGACTGCTGCCCCTGTCCGTCCTGGTCGGTGCCCTGGCCGTGCCGGTGCGGGCCACCGCGCAGAACGCGGGGAGCATTCTGGGCCGCGTCGTCGATGCATCTACCGGCGTGGTGCTCCAGGATGCCCTCCTGGTCGTCGAGGGGACGGAACTCCGGACCTCATCCGCGCCCGACGGCCGCTTCATCCTGGTGGCGGTGCCCTTCGGAGACCGGGCGGTGACGGTCTCCCTGCTCGGCTACACCACCACGACGGTCGAGGGCGTGCGCGTGCGCCCGGGTCGGCCTGCCCGCATTCTCGTCGAGCTGGAGCCGGAGGCGCTGGAACTCGACGAAATCCGGGTCGAGGTGGAACGCGTCCGCCTGGTGGAGCCCGAGGTAAGCGCGACCCACGAGCTGATCCAGGCCCGGGAGTTGCGCGAGCTGCCGATCGACGAAGTCTCGCAGGCCATCGAACTGGCGCCCGGGGTCAGCGACGGCCACTTCCGCGGGGGACGCATCGGACAGGAGGCCTACGTGGTCGACGGGCTGGAGTTCAAGAACCAGTTCGAAGCGTCGTCCCAGGGTCCCGCGCTGGAGCACCCCTCCGACGCGCTCGAGGAGATCGAAGTCGTGACTGGCGGGCTTGGAGCGCGCTTCGGATCGGCGCTTTCGGGGGTGGTGCACTACACGACCAGGCGCGGCGATCCGGAGCGATGGCGGGGAGCGGCGGCGGTGCGCACCGACCACTGGGCGCCGCGGCAGCTGTTTCGGGGCTTTACGGCGCTCGCGGCATCCGGAGGGGGACCGGCGCCCGTGCTCGGGCGGGGCTCGGTGGTGTTTGCGAGCGTTCTCGCCCAGGGCATGCTGGATGCTGAGCCGCGCGCCCGCGGCCTGACCTGCCTCCGGCGCGGCGACGGCGATGGCGAACTGGATGCGCTCATCGAGCGAGTGACCGGGGATCCAGCCACGGCGGGGCTGGCCTGCCCCTACACTGCGGCCGCCTTCCCCCACCAGGCGGGCGACAAGCTTCTGGCCTTCGCGCGCGTCGACCGGCCGATCGCGGACGGGCTGGCCCTGACGACCACGCTCCTGCACAACCGGGTGCAGTCCGGGCTGTACACCTCCGAGTTCAAGTACAACCCCGACTACCAGCTCGGACAGCGGGCGGACGGCACGCTCGCCACCGCATCGCTGGACTGGTCGCGGCAGGGGCTGGGCGGGGGCGCACAGGTGACGCTGCGGGGATCCGCCATGCGGCTGGACCGCTACCTGGGCGTGGTCGATCCCGACTCCCGGGCGCGCCGCCGCACCCTCGCGGGGTTCGGCCCGGCCCGGCTGGCTTTCCTGGGCGAGGAGTTCGTCCGCAGTCCGGTGCAGGACCAGTTGAGGTCCGCGGCTCCGGTGCCCGGGTACCTTCCTCCCGGCGGCTCCGTCGGATCTCCTTTCGGGCCCGCCGCCGAGGGCATCTTCCACACCCAGGGCACCCCCGGCATCGCCAACTGGACGCGCACCGAGTTTGTCGGCGCCGACCTCTTCGCCGAGCTGTTGTCGTCCGCGGGTCACGTCCTCAGCGCCGGAGGCGGGACCAAGCTCTATCGCGTCGAGTCCTACGAGCGGGCGAGGAGCTTTCTGGCCGGATCCTCGCCCAGCTACGCGCTCTTCTATCCGGGGTCGGTGAGCGCTTTCGTCGATGCGCGACTCGCGGCGGAGGACGAAATCGCCGTCACGCTCGGAGCGCGAATCGATGCCTTCCGCGCCGGGCTCGACTATCGGCACGACCGGGTGGATTTCCTCGCCCCGGGGACCCGCGCGGGATGGAAGTTCGGCGTCACGCCGCGCATAGGCGTCTCGGGCCCCGTGCCGGGCACGGACGGTCAGCTTGCCTTCCGCTTCAACTACAGCCAGGTCGCTCAGCCTCCGGACTTCCGTTTTTTCCTCGACACCACGCTCGGCGATTCGCTCAGAACAGACATCCGCCGGCAGGGGAATCCGGATCTGGCATTCGAGAAGGGGACGAATCTCGAGTTCGGGCTCACGCGACAGATCGGCGGGAGCGCGGGCGTGGCCCTGGTCGGGTTTCGCAAGGAGTTGAACAATCTCGTGACCGGCAGCCTGCGTTTCGCCGGATTCGGGAGAGGCCAGTTCACGGGAGGAGACTTCGGGACGGTGCGGGGCGCGGAGATGTCGGTACGGGCCCGGTGGCCGTTCCTGCGGCTCCGTCTGGGCTACGCGCTGCAAAAGGCGGTGGGCGTGGTTTCGACGGCGCTCGACCCGGAGTTGGAGGATCCCGACGCGACCCGCGAGGAGTTCCCTCTGGCGTTCGACCGGCGCCACTCCGCGAACCTGGCTGTTTTTGCGGGCCGCGCCGCGGGGGAAGCCGATCGGCGCTGGGGCGTCGCCCTCGCCACGGCGGCGAAGAGCGGATACCCCCTGGACCGTCAGCTGCTCGCTGGGGAGCGTGAATCGGACGCCGGGCGCGCCGATCCCGCCCGCTTCCTGCCCTGGATCGTACAGCTCGACCTGCGCGCCACCCTCGAAGTCGGCGACCTGCCGGGTTGTTCGGACTGCCGCTGGCGCATCGTGTTCGACGGCCGCAACCTCCTCGACCGCGCGAACGTGCTGGCGCTCCGCCGGGATACGGGCACAATTGCGCCCCCTGCGGCACAGGTCCTCGATCTGGCGCGGGGCGGGGCGGGCGGCGCCATCCCGCGGGAATCACCGCGCTACAGCGCGCTCGCGGATCTGGACGGCAACGGGCGCATCACGGATCTGGAATACCGGACGGTGCGGTTGGCGGCCGCTCTCGACCGCATGGATCCGTCGCTGTTCTTCGACGAGCCGCTGCAGGTGAGGCTGGGCGTCGAGGTCGGGTTCAGGTGATGCGCCGAGGCCGGGCCTGGATGGCGCGTCGAGCCTCGGTTTCGATGATGCCGCGCGGCTCGGTTTCGATGATGCGGCCGGGCGCCTGGATGGCACTGGGGGCGCTCTGGGCCTTCGCCTGCCGGGAAGCCACGTCGCCGTTCGTGTCGGTGGACCGTCCGTCCATCGAAGTGACGGGCCCGCTCCAGCTCACCTTCTCCGGGCTCGACGAGCGTTCCCCGGTCTGGCTCGGGCCCGACTCGCTGGCCTACGCGGCCGAGGGCGCCGCGCCATTCGCGCAGAGCCCGGGCGTTCTGATGAAGATCGCCGCCACGGGCGGGGCCGCTGAGCCGCTGCTCCCGGCGCTCCAGTTTCCCGGCGGTGCATCCCACTGGCTCGCCAGTCCGGCGCCTTCCCCCGACGGAGACCGGGCGGCCTACGTGGAGATGTGGGCAGTGGCCGACGAAGATCTCTGTCCGGCGGCCGTTGTCGTTTGCGATCCGTCCGGTGCTCCGCGGGTCGCCTCGCGCCTGGCCGAAATCCGGCTTCACCTCATGGACCGGGAAGGAGGAGGATCGCCGGCGCCCGGCCGCTCGCTCGCCGTATCGCTCGAGGGTCGGGAGTTCGTGCCGCTGCGCGGCGACCCGTTCCTGCCCGGCTACTTCCGCATCCGCTACTACCCCTTCCAACGCCTCTTCCACGAGGAGAATCCGCCCCTCTTCCGCCCCAGCTGGGATCCGGGCGGGACTCGTGTCGCGTTCAGCGACGGCCTCCAGGTGCTCCTCTGGGACCTCGCATCTTCCCACGCGGAAGCGGTGCGCGGCACGGACGGCGGCGTGGCTCCCGCCTGGTCGCCGAATGGCCAGTGGATCGCGTTCACAAGGTTGGTGCAGGGCGACTCGGCTGCCGCGAGCTGCACCCATTCCGGTTTTCTGGGTCCCGTCTGCCGGCAGGAGCGCGTGGACTACGAGGTGGCGGACCGGAGGATCGCGCTGGTGCGGCCGGATGGTTTGGAAACCCGCGAACTGGGCCGGGGGGAGGAGCCCGCCTGGACGCCCGACTCAGGCCGACTCGTCTTCCGGCGGGACGGACGCCTTTGGACCGTGCCCGTGGAGGGGGCGGCAGCGACTCCGATTCCCGACACCGAACGAGCCCGCGAACCCGCGGTTTCGCCAGACGGCAGCCGGCTGGCGTATGTCCGGTTGCTGAGCGGCGGAAGGCACGATCTATGGGTGGTTCCGTTCGAGGAGGGAGGATCGTGAACGCCGGCTGGGGCGGGGGATCGTGATCGGGGGCGGAGCGCGGCCATCGTGAGGCTCGGACGCGGAGCCGCGGCGGGTGGCGGGCTCGCGCTGATGCTGGTGGCCGTGCTCGCAGGCTGCGGCGACCCGGTCGTGATTCTCGGAGATGCGCCAGGCGTCATGCGGGTCGTGGCCGGGAAGCCGGACGACCTCGAGCCCGCGGAACGCGTGCCTGCCACCGACTTCGAGCTATCCTCGCCGCGTGGGCTGGCGCTCGAGGCGGACGGGACGCTCTACATCGCCGACCGCCGTGCGGCCCGCCTCCTCGCGGTGCGTGCCAACGGAGATGTCGCCGTGGTGGCGGACCATGGCGGGTGCACGGGTCCCGCCTGCATGCGCCGTCCCGAAGGCCTCGCCCTCGCCCCGGACGGCACGCTGCTGGTGGCGGACGGCCGGGCCGGAAGGGTTTTCCGGGTGACTCCGGGGCCGGCTGGCGATGAGGCGGTTGCCGTTCTGGCCGGCGACCCGGAAGGCGTGCCTCCGGCAAGCGGCCTCGCGGCCGCCGAAGCCCGCTTCGGCGAACCCGCGGGCGTGGCCGTATCCGGGACGGGTGAGGTGTTCGTGAGCGACTGGCCCGAGCACCGCGTGTGGCGCATCGCTCTGGACGGCACCCTTGCCCCCGCCGCGGGCAACGGACGAGCCGGCAGCTCGGGTGACGGCGGACCCGCCACCGAGGCGCGTCTGCGCGCCCCCCGCGGGCTGGCCGTTGTGGAGGGACGCCTCTACATCGCCGACGCGGCCGACCAGCGCGTGCGCGTAGTCGACCTGGACACCGGCATCATCGACCCGGTCGCCGGCTCCGGGACACAGGGCTTCTCGGGTGACGGCGGACCGGCGATCCGCGCGCGGCTCGCCTTCCCCGAGGCCGTCGTGGCGCTCGACGGCGGTGCGACCGTCTTCATCGCCGACCGCGGGAATGGCCGGGTGCGCGCCGTCGAGACCGCTACCGGAGTCATCCGCACGTTCGCCGGCAACGGCGCGTCGGACTACAATGGCTCCGGGCTGGAGGCGGGCGAGACCGCCCTGCCCGCTCCGGCGGGCCTTGCCTCCGACCTGGGCTTCCTCTTCATTGCCGACGACCAGCTCAACCTGGTGTGGCGGACCCCGATCCGGTTCTGAGCCTCGCCGCGGCTCGCCGGGGAGGAATCATCCTCGACATGCACCGATGGATCGATACGTGAACCTTCCACCATCGCACCCGCGCTCATCCGCCGGGGGATGCATCGCCCTCGCCTCGATGTTCGTGGGACTCGCGACGGGATGCGGCCCGGAAGATGTCGGCCCCACCCCCATCGTCCAGGACAGCGCCGGCGTGCAGCTCGTGCGCCACGGGCCGCTGGCCGACTATGGCCGCGCTGTCTACCCGGCAGAGTACATCCTCACCATCGGCGACATGGAAGGGCCTCCCGACATGCTCTTCGCGGAGGTGGCCGGGGTCGAGTTGCTGGACGACGGGACGGTCGCCGTCCTCGACCGGGATGCGGCCGAGATACGGCAGTTCTCGCCGGACGGCTCCTTCCTGCGCCGCATCAGCCGCAGGGGCTCCGGACCGGGCGAGATCAGCGGCGATTTCACGGTCGGGCTGGTCGGCATCGGCGCAGGGCGCCTCCTGGTGCCCGACGCCATCAACCAGACCGTCACCATCTTCGACCGCGAAGGCGGCCTTCTCGAATCGCACCCGTGGGACATCCTGCAGTCGTACATGCCCGAATGGAGGGCCGCGAGCGACACGACACTGGCCGTGCACCTCTGGTCGGCAACCGCCCCGTGGCACGTCCTGGCCCACAGGTCCGTCGCCGGCGCGCTGCTCGACACCCTGGCGGTGTTCGCGGTCCGCCCGTCCTTCAACCCCGTGGACCAGCGCTTTCCGGTCTGGGCCGACATGCTCGTCTGGTCCGCGCGCGAGCCGGACCAAGCCGTTGCCGGCTGGATGTCCGAGCCGCGGGTCATCCTCTTCCGGCGGGGCATGCCCGTGCGCAGGATCTCATGGGAGCGCGACGAGGAACTGCTGACTGAGGAACAGCACGATGTCCTCCTCGGCATCATCGCCCGGAACATGGATCCGGGTGAAATCCCTCCCGACCTGCGCGCCCAGGTGCGCCTGCCCGAACGGCTGCCGGCGATGGCGGACGTTGAAACGAGCGCGGACCTCGTCCTGGTCCAGCGCGCCCGCTCGGTCGAGAGGCTGGACCAGCGCATCACCTACGCCAACCGGGGACCCTCGGGCTTCGGCGGCCCGCTGTGGGATGCGTTCAGCTTCGAAGGCGACTACCTGGGAGTGCTGGATCTGGGCGCCCCGGCCGATGTCTTCGACATCCGGGGCGATACCATCCTGGGCGTGCGCGAGGACAGTCTCGGAGTTCAGCAGCCGTTCCTGGCGCGGATACCGGCCGAACTGCGGGAAGGGCGCTGATCAGAGCAGCCGAATCGGTCCCGGATAGCGCCCGATGACGGGATCCAGCGTAAGCAGCGTCAGCCCTTCGATCTGAGCCTGCGCCACCAGCATCCGGTCGAAGGGATCGCTGTTGATCGGGGGCAGCAGGTCCGCCGCCACGGCGTGGGAGCCGGAGACGGACAACTCCGTGTACCCGTTCTCGAGCAGGCCCCGTCGCAGCAGGCGCGGTTCGACGCGGTAATCGTCTCGCCCCAGCCCGTTCTTGATCGCGACCTCCCAGAGGGATGCTGCGCTGAACGCGAGTTCCGAATCGGGATCCTCCAGCAGGGTGCGCGCGACGCTCGGAAGCCGTTCCGGCATGCCCGCGGCATAGAGTAGAAGATGAGTGTCGAGAAGAAACGTCATGATCTGCCCTCGAACGATGCCTCGATCTGCTTCCGGCCCATGCGGTCGAAATCGGGTGGCAAGGTGATGTGTCCGGAGAGGAATCCCAGACGCCGCATCGCCCCGTCCTCGTCGTCCTCCACCGCAGTGACCTTCACCAGCGGCTTGCCCGCGCGGGCGATGATGAACGGCTCTCCCTCGACGGCCTCCCGCACCAGGCGCGAGAGGTGCGTCTTGGCCTCATGCATGTTGTAGGTGCGCATGACGATGGCTCCCGAAAGGGGATAAACTTAGGTCACTAAACTAAGTCCGATCCTCCAAGCGCCGCAAGAAACTCGCGCGGGCCGCGGTCTCGATCGCCTCGCCCGGCTCCAACTCCCGCTTGCCTGCCTGGTCGCTGTCGCCGGCCCTCTATCGCCCGCTCCCTATCGTCCCAGCGGCGATGCCCCCGGATTGCGGATGACATCGATGATCTGAGCCAGGATCGAGAAGGCGATTTCCGCGGGGGTGCGCGCGCCGATGGAGAGGCCCACGGGGCTGTGGATGCGCGCGACGGCCTCAGGGGCGAAACCGGCCTCGAGAAGGCGCTCCCGCCGCTGCCGCCGGGTGCGGCGCCCTCCCAGCGCGCCGATGTAGAAGGCGTCGCTTTCGAGGGCCGCGGTGAGGGCCGGGTCGTCGATCTTCGGGTCGTGGGCGAGCACCACCAGCGCGCTGCGCTCGTCCAGCCCGATCCGCTCGAGCGCCTGGTCCGGCCACGCCCGCACGAGCTCCGCGCCGGGGAAGCGTTCGCGGGTGGCGAATCCCTCGCGCGGATCGATGATGGTGGCCGGCAGGCCGACCTCGGGGGAGGTGCGCGCCAGCACCTGGGCGATGTGCACAGCGCCCACCACCAGCAGCCTGCGGGGCACCGTGTACGGCCGGAGCATGACCGGGCCGTCGGCGGTTTCGGCTACCTGCGCTTCCTCGGCGCGCAGGGCGGCATAGACCTGATCCGCCGAGACGCCCGCGATGGTCCGCGGTTGGCGCGCTCCGGCAGGCCCGATTTCCACCAGTTCCTGGGCGCCGTCGCCCAGCCGGGTCGCCAGCACGACGCTTCGCCCCGACCGCTGTGCTTCGAGAAGAGTGTCGAGGAGGGCCAGTCGCACGGATCAGCGCACCGCTTCTACGTAGATCTCCACCTCTCCCCCGCAGGCGAGCCCGACTTCCCACGCCATCTCGTTGGTGACGCCGAACTTGAGCCGCTGCGGATCGCCCGACTCCATGACTTCCATGGCGGCATGGATGACCGCCGATTCCACGCATCCGCCGGAGACGGACCCGGTGAAGTCCCCGCCCTCGGCCACCGCCATGTGGCTGCCCGCGCGCCGCGGGGCCGAACCCCAGGTGCGCGTGACCGTCGCCAGCGCAACCCGGCGCCCCTCGCCAAGCCAGTTGGCGGCCTGCTCGAGGACCGGATCCGCGCTCGTGTGCCCTGCTGCAGTTGGTGTCATGGCCCCAAGTTGCCCCGACCGCCCGAGCGCGCGCAACGTTTTCCTGCTCTGTGCTATCATATTTTCGGGCTATCTCGATTTCACATCCACAAGACCCAAGAAACACATGACCACCTCAACCAGACACGACATCGCCGCCATCCAGGACAAGATCCGCGAGGAGAGCGCCTTCGTGGATCGCCTGCTGGACGAAGTCGGGCGCGTGATCGTAGGCCAGCGCTACATCGTGGAGCGCCTGCTGATCGGCCTGCTCTCCGACGGGCACGTGCTGCTGGAGGGCGTTCCCGGGCTCGCCAAGACGCTGACCGTGCGCACGCTGGCGGCCGCCATCCGAACCTCCTTCCAACGCATTCAGTTCACGCCCGACCTGCTGCCCGCGGATCTCATCGGGACACTCGTCTTCGACCCGAAGGAATCGGACTTCAAGACCCGCAAGGGCCCCATCTTCGCCAACGTCATCCTCGACGACGAGATCAACCGCTCCCCGGCCAAGGTCCAGGCCGCGCTGCTCGAGGCGATGCAGGAGCACACCGTCACCATCGGGCAGAACACCTTCCCGCTCGAAGATCCCTTCCTCGTGCTCGCGACCCAGAACCCCATCGAGCAGGAGGGCACCTATCCTCTTCCGGAGGCCCAGGTGGACCGCTTCATGCTGAAGTTGGCCGTGGGCTATCCCGACAAGGATGAAGAGCTCGAGATCATGCGGCGCATGGCGACGGGTCCGGCGCGCGACGTGACTCCGGTGGTGAGCCCGGACGAGATCCTGCGGGCGCGCGACGCGGTCGAGATGGTGTACATGGACCCGCAGATCGAGCGCTACATCGTCGATTTGGTGTTCGCGACCCGCGATCCGGCCGCGTACGGGCTGGACGACCTGGTTCAACTCATCGCCTACGGAGGTTCGCCCCGGGCCAGCATCTGCCTGGCGAAGACGGCACGGGCGCACGCCTTCCTGCGCCGGCGCGGCTACGTGACTCCGGAGGACGTGCGTTCGGTGGGGATGGACGTGCTCCGTCACCGGGTGCTGGTCACCTACGAGGCCGAGGCGGAAGAAGTCACGCCCGAGGACGTGGTGACCCGCGTTCTGGACAACATCGAGGTGCCGTGACGGAATGATCGCGAGCGAAATCCTTCGCAAGGTCCGGCGCATCGAGATCACCACGCGGGGTCTCGTGAACGAGGTCTTCTCGGGTGAATACCACTCCGTCTTCCAGGGACGGGGGATGAATTTCGCGGAGGTGCGCGAGTATCAGTACGGGGACGACATTCGCAGCATCGACTGGAACGTGACGGCACGCACCGGCACCCCGTTCGTCAAGGTGTTCGAGGAGGAGCGCGAGCTCACCGTCATGCTGGTGGTGGACGTGAGCGCCTCGGGCAACTTCGGAACGCGGATGCGCATGAAGGGCGATGTGGCGGTGGAGATCTGCGCCCTGCTGGCCTTCAGCGCGATCAAGAACAACGACAAGGTCGGGCTGATCCTCTTCAGCGACCGGATCGAGAAGTTCGTGCCCCCGCGCAAGGGACGCCGGCATGTGCTGCGGGTCCTGCGCGAGCTCCTGTACCACCGGCCGGACCGGAGCGGCACCGACATCCGCATGGCTCTCGAGTACCTCACGCGCGTGACCCGGCGGCGGGCGGTGGTGTTCCTGGTGTCGGACTTCCTGGCGGGCGGGTTCGGGCGCGCCCTCAACATCGCCGGCCGGCGCCACGACACCATCGCGGTGCGGGTGCGCGACCGGCGCGAGACGGAACTGCCCTCCATCGGGCTGGTGGAGTTCGAGGACGCCGAGACCGGCGAGCGGTTCGTGGTGAACACCTCCGACCGGAGCTTCCGGGAGGCTTTCGGGCGCGACCGGGCCGCGGTCGAGGAGGAGCTTGAGCGGACGCTCCGCCAGGGCAAGGTGGATCTGATCGACATCCGGGTGGACCGCCCCTACGTGCGCCCGTTGATGCGCTTCTTCAAGGAACGGGAGCGGCGGCGATGATGTGGGGATGGGCGAGGCCGGGCGCCGCGAGAAGCGTTTCAGTTGAAACGCGGATTCGGGTCACGGGGATGTCGATTCGGGCGAGGTCGGGCGCCGCGATGACGGCTTGGGACCGAAAGGCGGGTGGGGCGCGTGTCGCGTGTCGCGCCGCGTTGATGGCGCTCCTTGCCGCCGGCGCCCCCAGCCCGGCTGCCGCCCAGGAACTCCCCGCACCCCCCTCCCTCCGGGTGGCGGTCGATACCACCACGACCACCGTGGGCGGGCGCCTTCACCTGACCGTCGCCGTCGAGCACGCTCCCGACGCGACCGTCCAGTGGCCCGACTCGCTCGACCTGGCGCCCTTCGAGGTGCTCGGAGCGGTGGTGAGTCCCACTACCGTGGCCGACGGTCGCGCCACGACCACCGCCGTGCTCACCCTGGCCGCCTTCGAGCTGGGCGAGCTGGAGATCCCGAGCTTCACCGTAGGCGTGACCTCCCCCGGCGGCGTGACCGAACTCGTCACCGACCCCTTCGGCATCGCGGTGGTGAGCGTCGGACTCGACGAGGGGCAGGACATCCGCGACATCAGGGGTCCGCTGTCCATCCCGCGCAGCATGCTGGTGATCGGGTTCTGGGTGCTCGCGCTTGCGCTGGCCGCGGCCGGCGGCTGGTGGCTGGCGCGCCGCGCCCGGCAGCGCACGACCGACGAAGGACCCCTCTCCGAGGATCCGCCGCGCCCCGCACACGAGCTGGCGTATGAACAACTCGACTGGCTCGAAACATCGGGGCTCCTGGGGCAGGGACGAATCAAGGAGTACTACATCGAGGTGTCGGACATCATGCGGCGCTACCTGGAAGGGCGCTACGCCATTCGGGCGCTGGAGATGACCAGCGGGGAGGTGCTCGAGCAACTGGAGGACGCCGGCGTAAGCTGGGATGTCCACGATCGCTTCACGGCGTTCCTGGCGCACTGCGACCTGGTCAAGTTCGCAAAACACCGCCCGAGCCCGACCGCGTGCGCTCTGATCGTGCCTGACGCGCGGGCGCTCGTGGACGCGACCCTGCCGCCCCCGGAGCCCCAGCCGGAGGAGGAAGGGGAAGGCGGCGATGCGCTGGAGGAGGATGGCCTGCCGGGCGCGGGCGAACCGTCCGGGGCGGTTGGCGCGCAGCCGCAAGTCGTCCCGCTTGCGAGCGGGGACGGACGATGAACTTCGAGTTCGCGGATCCCGCCTTCCTCTGGCTGCTGCTCGCGGTCCCCGCACTCGCATGGTGGTACTTCGCGCGCCGGACGCGCAGGGGCGGTTCGCTCGTCTACTCGGACCTCGCGGGGGTGCGGCGAGCAGATGTCCGCCGGGGCGGACGCTGGCGTCACGTCCTGCCGGTGCTGCGCCTGCTGGCGGTCGTTGCGCTGGTGGTGGCCTTCGCGCGGCCCCGGGCCGGCGTCACCAGCGAGAACGTCCTCACCGAAGGCATAGACATCGTGCTGGTGCTGGACATATCGAGCTCCATGCTGGCGGAGGACCTCGAGCCCAACCGCATCGACGCCGCCAGGCAGGTCGCCGCCGACTTCGTCTCCGGGCGACGGAATGACCGAATCGGCCTGGTGGTCTTCGCGGGTCAGGCCATCACCCAGGTGCCGCTCACCCTCGACTACGGCGTCGTGCGCGAGCTGATGGACGAGCTGGACGTGGGCATGGTAGAGGACGGCACCGCGGTCGGGATGGGGCTCGCGACCGCAATCAAGCGGCTGAACGAGAGCGTGGCCGAGTCGAAGGTCGTGGTGCTGCTCACCGACGGCCGCAACAACCGCGGCGAGATCGACCCGCTCACCGCCGCGCAGATGGCACAGGCCCTGGGCGTGCGGGTGTATACCATCGGGGCCGGATCGCGCGGCACCGCCCGCGTGCCGGTCGACGACCCGCTGCTCGGCCGTCGCTACGCGACCGTGCGCGTGGACGTGGACGAGGAGACCCTGGCCGAGGTCGCGAGCACCACCGGCGGACAGTATTTCCGGGCTACCGACACCGAGAGCCTGGCGAGCATCTACCAGGAAATCGACGAGCTGGAAACCACGGAAATCGAGGTGCAGAACTTCACGCGCTATACCGAGCTCTTCCACTTTCCCCTCGCGGCCGGGCTCCTGCTTCTGCTCATGGAAGCCGGTCTCGCGAACACGCTCCTGCGCAAGCTCCCGTAGCAGCCAATGTTCAGATTCGGATCCGTGGAACTGCTCTTCGGGCTGCTGCTGGTGCCTCTGCTGGCGTTGCTGCTCTGGCGCGCGGCACGCGCGCGCGCGCAGGCGCTAGAACGATTCGGCGACAACGAGCTGGTCCAGCGGCTGGCCGCCTCGGTACACCGGCGCAACCGGACGCTCCGCACCCTGCTCATGGTCGGGAGCGTCGCCTTGCTGCTCACCGCGCTGGCACGCCCCCAGTTCGGCACCCGGTTGGAGACCGTGCGGCGCGAAGGCAAGGACGTGGTGGTGGCGCTCGATCTGTCCCGTTCCATGCTCGCCGAGGACATCGCGCCCAATCGGCTGCAGCGCGCCAAGCTGGAGATCCTGCGCCTGCTGGACCGGCTGGAGGGCGATCGGGTCGGGCTGGTGGCCTTCGCCGGACAGGCCTTCGTGCAGAGCCCGCTGACCACCGACTACGCGGCCACGCAGCTTTTCCTGAGCGCCATGGACGTGGACCTGGTGCCGGTGCAGGGGACGAATCTCGGGGAGGCGATGAACGTCGGGCTCGACCTCTTCGACGAGGAGGTGCGCGAGTTCCGGGTACTTCTGATCGTGACCGACGGGGAGGACCACGAGGGTGAGGTGGACGAAGCCATCCGGCGCGCCAACGACTCTGCCGTGCGCGTCTTCACCGTGGGCATCGGATCTCCCGACGGGGTTCCGATCCCCGAATTCGACGACGCGGGCAACAGGCAGGGCTTCCAGCGGGACGCGGACGGCAACGTCGTGACCACGCGCCTGGACGAGGCTACCTTGCGGCAAATCGCCGACGCGACCGGGGGAGGCTTCTACCTCAGCACCCCGCAGAGCGTCGAACTCGACGCCCTCATCGACGAGATGAGCGCGGTGGGCACGCGCGAGATCGATGCCCGTGAGATCGCGCAGTTCGAGGAACAGTTCCAGCTCTTCCTGGGAGCGGCCATCCTCCTGCTGCTGATCGAACCGCTGCTTCCCGCGCGAAGAAGGGGCGAGGCCCGGAGGCAGGCCACCCGGTGGACGGGAGGTGCCGAATGAGAAACCGCATGGCGTTTCTGTCGATGACCGGCACGCTGCTGATGGTTGGCGCGTTGCTTGTGCCCGGTGCGCTGAGCGCCCAGCGCGGTCTTGTGGAGGAGGCCAACCGCCTCTACGCCGAGGGCCGCTTCGCCGAGGCGCACGAAATGTACCTGGAGGCGCTGCGCGAGAATCCGGGTTCGCCGCTGATCCGCTTCAACGAGGGCAACGCCCTCTACCGGAATCAGGAATTCGAGCGGGCCCTCGAGGCGTACCGGGACGCCATCGAGAGCGGAGACACGGCGCTGGCCGAGGGCGCATGGTACAATCTGGGCAACTCGTTCTTCCGTCAGCAGCAGCTCGATGCGAGCCTCGAGGCGTTCAAGCAGGCATTGCGAATAAACCCCGGAGATCTCGACGCCAAGCACAATCTCGAGCGCGTGCTGGAGCAAATGGAGGAGCAGGAGAATCAACAGAACCAGCAGGACCAGAATCAGGACGATCAGGACCAGGAGAATCAGGATCAGCAGCAGCCGCCCCCGGAGGGGGATCCGGAGCAGGATGAGCAGCCGCAGGATCAGCCGCCGCCCGAGAACGACGAACAGGAGCAGGAGCAGCCGGCGCAGCCGCCTCCCGGGCAGATGACGCCCGAGGAAGCCGAGCGTCTGCTCCAGGCCATTCAGGAAGACCCCGACGAGATCGACCGCCCGCCGCGGGCCGACTCGCTCGGGCGGAGACCGCGCAAGAACTGGCGATGAGGGGGGTGCGGGTCTTGCGGCGGTTCCGGGTGTTCGCGGGCGGTTGCGCGCCGATGCGCCGATGCACCGTCTGCCGTTGGGCGACCTTGCTCGCCGCGGTGGCGGCGCTCGGATTGGCGCTGGCCGCAGGCCCGACAGACGCGGCCGCCCAGCAAGTCTCCGCGCGCGCCTATCTGAGCAGCAATGAGGTGGGCGTCGGACAGCAGTTCGTGCTGAACGTGGAGGTGTCCGGAGCCCAGGGCGTGGACCAGGACCCCGAACTGCCGGACCTGAGCTCCTTCTCGGTGTACCTGGGGAGCGGCTCCTCGAGCTCGATCCAGATGTCCGGCGGGCGGACCAACATCACGCTCACCATCCAGTATCGCTTCCAGGCCACGAGCGCGGGCACCTTCACCGTCAGCCCCTTCGAGGTGCGGGCCGGCGGAGGCGCTTTCACCACCGAGCCACTTACACTGACCGTTTCCGACGCGCCCGTCCCCCAGGGGTCCTCGGCCGCGCCGGGGGCGGCAGACCGCGGCATCGCGCCCGAGGACCTCTTCGTGGAGGCGGTGCCGAGCCGCCGGCAGGTGTACGAGAACCAGCCGGTCGTGGTCGACTACCGCATCTTCACGCGCGTGAACGTGAGCTCGTACAGCATCACCCAGCTGCCTCCCGCGACGGGATTCTGGGTGGAGGAGTACCCGCCGGCGGGCAACCCGGTGATCGGGCAGACGGTCCGCGACGGGATGCAGTACACCACCGCGACCATCCGCAAGGTGGCGCTCTTCCCGACCGGGTCGGGCACGCGCACGCTCGAGCCGCTGGGCATCGAGGCGCAGGTGCGGGTGCGGCGCCGCTCGGCCTTCGACCCGTTCGAAGACTTCTTCGGACGCGGCTCGCTCCTGAACTCGAGCATCTCGACGGCGGCGGCCTCGCGGCCGGTGGAGATCGAGGTGCTGCCGCTGCCCGGCGGGCGCCCGGAGAACTTCACCGGATTCGTGGGCGACCTGGAAGTTGCCGCCACCCTCGACCGCGACAGCGTGCAGGTCAGCGACGCGGTCACCCTGACCGTGGAGGTCGCGGGGAGCGGCAACCTGCGCATGCTGGCCGAGCCCGAGGTGGAGATCCCGCCCGGCTTCGAGGCCTTCCCACCCGAGGTGACCGAGCGCGTCGACCGCACCGACGCGGGGGTGAGCGGGACGCGCACCTACGACTACGTGCTGGTGCCGCGGGTGCCCGGGGTGGGGGCCATCCCGCCCGTCGAGCTGGCCTACTTCGATCCCGAGCGGGAGACCTACGAGGTCGCGGCCAGCGGGGCGCTTGCGGTCGAGGTCACCGGGGTGGCGGCCGACGGGCCGCTGGGGACCGGCCGGGTGCGGGCGGGGGTGGAGGAACTGCGCACCGACATCCGCTTCATCCAACTGGGGCGCCCGGCCCTGGTGCTGGCGAACCGGACGCTGTTCGCGCACCCGCTCTTCTGGGTCACCCTGCTCGTGCCGCTGGCGTTGGTGGGCGGGGCGGCGGGGTTGCGCCGTCACCGAGACAGGTTGCACGGCGATGTCGCGTACGCCCGCTCGCGGCGCGCGGCGAAGGTGGCGCGGAGGCGCCTCGCCGAAGCGCGCAAGCTGGTGGACGGGGAGGACGTGCGCGCCTTCTACGCCGAAGCCGGACACGCGCTCGAGGGCTTCCTGGCCGACAAGCTCAACATTGCCGCCGCCGGCATGATCCGGAACGAGGTGCGCGACCGGCTGGCCGCCCCGGGCGTCGATACCGAAGCGGCCGAACCCTACATGGAGTGCCTGGAAGAGTGCGACCGGCAGCGGTTCGCTCCCCCGACCGCGTCGGCGGAGGAGCGCGCGCGCTTCCTTGGCCGGGTGGAGGCGGCCATGGCGGCCATGGCGGAGCACCTGGCCCGATGAGCGCGCGGACGATCCTCACGGCAGCCCTCCTGGCGCTGGCGCTCCCGCCCGCCCCGCTGCACGCCCAGGACGAACTCTTCGAGGAGGGCAACCGTCTCTACCAGCAGGAGGACTACCAGGGCGCGCTCGACAACTATCTGCGCATCCGCGAGGCGGGGTTCGAGAGCCCGGGCCTCTACTACAACATCGGCAACGCCTACTTCAAGGCGAACGAGCTGGGCCGGGCCATCCTCTACTACGAACGGGCCCGCCGTCTCGCCCCCAGCGACGCCGACATCCTCGCCAACCTGGAGTTGGCCCGCTCGCTGGGTGTGGACGAGATCGTGCCGCTGCCGCGCTTCTGGCTCTTCCGGGTGGGGTCGTGGTGGATGAACCTGTTCCCCCGCTCCCTCCTCATCGGGCTGACCGCTGCCGGCTACCTGATGGCGGCCGGGGCGGCGCTGTTGCTGGTCCTGCGGCTGGGAGCTGCGTCGTGGGCGCGGCGCGCCGCGGTCGCGGGGGGCATCCTGGTGCTGCTGCTGGGCGCCACCCTGGCCGTCCGCGAAACCGGGTTGGGGCAGGCCCGCCATGGCGTCGTGCTGGCCGCCGAGGTGGGTGTGCAGAGCGCCCCCTCCGACGACCCCGCCCTGCAGCTCTTCGTCATCCACGCAGGCACCCGGGTGCGCGTGGACCGCAGCTCCGAGGAGTGGCTGGAGGTGGTCCTCGACGACGGCAAGGTGGGCTGGGTGCGCGCGGAGGTGCTGGAAGAGGTCTAGCTGCACACGCCGGTACCAACGCCAGGCGTCCGCTGTAACTATGCAAAAATGACAGCAGATGTTATTTTTGCGTGCATGATTGCGAGAGAATGCAAGACCCGCGTGGAGCATTTGCTCTCCCGGAACCCCGGAGTGGTCCTCACGGGAACGCGCCAGGTGGGGAAGACGACGCTGGCCATGGAGATGGCCGGGGAGCGCGGCGCGGCCTACCTGGATCTGGAACGACCCCGGGACCGGGCCAGGCTGGCGGACGTCGAGGCGTACTGCGAGCGAAACGCGCGCCGCCTGATCGTGTTCGACGAGATTCAGCGCGTTCCGGGGCTGTTCGAACCCTTGCGGGGAATCATCGACCGGCGCAGGCGCGAAGGGCGGAGGATCGGACACTTCCTCTTCCTGGGCTCCGCTTCCATCGATCTGCTCAGGCAGTCGAGCGAGACGCTGGCAGGCCGGGTCGCCTACTGTGAAATGAACCCGTTGAGCGTCCGCGAAGTCGGAGGGTGGGAGTCCGACAGGCTGTGGCAGCGCGGCGGTTTGCCCGACAGCTTTCTCGCGGCCGACGACGAGGACAGCCTGGAGTGGCGGCTCAACTTCATCCGCACGTATCTCGAGCGCGACATCCCCGGCTTCCGTCCCCGGGTTCCAGGAGAGACCCTGCGTCGATTCTGGACCATGCTGGCCCACAGCCAGGGACAGACGTTCAACGCCGCGTCCCTCGGGCGGAGCCTGGGCGTCGCCAGCGTAACGGTCAGCCGCTATCTGGATCTTCTGGTCGACCTCCTCCTGGTGCGTCGGTTGCAGCCCTGGTTCGCCAATGTCCGCAAGCGTCTTGTAAAGACCCCGAAGACGTACATTCGCGACAGCGGCATCTGCCACGCGATACTCGGAATCGACTCTCTCCA
>JAJDXG010000023.1 GCA_022823365.1 Gemmatimonadota bacterium
AGATGTCGGTGGTTTCACTCGCCCTTGACGACCGTTTCGAGGTCACCGGGGAAGACCGGGAATACTGGCTTCAGAACGCCATTCCGCAGGAGATCTTCGGGCAACGGGGCGTGTTCGATCCCCTGAGAGAGGTAGCACGGCGAACCGTCGACTTTCCCGGATACCACCCAACGGTGTTCGAACTCCTGGGCGGACCGGACGATCTCCTGTGGGTGCGCCGGACTCCGGACGGGCGGAACCAGGTTTGGGACATCGTTGATGCCCGAGGACAACCGACCAGCCGGATCACGTTGGCTCGGGATCAGGCCCTCATGGCCGTTGTCCTGGACCGCTTGCTGCTGAAGGTAACTGATGCACTCGGCGTGGAGTCGGTTGAGGTTCATCGATGCAGTGCGGTGCCCGGGGGCCTGAACCGCCGGTGATCGCATGGACGGTTGAAGCGCCAGAAACCGTTTGCACGCCTGATCGTACCTCAGATATCCTCGGGTGGCATCAATTCACCACAAGCAGGAGGCTCGCCGTGTCGCGTTGGAAGAGGGTGATCCGTGGTGTCCTCGGGATGGGGCTGACCTTCGGCGCCATCGGCGCGGCGTTCTTCTCCCTGGTCGCCCTGGTGAGTGCGGTGTTCTTCCCCGGCGCCGAGGATGAGTTGGGGTTCATGATCATCGCGGGTGCCGTTTGGGGCGTCGGGATCGGTACGAGCTTCTCGGCCATACTGGCGATCGCGGCGCGCGGCCGCTCGCTGGACGAGCTTTCCTGCTCACGGGTCGCCGCGGTGGGCGTGCTGGGCGGCCTCCTGCTGGCAGGACTCGTTGTGGGCGGCAGTTGGGGGGACTGGCCCAACGGGGCCGCCATCGTCCCGTTCAGCATTCTGCCACTCCTTGGTGCGGGAGGGGGCGTGGCCAGCCTGCTGGTTGCCCGCAAAGCCGGGCGCGCGTTGCGGTCAGGTGAGGAGACGGGGTCTCTTCTGGAGGGATGAAGGGTTCGGCGTCGACGTTACGGTAGCCGCAAGTCGGGCTCTTTGGGGGCGGGGAAGTCTGCGTCCTGGCCAACGCCGACGCCCTGCTCACCGATGCCGATCGGACGCTAGGCTTCACGCAGGGGAGGACGCAAGTGACGGACGCAATCACGATCGCTGTGGATCCGGATCTGGCTGCCGTCTATCGAGCCGCGTCGGACCAGGATCGTCGCAAACTGGATCTCCTCCTCAATCTTCGTTTGCGTGATGTCACGAGGACCGACGAATCCCTCCACGATGTCATGGCGGCGATCACGCAAACGCGCGGGCCCGTGGCTTGACTCCCGAGATTCTGGAGGAGCTCCTGAGCGACTAGGTGATGCGGTGCGTCTTTGACACGAACGCGATCATCATTGCGGTGCTTTCCAGGACTACGGCGCCCGGAGTTGCCCTCGCGAGCGCCTACGACACCGGTGAGGTGTCGGATGAAGGATCGTGTAACGAAGCAGGTTGCCGCGAAGGTGGTCGATTCCACGGACCGGGGAGACGTTGCAAGGTTCGTCGGCCAGCACGTCGATGGCGAGGACGTGACGGTCTACACCGACGGCACCAGCCCGTACGAGGGGCTGCCGAATCCGCACGAGACGGTGAAGCACTCGGTCGGCGAGTACATGAAGGGGCTCGTGCACACGAACGGTGTGCAGAGCTGCTGGAGCATGTTGAAGCGCGCCCACAAGGGCATGTTTCGCAAGCTGTCGGCGAAGCACCTCCAGCGGTACGTGAACGAGTTCGCGGGACGCCAGAACATCCGGGAGATGGACACCGCCGACCAGATGACGCACATCGTCGCGCAACTGATCGGAAAGCGGCTCCTGCACCGAGAGTTGGTCGCCGAATAGCAGCCGAAAGATTGCCCGATCCCCTTGCGGGGTTCAGTCTGCCATGAGCACCACCTCGGCAGACACGACACCACGGCAGGGGCTCGCCATGAAGGGCCGTCCGAACTTCCGCAACCGCACCGTCTGGACGGGGGACAACCTCGACATTCTCCGGGGGATCAACTCGGAATCCGTCGAGCTGATCTATCTCGACCCGCCGTTCAACTCAAACCGTGACTACGCAGCCCCGATAGGCAGCAAGGCGGCCGGTGCCGCGTTCAAAGACACTTGGACGCTGGACGACGTGGACGAGGCGTGGCACGGCGAGATCGCCGAACGCGATCCCGGACTCTACGCGATCATCGGTGGCGCCGGACTCGCGCACGGTGCGTCCATGAAGTCCTACCTCATCATGATGGCCGTCCGGTTGCTGGAAATGCGGAGGGTGCTGAAACCAACGGGGAGCCTCTATCTGCACTGCGATCCGACGGCAAACGCCTATCTGCGGACGCTCATGGACGCGATTTTCGGAGCCCCGCAGTTCAGGAACGAAATCGTCTGGCGACGAACGTCCAGCCGCAACGACGCCAAGCGATGGGGTGGAGTCCATGACACGATCCTGTTCTACACTAAGACGCGGGATTTCAACTGGAACCGCACCCTGTCCCCCCACGATCCCGAGTATGTCCGCAAGTTCTACCGCCACAAAGACAAGAACGGCAGATACCGCCTCCATGAGATAATCCGCACGGCGTCAATGGGCGAGCGGCCCAACCTCGCCTACGAGTACAAGGGCTATCTCCCCCAATGGGGCTGGCGGAAGGTGCGGGAGAAGGTTGAGGCGTTGGACGAAGCCGGTCGGCTGGTGTGGTCCGATAGTGGACGGCCCTATGTGAAGCGTTACTTGAGCGAGCATCCCGGTACCCCGATCAGGGACGTTGTCACGGACATACCGCCAGTCTCCGGTCACGCGAAGGAACGAACGGGCTACCCGACACAGAAGCCGTTGGCGCTGCTGGAGCGGATCATTAAGGCGTCCAGCAACCCCGGCGACATGATCCTCGACCCGTTCTGTGGATGCGCCACGGCGCTTGTGGCGGCCGAGACGCAGCACCGCCGCTGGGCCGGAATCGACCTGTCGCCACTGGCCGTGAAGCTCGTCAGGGAGCGTCTGTACGACCATCACGGCGCGTTCGGCCAGATCATCGCCCGTGACGACCTTCCGAAGCGGGACGACCTCGGCAAGCTACCAAACTACCGGACGCACCGACACACGCTCTACGGGCGTCAGGAAGGCATCTGCAACGGGTGTCTGGTTCACTTCCCGTTCCGCAACCTGACGGTCGATCACATCGTGCCGCAGTCGAAGGGCGGCACCGATCACGAAAGCAACCTCCAGCTACTGTGCGGTGCCTGCAACTCGAAAAAGGGCGAGCGACCGATGGAGGCGCTGGTGGCCGACCTACTGGCCGCGGGCATCCGCAACGGCAACGTCTACCGGAGCATCGGACAATGAGTGAGAAACCGAAGCGAAAGCCCTAGGAAGGGGCTGAAGGCCGACTACAAGGGCGCGACACCAGAGCAGGTCGCGGAAGCCGTGCTCCGATATCGTCCGGGCGCTAGTGGCGAGCCTCAAGAGCCGCGATCCGTCTCTCAAGCCGATCAACCTCCCGGTCGTGGTCGGCGGTCAGTTCCGCCTTCATGCGCTCCAGTTCGGCTTGTTATTGATCCTCCACCCGCTGCTCCCGACGAGTCCGATAGTTCAACAGCCCGAGCCCGATGGTGACAACAACCAGCGCCGATTGGATTGCCCATCATCCAAGTACCTTTAGATGTTCCGTTCGCCATGGGCGCCTCCATGTTGAGAGAAACGATAGACCTTACTCGCGATGCCGGTCGCGGGTCTGGTCTACACCGGACAAGTACCCGAGACCAAAGCCATCCGGCTGAGCAGGAGAACACCATGCTGCCTCCGCAGGGTGAACTAAACCGCCCACCGCTGAGCCGATTGCGATACCAAAGACGTAGATACTTGCGGCCAGGAATTGGATCGGCCACGCGCCTTGGCGCGCCGGAACCCATTGGCCCGGGTAACGGCGAGCCTGGCCGATTGTAACGAGGAATCCGTCTCTGTGAAAAGGGGATGGCCGAGTCGTCGCGGACGACGGAACGGTCGCATCCGCGAAATCCCCTCGGACGCCAAGCAGTCCCGGCTCTTGGCTTTCTTCTCGCCTAAACTCGGCAATTCAAGTCTCCGAAACATCCGGTCCAATTCGGTGAACCCGGGCAGTGTGATTCTTAGCATCTAGCTCGGCATAGACAACCGAGTGTGCCTCAAGATCGATGGACACATCCAGCCGCGCCATTCTCTTAAAGTCCGATGCCGTTAGCCAGGTTCCTCCACGGACATGGTCAGGTTCGACGCGAGTCAACGCGGAATCCCTTGGAACGTCGTCGTACACCTCCGCTATATCGACGATCTCGGAGGTGCTTCGCCACACTCGTTGTGGCCTTCTCATGGTGTTTTTTCTGAACTCCCGCCATAGTGGCGCTGTCGCTCTGGTAGGCCAATCGTCGCGCTCTGACAAGTCATCGACGAGTGTACTCGAAAGCCATTGCCGCATCTCCCTTCTATCAAAAATGGGCGGATCAAGGTCATTCACCACCTTTTGAGCCGCCTCTCGCGAAGCCAGACCTCCACGCACCAGCAATGTCATGCGATAATCCGGTAAGCCGGTGTCCACACATGCCGCCGCCGCACCGGCGATGGTTCCATCATCGGCATGCCAACCGTGTGATATTCGCCTGACCCGGACTGCTTCGAGTGCCCAGACAAGACGATAGGTAAACGCATCTTCAATCACGCCGACATGGTGCGAGTCGATGGCAGATAGGGACGCACCGCCGACCCATTTGCGCAAGATATCAGGCCAAGCGTCGTCGAGCACCTTGGGCGCGAACGGGCGAAGATGCAGCAAACGCCCCGCCAGTCGGACGATCACTTCGTACAAGTCGTCTATGTCTCCCCTCAGGGCTGCCAGGTCCGCCCGATCGAGGTCTTCCTCGATCATCGCCGCCATCTGGTCGACCTCAAGTCCCGTTTCCATGCCCACACCCATCGCGAAGTGTCCATGCCTCTGGACAGCCGTGGTTTCTCTCCAAATCAGTCGGGCACGCGCTGTTAGGAGGCGCACTTGCTCTCCACGGACGCGTGGGCTATAACGCTCCAGCTGCCGTTCCCACAGCGATCCCGCCAATGCCTCGTCGAGGATCCTTGGCAAGATGTCGGCGTCGGAATCCAATGCGTCGACCAACCCCAGTATGATTGAGTCTAATTTCGCCACCAGATCGTCAATAGGCTCGTCATCGTCATCATCCCCATCCGTAGACCATGCCTCACGAGCATTGGCCAAGTACTCGTAACCATTCTCCCCGCCAATACCGTTCTTTGCCAAACGCTGAATAACAGTATGTACCACTGTTATCAATCCACTACGTAAGGATCGTTGCCGCACTCCCGTAACGAGTCTTCGCCACCGACTCCTTCGCCAAGCAAACTTGTCATCCATCACATGCAGAATCAATCCTTCAGTATCGACAAAAGCTCGACCAGCTCGTCCGGCGACATTAGCTAGCTCGGCGCTTGAAATCTCCTTGCCAGCCCGAACTAGATAGGGAACAAGCAGTACGGCGGCGTTGAGGTTCAGGCCTTGTGCGAGCGTTGGCGACGCCACGGTCAGGTTGATCTTGCCTGAAGCAAGCAAGCGCTCGACTTCACGCAGAAAAGGGCTTGGCAATCTGCCATAATGCACAGCGACACCGTAGCGCAAACACAGAACAGCCGGATGATCGCGCCCAAGCCATTCCTCGCCGATCGTCGTCGCCGTCTCAATGGCTTCGGAATCTTGAAGCAAGCTTCCCAGATACCCTCTCTCGACAAGGTGGACGACGCGCTTGCCGTAGCCCTCAACCCAGTTGGCCTGTGTGACAAAGATCATCGTGCGTTTCCCTTCCTCGGCAAAGGTCCACGCGCTCATCAACGTTAGATCGTTAAGTCCGCGCGGATAGGGCTTTCGTTCTCGACCGCGTGCTGGCAGGCTCCGAAGGAAACGGGCCACGAATGGCCCGTTGGATTGCAGATCGTAGTTCAAGCGGCCGCTTACACCACGCCACTCAATAGTGCCGTAACGTTGACGCGTTGGGCGCCAGTTCGACCTGATCGGTTGCCCTTCCTCACCGGACCGAATCCAAGCTGTCATGTCCTTCAGGTCTTCACCGTCCGGCAATATGGCGGACAGACATACGATCCTGCGTTCCGCTGCATCGGCGCGCCGCAGCAGTCGCTGAATGAGAACCTCGTAGTGAATCTCTCTCTCTCCAGGACCTATAGAATGACCTTCATCGAATACGATCAGACCGACATCGGCAATGATATCGGGATCGTTTCTGAGCGCGAAGTCCAACTTCTCGGGCGTGGACACAACGATCGTGTGGCTGCGAAGTGTACTCTCGTCACTCCCCGACAAGCCACTCTGGCCGTAGAGCGAGGACACAGTCGCACCGAGCGGCGCAAACCGCGACCGAAGAATCCGCTCAGATTGTGCCGACAGCGCACGCAAAGGCGTCACCACCACGACGCGTTTGTCCATCGCTAGAGCAGTGAGAATCGCGAGCTCGGCAATTCGGGTTTTGCCCGCGCTGGTTGGAAGTGCAACAACGAGGTCATCCGTAGGATCTGCGGCTCGTCTAGCCGCGTCTCCCTGTGACGGCCAGAGTTCGATCTCCGCGACGCTACCGGTGGAAAGAGACGCGATAAAAATGGTCCGTAGATTGGCATAAGTTGCCAACGTACCAGACGGTGAATCGTGCGGAAGTACCATATGTAGGGATTGATTCCAGAGATCATCCAGCAATCCGAGGGTCAAACGAGTCACCCACCAGAGGGACGCCATTCCGGCGAGTGCC
This sequence comes from Gemmatimonadota bacterium, assembly GCA_022823365.1. Classification (GTDB taxonomy): domain Bacteria; phylum Gemmatimonadota; class Gemmatimonadetes; order Longimicrobiales; family Gaopeijiaceae; genus BD2-11. The sequence continues at coordinate 6,802 of JAJDXG010000023.1, forward strand.
GCCATTTGCAGTGCGGCCGATAGTGTGTCCTTTGAAGCTACGACAAAATGGGAGGACCCGGTACGCAGGGCGAACTCGTAGGAGGCCAACGCTCTACAAACGCAGCTTATCACAATGAGCGCGTATTCGCGATCAAGGTCGCCGCCAAGTTGTTGTAAGCGTTCGGAAATCGCGCCGTCTTCGTGGTCGCCGTCGAGAAGCCACTGCCGTGCCGTTTCGCGTACACCATCGAGATCTCGCAACATCAGCTGGACCAGGCATATCTCGGCGGTGTTCAGGTTTTGTTCTGCGGCATTTAAAGGTTGAAAGAGCGCATAGGCGATGGCCGTGTAGCTCCCCAGATGGTACGAAGCTGCGGCCATGACGCGGAGAAACCCGCGTTCAGGATCGCCGGGATCTCCATTCCGCACAAGGTTCTCGAAGGTCCTGCCTGCGGTAAAGAATGCGCGTCGGGCCATGTGATGGCCACGTGCTCGATCGTTCAGCGCCAATCCAGCATCCAGCACGGCAAATCCATATTCGGCAAGATCGGCATCCAATGTCGGACGGAACCTAGGCGCGTCGGCAGGGACCACGCCTCTACGACGTACGATTGACCACGCTTCACCGGTATCGACGACACGCCTTCGCGCATCACTATCCAATGCGCGTTGAAGAAAACCGACCAGGTCCTCAATTGTGTCCAATAGATGTCACCTTTTTGTAGACTCCTTCGTAAATGGCTTTGACAAACTCGCCGTGAGCGTGAATTGTCAAGTTCGCCGAGTGTTGCTCGCGCGTGCCATCGGCCGCGTTGAAATCGGCCTGTATGATGTCAGTCACAATGTTCCCGCTGAATGTAAAGAGGAGATGTGCGAGATTTGCTTTCGGCATCGCCCGAGTAGCTGCTTCCCTCATAATGTCGTGTCCTAGTTTGCTTTTGTCGGAATCCCCACTGCCGAGCAGTTGACGAGCAACGAAGATCAGCGAGTACGCCGTTGGCCGTCCATGGTCTTCGTCCAGGCGTTTTCGCGCGTCCTTCACGGTCGCTTTGGAAACGCGGCGTGCGCTCTTGGCTTCACCCTTCAACAGTTTCAACCGGTTCCCATCGTCATATGTTGTTCCGATCACGTCCTCGCCGCGCATCGGCATCTCCCGGTGGTCCCTGGCGCGCAATTTCCTTATTGGAACGGTATAGGCGAGCATTTCCTCAACGAACTCAACTGCTAGAATCTCCCCAAGGTCCCCCGATCTTACCCTTGCCTCCGTGGGCAGCAATTCGCGTATGCAATTCGCCACTTCCGGAAACTGCAACTCGTCGAGTAACGTGGCGATCTCTTCATGGGACATATAGTGATCCAGGACACGTCCGGGCAGTTCACCCAAGGCGAACGTACGGCCGTGCTCGCGTTCTACGAAGCGCCATAGGGTCTTGTTCCCATCGATCGCCCGTTGACGTCGACACCATTTTTCGTAGAGGGTAGCCATGCTAAAGCCTGCTCGGGGCGCTGGCGATCCTGTCGCCCCTTCCACTCGTGTGGGTCATACTCCTTGCATGGGCACGCTCGTGTGCATCTCCATCGCCGGAGGAGGGCGCACAGGGATCCACCGGACGCTGCGTCGTTGAACAACACGGGCTCTCGCGAGAGGTCGGATGTCCTACCGCCAGGATCGGGTTCATCCAGGAATTCTCCGGCTCGTGCGAAGGCTCATACTACTCGCGAAGGACCGGGCTGATTTCGCCCTGTAACGGAGATCACGACGAAGATCCGGAAAGTCGGGCATTGCGTCATGCTCTGCGGAGGATGCTACCGGGACGCGTTCTCGTGGTAGGCATGGTTGTGGCCAGTTAGGATGGAAGGACCGGTGGGAGGCTGAACTCGGGCGAATCGCACGCGACCCCGGGGGGTCGGCGTTCGGCGGTTGAGGGTCGAGTCTGTACGGCGGTCATGGCAGGGTAGTATTGGGTGGGTCGAATCCGATTTCAAGGGGACCCCTGGAGTGTTTGCGGTTCCGGTTACCGCTGTTCGTGACGCCGGGTGGCCAGTGATGGCATTTGGTTGAACGGGAGGGAAACGGGCATGGCCGTCGCGACAGCCAACGCGCTGCTCTTGGGGTGCTACGCGTGGGCCGCAAGTCGGCGCCTAGGGCCGGGAAGTGGCTCAGGAAGTTCGCGATTCGGGTTGTAGCTCTTGCCGCCGCCGCGTTCGTGCTCTCCTCAGTGCTGGTCATCGCGGATGGCAACGTGAAGTCGGCAGAGGTGTGCGCGCCGAATACTCGGGCCTTCATTCCTCTGTTGCGGATGGGCGTATCGGTGTTCATCCTCGCTGACACCGAGGCCGTAATCGCCGATGCCGACCGCACGCCGGTGTTCTACGCTCGCGCGGGGCTCCCGGCCAACGAGTCGTCACTGCACGTCCGCCAAGAAGACCGATTGGTCCACGCCCTGGATCTGGGCACCTTCAACCGGCTCGAATGGCTGAACTGGGCGGCCAAACTGACGTTCCGGGCGATGAGCTTCCACACGCTCCGCCACTGTGGCCATGGTCGACCACCTGCACGCGGCGTTGGGGTTTCTGGACTAGATAAGAGTGCCCCTCAGTTATGCGGGCCCCCGGTGGCCGGCTTCCCCGGCAAGCATCATATTCTCCCCCATGCAACATCGAAGAACGGCCGCATCGCGACTCCGCACGCGAACCGCAGCCCTCAGCGGGGCTGCAAGCGCTGGCCCGCATCCAAGCTCCCGAAACTCATCGCCGCTGCCTTCGTTCCGTCGGGCTCAGCCACATGTTCCCGGGCTGGCGACGAGGCGACATTCCCGAACCGCCCCATCGAGATCGTATTCTGGGCGACGCCCGGCGGGCCGCCCTCAACCCTCCTCTCGTGGGCGCTGGCCGGTGCCGCGCCGGCGGACCCCCATGTGCCCGACGTGATCACGGCTAGTAGCGGGACGGTAAACATGCCGACGGGTAGGATCCCGTTCGCCCCGGAGGACGTCACGCCCATCCTCCGGAACCGGATCGATCCCTTCCTCGTAGCGGTGCCGGACGACCGCCCCTCCTGCACGCTGGGAGACCTGTTCAAGGCCGCCCACGTCCCGCCCGACGAGGTGTCGATGTCGGGGTTCAGCCCATCCACTCACCCACACAACCGGGACCGGTACAAATGAACCTGGAGGTTCTTCTAGTCGGGGGGATTCTCGCAGCCGCGGTGGTCCTGTTCGTGACCGAAAAGGTCCGGGTGGATCTGGTGGCGTTGATGGTGATGCTGGGGCTCGTGGTGGCAGGCATCCTCGATGGCGAAGAGGCGATCATGGGCTTCGCCAACGAAGCGGTCATCACAATCGCTTCGGTCCTGGTCCTGAGCGGAGCCCTCGCGCGCACGGGGGTCGCTCGTTTCATCGGCCAGCGGGTTCTGGCGGCATCGGGTAGTGGAGTCGGTCGTCTAACCGCGGTGATGATGGCCACGGTGGGCCTCTTGTCGGGAATCATGAACGACATCGGCATCACCGCCCTCATGCTGCCGGTGGTGCTGGACATGGCCCGCCGCATAGGGACGCCGCCATCCAAACTGCTCATGCCCCTGGCCTTCGGATCCCTGCTTGGCGGGATGACGACCTTGATCGGAACGGCGCCGAACATCCTGGTAAACGGGGCGTTGCGGGATGCCGGGCTTGAGCCGTTCGGGATGTTCTCGTTCACACCGGTCGGGTTGACGGCGCTTGCCGCGGGAATCGTCTACATGACCTTCCTGGGGCGGCGGCTGTTTCCGAACCGGGATCCGAAAAAGGAATCGGCGCCGGCGGATCTGGGGGGACTCTACGGCCTGGGTGGCCTGGTCGGAATGCTGAGAGCGCCCAGGCATTCGACTCTGGCAGGCAAGACACTGCAGCAAAGCCGGTTGGGCCAGGCCCTCGGTCTGAACGTGGTCGCCGTGCAACGAAGCGGGCAGATGATCCTCGCTCCCGGACCGGACTTCGTTCTGAGCGGGGGAGACGAGATGGTTGTTGAAGGCACCCTGGAGAGGTTCGAAGGCTTGCGCGCATGGAAGCATTTGGAGATCGAGTCGAGAGATCGGGCTCTTGAGCGCATTGCTGATGCCTCCATCGAGGTAGCGGAACTGGAGTTGGCGGAAGATTCACCGCTGATCGGGCAGACGGTTCGAAAGGCGAATCTGCGCCAGACTCTTGGCCTGCACGTTCTCGCAATTCTGCGGGGTGATCGGGTACATCGCACGGGATTGCGCCTGATGACTCTTGCTGCAGGGGATCGCCTGGTGGTCGCGATGAAAAGCGGGCGATTTGCCGCACTGGAGGAGGACAGGACCTTTGGAGCGATCCATTCGGTGTCGGCAGGAGAACTGATTTCCCACTACCAGATGGAACGCAGGATTCAAAGCGTCAGAATCTCGGGAGAATCGCTGCTGGCCGGTCAGCTGCTCGCGGAAACCCGGCTGGCCGATGCGTTCGGCCTGACCGTTGTGGGCATCCTGCGGGCCGATGAAGAGCTTCTCATGCCGGATCCGGATACAAAGCTTGAGGGAGGGGATGTTCTCCTGCTCCGGGGACGACTTGAGGATCTCAGGATCCTGCAGGCGCTCCAGGAATTGACGGTGGGCGACAATCGCCCCCTGGACGTGAGCCGGCTGGAGTCCGACACCGTCGGCCTGGCGGAGGCTTCGTTGTCTCCGCGCACGACATTCGCGGGAAGGACAATCGAGGAACTCAATTTCCGTGAAGACTACGGTGTTTCCATCCTTGCGATATGGCGGAATGGAGAGATCTACCGGAGTGGGCTCCGGCAAATGAAACTGCTTCCAGGTGATGCGTTTCTGCTTTATGGCGACAGAAACAGGCTCGCGCGCCTGGTGGAAAACCCGGACTTCCTCGTCATGACCGAAGAAGCGGCAGAGGTGGTGCGAAGCCGGAAAGCTCCAGTCAGCGCCCTGATCATGGCAGGCGTCCTGACTTCGGTGGTCTCGGGCCTCCTGCCGATCTACGTCGCGGCGCCGATTGGAGCGGTCCTGATGGTGCTGACGGGTTGCCTCAACATGGAAGAGGCCTATCGGTGCATAGAGTTGAAAGCGGTGGTCCTGATCGCGGGGATGCTCAGCCTGGGACTGGCGATGCAGGAATCCGGAACTGCCGCGCTGGTGGCCGAGACGGTGTTGGGGTCCATTGCGGACTTTGGTCCCCTGGCAGTGGTGGCCGGACTTTTCCTGATCACCGCCCTTTCAGCTCAGGTGATGCCGACGGCGGCAGTGGCGGTACTCATGTCGCCCATTGCGCTCAGCACGGCCGCCAGCGAAGGGTTCTCGCCCCAGGCTCTGATGATGACGGTGGCCATAGCGAGCTCCTGCGCCTTCATGAGTCCGGTAGGGCATCCGGTCAATCTGCTGGTGATGGGTTTCGGAGGATACCGGTTCGTCGACTTCATAAAGGCGGGATTCCCGTTGTTCCTCCTGGTAATGGCGGTGGTCCTGACCGTGCTCCCGCTCGTCTGGCCGCTGGTGCCTGGAGGATGAGGACGGGGAGGGGGTTCGTGGGTAGCGGGGGCTGCGGAGGCGTGGCAGATTTCCGAAGCGGACCTGGCGGGGATGATGTCGTTCACGGAGGACGAAGAGATGTACGAGAGAGCGAAGGAGTTGAGGGACCAGGTCCACCGCGACGGGGTCCGGCAGGGCCTGGAGCAGGGCCGCATCACGGAGCGGGCGTTCCTGGTGCGGCGTTTCGCGACCAGGAAATTCGGGGCGGAGACGGCCGAGCGGCTGACGCGAATCCTGGAAGACAGGGCGGATGCGGATCGGCTCGACGAGGTCGTAGATGCGATCATCGATTGTGACAGCGGAGCGGAGTTGTTTGCCCGCGTGCGTGCTTAGCACAGCCCTCCCGCATGGAAAGCCAAGCACCAATCGCATCGTCACTACGGCCACGAACCGCAGCCCTCTCCCGCACCGGCAAGCCCCCGTCCCAACCCAGCCTCCCCCGCCTCCTCGTCGCTGCGTTCGCTCTGCTGGCGTCAGCCGCCTGTTCCCCACGCGCGGACGACGCCGCATTCCCCAACCGCCCCATCGAAATCGTGTCCTGGGCAACTCCGGGCGGCCCCTCGGACCTCCTCTCGCGGGCGCTGGCCGATGTCGCGCCGGCGCACTTCGACGGGCAGCGCGTGAACGTGATGACCCGGCAGGGCGGGGCCGGGGCCGCCGGCATGCAGTACATGCAGGGCCGGGCGGGGGACCCCCACGTGCTCGGCGTGTTCACGGCGAGCGGAACGGTGAACATGGCGACGGGGCGGATCCCGTTCGCACCGGAGGACTTCACGCCCATCCTGCGCATCCAGATCGATCCGTTCCTCGTCGCGGTGCGGGACGACAGCCCCTTCCGCACGCTGGGAGACCTGTTCGAGGCCGCCCATGCCCGGCCCGGCGAGGTGTCGGTGTCGGGGTTCGGGGCGGCGTCGGCCCATTTCCTCGGCTTCGTCCGGTTGCGGGCGGCGGCGGGAGATCCGGATATCCGCTGGATCGCCTACGAGGGGTCGGCGGATGCGGTGGTCGCGGCGCTCGGCGGCCACACGGACGCCGCGCACACGAACTACAACATCGTGCGCGAGCACCTGCGCGCGGGGACGATGCGCGTGCTGGGGACCGCGATGCCCGTCGAGGCGCTCCCGGACACCCCGAGCTACGCGGACCAGGGATACGACCTCCAGCCCGTCCACTGGAGGGGGGTGGTGGGCCCGCCGGGGCTGGACGCCGGGACGCGGGCCGACATCCGCGCCCGCCTCATGGCCGCGATCGACGATCCCGGGTTCCGCGAGTACATGGAGCGCGCCGCCCTCGAGTACGCGACGATGGAGGACGCGGAGGCGTTCGGGGCCTGGATGACGGAGGAAGTCACGACCAGCCGGGACCTGCTGCAACGGCTGGGAATCCTGGATGGGTAGCCGCTCCGAGCGCGCAAGCCCTCCGTTGCGCCTCCTGGTGGAGGCCGGGCTGCTCGCCGCCTCCGGAGCCGCGGTCCTGCTCGACTCGCGCGGCTATCCCCCTTCGCTGACCGAGGGGGCCCCCGGTCCGGCCTTCTTCCCGCGGCTGCTCGCGGTGCTCCTCATCGCCAGCGCGGCCTGGCTCGCGATCCGAGCCTGGCGCAAGGGATCGGGCGCGGCACGTTCCCGCGGGAACGCTGCTTCGGACTCTGCCGCGGGCGGCCGGGCCGGCACCCGCATCCGACCCCTCGGAGTATGGATCGCCGTAACCTGGATCGCCGCCTTCCTCCTCGTATGGCCCCTGCTCGGCACCGTCCTCTCGGTGCCGCTCCTCGTCGTCGGCCTCATGTGGCTGACGGGCGAGCGTTCGTGGCGGACGCTGGTCTCGGTGCCGCTCGCCTTCGCCGGGTTCATCTACCTCGTGTTCATGGTCCTGCTCGGCGTGCCGCTGCCGGCCGGGTTCTGACCGGGCGACGCCGGGCGTGACGGCTTTCCTCGACGGTCTTCTGACGGCGCTCCAGCCGGGGAACCTCGCCGCGCTGCTGGCGGGCAGCCTGCTCGGGGTGTTCGCGGGGGCGATGCCGGGGCTGAGTTCGACGGTGGGGCTCGCGCTCGTCCTCCCGGTGACCTTCGCGCTCGACCCGACGCCGGCGCTCCTGATGATGGTCTCGATCTACATGGCGGCGGAGTACGGGGGATCGATCACGGCGATCGCGATCGGGGTTCCGGGCAGCTCGCCCGCGCTCGCGACGACCTTCGACGGCTACGCCATGACGCGGCGGGGCGAGGCGGGGCGCGCGCTGGGGATTTCCCTCTTCTCCTCCATGAGCGGGGGGATCCTGGGGACGATTCTCCTCGTGCTGGCGCTCGGGCCGCTCTCGCGCGCGGCGATCGCCTTCGGGCCGGCGGAGTACTTCGGGCTCGGCGTCTTCGGCCTCTCGATCGTCGCGAACCTCGTGGGACGCGATCCCCTGAAGGGCATCATCAGCGCTCTGCTGGGACTCCTTTTCTTCATCGTCGGGCTGGACGTGCTCACGGGGGCGCCGCGGCTCACGCTCGGCACGAACATGCTCATGGACGGGCTCGGGCTGGTGCCGATGCTGATCGGCTTCTTCGCCATCGCCGAGGCGTTGAAGGCGGCGGCCGGCGGGCGCAAGGCGACGGCGCCCGGGGGCGGCATCACGGGGGCGCTGCCCAGGGCCCGTGAGCTGTTCGGGCTCTGGCGCACGATCCTGCGCGGCTCGGCGATCGGCGGGCTGATCGGAGCCATCCCCGGCGCCGGGGCGACGATCGCCTCGATCGTGGCGTGGAACGAGGAGCGGCGCGTCTCGAAGGACCGGGAGCGGTTCGGGACGGGGGTGCCGGCCGGCATCGCGGCGCCCGAGGCGGCGAACAACTCCTGCGTGGGCGCCGCCATGATCCCCCTCCTCGCGCTCGGGATTCCGGGGTCGGCCAGCGCCGCCGTGCTGCTCGGCGGCCTCACCGTGCAGGGCGTCGCGCCGGGCCCGCTGCTGATGGCCGAGCGAGCCGAACTCGTCTACGCGCTGTACGCCGGGTTCCTGGTGGCGGTGCTGCTCATGCTGGCCGTGGGACGCCTCGGGATCCCACTGTGGACGCGCGTCGTGCGGCTGCGCCCATCGATCCTGATGCCGCTGGTCGTGGCCATCTCGCTCGTGGGCGTCTTCGCGCTGCGCGGGAACGCGGCCGACGCCTGGGTGGCCCTCTTCTTCGGGGTCGTCGGCTTCGCCATGCTGCGGGCCGGATATCCGCTGGCGCCGGCGGTGCTCGGCCTCATCCTCGGTCCCATGATCGAGACGAACTACCGGCGGGCCCTCACGCTGTCGTCGGGCTCGCACACCATCTTCCTCGAGAGTCCGATCAGCCTGGTGCTGCTCGCGCTGGCGGTGGTCAGCTTCGCGGCCCCGGCGGTCAGGAACCGTATCATCTCCGGAAAACGACAAGCAAAGGAGCCCCAGTGAGCGCGACACGCGCGGTCATCGACTTCATCCTCGAAACAAGCATCGGAGACTTCCCGGAGCGGCTGCTGAGCGAGGGGCGGCGCTGCGTGCTGGACGGCACCGGCGTGATCCTCGCCGGGTCCACGGACCACTGCTCCCGCATCGTGCAGGACCAGATCGAGGCGCAGGGGGGGCACGAGGAGGCGACCGTCTTCGGGTTGCCGGACACCCGCGCCCCGGCCTCGCTCGCGGCGCGCGCCAACGGCACGGCGGGCCACGCGATGGACTTCGACGACACGCAGCTCTCGAATGCCCCCGACCGCATCTTCGGGCTCCTCACGCACCCCACGGTGGCGCCGCTGTCGGCGGGGTACGCGATGGCGGAACGGGTGGGAGCCACGGGCGCGGAGTTTCTGGAGGCGTTTCTCATCGGCTTCGAGGTGGAGTGCAAGATCGCCGAGGCGATCGATCCCCGGCACTACCGGGAAGGATTCCACTCGACCGCGACCATCGGCACGCTCGGGGCCTGCGCGACGGCCGCCAAACTGGCCGGGCTGGAGGCGGACGAGCTCGCCATGGCGCTCGGCATCGCGGCAAGCCTCTCGTCGGGGATCCGGCTCGGGTTCGGCACCATGACCAAGCCGCTCCACGCCGGACGCGCCGCCGAGAACGGCATCGTGGCGGTCGAGCTAGCGGCGCGCGGGTTCACGGCCGGCAACGACGCGCTGGAGGCGCCGTGGGGCTTCTTCCGCGTATTCGGCGGCGGCTTCGAGCCCGAGCGGCTGGTCGGCGCCCTCGGCGCGCCCTACACCCTGCTCGACCCCGGCGTGTCCGTGAAGCCCTTCCCGTCGGGAAGCCTCGGCCACCCCAGCATGGCCGCCATGCTCCAACTCGTGACCGTGCACGACCTCGCGCCGGAAGACATCGCCGGCATCACCTTCCGCGCCGGCCACAACATCCTGAAGCCCCTGCGCTATCCCGTCCCCACCAACGAGCTGGAGGCCAAGTTCTGCATCCCCTTCGTCCTCTCGAGCATCGTCCTCCGCCGGCGGGCCGGGATCCGCGAGTTCCACGACGACTTCGTCCTCTCCGAGGAGGTGGCGGACATGATGCGGCGCGTGACGGTCCAGTTCGACGAGGAGATCGACGCGCGCGGCTACGACCGCATGCGGAGTGCCATCGACGTCCGCCTCCGCGACGGCACCGAACTCCACACCGAGGCCGACACCTATCCCGGCGGCCCGGAGCGTCCCCTGAGCCGGGAGGAACTGCACGCGAAGTTCCGGGACTGCGCGAGCCTCGTGATGGACGACGAGGGTATCGATGCGGCGCTGGAGGCGCTTGAACGGGTCGATGAGCTGGGGGGCGTCGGGGAGCTGGTGGGGGCGCTTGCCAACTGAAACCAGCCCGCCGTGAACGCGCGCGTCGTAGTATCTTGCTTGAACGGCGGATGATGTTGGTGCATGTGCCGTGTCCGAATCGAGCCGACGAGATTCGGCACTTCATCGACACCGCGCGGCGCATCGGGGCGTCGCCGCTGGCGTCATCCGACGGACCCGAAAGGAGGCCGCAATGACCGAGAAGCTCATCGACAGGAATCCTGACATCCTGGGTGGCACTCCCGTGTTTTCGGGGACCAGGGTTCCCGTGCGCATCCTGATGGAGCACCTCGAGGCGGGCGACCGACTCGACGACTTTCTGGATGACTACCCCACGGTAACGAAGGAGCAGGCCGTCGAGTTACTCGAACGGGCCACGGCGCAACTGGTGGGCGATGCCTGATGAGGGTGTTGTTGGACGAATCCGTTCCACGGCGGCTCGCCGCGGCGTTCCCGGTCGAAGCGGGCGTCGGCGTTGCGGCCGGAGTCCCGTCGGCGAGTTGAGCGGCTGGTGGGCCGATGCGCCATCGGCACTTACGACCGAGTCAGCCTCCAGAACCTGAACAATGCGAGCCACTGGTCGAAGGTGAGGCCGCGGGGTGGTCCGGAGGGATCGAACCTGAGATCCCGGCTCAGACGGTAGACCTGCGTTCGCGTGAATTCGGGTCGCAGACACCGCCTGATCGAGCGGCCGTCGCGGCCGAAGCAACTCTGGATGAAGCGCCGGTTGTCCACCGCCTGGAATCGGTCCACAAGCGGTCTTGTTCGCCGGGCGAGCCAGAGCGCGACGGCGTCGACACCGGGAGGTGGATCGAAGTCGGTACGGCGAAAGCGCCGCGCGATCTCGATCTGCCACCACGGCTTGAGCAGCAGCGAGGACAGGGTTTCCCGGGAATGGGGCACTCCCGCAAACCGCTCCGCCGCTTCACGCTGGACCACGAGATAGGCGTCCTCCGGCCGGGAATCGGCCTGGACAAGCCGCCGGACGATTGCGGCAGTCCAACCAGACTCCGGCGCGGCTGATTAGCGTAATCCGCCGGCCGGGAGCGACGGGAGTCCGGCACCCGGATACTCGACCCTCAGTCTCCCCTCGTATCGCCGGGATCTCAGGACCGCGGGCTTGAGAAGCCTCCGCCGGTCTCGATGTCGACGGCTATCGAGCCGATCAGGTTGCCAATCGCCCTCTCCCCGCGACGCAACCCGTAACGATACAACGCGCGCCAGCCCAGCGTCGCCAGTCCACCGCCTGCCGCTCCACTGGCAAGGAAGCCCAGTACCGCCGCACCGGCCGCGATACCCCCGATCCCGAGGGCGGCGGCCGCGCCCGCGGCGGCAAACGCGCCACCGACACCGCTCAACGATGCGACCACCGCAGAGAAGCCGCCCCCGACCCACATATTGAGCTTGTGGCTGTAGATAAAGCTCCCGCGAACGGTCAACTCGGTCTCAGGCGGATCGGTGTCCACGCGCCGGAGGCTGAAAAGCAGCTGCTTGAGGTCGACCCACGCCATCTCGTACGCGAACGACTGATCTCCCGGGGTTGCCGAGTAGGAGTATGCAGGCACGTTGAAGACCAGCACGCCTCCGTCGAGCAGGTCGCCTCCGTGTTGATCGACAAGGCTGAGATGGAACGGACTCTCCGGGAGGATCCGTTGCATGGCGCGGTAGACCTCCTCCGCCGGTGCGTGGATCGCCCGGGAAACCTCCAGCGCACGCGGCGGTTGGCCCAGGAAACGGGCTGCCATCCTTGATGGCCGGGCCCGGGCTCCTTCGGCGAGGGCCCGATTGCGAGCCTCCGCGAGCGCATGATCGACGAACGCCGGCGAGATTCCGGCTTCTTCGGCAGCGGCCCGGACATCCGCAAGGCGGTACCCTTTGACCTCCGGCGTGTCGGAGGGACCCCCGCGCGGAGCCAACTGCCTCGAACGCTCTTCGAGGCGGCGAGCGGCCTCGGCCTGCAACTCGGCCGCACGGTGCCAGAGTGCGCGTGCCTCCTCTTCGGAAATGCGGGTTTCGTCCTGGCTCATGGAACCGTGGCAAGGGTTACCAGCCTGGAGCCGCCTGCGACGCCAGGAGTCGTTGGGACGCGGCGATTCTCGCACGTGCCCATGCCGCACGGTAGTTTCTCGCCGGAAAAACCACCACCGCCACACACCGGACTGCCGCTAGCCCCGCATGTTCGCCAACTATCTCGCCGGACGCATAGCCCAGCTCGGGATCGTGCTGCTACTGGTGTCGGTCGCCGTCTTCTCCATCATGCACGCCCTCCCCGGCGACCCGGTGCAGCTCATGCTCTCCGGTGCCGAGAGCGGATCGGTGACGCCGGAGCGCCAGGAGCAGCTGCGCGAGGAGATGGGGCTGAACGATCCGCTCCACGTGCAGTACGGGCGTTTCCTTAGGGGCGCGGTGACGGCCGATCTGGGAACCTCGGTCCGACTGCGCCAGCCCGTCCTCGACCTGATCCTCGACCGCCTGGGCTCGACGCTCGCCCTCAGTCTGGGCGGGATCCTGTTCGCGGTGATCATCGGGGTGACCACGGGGGTGATGGCCGCGCTCAAACAGGGCTCGTGGATCGACGGGTTCAGCCGGGTGCTCGCCTACGCGGGCGTGTCGTTGCCCCTCTTCTGGCTCGGCCTGCTGTTGATCCTCGTGTTCGCGTTCTGGCTGCCCTGGTTCCCGCCCGCGGGATCGGCGGGACTCCGCTCGCTCGTGCTCCCCAGCCTGTCGCTGGGGCTCCTGTCCGCTGGAGTGATCGCGCGCCTGACGCGAGCCTCGCTGCTTGAGGTGCTCGTCGAAGACTACGTGCGTGCTGCGTGGGCGAAGGGTCTGCCCAGGCGCATCGTCTATCTGCGGCACGCGCTCCGGAACGCATTCCTGCCGGTTCTGACCATCCTCGGGCTCCAGTTTGGGGCCATGCTCGCGGGCGCGGTCGTGACGGAAACGGTCTTCAGCCGTCCCGGGCTGGGCCGCCTGGTGGTGAGCGCGATCCTCTGGAAGGACTATCCGCTGGTGCAGGGGATCGTCCTGTTCATGGCCACCGCCTACGTCCTCGTCAACCTGCTCGTGGACCTGCTGGCGGCCTGGCTCGATCCGCGCATTCGGGACGCGACCCCGGCATGACCATCGCGGGCCGCACCCTGACCCCGGCATGACGGTCGCGGGCCGCACCCTGACCCCCGGGTTCATCGCCGGGAGCTGCATTCTCGCGGGATGGGTGCTGCTGGCCATCTTCGCCGCCCTCGGCTCGCCGCACGATCCGCTGGTCACGGTCTCCGGGGCACGCGAGGCCCCGTCGGCGGAGTTCTGGTTCGGGACGGACCGGCTCGGCAGGGACGTGTTCAGCCGCGTGATCTACGGCGCGCGCGTGTCGCTCATCCTCGGGTTCATCAGCGTCGCCATCGGCTCGGTGCTGGGGTCGGCGCTCGGGCTCGTGTCCGGCTACTACCGGGGCGCGGTCGACACGGTGCTGATGCGCATCGTGGATGCGATGCTGGCCTTTCCCGGCATCCTCCTGGCCCTTGTCGTCATCGCGGCCCTCGGCCCGAGCATCACCAACGTCATGGTCGCGGTCGGCGTGTCCACGATCCCGCGCTACGCGCGCCTGGTGCGGGGGACGGTGCTGACCGTGCGCGAGCAGGAGTACATCGACGCGGCCCGGCTCCTGGGCGTGCCGGACCTCCGGATCATCCTGCGGCATGTGCTCCCGAACACCGCGATCCCGCTGCTCGTGCTCTCGACACTCGAGTTCGGGCACGCGATATCCGTGGGCGCGGGGTTGAGCTTTTTGGGACTGGGCGCGCAGCCCCCGACGCCGGAGTGGGGGTTGATGGTCGCGGTGGGACGGGACGTGCTGGGGCGGGCGTGGTGGATTTCTACCTTCCCCGGGCTCGCCATATTCACCGTGGTCATGGCCACGAACCTCCTGGGCGACAGCCTGCAGGAGATGCTGGACCCGAGGCTGAAGGGCCGGTGACGGTGAGCGCCAGCACCCCGCCGGGTGGAGCGACATGCGGGCGTAGAGCAAGCCGGAAAGGTGATCGCTTCATATGTTTCCAGTAGACACCAGTAGATCATCAGCAAGTCATCAGTAGACACCAGTACGAGAGACGAGGAGAATCATCGACCGTGAGCGACAGGTGCGTAGGAGTCCAGATCGGGCCCGCGAGCTTCGTGGACGAGGGCGTGGACGCCGTGCTGGACACGTTGCAACAGCGCGTGGGCGTGAATGTGGTCTTTCTGGGAACCGTGAGCTGGCTCGGGCTCAAGATCGGGCGCAGCATCTCGTGGAAGATCGACGGATGGCCCGACCACGGCGTCCCGGAGCCGCTCGAAGTGCAGGGCGGATCCTATCTCGCGCATCATCCCGAGTTCTACCGCAACACCTGCGTCACCAACTTCCGCGCGCCGGACGAGGGGATGCGCGGACGGGACATTCTGGAGATGGTCGTCCCCGGCGCCCGGGAACGGGGGATGAAGGTGATCCCGGAGCTGATGGAGCCCCTCTTCAAGTACGCGGGACACGGGTCGGCCAACACTGTGCAGATCCCCAACCTGGTGCAACTCATGGAGGTGGACTACCTGGGGCGCATCAGCGGCGCGCCGTGTCTTGAGCATCCCGACTACCGGGGGTGGTGGCACGCGCTCATCGAGGATCACTGCCGGAGCTACGACATCGACGGCATCATGTGGTGCAACGAGCGCCGCAGCCCGCTGGACCAGCTCGTCACCGGAATGGCGCCGGGGTGCTTCTGCACGCACTGCCTGGCGAGCCTGGACCGGGCCGGGATCGATCCCGAAGGTGCGCGACGGGCGTGCGCGGCGCTTCAGGACTACTTCAGGAACGCGCGCGCGGGGGAGCACTTCACGGACGGCGCGCTCATCACCGGGCTCAGGGTTCTCCTCGACAATCCCGAGTTCCTGCTGCTGGAGCGGCACTCGGTGGAGCGCAACAAGGACCTGGACCGCGAGCTGTACGGGCTCGTCAAGTGGTGCGATCCGGCGCTCGAGTTCGGGCTCAACGTGTGGAACCGCAACCACTTCAACCCGTTCCGCAAGGCGCAGTGGCCCTGGGCCGAGACCAGGGACTACGCCGACTGGGTGAAGCCGATCACCTATCAGCATCAGTCGGGCGGCATCTACATCAACGAGATGAAGCAGTTGCACGCGTCCCTTTTGCGCGATCTGGCGCCCGCGGAGCTCACCCCCATCATGTACCGGCTTCTGGGACTCGACGAGGCGCCGTGGGATGAGCTGCTCGGTGTGGGCATGTCGCCCGCGAGCTATGTTGGCGGGCAGTGCCGGGCCACGATCGAGGCGCTGGACGGGCAGCTTCCGGTGCTGATGGGCGTCGGCGTGGACGCGCCGCGATCAAGCCCGGATCAGGCGGCCTGCACGCCGGAGATCGTTTACGAGAGCGTGCACGCGGCTTATGAGGCGGGCGCGGCCGGGGTCATCTATTCGCCCAACTACGCGAGCATGAAGCTCACCAACCTCGATGGCGGAGCGCGAGCGCTCGCAGAGTTGGGGATCTGAGGAGGAAACCATGCCGGAAGCACCAGCCTGGAAGTTCCAGCCGGTTCTGCAGGATCTGGCCCCGAGGGAGCCGGCGTCGGTGACGCTGCGCGGCCGGGTGATCACCGGGGTCGGGCGCGAGGTGATCGAAAACGGTCATGTGACCCTTGAGGACGGCATGATCACGTCGGTTGGAGATGGCGGTGGACCGACAGGAGATGGGCGCGCGGTGGTCGAAACGGGCGGTACCATCCTCGCCGGGCTGATCAACAGCCACGCCCACCTCGCATGGGACGGCATCCACGACCTGGCCGCCCAGTCGCTCGGAGACGCTCCCGAGATCAGCGCGTACAAGGCGGCCGCCAACATGCTCGCGTGCCTGCGGGCGGGAATCACCCTGGTGCGCGACCTGGGCATGAACCGGAGCGGTGCCTTCGCCAAGCAGGCGGTGGAGCAGGGGGTGTTCGCGGGCCCGCGCCTGCTGATCGTCGCCGAGGCGATCGTCCAGACCGGCGGCCACACCTACTGGTGCTGCCGGGAGGCCACCGGCGCCGACGAGATGCGGCGCGCCGTGCGCGACCAGGTCAAGGACGGGGCCGACCTCATCAAGATCATGATGTGCCACGACCTCTTGGAGTTCACCGACGAGGAGCTCGAAGCCATCGTCGACGAGACTCATCGCAGCAACCTTCCCATCACCGCGCACGCGACCTTCGACGCCTGCATCGAGCGCGCGGTCGACTTCGGCATCGACACGGTCGAGCACGGCGGCAGCATGTCCGACCGGACCATCGGCAAGCTGGTCGAGCGCGGGGTTCCCATTATCACCACCTTCTCGCCCGTCCTGCTCCAGTCGAAGCCGGAGATCGCGCGCAAGTACAACATCCCGGAGTGGAAGATCAGGGAGCGTCAGCGGCTGGTGGCCGACAAGAGCCGCTACGACGGGCTGCTGAGGGCGGCCCGCGCCGGGGTGCGCATCGTGTTCGGGACGGACGCGGGCAGCCCGGCCGTGCGCCACGGCGTGGTCGTGCCGGAGATGGAGTTCATGATCAATGTGGGCGTGGTGGCCGACAATCACGCGGCCATCATGAGCGCGACCCGCGAGGCCGCCATCATGAACCGGCTCGACGACCGCATCGGCACCCTGGAGGAGGGCAAGGAGGCGGACGTTATCGCAGTGGACGGCAACCCGCTCGACGATCTCCGCGACCTGGAGCAGGTGCAGATGACCTTCGTGCGGGGAAGCTGCCTGTATGCGCGCCCGCCGGTGTCGGCCGGGGCGGCGTGATGCACCGTTGCTCCACACACCGACCCACGGCGCGACTCGGATGACCCGGGCCGTCCCCAAATCCCATCTGGCCGCCCGCGCGGTCAGCGTGAAGTCCAGCTTCCGAACCCGCATGCTCGAGCTCTCGGCCGGACTGGACGGCATCATCGCGCTCGGCCGGGGCGACCCCGACTTCGACACACCACCCGACATCGTCGCCGCGGGGGCGGCAGCCCTGGCGGGCGGCTATACCCACTACACAGCCCCTCCAGGCCTCCCCGAACTGCGCGAGGCCATCTCCCGCAAGCTCAAACGCGACAACGGTCTTGATTATCCGGCCAGCCAGATCATCGTCACCAACGGCGTCCAGGAGGCGCTCCTCATCTCGATCCTGGCGCTGGTCGATCCCGGCGACGAAGTGGTGCTCCAGGCGCCGCGCTTCAACGCCTTCGACTACATGGTCAACCTGGCCGGCGGCCGCGTGGTCGAGGTGCCGACCCTGGAGGAGGACGACTTCGCGCTCGAGGCCGACGCCATCCGTGGTGCCCTGACGGAGCGCTCGAAGCTCCTCGTGATCGCCAACCCGAACAATCCCACCGGCGGCCTTACTCCGCGCGGAGAGTTGGCGCGCATCGCAGCGCTCGCCGAAGAGCACGACCTCCTCGTCATCTCCGACGAGATCTACGAGAAGCTGATCTTCGGCGGACGGGAGCATGTCAGTCTGGGCACCTTCGGCAACCTCCTCGACCGGACGGTCTCCGTTAACGGCTTCTCCAAGGCGTACGCGATGACCGGGTGGCGCATCGGCTACCTGGCCGCGCCCGAGTGGTTCATGGAGCCCGCCGTCGAGATCAAACACACCCTGAGCATCTGCACGCCTCCGGCCCTCCAGCGTGGGGCGCTCGCCGCGCTCGAACGTGGAGACGAGGCGGTCGCCTCGATGCTGGCCGAATATGAGCGCCGGCTCGGCCTCGTGTTGCGGAGCCTCGACGACATGGGGATTTCGTACGGGCGGCCGGGCGGCGGGATGTATGTATACGCCAACATCTCGGGCACGGGGCTCGACGCCGAGACCTTCTGCCTTGAGCTGTTACGCCAGGAGCAGGTGATGGTCTTCCCCGGGACCATGTTCGCGGATCCCGCCAACCGGCACATCCGAATTACGCTGCTCTCGCCGTACGCCTCCATGGAGGAAGCCCTGGGGCGGATGAGGCGTTTCGTGGAAAGGACGCGGCAGTCGTGAAGTCGGGCTCGCTCCCACCGCGGCGCTGCTCCCTGCGGGATGGGGCGCCCTGATGTGCCCGACTGGAAGCGACAGCGCGCGTGTGCTCCTCGTCGGCGCGGGTGTCCGCGGCGCAAAATGGGCCCGCGTCATCGCCGAGGCCCCGGACGCGACGCTGGCAGGCATCGTGGATCTTGACGAAGCACGTGCGCGGCGAGCCCGGGATGAGCACGCACCCGACGCCCCGGTTGAACGTGATTTCGCATCCGCCCTCGCCCACGTTGCGGTCGACGCCGTCGTCATCGCCACCCCCCCGGACAGCCATCATTCCCTCGTGAGCCAAGCGTTCGATCAGGGGCTCGACGTCCTCTGCGAAAAGCCCCTTTCCGACGAGATGGACGAAGTCCTGGACCTCATCGCCCGGGCGGACAACGCGGGACGCCATCTCGTGGTCGGGATGAACTTCCGCTATCTGCCGACGTCACAGAGGATCCGTCACTACGCCCGGAGCGGCGGTCTCGGCGACCTCAGCTACGGGCACTTCACCTACCACCGGCAGCGCGACGGCAACCGCCACGACCTGAACGACTACGTGATGACGATGGCTCATCCGATGCTGCTGGAGCAGAGCATCCATCACTTCGACCTGCTCCGCTACTGCTACGACGCGGAGGTCGAGTCGCTGGTGTGCGATACATGGCGGCCCTCGTGGAGCACCTATGGGAACGACTGCTGTGTCTCCGTGCTCTTCCGCTTCGAGAACGGGGTGCGCGCCAACTACCTGGGGACCTGGACCGCGGCTTGGAATCGCATGGACTTCCGCTGGCGCACCGAGTTCGAGCGCGGGGCCTTGATTCAGCGCGAGCAGTTCGAGGACCTGGTTCGCATCGACTTCGATCGGGGCCTCGGACTCCGCGGCAGCAACTTCAAGGGAGACGCCGAAGGGGAGACCCCGGTCCCGGAGCCGCTCGCGCCGTGCACGGCGTTCATTGACGACACGCGCGAGCTGCTTGCCGAGTTCCTGCGCGCCGTCCGCGGCGAAGCCGAGCCCGTGACCACCGCCCGCGATCATCTGAAGACGCTTCTCGTCGTTCAGGCCTGCATCGAGTCAGAGCAGAGAGGGGGATGGGTCGCGTTGCGTGAGATGGAGGAGCGCTTCCGCGTGTCCGCGCCGCCGGTCAACACCAACACGGGCGAGGGGCGCTCCGATGCCGATGCGGGCTCTGCTCGGCGACAGATCGCCGAGAATGTCGGGCGCTCCGATGAAGAAACGGGCTTCCCCTCATGACACCCGAGCCTCCCGGCGACGCGCCCCGCGACCTGCTCAGGGTCCGTGGCTTGCACACGCAGTTCGTCTCCGACCGGGGCCTCGTGCATGCGGTCAACGACGTGAGCTTCTCCGTCCGCCGGGGCGAGGCGCTTGCCCTGGTGGGCGAAAGCGGGTGCGGCAAGACCGCCTCCATGCTCTCCGTGCTCCGCCTGCTGCCCCCGCACCGAACCCGCGTCCGCGCCGACGAGGTGAGCTTCAAGGGCCGGGACCTGCTGGGGCTCGACGATGAAGAAATGAGACGTGTGCGCGGACCCGAGATCGGGATGATCTTCCAGGACCCGCGCGCCTCTCTCAACCCTGTGCTCACCATCGGCCGGCAACTGACCGAGAGCCTAGAGGTGCACCTTCGCCTGGGGCGCCGCCCCGCCCGCCACCGCGCGATCGAACTGCTCGCGTCGGTAGGCATCCCGCGGCCCGCCTCCCGGTTCGACGACTACCCGCACCAGTTCTCGGGCGGCATGTGCCAGCGGGTCATGATCGCCATTGCGCTCGCCTGCGAGCCCAGCCTCCTCATCGCCGACGAACCGACGACCGCGCTCGATGCCACCATCCAGGCGCAGATCCTGGATCTGGTTTCCGAACTGCGGGCGACACGCGAGATGGCGATGATCTGGATCACCCACGATCTGAGCGTGGTGGCGAACCTGGCCGACCGGGTCGCGGTGATGTACGGAGGGTCCATTGTCGAGACGGCCGGGGCCCAGCGCCTGTTCGACGCGCCCGCTCATCCCTACACCCAGGGCCTTCTGGCCTCACTGCCCGCGCTCGGCGGGGAAGGCCGGGGGCGCCTGACTGCGATTCCGGGTCAGCCGCCGGACATGACGCGGCTTCCCGAGGGGTGCGCGTTCGCCGAGCGGTGTCCGCACGCCTTCGATCGCTGCCGGCGGGAGCGGCCTCCGCTAATGCCGGTGGGGAAGGGGGCACCGCCGGGCGAGCGGCGGACGCGTCCGGGCGCACAAATGGCGTTATCGGCAGAGATCGGGGCGCGCGCTGCCTGCTGGTGGACCGGATGACTCCCCTCCTCGAAGTCATCGGCCTGAAAAAGCACTTTCCCGTGCGTCGCGGAATGATGCAGCGGTGGACCGGATCGGTGCGCGCAGTCGACGGCGTCAGCTTCCGGCTGCATCGCGGCGAGACGCTCGGCCTGGTCGGAGAGAGCGGCTGCGGCAAGACTACCGTCGCCCGCAGCATCCTCCGGCTCACCGAGCCCACGTCGGGGCGCATCGTTTTCGACGGCGTCGATCTCACGGCTGCATCCCCGGCGGAGCTCCGCGCACTCCGGCCGCGCATGCAGATGATCTTTCAGGACACGCATTCGTCGTTGAATCCTCGCCTGAGCGTCGGCCGCTCCATCGCCGAGCCCCTGCTCGAGCACACGGACATGGGCCGCGGACAGCGACAGGACCGGGTCGCGGAACTGCTGAGCATCGTCGGGTTGGATCCGAAGCTCGCCGGACGCCTGCCGCACGAATTCTCGGGCGGTCAGCGCCAGCGCGTCGGAATCGCGCGCGCCCTCGCCCTGAAGCCGGACCTGATCGTCTGCGATGAGCCCATTTCGTCGCTCGACATCTCCATCCAGGCCCAGATCGTCAACCTTCTCGCAGACATTCAGGAAGAGTTCGGGCTGACCTATCTCTTCATCTCCCACGACCTGAGGATGGTCAAGCATCTGTGTGACCGTGTCGCGGTCATGAATGAGGGGAAGATCGTTGAGATGGCGCCAGCGGAGGCGCTCTTCCGCGAACCGGGACACTCGTATACGCGCGCGCTCCTGTCTTCACTGCCGAGAAGGCCCGGGCGGTCTTAGCCGTGCAGCCGAGAGGCACATCGCACGTACGAAACTTCGGGAGGAACATTCGTTTCCGCCCGCGCCATCAGTATCTGCCCAGAGACGAAGAGGATGTGGTGCGCATCCTGGACGAACACCGGACCGGAACGATCCGCGTCATCGGCGCGGGCCATTCCTGGAACGGGGGCATCGAGACATCCGGTGCGCTCGTGGACCTTCGTCACTTTCGGCGGATCCGGATTCACCCCGACCGTCGCCGGGTCTCCGTGGGTGCGGGATGCCGCATCGCCGAACTCCTGGCGCATCTCGCGCGCCGCGGGCTCACCCTCCCGTCCATCGGCCTGATCGCCCGCCAGACCGTGGCAGGCGCGGTCGCCACCGCAACGCACGGATCGGGACGGCACTCGATGTCCCATTACGTCGAATCGATGCGCATCGCCTGTTACGGGAAGGGTGGGGAGGCGGAGGTGCGCAGGGTCGATTCCGGCCAGGCCCTGCGGGCGGCTCGATGCTCCGTCGGAGCCCTCGGGGTAGTCTTTGAGGTCACCCTCAAGTGCGTGCCGCAATACTACGTGCGGGAAAGATGCGTCTGGCGTTCTGATCTGGATGCGGTCCTGGACAACGAATCAGCCGCGCCCCTGCAGCAGTTCTACCTCATCCCGCACACCTGGGCGTATCTGGAGCACGAGCGGAGCGTGGCCCCGGACAACCACCGATCGGGCATCGCCATGCTATACCGGGTGTACTGGCTGATCGTGATCGATGTCCTTCTCCATCTGGGCATCAAGCTCACCGCCTCACTGCTGCGGAGCCGACGCTTGGTGGACGTCCTCTACAGGCGTCTGCTTCCGGCCTGCATCTTCCCGAAGTGGCGGGTCACCGACCGCAGCGACCGGCAACTGCTGATGCGCCACGACCTCTTCCGTCACTTGGAGATGGAGGCCTTCGTGCCGCGCGAGAAGCTCAGGCCGGCTCTCGACTTTGTGTCGGCGGTTCTGCGTGCGGCGGACGACGCCGACTACGACGTATCAGCTGGCGTACAGGACCGGATTCGGGCCCTGGACATGCGGGATTCCTTCGAGAGGATTCGGGGTTCATACAGCCATCACTATCCGATCTGCGTCCGGCGGGTCCGTCCCGACGATACGCTGATCTCGATGGCATCCTGTCACGGCATGGAGGAGCGGGACTGGTATGCGATCAGCCTCATCACGTTCGCCGAGCCACGGCTGCCCTTCCAGAACGTTGCCCGCTTACTCGCAACCACCATGGCGCCCCTCTTCAATGCCCGCCTGCACTGGGGGAAGTGGTTCCCGCTGAATGCGGGAGAGGTCGAGCGCAGTTATCCCGGAATCCGAGAATTCAGAGCGGCTTGCGAGGGATTCGACCCACGGGGCGTGTTCCGCAACCCGTTTCTTGAGGAGGCGATATTCCGCACATTTGACCATCATAATTCGTAATATGTGAAGAGTGACAATAAACATGACTATCGATGATAGATTGACGCAAATAATATTCATAGCAATTATCATAGTCATATTTGTGCTGCTGGCGTTCTGGGGAATCGCCACCATCGGCTGGACAAACTCGACGGGCGTGAAGGATGGCTTCCTTCCCTCCGGTCCCTACCGGTTCACCCGCAACCCGCAATACGTCGGCGACACCGTCCTCTTCCTGGGCCTGAGCATCATCGCCAACTCGCAACTCCTCTGGATCACCCATGCGCTGCTGACCCTGTGGTTCATCATCGCGCTCCTCAGCGAGGAGGTGTGGCTGAAGGAGCAATACGGCGACGAGTACGAACGGTATCGACGTGAGGCGCCGCGATTCCTTTGAGTTCCGAAAAGGGTGTCATCGAGCTAACGCGTGAGCCTCGGCGGATCCATCCCAAGGGCTTGACAAATAATCCTGTCAATGCTCTAATCCCGGTCATGCTCGACGTTGCCGTCATCGACGAACCCGCCGCCGCGGTCGTCACCCTGGACCCGAAGCGGGCCCGGCTCCTTTCCGAACTGGTGGAGCCGGCCTCGGCGGCCACGCTCGCGGCCCGCCTCGGACTCGCCCGGCAGAAGGTCAACTACCACCTCCGGGCGCTGGAGAAGCACGGGCTCGTGCGGGTCGCCGAAGAGCGCCGGTGGGGTGGCCTGACCGAGCGCCTGCTGGTGGCGACCGCCCGCTCCTACGTGGTGAGTCCGGCGGCGCTCGGGCCGGTGGCGAGTGACCCGGATCGGACACGGGACCGGCTGTCCGCGAGCTACCTCATTGCGCTCGCTGCGCGCATCGTGCGCGAGGGGAGCGCGCTGCTGCGCCGCTCGGCCGAAACGGGAAAACGGCTCGCGACCCTATCCATCGATACCGAGATCCGGTTCCGGTCTCCGAGAGCCCGCGCCCGGTTCAGCGAGGAACTGGTCGCCGCTGTTGCCGAACTGGTCCGGCGCCATCACGACGATTCCGCCCCCGGAGGACGACGCCACCGCCTCGTGGTCGTCGCCCATCCAGCGCCGGGGGATCCATCCACCCAGGAGGCACCACCATGAGCATCAAGCACGATCCATCCGGCCACCGTTCGATCCAGGCTGAGGCCGAGGTTCCCGGCTCCCCGGAGGAAGTCTGGGAGGCCATCGCCACCGGCCCCGGCATCTCGTCGTGGTTCTATCCGACGGACGTCGAGGAGCAGGTCGGCGGAACGCTCCGGTACCACACCGACTCGCAGATGGACCACGTCCCCGCGAAGGTGACCGGGTGGGATCCGCCGCACCGTTTCCGCCACGAGGGCCGGGACTGCGGCGCGGACGGGCCGCCGACGGCCACGGAGTGGACCATCGAGGCGCGCGCCGGCGGCCGGTGCCTCGTCCGCGTGGTGCACAGCCTGTTCGCCAGCACCGACGACTGGGACGACCAGCTCAGGAACTTCGAGGCCGGCTGGCCGCAGGCCCTCGCCATCCTTGGGCTGTACCTCACCCACTTCAGGGGCCAGCGTGCCACGATCGTCCGAGCGTACGGCGAAATGGACGGGTCGGTCGAGGAGACCTGGAACGCGCTTTCCGGCGCGCTCGCCTCCGGCGGGCTCACGCCCGGCGATTCATGGGCGCTCCCCGGATCGGGCAGCGGAGACCTCGCGGGCGTTCTCGCGGAGAATCGGCCCGGCGGGCGTCAGCCCTGCGTGCTGTTCCGGCTTGATCGACCGGCTCCGGGAATCGCGGCGGCGTGTGCCTACAAGATCGCGGAGCGGGCGACCGTGGTGATGAGCATCTACCTCTACGGTGACGACGGGCCGGCGGCGGCCGCCCGTGGCGAGGCCGCCTGGAAGGAGTGGATGGGCGCGCGTTTCGCATAGCCGTGGCCCGCGAAGACGGACCCGCCGCACTGAAGGAGCGATCCACGCCGTGCCCGTAGCCGCCCTTGCCCTCGTCCTGGCCGCAGGAATCCTGCACGCCTCCTGGAACCTGATCCTCAAACGCTCCAGCGAGCGGGTCCTGGTCGCGGCGTGGGCAATGCTGCTCGGCGCCGTCGTCTTCATCCCCACCCTCGTGCCGGCATGGCCGCCTCCGGCGGGGGTGTGGCCCTTCGTCGGTGCGAGCGCGGTCGTCTACGTCGCGTACTACGGGTGCCTGGCGCGGGCGTACGGAGACGGCGACTTCTCGCTGGTATATCCGGTCGCGCGCGGGACGGCCCCCGCGATGCTCGCCCTTTGGGCGGTGCTATTCCTGGGCGAGCGACCCTCCCCGGGCGGAGTGCTCGGGATCGCGACGATCCTCTGCGGGCTGATCGTCCTCGGCGGGGCGCCGCTGTGGTCGCGGGTAGCCCGGGCGAGGACGGGAGCGAGAGCGGAAGAAGACGTCCACTCCGGTTCCGATCCTTCCATCCGAATGCCCGCCGGAGATCGCTGGCGCCAGTTGCGCGCCCACGCGCGGGGCTCGGGATCCGCTTTCCTCGTCGCGTTCTTCATCTCCGTATACTCGACGCTGGATGGCGCCGCGGTTCGCCAATGGCTCCCGCTGCCGTACCTGGTGCTCGTGTTCGGCCTTTCCGGATTGGCCTTCGTGGGCATCCTGGCGACCCGGGGCGGAAAGCCGACTTTTCGGGTCCTGCGTACGCACTTCCGTCCCATCGCGATGATCGCGGTCATGACCCTCGTGGCTTATGCGCTCGTTCTTCGGGCCTTCCAGATCGCCCCCATCAGCTACGCCGGAGCCGCGCGAGAGGTGGGCATCGTATTCGGAGCCCTGGCTGGATGGCTCCTTCTGGGAGAGCGGTTCGGGCGCATTCGCACCGTCGGAGCCGTCCTCGTCTTCGCCGGCATCGGGTTGCTGGCGCTTGCTGGATGACGTGCCTATTGTGGACGGCCCAACGCGAACGTCGGGTCATCCGGCGGCCTTCCCATCCCGCTCACTGAGCACTGGCTCAACACGCCGGAGTCCTCCCATGCATCACGCGCGCTTCAGCGGTACCGGCATCATCCCCGGCCGGGCGGGAACATGAAGGAGGGGGACACCACGGCACCTGGGCCCCTCGCCAACGGCAACGGCCTCACCCTCGACCGGGCCGATTTCGAAGCCGCGTACCTGAACGTGGCGCCCTACATCCACCGCACGCCCATGCTGACCAGCCGATCGCTCAGCGAGGAGTGCGGCCTGGACGTGCGCCTCAAGGCCGAACTCTTCCAGCGCGGCGGCTCCTACAAGCTGCGCGGCCCGCTGAACAAGATCGCCAGGCTGAGCGAGGAGGAGCGCGCCCGCGGCGTCATCTGCTCCTCGGCGGGAAACCACTCACAGGGCGTGGCCCTCGCGGCGCGCCAGTACGGCGTGCGCGCGGTGGTGGTCATGGCCGAAAACGCCACCCGCTCCAAGATCGCGGCCACCGAGGGCTACGGGGCCCGCGTCGTCCTCCACGGCAGCATCTGGGACGAGGCCAACGAGAAGGCGCTCGAGCTGGTGGAATCCGAAGGGCTGACCTACATCCACCCCTTCGATGACCCGGAGCTGATCGCGGGGCAGGGAACCCTCGGCCTCGAGATCATGGAACAGTTCCCGAAGACCGAGCTCCTGATCGTGCCCATCGGGGGCGGCGGCCTCATCTCGGGCGTCTCGATGGCGGCCAAGTCCGTCAAGCCTTCGGTTCGGATCATCGGCGTGGAGTCCTCCGGCGCCCCGGGGATGAAACGCAGCGTGGAGGCGGGCGCAAGCATCGTCCTGGACGAGGTCGATTGCCTCATCGACGGACTGCGTGTCCAGAAGGTCGGCAACCACACCCGCTCGGTCGTTTCGCGCTTCGTCGACGAAATCGTCACCCTGCCCGACGCACAGATCTTCGACGCGATGCTGTGGCTGATGACCCGGGCCAAGGTCGTCGTCGAGGGCGCCGCCGCCGCTCCGGTCGGCGCCCTGCTTCAGGGGCTCGTCGATGCGCCCGTGGGAACCCGCACCGTATGTGTGCTGAGCGGCGGCAACCTGGATGTGGAGGGGATGCGGGGACGGTCCTGGAACTAGATCCCTACTCCCTCCAGGGATACTCCGGCCGCCGCCGGTGCCAGTCCGTCTCGCGCTGATAGCCCATTCCCAGATCCAGCACGGCCTGGTCGTCCATCGACGAGCCGCAGATCTGTAGCGAGAGCGGCAGCCCCTCCTCGTCGAATCCGCAGGGGATGGCGAGCCCCGGAAGCCCGACCAAGTTGGCGATGTAGTTGAGGCGCGGTGTGCGCGCACTCACGTCGTCCGGGGGCTCCCATTCGTTGCGCGCCGGGATCGGCCAGCCCTCGCTCACCTCGCGCATGGCGGCGCCGTTGGGCCAGGTGGGGGCGATCACTGCGTCGTAGCGCGAGAGGATGTCGTCGGTTTCGCGCACCAGCTGGTTGCGGATGCGCTGGGCCGTCAGATAGTCGGCGGCGGGCAGCATGCGCCCGGCCATCCAGCCCGCGCGCCGGTCCTCGTTGAACGAGAACATGTTGGCGGCGCTGCCGTCGTCGAAGAGCGCCTTGAAGTTGGTGCCGCTCTCCACCGTGACGATGGTGGTGAAGAGCGCGCCGGTGGGCCGGAGGGGCAATTCCACATCCTCGAGCACCACGCCCATCTGCTCGAAGACGTCGAGCGACTCCTGGAAGACGCGCCGGGTGGTCTCCGAACCCGAGAGCAGGAATTCAGGCCGGTGCACGCCCAGCCGCCGCCCGCGCATCGCTCCCGGGTCCGCGCGGAAGACGAACGGGCGGTCGACGGTGCTGTTGTCGCGCGCGTCGTAGCCGGCGATGTGCTGAAGGATGTGGCCGCAATCCTCCGCCGAACGCCCCACGGGACCGATCTTGTCCAGGCTCCACGAGAGCGCCATGCAGCCGAAGCGGCTGACCCGTCCGAAGCTGGGCCGGAGGCCCGAAGCGCCCACCGCGGAAGCCGGAAATACTATGGAGCCGCCCGTCTCCGTGCCGATGCCGAAGCCGATGAGGCCGGCCACCGCCGCCGACACCGTCCCGCTGGAGGAGCCGAAGCTGGTGCGGTCGAGCTTCCATGGGTTGAGCGCCGAACTGGTGTTTCCGCCCGCGAACTCCCCGAGCGAATTCTTCGCCATGAGCACGGCCCCGGCCCCTTCGAGCATGTCGATGACCGTTGCGTTGCGGTCCGGCACCCGGTCGCGGAAGATGCCCGAGCCCCAGGTGGTGCGGATGCCCCGGGTGTCGAGGAGATCCTTCACGCCGTAGGGGATCCCGTGCAGGATGCTGCGGCGATTGCCGGCCGCCAGCTCCCGGTCGGCGCGCTCGGCGGCCTCGAGGGCGTGGTCGCGCGCGATGGTGACCATGGTGGCCAGCTTGCCGTCGTGGTCGGTGCGGGGCTCGCTGGGCAGCTCGAAGGGCGGTACGTCCAGCTCCTCGGCGCGATCGAGGTAGGCCTCGGTCAGTCCAACCGAGGTGATGGAGCCGTCGGCGAGCAGGTCGGCCAGTTCGCGGACCGTCAGGAAAAACGTCGATTCCTGCATGGCTCAGCCCCTCCAGAAGACGAGAAGGGGGGGCTCGTCGGGATCGAGCGGGAAGTCGCGCAGCGTCCGCTGCACGTTGACCATGTTGGCGATGGCCGCCTTCAGCCGCTCCAGTTCCGCAGCGTCCTCGTAGATGCCCCGGGGTCCCTGGTGGTCGAGCAGCGTGTTGGCGGTCGCGGTCGAGACCTCCCCGGTCTCGGCCACCTCGGTGCACGCTTGCGCCCACGCCAGCGCCATCGCGCTTGCGCCGGCAACTGCGGTGAACTTTCGGCGATCCATGGTCATGGAACCGGCTCCTGGACATGGCTGTGAAGGACATCAGGTGATCGGGGGATCCGGCGTCGCGACGTCACACGCCCGGCGTCCGCTCCGCGCCCCATATTGTCATTCGCCGCAACCTACTGGGAGCCTCGCGGCATATCCAGCCCCGCGGTCCCGATGTTCGGTCTCCGGAAGCGCCCCATCGTCGAGGCCGGGAGCGATCCCCGCCCCTTTCATATCTCCCGCCCCCTTGCGTGTCCCACGGATAAGTATATCGTACTCATATCATGAGTAAGCGACTGCAGGTGGTGCTGTCCGAGGCGGAACTCGAGGAGGTCCGCGACGCTGCGAAGCGGAATCGCGTCACTGTATCCGCGTGGGTCCGGAGGACGCTGCGCGAAGCGCGGGAGCGCGAGTTGCGCGGGGGAGCGGCCGCGGTGCGGGAAGCCCGCCCGGAATACCACGCCCCCGAATCCGCCCACTACCCGTTCGTCAGCCTCGAGGTCAGGCTGCCCGAAGCCGATCTGGAGGCGGTCAGACAGCGCTACGGGCTGCGCAATTGGACCGCGGCCGTGAAGGAGGCGGTCCTGCGGCAGGCGATCGTGCCGATGACGAAGGAGGAGGCGCTCGCCATGCGTGGGGTCGGCTGGGACGGGGATCTGGACGAGATGCGCCGGGATCGCCCCCCTGACATCTGGTGATCGTCGACACGTCGGCGTGGGTCGAATACCTGCGGCGTACGGAGAGCGCCTTCGACCTGTTCCTGGATGACGCGGTCCGGGCGGGCCGACCCATCGCCACGCCGGCCTCGGTGGTGATGGAGTTGCTGGCGGGATGCCGAACGGAGCCCGAGGCGCGTCAGCTGCTCAAGTTGATCTCGCGTTTCGAGATCCTGATCCCGGATTCGCTGGGACACTTCCAGCAGGGCGCCCTCGTCTACCGCACCTGCCGCCGCGCCGGCTCCACGATCCGTTCCATGGTTGATTGCATGGTCGCGGCGAGTGCCATCGACGAGGGCCGTCCGCTGCTGGCCCGCAACCGCGACTTCGAGAGCATCGCCCGCCACACGGAACTGGAACTGATGGAGCCGGAGACCGACTGCGAACG
Organism: Gemmatimonadota bacterium; assembly: GCA_022823365.1. Taxonomy (GTDB): domain Bacteria; phylum Gemmatimonadota; class Gemmatimonadetes; order Longimicrobiales; family Gaopeijiaceae; genus BD2-11. The sequence goes on from JAJDXG010000023.1 coordinate 36,548, forward strand.
CTGACGGATCGCGCTCCAAGCGCCCTTTCGGGGATCCACCGGTGCGGAGAGCCGCCTACCCGAACATCGCCTGCGGCAGGAACGTCGCGATCCCGGGCGCGAGCGCCAGCAGCACCAGCATCGCCAGCATCGCGAACCAGAACGGAATGATGCCGCGGAAGATCGCGCCCATCGGAACGTCCGGGGCCACCACCTTGACCACGAACGTGTTCAGCCCAACGGGCGGCGAGATCAGCCCCATCTCCAGAGTGATTACGATCATCACGCCGAACCAGATCATGTCGACGCCCAGTGACGTGAGAATCGGCTGAACCAGCGGAATCGTCAGAACGAGGATCGCGAACCCGTCCAGGAAGGTGCCCAGCACGATGAACATGGCGAGCACGAGCGCCACCACCTGGGGCCCCGACCATCCCTGATCGCCCACCCAGCGGGCCATGGCGAACGGTGTTCCGGTAAAGCCCAGGAACACCTTGAAGACGTAGGCCCCGATCAGGATCAGGAAGACCGTGCCACAGGCGCGGAGGGTCGAAACGACGAGTTCGCCGAGGGCATCGCGGGTAAGGGAACGACGCGCCAGCGCCGCGAGCAGGGCGAGAAACGCGCCCACGCCGGCGGCCTCCATCGCGGAGAAAACTCCGGCGTAGATGCCGCCGAGCGTAACCACGGCAAGGCCCAGGATCCACCAGGCCCCCGCAGGCGTGCGCCCTCGTTTCCCCGGCGCGGTCTCCGGCTCTCCCCGGGGCGCCCGCTCGGGATGAAGGGTTGCGATGATGACGACGGTCAGGACGAAGAGTGCTGCCAGAAGGATCCCGGGAAACAATCCGGCCATGAAGAGGCGGCCGATGCTTTCCTCCGTGAGAATGCCGTACAGGACCAGCCCGGCCGAAGGCGGAATCAGGATGCCCAGCGTTCCACCCGCCGCTACGGCCCCGGCCGCGAGTGACTTGTCGTAGTTGAAGCGCCGCATCTCGGGCAGCGCGACGCGACCCATGGTCAGCGCGGCGGCCAGCGACGAGCCGGAAAGAGCCGAGAAACCCGCGCACGCGACGATCGATGCCGCGGCCAGGCCGCCCCGGATGCGGGCCAGCCAGAGATTGGCCGCCAGGTACAGGTCCCGGCTCATCCCCGAGGCCACGGTCAGATTCCCCATCAGCATGAAGAGCGGGATGATGGTGAGCGCGGTGCGCGAGGACACCGCGAACGTCTCCCCCGCGATGACGGCGAGCACCGCCTGGGGCCGGATCAGCGCGATGCCGGCCGCGCCCGCGATGAGCATGGAGAGCCCGACGGGCACGCGGATCAGGAGAAGGACGAAAAGGGCGACGACGCCGAGCAATGCAGCTGCGGACCCCTCCATCAGATACCCCTGGCCCGGGAGTCGTCCTCCTCACGCGCGGCCCGCCCCCGGACCAGTCGGGACGCGAGCAACAGCGAGTACGTTGCCATGCATGCGCCCAGCGCGTAGTAGAACGGCGTGTGCACGATGGCGATGGTGCCGGTGACCTCGCCGCACTTGATCCCGCAACTGCCGTTGGCGAAGAGGGCGACGGCCGTGACCGCGGCCGCAGCGGCCCCGAGGACCCGTGCGACCACGTCGGTTGCCCGCGTGACGCTGCTGCCTGCGAAGCGCTCGATGAGTTCCACGGACACGTGCGTTCCCTCCCGGGCCGCACAGACCACCGCGGCGGCCACGAGCACCGTGAGGCCCATCGAGGTGAGATCCTCCGCGCCCAGCAGGGGGGCGCCGAAGAGGTGGCGCGCGATAACCTCCACCACGGTCACGCCCAGGAGCAGGAGCAGCGCCGCGCCCCCGGTGACGGCGAGCACGGCAGTCAGCCACCGGCGAAGCGCCTCGTCGACCCGACTGCGGTCTGGAACCGGGTCCTGGTCGAATGCCGTCAATTGCCGCGGAAGAGGTCGATGATCTCCGCCACGGTCGCGTCGCCGATCCTGCGGGAGAGCTGCGCCTGGTAGACGTCCGCGACCGCCTCCAGGAAACGCGCCTTCTCTTCCTCGGAGAGATCGATGAGTTCGACACCCGCATCGCGCGCGATCTGAAGCCCGCGTGCCCCGGCGAGTTCGTACGCCTGCCCGCCCGACTCCGACAGCCAGGAGTCCGAGGCCTCGTCCAGCCAGCTCTGCTCCTCCGCGGATAGGGACTCGTAGGCGCCGCGGTTCATCAGCAGCGAAAAAGGAGTCGCGGAGAGGGGCAGCCACGTGGTGAGGTATTCGGCCGGCTCCTGCAACTGATACGCGGAAATGCCCCCTGCGGTGATCACGACGCCGTCGATCACGCCCGTGTGCAGATTCTGCTGAATCTCCGAGACCGGCTGCATCACCGGGGTTGCTCCCAGTGCTTCGACAAAGGGCATTTCGATGCGCGACGAGACCCTGAGCTTGAGCCCCTGAAGGTCCTCGAGCCTTCGGACGGGCCTCTCGCGGGTGAGGAGCACGGGGGGAGTGGTGGACCACATCGCCAGGACCTTCGCCTCGTACTCCTCCTCGAGGGCCGGGCCGGCGCGCTGCAGCGCGGCCGTGCACTCGATCGCGCTGCCGCAGACCCCCGGATAGGCACTCAGCGTGGTCCTGGGGAACGTCACGGCCGTGTACCCCGGGATCACCATGGCTATGTCCGCCACCCCCTCGAGCAGCATGGAATAGTATCTCCGGGGATCGGAGCCGAGGGCGCCCCCCATGTACTCCGTCGCCGTCAGCCTGCCTCCCGACACCTGCGCCAGTCGTTCGGAGAACGGGATCACGACCCCGGATCTGACGGTGCTGAGCGGCGGCACGAAATGCGCAAGGACAAGCGACCTGCTCCCCGGACGGCCATCCGCGGAAGGCGAACACGCGGAGGCCACGAGAAGCAGGAGAGGGATCAGCGTGGCGATGCGAGCCGGCCGACGTCGACGTGAAGCAACACTCGAACGCATCAGCGCCGTCCCCCCGCCTGCCGATCGGGGGCGACTCTCAGGGTGACGATGTCCACATTGCGAAACTGCTGGTGCCGGACGGGCAGAGTCTAGCGGATTCACATCTGATTGGGGTGATTGAAGTTACGGGAACATACGATCCGGCTCCCGCTGGTTAGTTCCCGCCGATTGCGAAATCTCAGGCACGAGCCCTCCGGCGGTTTTCCAGAGCCGT
>JAJDXG010000050.1 GCA_022823365.1 Gemmatimonadota bacterium
CGATCTTGATGCCGATCTTCCAGGCCAGCCACTCGGCGCAGGACCCGAAGCCGTCCTTCCAGCCGCCCCGGCGATCGAAGTCGGCGATGAGGGTCATCATCTGCGCTTGCGCGGCGTTGATGCCGGCGGCCAGCTCGGCGACGCGGTCACCCAGCCTGGCGAGGTCGTCCTCGGGCCTGCCGGCTTCGGAGCGGGACGGCGCAGAGGCGGGCTCGGAGCGGGACGGCGCAAAGGCGGGTTCGGCACGGGACGGAGCAAAGGCGACATCGAGGGACGCTTTGGCCGGAGGTCCGGCACCCATCGATTCCCGCACCATCGCTGGCCGCGGATCATTCCTGCGAATGTCGTAGAGAACGTCCGGGGATGCGATCATCATTCCTCCCAACATGCGATTGCACAATGACTTACGTACAAATATAACGGCACCGCAATCGGCTTCTCAGGATGCCCTGTGGTGGCCGAAGCGGGGTCGGGAGACCTTCGGAGGAGGAAGGGGGCTACGAAGGCTGTCAGCGAGCCTGTGAGAGCCCCTGGCGGGCAGGAGAATCCGCGATATCGAGCTCGACCAAATCGCGAGCCCTGAAGTTGTCAATGGCAGTTTGGGACCCGCGAATGTGAATTCGGGACGGGCGCGCGCCGGTCCCCCAGCGGTGGGGGTGTCCTAACCAGGACTATGGGAGATTGGGACTCCGCCATGTGGATTCGGGACGTGCTGATCCCTCGGCGTTGGGGGATGTCCGCGGTGGTCCTTCAGAGGAAGACGCCGACCGAGGCCATTGGCAGATGGGGACGCGCGAATGCGAATCGGGAAAGCTGGTTCCGCACCCCGAGAACTGCAGCCTCCGAGTCTCGAACGAATGGCGGCGATGTCGGTGGACGAAGGACGTAGCGGTGCCGGCGATCAGGCCCGAACGGTGTCGGCGATCAGGTCCGAACGGTGCCGGCGGTCAAGGTCCGAACGGTGCCGGCGACCAATTCAGTACCCGAGCGCCATCGCCCCCGGTCGCCGCGGGTCGGCGTAGCCGTAGAAGAGCCCGTCGGAGAACATCACCGTCTGAAGGCTGCCCATGCCGGCGCTGAACTGGACGTCGTGCCCGCGGGCGCGCAGAGCGCGGATCACGTCGGGGCTGAAGCCGCTCTCGACCTCCAGCCGGTCCGGGTACCACTGGTGGTGCATGCGCGGCCGGGCGGTGGCGTCGGCGATGTTCATGCCGTGTTCGAGCACGTTCACCAGCAGCTGCAGGTTGGTGGTGATGATGCGGCTCCCGCCCGGGCTGCCGGTGAGCAGGAAGGGCCGGCCGTCGCGCAGCACGATGATCGGGGTCATGGAGCTCACCGGCCGGCGGCCCGCGGCGATCTGGTTGTCGGCGCTTCCCATCAGGCCGAAGGCGTCGGGGATGTCGGGCCGCAGGGTGAAGTTGCCGAGGTTGTTGTTCATCAGGATCCCGGTGCCCTCGATCACGACGCCCGAGCCGTAGGAGAACATCAGCGTGTAGGTGTTGACCAGCGCGTTGCCCTCGCTGTCGAGGATGGAGTAGTGCGTTGTCTCCGGGCTCTCGTAGGGGGCCAGGTTGCCCGGCCCGATGTCCGATGACGGGCGGGCGCTGCTGAGGGAGATGCCCCGCGCCAGCTCCGCCGCGTAGTCCTTGCTGGTGAGGGCGGCGACGGGGAGGTCGAGGTGGTCCGGGTCGCCCAGGTACTTGCTGCGGTCGGCATACGCCAGCTTCATCGACTCGGCCATGACGTGCATGGCGTCGGCGCTGCCGTAGCCCATCTCCTTCAAGGGGAAGTTCTCGAAGATGTTCAGCATCTGGACGATGTGCATGCCGCCGGAGCTGGGCGCGGACATGGCCGCGATGTCGTAGCCGCGGAAGGTGCCGCGCACCGGCTCGCGCTCGACGACGCGGTAGTTGGCCAGGTCGTCCATCGTGATCAGGCCGTTGTGCCTGGCCATGTCGGTGGCGATCCGGCGCGCGATCTCGCCCCTGTAGAAGGCGTCGGCGCCGCCCTCGGCGATCTGCTCCAGCGTCCAGGCAAGGTCCGGCTGCCTGTAGAGGTCGCCCACCTCGTAGTTGGAGCCGTCGGGCTTGTAGAACTTGGCCCGCGACGCGGGGTTCGCGCTGAGCCGCGGCTTCGAGCGGGCGAGGTTCACGGCCAGGTCCTCCCACACCACCATGCCGTCGCGCGCCAGGTCGATGGCGGGCTGGGCCACCTCCCGCCAGCTCATGGTGCCGTAGTTGCGCAGCAGGTGATCGAAGCCGGCCACCGAGGCGGGAATCGCCGACGACTTGTGGCTGAAGCGGTATTCGTCGTTGTCGACCTCGCCGTCCGCCCCGAAGAACATGTCCGCGTGTGCGGCGGCGGGCGCGGTTTCGCGGAAGTCGACCACAACCGTGCGGTCCTCCTCGGCCAGGTGCAGCAGGATGAACCCGCCGCCCCCCACGTTGCCGGCGCGCGGCAGGGTCACCGCGAGCGCCAGGCCCACCGCCACCCCCGCGTCGATGGCGTTGCCGCCCCGGCGCAGGATGTCCACTCCGATTTCGGTGGCCAGGAAGTTCTGGCTGGCCACCATGCCGTTGCGTCCCACCACCGGGTGGTGGATGGCGTTGTAGGTGTTGATGGGGGCCTGGGCCGCCGGTGCCTGGGCGACGGCTGTCCCGGGGAGGGCGATTCCCGGCAGTGCCGCGATCGGCGCGAGTGCGACGAAAGCCAGTGCTGCGGAGCGTCGTGCGAGCGGTCGTCTGGTCATCGATTGCATGATGTCGTCCTGTCGTGCGAATGCCCGGAGTCCCGGCGCGCCTGGTGGAGTCGACCGCCGCGCCCGCGTCCGGGGAAGGATTTCCTGTGCCCTTTGGAGGCATCCTCGCTATCTTACCCCTACATCCGGGGTCCCGATACTCCCGTCCCGGAGTTCCGCAGGTCCCCACGAGCACAGGAAGGTGGCCGATGGCGCGCAACTCTAGCCGATCTCACAGCGAAAACGGACAAGCCGACAACGGGCGCACCTCCGCCCGCCGCGTGCGCCGCGTCGACCGAAGCCTCCCCACCAGCTCCGCCGCCGCCGACTACGGCGACGCCTTTCCCAACTCCCGCAAGGTGTTCGTGGACGGTCCCGGCGGCATGCGCGTGCCGATGCGCGAGATCTCCCTCTCCGGCGGCGCGCCGCCGCTCAGGGTCTACGACACCTCCGGCCCGCAGGACACGGACGTGCGCCAGGGCGTCCCCAGGCTGCGCGCGGAGTGGATCGCCGAGCGCGGCGGCGTGGGACAGTCGCTTCCGCAAGCGTCATTCGCGCCGGAGAGCGCCAACGGCGCCGAGATGCCGGCCGCGCTCCACAACCGGCCCCTGCGCTCCACCGGCGGGCCCGTCACCCAGTTGCAGTACGCGCGCCGGGGCGAGATCACGCGCGAAATGGAGTTCATCGCCATCCGCGAGGGCATGAGCCCCGAGTACGTGCGCGACGAGGTGGCCCGCGGGCGCGCCATCATCCCCGCGAACATCAATCATCCCGAATCCGAACCCATGATCATCGGCCGCAACTTCGCGGTTAAGATCAACGCCAACATCGGCAACTCCGCGGTTTCGTCCTCGATCGAGGAGGAAGTGGCGAAGCTGCAGTGGGCGACGCTCTGGGGGGCGGACACGGTGATGGACCTGTCCACCGGGAAGAACATCCACGAGACCCGCCAGTGGATCCTGCGCAATTCGCCGGTGCCCATCGGCACGGTGCCCATCTACCAGGCGCTGGAGAAGGTCGGCGGCGCCGCGGAAGACCTTACCTGGGAGGCATACCGCGACACCCTCATCGAGCAGGCGGAGCAGGGGGTTGACTACTTCACCGTGCACGCCGGGGTGCTGCTGCGCTACGTGCCTCTGACCGCGAATCGCGTGACCGGGATCGTGTCGCGCGGCGGCTCGATCATCGCGCACTGGTGCCTGTCCCACCACAAGGAGAGCTTCCTCTACACCCGCTTCCACGAGATCTGCGAGATCATGGCGGCGTACGACATCTCCTTCTCGCTGGGCGACGGGCTGCGTCCGGGGTCGATCGCGGATGCCAACGACGAGGCCCAGTTCGCGGAGCTGCGCACCCAGGGCGAGCTCACCCGCATCGCCTGGGAGCACGGGGTGCAGGTCATGTGCGAGGGACCCGGGCACGTGCCCATGCACATGATCCGGGAGAACATGGACAAGCAGCTCGACTGGTGCGACGAGGCGCCCTTCTACACCCTCGGGCCGCTGACGACGGACATCGCCCCAGGCTACGATCACATCACAAGCGCCATCGGCGCGGCCCAGATCGGGTGGTACGGCACCGCGATGCTCTGCTACGTCACCCCCAAGGAGCACCTCGGCCTCCCCAACCGCGACGATGTGAAGGCCGGCGTCATCAGCTACAAGATCGCCGCCCACGCCGCGGACCTGGCCAAGGGCCATCCCCGGGCGCAGGAATGGGACGACGCCCTCTCGAAGGCGCGTTTCGAGTTCCGCTGGGAGGACCAGTTCAACCTCTCGCTCGACCCGGTCACCGCACGCGCCTTCCACGACGAGACCCTGCCCGCCGAGGGAGCCAAGGTGGCTCACTTCTGTTCGATGTGCGGCCCCAAGTTCTGCTCGATGCGCATCACGCAGGACATCCGCGCCTACGCGGAGGAGCAGGGCTACCAGACCGCCGAGCAGCTCGTGCAGACGGGCATGGAGCAGAAGGCGGAGGAGTTCAGGGAGCGGGGAAGGATCGACTGAGTATTGTCTGAAATATGAGCATCCAGAGTTCATATTTCATGAAACAGGCCGCCCACGCCGAAGACGGCTCGGCACCGGTCGACGCTACCGCCGCCAGGCCTCCGCACCCGGCATTCCCCGGCTGAACAACACCTCCCCCGATCCGGCGGCGCCCGCCGCTGCGTCTGCAGCCACCTGGTTGTTGGGCGGCGGGTCGCGCAGGATACCCCGTACCTGTCCGTTGCGGGGATTGCGCAGGATCGCCATCGGGAGATCGGTCTCGCCGTCCAGGGTGACGGAACCGCCCGGCCCGTCGAGCGTGATGGTCGCGAGATCGCCCTCCCATTCCGGCTCCACCGGCAGCACGAAGGCGAAGCTGGAACTGCCGTCGCCGTCGGCCACCTCGGGCATGGCGAAGGCCAGCGAGAAGAGCTCGGTGCCATCGCCGGAGTGCCCCAAGAGCCGGTAGTCGCCGCCGGACCGTGGTAGCGACGCCGGCGCATCGACCACGAAGGCGGGTTCCAGGTAGGGCACGCCGTCCGGCCCGATTCCGCCCCAGAGGAGCAGGGACCTGGCCGCGTTGGAGGCCAGCGGCGCGCTCAGCGTCACGCTGTCGGCTTCGCTCAGGCGGAAGCGCAGCGCGTTGGTAAAGTGGTAGTCGCTGGTCCAGTCGGGGGGTCCGCAATAGGACATGAGGTCCGCGGTCGAGGGGCGCACCAACAGCCCGCCATCGCGGAAATCGTAGCCCCATGCCCCGATGGACCCGTCGGGGTACGGAAACGACGGATCGGGGCCGCCCGCGCCGCCGCAGGGCGCATGGCGCAGATCGAGGTTGTGGCCGAGTTCGTGGGCGATGATGTCCGGCCTTGGGAACGAGAAGTTCGACCTGCCGGGCCGGTAGGCCACTCCGCCCGCACCGGTGATCGGCCTCCCCATCATGCCCATGTAGTGGCCCGTGCCGCCTTCCATCGCTCGAATCGCCGCGGCCTGTCGAAGCAGCACAAACGCGCTGTTGCTCGAGCTCAGCACGGGTTCGTGGGCTGTCACCCGGATCTCGCCGATCGGCAGAAGGTTCAGGCTCTCGAACATCTCGTGGCTCCCCGGGTCGTCGGCCATGGCCCGGGCCACGTCCACCATCGACGAGTCGTGGGTTGCGCTCCACACGAACGGAACCACCGTCAGGTCGAAGGGCGGCAATGCCCGGACATCCACTTCCAGGCGTCCCGTCTCGGGGATCCGCTTCGCCACGCCCAACTCCGGGTCCAGCGTACCGACCGGATCCACCTCGATCACCATTTCGAGTCCCGGCTGCACTACATGGTCCGGTATTTCGGCATTCGCCGAAGCCGACAGGCTGCCCTCGTGCACCTCGGTCGGGATCGGTGTGGAGGTGCCGGGGATTTCCGCCACATGCGTCTCCCGGCCGTCGCGGTAAAAGCGGGCCCGGACCAGCGGAATGTCCGCGCTGCCGGCCTGCCGGGCCGTGACGAACACCCGCAGCAACGCCTCCCTGCCCGCGACCAGGGGCACAGGGAACTCTCGCGACTGGACCGCCTGAACCAGGTACGCGGCGGACGGCTCTGCCTCGACGCAGGGTACGATGCGGCGTCTGTAGATGCCCGCCAGCCAGTTCTGGAAGACAGGGTCCGCGGGAGCGCACAGGCCGGTCCCTTCGGCGACCAACGCATCGAGCCGCAGCTCGGTCAGTTCGACCGGCAAGGCCCCCGACAGACCGCCGTTGAACGACAGCCCCAGTTCCCTGAGGCTCGACAGGCCTGCGAGTTCGGGGGGTAGCGGGCCCTCGAGGTCGTTGTAGTCCAGAAACAGTTCTTCCAGGGTCGAGAGGTTGCCGAGTTCGCTGGGAATCGCGCCGGACAGCTCGTTCGACGCCAGGTTGAGCTCTTCGAGGCTCGGCAGGTTGCCGAGTTCCGGCGGGATGGGACCGGAGAGCCGGTTCTCGCCGAACGACAGGATCCGGAGGCTGTCGAGGCTGGCGAGTTGAGCCGGAACCTGACCCGTCAGATTGTTGTTGCCCAGACGAAGTTGCTCAAGGCTGGCAAGCTGGCCGAGTTCGCCCGGAATCATACCCGTGAGATCGTTGCTCCCCAAGTGCAGATACGTGAGGTTGGCGAGGTTGCCGAACGCAGCCGGGAGCGGGCCCGTCAGGTTGTTTCCCCAGAGAGACAGCGTCGTGAGGTTGGCGAGATTGCCGAGTTCGGCGGGGATCGGGCCCGTGAGATCGTTGTCGCTGAGGTACAGGCGCGTGAGGCTGGCGAAGTTGCCGAATTCGGACGGGATGGGGCCCGTCAGATTGTTTCCCCAAAGAGACAGCTCTCTCAGGTTGGCGCGGCTGCCCAGGTTGGCGAGGTTGCCGAGCTCCGGCGGGATCGAGCCGGTCAGGTTGTTCCCCCAGAGATACAGCCCCGTCAGGTTGATGAGGTTGCCGAGTCTTCCGGGGATTTCTCCGGCAAGTGCGTTGCCGCCGAGTGCCAGAACGGTCAGGCGCGTCAGGCTGCCAAGTTCGGTCGGGATGGCCCCGGTCAGGTTGTTTCTCGTAAGGCCCAGGTACCCCAGCAGGGCGAGGTTGCCGAGTTCGGGCGGGAGTGGAATTCATATTTTATAAGATGCTATTTTTCAACATGTTACAGGATTTGTTGGAATCCGCGTATCACTTGGGATACGCAGAGCTGATGTGGAATAAACTCGACTGCATCGGATGTCTTCGGAACCTTCCACCGATCAATCGAACTGTCCGTGGGAGCACCAAAGATCCACGGCCGCGTGCCCGTTATTCCCCCGTCCCGGCTGCGGAGGGCCTTTCGATCCCGCCCATGACGCGGTTGATAAGTTCGACGAAGGCGGAGATGTCGCTGAGGTAGTGGCGCCAGCGCCCCTCGTCCACAGCTTCCCACGAATAGCGCTTCTCCCACCATCTCAGGTCCTCATCAAAGTACTCGAAGAAACCCCTGAGACTTGAAATGTCCCGGTCGGGCGGTGGCGGCGGCGGTCGGCGTGTCGCCGTGTTGACGAATGCGATCAGCGTGAGGCCGCCGGCAGGAAGAGCGCTTCGAATGGTCTGAAACACAGATTCGAGGTGGTCTTGGTGCTCCTTACGCAACTCGTCGTACAGTTCTGCTAGACGGTGATCCCGAAGGTGGACGTTGCCGAGGTGGAGTAGAAGTTTCAGCATCAACTCCAACGCCGTCCCGAGGGTGTAGTGGGAAACCGTCTTCATCGACACCCACATGTCCCGGTGCCTGCGGCCCTGCATGGTGGGTACGATGTCGTTGCTATCGCCGCGTATGCCGTGACGCCTGATCTCCGACTCGACATGCATCGCGGTGGTCTTGAAGTCGTGGATGTTGTCGTACAGCAACTGAAAGGCGGATAGCTCCACAGCGACTCTCCTTTCGTCTACGCTGAAAGCGCAGTGCCTGCCTAAGAGGGCCGTTCCCTGCTTGGGTCGCCTTGGGCGGGAAGGGTCGGGGGTGCGAAGTGCACTCCTCCCGCGCTCTGCGGTCATCCCCGGGCGTCGCCAATAAACCGCCTGACCGTTTCGGCAACCCGATCCAAGTCCTTCGTCTCGCACTCCCAAATCACGAGGGAACGCCAACCCATTTCCTCCAAGGCCGCTTCGTTTCGCCGGTCTCGCCGGGCGTTGCCGTCCAGCTTGTCGCGCCAGAACTCCCTCCGCGTCGTGGGCAGCCGGTTTGCCGGACAGCCGACATGGCGGTGCCAAAAGCAGCCGTGGACGAAGATTGCCTTGCGGCGCGGCCGGAACACCAGATCGGGACGGCCCGGCAGTTCCTTGGCGTGGAGACGATAGCGGTAGCCCATGCCGTGCACGAGCCGCCGGACCACCATCTCGGGTTTGGTGTCCTTCGAACGGATCCGGCTCATTAACTCGCTGCGTTGCCGCGCTGTGAGCGGGTCTGAAGCGGGTCGGCGAACCTCGGCAACTCGTCGGGCTGTGTCGGTGGAGGTTGCGGCAACCTCGGTGATGATTCCCATCAGGCCTGTCGCGCCCCCACGTCCCGGATAAACCGGTCGAAGGACCACAGCCACTCTTGCTGCGCTTCGGTGTAGGTGGCGTGGAGGGCGTGGGGAACGACCAGTTGCAACTTGGCAACGGCCATTTGATGGGTCTGGGACTCCGATATGCCGGGTTCAAGCGTCAGGAGGTGCTTCTCCGGGATCTTCTCCGCCTCGACGAGAACCTGCCGCCAGCGGTCCTTGCAGGTCGATTTGGCACCCAGCATGGCCAAGCACCACCAGCCGGCATCCGCTTCCCGATACGCCTCGATGCTCGGAAACAGGAAGTCAGGCCGATGGTTGTGTTCGGTCACAGGACTCCGCGTGTACGACAGTTCGTGGGCGCGGAAGACGGCCTCGGCATGGTGTTCCAAGGACTGGCCCATCCGGGCCTTGCGTCGGTTCTGCACGCTCAGCGAGAAGCGCAGGAATCCGTCCACGTCAACGCCGTCTTCGCCGGTGAACCCAGCTTGGAGCCGCTCGGCGACCACCCTCCGTTCAAGTCGGCGGAACAGGGCCTCCTCGTGCTCCAACCAAGCGAGCAGGGTGGCGTCCGGGTCGTCTCTGGGACTCACGGCCTCGGCCAATGTCCTGCGCGCGAGGTCCGAAAACTCGGCGGTGCGTGGGAACGTGGTGCCGAATGGCTCGACGATGCCATCCAGTCTTGCCTCGTCCGCTTCCTCGAACTCGACGCCGAGCTGGTCGAAGATGAAGCGTGCCGCGAACCCCAGCGTCGGCTCGTCCGGCTCGATCTCGCGCGAGTCGAAGGAGTCTTGGGGACGCACTCCGAAGAGCCACGATAGCTGGCGCTCGCTGGTGGATCCCGACGGGGTGACGATGAAGTGGAGGCTCCCGTCGTTGTGCAGCGCCAGAAACAGGGCATCGCCGCCGCTCATCGCTTCCGTTACGGGATTGGACGGGTAGTACAGACGCCATTCCGGTGAGCGGTGGGGTTGATTCTCCCGCGTGTCGTAGTAGGTGGCGGGCGCGTAGGCGGTGATGCCACCCTGCCCGTGGTCTTGGCCCTGTCCTCGCGATTCGTCCCTCACGCCGGTTGCCGTCCCCTCGGCGATCAATCCGTCCTGCTCCCGTCCCAGCCAGATGTAGCGGACATCGAAGCGTCGTTTGCTGTCTCCGAGAACCCGCTCTCGCATGGCCTTGGTGACGCCGATTTCGTGCTGGTTGGACTTCGTGGGTTCGGCATCGACATCCGAGAGGTACTTCGCGCCCACTCCCGAGAAGTAGTCGCGCAGTTTTCCGCGCCTCATGCGGTCGCGCCGTCGAGGTGGGGGGCCATGAGCCGGGCGATGGCGCGGACCACGGGGACCACGACCGCGTTGCCGAATTGGCGGTAGGCTTGTGTGTCCGATACGGGGATCTTGAACCTCGTCCCGTCCGGCTCGTCGAACCCCATCAGCCGCGCGCATTCCCGCGGGGTCAACCGGCGCGGGCGACCGTTCTGCCGGATGAGGATTTCGGATCCGTCCTTGTAGTAGCGGGCCGAGAGCGTCCGCGCCACGTCCCCCGGCTCGAACACCGAGCACCCGAACCCGTTTCCGGCCGCGCGGTGCTTTCTCTTGTAGTCTTGGAGGTAGGTCCAGAGGTGGTCGCTCAGGGTGTACTTCGGATCGACTTCGCTGTCGAGAATGTTCCCGAGGGTGGGAGGATCGCCGCCTGGGACCTCCAGGTCGGCAAAGTCGAAGTCGGTTCCCTTCTCGAAGCCCACGATGAAGACCCGCTCGCGCCTCTGCGGCACCCACGGGGAGGCGTCCACGATCCTCGTGCTGACGTTGTACTCCAGTTCGGTCTCTAGGACATGCATGATGGTGGCGAACGTCCGTCCCCGATCGTGACCCTTCAGATTCTTGACGTTCTCCAGAAGGAAGGCGGACGGACGATGATGGGCGATGATCTTCGCCAAATCGTAAAAGAGCGTCCCCTGAGTGTCGCACAGAAAGCCGTGGGGCCTCCCCAGCGCGTTCTTCTTGGAGACACCGGCGATGGAGAAGGGCTGGCACGGGAAGCCGGCCAACACGACATCGTGCTCGGGAATCATCTCCGGAAGAGAGGAGTAGGCCCGGATGTCGCCGACGAACTGGTGTCCGTCACCCGACGGGAAGTTGGCCGAATAGGTCTGTTCGCAGAACCTGTCCCACTCGGACGTGAACACGCACCGTCCACCGATCTCGTCGAAGGGACGCCGCAGACCCCCGATGCCCGCGAACAGGTCGACGAAACGGAACCCGCTCATGACATGCACTTTCGGAGGGGCCGCGATTCCACTGCGGGGAAGCCGGGGAGTTCCAGCGGCATCCGGGAATCGCAATGGGCGTGGTCCGGCACGATACTCGGATAGGGGCGGGAAGGCGTGGGATTTGCTCGGTGGCATACCCTGCGGTATCCACGCTTCAGCAACATCGCCCCGAAGCTCTCCTTGCTGTTCCTGTGGACCATTCCCTTGACACGCTTGGTGAGAATAATGCTCGCATGTCCACGGGGTTGACAACCCTCGGGGTGAAGTGGCGGTGCTCGGCAACGACCGCCCGGCTTCCACCCGCAGCCTTGCGCGGCCCGGTTCATCGAGGCGGTGCAGCCGATCAATGCTGCTCCGCACCCTCAGCGGCTCGGCCCAACATCGCGGTCCGGCCCGCGCGTCGGGGGCCTTATCACCAGCCGTGGCCGCGCGGTCTCGCGACGCCAGATGTCCCGTAGTACTCGGTCAAGCCTGTCACTTGCTCGTCGAGCCGCTCGATTCGCCGCCTCAAGGTGGCGTTCTCCCCGGTCTGCCGCTCGACTTGCCGCCGCAAGGCCTCGACCTGCTCGGAGTGCCGCCGCTGTTCCCGCTCGTACTGCTCGGACAACCTCCGCAAGGCCCTCGTCAACTGCCCCTCTAACGCGCTCATACAGCCTCCTCACTCGTTCGACAGCTTCAAGGCCGGACGGTCGTCCACCCTCCACGGCGGACGGTCCAGCACCCCGTCCGGCACCACGACGAACCGCTCGCCCTTGATCTCGTGGAACACGAGGCCCCAGG
>JAJDXG010000019.1 GCA_022823365.1 Gemmatimonadota bacterium
GTACCCGTGCTCCTCCCTGGACCCGTCCCACATGCACCGGGAGGCTCCCGAGGCTCCGAGGGCTATCGCACCATTTACTCAAATGACTTGCGGTGCTACCCTTCGCGAGCGCCGCAAACCGCGGCTCCGGCGGACTCTCCCTTCGGGTGAAGCGCACCGCACGCAGCCACCTCTCCAGGTTCCCGATGCGACTTCCAGGACGTCACCCGTCTCGACACCTCCCAAGATCCGGACGCCGCCCGCGATCATTTTGGCGAAGGCCGCACCTTCGCGCCGGCGCCGAACCAGGGCATTTGCCCTCATGACCCGGCATCCCTTCGACTGCGATTTCAGGGTTACCGCCGAGCAGAAGATCCAGTTCCGGCGCGACGGGTGCGTCAAGCTGGACGGATTCCTGAACGAGCAGGTACTCCGCATGCTGCGTGATCGGGTGGAAGTCGAGATGCAGCGGGAGACCGTCAACTCGACGACCCCCGCCCTCTATCGGGTGAAGTATGGCGTGGAAGGCGACAAGGGCAGCGTCTTCGAACTGCTGGCGCGCCGTTACTTCCGGCAGACGCTGACCGATCTGACGGACAACGATCTCTTCTTTACGGGCGAACAGATCTTCGAAGTGGAACAGAACGCCGACATCGGATCGACCTGGCATGTCGGCGTGGACAGTTTCGGCTATCAGTACGCGGAAGAGTTCGGATGCACACTATGGGCGCCACTGCAATCGGTGAATACACGCGCGCAACGGGGAGGAATGGCATACGTTCCTCAACACGTCATTTCGGGAGAATGGGTTTTCGAACAGATCGAGCCGGCCCTCGTGTCCACACTCAGGGCCAAGGAGAAAGCGGGCATCAAGACGAGCACAGTCGACTACGTGTCCATGCGGCACGGCGTCCTCAATTCGCCGGCGATGCTCGAGATACTTGAGAGCCACCGCGTCGAGGACGACTTCGAGCCCGGCGACGCGCTCCTGTTCAACAAGATGGTCGTGCATCGAGGCGTGGCGCTCGAAGAGGGCCCGCTTGCCAAGCGCGCGGCCTATGTGATGCGTTTCGTCGAGGCGGGATCGCGCTACGATCTACAGCGAGCGCGAAATCTCGACTATCCCACCCAGCGGTACCGGACAGGCCTCTTCGCATACAAACCCCTCACTCGCAAGCCCATCGAAATCGCTGAAGCCGGAGCAGCGGACGGCGACCTCATTTCGGAATGTGCGTACTTCGGTGACCCCGACCGTCGAATGCTCCGCCGTGAGCAGCGCCCCGAACGTGCATAGCTGCGGGTCTCGACGCGGGTAGAAATCACTCCCCTCCCGGCGGCGGCACATCCACCGCCGCGAAGTCGGGCAGGTCCTCCGGGCCGCGGGGGCCGATCTTCCCCTTCGAGGACTCGCGCAGCTCGGCCGGATCGTAGGCCACCCCGTCCTTGAACACCATGCGCACGTCGCGGGTGTTGCGGATGTCGTCCAGCGGACTCGCTCCGAGGATGACCAGGTCGGCGATCTTGCCTGCTTCGATGGTGCCCAGGTCATCCTCCACCCGCAGGGCCGTGGCCGCGTTGATGGTCGCGAACCTGAGCACGGACGCCTCGGGGATGCCCGACTTCACGAACAGCGCCAGCTCGCGGTGCACCGAGAACGGTGAGAAGAACTCGCCCGTGGACGGGTGGTCGGTTCCCATCGTGATCAGGTGCCCGCCCCCCATGTCGTAGAAGCGCTTGACGAGCCGCTGCTTGACGTTGTAGATGCGCTCGAACTGCTCGCTCACGCGCCGGGGCTCCGCGGCGAGGCGCTCCTCGACGAGGTCGCGGGCGTACGGGGTCAGGTAGCTCATCTCGTCCGCGAAGTTCTCGAAGATGTCGGGATCGCGCCCGCCCGAGTATCCGTACGCGCTCATGGTCGCGTTGTAGTTGACGCCCTCGTCGAGGTATAGCTGGGCAATGCGCTCGAACTCGGGCATGTCCGGGGTCATGTCCTCGAAGGAGGCGTAGGCGGAGCGCTCCGCCGGCATTGCATCCCCGCCCATGAAGTGCTCGATGCGGTCGATGCCCATGTGGATGGCATCGCGCGGGTTGACCGAGCCCAGGAAGCCCGAGCCCAGATGGCCGGTGACGGAGAGCCCGTGGTAGTGCGCCCGCTCGATCAGCGCCTCCAGATGCGGGGCCCTGATGGTCTTGGCCTTGAAGCCCGCCACCCCCTCCTCGACCAGCGCGTCCACCTGGCGGTGGACGTCCTCGACCGGCAAGAAGGGATCCCATCCCACCCGCGCCGAGCCGAAGTAGGGCCCGGACCGGAGGAGCCGCGCGCCCACCTGCTCGCCCGACTGCAGGCGCTCCTGCAGGGCACGCATTTTGTCCGGGCTCGCTTCCCCGTTCGGGAAGGTGCTGGTCACCCCGTTTGCCAGAAAGAGCGCGGGGTAGACGCCCGTCTCGTCGACGCGGCCCTCCCCCAGCAGGTCGACGTGGAAGTGGGCGTGCAGGTCGAGCATGCCGGGGAGGATCACCTCCCCCTCCCCGACCTCCACCACGGCGGCCCCGGCCGCGACCGCCTCCGACGCAGCCACGGCGTCCACAGCCTGGAAACGCCCGTCCGCCATCACGATTCCCGGATTGGGGACCACGGCGTCCCCGGTCCCGTCGAACAGGCCGCCACCCCAGACGACCGTCACATCCGACGTTGCAGGCGCCCGCTCCTCCGCCGCCGGCGAGCATGCCGCGGCGACGAGCGCGAGGAAGGCGCAACCCAGCACCGCGCGTCCCGCGACGATTCCGTATGCCCTGAACCCGATCATGATGCGTACTCCTGGAGACTGTTTCGGGTCTAGCCCGAGAGGTTGACGTTGTTGTTCACCTCGATGTCGGGCAGCGGCATGCAGCTGTAGGGCTGGAAGCTGTTGCCCTTGTGGTTCACTCCCTGCGGGAACTGGATGTTGTGGCGGATCATGTCGCTGTGCCAGTGGCCCTCCAGGAAGAAGGTGCGCTTCCGCTCCTCCAGGATGGTCGCCAGCATGTCGTCGACCTCGCTCATCCGGATGTGGGGAATCCCGTACACGTCCCGCACCCGGTTCAGCGCGTCGAGCGCGGCCTGCCCCATGCGTGCCTCGGCGATGATGAATTGCGCCTCGCGCCATGACGCGATGGGAATGGGATCGTCACGCGCCGTGTACTTGAGCTGGTCCCACTGGTCGGTTTCGCCGTCCTGGCCCTTCCGCCCCGTGTTCACCACCGGCACGCGCGGATCCGGCATTCCGGCGACCTCCAGATCACGCCAGGCGAAGCCCACCGACAGGTAGTCGGTCTCGGTGCGGTTGTAGGTGGAGTTCTCGCGCCGGATCTGGGCGGTCGAGTATTCGGCGTTGCGCACAAACCCCTCGGGCACCTGCTCCGCGTCCGCTGCGGCTTCCGACAGATTCCCCAGATCCAGGTTCGCGCGCGCCCGTCCCACGCGCGCCATGTTGACGATGGATGGATCCGAGGCCTGGCTGATCGCGGTGGTGAAGCGCTCCGCGGCGAGCGCCAGCACCTCACGCGGCTGCATGAGCGGTCCGTTGTCGAGCGCCATCTCGCAGTAGTTCTCGCCCAGGTGGACAAGGCTGTAGCCCGCGTACGCGTTCAGGGTGCCCAGCACGTTGGACTTGTCGGGAACGTCCGCGTCGCTGAACTCGGTGATGCGGCGCACGGCGTCCTCGGCCAGGAAGCGGGCTCTCTGGAAGGGCGTGTAGTAGCCGTAGTTGGTGGCCGCCCGGGAGGTCGAACAGGCGCCCGAGGTGGCCCGGATTTCGGTCTCCCCGCGCCAGCCCCAGACGTTGGAACTGAGGAAGAAGTTGGAGGCGATGAACTCGCCCGTGAGAAATGCGTTGGTGGGAACCAGGGTGTTGAGGGCGCACTCGAACTCGCCCAGGGCGCTGATCATCATGGTGCCGGCCAGCGCCGGATCGTCGAGCGCGGCGTCCTCGACCTGCCCGGGGATCTCCACCTCCAGAAGGGACTCACAGGCTACCGCTCCCGCGAGCAGAATGCCGCTCAGAATCGCGATCGTCCGGGAACCCCTTCCCTGCCGGCGAGTCCGGCGCCGGCGTCCGATGTATTCGCTATACCGTCTCATTGTCGTCACCTCGCGCCCCTGCGGATTGGATTCGCTGCTTCGAAGGTCGATCATCATTCCACCTCCCTCAGAAGCTCAGGCGCACGTTCGCCGTGAAGCTGGCGAACGGCGGCATGACGGTCTGCTGATCCGCGCGGATGTTGCCGGTGCTGCGCAGTTCCGCGTCCCAGGACCATCTCCCTCCGAATCCCCCCGGAGGCATCACCCGGCCGTCGCGCCAGGTGCCCCATCCGTGGGCTTTGGTCCAGAGCATGGCCATGTTGCGTGCGGACACGCTGATGACGCCCCGGGAAGCTCCGATGTGCGTGAGCAGGTCCCCGGGAATGCTGTGGCTCGCCCCGACCTCCCGAAGGCGCAGGAATCCGCCCTCGTGGAAGCCCATGGTATTGTTCTCGTACTGGCGCCGCGCCTGCACCTCGGGAATGCAGCGGCAGATCACGGCCTCGGTCACGCCGATGTTGTGCGCGGCGCGCAGCTCGGAATTGAAGTTCCAGTGGCCTCCGTTGCCTTCGATGCGCGCGTAGAGGCGCAGGTTGTTGATGCTGAAGCTGTTGGTGATGCCGACCTGCCAGGTGGGCGTGGACGGGGCCCAGTGGACGTCCGGCGCGCCCGCGCAGTCCACGCCGGATCCGCCGGAGTCGATGCCGCCGACGCCGGTTCCGCCATCGCACATCGCCGAGGTCACGAAGCCGCCGGCGTCGATCTGTGCCGACAGCACGCGCTTGGCGAAGAAGGCGCCGATGGAGTAGCCCTCGTAGTGGGACTGCTGGCCACCCGCCGGAACGAACGACAGCCCGCCCAGATCCTGGATCTCGTTGTTCATGGTGGCGAACTGGCCGCTGATGTCCCAGTTGAAGACCGGCCCTTCCACGGCTCGGAAGTCGACCCCGACCTCGTTCCCCCAGGCTTTCACCTCGGCCAGGTTCACAATCTGGCTGCCGGAGAAGCCCGTGGACGTCGGAACCGGGCGCTGAACGATGGCGTCCTTGATGGTGCGGTCGTAGCGGCTGAAGATGAGTTCCAGGCGTCCGCCCAGCAGGCTCAGATCGAAGCCGTACTCCAGCTCCTCGCCGCGCTCCGGCTTGAGCTGCGGGTTGCCGAAGGAGCCGGGGAGCAGACCGGGCTGGTCGCCGAAGCCCACGCCCGGCACGTAGAGGCGCGCCGCGTCGAAGGTGCCGGGCTGCTGTCCGGCGGCGCCCCAGGCCGAGCGCAGCCTCAGCTGTTCGATCCAGCCCACGTCGAAGAAGTCCTCTTCGGTGACGACCCAGGTAGCGCTGAACTTGGGGTAGACGGCCGCGTCGAAGTCGGCCCCGAAGGCGCTGTTGTCGTCTCCCCGCACCGCTGCGGTGAGGAAGACGCGGTTGTTCCAGTCCAGCTGCTGCTGGACGTAGGCGCCCAGGGTGATGTTCTCGGTGAAGTTCTCGCCGCTGTCGCGGTCGGCGCCGCCGCTCACGGTCGTGATGGGCACCGCCGGGAACTCCGATCCCTCGGCTTCGATGATGGAAGTCTGGCGCTGGTAGTACTGCACGCCCACCGAGCTGGTGAGCCGGAGGCCGGGACGCACATCCAGGAAGGCCGATCCGCTGTAGTCGAGCGTGGTGAAGCGGTTGGCGATGCGCGCCACGTCCTTCAAGCCGAGACCGCGCCTTCCCCAGAAATGCGAGCGGCCCTCGGGCTGGCGCGGGATGAGCACCCAGTCGACCGCCTCGCCCCGGTCCAGACCGAAGGAGAGCCGGTGCGTGGTCCACTCCGCGGGATTGTATCCGAACTCGAGGCTCGTGGTGATGCGGTCGTTGTCGGCCCGCGTGACGTGCTTGGACCACTCCTCGGGGGGCGCCACCATGAAGCCGCGCTGCGGTGTCTCGATGGTGCTCGGAAATCCCCAGATGATGCCGCTGAAGGGCTCGGCGCCGAACCCGCCCCGGTTCTGGGCGAGCCGCACCCGGTTCTGCATGTATCCGGTGCTGGTCCGGAGCGAGACATCCTCGGAGAGCACCAGGTCCAGATTGACGCGGGCGTTGAGACGGGTGGCGAAGTCGTAGCCCACGATGCCCTCGTCGTCGTCCCAGGAGAGCGACGTGTAATAGCGCACGTCCTCGGTGCCTCCCCTCAGCCCCAGGTTGTAGCCCTGCTGGAGGCCGGTGCGGAAGATGGGCGGGCGTCCCGCGTCGATCTCCTGTTGGACGAGGTTGAAACCCTCGAGCTGCCCAGTGTTGGCGTTTCTGCGCCACTGGAGGCCGTTGGCACACGCGAGCGCGTCCAGCGATGCGGGGTTGTTGTAGCAGGAGGCGGGATCCCCGCCCGCGCGGCCCGCGGGATTCTGGAGCCAGTTTGCCCCGCTGCGCACGCTGATGTCAAAGCGGGGCTCGCCCACCGCTCCGCGCTTGGTGATGATCTGGATCACGCCGTTGGAGGCCTCGGTGCCGTAGAGGGTGGCTGCCGAGGGCCCCTTGATGACCTCGATGCTCTCGATGTCCTCGGGGCTCAGGTCGTTCAGGCGGCTGACCCGGGCTCCGCCGCGCACGCCCGGTCCGCCGCGCGGGTTCGAGTCCATGCGGATGCCGTCGATGTAGACGATCGGGTCGTTGCCGAGCGACATGCTGGTGGTGCCGCGGATGCGGATCGGCGACCCGGTGCCGACCTGGCCGGCCGATGGCAGCATGATCATGCCGGGGGTGCGCTGGGCCAGGAGCGTCTGGACGTTTGTGACCGGCGCGACTTCAAGCACTGCGGCCGCGTCCACCGTCTCCACCACGTTGCCGATGGCGCGGCGCTGGGTTCCGCCGGCGGTGCCGGTGACCACGATCTCGTCGAGCGCGAGCGCCTCCTCGCGCAGCGACACGTTGATCTCCGTGGCCAGGTCGGCGGTGACGTTGGCGGTCACGGTCTGCGTGCCGAAGCCCAGGCTTTCGAAGGCGACCTCGTGGCTTCCGGCGGGGACGCTCAGGATGTAGCGCCCGTTCTGGTTGGTGGCGGTGCCCAGGTCAAGTCCCTGGATGTAGACCTGGACTCCGGCGAGGGGTTGGAGGGTTTCGGCGTTGACCACCTGGCCGACGAGATTGCCCGTTTGGGCAGCGGCGGGCGTGCCGGAGGCAAGGACCACAGCCAAGGCTCCGGCCAGGCAGGCAAGCGCCCGTGCGAACGGACGAGACTTACCCATGCGTACTCCTCTGGAGGCGCGTACTGCCGAGTGAGCCGCCAGGAGGTGGACCCGTCGGAGGAACGGGTCGCGTGGGCCAGCTGCCTGGCGGGGGTCCAAACTGTCCGAGAACGCCTCCACGGTGATTCTACGACTCGCGTCAAGAGGCGGCCAGTCCGCGGTGGCGGGCGCGGGGCGCGGGAGACGCGGCCTCGCTCTACCCGGATTGGACACGCCCTCCCGGCGGCGTCAGGTTCAGAGAGGCGGGGTGAAGCAGGCCTCGCCCGTTCATGCCGATCCGGGAGGTGGCCGGTGGCTCCAGTAGTTGGAAGCGAGAGCGGCCGCCGGTGGTGGGTGGTGGCGCTGGCGGCGCTGTTCGGGGCAGGCTGCGCGCCCGGGGACGGCGGCTCGGCTCCCACCAATCGCGAGATCCTGCTCGATCCCACACTCCCGGCGTGGAGCGAAGCCGCCCCCGACACCTTCGTGGCTCGCTTCGAGACCAGCGCGGGTGATTTCGCCATCGAGGTGGTGCGGGCCTGGGCGCCCGTCGGGGCGGACCGTTTCTTCAACCTGGTGCGACACGGCTACTACGACGACGCGCGCTTTCACCGCGCGGTCCCGGACTTCATCGTGCAGTGGGGGCTCGCGGGCGACCCCGAGGTCACGGCCGCGTGGATCGGCCAGACCATCCCGGACGACGAGGCGGTGTTGGCCAGCAACGTGCGCGGAACCGTTGCGTTCGCCTTCACTGAGCCGCACACCCGCACCACGCAGGTGTACATCAACCTTGTGGACAACAGCCGTCTGGACGCGCAGGGCTTCCCGCCCTTCGGCCGGGTGGTGGAGGGGATGGAGGTTGTGGACCGCATCTACCCGGGGTACGGCGAGAGCTCCGGGGGCGGCCTGCGGCGCGGCGAGCAGAGCGCGATCGTGGCGGGTGGCAACGACTATCTCGACCGCGAGTTCCCGATGCTCACCCGCCTCCTGAGGGCCACGGTGGAGCACGGCTCGAAGGAGTGACCATGGAATCCATACGGGTGAAGGACCGCCCGACCGGCGCGCGACCCTGGCTGCAGCGGGTGCTGCCCCTTGCGGTGGCAGTCGTCTCAGCCTGCGTCGTGGGAACCCCCGGACCCGCGCGCAGCACGTCACAGGGAGACATCACGCGTCCCGAACTGGAACAGATTCTGAGCGAGAGCGCATACCAGGCGGTCGAGCAGCTGCGGCCGTCATGGCTCTTCTATCGGCGCACCCCCACGATCTCGAACCCCAATCCGGAACCGGCCGTGTACGTCGACCAGGCGAAGCTGCTCGCGCTGGACGATCTGCGGAGCATTCCCGTGCAGGACGTGGAGCAGATCCGCTTCCTCTCCTCCCGGGACGCGACCACCATCTACGGGACCGGCCACATGTGGGGCGCGATCGTGGTGACCACCCGACGGCCCGGCGGGCCGGCCTGACGAGCGTCGGCCGACGAGCGGCCTGGCGGCCGACCCGACCGGCGAGCATCGAACAGCCTGACGCGGGACCCATGCCGGTCGATCGAATCCGACGTGCCGGACACTTGACCTGACCCTCCTGTCCGTGGATCTTCAGAACAAGTTGAGAATGAGTCTCATTTTAGGCTGCGTGTTGAGCGCGTGTGTGACGACGCACGCAACGAGACTCGCCACAGGAAACGGAGGAAGCGTGTCCCGCAGTCACACCGCAACACTCGCCCTGGTCTTGATTCCGTTGCTGTCAGCCGGCTGTGCCGGGGGCGGCGATGCTGCGGAATCCGAATCCGCCGCCGCCGTGTCCGTCGAGGCCATGGGCGGTATGGATGCCACCGGTGCCAAGGCCGCCCTCGCCAACCCCAACCTCGCCACCGGAGATGAGCTGACCGCGGTCCCGGGGATGACGGCGGAGGCTGCCGCGGCGGTTGCCGGCGGACGGCCCTACCTGCGCGCGGCGGATCTGCACGAGGTGCTGGCGGGGGCGATCGGAGAAGAGGCGGCTCTGGGAGCCTACCGCGCGCTTTGGCTGCCGATCAATCTCAACGATGTGACGAACGACGAGATTCTGCTGATTCCGGGCGTCGGGGATCGGATGGCGCATGAGTTCGAGGAGTACCGCCCTTACCTGGATATGGGTGAGTTCCGCATGGAGATCGGGAAATACGTGGACGAGAACGAGGTGGAGCGGCTCGCCCGGTACGTGTACGTCCCGATCGACCTGAACAGGGCCACCCGCGAAGAGATCATGGCGGTTCCGGGGATGAGCGAACGCATGGCTTACGAGTTCGAGGAGTACCGCCCCTACACCGACCTCGACCAGTTCCGGCGCGAGATCGGAAAGTACGTAGACGAGAACGAGGTCGCGCGGTTCGAGCGCTACGTGACGCTGAACCAGGGCGGATAGGGGCGCGGGCGGGGCGCCACCTTCGTCGACTTGGCGGCGTCAGATGCGGATGATCCGCGCAGTCATCTTCTGGCTGCACCTCGCTGTGGCCGCGGCCGCCGGGCTGGTTATTCTGATGTTGGCGGCGACGGGGGTGGTCCTGTCGCTCGAGGAAACGGTGACGGGGCTTGCGGAGCGGCGGTATTTCGTGGGCGCGCCGGAGGGTGTGGAACGGCTGCCCCCGGAGGAGATCGCGGTGGCGTCCGGGTTCACGGCGACTTCACTGAGCTATCGGTCGGATCCGCGCGCGCCCGTCCGCGTCTTCGAGGGGCGGGACCGGTACGCCCGCGTCAATCCGTACACGGGGCAGGTTCTGGCAACGGGACCGGGCGGACTCGAGCGGTTCTTCGAAGCCGTTCACAACTGGCACCGCTGGTTCAACGTCTCGGGAGGCTCGGTGCGTCGTGCCCGGGCGGTGACCGGGGCGGTCAACGTGGCCTTCCTCTTTCTGCTGCTTACCGGGCCGATCCTTTGGATTCCGCGGCCCGTCACCCGGCGGTCGCTCGCCAGCGTGCTCTTTCTCCGCCGCGGGGCGAGGGGCCCCGGGCGCGACCTCAACTGGCACCAGGTGGTCGGGATCTGGTCCGTCCTGCCACTGGCAGCGATCGCGGCCACGGGGGTCGCCACCTCGTATCCGGCTGTGGGAGATCGGGTCTATCCGATGGTGGGCAACGCCGTGCCCGCCGGGGCATGGGCGGTCGCATCGGCGTCCAAAGCGGTGAGGGTTGACGGGACGGCGATTTCGGAGAACTCGGCTCGCGTGGCGGAACCGGACCTGAGGGCCGTGCTCGCGACCGCGGAGGCATGGGCGCCGGGGTGGCGGACCTTGATCCTGAACCTGCCGCGCCCCGCGGACAGCGAGGTGCGCGTCGAGGTGCGGGGGGGCCGCGCAGGCCAGCCTCACAAGACCGGCTTCCTCACCGTGGACGCCGCCTCCGGCGCCGCGCGCGCATGGGAGTCCTTCGCCGACGATTCGCCCGCACGGCGGGCCCAGCAGTTCCTGCGGTACGCGCACACGGGGGAGTACTGGGGGCTCGGGGGGCAACTGTTGGCAGGATGCTTCTCGTTGGCCGCCACGCTGATGGTGTGGACCGGCCTTTCGCTGGCCGTGCGGCGGCTGCGACGTCTTGTCAGCTCCCGGCGGGGGCCGCAGAGATAGCTACCAGCGCGCCCGGCTGCGGATGTCTTCGGCGACCTGCCCGGCGAACGCCTCGCGCTCCATGACCACTTGCTTCCTGCCCGCGCCGCGCCTGCGCACCGCCACCGTCCCCGCCTCGGCCTCGCGCTTCCCCACCACCCCCATGTAGGGCACCTTCTTCACCTCCGCCTCGCGGATGCGGTAGCCGAGGGTGTCCTGGTCGTCCAGTTGAGCGCGCGCTCCCTTCGCGCGCAGGAGGTCCACCAGCTCGCGGGCGCTCTCGCTCCATACCTCCGAGACGGGAAGGACGCGCACCTGCTCCGGGGCCAGCCACACCGGGAAGGCGCCCGCGTAGTGCTCCACCAGCCCGCCGATGAAGCGCTCCATCGACCCCAGCATGGTGCGGTGGATGACCACCACGTTGTGGCGCTGGTTGTCGCTGCCCACGTAGTCGAGGCCGAAGCGCTCGGGCATCAGGAAGTCGAGCTGGAAGGTCGGCCCCTGCCACTTCCGCCCGAGCGCATCCACGAGCAGAATGTCCACCTTGGGGCCATAGAAGGCACCTCCGCCCTCGTCGACCTCGTAATCCTGACCGCGTTCCTCGAGCACGGCTGCGAGCGTGCGCACCGCGGCGTCGTAGACCGCGGGGTCGCCGATCGCCTTCTCGGGACGCGTCGAGAGCGCCACCTCGAACTGGTAGCCGAACACGTCCAGCAGGTACGCGACCAGGCCGAGCAGGCGATGGTATTCATCGCTGATCTGGTCCTCGCGGACGAAGATGTGGGCGTCGTCCTGTGTGAACGACCTCACCCGCAGCATCCCGTGCAGCGTACCCGTGCGTTCGTAGCGGTAGCAGGTGCCGAGTTCCGCATAGCGGAGCGGGAGATCGCGGTAGGAGCGGCTCCGTGAGCGGTAGATCATGAAGTGATGCGGGCAATTCATCGGCTTCATGCGGAAGCGGTTCCCCTCGTCGGCCATCGGGGGAAACATGTCTTCGCTGAAGACCTCCAGGTGCCCCGAGATGCGGTACAGCTCCTCGCGCGCGACGTGCGGGCTGTAGACCAGTTCGTAGCCGTGCTCGAGCAGCGTCGTCTTCAGGAACTCCTCCACCGTATGGCGGACCAGGCCCCCGTTCGGATGCCAGAGGATGAACCCGGACCCGACCTCCTCCTGGATGCTGAACAGGTCCAGCTCCCTGCCGAGCACGCGGTGGTCGCGCCGGCGCGCCTCCGCGAGCCGCTCCAGGTGCTCGTCCAGCGCCTTCCTGCTGAAGAACGCGGTGCCGTAGATGCGCTGCAGCATCTGGCGGTTTTCGTCGCCCCTCCAGTAGGCGCCTGCGGTGGAGAGCAGCTTGAAGTGCTTCACGCCGCCGGTGGAGGGTACGTGTGGTCCGCGGCACAGGTCCAGGAAAGGGCCGTCCTCGTAGACCGTGATCACCTCGTCGTCGGCCATCTCCTCCAGCCGCTCCAGCTTGAGCGGGTCATCCGCGAAGAGTTCCCTGCCCTCCTCCTTGCTGATGCGGCGCCGTTCGAAGGGGAAGTCGGCGGCGACCACCTCGCGCATACGCACCTCGAAGGCCTCCAGGTCTTCGGGCGTGAAGGGTTCGTCGACCTCGAAGTCGTAATAGAAGCCGTCCTCGATCGAGGGGCCGAAGCCGATACCGGCGCCGGGACGCAGCTCGCGCACCGCGGTGGCCAGGACGTGCGCGGCCGAGTGGCGCAGCACGGGGAGGGCGTCGTCGTCCCTGCTGGTGAGGATGCGTACTTCGGCGCCCGGCGAGACCGGCCGAGCCAGGTCGACCACCTCGTCGTCGACTACCGCCGCCAAGGCGGCGCGGGCCAGTCCGGGGCCGATGCCGGCCGCGATGTCGGCGGCGCTGCTGCCGCGCGGCGTCTCGATGGCGCTGCCGTCGGGGAGCCGCACCTGGATGGATTCGTCAGCCATCGGTCATCTGGATGGTTGCGGGGATTCGGATGCTTCGGGACAACGGTCGCCGAAGATACACGGCGGAACGCGAATTGTGCGCGCCGCCGACAAAACGGCAAGGAGCCCGGACGACCATCGCCGCCCGGGCTCCTGGATGTTCGGCCGGACCAGACGCCGGCCGCGCGGGTCAGGGGATTAGTACATGCCTCCGCCCATCCCCTCCATGCCGGCGCCGGCACCGGCGGGCGCCTTCTCCTCCTCTGGCTGCTCGACCACCACGGCCTCGGTGGTCAGCATCAGGCCCGCGATCGAAGCGGCGTTCTGCAGCGCCGTGCGCACCACCTTGGTGGGATCGATCACGCCCGCCTTCACCAGGTCCTCGTAGGTGTCGGTCTGGGCATTGTAGCCCCAGTTGGTGTTCTCGTGCCGCCGGATGTGCTCGACCACGATCGAGCCCTCGGCGCCTGCGTTCTCCGCGATCTGGCGGAGGGGCTCCTCGAGCGCCCGGCGCAGGATCTGCACGCCCACCTGCTGGTCGTGCCGCTCGAGCTCCAGGCCGTTGAGCGCGCCCTGGGCCCTCAGCAGCGCCACGCCGCCACCGGGGACGATGCCTTCCTCGACGGCCGCGCGGGTCGCGTGCAGGGCGTCCTCCACCAGGGCCTTGCGCTCCTTCATCTCGGTCTCGGTGGCCGCGCCCACATGGATGACCGCGACGCCGCCGGCGAGCTTCGCCAGCCGCTCCTGCAGCTTCTCGGTGTCGTAGTCGGAGGTGGACTTGTCGATGGCCACCTTGATCTCGTCGATGCGGCCCTTGATCTGGTCGGCCATCCCGGCCCCGTCGATCACCGTGGTGTTGTCCTTGTCGATCACCACCCGCTTCGCGCTGCCGAGGTCGGAGGAGACGGCGTTCTCGAGTTTGAAGCCGACTTCCTCGGAGATCACCTGGCCGCCGGTCAGGATCGAGATGTCCTGCAGCATGGCCTTGCGCCGGTCGCCGAACCCGGGCGCCTTGACGGCGCACACTTTGAGGGTGCCGCGCAGCTTGTTCACGACCAGCGTGGCCAGCGCCTCGCCTTCCACGTCCTCGGCGATGATCAGGAGGGGCTTGCCCATCTGCGCGACCTTCTCGAGGATCGGCAGGAGGTCCTTCATCGACGAGATCTTCTTGTCGTGGATGAGGATCATGGGGTCGTCGAGCACCGCCTCCATCCGCTCCGGATCGGTCACGAAGTAGGGCGACAGATAGCCGCGGTCGAACTGCATTCCCTCGACCGTGTCGAGCGTCGTCTTGAGGCCGCGCGCCTCCTCGACCGTGATCACGCCGTCCTTGCCGACCTTCTCCATCGCGTCGGAGATCAGTGCGCCGATCTCGTTGTCGTTGTTGGCGGAGATGGAGCCGACCTGGGAAATCTCGCGCTTGCCCTGGGTGTCGACGGAGAGCCCTTCGAGCTCGCGCACCACCGACTCGACGGCCCGCTCGATCCCTCGGCGGATGCCCATCGGGTTGGTGCCGGCGGTAACGTTCTTGAGCCCCTCGCCGAAGATGGACTGGGCGAGTACCGTGGCGGTGGTGGTGCCGTCACCCGCGACGTCGGAGGTCTTGGTGGCGACCTCCTTCACCATCTGCGCGCCCATGTTCTCGACGCCGTCCTCGAGCTCGACTTCCTTCGCCACCGACACGCCGTCCTTGGTGACCTGCGGGGAGCCGAACTTGCGGTCGAGCACTACGTTGCGGCCCTTGGGGCCCAGGGTGACCTTCACGGCCCTGGCCAGCTTGTCGACGCCGGCCTTGAGGCGCGTGCGGGCATCCACTTCGAATCTGAGATCCTTGGCTGCCATGCTTTGTTTCTCCTCTGTTTAGAGCCGCGGGCGGCGCCCGGCCGCCACCGGCCCGTCGTGTTGCCGTTCGGTTTCTCGGGGGAAGCGGTCAGTCGGTGATGATGGCGAGGATGTCCGACTCGCGGAGGATGAGCAGCTCCTCGTCGTCCACCGTGACCTCGGTGCCGCTGTACTTGCCGTACAGGACGGTGTCGCCGACGGAGACGTCGGCCGCGATGCGCGTGCCGTCGTCGGAGAGCTTGCCGGGGCCGACTGCGAGCACGGTGCCCTGCTGGGGCTTCTCCTTCTGGGCGGTGTCCGGGATGTAGAGACCGCCGCGGGTCTGCTCCGTCTCCTCGGCCGCCTGGATGACGACCCGGTCGGCGAGCGGCTTGATTCTGTTCGCTGCACTCGTTGCCATGCGTGGGTTCTCCTGTGAATGGTGGTCCGAATACAGGTCTTTCCGGCCGGATCTCCGGCGCGAGCGATTGTTAGCACTCCACGCCGAGGAGTGCTAACGGCCAGAAAAGTACCCCGGGGACCACGGATGTCAACCCGCGCACGTCCACCCATCACGCCCGCGAAGGCGCGAGACCGTCATCACGGACGGCGGAGCAGTTCCTCCAGCGTGTGCACGGCTCCGCCCAGGATGACCGTGTGCACGGAGCGGGTCGCGGTGATGTCCTGCAGGGGATCCTCGTCGAGGACGATCAGGTCGGCGAACGCGCCGGGGGCGACCACGCCGAGGCGCCCCTCGTACCCGAGGGCTTCGCCGGACTCCGACGTGGTGGCCCGCAGAACATCGACGGGACGCATGCGGCCGTAGCGGACCAGGATCTCCATCTCCGCGTGCAGGCTGAGGCCGCGCGGAATGATGGGCGAGTCAGTGCCCATGATGACCCGGCCCCCGCCCTCGAGCACCCGGCGCGGGAGGGAGGACATGCGTTCGACCATGCGGCGCGCCAGCGCCAGGTCCGGAGGGATGCGGGTGCTGGCGGACGCGTCCGGGAAGAAAGTCTCGACGCGCGGGTCGTCGAAGAGGTCGGGCGCCTCGGCGGCGAGCAGGCCATAGCCGCCGTAGATGCCGACCGTGGGCGTGAGGGTCATGCCCGAAGCGGCCAGAAGATCGACCGCGTCCGCATAGATCCCGTTGGTCTCGGAGACCTTGGTGGAGTAGCCACGCCGGCTGGTGCCGCGCACATGCTCGACCCCGTCGCCGCCGTACGCGACCGCCGGATAGAGTTCGTGCGAGCTGACCGGGATGCCGAGGGCGTGTGCTTCGGCGATGGCCCGGCGCTGCATCGGGTCCGAGAGGCGCACGTAGGTCTTGATCATGTCGTGGCCGAGGGTCGCGGCGCGCCCCATCTGCAGTTCGACCTGCGCGCTCGCGCCAAGGGCGGGCGCGTTGGGGTAGTAGATGCGGCTGCCGTCGATGGTGCCGCCGGTCCCGAAGATGCGCGGCGCGATGCGCCGGCCGGACTCGCCGGCCTCCTTGGCTTCGGTGAGCTCGTAGCCGTCGCAGGCGGGGCAGCGGGTCGCGGTCACCCCCCAGGAGAGCCACAGCCGGCCCTTGGACTCCCCGTCGGCCAGGCCGCCGTGGGTGTGCATCTCGATCAGGCCGGGCATGACCACCTGCCCGGCGGCGTCCACGACCCGGTCGGCGGTGCGCGCGGGGTCGCGGTCGGCCACCTCGGTGATGACGCCATCCTCGATGACGATGTCCACGTCGCGGCGGAGCGTCTCGGAGCGGCCGTCGAAGAGGGCGCCCGCGCGCACCAGCACCGAGGCCGGCGGCTCCGGCCGCGTCCAGGCGAGGGTGGGAGTGATGTCCTCCGCGGCGCCGGTGAGCGCGTCGATGCGGCGCAAGCGGTCGTCGCTCAGGTAGACGAGGGACCGCGAGTCGCCGGTCCAGGAGGGATCGTCGGCGGCCTCGTTGGTGAGGCGGCGGGGAAGGTCGGCGGTCTCGCCGCCGGCGGTCATGGCGACCGTCCAGAGTACGCCGTCGGAGATGTAGGCGACCTGGCGGCCGTCCGGCGACCAGGCCGGGCCGTCGTTGGCGCGGCTGCCGACCGACCCGTGCAGGGGCAGGTCGAGGTAGCGGTCGGTGGTCTGGAAGGCGGTGGCGAAGGCGAACGGCGCCGGGTGCCCGCCCGCCCAGGCGGGCAGATCGTGGGTGTGGCCATGGCCGCGGTGGACGGGGCGGACGGGCACCGCGGGAGTGGCCGCACGCGACCCTGCGGTCGGAACAGGAAGCGCCAGCGCTCCGGGCATCGCGTCCGCGGTGCGGAGCGGGCGGGTGGGCACCACCAGCGCGCGGTTCACGCCCTCCCGGAAGCGTCCCGAGTAGGGTGAGAGCGCGGAGACCAGCACGGAGGCGCCGTCGGGCGACCAGGAGGGCCGCCCCGCCCCGTTCAACCCCGCGCGCAGCGTCTCCACCACCCCGGTCGCCAGGTCCACCACCTGCACCGCCGTCCCGGCCGCCGATCCCACGAAGGCGATGCGGCTCCCGTCCGGCGACCACGCCGGCATGGTGGCGGCGGCCCCTTCGGTCACCCGGCGGTCGCTCCCCGTCCCCAGGTCGCGCACGTACAGGTCGAGCGACCCGTCCCGGTCGGAGGCGAACGCAAGACGACCGCCATCGGGCGACCAGGCAGGATCGGCCTCGATCCAGGGATCGTCGGTGAGGCGCTCCGCATCCCCGCCGATGGTGTGAAGCCAGAGGTCGCCCAGCGCCGAAAACACCACTTGCGTCCCGTCGGGCGAGACCGCCGGCGATACGATGCCGCGCACCTGGAACGGGCCGGGCGCCCGCAGATCCCGCGGCCGCCGCGGATAGCGGGTCCGGTCGAGAGCCACCGTTGCCGAGAACGCCACGTCCCGCCGGCCGCTGCCGTCGCCCCGGCGCCATCGCACCAGCCCGTCCCCCGTGTGGTACAGGTCTCCGGCCGCGGTCCAGGATGCCCGGAACGGAAAAACATCCTCTTCCTCGCCGGTAAGGGTACGCGGCTCTCCTCCGCTCACCGCCACGGCGTACAGGCGCGACCGCCCTTCCCCTACGGAGTTAAAGGAAAGCGTCCCACCGTCCGCGCTCCAGGAAGGCGCGTTCAACTCGCCCCCGTCCCCTTCCGCGATCCGGCGCGGCTCCGCGTCTCCCGCCAGGACCGCTGGTCCGCCGTCCCCGGTCAGCCAGATTCCGGACCGGACTCCATCCGCCGCGAACGCGACCTCTCCGCCATCCGGAGAGAACGCGGGTCCGTATTCGTTGCCGGGCCAGTCCGTCAGCTGTTCGGGGTCTCCGGCGTCCAGCCCCATCACCCACACGTCGTAGCTGCCGCCCCGGTCCGACGAAAACGCGAGGCGGTCGCCGTCCGGCGACCAGTGGGGCTCGCGGTGGTCGAACCGGCCGCGCGTGTGCTGGCGCAACCCCGTCCCGTCCGCGCCCACGCTCCAGATGTGGTAATTGCCGTCCCAATACGCCTGGAAGGCGATGCGGCTTCCGTCGGGCGACCATGCCGGCTGGCGCGCATCCCCGACGGGATCGGTGAGGGCCCTTGCGGCTCCCCCGCCGGCGGGCATCACCCAGATGCGGCCCAGCAGATCGAGCGCAAGCGTGCTCTCGTCCGGGGAGAGCGCGACGGCGACGTTGGTGCCCTCCGAGATCGTGACCTCGATCGTTCTCTCGGGTTCGCCCGCAGACGGGGTCTGTGCACCGGCCGGGACGGGAGCGGCCCCGGCGGCGCAACCGATCGCAACCACGACGGCAATGTATCTGGACACTCTAATCTCCTGGGCTGAATCATCGCCGATGTTCAATGATACTCACGCATTTCCACGTTCGTCCATCGCCTGCACCCGGGCAGCGCGCAACTCCGACAATGGAACCGCGGGACCGCCCCAGGCCAGGCGTCCCCGGAGTGTGACGATCATCGAGCGCCACCAACTCCAGGCGATGACCGCGCTGGCCACCGGAAGCGCCAGTCCGCTCCACCAGCGGAAGCAGGAGACTCTGGCGACGCATATGGCGAACCCCCAGGCAACCATCGCGGAAGCGGCGAACAGTGCGGCGGCGAAAGCGTCCACGGGGACGAGCGCGACGGCCAGCACGACGGGTGCGATCCCGGTCCACACGAGTCCCGCCGTCTGCACGAGGACGGCCGAAATCCGGTAGTCCCTGAACGCGAAGAGGTTCTTTTCCGTCCCCCGGACGAGACCTCGGACGTCCGGATACCACTCGCACCTCACGCTGGATTCGGCCCGGACGAGGTCCGAACGGTGGCCGGTCAGTTTCATCAGCCGGCCCAGTTGATAGTCCTCGTCGGGACGCAGCGCCACCCGCCTGTGTCCCCCGATGGCGCGGTAGGCGTCCGCCCGGAACAGGTTGTAGGCGCCCACGCCGAAGGAGGCTGTGCTCCCTGGGTCGCGAACCTGCCACAGCCGCGCCGTGACGTGCGCGCCCCAGTGGAACACGATCGTGCAGGCCTGCAGCATCGGACTCCGCATCACCAGCGCCGGCAGGACGGCGACATGGTCCAGCCTGTTTCTCAGGAGGTGGCGTACCCCGCGCTTCACAGCCCGGCGCCCGAACACAACGTCCCCATCGGTAAAGAGAAGCAGATCCCCCCTGGCCGCCAGCGCCCCATGCCAGGAAGCGTGGTTCTTCCCGAACCACCCCGCGGGCAATTCCTCGACGTGGAGCACCCTGAGACGGTCGTCTTGCGCGCTCAGCCGATCCGCGATCACGCCGGTGTGGTCCTGCGAGCGGTCGTCGACGAAGATGACCTCGTAGTCCGGATAGTCCAGGGCGAGCAGCGACGAGAGCGTCTGGTCCACGCAAGCTTCCTCGTTCCGGGCGGCCACCACCACCGACAGCCGGGGGAGGGGAGGATCGCCGTCGCGGGCGTCTCCGATCCGTTCCAGGCGGAAGACGTGCCGGTAGCTGTAGAGGGTGACGAGCGTCATGGCCACCCAGACAGCCAGGGTGACGGCGGCGACGATGAGCATGGCGGTCAATGTCGTCCGGGCTTCTCGTCAATCCGGGCCATGGGGGGCGGATCCGCCGGCTCTTCGCGGGCGCGCGCGCTCCAGCAGCACCACCCGCAACTCACGCCCCAGGGGAGTGAGCCGATACTTCTGCCTGCCGCTCGTGGGCTTGTCCGGGATCGTCATCTCGATGAGGCCGGCGTCGAGCGCCGGTCGCAGGTAGTTGACCACCAGGTTGCTGCGGTTCCTGAGGCCGAGGCCCTGGAGAATCTGCACGCGGGATCGCTCGCGATCCAGAACCCGTACCAGGTCCCTGACCTGGACCGTGGTCTTTCGCTCCCAAACTTGCGTGGGATCCCTGGGTCGGTCAGGGCCCTTTGTCCCGGCATTATGCGGGTTGAACAGGCTTGCCTGCATGGCGGCGAAGTCGTCGTCGTCGATGCCCGAGGGCCGGAGCCGGATGGCGGGCGGGCGTCTGAAGCTTGTGATGACTTCGGTTCCGGAAGACTCGATCCGAGGCTCCAGAACCCCATACTCCCGGCAGAGCGACTTCATGCGCCGGATGCCGGTGCCGAGTCCTCCAACCAGGCCCATGCGGGCGAGCATGCTGTAGAGCAGCGGATTGCGGGGAACGCTCTTGGTTCCCAGATCGCCCTCGTTCATTCCCTCGGGCAGCCCGCCGGGGCTGGCGATCACCACGCGGTCCTTGAAGACACGTACCTGCACGTGGTTGCGGGAACGGTAGTCACGGTGGGCGATCGCGTTCGCGAGCGCCTCGCGCAAGGCCTCCTCGGGGAGCTCGGGACGGCCCCTGGCGTCTTCACGCCAGATCGTGAACTGGACGTTGATTCTCCGCAGAACCCACGCCAGCACTTCGTCCGCGATGTCGGGAAGTGAGCCGTGAAAGTCCTGCCGTTCGAGGCTTCCCGCCTCCTCCTTCCCCCGAAAGAGGGCACAGGATACGTGTGCGCTGTCCGTGAACTGGCGGATGTCCTGGGCGAGCAGCCACGCGCCGGCGTAGGTCATCCGGTCTTCGTTGTCGACGAGGCCGAGGTTGCGCAGCGCCAGGATCGCGTGCATGGCTTCCGGAATCTTCGCCCGAGCGATGAACCGCTCCCAGACGTCGGCTTTGAGATGAGCCTCCATTGAAAAGGCCCCACAGGGCTCCTTGTCGAAGTGAGCGCGCCCGACAGCGTAGTAGAGATCCTTGATCTCCGCATTCGTCAGTCGCCGGCTGCCGCTCCCCTCGCGCACGAAGGCGCGCCATCCAATGGAGTAGGGCTTGTACTTCTGGGGCGGGACGGTCACGCGCATCACTTCGCCCACGGTCTCGACCTCCACCATGATCGGCGGGTCGCCGGACCGGGCAACAGTGAGCACCTTGACGCGGGTCCGGCGGTGGTTCCCGACGCCGACCACCTCCCCCGAGCTGGACACGCCGAGCAGGATTGTCCCGCCGTCCCCGTTCGCGAACGCGCACAACTCCCTGCCGAACTCTCGCCCGAGCGAACGTTGGAACTCGACCTCGGGGCCCTCGCCGGCGGCGATCAGGTCAAGGAGCTCCTGGCGGGTCACCGGGAAGCCGGCCGCCCCGGGCACGCCCGCCGGGACATCACATCCTGTATGCTCACTTGTATCATGATGGCTCTAAGGGCTGGCGCGCGCGGTCGGGGTTGTCAAGGGTCCGCGCGGCCTCCCCCGGCCGATGACCCGAGCACCGTGATGGTCGCGGTGCCGACGTAGTTCGCGCCCGCCCTGGTCGCCTGGGCCCGGATGGTTCCGGTTCCCGGCCCGACGGCCGTGACCAGACCACTGTCGTCCACCGTCACCGCGGCCGCGTTGGACGTCGACCAGACATAGTCGGTGTCCTCGACCTGGTATCCGTTCCCGTCGAGCGCGAGGGCGCGCAGGCGTACCGAGTCACCGACCCGGGCAAGGGTGTCGACCTGCGGGGTGACGCGCACCTCCGTCGCAAGCTGGGCGACGGTTACGCCCGCGGAATCGAGCAGTTCCCCGGCGGCCGCGAACACATCCGTGCTGCCGGTGCGCACCGCCGTGACCAGCCCCGTCGAATCGACGGTCGCGACGGCGTCGTGCTCGGATATCCAGGTGACGGCCAGGGCCGGGCCCGGGTGGCCGTTGGCGTCGACACCGGTCGCGACCAGGCGGACGGTATCGGCGAGCGAGAAGAGCGTCAGTGCGGCCGGCACCACATCCATCTCGACGATCACCTGCGAGACGGTGACCGCGGCGGCCCCGCTGGCCGCGCCCGCCTGAGCGGTGATGCTCGCGGAGCCGTTGCCGGCCGCGGTGACGAGGCCGTTGGAATCGACCGTGGCGACCGCGTCGTCTGCCGATGACCAGGTGATGGTTGCGTCTTCGACGGCATTGTCGTTCGCGTCGAACGGCGCGGCGGTGAGCTGTACGGAATCGCCGAGGGCGGAGAACGTGTGCGCATCCGGCGATACGTCGACGCGCGCCGCCCGCTGCGCGACGGTGACGGAGGCGGTCCCGGCCGCGCTGCCGGATGTGGCCGTGACGGTGGCGTTCCCGTTGGCAACGGCGGTCACCAGTCCACCGGCGCTCACGCTCGCGACCGAATTGTCGCTGGTCGTCCAGCTGACGGGCGCCCCCGCCATCGCCTGGCCGCTCTGGTCGGCGACGGCCGCGGTCAGCTGGAGCGTCTCGCCGAAGGACGAGAGGTCCATGGAAGCTGGCGAAATGCTGACGGTTGTGGCGACGGGAGGCTCCGGAGGCTCGGTCGGCGCCGCCTCGTCATCGCCAACACAGGCGACGATCAGAGTCAGCGCCACGATGGGCACCGCTACGGAGCAGGCGGGTCCGGCCCGCCTCGGCTCAGGTCTCCTCATGGCCTTCCCTCCCGGTAACAGGGCGGGCTCGGGGTCGTGGGTCGTGCCAACATGATACCCCCGCAAGTCGAGCTTGGTGCGGCTCCGGTTCGCGGCGGGCTACATGGATGCTCTGCCAGATCATCACTACCCCGAGTGTTCCGCCACATGCTCCCCGGCCAGCTCCAGCCCGATCAGCGTGAGCAGCGGGTCTACGTGGTCGAAGGCGGCAACGTGCTTCGCCACCAGCGGAGAGAAGCCGCCGGTGCCCACGACCATGGGATCGGCAACGTCCCATTCCGCTCGCACGCGCTCGATCATCCCCGCGATCGCGTCCATGGTGGTGAAGAAGATGCCGGAGTGGATGCAGGATTCGGTGCGTTTGCCGATCACCCGCTTCGGGGGAATGAACTCCACGGGCGGAAGTTTGGCCGTCCGGGCCGCGAGCCACTCCTTGCCGGACATGAGGCCCGGAGCGATGACGCCCCCCTGGAAGCGGCCGTCGGCGGTGATGCAGTCGTAGGTGGTGGCGGTGCCCAGGTCGACGACGATGCAGTCGCGCCCGAAGAGCCGGGAAGCGGCCATGGTGTTGGCGACGCGGTCGGCACCCACGGTGCGCGGCTCCTGCACGTCCAGGACGATGGGCAGGGGTGTGGACGCGTCGATGACCACCAGCTCCGCGGAACCAAGCCGGGCCGCGGCTTCCCTCAGGACATCGGAAGCGGAGGGGACCACCGAGCCCAGCACGACGCGGGTGAGGGCGTCGGGGTCGTGGCCGCCCGAGCGGAGCAGCGCGCCGAGCAGCAGCACATACTCGTCGGCGGTGCGCGGCACGTGGGTGCTCACCCGCCAGCGGCCCGCGACCCCTTCCTCGCCGGGGACGAAAAGCGCGAGCACGGTTTCGGTATTGCCCACATCCAGTACCAGATGCATGTCGTGTTTCCTCGGGTGGATGCCTACGGATCCGGCAACAGCCTCACGCCGCCGGAACGAATCTCGCGCCTCGCGCCTCCGGATTTCTCGAAGAGGAGCGCCCCCCCGGAGCTGATCCCGCGGGCCGTTCCGGTCTCGCCGCTCCCCAGAACGACGCCGCGGCCCCTGAGGGCATCACGCCAGGTGAGCTCCCGGTGCAGCGCTCCCTCCAGCCGGGCCGCCCCGGGGATCAGCAGCTCCCGCAGCCGGGCGAGCAGCGCACCCGCGAGGGCAGGCCTCGACACGGAGGTTGCGCCCATCATGCTCAGCGATCCGGCGCGGCCGCGGAGTTCCGGTGGGAAATCCGCCACGCGTTGCGAGATATTGATGCCCGTTCCGATCGCCATGCCCCGGCCCCCGGCGCCGTCGTCCCATGATTCGCACAGGATGCCGCCGACCTTGCGGCCTGCCACGACAAGATCGTTCGGCCACTCGATCTCCGCCCGCAAGTCCGGGCAGACCTCCTCGATCGCGCGCGCGGCCGCGATTCCGACGAGGAGCGGGACGATGGAATGTGCGGATGGGCGCCTCGCGAGCACCACGGTCATCCAGAGCCCGGAGCCGGGCAGGGACAGCCACCGGCGCCCTTCCCTCCCCCGCCCCCGGGTCTGTTCGTCAGCGATGACCACCGAAAACGATGGCGCGCCGCCGCGGGCGAGGCTGCGGGCGCGGTCGTTGGTGGAACCGAGGCGACCGTGCACTTCGAGGAGCGGCACGCCCCACCGCTCCGCCCAGCGGGCGACCGGTTCGCCCTGCCAGATCCGGGAGCCGCGGTCGCCGGTGTGCCGGACCGGCCTGCCGCCGCGCATGGCTCTGCCGCCTACGCGATCCACAGGTATCCGAGAAAGAGCAGCCCCAGAATCCAGGGATACAGGGCGAAGCGGTGGAACGAACGGGCGCGCAGCACGGCCAGGAAGATCCTGATGGCAACCAGGCCGGTCACCGTGGCTGCCACAGCCCCGAATACGAGCGGCGCGGTTCCCACGGCCGACGCCGCGGCTCCGGCATCCAGGAGCTGAAGAAGGGTGGCTCCGAGTATCGCCGGCACAGACATCAGGAACGAGAACTCGGCCGCGTCGTCGGACGCAACGCCCAGCCAGAGGGCCGCCACCACGGTCGAACCCGAGCGCGAGATGCCGGGAAGGAGCGCGAATGCCTGGGCGACCCCGATGAGCATCGCGACGCCCAGCCCGCGCGCCCCCGGGAACGGTGCAGGCTGCGGCGTCCCCCGCCGCATCGCCGCGCGCGCGCTCCACAGCACCCCGCCCGTGACCAGGAACGCCACTCCCGCCGCGGCCGGCGTCTCGAACGCCGCCTCCACGACATCCGCCAGGAGGAAATAGACCGCTGCCGCCGGTACGTTGGCGAGGGCGACGAGCCCGAGGTAGCGCCAGGTCCCGGGGTCCAGCCGGACCGATCCCCGCATGAGCGCGCCCACGCGCCGCCGGTATGCGACCAGCACCGAAACCAGCGTCGCAAAGTGCACGGCGACCTCGAAGGCGACACCGGGAAGTTCGATTCCGAGCAGCGCCTGGCCGACGACCAGATGCCCGGAGCTCGAGACCGGGAGGAACTCGGTCAACCCCTGAACCACACCCAGCAGGACGGCTTCCCGGACGCTCACTGGTCCGGCGTCTCACGGCTGGCGCCGCCCCGCGCCCGCCAGACCCCCAGCACCTCGGCGCGTTGAGTTTCGAGCGGCTTCAGGCCATCAATCCTGACTGCGTCCGGGGGCAACTGGTTGCGGAACCAGGTGAGCTGCCGGCGGGCGTAGCCACGGGTCGCGCGCCGGGTCGCGTCCAGAGCCTCCTCGAGGCCGAGACGTCCCT
Source organism: Gemmatimonadota bacterium (assembly GCA_022823365.1). Taxonomy (GTDB): domain Bacteria; phylum Gemmatimonadota; class Gemmatimonadetes; order Longimicrobiales; family Gaopeijiaceae; genus BD2-11. The sequence continues at coordinate 25,190 of JAJDXG010000019.1, forward strand.
CCAGGTATCCGAGGATCTCGCGATAGCCGGTGCCGGACATCCCGGGATCGTCCGCCCCATAGCCGCGAGCGGAGAGAGCGCGGACTTCCTCGATCATTCCCCGCTCGGCCATCGTGCCCACGCGCTCGTTGATGCGGCCGTAGAGTTCGTCGCGCGGCAGTTCCAGCACCACGACCATGCCCTCGGCAACCGGTGCGTTCGCCTGCGCGGTTCGGTGCCACCAGGACAGCGGACGGCCCGTGAGCAGGGTCACTTCGAGGGTGCGCTCGATGCGCTGGACCCCGCCCGCGACCGCGAGCCGGGCCCGTTCCGGATCCAGCACGCGCACCCAGCGCTCCAGCTCCTCCATCCCGCGCTGCGCAAGGAAACGGCGCAGGCGCGCCACCTGGCCCGGGTCCAGTTTCGGCTCCTCGAAGAGGGGTTCCATGAGAGCCTTCAAAAAGAAACCGGTGCCTCCCGCCAATACCGGCACCCGGCCGCGCGCGCGGATTCCGTTCATCCAGCGGGCGGCGTCGCGGGCAAACTCGCCGGCGCTGTAGGATTCGTCCGGATCCCGGATGTCGACGCCGTGATGCGGGATGCGCGCGCGGATGCCGCCGGCCACCTTGTCGGTGCCGATATCCATGCCGCGGTAGATCTGGCGCGAGTCCATGGAGATGACCTCGCCGTCCAGCGCCTCGGCCACCGCCAGCGAGAGCGCGGTCTTGCCCGTGGTGGTCGCGCCGGTGATGGCGAGGAACTCAGGTGCGGCCAAAGCGGCGCTCCAGCTCCGACAGCGACAGGCGCACGGCGGTCGGACGCCCATGCACGTCGTGATGCGGGAGATCGGTGGCGAAGAGGCGGTCGATCAACTCCCGCATCTCCTCCTGCGACAGCTCCCGGCCGGCCTTGATGGCGCCCTTGCAGGCGAAGGTCATCGCGATGCGCTCGTGCTGGTTGCGGGCGGCGCGCACCAGTTCCGAGCCGTGGGTCAGCTCGCCGATCATCTCGCGCAGACAGCCCTCGGCGTCGAAGTACGGATGCGGGTTCGGAACCGCGTGCACGATGATCGAGTTGCCCCCGAACCCGTCGACCTCGAAGCCCGCCCGGGCGAGCATGCCGAACAGCGGCTCGACGTGCTGATACTCGGCCGGCGACAGGGTCAGCGTGATGGGGAACAGCAGGCGCTGGCCGGGCTGCCCGCCCTTGCCGAAGGCTTCCATCAGCTCCTGAAAGAGGATGCGTTCGTGGGCGGAGTGCTGGTCGATCATCATCATCCCGCCGCGCACCTCGACGAGGATGTAGGTCCCGTGCAACTGCCAGAGGCGCGCGGGTTCCACGGGAACTTCCTCGGCCGCAGCGACCGGCCTGGCTGCATCGGCGGCCGCGGGCGCCCCGCTGGCGAAGAGCGCCATCTGTGCATCGGCGGCTTCGGAGGATGGGTCGGACGACCGGTCAGCAGTCCCGGGAGCGTACTTTGCCGACTCGCGCACCCTGGCCGCGCCTGCGCCGTCGCCAACGGGCGGAACGGAGGACGGGCTCGATTCGGGCGCCGGATCCTGCACCTTCGAGGTCGCGCCGTCGGACGCGGAGGGGGAGTCGAGCGTGGCGGCGCTTTCCTCACCGGCGAGCGCGCGCCGGATTTCGTCCTCGATGAAGCCTTCCACCGCGGTCCGGTCGCGGAAGCGCACCTCCAGCTTGGCCGGGTGCACATTCACGTCGACCTCGCCGGCGGGGAGGTCGAGGTAGAGGAAGAACCAGGGGCGCATGGCCTCGCGAATGGTGGTGCGGTAGGCCCGGCGCACCGCGTCCCTCAGGCCCTTGTCCCGGAACGGTCGGCCACCCACGAAAAGGTAGGTGCGGCGCGGGCCGGAACGTGCCTGGTCGGGGCGCTGCAGGAGGCCGCTTACCCGGCCGACCTTTCCCGCCCCGACGAACCCGAACATGGAGGCGCGGGCGTCGCTGCCCCACACCCGGCCGACCCGGCGCGCAGGGCCGGGGTCGGCGGGCAGATCCAACAGCGTGCGCCCGTCGGAGGTGAGGGTGAACGCGACCTCGGGATGGGCCAGGGCGAGCGACGTGAGTTCGGCGGCCACCACCCGGGTCTCCGCGGACCCGCTCTTCAAGAACCGTCTGCGCGCGGGCGCGTTGAAGAAGAGGTTGGCCGCCTCCAGTGTGGTGCCGCGGGCCCGCGCGTGATCGTCGACACTGGTGATGGTCCCGCCGGTCGCCCGAATGCGGGTGCCCGCGCCCGACTCGTCGCAGGTCTCGAGGGTCAGCCGCGATACCGCCGCGATGGAGGGCAGCGCCTCGCCACGGAAGCCGAAGCTCGCGACCCCGCGCAGCTCCCGGGCGCTCGCGATCTTGCTGGTAGCGTGGCGCTCGAGGCACATGATCGCATCCTGGCGCCCCATGCCGGCCCCGTCGTCGATCACGCGGATGCGCTGCCTCCCGCCCCGCACCACCTCGACCCGGATGTGCGCTGCGCCGGCGTCCAGGGCGTTCTCGACAAGCTCCTTCACGACCGACGCCGGACGCTCGACCACCTCGCCGGCGGCGATCTGGTTCGCCACCGAGTCCGGAAGCACCTGGATGGGGCGGGCGGGCGGCGTCACTGCGCGGCCGATGAGTGCTCGATGCGACCCTCGGCTTCCACGGGCTTCAGACCGAAGAAGCGGAGGGCGTTGCGGGTGGTGTAGCGCTCCACCTCTTCCGGGCTCTCACGCCGCACCTCCGCCACGCCGTCCCGCACCCGCGCCACCCAGGCGGGCTCGTTGCGCCGGCCCCGATGCGGCACCGGCGCCAGGTAGGGTGAGTCGGTCTCGATCATGAGACGGTCGGAGGGCACCGCCCGCAGAGCTTCCTGGCCGTCGAAGTTCCTGAAGGTCACGAGCCCGGTGAACGAGATGTGCCAGCCGGCGTCGAGCGCTTCTTCGAGCAGCCTCATCCCGCCGGTGAAGCAGTGGAGCACCCCTCGCGCCGCGTCCCTGAACTCATCGATCACCGCGCGGGTGTCGTCATCCGCGGACCGGGAGTGCACCACCAGCGGCAACCCTGTGTCGGCTGCCAGGCGGGCATGGGCGCGGAACAGGTCGCGCTGGCGGTCGCGCGGACAGAAGTCGTAGTGGTAGTCCAGGCCGGTCTCGCCGACCGCGACCAGGCGCGAGGAGGCATTCAGCAGTTCCTCCACCCGACGTACGTCGTCCGGGCCGGCCCGTCCCGCCTCGTGGGGATGAATGCCCGCCGTCCCCCACACCTGGCGGTGCGCCCGGGTGAGCTCCGCCACCCGCTCCGCGTCCGCCACCGAAGATGCGATGGAGACGATCGCCCCCACCCCGGCGGCGCGCGCCCGCTCGATGGTCTCGACCCGGTCGGCGTCGAAGCGCCGGTCGGTCAGATGGCAGTGGGATTCGAACAGCATTGCGGTCGTGGACCCGGCGGGCCTGGCGACGGCACAGTCAGGGCCGGGAATCCGGGATATCCTGGCCGGCACATCCGCGGGCCCGGCCTCGCGAGCTCAGGCGCGAGCGCCCGCGACCCTCCGCCCTTTCCTGCCTCGCTTCTTCTTCCTGGGCCGGCGCGAGGGCGGGGTTCCGCTCACGGGGCCTCTCGGGCCTCCCCGCTGAGCCTCGACCAGATCCTTCGTGCCCCAGCGCCTCTGGATCTCCAGCAGCGCCGGCGATGCTACGAAGATCGAGGAGTAGGTCCCGACCAGGACCCCGAGAATCAACACGGTGGTGAAGTCGCGGATCACCGCGCCCCCGAAGATGAGCAGGGCCATCAGCACCCCGAGCGTCGTGCCGGAGGTGAGCACTGTCCTCGGAAGAGTCTCGTTGATCGACCGGTTGACGAGCGCCACCGGATCCTCGCGGCGGCCGCCCTTCGCGTTCAGGTTCTCCCGCACCCGGTCGAATACGACGATCGTGTCGTTGAGCGAATACCCGATAATGGTCAGAATGGCCGCCACCGTCGGAAGAGCGATCTCGACCCGGAAGAGCGCCAGGAAGCCGAGCGTGATGAGGCTGTCGTGGACGGTCGCGATGACGGCCGCCACGCCGAAGCGGAACTCGAAGCGGATGGCCAGATAGACGAGGGTCAGCGCGAACGAGAACAGGATCGCGAGCGCCGCCTTCTGCTGGAGTTCCGCGCCGATCTTGGGGCCGACCAGTTCGGTGCGAACCACCTCGATATCGCTATTCGGGAAGGCGCCCTGGATCTGCCCGCGTATCTCGAGTGCCACCGCCTCCACCTCCCGGTCCTCGGCCAGCGGGGCGCGGATCACGAACTCGTTTCCTTCGCTGCCGATGCTGGTGATGGGAGGGGCCTGGGCGCCGCCCAGGGCGGACCGCAGTTCCGCAGCGTCCATCGCCTCCTCGAAGCGCACCTGCACGAGCGAGCCGCCGGTGAAGTCCACGCCGTAGTTCTGCCAGCTGCCGATGAGCACGATGTTCGCCACCATCGACACCAGCGCGATGACGAGCACCACGGCCGAGAAGACGTAGGCCTTCCTGCGCGCCTCGATGAAGCGGTATCGCGCGTTTCCGAAGAGTCTCATGATTCAGATGGTCTCGCGATTCAGATGCTGATGGGATCCGTGGCCCTCTTCCGGGACAGGTACATGAAGAAGAAGCTGCGCGTCACGTAGAGCGCGGTGAAGAACGAAGCCAGAATCCCGATCGAGAGGGTTACGGCGAAGCCGCGCACGGGCCCGGTGCCGAACTGGAACAGGATCAGCGCCGTGATCAGGGTCGTCAGGTTGGCGTCCACGATCGCCGACAAGGCGTTGCCGAAGCCGTCCTCGACCGCGGTGCGCACGGCCCTTCCGGCATCCAGTTCCTCCCGGATGCGTTCGAAGATGAGCACGTTGGCATCCACCGCCATGCCGACCGAGAGGATGAGCCCCGCGATGCCCGGCACGGTCAGCGTCGCCCCGAACATGGCCAGGCCGCCCAGCACCAGGACCACGTACACGCCCAGTGCGAACACCGAGAGGACGCCGGCGACGCGGTAGTAGGTGCACATGATCAGGACCACCAGAACGAGACCGATCATCCCGGCTATGCGCCCCTGGTCCACCGAGTCCTGCCCGAGGGAGGGGCCGACCGTGCGCTCCTCCATGATGCGCAGCGGAGCGGGCAGGGCGCCGGCGCGCAGCACCAGCGCGAGGTCGCTCGCCTCCTGCAGGGTCGAACCGCCGAGCTCGATCTGACCGCGGGCGCCGATGCGGTCGCGGATGACGGGCGCGCTCACCACCTCGCCGTCGAGCACGATGGCGAGGAACTCGCCGACGTTCTGCCCGGTCACCTCGGCGAAGCGGCGGCCTCCCCGGCGGGACAGCTCGAACTGCACCTGCGGCGTATTGAACTGTTGATCGCGCGCGGAAACCGCGTTCTCGAGCATCTGGCCGGTGATGAAGGCGTCCTCGTTCAGGACATACAGCTGGCGATAGATCCTGCCCGTGAGGCCGACGGGATCCATGCCCCACTGGAGCGAAATGTCGCGCGGCATGGCGCGCTGGACCTCCGGGATGCTCAGAAACAGCTCCGCCGCCTCAACGTCCTCCTCGGCCACCAGGTAGACGCCGTCCTCGCTGCCCTGGTTGAGGAGGGCGGTGAACGGGCTCAAAACGGCGGCATCGTCCTCTTCGGCCTCGGAAGCGTCGTCCTGGGCGGCCTGCTCGCCTTCCGCGTCCACGGCGGCATCCTCCCCGGCCTCGGCTCCGCCTTCTTCGGCTGCCGCGGAATCTCCTTCTTCCGACGCGGCCCCGAAGAGCAGTTCCTCGATCGACGATGTCGGGGCCTGCACGTCGCGGCCAAGGCTGCTCAGCGAATCGGCCCCCAGCGTCGCGACGATCACGCGGTCGATGCGCGGAAGATCGGGGGCGAAATCCACCCACGAGCGCACCAGCTTGAACTCGAGGAAGGCGGCGCGCCGGATGACGTCCTTGGCCTGATTCTCGTCGCTGATGCCCGCGAGTTCGACGATGATGCGGTCGCTGCCCACCTTCTGGATGAGCGGCTCCTCGACCCCGAGTTCGTCGATGCGCGTGCGCAGGACCGTCTCGGCGCGGTCGATGGCGTCGGCGCGCGCCTCGTCGGTGAGGGTGCCGTCCGGGTCGTCGATCTCGACCACCAGGTGCATGCCGCCCTGCAGATCGAGCCCCAGCTTCAGGCCGTTGGCGTAGATGTAGTAGCCGCAGATCCCGAGGATCACGGCGATGAAGATGATCCGGCCACGAAGAGACTTCAGCATTGTGCCACCGCTGGCTCCGGGAGGGTTTCGCGGGTGTGATCCGGCTCGCGTACCGCCCGGGGGGACCTCCTCTGAACCCTCGAGGCTCCTTCCCGCGAGCGGGATGGGTAGCTATGTAAGTTCGCCAAGCGCCAAACCGGTGTCAATCTGACGCGAACCGGCGCGAGACGCGGCGCAGCCCCCCCGGTTGCCGCCGGACCGGCGCCACCACGGATTGACGAGCCCGGGCGGGCCGGAAGCCCCGGGACGCAATGCCCAGGACCACCGACCAACCTGTCCGGGATACGGAGCGGGCGATGTTCGGGTTTCCGCCTCAGGTGATGTTGGGGTTCCCGTTCCGCTCGGTGTCGGGCAGCGGGAAGCACTCCATGCCGCCGTAGGCGTCGCCCACGTAGGGGTGGGACCCGCTCGTAAACTGCGTGATCCTGCCGAGTCGGCGCAGCACGCCCATGCGATGTCCCTCCACGAAGAGTTCGCGACGGCGCTGCTCCTGCACCTGCTCCTGGATCGCCTCCGCGTTTCCGCTCGCGAAGTTGCCGGGCAGCCCCGCTCCTTCGAGCAACTCGTTGATGATGGCGACGGCGGCCGCGCCTCCTTCCACCTCGGCGATGATCAGACGCGCTTCGGTGTAGCTGGCGAGCCGGATCTCCGCGTCCCGGCTGGCATACTTCTGCTGGAACCACATCGGCGTGAGGCCGTCCTGCCCCAGGATTCCCGCGTCCATGACGTTCACCCGGGGATCCGGCATGCCGGCCCACTCCAGGTTCCAGAAGGCGGGATCCACCGAGACAGCCTGTTCGACGTGATTGCGGTTGAAGATCTTGTTCTCGCGCACGCTCGCGGCAGTGGAGCGGGTGATGAAGAACTCGAATCCCTCGGGAACCGCCCGGGCGTCGGCAAGCGCGCCCGCAGTTTGTCCCAGGCTCATCTGGGCTCGAGCCCGGCCCATGTACGCCGCGTTGCGGATGTCGGCATCCGGCGACTCCAGGGCCATGCTGAAGCGCTCCTTGGCGAGCTCGAAGACTGCCGCGGGCTGCAGTTCGGGCCCGAGATCGAAGGCGGCGCTGCACCATCCCTCGGCGAACGTCGTATAGCTGTAGCCCGCATAGAGCGCGTTCCTGGCCAGCAGCGACGACCGGTTGGGAACATCGCCGTCGGAGAACCCGCTGATGCGGTTGATGGCGTCATCCGCAATGAAACGAGCCTGCGCGAGCGGCGTGTGCAGCGAAGTTGAACTCCCGCATCCGGAGGTGGCGAACGACGCATCCAGGGGCCGCACGTCCCTGCGCTGATAGGGCACCTGGCCCAGGAAGGTCTGTGAACCCATGAACTCGCCCGAGACCAGCCCGGAGAGCAGCGCGTACTGTGTGTAGGCGCACTCGAAGGCCCCCTGCGCGCTTACGGTGAGCAATGGAGCGGCCGAGGGATCGTCCAGGGCGTCGGCCGGCGTTTCCCCGGGGAGCGTCACCGACAGGTCGCACGCTCCCAGGAAGAGGGTGAGCAACAGGAAGAGAAATCCTCCCTCAATCTTCTTTCGATTATCAAATATGCCTGACATCTATTCCTCCCTTGTTTCCGGATTGAGCATTGAGCTTCGCGCGAGACGCGGGCATCAGAACCTGACCCTGAAGGACAGGAGGAAGCTGTGCGGGAGCGGCGCCTGGGTCTGCTGCCAGCCCCAGGGATTGTCCCGCGTGCGGCGCGTCTCGGGGTCGAGCCCGGGCTGGCTGAAGCTCTCGTGGACCCACGGGGTCCAGATGTTTCGCCCGCTCAGGGTGATTGCGGCCCGGGAAACGCCGTACCCTTCGACGAAGTCACCGGGAAGCTCGTAGGTAAGGGAGATCTCGCGCAGGCGGAGGTGATCGTCCCTCTCCATCCAGGGGTGCTCGATGTCGAAGGTCTGGATTTCCGCGGCCTGGATCGGGTCCAGGGTGCCCATGAGATAGAGCTGGGCGCGCTCGGTGTTGCGGGTGTTGCGGTCGCGCTGCCAGGTGGTGGTGCTGAAGCGCCGGCTCTCCCAGGTGTAGGTCCAGAGCGCGTTCAGCGTGAGCCCGAGGTTGGGGAGCGCGAGGGACTGGGTGAACGATCCCTGCCAGACGGGTCCGGGCGGCCCGAGATAGTGGAACGGCGCCTGGGAGCATGGAGTGGGCGCGCGGGAGGGGTCCGGCCCCTCGCACATGACGTCGATCAGCCGTGTCGGATTGTTCGGGTCCCAGCGGGCCGAAGCGATGTACTTGCTCCAGTACCCCCCGAGGGGATACCCGACGCGGTGCTGGAAGCGGCCCCGAGTGTCGGCCTGGATGCGCTCCCGGCCTTCGCCGAGCGAGACCAGCAGGTTGTCGTTGTAGGCGGCGGTCGCCCCGAGATCGAAGCTCATGCTCGGAGTCCGGATGACCTGGGAGTTCAGGGTGAGCTCGATGCCCTTGTTGTTGACCTCTCCGACGTTGATGAAGCGGGAGCCCGGGAAACCCAGCGAGGGCGCGACCAGGTCGGCCAGAATCGCGTCGCGCGTGGTCTGATTGTAGTAGGTGAACTCGATGCCCAGGCGGTCGGAGAAGAGACCCGCATCGAAGCCCAGCTCGAGTTCCGTTCCGACCTCGGGCTTGAGGTCGGGGTTGCCCAGGTTGCCGGGCAGAAGGGCGGGCTCGTCGCCGGGGCCGGTGGTCGGCGAATAGGTGCGCACCGCCGCAAAGGCGTCCGGCTGCAGGCCCGACTTGCCCCACGCGGCCCGCAGGCGGAAGCTCTCGGCAAAGCCTACGTTCCAGAAGTCGGTGTCGCTCAGCACCCACGAGGCGCTCAGCTTGGGATAGTAGACCGCGTTGAAGGTCTCCCCGAAGGCGCTGTGGGCGTCGCCGCGGAGCGCCGCGGTCACATACAGCTGGTCCCGCCAGCCGATCGTCTCCTGGATGAAGAGTCCGGCGCTCTTGGTCTCGACGAAGTCCTCGTCACCCCGTGTCCGCGCCGCCGCCCCCACCGTGGAAACCGCCGAGTTGGGAAGCTCGTCTCCGCGCGACAAGAGCGTGAGGCTCTCCTTGGTGAAGTACTGTGCGCCGAAGGACGTGGCCGAGGTGATCTCCGAAGTCAGGTCGAAGCTGGCCGTGACGTTGTAGTCGAACGTGGACTGAAGTCCGCGGTCGTATATGACGTCCTTGCGTCCCTGGCTGAGCCCGGCGTAGGCGAGGAATCCCCCCGAAGGTACGCGGGGCCAGAAGCGCGAGACCTTGGCGTCGGTGAAGTCCAGGCCCGCCACCAGCCTGTGGGTGAGCCAGCTGAACGGGCGGTGGGTCGCGGTGATGGACGCCGTGCCGCGGTTCAGCTCCTCGGCAAAGTCGATGTCGTTCTGGGCCTCGGGCGGGCCGACCATGAAGCCGCGCGAGCCGGTTTCGCGCGATGCCGGGGTGCCCCACAGGAACATCGCGAACATGCCGTAGATGCCGCCCTGGCCGTCCGGGGCGAACCTGCCGTCGCTGCTGATGACGCCCAGATCCGCGGCGAGATCGAAGTCCTCGGAGACCGCGAGCCCGAGGTTGGTGCGGACCGAGGTCTTCTCGATCTGATTGTTGAACATGTAGCCTTGCTCGTTGTCGTGACCCACCGACAGGAAGTAGGTGAGGTCGTTGGTGCCGCCCGAGACGCTCAGGTCGTAGTTCTGGAGGTGTCCGGTGCGGAACATCTGCCGGCCGGCGGCGACCTCCTCGGCGTACAGGTCCTGGCTGATGATCCGCCCGCCGACCAGACCGTAGTTGGTCGGGATGCGCCCGTCCGGGTCGTTGAACCAGTTGCCGCCCTGTCGGACGGTCAGGCTGACCACGGGCCGGCCGGTCTGGCCCTTGCGGGTGATGATCTGGATGACGCCGTTGGACGCCTCGGTCCCGTACAGCGTCGCCGCGGCGGGCCCCTTGATGACCTCGATGCGCTCGATCTCTTCGGGGTTGATGTCGTTCAGGCGGGAGGTGCCCGCGCCGCTCGAAGGCCCCGCGCGGTTGTCGGCGTTGATGCGGACCCCGTCGACGTAGACCAGTGGCCCGGTGTTTGCCTGCCTCGTGCTCGATCCCTGCGTGAGGGTGCCGATGCCGCGGATGAGAACGTTTCCGCCGGTGCCGACGTTGCCCCCGCCGATCTGGACGCCGACCCCGGCCACCTGTCCGGCCAGCAGCTGCTGGAAGCTGGCGGGCGCGATCTCCTCGATCTGCGCGGAGACCTCGAGGGTGCCCACGACGTTTGCGACCGCCCGGCGCTGCTGGCCCCCGGCGGTGCCGGTGACGATGATCTCGTCGAGGCCGAGGGCTTCGGAGGCGAGGGTGAAGTCCTGCACCACGGTCTCGCCCGCGGTTACCGTGACCTGGGTGCTCACGGTGCTCATGCCGATGCGCTCGGCGCGCATCTCGTAGGTGCCCGCCGGCACGTTCACGAGCAGGTAGCGGCCGTCCTGGCGGCTGAGAGTGCCGAGGCCGGCGCCGGCCAGGTAGACCTGGACCTCGCCGAGCGGGGTGCCCGCGGTCGCGTCGGTGACCTGGCCGGTAATGTTGCCCGGCTCCTGGGCCGCTGCAGGGAGCGCCGCGGCCGCGAGAAGCAGGATGAAGGTGAAAGGGTTGGCGGTCCGGGGTGGCCGCCCGCGCGCACGATGGGTGTTGCCGTCAGTGAACCATCGTTTCATCATGGATCCCCCTTGGTGAGAAGACGGACGGAAGCAAGCTGAGGTGGGGGACGCAGGCGGGGTGGACCCGGACCTGATCGACGAATGGTGCGTCAGTGCCCTCCTGTGGTTGGAATGGGTCAGGAAACGGGCATGGCCCGAGACTGCGGGGCGGCGGGATTCCGCCGGAGGGGAGGGAGGGAAAACAGGGCGGGGAGGTGCGTGGCGGATGCCGATGAGCGAACGCCGGCCAGCGTCAGATAACGCGGGCACGAGGCCGCAGGGAACCCCTTGGAGCGCCAGCCTTCGGCGCGATCGCCGTCGTGCACGGCGGCGCGGACGGAGGTCGCCCGGTACAGCATCCGGTCCTTCCCGGCTCCCGGTACACAGCAAACCCCGAAACTACAGCGGTACGGGCTTCTACACCATCAGGAACTTCACAGCCTGATCGCCGGCGGGTATACTCACGGGAACCGAACGGCCCGGACCAGGTCAACATGGACAACGCGAGCAAACACCATCCCCGGCATGCCGAGGTTCCGAAAAGCCCATCCGTACATCCTGGCCGGACTTCGGAGGTTGTCGAACGCTTTCTGAGGAAGCTGCGCCCGCTCCTGCGCAAGAACTCCGCCCGCTCGGCTTGGCTCTTCGGCTCTCATGCCCTCGGGACGGCCGCCCCGGAAAGCGACATCGACGTGATCGTTGTCGCCCCAACGGATCGGATCCCAGTCGAACGGTTCCGGGACTATCTCCCGGCAATACTGGAAGCCGGTGCGGGGGTGGATTTGTTCGTCTACACCCCAGCGGAGTTCGAGCAGATGCAGGCAGAGGAACGTTCGTTTCTCTCGCACGCGATGAAGTCCGCGAGGCTCGTTCATGTGGGATAGCGCCGCCGAAGCCAACCGCTGGTGGGAGCAGGCCGGGAACGACCTCGAGTTCGCCCACATGGCGTTGCGCGAGGGCCAGGGCCGCCATTGAAGCGGCAGAACGGTTTGTGGAACTCGCTCGAAATCATCTCGGGGAAGGCAATCCGGGGGACTGACGAAAACCGGCCGCGCGGCGGGCGAACGGATCTCACGCGATCGGACGACACGGGAGTCGCCCTCAGTAGCCCACCCCTTCCAGCTCCTCCAGGTAGCCGACACCGGGCAGCCTGGCGTCCTCGCCGAGCAGGTAGTAGTCGAAGAAGGCCTCCATGTCGGCGAGCATCTGCCTCGTGTTGTCGAAGCCCCGGACGTAGAAGTTCTCGCCGGGATAGGCCTTGTAGCGGGCCGGCTTGTAGAGGCGCTGCAGCTCGCGGAAGAACTCGGCCATCTGGGGTGAGCCGGGGTAGCGGCCCTCGCCGTGGAGGACGAAGACGGGTACCTGGGCGTCGGCGATGTGGTAGTAGGGGGAGTTCGCCAAGTATCGGTCCCGGTGCTCGTCGAGCCGCCCCATCTCCTTGCGCAACTGCTGCAGGTGGCGGAACTCGCCGTCCTGGAAGAAGGTGACGCGGTCGCAGTAGCCCGACGCCGCGATCACGGCCTGGAAGGTCTCGCCACCGAAGCTCACCGCCGCGCACGACATGAAGCCGCCGTAGCTGGTGCCCGTGGTGCCGATGCGCTCCGGATGGACGTAGGGCAGGGTTCGGAGATACTCCGCAGCCGCGACCGCATCCGCGAAGTCGCACTTCCCCCAGCAGCCGTCGTTGGCCTCCTCGAAGTCGCGTCCGTAGCCGGAGCTGCCCCGCACGTTGGGGAGCAGGACGACGTAACCGCGCTGCGCGAAGTACTGGATCGCGGGTTCGAAGCTGTCCTCCCACTGGGATGTGGGTCCGCCGTGAGTCCACACGATCGCGGGATGGCGGCCATCTTCATCGCCCGACCCCTCGGGTGGCCGGTAGAGGTAGGAGGGGATGATGAGCCCGTCCCCGCTCTGGAACTCGACCTTCGTGGGCATGACCAGCCGGTTCTCGACGCCCTCCATCGGCATCGAGCTGGTCAGCCGGGATTCCTTCCCCGAATCGAGCACGTGGACGATCAGGTCCCCGGGACGAGTTGGAGTCTCGATGGTGTAGGAGATGCGGCTGCCGTCCGGGGACCATTGGGGCGCGCCGATGACCCCGGATTCCGGACGGGCAACGACGCGGGATTCGCTGCCGTGCGCGTGCGCGGTGCGGAGCTGGTACGTGCCTCTGTGGTTCTCGACGTACGCGAACGAGTTGCCGTCAGGCGACCACACGCCGTCCGTCTGGTCGGCCTCGGCCGGAGCAAACGGCCGCGGCTCGCCTCCGGAGCGCGGGACGCTCCAGTAGTTGATCCAACCGGAGCGGTAGGACGGGAATACCACCGTGGAGCCATCCGGCGAGACCAGCGGATAGCCGAATGTCCCTCCCTCTCCATAGTCGAAGAAGTCCTCGTCCTCTACAATCACCCGCTCTTGACCCCCGTCGGCGGGAACTTCCACGATGGCGTGGTCCATCCATTCACCATCGAGTCTCACGAAGAGGACAGACCGGGAATCGGGGCTCCAGGCGGGATAGACCTCCAGTTCCGGGCCATCGGTCAACCGGCGCGCCTCCCCCGAGGGGACGTCCACAGTCCACACGTCGTATTGTCCGTGGCGATTCCCCGAGAACGCGATGCGCGTGCCGTCCGGCGACCAGGAGTAGCCCTTGATGAGCCGGCCCCCGTTGGCTGTGGCGCGGATCTCCTCTCCGTCCCCGGGAGACCAGAGCCAGATCTCGGGCGTGCCGCTCTTGTCGGACACGTAGGAAATCCAGCGGCCGTCCGGCGACCAGCGGGGTTCGGCCGAGGCGAGGAAATGACCGCTGCCGCCGGTCGAGACGGGAAGTTCGCTGGCCGCCCCGCCTTCGAGTCGGATCAGCCGCAGGTTCGAGCCTCCCAGCAGGATCCACTCCCCCCCGGGAGCCCAGCGCGGGGTCTCGCCACCGACCGCGGACGAGAGCGACAGGAGGGTCGCCACCGGAAGCGGCCCGGCTGCGTCCTGGGCGGGAAACGGCGCCAGCCGCGTCGAGGATGTCAGGGCCATGCAGAGCAGGAGCGAGACGACTGTGAGCATTTTTTCGGCGGGTCGTCGCATGGAAGGTCTCCGGAAAGGCAGGATCATACTTGTCTACTTGCCGCGCGCGGACGTCCGGGTCGCGTGGACCGGAACTTGCAGCCAATGTAGGCCTGTGACGGGGGGCGTTACCACACCTCCGGCAACCTGGCTTTCGGAGACGATGGCTTCCGGGCTCCCGGCCGCACCGCAGGGGAACCCGAGCCCGACCAGCAGGCCGGACCCGAGTTCGAAGATCAGGAGACCGAGCCGTTGATCAGAACGTGCGCGTTGGCGTGGAGCATGGGTAGCGCACGCGGTCGTCAGGCAGGGGTTCCAAGGGCTGCGTCCGTGGCCGCAGCCATCTGGGCCAGCGCGTGCGGCGACGGAGGCACCGAGCCCACGCCAGCCGATCCTCCCCACCCCGCGATGGTCGCGGTAGCGCCCGAGGCTGTAACGCTCAGGACCCTCGGGGACACCGCCCGGATTTCCGCCGATGTACGCGACCAGTACGGGGTCGCGATGGCGGGTGCGCACGTTTCCTGGCTCAGCCGGAATCCCACGGTCGCGGAGGTAGACCCGGCGGGGCTCGTGACGGCGGGCGGCAATGGCACGACGACGGTCGTCGCCGAGACCCGGCACTGGGAAGTGCGGGGAAGCCGAATGTTGGCTGCCGGCCGGATCTCGGACTCGGTGGCAATCCGGGTGGATGCCCCGACGTTCACGCTGTCCGGTACGGTGACCGACCAGCGGAGGCCCAGCCTGGTGTTGCCCGGCGTTCACGTGCGTCTGGAAGGATGGAAACGGACAACCACGACCACCGATGCCGACGGACGGTACAGCTTTCCGAACGTCGGCGGGACCTTGCAGGTGACTGCCCATGCGGAGTTCAGCTACGTCAGCCAGACGTTGGATGTCCACGTCGACGGAGATCTGACGAAGGACTTTGCGATGGAGCACAACGGCGTGGCTCCATTCAGAGCCACGTCGTGGGTCACGCCGGCCATCCTCGGGCCCGACTCAACCGTGCTGGAAACCCTGACGTACGCCGGCCGCGGCATGCGGGAGGTGTATGACCGGCGGTTGCGGAAGTGGATCCGCATCAACGCGTTCCTGTTCGACGCACGCATCGTCGAATGGATGGTGGAATTCCGGGCCAATCCGCAGTTCGGCGACGTTGAAACGGCGAAGTGGCATGTCGACAGGTTCGCGCCATCCCTGGGGCGGTTGCCGGCGGTCTTCCTTGCGGACCTCAACTCGGTGGCGATCAATGGGGGCGATGGCAACTTTGGCGGCAGCCCCGGAAGCATCCTGATCCACGCCAACGATCCGGCAACCTGGACCACCGCTCGCAAGGGCTTTCTCGAGGAGGTGTTCCTCCACGAGGCCGCCCACGCCGTGCTGGACGAGGCACACGCACGCGCCGATGCCTGGCGTGCCGCCCAGGCGGCCGACGGCGTGTTCATTTCCGAATACGCCGGGAACAATCCGGTCCGGGAGGATATCGCCGAGACCGCCCTCATGTACTTCGCGGTGCGATATCGGCCGGAGAGCCTGACCCCGGCAGACCGGTGGCGCGTCCTCACCTCGATCCCAAACCGCCTCGCCTATTTCGAGGAGCAGGATCTGGACATGTCGCCCTACGAGGCGACGGGTTCGCTCATCCCGGGTCTCGAACCCGGCTCAGTCGCGAGCAGTCTCCAGCGAACAGTGCTCCCCGCACCCGAAGCGGCGGCGGTTGCGGGCGAAGTTGCGGTAGCCCCAGGCGAAGAGGGGCCGTGCGAGCGGGAGCCGGAAGACCCAGCCCAGACTTGGACCGCGTGGGAGTACCCGCAGCAGTTGCTCGATGGCCTGTGCGCCCTCCCAGGTGTCGCGGGGAGCCGAGCCCGGCGCCACTAGCTGCAACGCGTCCTCGAAGCGGGCCGGGTCGATCCAGGGGAAGCGGGCCGGTACGCCGTTTTCCTGATACGCGACGATCTCGATCGTTCCCGCCGGATCGCGGCGCCGCAGGTAGTCGATGAAGCGCAGGCAGACCGCGCAGTCGCCATCATAGATGACGGTGTAGCCGCCGGACGCGCCCGGGATCATATCGACAGGTGTCGGGGATCACGTGAGCGTGCGTGGCATCGCATCGACGTGCGCGGGATCATATGCCTCGGGGTCGCGGGTAGGAGTCCTCCAGAAGCTACCCGCAACGGGCGAAACTGTGACAGAAACGGCAACCGCCAGGCCCGATTCGCTATCTTTGCGCCGGAACGCGTCCCTCTCGTCCCCCTGGAGAAGCGTGGATACGGCGGAATTCTGTCGCGAACTCGAACGGCGCCTCGGGCCGGGCCGGATCGAGCGCGACGTGCCGCTCGGTCCCATGACGACCTTCAGGATCGGCGGGCCAGCGGACCTGTTCGTGCGGGCGCGCACCGCCGACGAGCTGGCGGACGCCATCATGGCGGCACGGGAACTCGGCATTCCGCACTTCCTGCTGGGCCGGGGCGCGAACATTCTCGTAGGGGACGGCGGCTTCCGCGGAATGGTGATCCGCTCCGAGGTGGGGGGCATCGATTTTCTCGACGACGTGCGCGTTCGCGCGGGCGCCGGAGTGGACAGCTTCCCGGATCTCATCCAGGCGACGGTAAGGCGCGGACTTGGGGGACTCCACCACTTCGTCGGGATCCCGAGCACAATCGGCGGGGCCATGTGGCAGAACCTCCACTTCCTCGCTCCGGAACGGGATCGGACGGTCTTCCTCGAGGAGGTCGTGGAATCCGCCGAGATTCTCACCGAGGAGGGAGAGCGCAGGCGCGTCGATCTGGACTACTTCCGGTTCGGATACGACTACAGCATCCTGCACGACTGCGACGATGTCGTCCTCACCGCCACCTTCCGCCTCGAACCCACTCCGGCGCGCGAGCTGCGGCGGGTCATCCGCGAGAACCTGCGCTGGCGCGACGATCGCCATCCCGACCTGTGGCTGTATCCGTGCGCGGGATCAATCTTCCAGAAGATCGAGGGCATCGGCGCGGGCCGGCTCATCGACGAGTGCGGGCTCAAGGGTCACTCCCACGGCAACGCCCAGATCTTCCACCGGCACGCGAACATCATCGTGAACCTGGGTGGGGCGTCGTCCGCGGAAGTCCGCGCACTTATCGACCTCTCGCAGGAGACGGTGGCGCGCGAGACCGGTTACGAACTCGTCCCGGAGATCGTGTTCGTGGGAGAGTTCTGAGCGCTTTTCGCCTACGGCAGGGCCAGCGCTACGTACTCCGCGGGGCTCTCGCTGCCGCCGACGGCGACCACAATGTACTGTTTGCCGTCATGCATGTAGGTCATGGGGCCGCCGGTGGTACCCGACGGGAGGTCCATCTCCCACACGACCTTGCCTGTCGCCTTGTCGTAGGCCCGGAACTCGGTTCCCCAGTGGGTGTCGGGGGTGCCGATGACCGCGTCGCTTCCCTCCCCGATGAACAGCAGCGCCGGCGTGAGCAGCGGCGCCGGGCGGTTCGCGTTCCCGAGGGGGGGCAGATCCAGGTCCTCAAGGAGCGGATGATCGTTGGGGGCATCGCCGTTGGGCGCCATCCAGAGATGCTCGCCCCGGTTCATGTCGATGGCCGTGATCCGTCCCCAGGGCGGCCGGACGATGGGCAGGCCGTCGATCTCCGCGCGGGGCCATCCTCCCTGCGTGCCGAACTCCATCTCGCCCGGTTCATCCGTCCTGGACAGGCGCCAGACGTTGGGCAGCGTGAGCGAGACGGCGTAGTAGACGCCCGTCTCCGGATCGAACGCGCCGGTGTGCCAGTTGCCCGCGCCCCAGGCCCCGGGCACGACGTAGGTGCCGATCTTACCCTCGATCGAGCCCTCTTCCATCGGGGGCGTGAAGAGCGGGCCCAGGACCAGCGAGTCCGCCAGGGCGAGGGCGCGCTTGTGGATCTCGGGGGTGAAGTCGATCAGGTCCTTCTCGGAGACGCCCTGCCGGTCGAACGGCGGCGGCTTGCTCGGGAAGGGCTGGGTCGGGGAGGTCACCTCGCCGGGGACCTTCGACTGCGGGACCGCCCTCTCCTCGATGGGCCACACGGGCTCACCCGTGCGGCGATCGAAGGTGAACAGGAAGCCCGTCTTGCTCGCCTGCATCACCGCGTCGATCGCGCGACCGTCCACGTTGATCCGCCCCAGGACGGGAGGGCCGAGGGTGTCGTACTCCCAGATGTCGTGGTGCACCATCTGGAAGTGCCAGAGGCGCTCGCCCGTGGCCGCGTCGAGCGCCACGAGGCTGTTCGAGAAAAGGTTGTCGCCGGGACGGTGCCCCCCGTAGTAGGCGGAGGTCGGGGCACCGAGAGGGACGTAGACGATGCCCAGTTCGTCGTCGGCGCTCAGGCAGCACCACGAGCCCACGTCTCCGGACAGCTCGCGCGAGCCGTCGCCCCAGGTGTCCGCGCCGAATTGTCCCTCCCGGGGGATGACGTGGAAGGTCCACGCAAGCTCGCCCGTGCGGGCATCGTAGCCGCGGATGTCCTCCGGCTCGCTGTCGCGCCATTCCGTGCCCGAGTCGCCGGCGCCGTCGACCGTGCCGGCGATGACGATGATGTCGCCGACGACGATGGGTCCCGAGCTCCAGTTGAACCGGTCCCGGCCTTCGGGCACGAGGTTCACGCTGCCTCCGTCGCCGAACGACGACACGGGCTTCCCGGTCCCGGCGTCGAGGGCGTGCAGCCAGGATCCGCGCACGGAGATGATGCGCCCGCCGGCGTTGCCGTTGTCGGAGCCAAGGTCCTCGGCGCCCTCCCCGCTCCAGTAGGCGACGCCGCGGAAGCTGCGTCCGCGCGCGTCTTCCAGGGACGCGGCCTGCTGGACCCAGCGGGTCTTCCCGGTCGCGGGGTCGAAGGCCTCCACCAGACCCACCGCGTTGGGCGCGTACAGAGTCCCGTCGACGAGAATCGGGGTCCCGCGCAGGTAGTTGTTGAAGGCCAGTTCCGGGAACTCCTCCTGCAGGCTCGCATCGACGCCGGGGCGTTGCCATGCGATTTCGAGCGACGCGACGTTCTCCGCGCTGATCTGCGTGAGCGGGGAGTACCGGTTGAAGGAGTTCTGGCCGCCGTAGTAGGTCCACTCGGCGCTGGGTGGAGGATCGCGGTCGGGGTTCGCGCTGGAGCCGTCATTCCCTCCGGGGCCGGCGTCCGCGCAGGAAGAAGCCAGGAAAGAGGCCGTCGTGACGAAGCAGGCTGCGAGCGCCATCCGGTTGCGGTGCAGGTCTGTTCCCGTGCTCTTCCTTCGACTCGTGCGCATGGAGACCTCCGTATCCGGTGCGCTGACTTCCGGCTGCCGAGCTGAACGTAATGCGCGGAGAGATGCGAGGCACCCGGTGGGGACCGGAGCTGGAGGGTTCGTTGCAGGGCGTTGCTTCAGGACCAGCGGCGTCTCCCGTGAGGAGCCGGAATCAGCCTTCGAGCACTTCGGCTTCGGCGACAGCCAGAAGCGGCTCGGGCGCGATCTCGTGCTCGCCCGGATGAACCAGCACGCGGAAGGACACACCCAGCTGCTCCAATATCGCTTCCTGAGCCTCCTCCTCCCGTCTGTCACGGAACTTGTCGCGCGCGCCCCGCACGAACGTGACGTGCACGCCCTCCAGCCCGGCCGCGAGGGCATCCCGGGTCAGGTCGGTGGCGAGGCCGGCGCCCCAGAGCAACAGCTCGTGCACGTTCGTGTCCCCCAGCACCACCCATCGGGACGCGGTGTGCGCCCCCTGCGAGAAGCCGAGCACGACCCTGCGGCGGACGGCGGGCGCGGCAGAGGTTGCCAGCTCCCTGGCGAGCGCATCCAGATACGCCACGTAGTCCGCGATCTCGTTGTCCCGGTCCTCGCGCGTCATCCAGCTCGCCCCCACGCGGTGCTCCGGCCCGTGCCTCCCCGGACTCGGATCCACGTAGAAGCGCGAGAGCGCCTCGGGGACCACGACGATGCGCTCCGGGGCATCCAGCACCTCGAAGCGCCGCGCAAAGCGGCGGGCCGCCTGCCGGTAGCCGTGAAGCGCGAACCAGGCTTCGGCGACCCTGCCGCCCCGGCCCCCCAGCGTGTAGTAGCGAGCCGTGCGCGCGACCCGGATGTGCCGCGTGGACAGTCGAGACTCGGTCATCGGCGCCGCCCGATCACCTGCTCGAAGATCTCGTCGAGTCGCCCCAGGCGGGCTTCCTCCTTGCGCATCTCCAGGAGATCCTGCCGCCACTCGGGGTCCACTTGCACGAACGCGGCCAACCGAAACGACACTTCGCTGTTCGCATCGAAATCCGGAGATGTGGGGGAAGAACTCCCGAGGGCGGAGACGGCGGCGCGGAAGAGATCGATGGAAGCCTGACGCCGTGCCGTCAGCTTTCGCGGGCCGGGCTCGTCGTCGTACTCGGCGACCACGGCCTCGTAGTACGGCTCGCCGGACTCGAGCCCGTCGTGAATCGCGAACCGGCCCATGCCTTTCACCAGGATGAAAGAGCGTCCGTCCTTAAGCCCGTGATGCCGTTCGATCGCGGCCAGCGCGCCGACGCGCCCCTCCTCCACGAGAAAGGGGCCGAAGCGGTCGGAGTCGTGATAGATGAGCCCGAAGCGCTGGTCGGTCTCGAGGCAGCGCGCCACCATGCGGCGGTAGCGGGGCTCGAAGATGTGGAGCGGGAGCAGTTCCCCGGGGAAGAGGACGACATCGAGCGGGAAGAGGGGCAGGTGCCTCATGCCACGCGTCGTGGCCGGGCCGCCCGGGAGGCGGCCGGATCGTCGATGACCACCCGCCCCACCCCGCGGGCCAGCAGGCGGCGGACCCGGATGAAGAGCAGGATGGCCACCGCCCCCAGCCCGGCGGCCAGGCCCCACCACAGGCCGCGCGCGCCCATGTCCGCCCCGAAGGCGAGCGCGGCGCTGACCGGAATGCCGAACACCCAGAAGCCCAGCGCGTTGAAGATGAAGGGCGAGCGGGTGTCGCCCGCGCCGCGCAGCACCCCGGCGGCCACCGCCTGCAGGCCGTCCGCGACCTGGAAGATTCCCGCGATGGGAAGGAGCGCCACCGCCACCGCGAGCACCCCGGCGTCCGCCGTGTACACGCGGGCCAGCAACCCGGGCGCGCCCAGGAACACGCACGCCGTCACCACCATGAACCCGCCGCCCAGCAGCGTTCCGGCTCCGGCCGCCCGCCGTGCTTCCACCATGTCCTCGCGGCCGACGGCGCGCCCAACCAGCACCGCCGCCGCGCCCGCGATTCCCAGCGGCACCATGAAGGCGAGCGCCGCCAGGTTGAGCGCCACCTGGTGGCCGGCCATGGTCACGGTGCCCAGCCACCCCATCATCACGCCGATGAGCGAGAAGGCCCCGAACTCGAGCTGCTGCTGGAATCCCAGGGGCGTTCCGAGCCGGATCATGCGCCCCAGGGCGAAAACATCGAACGCCTCTCGCCGGACGCGGGCCAGATAGGGCCTCACGACGCGCCATGAGAGGGCCAGGAGCAACGCGGCCATGAACCAGCGGGCTACGCTCGATCCCCACGCCGATCCAACCGCGCCCATCTGCGGAAAGCCCAGGTTGCCGAAGATGAGCACCCAGTTGAGGAACACGTTCAGAAGGTTGGCGGCGACGATGGTCCACACCACGGGCGCCACCCGGCCCATGGCCTGCAGGCTCTGGCGCAACACCACGAAGGCGTAGAAGGGCAGCATCCCCGGGATGGAGCCGAAGATGTACCCCGCGCCGACCGGCACCACTTCACCGGGCTGCCGCAGCCAGACGAACACCGAGCCGGAGGGCAGGAAGAGCAGCGATGCGATCAGCGCCAGAAAGAACGTGAGCACGAAGCCGCGCTGGATGCCGCGCGCGACCGACTCGGCGTCATCCGCCCCCACGGCCTGCGCCACGATGGGATCGAGCGCCATCAGCATGCCGTTGCCGAAGACCGCGATGGTGTAGAAGTAGACGTTCCCGAGCGCCACGGCGGCCAGGTCGGTCGCGGACAGCCGGCCGACCATCATCGTGTCCACCACGCCCATGAACATCATCCCCACCTGCACCGTCACGATGGGCAGCGAGAGCCGCACCATGCTGGCCAGATGGGCCCGGCGGGGCATCAGGTCCATGAGGAGTCCCGGGGTCCGCGCGGCGGCGGGTGTGGCATGCGGGGCGAGGCTACCGGGAGCGGCGCCTCAGAAATCCAGCATCGAGTCATCGACGTCGCCGGGATCGTCCTCGATGCCCATGCGCGCGGCTTCCGCGGCACGGATCGGGCGGCGTCCGGAGAATCCTGCGTCCACTTCGTGCCACTGCGAGATGCGCGGCTCCCCGCGGCGCCAGCACAGGTAAACCCACCGCCCCTCGAACGTGGTCGGGAAGTCGAGCAGGCCGTGCTCCAGGCCTCCGGCCGGAAACCGGATGCCCCTCCCCAGGATCTCCTCCTCGACGCAGCGGCGGATGCGCGCGCCCGCCCGCCCCACGCCTTCGCGATGCTTCAGGAACTCGGCGTGATCCGGGTTGGTCGGCGCCATGACCAGGCGTCCCCAGAGAGCTTCGAGAATCTTGAGCTGCTCGACGTGGCGCTCCAGGTCCTTGCGCGCACGGGCGAGGTCGGCCAGGACGGTCTCGAGCGCGGGCAGGAGTGCGTTGGCCTCGGCCAGGGTGAAGGCCCTGCGCGGGGATTTCACCTGGCGCGCGCCTCCAGAGCCGCGAGTCGCCGCTCGATCTCCTCCAGCTTGTAGAGGATCATCACGTGCGTCTTCTTCGCGTCGATCCCGACAGGGCTGGCGTCGCTGGCAATCTCGCTGGCGATGCGCCGGTAGTCCTTTGCGGATGGCTGGCTGCTCATGCGTCGGCTCCCGTGGGTGTTGCCGCGAATCCTCGGGGAGAAGCGCCGGATTGGCAAGCCGGACATCGTCCCGGCGCCGACAGCCTGAGCGGCGCACCCGCAGTCGGGTTGGCGGATCGGCGCCCGCTGCGCGATCTTGCCCGAGCGACAGCGTTCGGCTCCGATACTTCGACTATTTCGATACCCCAGGGACGGCAGGCGGCCCGATGAACGATATCACCCGCAGGGAATTCGTATCCGGGAGCGCCGCCCTGGCGATGGGCGCGACGGTGGTGCCCCGCCATGTGCTGGGCGGCCCCGGATACCAGGCGCCCAGCGACACCCTGGCGATCGCCATCGTGGGCGCGGGCGGAATGGGCGCCGAGAACGCCCAGGAACTCGGCAGCGAGCGCATCGTCGCCGTATGCGACGTCGATCACCGGCTGGTGGAGAACAAGGTCGAGGAGCGCTCGGTCGACCGTGACGGGAACCCGCGCGAACCCGGTGTGCGCTGGAAGGAGCAGTACGCCGCGGCGCGCAAGTACACCGACTTCCGCGTCATGCTTGAGCGGGAAGAGGAGGTCGACGCGGTGCTCGTTGCGACCCCGGACCACACCCACGCGGTCATCGCCGGGGCCGCCATGCGCGCGGGCAAGCACGTCTACGTGCAGAAGCCCCTGACCTGGTCGGTGCACGAGGCGCGCGAGCTGGGCCGGCTGGCGGAGTCGACCGGGGTCGTCACCCAGATGGGCAACCAGGGCCACTCGAACGACGAGGCGCGCCTGATCAACGAGTGGGTGCAGGCCGGAGTCATCGGCGTGGTGCGCGAGGTCCATGTGTGGACCAACCGCCCGATCTGGATGCAAGGGCTGCCGCGCCCGGCGGCGCTTCCCGACGACGCCAGCATTGCCGACCCCGACCGCTCGTGGTGGCCGGGCTCGGCGCAGGAGGCGGTCGCGGCGGGGCTGTGGGCCGACTTCAGGGCACCCGCGCACCTCCACTGGGACCTGTATCTCGGGCCGATCGCGCGCGAGGTCGCGTACCACCCGATGTACCATCCCTTCCACTGGCGCGGATGGGTCGACTTCGGGGTGGGGGCGCTCGGCGACATGGGAGCGCATTTGATCGACCACCCGTTCTGGGCGCTCGACCTGGGGCTTCCCCACGCCATCGAGGCGACCTCCACCCCCTGGGGCGGCCCGGTGGAGGACCCGGTCTCGTATCCCGTCGCCACCAAGGTGCATTTCGAGTTCGGCCGTCGCGGCGTCCTGCCCCCCGTCGACATGCACTGGTACGACGGCGGGCTGATGCCCAGGCGCCATCCGTGGCTCCCGGACGACGTGCCGCTGGATCGCGGCGGCGGCGTGCTCTTCGTGGGCGAGCGCGGGCTGCTGCTGCACGAGACCTACGGCCGCAACCCGAAGGTGTATCCGGAGGAGTTGCAGGAGGAGGCGGACGCCGTGCCGCCGGGGTACGCGCGCGTAGAGGGCACCCACGAGATGAACTGGGCCGACGCCTGCAAGGGAATCGGCGAGGCGGTCTCCCCGTTTTCGTACGCGGCGCCGCTCACCGAGACCATGCTGCTGGGGCTGGTCGCGCTGCGCGCGGGCCAGGGGGAGCGCATCGAATACGACGCGGCCAGCATGCGTGTCACGAACCACGAGAAGGCCAACGAGTACCTGGTGCGCGAGTATCGGGAAGGATGGAGCATATGAGAACTTTCGCAAGACAATGGCGCGGGGCGGTGCTTCGCTCCGCCCTGTGCGCGGTCCTCCTGGGCCTCTCCGTGTCTCCCGAACTCTCCGGCGCGCAGGAGCACAACGTACTCACCGCCGCCGAACGGGAGGCGGGGTGGCGGCTGCTCTTCGACGGGCGTTCGCTGGATGGCTGGCGGCGTTACGACGGCGCCCCGATGACGGGAGGCTGGGTCGTGGAGGACGGGGCGTTGGCCCATGTGCGCGGGGGACGCTCCATCATCACCGAAGACATCTTCGAGGACTTCGAGCTGGCGCTCGAGTGGAAGGTCGAGCCCGGAGGAAACTCGGGCATCTTCTACCGCGCGGCGCCGGGGGCCGAGGAGATCTTCCACAGCGCGCCGGAGCTGCAGGTGCTGGACGACGCGGAGCACGCCGACGGACGCAGCCCGCTCACCAGCGCGGGCGCCAACTACGCGCTGCACGGTGTTCCACGGGGGATCGTGCGTCCCGCGGAAGAGTGGAACCAGGTCCGGATTGTGGTGCGGGGAACCCACGTCCAACACTGGCTCAACGGTGAGAGGGTGGTGGAATACGAGCTGCACAGCGACGACTGGAAGGCGAAGGTCGCCGCCAGCAAGTTCGTCGAGTGGCCGGAATACGGCCAGGCGGCGCGGGGGCACATCGGCCTTCAGGATCACGGAAACCGCGTCTGGTTCCGCAATATCAAGCTGCGGGAGATTCGATGATGGCCGGGAGTGAGCGCCTGACCGGGCGACCATCGCGCCTGGACGCAGCCGCGCTGGCGAGCAAGCCCAGGAGGGTCTCGTGACCGGCAAGGCCGCGGGAGGGATGCTGGACCGCCGCCGCTTTCTGGTGGCGCTTCCGGGGGCGGCCGTGGTGGCCGGCGGGCTGCCGGGGCTGGGCCGGGTGTGGGCTCGGACGGAGGGATGGTCTGTTGGGGCCCCAGGACATCCCGGCTCGGATAGCGGCGGGTCACAGGTGCCCAGCGCGATCGGGCTCCAGCTCTACACGGTGCGCTCGGTGATGACCGGCGACCCGGGCGGCACCCTCGCGGCGATCGCCGAGATCGGCTACCAGGAGGTCGAGCTGGCGGGTCTGTACGGGATGTCCGCGCGGGAGATGAAGGCCCGGTTGGACGCGGTCGGGCTCGCTGCCACCTCGAGCCACCACTCGGTGCAGGAGGTGCGGGCCGGTTGGCAGGCGACCCTGGAGGCCGCCGTCGCGCTCGGCCAGCGCCTGGTGGTGGTGCCGGCCCTTCCGGCCGCCGAGCGCGACGGGGAGGCGCTGCGGCGGGTCGCGGACGACTTCAACCGGGCCGGTGAGGCCGCCCGCGCCGCCGGCCTCCGCTTCGGCTACCACAACCACGACTGGGAGATGCGCCCGGGCTCGGACGGGGTGCGCCCCATCGACCTGCTGCTCGACCGCACCGACCCGGAGCTGGTCGACTGGCAGATGGACATCTTCTGGGTCGTGCACGGCGGCGCCGACCCCATGGCCGAACTGGACGCGCGCGCGGGCCGGGTGACCAGCGTCCACGTGAAGGATCGTACCGCCGCGGGCGACATGGTGGACGTGGGCGCGGGAGTGATCGACTTCCGTCCCGTGCTGGCGCGCGCCGGCGAACTGGGACTCCTCCACCAGTACGTGGAACACGACCAGCCCGGCGACCCGATCGAGAGTGTGCGCGCCAGCTACCGGGCACTCCGGGACATCGTGCCCTCCGCCCCGGAGGATCAATCGGCGTGAGCTCACGCACCCAGGACAGCTACGACGCCATCGTGGTAGGCTCGGGCGCCGGGGGCGGCATGACCGCCTACGTGCTCGCCTGTTCGGGGCTCCGGGTGCTGATGCTCGAGGCGGGGCGGCACTACGACCCGGTCGCCGAGACCCCCATGTTCCACCTCCCTCGCGACGCGCCCCTGCGCGGGGGCGGCACCCGCCACAAGCCGTTCGGCTTCTACGACGCGACTGTCGACGGGGGCTGGGAGGTGCCGGGCGAGCCCTATTCGAGCGCCGAGGGAACCGACTTCCGCTGGTGGCGCGCGCGCATGCTGGGCGGACGCACCAACCACTGGGGCCGCATCTCGCTGCGCATGGGCGAGTACGACTTCAAGCCGTACTCCCGCGACGGGCTGGGCTTCGACTGGCCCCTCTCCTACGACGATCTCGCTCCCTGGTACGACAAGACCGAGGCCCTGATCGGCGTCTACGGCTCGAACGAGGGGCTGGAGAACACCCCCAACTCCTCCCCGGGCGTGCTGCTCCCGCCCCCGGCGCCCCGCGCCGAGGAGCTGCTGACCCGACACCACTGCGGTGATCTGGGCATCCCTGTCATCCCCGCCCACCTCGCAATCCTCACCCGGCGTCTCGACGCGGCCCGCATCGCGCGCACCCTCTGGCCCGGCAACGCGCTGGCGCAGCGGGTGACCGAGGAATCCATGGCGGCGCGCGCGGCGTGCTTCTACGCGACCCCCTGCGGCCGCGGCTGCTCCATCAAGGCCAACTTCCAGACCCCGACCGTGCTGCTGCCCCCCGCCCTGGCTACCGGCAACCTGGACATCATCACCGACGCCATGGTGCGCGAGGTCACCATCGACGCGCGCGGGCAGGCGGCCGGGGTGCACTACATCGACAGGAACACACGCCTGGACGAGCATGCCGGTGCCCGCGTGGTGGTGCTCGCGGCCAGCGCCTGCGAGTCGGCGCGCATCCTCCTCAACTCGAAGAGCTCGCTCCATCCTGACGGGCTGGGCAACGGCAGCGGTCTGGTCGGCAAGTACATCATGGACACCGTCGGCGCGGGCGTCGGCGGCCAGATTCCCGCCCTTGAGAACATGCCCCCGCACAACGCGGACGGCGCCTCGGCGATGCACCTGTACATGCCCTGGTGGCTCTATCAGGAACAGGCAGGCGGGCAGCTCGACTTCGCGCGCGGCTATCATATCGAGTTCGGCGGCGGTCGGCGCATGCCCGGCTTCGGCTTCATGGGGGGGCTCGCGGAGCTCACCGGGGGCAGCTACGGACAGCGGCTGAAGGACGAGTGCCGCCGCTACTATGGTTCGTTCCTCTGGTTCGACGGGCGCGGCGAGATGATCCCCAACGAGGATTCCTTCTGCGAGATCGATCCCGAGGGCGTGGACCGCTGGGGGATCCCGACCCTCAGGTTCAACTGGAAGTGGTCCTCACACGAGCTGAATCAGGCCCGGCACATGCAGCACACCTTCGCCGACATCATCCAGGCGATGGGCGGCCGCGTCACCAGCGACGTCCACGACGACGGAGCGCGCGCGATCGCCGCCCCCGGCGTCATCATCCACGAAGTGGGGGGCGCGATGATGGGCGACGACCCGCGCACCTCCGTGCTCAACCAGTTCTGCCAGTCGTGGGAGGTCGACAACCTGTTCGTGACCGATGGGGGCTGCTTCGTGTCGAACGCGGACAAGAACCCGACCCTGTCGATTCTGGCGCTGGCGTGGCGCGCGTCGGACTACATCGCGGAACAGTTGCGCACCCGGAGCCTGTGATGAGCGAAGAGCGGACGAAGGCGGAGGATCGGCGCGAACGGGTTTTGCCGATCGCCGAGGCGCGTGAAACGGGCCCGGATGCGCGCAGCATCGACCGCCGCCACGCCCTCAAGGTGATGGCGCTGGCCGCCGCCGCGCCCGGCCTTGCATCGTGCGGTCCCGGACCTGGTGGCGAAGCCGGGGCCGCGGGCGCATCCGCGGGAGCCGGGGGGATCCCCGCCGGCGGGACCCCCGGCCAGGTCACCAACCCCAACGCGCGCGGCGACCTCTGGGATCCCGACCTCCTCTCCCCGGTGGTGCCGTGGCAGCGGACGCTGGAGCCCGGCGAACTGGAATCGCTGGCCGTGCTCTGCGACGTGATCCTGCCCGCCGACGACCGCTCTCCCTCCGCGAGCGAGGTGGGCGCCCACGACTTCATCGACGAATGGGTCAGCGCGCCCTACGAGGCCCTCCAGGAGGGCGGCGTGCTGATCCGGGGCGGGCTGGTGTGGCTCGACCGCGAAGCCCGCACGCGCTTCGGCAACGGCGCCCCGTCCGCAAGCGTGCGCTTCCGCGACCTCACGCCCGCGCAGCAGCAGGCCATCTGCGACGACATCTGCGACCCGGAGCGCGCGGAAGGCGGACCGTTCGAGGCCCCCTCCCTCTTCTTCGACCGGGTGCGCTACCTCACCCTCACCGCCTTCTGGACCACGGCAGAAGGCATGGACGACCTCCAGTACATCGGCAATACTCCCCTCACCCAATGGGATCCGCCGCCGCCCGAGGTGCTCCGGCACATCGGGCTCGCCTGACCGGCCCTTCCACCTGAACCACGCCATGGCCCCATCCGACGACAACCCATCCGCCAACGCCGGACGCCTCTTCCGGGGCAGCTGCGTCGCCCTCATCGCGACTTCGGTTGCCTTCGCGACCGTGGGCGCCGTCATGCTCGACCTCAAGAACGAATTCGTGCTCACCAACGAGCAGGTGGGCTGGATCGGAGGCGCGGCGCTGTGGGGATTCGCGCTCTCCCAGGTGGTCTTCGCGCCGCTGGCCGACACCCTGGGCTTCCGCACCCTGCTGCGCACGGCGTTCGCGGCCCATCTCATCGGCACGATCACGCTGATGCTCGGGGGGAGTTTCGCGTACCTCTTCACCGGCGCGCTGATCATCTCCATGGGAAACGGGCTGGTGGAAGCCGCGTGCAACCCCCTGGTGGCGGCGCTCTACCCGGGCAACAAGACCGTCAAGCTGAACAACTTCCACGTCTGGTTCCCCGGCGGAATCGTGCTGGGCGGGCTGGCCGCGTACGGGCTCGATCAACTGGCGGCTTCGTCGGCGGGACTGGAGGCCCTCGGGGAGTGGCGGGTGAAGATCGCGCTGATCGTCATCCCGACCCTGGTCTACGGCCACATGCTGCTGCGGGAGCGGTTCCCGCCCACGGAAGGGGTGCAGGCGGGCGTGTCGGTAGGGGAGATGTTCCGCGCGGCGCTCACCACGCCGTTCATGCTGCTCATGCTGTTCGCGATGACGATGACCGCGTCCATCGAGATCGGGCCCACCCGCTGGGTTCCGGCGGTGCTGGAGGCGGGCGGCATTCCAGGCATTCTGGTGCTGGTGTGGATCAACGGGCTGATGGCGGTGCTGCGCCACCGGGCCGGGACGGTCGTGCACCGGCTCTCGCCGCCGGGCGTGCTGCTGGTGTCGGCGGCCCTCTCCGGCGTCGGGCTGCTCGCCTTCAGCTACGCGTCCGGGACGGCGGCGGTGTTCCTCACCGCGACGGTCTTCGCCGTGGGCATCTGCTACATCTGGCCCACGATGCTGGGCGTGGTCTCGGAGCGGGTGCCGAAGAGCGGCGCGCTGGGGCTCGGACTGATGGGGGCGGTGGGGATGGCGACGACCGGGCTGGTGACCGCGCCCCAGATGGGCCGCGTCGCGGACGTGTACGCCCACGACCAGCTTCCGGTGGCGGAGGTGGTGGCGCTCTTCGAACGCGCCGACGGCGAGCTGGCGACCGTGCCGGGACCGGACGCGAGCGCCGCCCGCGCAGCGGCTGTCGAGGTGGTGGACGAGTACCAGGCGGCGGGCGCCCTGCCCTCCCCCGCCACGGCCAACGCGCTCCGGCAGATCATCGACTCCGGGGCGGACGAGGGGATCACCGGGGATGCGCAGGCGATCCTCGGTCCGGCGGACAACTTCGGCGGACGCATCTCCTTCCGCTACCTGGTGCCGCTGTGCGCCGTCCTCATGGTGATCTTCGCCGTGTTGCAGGCGCGCGCCCGACGGGAGGGCGGATACCGGGCGCGGCGGATCGCCGACGCGGCATGAGGTGGCCTTGACCCTCCGCTACGGCATGGTCGGAGGAGGACCGGGCGCCTTCATCGGCCCTGTGCACCGGATGGCGGCCGCCCTCGACGGCGAATGGCGGCTCTGCGCGGGCGCCTTTTCGGCGGACGCGGAGAAGGCGCGGCAAACCGGCGCGCAACTGGGGCTGGCAACAGATCGCGCATACGGATCGTGGCAGGAGATGGCGGCGGCAGAAGCAGCTCTCCCGGACGATGAACGCATCCACGCGGTGGTGATCGTCACCCCGAACCACCTGCACCATGCGGTGGCGCGCGCCTTTCTGAAGCGGGGCATTCACGTCATCTGCGACAAGCCGCTGGCGGTGACCGTGGAGGAGGCCGACGACCTGTGCCGCCTGACCGCGTCGACCGGCCTCGTCTTCGCGGTGACCTACAACTACTCCGGCTATCCGCTGGTTAAGGAGGCGCGCGCGCGGGTGCGAAGCGGCGCCATCGGCCAGGTGCGCAAGGTGGTGGCGGAGTACTCGCAGGGGTGGCTGGCGGAGCTGCTCGAAGCGGAGGGACACAAGCAGGCGGAGTGGCGGGCCGATCCGGGGCGCGGGGGGCCGTCCGCCGTGCTGGGGGACATCGGGTCTCACGCACACCACCTCATGCGCTACGTGACCGGCCTGGAGGTGCAGCGCCTGTTCGCCGACCTGGGCACCGTGGTGGCAGGTCGCGCTGCCCACGACGATGCGGTAGTGCTTCTCGAGCTGGACGGCGGCGTCCGGAGCGTGCTGTTGGCCTCCCAGATCGCCACCGGCGAACGCAACCACCTGCGCCTGCGCGTCTACGGCAGCGAGGGCGGTCTCGACTGGAACCAGGAGGAGCCGAACCGCCTTCGCCTCCTGCGGCCGGACGGGTCGGTGCAGGTGCTGCACCGCGCGGCGGGAACCCGCGCTCGCGGCGCCGCGGCCGCCACCCGCCTGCCCGGCGGCCACCCCGAGGGCTTCGTGGAGGCCTTCGCGAACCTCTACCGGGAAGTGGCGCACGCGGTGCGGGGGCGGCATCGTGAGCGGGCGGGGGTTGGCCCGGCGGGCGGCGACGAAGCAGCGGATCCCGACTTCCCCACCGTCCGCGACGGCGCGCGCGGCATCCACTTCATCGACGCCGCGATCCGGAGCCACGAGGCGGGGACCTGGATCGAGGCAGGCTACGCTCCCCGCCTGACTACTCCACTACGGCGTGCCCGGCCCGGGCCATCACGTTCAAAGCCTGTTCGAAGTCGACCCCAATCGTGACATCAAGCAGCAAACAATCCTGCCCCGACGCGACCACGAACGCGTCCGGCGATCTCCGGATGGAGCCGCCGGAGATGCTCGCGCTGGCCCGCGAGACCGCCGAACTCCTGGTGGATCGGATCGCGAATCTGCCTGCCGAAGGCGCCTGGGACGGCGAATTCAAGCAGGGACTCGACCACCTTATGGTGGAGCCGCCCGAACATGGCTCTCCGGCGGCAGATGTGCTTCGACGAGCCACGCGCGACATCCTTCCGCTGACATTGCGGCTGGACCACCCGCGCTGCTTCGGATTCGTGCCGTCGTCACCCACCTGGCCCGGCGTGCTGGCCGATTTCCTCGCTGCAGGCTACAACGCCAACACCATCAGCTGGCTGGTCGCGAGCGGTCCCAGCCAGATCGAACTGGTCGTAGTCGACTGGATGCGCCGGTGGCTGGGCTATCCCCGGAGCGCCGGAGGGCTCATGACGAGCGGTGGCTCGGCAGCCGCGCTCGACGCTTTCGTCGCAGCCCGCGAAGCGGCAGGAAACCCGGAGCGCGCCGCCGTATACATGAGCGATCAGAGCCACAGCGCACAGATCCGCGCGGCCAGGATCGTCGGCGTTCGGCCCGAGTGCGTCCGGCGGGTTGGAAGCGATCCTCACTTTCGACTTGACATGGAGGCGCTGGCGGACGCCGTGGCCGGCGACCGCGCCGCCGGACTCCATCCCATCGCCGTGTGCGCGAATGCCGGCGCCGGCAGCACGGGTGCCATCGACCCCCTCGAACCGATGGCGGACTACTGCGAGGCCGAGAACATCTGGCTGCACGTCGATGCCGCGTACGGCGGATTCGCGGCCATTACCGAGAAGGGCACGAAGCTGCTGCAGGGCATCGAGCGGGCCGACTCGATCGGGCTCGACGCGCACAAGTGGTTCTTCCAGCCGTACGAGGCAGGCTGTCTTCTGGTAAAGAACGCGGAAACCCTCGAACATGCCTTCCGCGTTCCGCATGACATGCTGCAGGACTCGGTGTGGGGCGCGAACCATCCGAACTTCTCGGACCGCGGCCTGCAGCACAGTCGCCTGTTTCGCGCTCTCAAGATCTGGATGTCGGTCCAGACCTTCGGGATGGCTGCGTTCCGGCGCGCAGTTTCGCTGGGGATGGAGCTGGCGAGCCGGGCGGAGGAATACATCAACGCGAGCCCGGTCCTGGAGGGGATGACGCGCGCTTCGCTGGGCATCGTGTGCTTCCGGGTCAACCCCGCAGGCGGCGGCCTCGATGAAGCATCCCTGGACGCGATCAACCGCAAAGTACTCTCCCGGGTTTTCTGGGAAGATCGCGCGTTCATGTCGTCGACGCTCGTCGCCGGGCGTTTCGCGCTTCGAATGTGCATCCTCAATCACACGACCACCTGGGACCACGTGCGAGAGACCCTGGAGACCGCCGAGCGGTTCGGGACCGAGGCGTTGGCTTGACCCGGCCCGTCACCCTCTTCACCGGCCAGTGGGCCGACATGCCGCTGGCCGAGCTGGCCGCGAAGGCGAGCGCCTGGGGCTACGACGGCCTCGAACTCGCCTGCTGGGGCGACCACCTCGACGTGGTGCGCGCCGCCGCCGACCCCGCCTACTGCGCCGGCCGCCGCGAGTTGCTGGAAGCTCACGGCCTCGGGGTGTGGGCCATCAGCAACCATCTGGCCGGCCAGGCCGTGTGTGATCCGATCGACGACCGCCACCGGGCCATCCTGCCCGCGCATGTGTGGGGAGACGGCGACCCGGAAGGCGTCCGCGCCCGCGCCGCCGCCGAGATGCAGGCCACCGCGCGGGCCGCCGCCAACCTGGGCGTCGAGGTGGTGAACGGCTTCACCGGCAGTTCCATCTGGCATCTGCTGTATCCGTTCCCGCCCGTCTCCGAAGCCGTCATCGACGCGGGCTTCGCCGACTTCGCCTCGCGCTGGCACCCCATCCTCGACGCCTTCGACGAAGCGGGCGTCCGTTTCGCGCTCGAGGTGCATCCCACCGAGATCGCCTTCGACATCGCCAGCGCCGAGCGCACGCTGGAAGCCATCGGCAGGCGTGAGGCCTTCGGCTTCAACTACGACCCCAGCCATCTCGCCTACCAGGGCATCGACGTGGTGGACTTCGTCCACCGTTTCGCCGACCGCATCTACCACGCGCATGTAAAGGACGTGTGGTGGGCGGACCGTCCGATGCCCTCCGGGGTTTTCGGGGGGCACCTGCCCTTCGGACACCGCAGCCGCTACTGGGACTTCCGTTCCCCCGGACGCGGAAAGGTGCCTTTCGAGGACATCGTGCGCGCCTTCGCCCGCATCGGCTACGGCGGACCGCTCTCCGTCGAATGGGAAGACATGGACATGGACCGCGAGCACGGTGCGGAAGAGGCCTGCGCCTTCGTGCGTGCCCTGCACTTCCCGCCGTCGAGTGCCGCCTTCGACGCCGCCTTCGAACGCCGACCGGTGGACGCGGACTGATTTCCCCCGGCAACATTCCCCGCCTCTCGGGCAGTTTACTTCAGAATACACCCATGGACCGGTCTCCGACCCTGGCGGCATCCCGCGCGACGCCGCAAACCCTCCGTCTCCCGCTCCTCGCGATCCTGCTCTCAACCCTGGCCACGTGCGAATCCGAGGTCGCGGCACCCGAGGAAGAAGTGTTCGAGGAGGGCGAGATCTCCTTCGATGCGTCCTCCCCCACGGATTTCGTCTACCTGAACCTCGCGGACGGGACGCGGGTGAGCCCTTCCGACCCCGCGGCCTCCACCGAATGGCACCTGGCGTTCCGCCGCTTCTCAGTGCGCCTCAACAGCGGCGTTTCGGGCCCGGGATCCGTGTCGGGGTACAATCTCGGCAACAACGCCTCCTCGTCGGCGGAACAGGTCGTCGCGCTGACGCCCGAGGATGGAGAGGCGGCGTTCCAGGCCGTCACCGAGGCCGATATCCCGGTTTCGTCCGCCTTCGTGGAGGATGGCCTCGCCCCGGACCCGGGTTCTTCCTGGTTCCGCTTCGATCCCCAGGCGGGGACCCTGGTGGCGGATCCGCGGGTGGCATGGAAGGTGCGGGAGAGTTCGGGACGAGGTCACGCGCTCTTTCGCGTCGCGGAGTTGCGCATGGAGGGACAACGGCCGCTGGGGCTGAACATCGAATACCGGCGCCAGGATCCGGGCGGCGCCCTGGGCGAGGCAGGCATCCTGGGCGTCGACCTCACGCGCGGTCCGGCGTACGTCGGTTTCGCGGGTGCCGAGCGGCCGCAGCCGGGGAGCTGCGATTGGGATGTCGGCGTGTCGCCCGAGTTCGGCGTACTGGTGAACGGCGACTGCGGGGCCGGGACTTTCCCCCTCGACGCCGCGCAGGATTTCACCACGCAGACGCGCGCCGACGACGCCCCCGAGTATGCGGACTTCCTGGCCGTGATCGCCGGCGCCTTTCCGGCCAGCGTCATCGACGCCGGCGGGATCTTCTGGTACGGAATCCAGAACAACAACCGCCTTTGGCCGACCTACAACGTCTTTCTGGTGAGGGTGGACCAGGACGTCTACAAGGTGCAGGTCCACGACTACTACAGCGCCACGGGAGCGTCGGGATTCCCGTCCGTGAGGTTCCAGCGACTCCGATGAACGGGGCCGCGCGCGCGGGATCGATCGCGGCCTTCGGACTCGCAGCCCTCCTGGCGGCTTCGGGCCTGCGCGCTCTGGTGCCATTCGACCTTCGGGCATTCCCGCCCGCGTCGCAGGAGTTTCCCCTGGGCCAGGTCGTAGACCAGGCGTCGGGCGCGGGCATCGCCGGTGCGGGCCTGATGTGGATTCCGCCGGGCGGGGCGCGGGGGCCCGGCGGCGACAGCCTGATGCCGTTGACCACCAACTCGCTCGGAGCCTTTGCGCTGCCCGAATCCTGGGGTCCCGGGGGCAGGGTCGAGTTGACGGCCCTCGGATATGTCGCCCGCACACTCACGTGGGCGGAAGCGGCCGCGGCGGATTGGCGCCTCGAACTTGCGCGCGATCCGCTGGCGCTGGACGAGGTGGTGGTGACGGCCAGCGTGCGCGCGCGGCGCCGGTCGGAGATCGCCCTGCCGGTGGAGACCATCGAGGCGGCGGAGATCGCCGCAGCCGGGGCGCCATCCGCGGACCGACTTCTGGAGGAGCTGCCCGGCGTGCAGGTAACCGGGAACGCCCCGACCGGGTCGAACCTCCTGATCCGCGGCATCGGCGGCGCACGCGTGCTCGTGCTCCTGGACGGGCAGCCGGTCACCGGAACCCTCATCGAGAACCGCGACCTGAGCCGCATGTCGCTCGCCGGCAGCGAGCGGGTAGAGATCGTGAAGGGTCCGCTCTCGTCTCTCTATGGTTCCGACGCCCTGGGAGGCGTGGTGAACGTCATCACCCGGCTGCCCGCGACCGGCTTTCGCGTGGACGCACGCGCGCTGTCGGGAGGCGCGGGCCGGCAGGAGGCGGAGGCGACCGCGAGCGGAGGAGGCCGCCTCCAGTACAGCATCACCGGAGGATGGCGCCAGGAGAACCAGGTTCCGGGACTCATCAGCGGCGGCCAGGACGCCTTCGCGCGCGTATGGGACGGCCGTTCCCGCCTGCGCTTCGCCGTGACCGACGACTGGGAGCTGCGCGCCGGCCTCACCTTCCTGCGCGAGCGCCAGCGATGGCCGGTCGGGGGCGGGTTCTCCGGGTTCAACGACAACCGCGGCGTCTCGGGCTGGCTGGAAACCCGGCGCCGGGCCGGCCTCGGGGAATGGAACGCAACCGTATTCGCCCAGAACTACGAGCATCTCTACCGGAGCGCGCGCGGCGACGCCCCCATCGCCGGCGACCGCTCCAACGCCCAGTGGGAGAGGCTCGCCAAGGGTACCGCGGGCTACTCGGGCAGCCGGGGCGATCACGACTTCGACGTTGGCATCGAGGCCGCGGTGCGCTCCATCCGGTCGCCCGACAAGCTGGTCGAGGAGCGGGCCTCGGACGACCAGCTCGCCGTTTTCGTGCAGGACGCCTGGCGACTGGGCGCCACGGTGGTGAGCGGCGGCGCGCGCCTCACCCGCAACAGCCGCTGGGGGTCGAACCTGGCGCCCTCGCTGGGGCTGACCCGCGCCTTCGGGGAGAGCCTGCGCCTTCGCGCCGCCGTCGCCCAGGGCTTCCGCGCGCCGTCCTTCAAGGAGCTGGGCTGGAGGTACGTCAACCTGGCGGCGGGCGTCACCGTCCAGGGCCATCCCGACCTTCAACCCGAGCGCTCCTGGAACGTATCGGCCGGCGCGGAGTGGCGGGCGGGCGGGCGGCTGCTGGTCGACGCCGAAGTCTACAGCAACCGCATCCGGAACCTCGTCGAGCTCGGGTTCATCGGCAACGCGCCGAGCGGCCTGCTCGTCTACTCCCCGCGCAACCTGGCCGACGCCGTCACCCAGGGCTTCGAGCTCTCGCTGCACGCGCTCGCGGGAGACGGCGAGCTCTCCGCGGGCTACGCGTACCTCGACGCGCGCACGGGGTCCGGCGGGCGGCTCGATCGGCGCGCCAGACACTCCGCGCGAGCCCGCGCCAGCTGGACCGCGGAGGAGTTCCCGGGCCTCCGCCTGGATGCGACCGCCCACTTCACCGGGAGCGCCCCCATCATCCTGACCCAGCCCGACGGAACCTCGGTTCCGCTGGGGACCCAGGAGCGATTCACCGCGGTGGACCTGCAGGCGACCCTCCCCATCGCGGACAACCTCGAGCTGCTCGCCGGCGTCGACAACCTGTTCGACGCCCGGCCCGAGGGATGGCAGGGAATCATCGAACGCCGCTTCCGGATGAGCGTCCGGCTCCGGGAGCTGTTCGCGGGATAGACCCCGTCACCGCCAGCGCGCGGGGCCCGGATTCCGCTCTCCGCGGCGCAGGCCCATCCCGCCCCGCGCCCGAGTCGTCGCGCACCTTTCCGACTCGGGCGGCCAGCACTTATGTTGCGGGGTCTTTCGTCTCCGGTCTCCCTTCTTGCGGTGGGTCAATGGTCAAACGAACGATCACAGCGATGCTGGCCGCCCTGGTAATCACTCCCACCGTCCTGTCGGCCGCGCAGGGCCTCTCCGACGATGAGCTTGAGCCTCTCGTGGCCCGTGTCGAAGAGGGCGTACTCGAACGCGCCAAGCTGGCCCAGGTCATGGTGGACAAGATCTTCTCCTTCTCCGAGCTGGGGCAGCAGGAGATCGAGACCTCGGCCTACATTACGGGGATCCTCGAGGAGAACGGGTTCACCATCGAGCACGCACCCTCGGGCATTCCCACCGGCTGGTTCGCGCGCTGGGGAAGCGGCAGGCCGGTCATTTCCTTCGGGTCCGACATCGACGGCATCCCCAAGGCCAACCAGAAGCCCGGGGTCGCCTATCACGACCCCCTGATTCCGGGCGCCCCCGGCCACGGCGAGGGCCACAACTCGGGACAGGCCGTGAACGTGGTGGCGGCGCTCGCGCTCAAGGAGGTCATGGAGGCCGAGGGCATCGAGGGCACGCTCGTGCTATGGCCCGGCGTCGCCGAGGAGCAGTTGGGCTCGAAGGCCTGGTACGTGCGCGACGGCTATCTCCAGGACATCGACATCACCCTCTTCACGCACGTGAGCAGCAACCTGTCGGTGAGCTGGGGCCAGGGGAGCGGCACCGGGCTGGTCTCCGTGGAGTTCACCTTCGCGGGCGAGGCCGCGCACGGCGCCGGCGCGCCCTGGCGGGGCCGCAGCGCACTCGACGCGGTCGAGCTGATGAACGTCGCCTGGAACTTCCGGCGCGAGCACCTGCGGCCCGACCAGCGCTCCCACTACGTGATCAGCGACGGCGGCGACCAGCCGAACGTCGTGCCGCCAAGCGCTTCGGTATGGTATTTCATCCGCGAGATGGACTACGAGGACATCAGGCGCAACTTCGACACCGCCATCCGCATCGCCGAGGGCGCCGCCCTGATGACCGACACCGAGATGTCGTACCGGATCATCGGAGCTGCCTGGCCGCGGCACTTCAACAGGGTGGTCGCCGAGACGATGTACGAACACATCGAAGATGTCGGGCTTCCGGAGTGGACCGACCACGACCACGATTTCGCGAGCGCGGTGCAGGAATCGGTGGGAAGCGTCCCGTCGGGGATGCCGATCACCCTGTCGCCCCTGGGTGAGCCGGGGCCGCGCCGGAGTGGCGGATCCGACGATATCGGCGACATCTCGTGGAACGTGCCCACGGTGACCCTGCGCTTCCCGTCCAACGTGCCGGGGCTTCCGGGTCACCACTGGTCGAGCGCCATGGCGATGGCCACCCCGATCGCGCACAAGGGCGCGGTCGCCGGTGCGCGGGTGATGGCCCGCACGGCGCTCCAGCTCTTCGCTCAGCCGGAGCTGGTCGACGAGGCGTGGACCTACTTCCGGGAGGAACAGACCGCGGCCGTGGAGTATATTCCCTTCATCGGCCCCGACGACCCGCCGCCCATCGATCTCAACAAGGAGATCATGGACGCGTATCGTCCGCTCCTCGAGCAGTTCTACTACGACGAAACCCGCTTCGAGACGTATCTTGAGCAGTTGGGGATCACGTATCCGACGCTCTCGCGGCCGGTTTCCCAGGAAGACCGGCAGGACACCCCGGGATCGCATTGAGGACGCCCACAAACGGAGTTTTCCGATGATCGACGCCAGCCGCAGACTTCTCTCCGCCGCCGCCGCCATGCTGTTTGTGGTGCCCCTTACCGGCGCGGGCGGCCTGCCGGAGGCCGTAACGGAACCCCCGGTCGATGCAGCCTCCGTCGTTTCCGCCGACGATCCCACCGAGGTGGGCTGGCGCCTTCTGGCCAGCCTCAACTACCGCACCGGCGAGACGGGTGAGGAATTGGCCGCTCTTGCCGGCAAGCTCGTCAAGATTCCCGGGTTCACGGTGCCGCTCGAGGACTGGGCGTCTTCCGCGACGGAATTCCTGCTCGTGCCCTACGTCGGCGCCTGCATCCACACGCCGCCTCCGCCGCCCAACCAGCTCGTCTATATTCAGATGGACGCAGGAAAACGGGCCACGATGGACGGGTGGAACCCGGTGTGGGTCGAGGGCGTCCTGGAGATCGAGATGACCCAGAGCGTGTACGGCTACGTCGGCTTCACCATCACCGGCCAGCGGGTCTATCCGTACGGTTCCTGATCCGCGATGCGGCCGGCTGCTTGCATCGAGCGCGCCCTCGCCTGAGTCGAGGGCGCGTTTTTTGTGAGGCGACGTTCGCAGGGAGACCCCAATAGATGAGCCTCGCGATCGACATCCGGCGCCTGCGCTTTCGCTACGGCGGAGGTCCCTGGGTGCTGGATATCCCCGAGCTGACTCTTGAACGCGGCGAGCGCGCATTCCTGTTCGGCCCCAGCGGCAGTGGCAAGACCACGCTGCTCGGGGTGCTGGCGGGGGTCCTGGAAGCGAACGAGGGCGAGGTCACGGTGCTGGGCGAGGATCTCGCCTCGCTCTCAAGCGCACAGCGCGACGCCTTCCGGGCGCAGCACATCGGCTATGTCTTCCAGATGTTCAACCTCATCCCCTACCTGTCGGTGCTCGACAACATCGCGCTCCCCGCGCGCATGGACCCTGCACGCCGAGCCCGGCTGGACGGCGCGGGGGTGAAGGAGACCGCCGCGCTGCTGGCCGATCATCTCCAGATCGGCGATCTGCTGAAGAAACCGGTGACGGAGCTCTCGGTGGGCCAGCAGCAGCGCGTGGCCGCCTGCCGGGCGCTGATCGGCGCCCCGGAGCTCATCGTCGCCGACGAACCTACCTCCTCCCTGGATTTCGACCGCCGCGAGGCCTTCCTCGAGCTGCTCTTCCAGGAGTGCGAGCGCGCCGGCGCCACGCTGGTGTTCGTGAGCCACGACCGCACGCTGGAGGGCATGTTCTCCCGCAGGATCTCCCTCCCCGACGTCAACAAGGCGGTGCTCTGATGCTGGTTTTCGACCTCGCACTCAAGTCGCTCCGCAACCGCGCCTTCAGCACGTCGCTCACGGTGGGCTCCATCGCGCTCAGCGTCGCCCTCCTGATCGGCGTCGAGAACGTGCGCGTGGGAATGCGCGAAAGCTTCTCGAACACCATCTCCCAGACCGACCTGATCGTGGGCGCCAAGGGCGGCACCATCCAGTTGCTGCTGTACTCGGTCTTCGGCATGGGGTCGCCGACCAACAATCTGACCTGGGACACCTACCGCGAGTGGGCCGAACATCCCGCCGTCGAGTGGACCATTCCCTACGGCCTGGGGGACAGCCACAGGGGATTCCGCGTCATCGGCACCAACGAGGACTTCTACCGGCACTACCGGTATCGAGGGGGGCAGGCTATCGCGCTGGCCGAAGGCCGGCCCGGCTCGGGGGTTTTCGACGTAACCCTGGGCGCGGATGTGGCGAGCGAACTGGGCTACGGGCTCGGCGACGAGGTCGCGGTGACCCACGGGATCGGCGAGGTGGGCTTCCTGAACCACGACCAGATGCCGTTTACGGTAGTGGGCATCCTCGACAAGACCTTCACCCCGGTCGACCGCGCGGTCTACGTCACCCTCGAGGGCATCGAGGCCATCCACTTCGGATGGGAGGACGGCGCGCCGCCCATGCCGGGCGAGGAGCAAACGCGCGAGGCAGTGCTTGCGATGGGTGAGATCGAGATCACCCAGGTGACATCGTTCTTCGTGGGGGCGACGAACCGGAGGGACGTGCTCCGGCTGCAGCGCGAGGTCAACGACTATGAGGGCGAGCCGATGATGGCGGTCATCCCCGGTTTGGCCCTGAACGAGATGTGGCAGGGGATCGGCTACGCCGAGACCGGGCTCCGGGTAGTGACGATCTTCGTGGTGC
Source organism: Gemmatimonadota bacterium (assembly GCA_022823365.1). GTDB lineage: Bacteria > Gemmatimonadota > Gemmatimonadetes > Longimicrobiales > Gaopeijiaceae > BD2-11. Next base: position 66,505 of record JAJDXG010000019.1, read on the forward strand.
TGGTGGGACTGCTGGGCATGCTGGTGTCGCTCTACACGTCGCTCAACGAGCGCAGGCGCGAGATGGCGATCCTGCGCGCCGTCGGGGCCGGACCCAACCGGATTGTCTCGCTGCTGGTGCTCGAGTCGGTGTGCCTGGCCGCGGCGGGGGCGATTGGCGGACTGGCGCTGGTATACGTGCTGCTCTCAGCCGGGCAGCCCATCGTCGAGGCGCAGGTGGGGCTCTTCATCCCGATCCGGCCACCCGGCTCGATCGAATTGCTCTTCCTCGGCGCCGTGGTGACGGCCGGATTCCTGATGGGCTTCGTGCCCGCCCTCAAGGCCTACCGCACCGCCCTCCACGACGGGCTCGCGGTGCGGGTGTAGGGGGGTTCAGCTCGAAGCCAGCCAACGGTAGACCGCACCCACGTTCAGCGGGAACCACTCCTCGTACTGGCCCCAGTGGGCGTAGTCGTCCAGCCGCACCTGGGCCATGGCCTCTTCTTCGGACAGGCCCTCGTCGAGCGCTGCCTGGACGGCGTCGCGCAGGTCCGCGTAGTAGACGAGCTGGCGCTCGATCGTGCCCCGGTCCCCGACGTCACCGTGCCCGAAGACCATGGTCTCGAAGGGAATCTCCATGAGCAGATCCAGCGCCACGTAGAACTCGTCGAAATACCAGCCGGGAAGGTCACGGAACCCGACTCGGTCGTTGCTGACGAAGTCCACCGCGAAGGCGATGCGCTCCTCGGGGAGAAACGTCACGATCAGGTTGTCGCTGTGGCTCCGCCCCAGATAGTGGAGTTCGATGGCACGGCCGCCGAAGCGGAGCGTCATCTCGTCGGAGAAGGTCAGGTCCGGGGGCGGCAGATCGGGGTCGCCGCGCTCCAGGATGATGGGCAGCGCGTTCTCCTGGGCGATGATCGGGACGTCGTCGCCAAACTCGGCCAGGAGCGCGGGCGCCCCGGTGGCGTGGTCGGCGTCGCTGTGGCTGTAGACGATGGCCGCGAGCGGCTTGTCCGGGACCGCGCCGCGGATGGCGCCCGCGAGGCCGGCCGCCGCTTCCATCGAGATGGGGTCAACCGCCACCACACCGTCGTCGGTGTCCACGAAGAACGCGTTGTGCGTGCCCGCGTTGTACCAGAAGACGCCATCGGCGACTTCGCTGGTCGCGGGATCCATGGCGGGGGCCTGTTCGGCTGTCTCGGCACAGGCGCCGAGGATCAGAACGAAAGTGGCCGCAATCGGAATGGGGCTACGAATGGGACGGGTCATGCGGTCATCCTCCTGCGGGGGCGGGATGGGGCGAGCAGGGTTCCCGCCCGGCAGCCACCTTTGTAATACTCCTGTAATACTCCGCTGCTCATGTCCCACTTGCAACAGGTCGGAGACGCTGCCGCAGCTCCGGCGACCGCACGTCGTCCGGTCTGATGAGCGGCCGCATGCGGAATCCCTTTCGACATCCGGACAACCCCGGCATCTTGTCCGTGGAACGTACGCACACCGCACCCCCCGGCATCGAGTCCAGCATGTATACTGCGGTTCCTCACTCAGAACGGCGGACGAGCTGCCGTTACCGGTCCGTTGCACTCGGCTGCCTCATCCTGGCGGCGTGTGCAGCGCCTGCATCCGACGTCACCGAGCTCGCCCTGGAGGAAGTGGTCGTAGCCACGGCGCACGGAGCCCGCTTCCCGTCCCTCGAACGCCACGGCGAAGCGGTCGTGCTGAGCTGGCTCGAGCCGCACACGGTGGAGGGCGAGGAAGTGTGGGCGCTGAAGGGAGCGCCTTATGAGGACGGCATCCTGGGCAAGCCGTATGAGGTGACCCGCTCGGGCGGGGGCGCGACCTTCTTCGTGAACTGGGCGGACTTCCCGGTGGTGTGGCCCGTGGGAGACGGGCGGCTGGCCGCGCACTGGCTCCAGCGGGGCGGCCCGGCCACCTACGACTATGGGGTGCGGGTCTCCTTCTCCGAGGACGGCGGGCACTCCTGGAGCGCGCCGTGGACGCCGCACGAGGACGGCACGCCCTCAGAGCACGGCTTCGTGTCGGTGTTCGGGCTGGGGCACGGCGAGGCGGGGATGGTCTGGCTGGACGGCCGGCGCTTCTTCGAGGCCGACGGTTCGCGGGCGGCCAATCCCCGCATGACGCTGCGGTACCGCACGGCCGGCGCGGACGGGACCACGACCGCCGAGGTCGAACTGGACGACCGCATCTGCGACTGCTGCCAGACCGACGCGGCGATGACCTCCGAAGGGCCGGTGGTCGTCTACCGCGACCGCACCGAGGAGGAGGTGCGCGACATCTCCGTGGGCCGCTTCGTGGACGGCAAGTGGACGGGCGGCGTCCCCGTGCACGACGACGGCTGGGTGATCCCGGGCTGCCCGGTGAACGGGCCTTCCGTTGCGGCCGCGGGCGATGAGGTCGTAGTCGCGTGGTTCACCGGCGCCGGCAACACGCCCCGGGTGCGGGCGGCCTTCTCCAGCGACGCGGGCGCGACCTTCGGCCCGCCGGTCACCATCGACCTGGGCAACCCGGTGGGGCGCGTCGCGACCGTGATGCCCGAGCCGGGAACGGCGCTGGTCGCCTGGCTGGAGGACGAGCGCCTGTTCGCGCGCATCATCACCGCGGACGGGAACCTGGGACGCGCCCGCCTGGTAGCAGCCTCCTCCAACGCTCGCGCGAGCGGCTTCCCGGCCATGCTCGTCGACTCGGCGGACCGGGTCGTCTTCGCGCAGACGGTGGTGGACGAGGGCATTCGCGTCCTGCGGTCGCGAGCGCCGTGGACGGCCTGGCAGGACTGAGACCGGGCAACCGCGGAGGTTGCGGGCTCAACCCGATCGCCCCGGCGACATCCGATCCCGCCCTCGCGCAACCCGACCGGAGACCATCATGACCGACCAGCCGTTCGGTTCGGCAGGAAAGTTCTGGCTGCTGTCCCTCGCGTGGCTGCCCGCGGGGATCGTAGCAGTGTCGCTCGTCCGCGGAGTGGCCCCCCCGCTCACCCCCGAGACACTGTTCATGCTCCCCGTGGCGCTGATGTCGCTTGCGGTCACGGCCCCGTGCGGCCTGCCGCTCGCGCTGGCCTTCCGGGGGATCTGGCGGACAGGATCCACGCGCGCGGCCTGGAAAACCTTCGCGATCCTCGCGCCCATCACCTCGTTCGCGGCGCTCTTCGCCGGTCTGCTCGGGCCGGTCGCGATCGCGATCTACGCCGGCGTGCTCAGCGTTCCGGCGTGGATCGTGTACGCGGTCGTGCGCCGGAACTCACCGTCATAGTCTGGACGTTCTCGGGGTAGGCGGAACCTCGTCGCGGGGCGCTTCGATGGTCCCCGAGCAGTAGCTGACGATGACCGGGAGCCCGCGGCACCGGATCACCTCCGTCCGCTCGCGAGCCTCGCCGGGATCGTAGTATGTCGTGATCGTCCGGCTGTACCCGAAGGCCGCAGGGAAACGGAAGAGGCCGCTCAGACCGACAAAGAGGTAGAACAGTACGGCGAGCGTGATGATTCTTTTCTTGTTCATCGGCGATGCCCTCCGCTACCGACCCGCCCAGTTCATTACAACGCGCTGCAACTCCCCCAAGCTGGGAGGAATCCGGGTGAAGCGCGAGGGCTTCGTCTCTCCCGCCGCCAGTTGCGCCGGCACGGGCACCGGCCGCCCGATGGCCTCCCCCACGATGTCCCCGAACTTGGCCGGATGGGCCGTGGCCAGCACGACGCCGTGGGCGTCGGGCCTTTCGGCGAGGACCCGCTCCAACGCCAGCCACCCGACCGCGGTATGCGGGTCCAGGATGTAGCCATGCTCGTCGAAGACCCGTCTCATCGCTTTCCGCGTTTCGGCGTCGCTCCATGCCGAGCCCGACAGACGCCTTCGCAGGCGGGCCGGATCCCCATCGAACAGGGCGAGGATGCGCGCCAGGTTCGACGGCGACCCGACATCCATCGCGCTGGATAGCGTGCGGACCGACGCCCGCGGCTCGTAGCGGCCGGTACGCAGATACTCCGGGACGATATCGTTGGCGTTGGTGGCCGTGACGAACGCTGCCGCCGGCAGGCCCAGTTCGCGGGCCATGAGGCCGGCCGCGAGGTTGCCGAAGTTGCCCGACGGCACCGAGAAGAGCAGCGGCTCCTGCCGGTGCAGCTGCGCCCACGCGAGGAAGTAATAGAAGATCTGCGGCAGCAGGCGTCCGATATTGATCGAGTTCGCGGAGGTCAGCGCGAGGGCCTCCCGGGCACCCGGATCGCGGAACATCGCCTTGACGAGCCGCTGGCAGTCATCGAACGCGCCCGCCACCGCGACGGCGAGCACCTGGTCGCCCAGCGTCGTGAACTGCCGCTGCTGGCGCTCGCTCACCTGTCCTTCCGGGAACAGCACCACCACGCGCGTCCGTGGCAGACCCAGAAAGGCGTGCGCGACCGCCCCGCCCGTGTCGCCCGAGGTCGCCACCATGACCGTCAGGGGAGGCCCGGAGCGCTGCAATCTCGACATCAGACAGCCCATGAAGCGCGCGCCCACATCCTTGAAAGCCAGCGTCGGGCCGTGGAACAGCTCCAGCACATGCGTGCGCGCGCCCAGCGGAACCAGCGGCAACGGAAACCCGAGCGCCTCGCGCACGGCGGACTCCAGCACTTCATCCTCCAGTTCATCGCCGAGAAGATGACGCGCCACGGCGAGCCCGCAACGGATCGCGCCAGCGCCCCTCAGCCCATCGATCTCGCCCGCGGAGAGGGGCGAGAGCCTCTCCGGCATGAAGAGTCCGCCGTCGGGGGCGAGTCCCCGGAACAGCGCTTCGCCGAAGGAGACGGGCGCGGCCTGGCCCGACGTGCTGACGAGCTTCAATCTCCCTCCGCTTCGAGGTCCTCGACGCGCACCCCATGCCGGTTGACGGGAGAGGCCCAGGCTTCGCAATCAAGCGCCGCGGTCTCGCCAAAGGCCCGGCGGATGCCCTCGGCGACGCGTTCGGCCGCCTCGCCGCCCCGACACAGCGCGAAGACCGAGGGACCGGACCCGGACAGGGAGAAGCCGAGGGCGCCGCGAGCCAGCGCCACTTCCCTGGCCCGGGCGAAACCCGGGACGCGTCCGGCGCGCAGCGGCTCCGCCACGACATCCCTGATCGAGCGAGAGAGAAGGTCCCAGTCGGAGGCGTAGAGCCCGGCGGTGAAGGCCGCCGTGTTGGCCCACTGCGTGACCGCGGCCTTGAGCGGCACGTGTTCGCCCAGCACGCGGCGCGCGTCCCGGGTGCGGATTTCCAGGTGGGGGCGGACCAGGACCGTCCAGAGCTCCGCAGGCACGGGAAGCTCCACGACCTGCAGCGACCTTCCGGGCAGGACCAGCACGATGCCGCCATGGAGGGCGGGCGCGACGTTGTCGGCGGCAGGCGATCCGGAACCCGCCAGCTCGCCGGCGAGCGCACACTGGAGCAGCTGCGCGCGGGAAAGGCCAGCCCCGATTGCCCGGTCCGCCGCCACCGCTCCGGCCACCGCGCTGGAGGCGCTGCCGCCCATGCCTCCGGCGAGCGGAATGCCCTTGTGAAGCTCGATGGCGACTCCGGCTGCGGCATTCCCGGAGTCCGAGGCCATGGCCTCGGCCGTTGCGCCGGCTCGTGCCAACCCCAGCACCGCGCGCGCGGCCGCCCCGGCACTGTTGCGGGCCGGGTCCACCGGAATGCGTCCCTCGTCGCCCGTGATGCGCTCGATGATGACTCCCGGCTCCCGCGTTGCGCGCGCCACCACGACATCGGAGGGGCTCTTGACGGCCATGCCGAAGACATCGAACCCGCACGCGATGTTGCCGATGGTGGCGGGGGCGGAAACGCGCACGGAGGCCGCGCCGCCGGGAGAGGGCGTCCTGGTCATGGTCGCCCTACTTGAACACCCGGAAGAAGGCCCGGAACACCTTCTGGGCGGTGGGCGTGAGCTTCTGCTTGCGCCAGGCATTCGCCGCGCGCGCAAAGACGTCGCTGCGCGTGGGATAGGGGTGGATGGTGCTCCCGAGCTTGCTCAAGCCGAGGCCCGCCGTCATCGCCAGCGTGACCTCGCCGATCATGTCTCCCGCCTGCGCGCACACCAGCGTCGCACCCAGGATGCGGTCGCTGCCCTTCTTCAGATGGACGCGGAAGAAGCCGTCTTCCTCGCCTTCGAGGATGGCGCGGTCGATGTCGTCGAAGTGGATGGTGATGGTCTCGACGTCGTGGCGCGCCGCGATGGCCTCGTCTCGATGGAGGCCGACGTGGGCGACCTCCGGGTCCGTGTAGGTCGCCCAGGGGATCACCAGGCGGCTCGCACGGCCGCGGCCGAAGAAGAGCGCGTTCTGCACGGCGATGCGTGCCTGGTGGTCGGCGGCATGGGTGAACTGGTGCTTCGACGCCACATCGCCCACCGCGTAGATGCCCTTCGCCGTCGTGCGCAACTGGTCGTCGACCTGGATGCCGGTGCGGTCGTAGGCCACCCCCGCGGCCTTGAGGCCCATCCCGTCGACGTTGGGCGCGCGGCCGGCGGCCACCAGCACCGCCTCGGCTGCGAGTTCCTCCTGCTGGCCGCCGTGCTCCACCTCCAGCACGGTGGCGCCGCCCTCGCGGCGTGCCCTGAGCACGGCCGCCGAATTCAGAACACGCACGCCGTCGGCCTCGATGGCGCGGGTCACGATGGCGGCCGCGTCCCGGTCGTCGCGCGGCAGCGGATGCGGGTCCGCGTGCACGACGGTGACCTCGCTGCCGAAGCGCGCGAAGGTCTGCGAGAGTTCCACCCCGATGGGACCGGCGCCGATCACGATCACGCGCGGCGGCAGCTCGGTGAGCGAGAAGATGGTCTCGTTGGTGTAGATGTTCGGGCCTTCGAGTCCCGGCACAGGGAGGAGCGCCGCGCGGGCGCCGGTCGCGATGACCGCGCGGCGGAAGTGCAGTTCGTCCCCGTTGACGCGCAGCCGGTCGGGGCCCACGAACTCGCCGTGGCCGAGGAAGACGTCCACCCCCAGCCCGGCGAACCGCGATGCCCCGTCGATCGGGCTGATGCGGGCGCGCAACCGCCGCATGCGCTCCATCGCGGCGGTGAACTCGCTCGCCGATCCCTGATCCGTCCCCTCGTCAGCCGCTGATCCGGGACGGCCGTTGGCGGAAGCCGCGCTCGCCGCGTGCACCCGCCGGGCCGAGCTGATCACCGCCTTTGAGGGAACGCACCCGAAGTTGAGGCAGTCGCCGCCCATGAGGTGGCGCTCCACCATGGCGACCTTCGCGCCCAGCCCTGCGCCGATGGCGGCGCTCACCAGCCCCCCCGTCCCCGCCCCGACCACCACCAGGTGGTAGCGGTCGCGGGGTTCGGGGTTGCGCCAGTCGGACGGGTGCACATGGCTCACCAGCTCGCGGTTGTGCACGTCGTCGGGTAGGATCACGACTCTGTCTGCCGACACGATCTATCGCTCCATTTCTGGTCCCGTGGGGTTAGTCCCCCGTGATATCCTTCAGCGCGCGTCGGGCGATGCGCGTGACCACGGTGGTGACCACGATGGTCGCCGCCAGCCCCACCCCGAGCACCGTGTAGTAGCCCGCGCCCCGCGCCACCTCCACCCCGCTCGCCAGCGCCGCCACGTCGCCGATGACCTGGCCGTAGTACACGTAGAGGAGCGTGCCGGGAATCATCCCCAGCGATGCGATCAGGTAGTCCACGAAGCGCACCCTGGTCAGGCCCAGGGCATAGTTGAGCAGGTTGAAGGGAAAGACCGGCGAAAGCCTCAGGAGGAAGACGATCTTGCGCCCCTGTTCGCCGATGGCGCGGTCGATGGCGGCGAAACGCGGATAGTCGGCCACCTTGCTCTCGATGGCGGACCGGGCGAGGTAGCGCGACACCAGAAAGGCGAGCGCGGCGCCCGTCGTCGCCCCCACGAAGACGATCACGGTTCCGCGGGCGATGCCGAAGACGGCCCCCGCGGCCAAGGTCAGAATCGAGCCCGGCGCGAAGGCCACGGTCGCAGCCGCGTAGGCGCACACGAAGACCACAGGACCCCACACCCCCATCTCCTCGATGCGCTCCGCGAGCGCGGGGATGACCCCGGCCAGCTGCCTTCCCGCAAACACCAGCAGCACAACCACCGCCACCGCCACGAGCGCCAGCAGCCACGGTCGCCGCCGCCGCGACTCGCGGGCCTCCGAATTCGCGTCGGTCACTTTGCCTCCTCTCCGCATCGGGGCAGTGCGCGCCACTTGCCGGATGCGGGCGGCTGCGGTATTGAGGTGGTTCGTCCGGAGAATTCGCCGGCAGTCCCGAGCCATCACCAGGAGAACCAATGAGCCCCGAACGGCGCGCCCGTCACTTCCGCTGGGACGATATGCCAATGGAAGAGGTGAAGGAAGGTTTGGGAAGGCGCGTGGTGACCGGCGAGCGCATGATGCTCGCGCACTGGTACATGGTCAGGGGCACCGTCGTCCCGCTGCACGAGCACGACAACGAGCAGATCGCCCATGTGCTGGATGGCGCGCTCAGGCTCCGGCTCGGCGATGACGAGGGCGAGGAGGTGATCGTTCGCACCGGCGAAGTGCTCTACATCCCGTCCGGACTGCCGCACAGCGCGCTCGCGCTCGAGGACACGCTTGTGACGGATGTCTTCTGCCCACCGCGCCAGGACTGGCTGGACGGCACCGACACCTACCTGCGGTGAGGGCGCTGAGGCCCTCCGGGCCGACGGACCGTGCACCACCCTCGGAACCATCGACCTCCGCTACTTGCCGAAGTCCCGCGGTTACGGTATTGAGAGGGTTCGCCCGGCCCATGTGCCGGTCGTGATCCGGTCCACTACAGCGTCCATTCAACCCACTGCCGAGGAACCCAATGAGCTCCAAACAGAGCGTACGCCACTTCCGCTGGGACGACATGCCGATCGAACCGGTCAAGAAAGGACTTGGGCGGCGCCTGGTGACGGGCGAGCGCATGATGCTCGCGCACATCTATCTCGACAAGGGCTCCGTTGTGCCGCTGCACTCGCACGACAACGAGCAGCTCACCTACGAGCTCGAGGGCGCGCTGCACTTCTGGATCGGGGAGGATGAGAGCGAGGAGGTGATCGTGCGCGCCGGAGAGGTGCTGCACATTCCCTCGTGGGTGCCGCACAAGGCGGTCGCGCTCGAGGACACCCTGGACGTGGATGTCTTCTGCCCGCCCCGGCAGGACTGGCTGGACGGGACCGACGCGTACCTGCGATGAATCCCCCCGCCGCGTGAGGTGACATGGACCTCGGGCTGACCGGCAAGGTCGCGCTGGTGGCGGCCTCAAGCCGCGGGCTGGGACGCGCGGTGGCGGAGGAGTTCGCGCGCGAGGGGGCCCGGCTGGTGATGTGCGCCCGGGGCGAAGACGACCTGAACCGCACGCGCAACCGCATCGCACGCGACACCGGCTCCCGGCCCGTCGCCGTCGCCACCGACCTCACCGACCCGGAGGGCGTGCGGCGCGTCACCGACACCGCCGCCGAGGCCTTCGGACAGGTCGATATCCTGGTCACCAACACCGGCGGCCCTCCCTCCGGCCCCTTCGAGGCGCACACCCCGGACGCGTGGCGCTCCGCAGTCGCCCAGAACCTCGAGAGCGTCCTCAACCTTACCCGGGCCGTCCTCCCGGGCATGCGCGAGCGCGGCTGGGGCCGGATCATCAACGTCACCTCGATCGCGGTGAAACAGCCGGTCGACGGGCTCATCCTCTCCAACAGCGTGCGCGCCGCGGTGACCGGCTTCGCCCGCACCCTGGCCAACGAGGTGGCGCGCGACGGCGTCACCGTGAACAACGTGATGCCCGGCTACACGCGCACCGCCCGCCTGGACTGGCTGGCCGGCCAGATCGCCGCGCGCGAGGGCATCGACCGGGAAGCCGCGTTCGACCGCTGGGCCAGCGAGATCCCCGCGGGACGCGTGGGCGACCCTGCGGAATTCGCCGCGTTGGTTACCTTTCTCGCTTCCGAGCGCGCGAGTTACATCACCGGCACCTCCATTCCCGTGGACGGGGGATGGATCCGCGCCCTGGTATGACGACAACGACCCCGACCTGATCCCCGAGACCGAGAACCCCGATGGCCCTTGAGCTAAAGGAAACCGAATTCGTCTGGAAGGACGGAGAGTTCATCCGCTGGCAGGACGCCCAGGTGCATCTGCTTTCGCTGGCCGTGCAGTTCGGCGTCTCCCTCTTCGAGGGCATCCGCTGCTACGAGGCGGAGGGGCGGCGGGCCATCTTCCGCCTCGGCGCGCACATCCGCAGGCTCTACAACTCCTGCATCGTCTATCGCATGGCGCCGGAGTACTCGCAGGCGGAGTACGGACAGGCGTGCGTCGACGTGGTGGCGAAGAACGGTCTGGGCAGCTGCTACATCCGCCCCATGGTGATACGCGGATACGGCGCCGCGGCGCTCGATCCCCGCGCGAGCCCCATCGAGTCGTACGTGGCCTGCTGGCCGCTGGACACCTACCTGGGCGCGGGAGCTCTCGAGAAGGGCGTCGGGGTGAAGGTCTCGTCCTGGCAGCGCGCCGAACCCAACACCTTCCCGATGCGAGCCAAGGCGGCCGGCCACTACAACGCGGCCATGCTCATGAAGATGGAAGCGCACGCCGACGGCTACGCGGACGCCATCGCGCTCGGCCCCAACGGGCTGGTGAGCGAGGGAAGCGGACAGAACCTCTTCCTGGTGGTGGACGGCCAGCTCATCACGCCCATTCTCGACGGTACCTCCCTCCAGGGCATCACCCGCGACACGGTGCTCAAGCTCGCGGGCGACATGGGCATCCCGGCGAGCGAGCAGCTGGTCGCGCGGGAAACGCTCTACACCTGCGACGAGCTCTTCTTCTCGGGGACCGCCACTGAGGTGACCCCCATCACGAGCGTCGACCGCATCCCGGTCGGGTCCGGCAAGGCGGGCGAGGTTACGCTGCAGATCCAGCGGCGCTTCATGGACATCGTCAAGCAGCGGGCGGAAGATCCCTATGGCTGGCTGACGCACGTGTAGGGCGCATGGGCGGGGCAGCCGACACAAGGAGCAGGCCATGACCCGTTATCGGAACGCGGAGGCGGCCCTCCGCCGGCAATCCGCCACGAACCTGACTTCGGTCCTCGTCCTCGCGGCCGCGGCGGCCGCGGGCGTCCCGGCTCAGGCTGGCGCCCAGGAGGCCGACGTCCTCACCATCGACCAACTGCTTTCCATCGAGTCGGTCGTCTCCGGCTCGCCCGCCTGGTCGCCCGGCGGCACGTCGATCCTCTTCCGGTCTTCGCTCTCCGGCGGACTGGTGACGCTTTCGCCCGACGGCGGATTCCCGACCCGCGTCCCCATCGAGATGGGCAGCTCGGGCCACTTCCTGGCCTCCCAGATGCCCGGCTGGTCACCGCAGGGCAACTGGATCTCGTACGTGTCGGACAAGGGCGGCTCGCCGGAGATCTGGATCTGGTCCACCCGCGACGGCACCGAAGTCCAGCTGACCAACCTGGGCGGACGCATCAACTCGATGACCTGGTCGCCCGACGAGCGCTCGATCGCCTTCGCCGGCGACCGCTACGGCAATTACGACATCTGGACGGTCGAGGTCGCCACCCGCCGGGTCCGGCGCATCAGCAGCGAGAAGAACTACGAGGTCTTCCCCACCTGGACCCCGGACTCCCGGCGCATCCTCTACGTGCGCCTCGACGAAGCCTGGGAGGATCATGACGTCATCGAGGTCGCTCCGGACGGATCGGGCGCACGCACCGTGCTTCAGGACCGCGACTTCTTCGACTATGGCGCCGGCAGCACCTTCGGCTATCCGCAGGTCTCGCCCGATGGCGGCCAGGTCCTGTTCCGCTCGCACCGCAGCGGCTGGATCAACTACTGGCTCGCCCCCGTCGAGGGCGGCGAGCCCCGTCCGGTCGCGGCGGCCGAGGCCGACCAGAGCAGCGCGGCCTGGTCGCCCGACGGACGCTCGATCGCCTACATCGAGAACCACAACGGTCACCACGACCTGCGCGTGGTCTCGCCCGGCGGCGGCAAGCCCCGCCTGCTTGTGTCCCCCGACGGCGGGGCGGCGTCGAGTCCCTCGTGGTCGCCCGACAGCCGCGCGATCGCCTACCTGAAGGCCGACGTGGTCACGCCGCAGGATCTGCATGTGGTGTCCGTCGAGACCGGCGAGAGCCGCCAGCTCACCTTCTCCATGCCCGCCGGCAACCTTGCGAACCGGCTGGTCCTGCCGGAGAAGGTCCACTACCCCAGCACGGACGGGTACTCGATCCCGGCCTACCTGTACCGCCCGGTGGGAGTCCCCGCCGGCGAACGCGCACCCGGCATCCTGTGGATTCACGGCGGCCCCACCTCGCAATTCAACGACACCTTCCAGCAGCACGTGCAGTTCTTCGCTCAGCGCGGATACGCGGTACTGCTGCCCAACATCCGCGGCAGCTCGGGCTACGGGAAGGACTTCGCCGACGCGAACAACGGCTGCTGGGGCCACTGCGACCTCGAAGACGTGCTCGCGGGCGCCGACTTCCTGAAGGCGCAGCCCGGGATCGACCCCGACCGGATCGGCCTGACCGGAACCAGCTACGGCGGCATAATGGGCATGTACGCCGCGGCGTTCGCTCCGGACGCCTTTCGCGCGATCATCCCGGGCTCGGGCTACTCGGACTGGGTACACTTCTATCGCAGCGAGAACGAGCTGCGGCACGTCAAGCTCCTCGAGCACGAACTCGGGCCCTTCGAGACGAGCCAGGACGTGTGGCGCAACAGCTCGGCGATCTACGAAGTCGACAAGGTCTCCACGCCGATCTTCCTGGTGCACGGCGAGGGCCGTTATCCCGGCTCGGACCAGTCCGAGATCTTCGCGCGCGCACTCGAAAACCACTACAAGCCGTTCGAATACGCGACCTACCCGAACGAGAACTACTACGTCCGCGGCAAGGCCAACCGGCGGCAGATGCTGCTGGACATGCTGGACTTCTTCGAGCGGTTCCTGAAGGACGAGATGGTCGACGCGGGTGATCGGATGAAGTGAAGGCGCACCTCATCCCTGGCTCCTGAGAGCCGTTGACGTCTGACGGATTGTCGGCTACTGTTGTCTACGAAGATCTTCGTGGGACAGCAAGGGCACCAGGAATGAGTCGAGAGCGATTGACCTGCCTCAGAGGACCCCGCCACAAGGCCGTCGCGTGGTCATGCGGTGTACTGGTACTCCTGGCCGCTTGCGGCAACGACACGCAGTCCACGCCCTCCGAAGCCCAGGTCACCGACTCGGCGGGCGTCGCCATCGTCACCAACCCCTCCGGCGATGCCGTCTACGCTACCATCGCCCCTGAACCGGTCCTCTCCATCGGCGCCATCGACGGCCCCGCGGAAGTGCTCTTCGGGCGCATTTCCTCGGTCGCGGTCGACGGCGCGGGCAATCTGATCGTCGCCGACGGCCAGATGGATGAGATCCGTATCTTCGACGCGGGCGGTGTCCACCTCCAAACCATTGGGGGCCCCGGAGAGGGGCCGGGCGAATTCCGGGCGCTCGCGGGAGCCTGGCCCACCGCGGGGGGCGCCATCGTCGCGGCGGACCAGCGGCTCGACCGCATCACCCGCTTCGGTCCGGACGGCGAGCTGGTGGGCACCGCCACCTTCCGGGGCCCGGGCGAGCAGCCCGTGATCCGCCCGATCCGCGTGGCGGGGCCGGACCTTTTCCTCAGCCGGGTGGAATCCCTGAACCTCCCCTCGCTGGAGGGAGCCTTCAGCCTGGAAGAGGCCCTCGAATCGATCTCGGACCCTTCCGGAAGCAGATCCGAGTACCTGGTCCGGCACGACCTGGAGGGCACCCTGGTCGACACGGTCACGTCAGTGCCTGGTCAGGCTACCCAGACTTCGGCACAGGGCAGCGGAACCAATCTGTCGATCCAGATCCTGCGGTTGCCCTTCTCGTCGGCTGCCGCCGCCACCGCCTCGCCGGAAGGGCGCATGGCCGTCACCACGGGCCGATCCTACGAGTTCTCCACCTACGACCCCACGGGCACGCTCGAGCGCATCGTGCGCCTCACCGAAGAGCCGCCCCTGCGAACCGACGCGCACCTCGAAGCATGGGTTCGGGGCTCCACAGGTGGGCGCGAGCCCATGGACGACACCCAGGTGGAGGCAGCCCTGCGCCGCTACCGGGAGATGCCCCTTCCCGACCGTCTCCCCGCGTGGAACTCGCTGGTGATCGCCGGCGGCGGCGAGATCTGGTCGCGCCGCTTCGCGATCAGGGGTGCCGAGACGGTGGCTCGCGATGTGTTCGCCGCCGACGGCCGCTTCCTGGGCCAGGTGGTGGCACCCGCCAGCCTTCGCATCCAGCATATCGGCGACGGAAGGGTGACTGTCGTATCCACCGACGATCTCGGCGTAGAGCGCGTGGAGGTGTACGAGCTGCAGATGCCCTGAGGTTGGCGGCAGCCGCCACCATATCGGAGATACGCGGGCGCGGTCGGGCAGCTTGTCGGCTACCAGCCGCTACTTGAGCTGCTTGGGTCGAACGTAGTGCTCGAGGGTTCCGCTGGCTCCCGGGAGATCGGCCCACCTGTCGATCCTGAACGAGAGCACGGCCAGCGCGCCGGTGGGATACTTGCGCCGCATGCGCGCAATCTTCTTCTCGTTGCCGAAAACGGAATAGCGCCACGCGAATTCGGCGATACCCGGGTTGTGCCCGACCACCGCCACCGTGTTCGCCTCGTCGTCCTGTTTGACCAGCTGCTTCAGGATCGCCTGCATCGACGCGTGGTAGAGGGCCCGCCGGTGCACGACCGGCACCTCGCCCAGCTCCGGAACCATGCGCTCCCAGGTCTCCGCGGTGCGGCGGGCGGCCGAGCACAGCACCCGATCGGGCACGAGATCGTGGTCACGGATCCAGGCCGCGACGCGGGGTGCGGCCGCGCGCCCGCGTGGCGCCAGCGGCCGGTCGTAATCCGCAAGAGTGTAGTCCTTCCAGTCGGACTTGGCGTGGCGGAGCAGAAGGATCCTCTTCAAGAGCGCTCAGCGGTTCTTCCTTCGTCGCCACTCGTACCCCGGCGGGGCGGGCGGCTTCGGAAGACGGAATGGGTTGTCGGGTTTCTCGGCGGTGGGCGGCTTCGGCTTCTTCGGACGCTGGACGCGCGGCTTGTCGAAGACGCCTCCCTTCTTCGTGATCAGCTTCCAGATCATGACGCGGGCTCCTTGGGAATGCGAGGGGATGCTACACGAATACACCTCGTTACGACAGGGGCCGGCCGGCCGTTTCGGCCTCCGCCGCCCCGAAGAGCCCCATTATCCCTGCCGGGAATCACCCCGGCGGGAGTTCGCCGGCCGCCTCCGGGGTCGTCGCCCCCGCCGCTCGGCGCAGCACCTGCTGGATGTCGAGACCGAGCACCGAGGCCAGCCCCTCGAGCGTCCCGTAGGCGCCCCGGACGCGCTGGTTGAGCGCGTTGGAAACACCCTCGCCCTGACCCCCGTCCATGACCACGACGCGGTCGATGTCGACCCCTTCCACGGCCCCCACCGCGATCTCCAGCAGCTCCGGCAGCTTCTCGGCCATGAACACGGCGAACGCCGCATCCCCTCCGGTCTGGACCTCCGCGTAGAGCCGCTTGAGCACCTCCACCTGGGCCTTTCCGCGCTCCAGAATCGGCGCCGCTTCCGCCTGGGCGCGGGCGAAGGCGGCCATCTTCTCGGCCTTGGCGGGCTCCACCACGTCGGCGCGCAGCCGCTGCTCCTCGCGCTCGACGCGCTTCATCTCCAGGATCTTCTCCGCCTCGACCTCGGCCTCCTGCGCCTTGACGCGCGCGATCTTCTCGGCGGTCTCGCCCTCGCGGTCGAGCTCGGCCTTGCGCACGCGCAGTTCGTTCTGCGCCTCCGCCACCTTGATGGAGGCCGCCGCCTCGCGCACCTGGGCGCGGCGGCGGGCCTCGGCGCGCGCTTCACGTGTGTCCGCTTCAGCCTGGGCTTCCGCGATTTCGGCCGCCCGAATGGCCTCGGCCGACTTCTCGCGCCCGATGGCCTCCAGGTAGCCGCGCTCGTCGCTGACGTTCTGGATCTTCAGGACGTCGAGGTGGAAGCCGAGCGAAGCCAGGTCCTCGCCGGCGTCATCGGCCAGCGCCTTGGCGAAACCGAGCCGGTCCTCGTTGACGGCCTCGGGGGTGAGGGTGGCGAGCACGCCGCGCAGGTTGCCGGTGAGCGTGTCCTGGGCCAACTCGCGCACCTCCTCCTCCGTCTTCCCCAGAAGACGCTCGACGGCGTTGTTGAAGACCCATTCCGGCTCCGAGGCGATCTTCACGTTGGCGATCGCCTCCACGCTGAGGGGAATGTTCCCCTTGGAAAAGGCGTTGTTGACCGAGACCTCGATGGGGATGGTCTCGAGGTTCATGTGCTGCACCGTCTCGATGATGGGGACCCGCAGCGTGCGGCCGCCGGAGATGGAGCGATAGCCCACCCGCTGACCGTCGGAGGACGTGCGGTTGCGGCCCGTGAGCACGGCGGCGCGGTTGGGAGGAACGATCACGATCAGGCTCTTGATGGTGATGACGAACACCATCACCGCCACCAGAATCACAATGGCCATCGTCAGGGGTGCGGCGAGAAAATCCACTATGCGCCTCCTCTTGTATTGTTCCTGTATGTTTATCTTGTATTATCCTGTATGCCAGCCAAGTCTCGCCGGGGGAGCGTGACGCGGGACGCTTCCGGGACAGCGGATCGGGATGCTCGGCCCTGCGCCGTCACTCATCGACCAGCTTCATCTCCACTGGAACCACGGCTGCGATCCCCGACTCCATGCCGACGACCACTACTGACTGGCCGGGGCCCAGTGTCCGGTCCGGCAGGCAGCTCGAATCGAGCCGGGCGCGGATTCCGTGGCGCCGGTCGCCGCGCAGCACCCGGATCGAACCCGGACTCGCGGCCGTGATCTCGAGCGACACCTCCCCGGTCAGCCCTACGAAGGACTGCTCCCCCAGCAGAGCTCCGGCGCTGCTACGCTTGAGGAACCCGAACGCCGCCCCGATCAGCGCGCCCGTGGCCAGTCCGGTGATGCCGGCGACCAGCGCCGTCAACCCGGGACGGGCACCTCCCCACACCAGGTGAAGAAGGGAGCCCGCGGCGCCGAATCCGAAGAGCGCGTAGACGATCGCGCGCAGCGAGAAGAGCTTCGCGACATCGCCAGCGTCCCCCAGACCGAGATCCGCGTCCGTGTCGATGTCCGCGTCAGCTTCCAGAAAGTCGCCGAAGAGCGACAGGAGCAGGAAGCCGCCGCCCACGACGAGGCAGAAGATGTACGCTGCGAGCATGGAAGGTCCCTGTTGCGCAGACTCGGGAGCGGGAATCTACCCTGCTTCGGGCGAGCCGCAAAACCCCGGCCCGGCCCCGCCGAGGGCTACATCGCCGGCCGCGCCTTCAGCCACTGTTCCCACCATTCGAGCTGGACCCAGGTGCGGTGCACCATGCGCCAGGGGGTCCAGCCGCCGTGGTAGGAATCGGGATAGCGCACGAACTTCGCCGGAACCCCCTGCTTGTGCAGGGCGACGTACATCTGCTCGGCCTCTTCGATGGGAACCCGGTGGTCGGATTCGCCGTGCACGAAGAGGGTCGGGGTGGTCACCCCGTCGGCGTGGATGATGGGCGAGGAGCGCAGCAAGTTCTCGAGCCCGCGCTCTTCCCAGGGCGGCCCGTAGAACTCGCTCTCCTTGGTGCGGGGGATGTCCGCGACGCCGTAGTCGCTCACCCAGTTGGAGATGGAGGCTCCGGCGATGGCGGCCGCGAACCGGTCGGTCTGCGTGATGACCCAGTTGGTCAGGTAGCCGCCGTAGGAGTACCCGGTCACGCCCATGCGTCCGGTGTCGATGCGGTAGTTGTCGATGGCGTGGTCGACGCCCGCCATGAGGTCGTCGTAGTCGTTGAAGCCCCATCCGCCCCAGGTGCCCCAGCGGAAGTCCTCCCCGTAGCCGGTCGAGGCGCGCGGGTTCGTGTAGAGGACCATGTAGCCCTGGCCGGCGAGCAGCTGGCGGTCGAATGAGAAATCGTTGCCGTACATGCCGTGCGGCCCGCCGTGCATCTGGAGAATCATGGGGAAGTCGCCGCTCCCCGCCTCGTAGCCGCGCGCGGGCAGCATCCAGCCCTCGACCTCGGTGCCGTCGGGGCTGTGGAAGATGAGGTTCTCGGGTTCGAAGAGCTCGAGTTGGGCCAGCAGCGCCGCGTTCACCTCGCTCAGGCGGGTCTCGGTGCCGCCCGATACGGGCGCGACATGGATGTCACCGGGCTGGGTGGGGGCGGTGGCGCGAAAGGCCATGCGCGAGAAGTCCGCCGAGAAGGAGAAGCCCGCCAGCCGGCGGTCGCCCTCGGTGACCTGCTCGACCGCGCCGCCGTCCACGGCCACACGGAAGAGGTGGGTGTTGCCGCGGATGCCGGCGGAGAAATAGACATGCCCGTCGGGGGACGTGACGGGCCCTCCGGGGATCAGGTCCCAGTCGGCGGTGAGGTTGCTTCGGCCACCGCCGTCGGGGTCGAAGGCGAACAGGTCGTTGGCCGCCCCGCGGTCCCTTCCCTCCCGGATGATCACGTCCAACCCCTCGTTGCCGCGGACCACGATGCGGTCGCCCTCTGCCGACCAGGCGGGACCGGAGTAGTTGTATTCGTCGTCGGTGAGGCGGGTGACGGCGCCGTCCAGGTCGACGGTCCACAGGTCCGCGCGCTCATAGCTGAGCTCGTCGCGCTGGTGCATGTCGGCGGTGAAGGCCAGGCGGCTGCCGTCGAGGCTCCAGGCCAGTCCGGAGGCATCCACGTTGAGGTCGGTCAGGCGGCGGGGTTCACCTCCGGTGGCGGGCAGCACGTACACCTCGCGCGGCGGAGTGGCGGCGGGGTCGCGGGGGTCGGGCAGGTAGCCGCGGCGGTCGAAGCGGTAGTTCATCCAGTCGTACATGCGCCCGTCGAAGCGCTCGGCCGTGCGGCGCTCGAAGTCGGAGGCGTATACGGGCTCGGGGCCCGGATCGGGCGGGGTGGGCCGGGTGAACGCGATCCACTCGCCGTCCGGGCTGAACACCGGCGACCCGCCCAGGCCCTCGATCTGGAAGGCTTCGCCGGCTGGCTGGTCCATGCGCAGGAACCAGGTGCTGCCACCGCTCCCGCCATCTCCACCCGGGCGGTCCGATGTGAAGACGAGCAGGCGCCCGTCGGGCGACCAGCCGGGCCCCGAGGCGCTGAAGCTCGGGCTGGTGAGCCGCACCGGTTCATCGCCTCCCGTGGCATCCGCGAGCCAGATCCCGCTGTGGCTCCGGTTCTCCTCTTCGAGGACCGACGTGATGACGAACGCAACCCGCGACCCATCCGGCGAGATGGCCGGGCTGTTCGCGTTCTTCAGCCGGTAGTAGTCCTCGAGTTCGACGGGCCTCCGCTCCTGGGCTGCCAGCCCGGTGGCCAGCGGGTGTACGCCTGCGAGACCGAACGCGAGAAGCGACAGGAAAGCCGCAGGGAACCCGAGGCGGCGCAGGGCGGACGATGGACGTGGAATCATGAGATCCTCCGGATGCGATGGACTTCCGTCCAATGTGAACGACGTGCGCTCGGCAGTCCACCAGACGAACGGGGTCCAAGGGGCGGGCGCGCGGGTGTTCAGCGGCTACGATGGCCCGGTAAGACGCTCCTTCAGGGCGCTCGGGGTGATGATCGCGACAGCAAAATCGGGCGCCAGCGCCAGCAGATCCGCGTCACCGGTAACGAGCGCATCGGCCTGGCCCGCGACCGACAGCGCGAGGAACGGCCGGTCGAAGGGATCCCGGCAGTCGGGAAGCGGCAGAGGTTCTTCCACCATCACGGGCTCGCAATATGGAAGGTAGTCCGCGAGAAGATCCTCTCGCTCATCTCGCGTCAGGCTGAACTTCGGATATCCGAGTACCCTGACGAGTTCCGATGCTGTTTCGCGGCTGACCAGAGGCACGACGGCCCCCGATCTCCACATCCGGCGCAGCCAGCTCGCGCCTCCCTCGGGGAAGAGCAACGCCGAAACCAGCACATTGGTGTCGAGAACAGTCCGTAGCGGCCTCATTCACCTCGGCGCGCCCAGGCGACGGCCCGGTTCACATCCGCCTCGGAAAGACCGAGTTCCGCAAGTTTGGCGCGAACCGCATGGGCCCTCGTAAGCCGCACGGGCGTCAGGATGATGCGACCGCGCTCCCGGGTAACATCGAAGTACTCGGTGTCCGGGAACGTGGAGATGACGGCCTTTGGGAGGGTAAGCTGGTTCTTGGACGTGAGCTTTGCGAGCATGCCTCCTCCTTCCATTGGTCCCATGATACCGGGATACAAGGATTCCTTACCATGCAGACACGAGACTGCCCATGTCAAGATCCGGGCAGGAGGGCGGAACGGCCAACTTGACCGCGTCCAACGGGTCCTGAATGCTAACCGCATGGAATGCATCGACGGCTGAGGCGGGCGGCAGCATCCGGAGACACGCTCGGCGCCCCGTTCCACGCCCGGTCGCAGGCACACCTGTCAGGACAATGCATCGATGAGCGACACACAGAACGACGCGGGCTCCCCCCGCCCTTCCCTCCGGTTCCACCGCGCACGGTGGTGCGCTCTCGCTCCCGCTGCGGCCGTCCTTGTCGCCGCGTGTGCGACCGATGCTCCGGACCAGCCTCAGGAAGAGGCCGGTGCAGCGGCCGCGGCGTCGGCCCCGAGCCTCACCGGCCCCGACTCCGGTCCGATGCTCGACCTGGAGACCGCGTTGTCCCTCGCCGCAATGCCCCTGTCCTGTGTGGACCGCCCCCACGCGCTGCGTCCGGACCGGGCCGGCTACCTGGACGACATCAGCTACGTCCGGCGCCGCGACTTCGACCAGAACCGCGCCTTCTACGGCTGCTGGGACTGGCACTCGGCCGTGAACTCGACGTGGGCCATGGTGCGGCTGGTGAAGGAAGTTCCGGAGCTGCCGGTGGCGCCCCTCATCCGTGAGAAGCTGAGAGACCATCTCTCCGAGGAAGCCCTCGCCGGCGAACTCGAGTATCTCTCGGACAACCCGTCCTTCGAGCGGCCCTACGGCTGGGTGTGGCTTCTCCTCCTGCACGGGGAACTGGCGTCCTGGGACGATCCCTTCGCTGCCCGCTGGGCGGAGCGTCTCGAACCCGTGGTGAGCCACCTGAGCGACCGCCTCATCGACTATCTCGAGGACCTGGAACGACCGGTGCGCACCGGCGTCCACCCCAACACCGCCTTCGCCATCGCCACAGCCCTGCAGGCGGAAGGGATGGCGGAGCGTCCCGGACTGGCGGAGGCGCTGCGTGCGTCCGCCGAGCGTTTCTTCGGTGCGGACCGCAACTGCCCGGTCGCCTACGAGCCCGGCCGGTCCGACTTCCTCTCGCCCTGCCTGGAGGAGGCTGCGCTCATGGGGATGGTGCTGGCCCCCGAGTCCTACGCCGCGTGGCTCGACGGCTTTCTCCCGGCGCTCGACTCCGACGAGTTCGAGCCGCTCCGCGAGACCAATCCGGCGGGCGCCGGGGAGGATGAACCGCCCGAGGGCGACGTGGTCACCAATGACTCGCTGAGGTCCACGTACGGCACCTACTCTCACCTCATCGGCCTGGCGTTCACCCGCGCGGACGCCATGCTGCGCATCGCGGCGGCGCTTCCCGCCGAAGATCCCAAGGTTCCCGAGCTGCGCGCGCTGGCGACCCGGCACGCCCGCACCGGCTACGACACCATGTTCGACGCCGACTACGCCGGATCCCACTGGATCGGCTCGTTTGCGCTCAAGTACCTGGTCCTGACGACTGGAGACTCCTCGCCATGACGCATTCTTCCCTGCATCCGCCCCGGCGACCCTCCGGGGTCCGCCTGACGATGACCCGTATCCTCGCAGTGCTGGCACTCCTTCCCGTCCTGGCTCCAGCCATCCCCCTCGCGGCCCAGGGAACGGTCGTCACCCGCGCAGCGCCGGCGGACGCGGGCATGTCCGAGGGCGTTCTCGCCGGTGGCGTGGCGCTCTATGAAGAGGCCATCGAGCGGGGCGACCTCGTGGGCGCGGTGCTGCTCGTGGCAAAGGATGGCAAGGTCGTCCTGCACGAGGCTCTGGGATGGCGAGACAAGGCGCGCGGCATCCCCATGGAGCGCAATACCATGTTCCGCATGGCGTCCAATACCAAGCCCCCGGTGGCGACCGCCATCGCGCAACTGGTGGAGGACGGGAGGCTGGCCTACGACGACCTGGTGCGCGAACACCTGCCGTCCTGGGACAACTATCGTGCCGGCTTCATCAACATCGGCCATCTGCTGTCGCACGCGAGCGGGCTCCGCATCCCGACGCTCTTCCTGCAGCCCTACATGGAGCCGTCCGCCGAGCACCCGGACGCTCCCACCCTGCAGCTGGAAGCGGCCCGCTTCGGCGGCGTGGGCGCGGAGGCCATCCCCGGCACCACCTACAGCTACAACAACCCCGGCTACAACACCCTGGGCGCCGTGGTGGAGATCGCGTCGGGGATACCGCTCGAGGAGTATCTCGACCGGGAGATCTACGCGCCCCTCGGCATGCACGACAGCTACCATCACGAGGTCGACGAGAAGATGGACGGCAAGCTGGACCGGATGGGGGTCGTCTACTACGAACGCGACGGCGAGGGCGGCTGGATGCCCGGATGGACCCCGGGGGATCCGCCCCAGGTCCCCTTCGTGCGGGCTTCGGGAGGCATGATCTCTACCGCCGACGACTATGTGATCTTCTGCCAGATGTTCCTGAACGGCGGAGTCTACGACGGGCAGCGGATCATCTCCGAGGAGACCGTGGAGTTGATGACCTCGCCCAAGATTCGCACCAACCCCGGTTCCGAGGGCCCGGCGCGCTTCTACGGGTACGGATGGTCGGTGTCGGAGGATGGCGTGTACTCACACACCGGATCCGACGGCACCGGCGCCTGGGTGGATCCTTCGACAAACCTGATCGTGCTGGTGTTCACGCAGACCCCGCGGGGCCGCGATCCGGTCGCGCGCTTCCGCGAGATCGTGAACCTGGCGATCGAGGGATGACCGTCGAGCGGATGGGAGGCACTCTTATGCACCGGATTGTGGCACGCATACCCAGGGAGCTTTCCACGAGATTGGACGCGGCCGCTCGGACACTGCGGCGGAGCCGGAGCAGCATTGTCCGGGAAGCACTGGAGGGTTGGCTCGCAGACGCTGAAGAGGCGGGCGTTTGCGCGAGACGGCTCGGCGATTCGAGTGACCTCGTGCTAGATTGGAAGGACGTACGCGCGGATCTGCTCCGCTGAATCGGTTCTGCCCCGCTCTCTGATTCCGAGGGTCTCATGACTCAGCTTCGCCCCAGCGTCGGCTTCCTTTTACTGATCCTGGTCGCCTGCGGACCGGCCGAGCCACGAGACGCGGATGGCGCTTCGGCATCGCACGAAGCCCATGCCTCCCACGCGTCCGGGGAAGTGGCAACGGCTGCTGCCGGCGAGGCAACCGCGACCCTGGCGGCGTCGCCCGCGCGGACGGACGCCGATGCCCTGCCCAAAGCACTGGTCTACAAGACACCCAGCTGCGGCTGCTGCAACCTGTGGGTCGATCACCTGCGGGAGGCGGGCTTCGAGGTGGATGCACGCAATCTGAACGACCTCATCCCGGTGAAGATCGACGCGGGTGTGCCGCCCCGGATGTCGTCCTGCCACACCGCGCTGATCGACGGCTACGTGGTCGAGGGGCACATCCCGGCCGAGCACGTCAAGCGGCTGCTGGAGGAGCGGCCGGACGTCGTCGGCATCGCGGTTCCCGGCATGCCGATCGGCTCCCCGGGGATGGAGGGGATCGGCGCGCGACCCTATCAGGTCCTCTCCTGGGACCGCCAAGGCAACGTGGAGGTCTACGCGGAGGTGGATCCGCGCCGCTGAGCGGAAGACAGTCGCTACGGAGTTGGCACGCGGGCTTCCATGTGAGCCCGAACCTGTCTCCGCCGAGAAGCCCGCTTCTCGCGCACCCTTGACAGGCCCGCAGGGGCCTTACATTCTCACCCAACTCATCGAGACCGGCCGAGGGACTGGCCCTGTGACGCCGGGGCAACCGGATCGTTTTCTCTGGAGAGCGATTAGCGGTGCCAACTCCCGCGGATTCCCGTGATGGAATCCGAGAGATGAGTGCCTCGGTCGGCTTGGCCGCCCGGCGCATCCAGGGGTTGGCATCGCGCCAACCTGTGGAGAGCCAGGATGCGAGCGACGACCTCCCCTCCCCAAGCGTTCCCGCTTCCGTACCCCCCCGCCCGCAACGGGAGCGTCCCTGACCTCAGGCAACCCCCGCGCGCTCGCCCCCTGCCGCCCGCCCGCCGCGGAGCGGTCTACATGCGCCCCGGCTGGAAGCCGGAACTCGAACCCGAGTTGGCGGCGCGCTTCCGGATTCCCTTCGAGGTCGCGGGGCCGGAGGACGGCCCCCTGCTGGTGGCCATGGGCGGGATCTCGGCGAGCCGGCATGTGGCCGCCAACGCCGACGACCGCTCCGAAGGCTGGTGGCGGAAGATCGTCGGACCGGGGCTCGCCATCGACTCGCGCGAGTGGCGCATCCTCGGCATCGACTTCATCGGCGCGCCGGGCACCATCGAGCCGGTTGGCGGCGACGGGTCGCGCTCGCACTTCCACATCACGCCGGCGGACCAGGCGGACGCGGTGGTGGCCGTGCTGGACCACCTCGGCGAAAAGAAGGTCCATCGGGCCGTGGGCGCGTCTTACGGGGGTAACGCCGCACTGGCCCTGGGCATCCGCTATCCCCGGCGTGCGGAGGGCGTGGTCGTCATTGCGGCCGCCCACCGCCCCCATCCCCTCGCGACCGGGGTGCGCAGCGTACAGCGCGCGATCCTCGAGTTCGCACGCGACCAGGGCCGCGAGGCCGACGGCGTAGCCATCGCGAGGGCGCTGGCCTTCACCACCTACAAGACGGACGCCGGGCTGGACGCGCGCTTCTCCTTCGAGGCCGACCTGTCGAGCGGCAAGCCGGTCCACCCGGTGGACCGCTACCTGTGGAAGCGCGGACGGGCCTTCGCGGGGCGGTTCGATGCGAGAACCTACCTGACGCTCTGCGCCTCGATCGATCTGTGCGACCTCGAGCCCGAGGCGCTGACGGTCCCCTCCTGGCTGATCGCCTGGGAGGAGGACAGGTCCGTGCCGCTCTGGCTGGTCGAGGAGATGCACCGCCGGACCGGTGCCCGTTCGCGCCTTCGGATACTTCATTCGGACGGCGGGCACGACGCCTTTCTCCTTCACGCACCCGAATACCAGGCCGCTCTGCGGGAGAGCCTGGGGCTTTCCGTCGGACAGGAGGCATAGACCATGAAAGAGCACTGTACCCCAGATCGGAACCTCCCCGGGAATTGCCTCGGCGTGCCGACACCCGGTCCCGATGGCAAGGGGCGCATCTCGGCGCGGGCAACTGACGTCGTCCGGGCCGGGCTCGCCTCGGACACCGCGTACGGGGCGGTCATGCCCCCCCTCTACCTGTCAAGCAACTTCCGCTTCGCCGGGCTTGAGGACCCGCCGCCATTCGACTACACCCGATCCGGCAATCCCACCCGCGAACATCTTACCGGCGCGCTGGCCCAACTGGAGGGTGGCGCGGGCGCCGTGGCGACCTCCTCCGGAATGTCCGCGGTGGGCGTCGTCCTCAACCTGGTGCACGCCGATGACCTGGTGCTGGCTCCGCACGACTGTTACGGGGGGACGCACCGTCTGCTGGTCGGCCTCGAGCGTCAGGGTCGGCTGCGCGTGCGCCTCGTGGACTTCACGGATCCGGTCTCGCTCGCGGCCGGGCTGGAGCAGGGGCCACGCATGATCTGGGTCGAGACGCCCAGCAACCCGCTGCTGCGCATCACCGACCTGGCCGCAGTGGCGCGCGAGGCCCGGCGCGTGGGAGCGACCGCCGTCGCCGACAACACCTTCCTCTCACCGGCGCTCCAGCAGCCCATCGACTTCGGCTTCGATCTGGTCGTGCACTCCACCACCAAGTTCATCAACGGCCACAGCGATGTCGTGGGCGGCGCGGTGATCGCGGCGAGCGACGAACTCTTCGAGGAGATCGCGTGGTGGACCAACGCCACCGGCGCGGCCCAGAGCCCCTTCGACAGCTACCTGGCGCTGCGCGGCGTGCGCACGCTGTTCGCCCGCACCCGCATCCACGAGGAGAACACACGCGCGGTCGTCGACCTGCTCGCGTCGCATCCCGCGGTTGCCCGGGTC
Organism: Gemmatimonadota bacterium; assembly: GCA_022823365.1. Taxonomy (GTDB): domain Bacteria; phylum Gemmatimonadota; class Gemmatimonadetes; order Longimicrobiales; family Gaopeijiaceae; genus BD2-11. Next base: position 92,645 of record JAJDXG010000019.1, read on the forward strand.
TATCACCCGGGACTCACGACGCACCCCGGCCACGACCTCGCCCGCCGCCAGCAGTCCGGATACGGCAGCCTGTTCAGCTTCGAGCTGAAGGGCGGGCGCGCGGCAGCCGAAGAACTCCTCACCCGGCTTCGCCTGTTCACCCTGGCCGAGTCGCTGGGCGGTGTCGAGAGCCTCATCTGCCACCCGGCCACGATGACCCACGCGGCCATGGACGAGGCCGCTCAGGCCGTCGCGGGGATCGGCAAGGGCCTGCTCCGGGTCTCCGTCGGCATCGAGTCCGCGGACGATCTGGTCGCCGATCTCAGGCAGGCGCTGTCGGCGTGTCGGGCGGCGGCTCCGGGGTGCGGTCCCCATGCCGCCGATGTCGTGCCCATCGGTTCGGTGGCGGAGGAGCCCGGTCTCGCGCGGGCGAGCATCGCAGGGATCGGCTGACAGGCAGGCGGCCGAGGCTCTGAAGGGGAGCGGACCCGGCCGGAAGCCACCGATTCATCCGGACGCTTGCGATCTGTCCTACGAAGATCCTCGTTGACAACCGGGGAGCCATCGGTTACAATCCCCGACTACGAAAACCTTCGTGAAGTGCGGGGAGAGCAACATGGCGAGTGAATCAGCCGAATCGAGGCGGGAACCGAATCGATTCACCCACCGCGAGCTGGACATCATGAGCGTCCTCTGGCGCCGGGGATCGGGGACGGTGGCGGAGGTCCGGGACGTCCTCGGGGAGGATGTCGGCTACACCACCGTTCTCAAGATGCTGCAGATCCTGGAGGGCAAAAACGCGGTGCGCCACGAGAAGGAAGGGCGGGCCCACCGCTACTACCCGCTGGTCGAATCCGCCGACGCGGGCGGCAACGCGCTCAAGCGGGTCATGAACAAGATCTTCCACGGCTCCGCGGAGCTGCTGCTCGCGACGCTGGTCGAGAACCGGGAATTCAGCGACGAGGAGATCGAGCGCATGCGCTCAATTCTGGATCGAGCGCAGGAGAAGGAGGAAGACCGATGATCATGTGGATGGCATTTGCCGCGGTGATCGGCGGTCTGCTGGCGGCTGGAGGATGGGCCTGCGAGCGCCTGTGCGAGGCCATGGGATGGCCGCGCCGCTTCGCCTGGCTGGCTGCTCTCACGCTGGCGGTGGTGATCCCCCTCTCTGCGAGGCCGCCGGCGCCCACGCTGGAGGCTCCCTTGAACGCCTTGCCGGCCGTTGAGCAAGTCGTCGCAGGGACGCAAAGCCCGGTGGCGGTGACCCCCGGCCCGATGCTCGACCGCATGGCGGCGATGTCCTGGGGCACCGCCTCCCTGGCCACCCTCCTGGTGTTCGGCGCAATCCTGGGCCTCATGGCCCGCTCGCGCCGCCGCTGGCCCCGGCGGTCGGTGGACGGCGAGGATGTCTACGTGTCGGAGGGCTTCGGCCCGGCGCTGATCGGCGTGACCCGTCCCTCCGTGGTCATCCCCGACTGGCTCCTGTGCGCGGGTGACCGGGCCGGCCGCGTCGCGATCCAGCACGAGCGCGAGCATGCGCGCGCCCGAGACCACCTGGCTCTCCTCTACGGCGCAGTGATCGCTGCTCTCTTCCCCTGGAGCCCGGCGGTCTGGTGGATGGTCCGCAACCTGCGCGGTGCCGTCGAGATCGACTGCGACCGGCGCGTCATCGCCTCCGGAATCCCGGCGGACGACTACGGAAAGATGCTGCTCGCCATCGGGGTGGGACGGCACCGCCGCTGGGCGTTGACGCCCGCCCTCGTCGAATCCCGACATTCCCTCGAACGGAGACTGAAGGTCATGGCTGCGAAGAAGACGAAGTGGACCCCGCTGCGCACGGTGACGCTGGCGGGCCTGACCCTGGCGGCGGTGGTGATCGCCTGTGACGCCAACGCCCCCACCGCTCTCGACGATGCGCTCCTCGACGTGTTTGCGGACCCGGAGGCGGAGGCCAGCGCGGACGGGTCCCTCACCCCGCAAGCCCGGGCCGAGCAGGTCGAGGCGATGCGGCTGAGGAGCAGCGAACTTGGAATCGAGCCCCGGCCGCTGATCTTCATCGATGGCCTGGAGGTGACGAATCCCGACTTCGTGCTCCGGGCCGGCAGGTACACGTTCACGACCAGCGGCGGCGGTTCCTCCTCGCCGCTGATCTCCGTGAATCCCGACCACATCAAACGGATCGAGGTCGTCAAGGGAGAGGCCGCGCGCCGCTTGTTCGGCGACGAGGCCGAGAACGGCGTCATCCAGATCTTCACGAAGGAATCCGAGGCGTCGGAACCGGCGGCCGGGACCCCGGGCTCGCGGTAGCCCGGCATCGCCTGTGGAGTTGACGAGCGCTATTGTGTAGCCGTTCGGCTCACCATGGGCTCAGGACCGCGCAGGCCCCGAGTGATGCCGGACGCCCTCATAGAATCAGGACCCGCACTCGAACGGAGATTGGAGGTCATGGACCCCACGAGGATGAATCGGAGCCCGCTGCGCGCGGCACCGCTCGCCGGTCTGACCTTGACGGCGGTGGTCATGGCCTGCGACACCGAAGCCCCCACCGCTCTCGACGACGCGCTCCTCGACGTGCTGGCGGACCCCGAGGCAGCCGTCAACGCGGACGGGGCCGACAATCCGGGAGCACTTCAAATCAGGGGCGCGCTCGGAGACGGCGCCCCGCTGGTCTTCGTCGACGGCGTCGAGCTCGAAGCGGGCAGCGCGGGGCTCAGCTCCCTGAACCCGGACGACATCGAGAGCATCGAGGTCATCAAGGGAGAGGCGGCCGCCGACCTGTACGGCGAGCGCGCCGAGAACGGCGTCATCCGGATCCTGACGATCGAGTCCCCGGGCGGCTGAACCCGGGAACCGGCGCGTCGCCGAGCGCTGCGCCGCCGTCCGGCGACGCCAGCTCTTTCCGCCCTACCCGTCCTGCGTCACCGGCGTCTTGTGCGTCCCCCACTTCTCGAACCACTTGCGCAGATATAGCTGCGTCCGGAGGAAGTTCGAGGGCCGCGAGCTGGTGCCGTGCCACTCCTCCTGGAAGCGGATCATGACCGTGGGCACGCCCACGTACTGCAGCGCCTGGTAGAACTCCTCGGTCTGCCCCATGGGGGTGCGCAGGTCCATCTCGCCGGTCAGGAGCATGGTCGGCGTGGTCACGTTGCCGACGTAGAAGATCGATGAGCGGTCGATCCACTCCGCCGGATCCTCCCAGAAGGGCTTCTCGAAGGTGCGCGTGTAGCTGATGGCGTCCGAGGTGCCCATCGCCGACATCCAGTTGACGATGGGGCAGTTGGCGGATGCGGCGGTGAAGCGGTCGGTGTTGCCCACGATGTAGCTGGTGAGGATGCCGCCGCCCGAGCACCCGTAGACGAAGAGGTTGTCCTCGTCCACGTAGCCGCGCCCGAGCATCTCGTCGACGCCGGCCATCAGATCCGGGAAGTCCGCCCCGGGATAGTCGTGGTTGATGGCGTTGGCGAACTCGGTGCCGTAACCGGTGCTGCCGCGCGGGTTGGTGTAGAGCACCACGTAGTCGTTGGCGGCGTGTTCCTGGAAGGCGAAGTTGAAACCGCCGTTGTACATGGCGTGCGGGCCGCCGTGGATGACCAGCATCATCGGGTAGATGCGGGAGGGGTCGAAACCCGGCGGCTTCACGATCCATCCCTGGATGCGGAAGTCGTCCTCCGAGTCGTACCAGATCTCCTCGACTTCGCCCAGTTCGACGTATCCCAGCACGTCCGCGTTCACGTCGGTGAGGCGCCGGGTCTCGTCCGGGCTGTCGAGGTCGAAGCGGAAGACGTCTCCGGGCTCATGCGCGCTTGAGATCACACCCACGCCGACGCCGTCGTCCGAGAACGACGACAGGCCGAAGAGGTGCTCGCCGGAGGTGAGCTGCGTCACCCCCCCATCGACCGACACGAAGTGAAGCTGCGCGTAGCCGTCCCTGCGTACGCTGAAGTAGAGGCCGCTGCCGTCGCGCGCCCACATCATGCCTCCGACCTGCCGGTCGTAGTCCCCGGAGATGACGCGCGAGCCGGAGCCGTCCCGGTTCATCAGGTGGATCCTCTGGTTGCGATAGGTATCGCGGTGGGCATCGATCCCGGTGTAGGCGATGAGCGACCCATCGGGCGACGGCACCGGGCCACCGTCGGGGCCACGCCTGTCAGTAAGCCTCCGGATGTCGCCACTCGCTACGGCAACCGCGTAGATCTCCGACTCCTGCCAGTGCTCGGGGCGGTCCCAGTCGTCCTCCCGGTATGACGTGAAGTAGATCTCGCTGCCGTCGGGGCTCCACTGGATGCCCGAATGGTTCCAGTCCCCGTCGGTCAGTTGGCGCGCGGTCCCGCCCCCGGCCGGGACCACGAAGACATGCGTCCAGCCGGTGTCCACGTAGCCCTGCCGGTCCCGCTTGTACCCGGCCCGCTCCACCACCTGGGTTCGCGCACCCACTGGGCTCCCTCCGGACGGCGCGGAAGCTCCACGCCGGCGAAATCGGCCCGGTCGGCCACCCGGCTCGTGAAGGCGATCCACTCGCCGTCGGGGGACCACTGCGGTCCCGACGGCCCGCTCTCCAGACGCGTGATCTGGCTGACCGCGCCCTCGTCGTCCATCCAGCGGACGAAGAGCTGGGAGCCGCTGGGCTCGCCGCGCGCGGTGAAGAGGATGCGCGTGCCGTCGGGCGACCAGCGGGCTCCGCTGCCGTCGAGGAGGTGCCTGGCGCGGGACCCGTCGGCGTTCATGATCCAGAGCGACGATTCCCGCCGGTCGGCCTGTTTGTCGACCCAGCCCCTGGTATGGACGATGCGCTCTCCGTCAGGGGAGATGCGCGGATCGGACACGCTCTCCATGTCCAGGTAGTGCGTGAGCGAGAGCCGCTCCTGGGCCGCTGCGGGGGTGGCGATTGTCAAAGCGGCGAATCCTGCCGCGGCGAAGGTGGCGACGGCGGCCATCCGGGTTGCGGTGCGTGAACGTCTCATCAGTTACTCCTCCACTTCCGTTTACTCGGTACGCTGCGGAAAAACACTCATTACGTTGAGTAAATCGTCATCATGGGTAACTCATCGCAGTTTTTTACTCTGTCAATTACATCACCCCGGTCGCGGCAGCTCCGCAGGCGCCGGCCCCGATTCCCCGTGGATGATCAGCTCCCGCTTCGGATACGGAATCTCCACGCCGGCGTCGGCGAAGGCGGCGACCGCCCGGCCCGTGATTTCGTCCGCGATGCGGCGGCGGTTGCGGGCCTCGAGGATCCAGACGCGCAGCTGGATCTGGACGTCGGAGGGCCCGAAGCCGCGCACGATAACGATAGGCTCGGGCTCCAGTTTCACCCCCTGCACCTGCTTCGCGGCCGCGATCAGCAGCACCTTGGCGCGGTCGATGTCGGACTCGTAGGCCACGGAGAACGGGATGCGCAGGCGAATGTCCTGACCGGACATGGTGTAGTTGACGATGTCGCGCACCATGATCAGGCTGTTGGGCACGATGATCACCAGATTGTCCGGGTTGCGGATCTTGGTGGCGCGCAGGCCGATCTCGATGACATCGCCCCAGGTGCCGGTCTCGTTGGGCGCGGTCCACAACTCGATGCGGTCTCCGACCTTGAAGGGCCGGTCCATGATGAGGAGCACGCCCGCGATCAGGTTCGACAGCGTGTCCTTGGCCGCCAGTGAGAGCGCGAGGCCCATGACGCCGGCGCCGGCCAGCAGCGGGGCGATGTTGAGGCCCAGCAGGTCCAGGGCCAGCACGACTCCGAGCGCCAGGATGACGAAACGGACGGTGCGGTTTATGAGGGGAAACGCCGTCTCGTCGAGCGTTGTTTCCCCCTTGGCGATGACCCGGCCCTCGACCACGTCGAGGATGTCGCCGATGAAGCGGCTGAGCGGAAGAAACAGGAGTCCGACCCAGATTGCCAGAACCCAGTTGGCGGCCGGCGGCGAATCCCCGGTCGCAGTGGGGATGGACCAGACATGGATGAGGCGCCAGGCGGCCCAGGCGATGATCGAGAACAGCCCGGCGCTCAGCAGAAACTCGACGAAGTGATCGTCGAGCCGGGTCTCGGTGCGCTTCACCCATCGCTTCTTCGCGCGCCCGAGAATCCAGCGGACGATGAAATAGACGACGGTCGCCAGCACGATCGTCGCAGCGGTAGGCATCCAGCGTGGCGAAGCGTAGGCGAGCGCCGCCCGCCAGAGCGTGCCGATGTCGAAGGACCCGAAGTTGAAACCCAGGAATTCCAAGCCCGCCTCGCTGAGTGGGGTTGCGCACGATGATCAGACGCCGGAAGGCCTAGCCTAATCGTTTGGTCGCTCGTATATCAACCGAATCGCCGGAGCCCGTCCCGGTCGTCCGCGCCGCTTGCAGCTCGAATTGGCGGAACATAACCGGCAACCCCGGACGGGACACCGCCGCAATGGGACTCCTCCCCCGGAGAACTCGCCGATGAAGGTGCACGCTGTCTCCAGGATTCCGGCGCTCCGGTTCGTGCCTCTCCTGGCCCTCCCGCTTGCGGCCTGCACGGTGGGCGGGGAGCCGGCCGACATCCTCATCCTCGGGGGCTCGGTGGTGGACGGTTCGGGGGACGAGGCGATGACGGCCGACGTTGCGGTGGCCGGTGACCGCATCCGCTTCGTGGGGGATGCTGCGAGCGAGGGGATCACGGCGCTGGACACGGTCGACGCGCGCGGGCTGGTGGTCGCGCCCGGATTCATCGACATGCATTCGCACGCCGAGCTCGACGCCGATCACGGCCGGGACGCGCGCGCCTTCCTTTTCCAGGGCGTCACGACGGTCGCTCTCGGGCTCGACGGGGGCGGCTCGGCCCACGTTGCGGACCGGCTGGCCGGGTGGACCGAGGACGGCATCGGGGTGAACGCCTTTCTCTCCGTGGGCCACAACTGGGTGCGGCGGCAGGTGCTGGGGATGGCGGACCGCGCGCCCACCGAGGCCGAGCTGGACGAGATGCGCGCCCTGGTGCGCAAGGGGATGGAGGAGGGCGCATATGGCCTTTCCTCCGGGCTCTTCTACCTGCCCGGCAACTATGCGGAGACCGAGGAGGTCATCGAGCTCAACCGGGTCGCCGCCGAGTACCCGGGGGCGATCTACGACACCCACGACCGCGATCTGGGCGCCGCCTATCCGTCCTTCGGCTACCTCAAGTCGATCGAGGAGGGGATCCGCATCGGCGAGGAGGCGGGGACCAAGGTCATTTTCAGCCATTTCAACGCCCAGGGAGCCCACAACTACGGCCGGGCGCCAGAGGGGGCGGCGCTGATCGAGGCGGCGCGGGCGCGCGGGGTCCAGGTGGCCGGAGCGCATCACTCCTACACCGCGACCCAATCCAACCTGCGCTCCTACACGATCCCCAGCTGGTTCGTGGCGGGGGGCGACACGGCCATGCTGCGGCGCTTCGACGATCCCGACACGGTCCAGGTGATCGACAGCCAGACGCTCGAGATGCTCACCATCCGGGGCGGGGCAGATCGCCTTCTGTTCGCCGACCGGCGGCCGGAACTGAACGGCAGGACGCTCCAGGACGTGGCCGACGAACTGAGCATGCAGCCCTCCGCCGCGGCCCGCCACATCCTGCGCGACGGGAACGCCGCGGTGATGAACCTCGGTCTCTACGACATCGAAAACGTGCGCTACCTGGCGCAGCTCGACTGGATGATGACGTGCACGGACGGGCGCGACCCGGGACCGACCCGGCCCATCACCCACCCCCGCGCCTTCGGGTCGTTCTCGAAAAAGCTCCGCGAGCTGGTGCTGGACGAAGGACTCATCACGCTGCCCTTCGCGGTGCGCTCCATGACCGGGCTGGCGGCCGACTTTCTCGAATGGCCCGAGCGGGGCTATCTGCGCGAGGGATACTTCGCCGACATCGCCGTGCTGGAGCTGGCTGCGGTGCGCGACATGGCCACCTACGAGGATCCGCACCAGTACTCGGAGGGCACCGTGCATGTGCTGGTGAACGGAGCGTTCGCCATCCGGGACGGCGAGGCCACGATGGCGCTGGCGGGACGCGCGCTGGTGCGGGGCGGGGCGGGCTTCGTGGCGGGGGGTTCTGCGGAGGCTGAGGTCTCGGCGGACGCGGGGGCCCCGTGATGCGTGTACGGGAACATGCGCGAACGGATTCCGGGTGCGGATACGAGCGGAGCGGGCTTCGTGGCTGCTGAGCTCGAGGGGAGGGAGATCCTCGCGACGCGCGATGGGGCGCTGCTTACGCTCACCCTCCATCGCCCGCATCGGCTGAACGCCGTGAACCTGCCGCTCTACGAGAGGCTGGTCGCGGAGCTGGAAGGGGCGGAGCGGGACGCTGCCGTTCGCTGCGCTGTTCTCACGGGCAGCGGGCGGGCGTTCTGTGCCGGGGCGGACCTGAAGGCGCACGCCGAGACCCCGATGACGGGGGAGCGGCGGGAGCGCTATGTGCGCACCGCCCAGCGCGCCAACCACCTGATGCAGACGATGGGCACGCCGGTGGTGGCAGCCGTGAACGGGCACGCCATCGGGGCGGGGCTTGAGCTGGCCTTGTCCGCGGACTTCGCCATCGTCGCCGAGGAAGCGAAGCTGCGGCTGCCCGAGATCGCGCTCGGCACCTTCCTGGGCGGGGGCGTCGTGTACACGCTGGCCGAGCGGGTCGGGGTGCTCAAGGCGCGCGAACTCATCTACCTGGGCGACTTCTTCTCGGGAGCGGAGGCGGCCCGCATGGGGGTGGTTAACCGCGCTCTGCCGGCGGAGGAGGTAGTGCCCGCGGCCCGGGAGCTGGCGACGCGTCTGGCACGCCGCGCGCCGATTCCGCTCGCGGAGGCCAAGCGCCTCATCGGGCCGGCGGGCAACCTGTCGCGCGAGCAGGCGCTGGCGCGAGAGCGAGCCGCGCTGGAGGAGATCTTCCGGACGGATGACTGGGCGGAGGGGGTGGCGGCGTTCCGGGAAGGGCGGGCTCCGGACTATCGGGGTCGATAGTCGCGGGCCGGCCAGCCGCTTGCGGACCATCATCTCAGGGATCCCGAAATGACCCTCCGGCGCATCTTCGAGCCCGCTTCGATCGCGGTGGTGGGGGCCAGCGCCAATCCCACGAAGAGGGGCTACCAGATCCTGCGCGGGCTCGCGAAATCGGGCTACCCGGGCCCGGTCTACGCCGTGAACCCGCGCGGCGGAAGACTGTTGGGACACGTACTGCTCACATCCGTGGAGGCACTGCCGCACGGCGTGGATCTGGCCGTCCTGTGCACCCCCGCCGAGACGGCGCCGGCGCTCGTGCGCGCCTGCGGGCAGCGGGGCGTCGGGGGGGTGGTGGTGCTTGCGGTGGGCTTCGGCGAGTCGGGACGCCGGGGCACGGAACTGGAGGCCCGCCTGGGCGAGGCGGCGCGCGCGCACGGCGTGCGGGTGATTGGTCCGAACACCTCCGGGATGATGAACCTGCACAAGGCGGTAAACCTGATCGGCGTGCGCGGTGTGCGGGCCGGCGGGATCGCGCTGCTGGTGCAGTCCGGGAACATCGCGCTGGGGCTCATGAACGAGATCGGCGCGCGCACGCGGGAGGGAATTTCCGTGTGCTGCGGGCTCGGCAACCAGGTCGACGTCGGGTTCGGCGAAGTGCTCGGGTACTTGGGTGAGGACGAGCACACCAGAGCGGTGATCGCGCATGTGGAGGGCTTCACGGACGCGCGCGCGTTCCTGCGGGCCGCCGCCCGGGTCACGCCCCGCAAGCCCGTGGTGGTGATCAAGTCGGGGCGGACGGCAGTGGGGGCCAGGGCGGCCCTGTCGCACACCGGGGCGGTGGCGGGCCCGTACGACCGCCTGCGGGCGGGACTGGCGCAGGCCGGGGTGACCGAAGTCCGTCGCACCGACCAGCTGGTCGCGGTCGCGCATGCGCTGGCGTCGCAGCCCGCCGCGCCGCCCGGCAGCGGGATCGCCATCCTCTCGGACGGCGGCGGGCAGAACACCCTGGCGGTGGACGCGATCGCCGAGTCGGGGGCGCGGCTGGCAACCCTTGCGCGCGAGACCCGCGACCGGCTCCGGGAGGTGCTCGGCCCGGCCGCCGCGGTCGCCAACCCGGTGGACGTGGCGGGGGCGGCGGACGCCGAGCCGCGCGCGTTCGAGCGCGCCCTGAATGTGCTCGCCCCCGACCCGGCGGTCGGGATCGTCCTGGTGGTGGGGCTCTTCGGCGGCTACGGCATCCGCTTCTCCGACACCCTCACCGCCTCCGAGACCGAGGCCGCCCGGGCGATGGCGGCCAGGATGCGCGCCCTCGGCAAGGCCATGGTCGTGCACTCCATGTACACGACCCACGACAGCCCGCCCGTGGACGCCTTCGTCGACGCCGGCGTTCCCGTGATCGAGTCGCTGGAGGCGGCGTGCCGCGCCACGGTCGAGCTCGAGCGCAGATCGCGACGGGGACGCGCATCCCGCTGGAATCCCGACGGCCATCCGAGGGGGGTGGGCTCGGTTGGCCCGCCGCGGACCACCTCCCGCCCGCTCCACCCCGCGATCCGCGCGGCCCGCGAGGAAGGGCGCATCACTCTGACCGAGGTGGAGGCGCGCGCCCTGCTGGAGGCGGCGGGGCTGGTCTTCCCGGCCGCCGAGGTCGCCGACTCGGGAGACGCGGCGGCTCGGGCGGCAGAGCGCCTCGGGGGTCCGGTGGCGGTCAAGCTGCTCTCCCGCCGGATCACTCACAAGTCGGACGCCGGCGGGGTGGTGCTCGACGTAGCGGATGGCGCCGCTGCCGCCCACGCCTTCGAGGCCATCGTCTCAAATGCCCAGGGCTATGCCCGCGCCGAAGGCCTGCCTCCTGAAGCCTGGTCCGCACTGGTCACCCCGATGCTGCCCGCACCCACGGCCGAACTGCTCATCGGCGCATACCGCGACCCCCAGCTCGGCCCCATGGTGACCGTGGGCATCGGCGGCACCCGGGTGGAGGTGCTGCGCGATGTCACCCACCGGGTGCTTCCCATCGAGCCCCGTGACGTGGAGATGATGATCGGGGAACTGCGCGCCAGTCCTCTGCTCACCGGAAGCCGGGGCCGCTCCGCGGTTTCGGTCTCCGGAATCGTCCGCGCCGCCGAGGCCGTAGCCGGCTGCGTGATGGCGTGGAGCGATGTCGCAGAGGTCGAGGTCAACCCCCTGTTCGCGTACGGCGACCGCGCCGTGCCGGCCGACGCGCGCGTGGTCCTGTCCCCTCCGTGACGACGCGCATCCATCGAGTCCGGAGATGGCCCGCACTCCCGGGCCAACGTTGCAAGCCCGCGAGCCGGACCCCCATCTTGCCATCTGCCGAATTGCACGCCCCACCCTCACCCTGGAGGCATCCATGAACAAGAACTTCCTCGTGGCCACGATCGCGGGCGGCATTACCCTGTGGGTACTGGGTTTCGTCATCTACGGCGTACTGCTGGCGGACTTCTTCGCCAACGACGCGATCAACCCCGAGCCCATCATGTGGGCGGTGACGCTGGGTCAGCTCCTTTCCGCGGCGTTCCTCACCATCATCCTCGGATGGAAGGGCGTCGCCAACGCGAAGGAGGGCTTTCAGGCCGGAGCGATCGTCGGGGCCGTGATGGGCCTTGCCTTCGGCCTGATGATGTACGGGACGATGGTGGGCATGCACACGATGGCCACGCTTCTCGGCGATACCGTGGTCTCGCTGGTCGTCTACGGGGTCGGTGGCGCGGTGATCGCGATAATGCTCAACCGGGGAGGCGCCGCAGCCTGATTCGGGCTCCTGAAGCGTAGTCGGCCGAAGCTCCACCAGGGGCCGAAGGATGCCTCTATCGGCCAAACACTACCGACAGGCGCCTCCGCAGCTCGTCCCGCACCTCCCGGAAGGCATCCAGCTGCGCCTGCGGAGTCCCGACAGCCGCGGCCGGGTCGGGCAGGCCCCAGTGCACCCGGTGCGCGTCCCCGAGCCAGACCGGGCACACCTCCTCGGCGCACAGCGTGACCACGGCGTCCACCGGACGCGCCACCTCGTCCACGCCCTTCGAGCAGTGACCCGAGATGTCGATTCCGATCTCGGCCAGCGCCGCCACCGCCTGCGGCCGCACCGACGCCGGCTCCGAGCCCGCGGAAGAGACCCTGACGCCGGCGGGCGCGAGAGCGCGCGCGATCCCTTCGGCCATCTGACTGCGCGCCGAGTTGGCTACGCAAAGGAAGAGGATGTGCCGGAATCCCGGTTCGCGCAGCGCGTCCGTGTCCGAGCGCCAACTCTCGCCGAGCCCAGTCATCCGCTCCGTTTCCTCCTGTCCCGGCCGGGATCGTGGAAGTAGGATTGCACATCCCATGAAACACGCTACCGACCGGCGGGTTCGCCCCGCCACGCCCATCCTCCCGGCGGCCAACGGACTGCTGGCCTTGCTGGCCGCCTGCACTCCGTCCCCGGAAGCGCTGTCCACCGCCGATGAGGCGATCGTGCAGACGGCCCTCCACGACTTCCGGGTCGAGGAAGTCGCCGACGGCCTGGTCCGCCCATTTGCCATGGCCTTCACGCCTGAGGGCGATCTGCTGGTAACGGAGCGTCCGGGCCGGCTCCGCATCATCCGACACGGAGAGCTGCTGCCCGATTCCGTGGACGGTTTGCCCGAGATACGCGCCCTGGGACGCGGGGCGCGATCGATGGACGGGTTCGAGCAGGCCGGGCTGCGCGACGTCGTCCTCCACCCGGACTTCGCCGCAAACCGCCTTCTCTACCTCAGCTACACCAGGCCCGGACCCGATTCGCTGGGCAACATCGCCATCGCGCGCGGCCGGTTCGCCGACGACAAGCTGACCGAGGTCGAGGAGCTGTTTCACGCGGATGCGCCCGGGAACGGAACCGACCGCAGCTCGATGTGGGGAGGGCGACTCGCGTTCGACGGCGACGGGTACCTCTTCATGACGCTGGGAGACCGGCAGTGGCCTTCCGTAGGCGACCTGACGGCACACCCCGCCCAGGATCTCTCGAATCACAACGGGACCACGATCCGGATTCATGACGACGGCCGCATCCCCGCCGACAACCCGTTCGTGGACGCGGAGGGTGCGCGCCCGGAGATCTGGACCTACGGCCACCGCAACGCCCAGGGGATGGCCATCGACCCCGAGACCGGCGACCTGTGGCAGAACGAGCACGGCCCGCAGGGCGGAGACGAACTCAACCTGATCGAGTCCGGCCGCAACTACGGCTGGCCCGTCGTCGGCTACGGCGTCCACTACCGGACCGGCCTCCGGATCCACGCGGGCACGCAGCACGAGGACATGCAGGCGCCGGCGCACGTCTGGGTTCCCTCGATCGGTGTATCGGGGATGCTTTTCTACACGGGCGAAGCGTTCCCCGAATGGCACGGCGACGTGCTGGTGGGCGGACTGCGAGGCCAGCGCCTGGCCCGGCTGCGCCTCGACCAGCGCAGGGTGGTCCGCGAGGAAACGCTGCTTCAGGACATCGGCCGCATCCGCGACGTTCGCCAAGGGCCCGACGGGCTGATCTACCTGGCCATCGACGGCACCACTCGCGACGTCGATGGCCCGCCCACCAGGATCGTCCGAATGGTGCCGGCGGGCCGGCGATAGGGGCGCGTCGGCCGGGAGCCTTCAGCCGATTCGACTCAGGAGCCCGCCGGATCCGGGATCCGCGCCACGATCACGCGCACGTCGAAGTCGTGGGCCCCAACCTCGACGAGGAATGTCGCGCTCGCACCTCTTTCCGCCGCACGGAAGTCGTGGAAGCGAACGCCGCTTCCGGTAAGTTCACCGCGGAAGGGCCGGCTCACCGAGAAATCCGCCCATAGCACCGCCGTGTCGTCGGACGATCCGGTTCGCGTCACCGGCCAGGGATAGTGCCCGGGGGCGTTCAGGGAGGGAGCGAACTCCCCGACTTCCGGAAAGTCATAGGAATAGAAGCGCGGTACTCCGTCCACCAGGCGGTCCTCGGCCCCCGCCACCGACATGGCCACCGCGTGCTGGGTCAGCAGATCCCCGAAGGACAGACCGCTGACGCTTTCGATGCCCGACAGGCCGGGGGCGGTGAGGGAGTCGTTCAGCGCCGTGACGAACGCCTCGTCCCCGGCGGGCGAGCTGCCGGCCGCGCCGAACCAGTCGCGCAGAAAGCGGTGATAGTGCCAGCCGCTCCCGTACACGTTGCCCCGGTCCCTGGGCTGGAACGTGACCGCGTTGGGACGATCGGTGAACCAGGCGAAGGCGGACGCGGTGCGGCCTATCAGGTTGACGATCCCGTACACTTCCGGATACGACCCGTTGATCCCCGCCTCGAGCTCCTCGCCGGTCACCCGGGCGTTCACCGCCGGGCCCCCCGCGGCCTCCCACGCGAGGCGGGAACTCATTTCCTTGGCGATCTCTGCCGTGCCCTCCTCGATCCAGGTCGGATGAAAGTCAGGAGACGTCCCGCCCGCTACGCCGAGCGAATGCCGTACCCGCTTGTAGAGCGAGCTGACGTGCTTGACTTCGTGGACGAGCCCGCCGAAGGCCCAGTAGCGTTCGCCGTCGAGCTGAGCGAAAGCGGCGGCACTCATGCGCACAAGTTCCATTTCGTTGGAGGAGGCGCATTCCTCGCGGGGGAGGGTATGGTCTCCTCCCCATACGAACGCCCTGATCCCGTTGAGCAATGGGTCCACCACCACGGCGACCCGGCCATCGCCGTTGACGTCGCTCGTGCCGCCGAAGTAGCGCTCGATCACGGGGGCTCCGTAGTCCGCGTAGTAGGCGATGATGCGGTCGGCGTTGGCCTTGGAGATGCCTGCTTCTTCGCCTGCGTCTTCGTAAACGGCAATGTGCCGGTTCTGAGTGACCAGGCGGGCCTCGAGAGTGGTGTAGGCATCGCAGCGGTCCCATGGTTCGGCCGTCGGATTGTACAGGCGGAACGTGCGCGTCGACGGGATCCGCCCTGCATCAGCAGCGACGGTTCCACCGGCCCGGGGTGAGCGGTCGGGCAGGATCTCCAGACGACCATCCACCGACAGGCGCGAGAAGAGCTCGTCTTCCTGCCGTCGTATCTCTCGATGGAGCGCCGCGTTGGCGCGCTCGATCTCCTGGATCTCCTGCAGTTCACGGGCGGAGATGGCCTGGCGGAGCGCGCGCGCGGCTGTGGCCCGGCGCGCGACCGGTGCCCGCGCCGGTGGCGCGACGGCAGCGGCCCGACCGTCCGCGGCATCCGGCTCGACGTGCAGCGCCACCGGCGTGATGGCGGCGCTCTTCCCATCCGCTCCCGCCAGCGTGACCCGGTAGTACGCACCCGCCCGGGGAGCGCGCACGTAGAAGCCGCATCCACGCATCGAGTCCTCTTCCAGAATCCGCACCTCCCCCAGTTCGAGTCCCAGCGGAGCATCGCACGCGCGCAACGTGAACTCGCGAACCGCTTCCGCGCCCTCCGAGTCGGTGAGCCGCACCTCGAGGACGACGGTGGCCGTATCCTCCGGAACGCCGTCGATGGTCCCGCGGGGGTCGAACCGGAGGCCCGCGGGGAGGCTGCTCTCCTTGTCGAGGCTCCACGCGTATCCCTCGGTGGAGCCGCCCCTGGCGCGCAGACGGACTAAGTAGGGCAGCGAAAGCCGCGCCCGCGACAGGGAGTCCGTCTCTATGGTCAGCGGCAGCCGCTCCCCGGTGGCCTGGAACTGCGCGGTGACGCTCCCCGCGGTGGCGGCCAGCGTGTGTTGGGCCGCCGTTCCCAGCGTCCAGGTGGTCTGGGCGAGGCCGGCGGGGTTGGTGACGGCCGACGCGGGCGTCACGGAACCGCCGCCCGACGTGACCGCGAACCGCACTTGCACCAGCCCCGTCGGATGGCCGTTGGCATCGGTCACGCGCACCACGGCCGCGACCGCCAGCGGCTCGCCGATGAAGCCCGCCTGGAGGTCGCCGGCCACCTTTTCGACTGCGTGCGGCTCCTGGGCTACCGTCACCTGGATTCTCGAGTTGAGCGTGCCGGAGGCGGCGGTCACCGTCGCCGTCCCCGGCGCGACCGCCGTGGCCACCCCGGTGCCGAAGTCAACCATGACCGTCCCGGGCCGGTCGCTCGTCCACGCCACCCGCTGGCCGGACACCGGATCGCCGTAGTGGTCGACGACCTCAGCCTGCAGCTGCCGGGTCTGCCCGATGGCGGTCAGCGTCAGGTCGCCGGGGGACACAATCAGGGCGGCGGGGATCCCCGGCGGCGGCCCGGCCGGCTCATCGCTGCAGGAAAGCAGCACGGCCACGCACAGACACGCCCCAAGCGGGCTTGACAGCACGGTGGGAAGTTGCGTCAGGAGTCGATGCGGCATGGACCTAAGATAGGGGAACCGGCGGTTCGGGCACGTTCGCGCGATGCGCCCGGTACTCGGCCCGGAGGCCTGCCGCGGCAGGACCGCTACCCCGCCAGCACCGCCCCGCCGTTGACGTTCAGGATCTCGCCGGTGACGTGCCGCCCCAGTTCGGAGCAGAGGAAGACCACAGGGCCCGCCACGTCCTCTGCGGTCGCGATGCGCCCGATGGGGATGGACGCGGCGATCCGCTCCCGACCGCCGTTCTGGAAGGCGGTGGCCGACATTTCCGTGTCCACCCAGCCCGGCGCGACGCAGTTGACCGTGATCCCCCGGGGCGCGAGCTCGATGCAGAAGCTCTTCACGAACGAGCCCATCGCGCCTTTGGCCGCCGCGTAGTCGGCGTGATACGCCTCTCCCCGCTGCCCGGCCGTGCTGCCGATCAGCACGAGCCGGCCGTCAGCCCGCAGCATGCGCGCGGCACTCCGGCAGGTGTAGAACACAGAGTGCAGGTCGGCCGCCATGGTCTCGTGCCAGCGCTCGTCGCTGATCTCTGCCACCGGAGTATCGGCGGTCGGCCAGACCCCGTGGTTGCCGACGAAGATGTCGAGGCCGTCGAACTCGCGCGCCGCGCTCGCGAACAGGGCATCGGCGGCTTCCCGGCGGGACAGGTCGCCCGCCGCCGTCCAGGCTCCCACGCCGTGACCCCGCACTTCCCCGGCAACCGCCTCCGCCTCCTCGCGGCGGCTGCGGTACGCGATCCCCACGGACGCCCCGGCCCGCGCCAACTGCAGCGCAACCGCCTTTCCGACGCCGCGGGATGCCCCCGTGACCAGGGCGTTCCGGCCGCGCAGATCGATCAGATCGTTCATCGGACTCCCAGCCTTCAGTACAGGTCTCGCGATTTCACCGCGGGCTCCATCCGTCGGACGGCCGCGTCGGAGGTTACTCCCACCGATAGCCGAACCGAAGGTAATAGAACCCGCCGTTCGACCCGAACGGCGAGTTGGGACCGTATCGATTGCCCGAGAAGACGGCGTTGGGGTTCTCCTGCGGATAGTGGTTGAGGGCGTTCTGCCCCCCGACCGTCGCGGTCGCCGCCTCACTCAACGAATACGACGCCTCGAGGTCGACGAGATGATTGCCGCCGTAGGACGTATCATCTCTCGAATCGAACCAGCCGGCGTAGTAGCTGAGCCGCGCCAGCAGGCGCACGCCGCCAAGGGCATGCTTGCCGGTCACCAGCCAGCGGTACCTCGGGAGCCCTTCCTGCAACTGCCTGATGCGGGTGTCGTTCACCACATCCGCATCGTACCGGGTGACGCGCGTGTCGGTGTGATTGAAGGCCAGGCTGAGCTCCGTATCGCTGGACGACGGAGGTGCCCAGGTCGCGACGATGTCGATCCCCCGCGTGCGGGTCCGGAAGTCGTTGGTGAAGAAACGGAAGTTCTGCAGATTGGTCGCACTCGAGATGCCCTCCGCGACAAGCTGGGCCTTCTGGGCGTCGGTCAACTCGAACGACTGGGTGAGCGCCAGGCGGTCGGAGACCCGGACGTGGAAGTAGTCCGCGGTAAGCTGAAAGGGACCGGCCCCCACCACGGCCCCCAGCGCCACGTTGCGCGATTTCTCAGCGTCAAGCGCTGTGCCGCCCACCAGCTGAGCGACCCTCGAGGTCGAGGGGATCGTGCCGTTGTTGACCAGGTCGCGGAGTTCGCGGTTGAACTGGGTCGACACGTTGAAGGCGTTCTGCTGGCCCGGTGTGGGCGCGCGGAAACCGGTGCTCAGGCTGCCGCGCAGCGCCAGTCCCTCAACCAGCGCGTAGCGGGCGGCGAGCTTCCCGTTCAGGGTGGCGCCGAAGTCCTCGAAGTTCTCGAAGCGGAGCGCTCCCCCCAGGTTCCAGCGGCCGTCGCCGGGTTCCAGCACCTCCGCGTCGCCATAGAACGCGTAGTTGGCGCGGTGCCAGTCACCGGCGGCGATCGGGCTGAAACCGGGAAAGCCGTTGGACCCCGCGCTGAACCCCTGGGCGGCGTAAGGACCAATCACCCACGACTCGTCCTGGCCCAGGCCGATGGTGAAGTGCTCGTCGCGCCATTCTGCGCCGGCGGCGAGGTTGACCATGTCGCTCGCGGCGTATCCCAGATCGACGTTGACGCTGACTTCCTCCTGCCGGTAGAGCCCGGGGTCGAACTCGTCGGGCGTGTCCGGGCCCAGCGAGGCGTTTACGGTGTTGAAGATGAAAAAGTCCACGTCGTTGGCGCCGTAGCTGGCGCTGGCGTCCCAGAGCAACCCTCCCGCGGTCTGGCCCTTCATCCCGGCGACCACGGAGGCGTCGGTGACGTCGGCTCCGAACTGGGGGGTGAACCCGCCCGGAAACATCTTCTGGAAGGTGAAGCAGTTCGGGTCGGCCATCACCTGGGCGAGCGCGGCCGGGTCGGGCAACCCGTCGTTCACCCGGACGGTGGGACATCCCGCCGACCCGTCCAGCACTCCGTCCTGGGCGTCGAGCGCATCTCCGATGAGAAGGGTCTCGCCCCCGTCGCTGCTGAAAACGGCCGCGCGCGTGTTGGGATTGCGGAAGAAGAAACCGCCGGTGACGCGTTCGCCGGCGTAGTTGGCGTGGCCGTACAACTGGGTGCCGCCGCGCAGGTGGCCGAAGTTGCCCCAAAGCTTGAAGTCGTCCTCGATCTTGGGAGAACCCCAGATCTGGGCGGGATCGCGCACGTGCGTATTCCCCACCGACGTCAGCAGAGCGGCGTCCGAGCGCTGCACGCTGCGGCTGGTCGCGTCCGCGTCCCCGTACTCCGCGCTCAGGTTCGCGAACCCGAACGTGCCGAGCGGCAGCCCGATGTTGCCCGACACGGTGTACGACTCGCCACCGCCGTCCGCGAACCCTCCCCCGCGCACCTCGAGCGCGCCGCCGGAACGATCGTTCCTGAGCTGGAAGTTCATGACCCCGGCGATGGCGTCCGAGCCGTACTGGGCCGAGGCTCCGTCGCGCAGCACCTCGGCTTGGCGCAGCGCGATGGCCGGGATGCTCGACAGGTCCGGTCCCTGGGCCCCGTCGGAAACCCCGTTGCCGATCCACAGGATCGCCGCCGCGCGGTGGCGCCGCTTGCCGTTGACCAGCACGAGCGTGTGGTCGGGCGCGAGGCCGCGCAGGTTGGCGGGTCGGACGATCTTGGCTGCGTCGCCGGTGGCCTGCGGGTTGATGTTGTAGGAAGGCACCACGGTCCGCAGCAGATCGGCCACGTCGGTGTCGCCCTGGTCGACGAAGTCCGAGGGAGGGATGGCGTCGATGGGCACCATGGACTCGGTGACGGTGCGTGGCCGGGCCCGGGTGCCGATGGCGACCACCCCCTCCAGGGCGATGGCCTCCTGTGCCAGCACCAGGTCGAGGTATGTCGTCACGTCGTCGGTGATCACCACGTCGCGACGCTCGGTCTGGTAGCCGATGAGCCGGATCTCCACCACCCTGGTGCCGGCCGGGATGCCACCGATCCGGTAGTGGCCCTCCGCGTCGGTGATGCCCCCCGTCCCGAGTTCCGGCAGCGAGATCTGGACGCCGGCAAGGGACCGCCCGCTGGCCACGTCGCGCACCTGTCCTTCCAGGCCACCCTGGGCCGACAGTGCTCCCGCAGGTCCGACGATGACGGCCGTTACATGCAGAAGCTGCTTCAAGAATCGCCTGATCATGGGGCGAAGCTCCCGTTCTTGCGATGAAGGTGCTGGACGGGTTCTCGGCGAAGCGGAAACGGCTCCAGGCATCGTTGCTGTCACAGGCTCAGGTGCCGCGTCACGAAGTGGTTACTTGCGCGAACCCCGGCGGGATCCCATTGTGACGGATTGCTGTTTCCCGTTGTCCCTGCTGTCCGATGTTGCGGGGCCTGCTCCCGCGATGGTGGGGGAGCCTCCCCGACCGGACGGCGCCGCTGTTCCCCCCAGCCGTGTCCCCCTCCGAGGAGTAGCCATCGACTGACCCGGTACCGAACCAACCAACGGCCCCTCCGGGGACGCACGGCATGTTGCGCGTGCACGGCGAGCCCGGTTGAGCGTTCTTCCAGCAGGTTCACTCCAGGAAGGAGGCAATGTGGACAAGAATTTTGCAATTGGAACCGTCGCGGTTGCCGTCGCGCTGCTGGTTCTCGGCTACGTCGAGGGCGCGGTAGGTGTCGGAGAAGCGGCCACCCTTGACCTCGCCGGAATCCTCGGCCTCCTCTTCGCCGGAGCATTCTACACACTTGTCCTTGGCTGGAGGGGCGTGGGCAACGCTCAGGACGGCTTCAAGGGAGGAGCTGTGCTCGGCGCTGTCATGAGCTTGATGGGCAATGGCATCATGAGCGGCGACGCAGTGATGGCACTCGTGGTTGCGGCGGTTGTGACGGGTATAGTCGGTGCCGTGCTGGGTGTTCTCGCGGCCAGAGGCGACTCCGGCTGATCTCGATCCCTTAGGACGACGGCGGCCGCGGCCCGCAGGGGCCGCAGATACGCTTCGGGGCGCGGCCGCCGATCCAACTTCATCGCTGCACCTAACTCCCGGTACGCCCCGCCTTCCCGGCCGTTCCGGTCAATCCGCTTGCTTCGTTGACTTTCCCCGGGTAGCGTGCGCCCTCTCCGAGCCCCGCGCGCTCCTCCTCCAAGACAGGAATCCTACGATGTACCGCTCCCCCCGCGTCTCGCTCGTCGCCCTGGCCACGTGTTTCGTCCTGGCTCCCGCGGGCTGCAGTCCGGCCACCCAGGCCTCGTCCGCAACAGCAGTCACCGAGGGACCTTCCCATCCCGGGGTCGACGCCGTGTTCGCGGATCTGGGCCGCGACGGCCCCGGCGCGGCGGTCGGAGTCCTGCTCGCGGGCGAAATCGTCCATCGCGCGGGATACGGCGTCGCGCACCTCGACCACGGCGTCCCCATCACGCCGGGGACGGTGTTCGACATCGCTTCCATCTCCAAGCAGTTCGGGGCAATGGCGGCCCTCCTTCTCGAAGCCGACGGCAGGCTGGACCTGGACGAGGACGTGCGCGCCTACGTTCCCGAACTCCCCGACTTCGGGGTCCGGATCACACCACGGCATCTCATCCACCACACCAGCGGGATTCGCGACTGGGTGCACGTAATGTCGCTCGCGGGGCTTGAGAGGAGCGACGTCATCTCCTTCGACCGGATCCTGCGCATGCTCTTCGAGCAGCAGGCCGTCAACTTCGATCCTGGGGCCGAGTACGCCTATTCCAACACGGGGTACAACCTGCTCGCGCGGGTGATCGAGGCGCAGTCGGGGATGAGTTTCCGCGAGTTCACACAGCGGCGGATCTTCGAACCCCTGGGGATGAGCCGCACGCATTTCTCGGACGATCATCTGGAGGTGGTGCCGGGACGTGCCGAGTCCTACTCGCCTGACGGGGACGGGGGCTTCGTGCGTCAGCCCAACCAGCTCACGGCGCTGGCCTCGAGTTCGCTCAACACCACCATCGACGACTTCATCCTGTGGATGCGGAACTACGAAACCGGCGAGGTCGGAGGCGAGGAGGTGGTGAAGACGATGGTCGAGCAGGGCGTACTGAACGACGGCGAGGCGCTGGCGTACGCGCATGGGCTCACCGTCGGCGCGTATCGGGGACTGTCCAACTTCGGCCACGGCGGCTCCTGGGCAGGATACCGCACCAACTTCGTGCGCTTCCCGGAGCAGGACCTTTCGATCGCCGTGTTCTGCAACGTGTCGGACTGCGATCCCGCGCGGCGCGCGCTGCGGGTGGCGGAGGTCTTCGCCGGCGAGCTGATGGGCCCGGCACCCGAGCCGGTGGGCAGCGCCGAGATCACCGACGCGCCTCCGCCCACGCCCACGGAGGCTCAACTGCGCGAGTTCGCCGGACGCTACCGGAGCCCCGAGCTGGACATGACCTACGAGATCGTGGTCGAGCACGGCAGCCTGGTCGTCCGCCACTGGCGCACCGGCCCGTCGGCGCTGGCGCCCGCAGGGGAGGACACCTTCACCGGCAACCCGCGCCTCTTCCCGGAGCTGCTCTTCTGGCGGGACGGGGCGGGCAGCGTGGTGGCCTTCACCGTCACAGGCGGCCGCGTACGCGACCTGTTCTTCGATCGGGTGGGCGGATAGCTACGGCAGTCCCCCGTCCACGAGCAGGCTCTCGCCGGTGACATAGGACGAGGCGTCCGAAATCAGGAAGGCCACCGCCTCGGCCACCTCGCGGGTGCGCGCGGCGCGGCCGACGGGGATAGTGGCGCGCACGGCCTCGTCCACCGGGTAGCTGTCGACGTAGCCGGGCAGTACGTCGTTCATGCGGATGCCGTCGGCGGCATAGCGCGCGGCGTACATGCGTGTGAATGCCCCCAGGCCCGCCCGGATCGCCGACGAGATGGGGAAGGCGGCGGTGGGCTGCTTCGCCCCGAAGGTGGAGATGTTCACGATGGAGCCCCCGCCGCCGGCCTTCAGGATGGGCGTCACCAGGCGGCTCATGCGCACCACGTTGAGGAGCAGCAGGTCCAGGCCGTCGTGCCACGCCGCATCGTCGAGGCCGAGCAGGTCACCGCGCGCGGCGTGCCCGGTGTTGTTCACCACCCCGTCCAGGCGGCCGAAGCGGTCGAGCGCGCCTTCCACCAGGCGGGCAAGGTCGTCCGGCTCGGTGACCGAGCCCCTGATACCCCATCCCCCCAGCCGCCCCGCCAGCTCGCGCGCCTCCGCCGACCGCGACATGAGCGCCACCCGGTAGCCGCGCTCGGCGAGCAGCTCGGCGCACGCCGCCCCCATACCCCGCCCCGCCGCGGTGACCACGGCGACGGGCGTGTCGGTGGAGCCGGTGGACGCGCTCACGGGACGCGCACCCGCGAGAAAGCCCGCCCGACCCGCGCGCGGCCGCGCAGACGAGGCCGGTGGGCCGGCGACCCGGGTGAACGCGCGAATCCTTCCCCGGGTAAGACCGTATCGGTCACTGGATCCGCACCCCGCCGATCACAACCGGACTGAACGTTGCGCAAACTCCTCCTCTCACTCGGCATCAACGCGGCCGCGCTCTGGGTCGCGGCGCAAGTGGTCGCGGGCATCCGGCTCGGCGAGCGGTTCGAGGAGGTCGTCGTGGTCGCGGCCGTCTTCGCCCTGGTGAACGCCTTCATCCGACCGGTGGTGAAGTTCTTCGCCTTTCCGGTCATCCTCCTCACCCTCGGGCTCTTCACCCTCGTCATCAACGCCGGCATGCTCATGCTCGCCGACCTGCTGGCGGAAGGGCTGTTCGTGGCCGGCTTCACATCGGCTCTCCTGGGCAGCGTGATCATCTCGTTGGTGAGCGTGGTGCTGGGATCCATCCTGGACGTGAAGAAGAAGAGGCGGGACTAGGGCACGACCGGATAGTACCACACCCGCTGGATGAGCCCGTCGCGCACGTGGTAGACGGCGAGCGAGGCCTGGGACCGCTCTTCCCCGTCCGGAGCCGTCCACGACGCCCGTTCGCGCACCGCCACGAAGTCCCCGGTGACGACCGCCTCCTCGATCTCGGACCGCACCGTGGGCTGCGCCTCGAAGTAGGTCGCCATGTAGTCGCGCAGCATCTCGCGGCCCCGTACTTCGACCGACGTGATGCTCCCCTGCACGTTAACCCACTCTACGGCGGGCGACACCCACGAAAGCAAATCCTCGGCGTCGTGGCGGTTGAAGGCGTCCACATGCCCCTGCACCACCGCCAGCGGCCCGACCACCTCCGCTTCGCTCTCCGCCGCGGAGGGTCCCGAGCATGACGTCCCGGCCCATCCCGCCATCAGGGCCGCGCCGACGGCCAACCACATCCTGCCCATCCTCTACTCCTCCGCCAACACCATCTCCGCCAGCGTCGCCAGATCCGGCACTTCCAGATCGGGCCGGGCGCTCACGGGCATCGTAGCCCCCGATCCGCCATGGGGGGAGACCCTGTTCACATGCACCGTGGCGAACCCGAGGCGCTTCGCCGGGGCGATGTCGTGGAAGAGGCTCTGGGCGACGTGCAGAATGGCGTCGACGGGCAGGCCGAGGCGCTCGAGAGCCAGTTGGAAGTTGCGCGCATCGGGCTTGTAGCTGCCGACCTGCTGGGCCGTCACGACTTCGTGGAACTCGACCCCCAGGCGGCGCGCCGAGAAGGCGAACAGGTCGTCATCCACGTTGGAGATCACCGCCAGCCGATAGCGGGACGCGAGGATGCGCAGGGCGGCCACCGTGTCGTCGAAGGGAGCCCAGCGGGCGATCGACTCCGGAAGCGAGGCTCGCTCTTCGGAGCTGGGCGCGAACCCCAACTCGCGCCCGAACTCGTCCACTACCCGGGAGAGGACTTGCCGGTAGGTAAGGTAGGCACCGGCCTGGATGGTCGACTCGAAGCGCGCGAAGTGCTCCAGGATCTCCGCGGGAGGAAGGTCGAGGCCGCGCGCACCCAGCACGCGCTGGACGGCCCCGAGAATCCCGCTCTCCCAGTCGATGAGCGTGCCGTAGCAGTCGAAGGTGAGGACCTCGAAGGAGGAGAGGTTGATCGCCTGCACGTGCCTATCTCCTTCTCTGCGCGCGCCGCTGCCGCGAACGGGCCACCGCCTCCCCCACCAGCGGCCCGGCCAGCCCGCCGATGGTTCCTCCCAGCACCATCATGAACCCCAGCGGACCGATGGTGCGCACGAGCCCCACCCCCGAGCTGATCGCCTGGTATACGCTCGCGAGCCCGAAGGCGAGCGCTCCGACCACGAAGCCGATCAGGGTACGCCGCACGATTCGGTTCATCGACCCTCTCCCGTTGTGGCTTCCTCGCGGGTTGCGCCGTCCACGCCCGACCCGTCCGCCAGCCCGCGCGTCTCCAGCAGATAGCGCGCGGTCGCACGGTACTCCGCATCTGTCATGGTTCCCGGGGCCTCATAGGGCATCGCCAGGCGCAGGTACCGGGTCAGGGTCTCCTCATCGCCCCGGGACGCAAGGGTCGCCGCGGTGATCTCGGCCCCGACCTGGCCCTCCACGTCATGGCAAAAGGCGCAGCGCTGGGCGTACACCAGGGCGCCGTCGATCTCGGGGCTATCGTTACAGCCGGCCAACAGCGCGGTGGTGGAGACGGCGCCCCCGGCCAGGACGAGCGCCACCGCCGCGCGCGCGCGGCGCTTCACTCAACTCACCTCCACCGGGTGCGGAAGCGCCAGGTTGAGCAGGTAGCCCTTCTGGTTCCACACGCCCTCCATGGGCTGGGTGTTGCCTGCCACATCGGTGGCGCGGGTGCGCAGTGTGTAGGAGCCGGGCGCGGCCTGCCACTCGAACTCGAAGCGCGTCCAGGCGTAGCGCAGACGAGGTCCCATCAGGCGTGCAGGCGCCCAACTGGCGCCGTCGTCCGCGCTCCATTCCACCGACTCGACGGGGCCGTCGTTCGAGTACGCGAAGCCGCGCAGCCGGGTTCTCCCCGCCGGGACCGTCCCCGGCCAGGGCAGGGCCAGCGCGCTCTTCACCGGGAGCGCCGTCACTGGAGCACCGTCGGCGGGCGCGTACTGCCCGGCCGGCCAGTCCGGGCCGATCAGGACATAGGAGGTGGTGTTCGCGCTCACCCAGATCGGCTCGGTCGAGACCTGGATCTCCCCCACCCACTTGATGCTGTTGCTCCCCGCCCAGCCGGGAACCACCCCGCGCACGGGGAACCCGTGGTCGGGAGGCAGCGGTTCGCCGTTCATCGACAGGGCGAGCAGAGTGTCCGGATCCATCGCCTTGTCCACGGGCATGGGCCGGCTGAAGCCCCCGTCGTCGAGGCCGATCAGGTTCACCGCCACCGCCTCCGGGCGCAGGCCGGCCGCCGAGAGCACGGAAGCCAGCGACGGTCCCGACCACGCCGCGCATCCGACCGCCCCTGTGCCCCACTGCGTGCCCTCGGCCGCCTGCCCCAGCACGCGCGCGTAGAAACCGCGCCAGTTGCCGGCGCACTCCAGGTACGCGATGACCGACTGGCTCGGCAGCGCGCGCAGGTCGTCGAAGCCGAGCTCGATGCTCCGTTCGATGCCGTCGCCGGTGACGCGCAGCCGGTAGTCGGCCGCCGCGATTGCCGGGGTCGGGGCGTGGTTGCGTACGAAGAACAGATCGTTGGGAGTGATCAGCCCGTCCAGGAGCTCGAGCCGGCTCTCCAGGTTGAGGGCGTGGCGGATGAATGGATCGGGATCCTTGAACCACGCAGTGTCCAGTTGGGGATCGACTGCGCCCGTGTCGGAGCGGCAGCCCGGGAGGAAGGTCGATGCTCCGCCGGCGGCCAGCAACGCCGCGAACTGCCGGCGGGAGAGCGAGCCGCCCGGCAACCCCTGCCCCTGCCGCCCGCTCACGACACGATCTCGATTTCGAGTTCGGTGGAGAACTCGACGCACCCGACCAGGGTGCGGTAGACCGGGCAGTTCGGGTGATGGATCTCGTGCGCCCGCCGCGCCCGCTCCTCCTTCCCCGCCTCCATGCGCAGGTGGTAGCGCACATGGACGGTGCGAATCACGAGCACGCCGTCCTCCTTGTCGATGCCTCCCTCGACCTCGGAGGTCAGACGATCCTGCCCCGCCGGAATCCCGCGCGCCTCCAGCGCGCCGCCAAGGGTTCCCGTCAGTCAGCCGCCGGCCGCCGCCACGATGTAGTCGAGGGTGGTGGCCACCGGCGTTTCGGGCTCGACGCCGTAGTGGCTGGCGATCTCGCTGTGCACCCCGAACAGGACGGGGTCGGGCGTGGCCGGCAGATGCGCGTGGCGGAGCGGGCCCGCCTTGCGCTCGATGCGGACTCGGGAGGTATAGACCACGGGTTGTCTCCTTGCGTGACGGCTTGCGATTGCGTGCGTGTTGGCGGTGGCGTCTGCGCGCGTGCAGTGGCAGCTGGTGCTTGCGATGGTCTGGCGGGCGGCGGGCTCCTGGGCCGGGGCTGCGGGCGCTGCCGGATCGGGCGTCGGACGCGGCTACACGGCGACCGCGCGGGACGACCCGAGCTCCTCCATGGCTGCATCTACCGCACCCGCTGTGTCGACCGCGCACCCGCTCGCTCCCAGGGCGTCGCCCACGGCGCGGATGGTGCGCCGCAGCAGGTCCGGCCGGGTGGTCACGTAGCCCATGTGCCCAACGCGGAAGTACCGGTCGGCCATGGCGGGATGCAGTCCCGCCGCGACGATCACGCCCCACGCGACGATGCGGCCCACCAGGGAGGCGTCCACGCCCTCCGGGTACCGGACGGCGCTCAGGGTATTCGCGCAGTGTGCGTCGCTGGCGGGGACCATGCCGAGCCCCATCTGCGCCCACGCCGCCCGCATGGCCCGGCCCGCACGCGCGTGGCGTTCGATGCGCGCATCCACCCCCTCGAGCCCGTCCAGCCGATCGGACAGGATCTCCCCCAGCGCGACCTCGGCCGCGACGACGAGGTTGGTGGCCGGGGTGGCGAAGTAGCTCATGCTCCCCGCCTCATGGGTCTCCATGATGGGCAGCCAGACATTCCAGTCGAGGTACAGGGGGCAGGGTGTGCGGCGCGTCCGGCTCGCCTCCGTCGCGCGCGGACCGGCAACGAACAGCGCCAGGCCGGGCGGGAGCCCCATCGCCTTCTGCGAGGCGGTGAAGTAGACGTCTGCGCCCCATTCGGACATCTCGAAGGCCTCCGCCCCGGTGGCGCAGACGCCATCGAAGACCGAGAGCACCCCGCGCGAGCGCGCGACCGCGGCCAGCCCGGCCGGATCGACGAGCACGCCGGTCGAGGTATCGACATGGGTGGCGAACAGCGCCTTGGCCGCGCAGGCGTCCAGGGCGGCAGCTACCTCGTCCGGCTCCGGCCGCTCGCCCGGCGGGCTGATCACCGTATGGACCTTGACCCCGCGATGCTCCAGCACCAGCCGCATGCGGTCGGCGAAGTAGCCGGTGTCCACGAGCAGGGCTTCGTCGCCCGGGTCGAGCAGGTTCACCGCCGCCATGTCCATCGCCAGCGTCCCGCTTCCCGCGACCATGAACGGCTGCGCGCCCTCCCCGGCTCGCCACACTTCGCGCATCCGGCTCAGCGACTCGCCGAACGCCTTCACCACAAAGGGTTGACCGTGGCCGGGAGGCGGCCTCGAAAAGGCGCGCAGTACCTCCGGGGACACCTCGATGGGTCCGGGGATCATCAGCAGGGGACGTTCGCTCATGGCACCTGGCAAACGGTTGAAGTCTGGGGAGCGCGGGCACCTTGAATCGCTCTCGCCCGGGTGCCGAAGCTAACAAATACGGCGGAGCCTCGGAAAGCCGCCCGACATCCCCGATCTTTCTGTTCTTCCCCGTGCCTCCCATTATGCCCGGCGGACGCCCTCCATCATCCAGCGGAGAAACCCATGGCCCAGAACCCCGGCCACGCCCCGGCGGAAGCCTCCGAATTCGACCAGCTCGAGCTTCCGGACCGCTCGGCGCGCGGACTTCTCCGGCATTTCGGACCGGGGATCATCCTGATGATGACCGGGATCGGCACCAGCCACCTGGTCACCGCGCCCACCGCCGGAGGCCGCTTCGCGTACGCGCTGCTCTGGTGCCTTCCGGTGGCCTACATCTTCAAGTACTACGGCTTCGAGATGGCCTTCCGCTTCACCAACGCCACCGGCAAGAGCCTGATCGAGGCCTACGCCACGGCACGCGGGAAGTGGCCGCTCTGGTACGTCCTGGTGACGACGCTGATCCAGTGCGCGATCGGGCAGGCGGGCAGGCTGATCGCGGCAGCCGCGGTCGTCTACTACGTGGGCTCCGAAGTGCTCGGCTGGCCCGTCACCCTCACCGGGGCGGCGGTGGGGCTGGGGGTCGTGTCGGTGGGCATCCTGCTCATGGGACGCTACAAGGCGGTGGAGAACTCGGCCAAGATCCTCGCGGCCATCATGGTGGTGTCCACGCTGGCGGTCTACTTCTTCGAGCCCGCGCCCCTCTCCGAGATGGGCGCCTTCTTCCTGGTCGAAATCCCCGACGGCTCCTGGCTGGTGATCGCCGCGTTCCTCGGCCTCCTTCCCACGGGGATGGACGTCTCGCTTCAGGCCTCGGAGTGGGGGAAGGCCAAGAAGGCGGGAATGAGCAAGATCCGCGACCGCATGGAGGAGCTGGGGATCGCGCGCTCGTTCAACCCCTTCTCGCCGCGCCTCCGCGACCTGACCGTCCACACCGACCGCCTCCCCGCGCACGCGCAGGAGTATTGCCGACGCTGGTTCCAGATCGGCCTCTGGGACTTCCGCCTCGGGCACGTGGTGTCGTTCGTGATGGCCGCCGTGTTCATGCTGCTCGCGGCGGTGTGGCTCTATCCAAGCGCGGTGGAAGGGCAGGCGGTGATGGGCGAGATCGCGGGCATCTTCACGAACTCGGTGGGCCCGGGTATGATGGGCCTGTTCATGTTCGGCGCCTTCGCGGCCACCTTCTCAACCGCTTTCAACTACTTCGACGGCTGGCCGCGCATCGTCGGGGCCTGCGCCCGCAACCTCTTCCGCGGCACCGCGCGCACGGCGGGCATCGACAGGAAGCAGAAGGGCTGGTACTCGGAGTACAACCTCTACCGCGCCACCATGATCTACTCGCTGATCGGCTCCGTGGCAGTGATCGCGGGGCTGCCGCGGCCGGTGTTCCTGGTGCTCGTCGCCTCGGCGCTGGCCTTCTTCATCGCCCCGGTGATCTTCTTCCTCAACTTCTACTACTGCCTGGTTGTGATCCCGAAGGAGGACCGCGCCTTCTACCCGTCGACCTTCGCCCGCTGGTTCGGCTGGTTCAGCCTGATCGTGTTCACCGCCATGAGCGTGCTGCTGATCTTCGCGCGGGTGTTCGAGATTCCACTGTTCGGGGCGTGATATGACAAAGCGCAAAGTGCAGGGCAGCGAGAAGGAGACGGAGCCGGACGCCCGCTTTCGCCCCACGCTGCTGAAGGTCCTTCTGGTCCAGGTGGTCGCCCTGGTTCTGCTCTGGCTCCTGCAGGCCACCTACCACAGCTAGCGACCCGCCCATGCATCCCGTCAACTGGCTGATCGTCGTCGCGTACGTCACCTACGTGCTGGTCGACGGCGTCCGGCGGGCGCGCGGCACCACCGAGGTCGAAGGCTACTTCCTGGCGAACCGCTCGCTGCCCTGGTGGGCGGTCGGGCTATCGGTGATGGCGACGCAGCTTTCGGCGGTGACCATGATCGGCACGACGGGACAGGGCGCCACCGACGGGCTGCGCTTCGTGCAGTTCTACTTCGGGCTGCCGCTCGCGATGGTCCTTCTGGGCGTCACGCTGGTTCCGTTCCTGCGCGGAGCCGGCGTCTTTACGGCGTACGAGTATCTGGAGCGCCGTTTCGGGCCGCGCACGCGCGCACTGACCGCCTTCCTCTTCCTGCTGTCGCGCGGGATGTCGTGCGGGGTGATCATCGCGGCGCCGGCGGTCGTCTTCTCGGCGGTGTTCGGATGGCCGCTCCTCTGGTGCGTCGCGCTGATCGGCGTTCCGACCGTCGCGTACACGATGCTGGGCGGCATCCAGGCGGTCACCTGGGCCGATGTCAAGCAGATGGTCCTGATCGTCGTCGCGCTGCTGGCCGTGGTGGTGGTGCTCGTCGTGCGGATGCCGGTCTCGCCGGGCGAGGCGCTGCACATCGCGGGCGCGACGGGCCGCCTGAGGGTCTTCGACTTCTCGTTCACCGTCACCGAGACGTACACCTTCTGGTCGGGGCTGATCGGCGGCACCTTCCTCATGCTGTCCTACTTCGGCACGGACCAGTCGCAGGTGCAGCGCTACCTGGCGGCGAAGTCGGTCGGCGCCGCCCGCACCTCGCTCCTGATGAGCGCGTACTGGAAGATCCCGCTGCAGGCGCTCGTGCTCCTGGTCGGCGTGATGGTGTTCGTCTACTACCAGTTCCAGCCGCCGCCACTGCTGTTCAACCCGGCGCACGAGAACGCGGTGGTGGAGGTGCGGGGGACGGAGTACGCCGCGCTCCAGGGCCGCTACGGGGAAGCGCTGGCGCTCAGGGAGGACGCAGCCCGCCGCGCGGCGGGACTGGCCGCCACCGTTGACTCGAACGCCGCCGGCCAGGCCGCCCTCGACGAATTCCGGGGCCGCGAAGCGACCGTCCAGGAGATCCGCGCCGAGGCCCTCGCCATGGCCGAGGAGGTCACCGGCGAGGCCTCCCGCGACGTCAACTACATCATCCCCCGCTTCGTCCTCGGCGAGCTGCCGATCGGGCTCGCGGGCCTCTTCATCGCGGCGATCATCGCGGCCGCCATGTCGAGCATCTCGTCGGAGCTGAACTCCCTGTCGACCACCAGCATCATCGACTTCTACCGGCGCTGGTTCCGCCCCGAGGCGAGCGACGCCCACTACCTGGCGGTCTCGAAGGCCGCGACCGCGTTCTGGGGGGTGTTCGCCTGCTTCGTCGCCCTCTACGCGGTCAGCCTGGGCTCGCTGATCGAGGTGGTGAACCGGTTCGGGTCATTCTTCTACGGCTCGATCCTGGGCGTCTTCCTCCTGGCGATGGTGCCACGGGCCAGGGCGGCCGGCGCGTTCGTCGGGCTGCTCGTGGGGATGGGGGCGGTCGCCACCGTGACCTTCGGCGCACCCGACGTTTCGTTCCTGTGGCACAACGTGATCGGCGCGCTCACGGTGGTGGGGGTGGGGGTGGTGTTGTCGCTGCGCGGGCCCGGTCGGGCTTAGGCTCCATGCCGCCATGGCGGCACCATCCGCGTCACGGCATCCGCGGACTGCGCGTCCCGCCCCGGCCGGGCGGATATCGGCCGGGAAGCGGATCGAACCCCGCCTGCGAGAAGTGGCGGTCCGTGGTCAGGACCGTCTGGATGCGCAACTCCTGCATTACGACAAAACTGGTAAAGTCCGTGAGTGAGAAATCCCTGTCATTCCAGTCGAAGAACCAGCGCCTGGCGTTCTCGGCGCGCGCCGGAGTGATCCACTCCCACCGAAGCCGGGAGCTGGCATCGATCTGTTCCCACCAGCGGGCGGCGGCGCGCAGCCCCAGCCGCATCCGAATCAGGGTCAGGGTCTCGTCGATCACATAGTCGGTCGAGAGGAGGTTCCCCCCGCTCCGCAACCAGGCGTCACGCGATCCCCGGCTGGCATCGTGCATGGGATCCGCCGCGTCAGCCATGGCCATCCAGCCGGCCGTGTCGACGAACAGCGTGCGGTCAGGCACGCGGTTGCCCGTAGAGCGAGCGATCGTGTTGCTCCGCCGTCAACCCGTCGTCCGATCTTCCAACCGCCTCGGCCCCGTAGAGCGAATCGTCCTCGGCGACGCCGTGGGTGAAGACGCCGCTCAGAGGCACGATCCGGAACGCGGGGCGGCTGCGATAGAGCACGGTGAAATCCTCGCCCTTGCGGACGCGGTCGATGATCCGCCCCATCTCGTTCCGGAGCGTCTTGACGTTGATCGTGCTCGACATCGCTCGGATACCTCCGAAAGGGTCACAGCAGCAGATAAGATCATGTTAAGATGATCTGTATATGATGACAACCTCACTGGCGCAGGGCTGAGACGTTTCAGCTGAAACGCTTCGCGGGAAGGATCCCTGTGAGCACGCCGAATGGTTGGGACGCGGCCTGCGGACCCTCCCTAGCTCTTCCCGCCCGTCAGCCGCTTCACCCAGGGCGCCGCCAGCAACCCTGCGATGCCCACGATGCCGATCGTCATCGCGACGTTCTGGAAGAGCGGTCCCGGTTCGAGATCCGCCAACTGGCCGGCCACCAGCCCGGCGAACAGGTTCCCCAGCGCCGCCCCCACGAACCACACCCCCATCATCTGACCGACCCGGTTGGCGGGCGACAGCTTGGTGATGGCCGACAGGCCGATGGGCGAGATGCACAGCTCACCCACGGTGTGGAAGAAGTAGGTGACAACCAGCCACGACGGACTCACCAGGTTGTCGGTCGTGGCGTTGGCGGCGCCCCAGGCCAGCACGAAGAACCCCATCGACAGCCCCACCAGCCCCATCCCCGCCTTCATGGGAATCGACGGGTTGCGTTTGC
The DNA here is from genome assembly GCA_022823365.1 of Gemmatimonadota bacterium. Classification (GTDB taxonomy): domain Bacteria; phylum Gemmatimonadota; class Gemmatimonadetes; order Longimicrobiales; family Gaopeijiaceae; genus BD2-11. The sequence continues at coordinate 125,760 of JAJDXG010000019.1, forward strand.
GCCGCTCCAGCCAGACCCAGAGCGATCCGAAGACCGGCGCCAGCAGGATGATGAAGAAGGAGTTCACCGACTGCAGGAAGCCCGCCGGCATCAGCCACCCCATGATGTTGCGGTCGGTGTAGTCGCGCCCGAAGAGGTTGAGGGAGGAGCCGGCCTGCTCGAAGCCGGACCAGAACACGGCGATCAGCAGGAAGAGCCAGAAGATCACCCCCAGCCGCCGGTTCTCCTCCCGCGTGTGGCCTCCCGCCGTCCACAGGTAGACGAAGTAGGCCGCGATGATGATCAGCACGCCGTAGCCCAGCACCGTCGCGATCTGCGACAGCGTGGCCGCGATCACCCCGGTCGACACCAGATAGCCGAAGGCGACCACGCCGACGACCACGGCGAAGAAGGTCCCGAAAAACCTGCGCGACTTCGCCGCGAGCTGCGCGGGGCGATCCTCCGTCTTCAGGAGCCCCGCGTCGCCCAGCAGGCGGGCCCGATTGCGGTACTGGATGAGGCCGAAGACCATGCCCACGCCGGCCGCGCCGAAGCCCCAGTGCCAGTTGTAGCCCTCTGCGAGGAAGCTCGTGATGAGCGGCCCCAGCAGCGCCCCGACGTTGATCCCCATGTAGAAGATGGAGAAGCCGGCGTCGCGCCTCGCGCCTCCCTCGGGATAGAGCTCGCCCACGATGGTGCTGACGTTGGGCTTGAGCAGCCCCGTTCCCAGAACCACGAAGACGAGCCCGAGGAAGAAGGCGAACGTGCTCGGCACCGCCATCGTGAAGTGGCCCAAGGCGATGATCCAGCCCCCGACCCACACCGCCTTGCGCTGTCCCCAGAGGTTGTCGGCCACCCAGCCGCCGGGGAGCGCCATGATGTAGACCAGGCTCGTGTACAGGCCGTAGATGGCGGCGGCGGTTCCCGCATCGAGTGCCATGCCGGGGTTGGCGACCTCGGACCCGTCGCCCCGCAGGACCACGTGCGTCGTCGCCGTGGTCATGTAGAGGATGAGCAGGGCGCGCATTCCATAGTACGAGAAGCGCTCCCACATCTCGGTGAAGAAGAGGGTAGAGAGGCCGGCGGGATGCCCGAACCAGGCTCCGTGGCGCTCCAGGATCTCGGCGTTCGAGGCGGATCTCGTGGCGGCGTCGTTCATGGTCCCGGACTCCTCGGTCGGCTCAGCGCTTGAAGGTGAAGGCCCCGGCTTCCTTCATTTCGGCGATCTCGTCCCCGCCGTACCCGAGCACGTCCCCGAGAATCTCGTCGGTGTGCTCGCCCAGCAGCGGCGAGCGCGTGATCACCGCTGGAGAGTCGGAGAGCTTGATGGGGCAGCCGAGGTTCCAGTAGGGCCCTCGCTCGGGATGATCGAGTTCCACATACATCTCGCGCCCGCGCACGTGGTCGTCGTCCGCCAGGTCCGCCGTGCTCATCACGGGACCGCAGGGCACGTTCAGCTCGTTCAGGATGGCCATCAGCTCGCGCTTCGTGTACCGGCTCGCGAAGTCGTTCAGGATGTCCCACATCGCGCCCTGGTTCCTGCGCCGCACGGTGATGTCGGCGAAGCGCGGATCGTTGACCAGCTCCTCGCCCCCCACGCGGGTCGCCAGCGCCTCCCAGACGTGTTCCTGCACCACGATGTAGAGGTAGTCGTTGATGCCGCCCGGCTTGCAGTGGATGCAGTTGCCGAGCTGCCCGCCGCCCGAGTCGTTGCCGGCGCGCGGGGTGAAGTCGTCGAACTCCTGAATCGAGTACTCGGCCAGCGGCCCGCGGGTGATGCGCTGGTGGTCGCGCCACTTCACCCGCACGAGGTTCATCACGCAGTCCATCATGGCGCACTCGACGTACTGCCCTTTCCCGGTCTGCTCGCGATGGAGCAGTGCCGCGAGGATCCCCAGCGCCAGGTGAACCCCGGTGCCCGAGTCGCCGATCTGAGCGCCGGTCACGACGGGGGATCCGTCGAACATGCCGGTCGTGCTCATCGACCCGCCCATCGCCTGGGCGATGTTCTCGTAGGCCTTGAAGGCCGCGTAGGGGCCCTCGGTGCCGAAGCCCTTGATGGACGCCATCACCATGCGCGGGTTGATCTCGTGCACGCGCTCCCATCCGAAGCCGAGCCTGTCGAGAACCCCCGGCCCGAAGTTCTCCATGAGCACGTCGCATTCCTGCACCAGCCGGGTGAAGACCTCCTTTCCGCGCTCGTTCTTCAGGTTCACCGTGATCGAGCGCTTGTTGCAGTTGAGCATGGTGAAGTAGAGGCTGTCGGCCCCGGGGACATCGCGCAGCTGCTTGCGGGTGGCGTCCCCGAAGGGCGACTCCAGCTTGATGACGTCCGCGCCCATGAAGCCCAGGAGCTGGCTGGAGGTGGGACCGGCCTGGACGTGGGTCATGTCCAGGATGCGGATGCCGTTGAGTGCTTTGCTCATTTAGGGATGGCTCCGATTGCTCGTTCAGGGTTGAGGGATGGCGTGCGGGTGCCGGTCACGCGTTGCCGGCCCGCTGACTGCCGGCTCCGACTACTTGTACATCGTCTGGCGCTTGGTGCCCGGCGCCCATTCGCCCGGATCCACCCAGATGTTGATGACGGCAGACTTGCCGCTGCTGCGCACCGACTCGCGCGCCCGCTGCAGCGCCGGCTGGATCTGGCCGGGATCGCGCACCTCCTCGCCGTATCCGCCCAGCATCTCGGCGAACTTCGAGAAGGGCACGTCGCCCAGCAGGTTGCCCACGTTGCCGCGTTCCTGCCCGTACTTGGCCAGCTGTCCGTAGCGGATCTGGTTCATCGCCGAGTTGTTGCCGATGACGGCGATGTAAGGCGCGCCGAAGCGGTTGCAGGTCTCCATGTCGAAGGCGGTCATGCCGAAGGAGCCGTCGCCGTAGTAGCAGAGGATTTCCTTGTTCGGATGCGCCAGCTTGGCCGCCATGGCGAAGCCGGTGCCCACGCCGAGCCCGCCCAGGGCGCCCGGATCCATCCAGTTGCCCGGCGCGCGCGGCTTGACCGCCTGCGCGCTGATGGTCACGACGTCGCCGCCGTCGCCGATGTAGACGGTGTCCTCGGTGAGGAACTCGTTCAGCTCCCACGCCACCCGGTAGGGGTGGATGGGGTTGGCGTCGGAGAGGAAGAGCGGCATCAGCTTCTCGGTCTTCTGCTCCTCGATCTCGCGCAGGTGCCTCATCCAGCCGAGGCGGCGGGCCGGGCCGTCCCCGAGGTTGGAGCTGGCCTCGGCGAGCACCGCCTCCATGATGGCGCCGGGATGGCCGACCAATCCGAGGTCGATGTCGCGGTTCTTGCCCACCGTGCGGTAGTCGAGGTCGATCTGCACCACCGTGGCGCCCGCGGGCAGGCGCTTGCCGTAGCCCATGCGGAAGTCGAAGGGGGTGCCCACGATCACGATCACGTCGGCGTTGCCGAAGCCGGCGCCGCGGGTGCGGTGGAAGTAGTGGGGATCGTCGGGGCCGAGAAGCCCGCGCGAGGCACCGTTGGTGAAGGTCGGGATGTTCAGGGTGCGCACCAGGTCCCAGGCCTCCTGGTGTGCGCGGCAGCCCCACACCTGCTGTCCGAAGAGGATGGCAGGGCGCTCGGACTTGACCAGCAGGTCGGCGAGGCGTTCGATGTCGCGCGGGTCGCCCACGGACCGGGTCGAAGCGCGGTAGCGGCCCGGCTCGGGGATGGTCGCGCTGCCCAGCGGAATCTCACGGTCGAGGATGTCGCGCGGGATCTCCAGGTAGCTCGGCCCCGGCGTCCCGGCGAAGCACTCGCGCGCGGCCATCGACACCATGTCCGCGATGCGCTCGGTGGAGCGAACCCCGCCCGCGAACTTGGTGATCGGGCGCGCGATGTTGACATGAGGCAGATCCTGCAGCGACCCCATCTTGTGCTGGGTGAGCGCGCCCTGCCCGCCGATGTGCAGCACCGGGCTCTCCGACCGGAACGCGGTCGCGATGCCGGTTAGCGCATTGGTGAACCCCGGGCCGGCCGTGGTGATCACGCACCCGAGCCCGCCGGTCTGCCGTGCGTACCCGTCCGCGGCGTGGGCGGCAACCTGCTCGTGACGCACGTCGATGATGCGGATGTTCTCGTCGATGCACCCGTCGTAGGTGTCGATGATGTGGCCGCCGCACAGCGTGAAGACGGTGTCGACACCCTCGTTGGCCAGCGCCCGGGCGGCCAGGTGCCCGCCCGAGATCACGTCTTCGGCGCGGCTCTTGCGCGCCAGGGTGTCTTCGGCGGTCCTGGATTTCAGTGCGGTCGCGGTCGTCATGAACAGATCCTCCTTCGTGGCTTGCGAATCGAGCCGCGCGGGCCTCCCCGCGAGTCCGAGCAAAGCTAGGGAGCGGCCCGCGGCCTGCCAAGAATCGCCGCGCTCGAACAAGCCGGGGTCAGGGAACAGCGTCCTCTGGCGTTATTGTAGTGCAGCGTATGGCCACCGGCGCCTGGGTGGCGCGGCACTTGCGGAGGGGTATCTGCGATGACTCGGGTTCAACAGAGCGGCGAGGGACGACGCCCGTCTGCCGTGCTCGCCGCGTGCGTCCTTGTCGTTGCCTCCTGCGGCGGTGCGGAGACAGGGACCGACCTTTCCCTGATTCCGTTCGCCGAGTCGGTCGTCCCCTTGAGCGACGACATCGGCATTCTCCTCCTCGACGAGGACACGGTCTGCACGACGGAGTCGTACGAGTATCGCGTGTACTGCACGGACGTGAACGGTTCCGAAGTCGGGTACTTCGGGCGGCAGGGCGAGGGACCGGGCGAGTTCAATGACCACCTTCCCGATCTTCTACGCGGACCCGGCGGCACGATTGGCGTGATTGACTCCGACTTGAATCGGATGTCCGCGTTCGAGGTGGCCACAGGTGCGCTCGTATCCCAGGTACGCCTGCCGGGCGCCTATTTCCAACGCGCTGCTTCTTCATTTTCCTCGACGCTGATCGGCAGTTCGTGGTCGATGCAGCGCGATTCCTCCGGAGCGATACGTACGAACACGCATTTCGCCGAAGTGGATGCGGCATCCGGGGAGGTCGTGTGGGAGAGGGTCTACGACAGCCGGTTTCGAACCGACGCCGGGTGCGAGGATTCCGGAGTACTGCCGGGCCTCCATTCGGGCACGTTTTCCTCGCGAGGGAACGTTGTGTTCGTCCTGTGCCGCGGGCAGTTGCTGCTCTTCGCGGGACGGGACGATGCTTCGGGCACGCTCATCCGGGCGCCGAGATATGTGCTGGAGTATCCCAGCGAAAGAGAAGTGGAGGAGTATCTGGAGTCCGCAGGCGGCTTTGCGATGGAAGATTGGTACCGGCGCACGCCGAAGCCGTACCAGCGTTTGCCCCTGGTGTTTGACGACCGCAGCCGGCTGTGGGTTGTAACAAGCCGCGGTCGCAACGAGGGCGTCTCGTACCTGGACGTGTACTCGGGCCCGGAATACTGGGGTGCCGTCCGCGTGCGACACGACGCGCTCGCGGTCGATGTGCTGGGCTCGACACTTGTGGTGCTCGTCGACCGCCCCGTCGGCCCCGGCGACGACGACGGCTACCCGGACCGCGGAGTCGACTGGTACGACATCAGCGAACTGGAAGCGCCGGGGTACGATCCGGGGTCCTGAGGTTACGCGACCTGCGAACCCGCACCCTCTAGAGCGCGCCAGCCCAGGGTCCGCCGGCGCAGGTTTCGCCTTGCGATGCCGCGGGCGGGCGGATCTGAAAGCTCGCCGGCGCGGGCGAATCACGTTAGAGTGTCACCAAATGGCATTTGTGTGAATACCAATTGGTGAGTATCGATGAGATACGAGAAGCCGGAGGCTCTCAAGCCTCTTCTCGTTCGCGAGGGGGCGGTGGCTATGGTTCGGAGCGGCCTGCCGTTTTCGATGCTGGACGAGGTCGCGGCCGCCGCCGGGGTCGGGCGCCTCGCGCTCGCCCGAGTGATCGGACTGTCCTCCACGACCCTCGCCCGGAGGCGAAAGGCGGAGCGGCTGACGGAGGAGGAGTCGGATCGACTGGTGCGCGTAGCCCGTCTGGTGGCGTTGGTCCACGACATGATGCTGGGCGATGGCAAAGCCGCCCGCCGGTGGCTCGGGGATCCGCACGAGCTGCTTGAGGGCGAGTCACCGCTCGAACGGGCATCCACTGAGGTGGGGAGCCGCGAAGTGGAACAGGTCATCGGACGGATTCGCCACGGGATCTTCAGCTAAGGGTGTGGCGAGCCTGATCCATGGATGGCGACTGGCCGCGCCGGAGTATTCTCGCACCGTCGAAGACATGCTCTCCGGGGACGGCACTCTTCGGAATGGCGGGCGCTGGAGCAGCCCGGGGCGGAGGGTGGTCTACCTGGCAGGCAGTCTGGCGCTGGCGAGCCTGGAGCTGCTCGTTCGTCTCCGAGATAGCGATGTGCTGAAAGCGTACCGCAAGCTCCGCGTGGGCATCCCGCCGGATCTCGTCAAGGCGGTGGATCGTCAGCAGTTGCCCGCCGATTGGGCGCGTACGAGCCTGCACCCCGCCACCCAGGGCATCGGCGACCGATGGCTCGCCTCGCTGGAGTCCGCCGTCCTCACGGTCCCGAGCGCCGTAGTCATCGGCGAGGTCAACTACGTCGTCAATCCCGCCCATCCGGATTTCTGCAGGCTCGAGCCGGGTGAGATCAGGGAGTACCGCTACGATCCCAGGCTCGTGAAGACCTCCGGCCGGCGGTAGCGCCAGCTAATCCTCCCTGACCCTGAGCACCAGCTTGCCGAAATGCGCGCTCGCCTCCATCTGGCGGTGTGCTTCGGCCGCCTCGCGCAGCGGATAGACTGCGTCAATCAACGGCACGATGCGACGGGCGGCGAAGTGGGGCATCACCACCCGCTCGAACTCGGCCATGATGTCTGCCTTCTCGGGCACCGGCCGCGAGCGCAGAACCGAGCCGATGACGGTGTGCCGCTTCACCATCAGCAGCGCCAGGTTGAGCTCGGCCTTGAGCCCGCCCATCAGGCCGATCACGACCAGGCGGCCGCCGGGCGCCATGGCTTTCAGGTTGCCCTTCAGGTAGGCGGCGCCGATGTGGTCGAGCACCACATCCACGCCCCGCCCCCCTGTGAAGCCGCGCACCGCCGGGGCGAACTCCTCGGCCGTGTAGTCCACCACGTGGTGCACCCCCATCGCCCGCACACGCTCCACCTTGCCCGGCGAGGCGGTCACGACCATGCGGGTAGCCGGGACCAGCGTGCGGCAGAGGTGGATGGCAGCCGTGTTGACCCCGCCTCCACCGCCGTGCAGCAGCACAGCGTCCCTGTCCCCGAGGCCGCCCAGCATGAACAGGTTGAGGTACGCGGTGACGTAGGTCTCGCACACGCACGCCGCCTCCTCCCAGGAGAGCGCCTCGGGGACCCGCACCAGGTGGCCTTCGTAGGCGCACGCCAACTCGGCATACCCGCCGCCGGCCACCAGCGTCATGACCCGGTCGCCGGGACGGAAGCGCTCGACACCGGGTCCCGTTTCGCGCACCACGCCCGCCACCTCGAGTCCCAGGATCTCCGACTCGCCCGGGGGCGGAGGGTACTTCCCCTCCCGCTGGCTCACGTCCGCGCGATTGACCGAGGTCGCCACCACCTCGATGAGCACCTGACCCGACCCGGGCTCCGGCACGGGGGCATCGCCCCAGCGCAACACCCCGGCATCCCCGAAACCGTCCATCAATACGGCCTTCATGGCGTCTCCGTGGGCAAGTTCAGTCGCCGCGGGGGCTCCTCGCAACAGCCGTCCCGCGACCCACCGTCCGACTTGACCGGACTTCCGGCGCGCATCATCCTATCCGAAGCCGCCCTGCCGTGCGAGCCCGATGTTTCCGCGTCGCGTGTCGGAACATGCCCCCGCCCGACGCACTCGCTGTACAGCATTCCCTCTGGTGGAGGAACCGCATGAAGCTCTTCACGCCCCTGACAGCCACGTTCGCCCTCGCCCTCCTTCTTCCTGCGTGCGCGCAGGAGGCTGCGCAAGAGGCCGCCGACATGGAGATGGCCGAGTCCGAAGAAATGGCCATGGAACCCGATTGCTTCGTAAGCGGAGACCTCGAAGGACGCCTCAGTTCGCTCGAGTCGGCCTCGACGTCCTTCGGCGACGTAATGGTCAAGGTCTGCTACGGCGCGCCCCTGCGCCGAGACCCCAACAATCCCGAAGTGACCCGGGAGATCATGGGCGCCCTGGTCCCCTACGACGCGCCCTGGCGCATGGGAGCCAACGAAGCGACCGCGATCTACCTCAGCGCGGGCGCCAGCGTGGGCGGCGTCGCACTTGATGCGGGCGCATACTCCCTCTACGCCACGCCCACCATGGGCGACTGGACCGTCCACATCAACTCGGTCGCCGAGCGCTGGGGCATCGCCATCAACGACGAGGTTATGGCCAACGACGTAGGGAGCTTCACGGTAACGCCCGGGATGCTGGACGAGGCGGTCGATCAGCTTCGCTACACCTTCTCGGAGGCCGAGGGCGGAGCCGATCTGGTCATGGAGTGGGAGCAGACCAGCATCAGCATCCCGATCCGATAGGGCTGACCGGAGCCAGCCGAACATATCCGGGAGGCCGCGGCCCCGCGGCCTCCCCTCAGGCCACCCGGTCCTGCCGCCCGGGGAGCCACTCCGCAAACCGCCGGTACGCCGGTTCCTCCCGGCCGTACCGCCGGGAGCACTGCTCCACCAGCCACTGCATCCACTCGTTGAATTTCTCGTCGCCGCTCCGATCGCGGATCTCGTGCGTCCAGTCCTCGAGCCGCTCCCAGGCGCCGAGCAGCGCCCCACCCATGAACTCCCATACCAGTTCCAGCGAGACCATGTGGCGATGGGCCATGAGGCCGACCGATTCGAAGGTCAGACAAACCAGCATGGCCGCATCCTCATACTCGCTTCCGCGCTCGCGAATCTCGGACCCGTCGAGACCCGGCGGGAGGGTGAAGACCAGGCGAAGGGCGCGCGCCATGGGGGGATTCTGCAGAGAGCGCGCGAGTTCGATGGCGGCCGTGGCGCGCCGCTGGATGCCGTACTGCTGGATCTGCAGGTAGCCGAAGAGGAAACCCGCGATCACGACGAGAACGCCGACGATCTCCGCGAGATTCCCGAGGGATTCGAGGCTCATGGCTCAGTCGCCACCACCGAAAAGGAAGCGTTGTCCGCGCGCAAAACTAGTGATCCGGCGAGTCCCGGGACACCTCGCCGCAGGACGGAGCGCAATTCCTGACGACGTGCTAGATTGCGGAAACCCACAACGCACCCAACGAGGAGAGCCGATCGATGTCAACGTCGAACCGGGGGTTCACCGGCCGTGTCCTGCTGCTCGTGCTGATCGCCTTCCTTCCGGCGGTCGGCATCTACATGTATGCGAACGGCGAGATCCGAGCACTCCAGCTGGCCAATCAGGAGCAGGAGCTCCTGCGCGCGACGCGGGAGACGTCGGTGGAGTACAACCGGCTGCTCGAAGAGAGCCGCGTACTGCTGGCGACGCTCGCGGAGTTCCCGCAGGTGAACGGGATGCAGCAGCCGGATTGCACCGACATCCTGGGGCGCGTTTTCAACCAGGCCAACCACCTCAACGGGATCTGGGTCATCGGTCTGGACGGGTACGTCGGGTGCGGCTCCGTGCAGCCGGACGGGCTGCTCTACCTGGGCGACCGCACCTACTACATCCGCGCCATGAACGAGAACCGCCACGTCATCGGCGCCTACCAGATCGGACGCGTCACCGGGCGCCCGGGAGTCGCGTCGGCCATCCCGGTTCCCGATGACAGCGGGATGCCCGGAGGTGTTCTGATCGCGAGCATCGACCTGCGCGCCCTGAGCGATATCGCGCAGGACATGGAGTTGCCCGAGTCGTCCACCTTCACGGTGCTCGACCGGGAGGGCCGCGTCCTGGTGCGCTACCCTGCAGGGGAGAGCGAGGGAGACACCATCGGCGCGATGCGGACGGAGGGATTCCCCGAGGCGGCCGACGAGCCCGGCATCGTGCACGGCGCCGACCTGGACGGGAGCATGTCGGTCTTCGCGGTCGCGCCGCTGACGGGTGAAGGAGCGAGCCCCGAGGGCTACATCGCCATCGGACGTCCGGAAGGCCAGATCAGCTCGGAAGCGTCCGACGTCGTGAACAGGACGCTCGGACTGGTGGCGCTCGCCGGACTTGCCCTGCTGACGGCCGCGTGGATCTTCGGCCGCTACCTTATCGCGAGACCAGCCTCGGCAGGCTGATCGGGGATGCGCGTCTTGTTGGACTGGCTCTGACGGCCCGGGTGGAAGGCAGGGAGTTGGGTTTCGCGGCCGAGGCCATGTCGGACCTGGGTTCCCGCTTCCAATTCGAGTAGCACGCTCCCGCCGGCGGGAGTCGATGGAGAAGGAATCGTCATGCAATCTCTTTCAACCGGAGGATAGCCGATGTTGTCCAGAAGTCGTCTGAATGCAGTTCTCGCTGTGCTGGTCGCCGTGTGCGCCGGCGATCTGGCCGCGCAGCAGGCCGCCACCATAACGGGCCGGGTCACAGGGGACGGCGGCGCCGGCATCGCCAGCGCGCAGGTGGTGGTGACGCACGAAGTGACCGGGGTCCAGACGGGGGCGCTGTCGGGGAACGACGGCGCGTTCGTGGTGGAGGGAGTTCGTCCCGGCGGGCCCTACACCGTGGAAGTGATCATGATCGGCTACGGGGGCCAGTCCGCGACCGGCGTCTCGCTGGAGGCGGGCCAGTCGCTGTCGCTCGACTTCAGCCTGAGTCAGGAGGCGATCGCCTTCGATGCCCTGGAGGTCTTCGCCACCCGGGCGCAGGACCGGCAGACACCGGTGGCGTTCACCGACGTGAGCAAGACGCAGATTCAGAACCAGCTGGGTTCCCGCGATCTGCCAATGGTGCTCAACGTGACCCCGAGCGTCTACGCGACCCAGCAGGGCGGCGGCGCCGGCGACGCCCGCATCAACGTGCGCGGCTTCAACCAGCGCAACACCGCCGTGATGATCAACGGCGTGCCCGTCAACGACATGGAGAATGGGTGGGTCTACTGGTCCAACTGGGACGGCGTGGGCGACGCCGCCACCAGCATCCAGCTCCAGCGCGGCCTGTCGGCCGTCAACCTCGCCACACCGTCCATCGGTGGCACCCTCAACGTCATCACCGACCCCGCAGACCGGGGCGGCGGCTTCATGTACAAGCAGGAGTTCGGCCAGGGCAGCCTGGACGACGGCGGTGGATGGGGACTCGGCAACAACATGATGAAGACGACCCTGGTGGCGAATACGGGCCCCATGGGGGCGTTTGCGGCCACGGCTTCCGTGGTGCGCAAGACCGGTGGCGGAATGTACCAGGGATTCACCGGGGGAGACGCGCTATGGATGGACGCGTGGGCCTACTACCTGGCCACATCGCTCCAGCTGAACCCGAGCAATCGGATCGAGGCCTACGCGGTGGGCGCGCCGCAGCGGCACGGCCAGAACCTCTACAAGCTGAACCTGGCGAGCCTCGACGCCGACTTCGCGCGGTCGCTGGATGGATTCGACGCCGCGGCCTTCGATGACTACCCGGAAGTTGGCCGAGGCAGGAGCCCCAATGTGGCGCCCGTCAGCGCCAGCTACGACGGAATCCAGTACAACAGCACAGGCCCGGACGCCGGACAGAGAAGCCGCTTCAACAACGGATACCTCAACGAACGCGAGAACTACTTCCACAAGCCGCAGGTCAACCTGAACTGGTACTCGTTCTTCGGCGACGGGCTGAGTCTCTCGACGGTGGGGTACTATTCCGGCGGCCGGGGCGGCGGTACCGGCACGTACGGGTCGCTCAGGTGGAACACCGACTACGGCCAGCGCGTCGCCGACTGGGATGCCACCATCGAGCGCAACCGGTCCAACTCCACCGGGTCGCGCGGGATCCTGCGCAACTCGGTCAACAACCAGAACACGCTGGGCGTCATCTCGAAGCTCAGGAAGAGCTTCGAAGGGGGCCTCACCGCCGAGGTTGGCGTCGACTGGCGAACAGCGAACATCGAGCACTACCGGGAGGTGCGCGATCTGCTGGGCGGCGCGTATTACAACGACTGCTTCCGCAGTTGCAGCTCCGACTTCTGGACGGAAGCCCAGCAGAACCGCGGCCTGGGCGACAAGATCAACTACCACAACGAGAACACGGTAAACTGGCTGGGCGCGTTCGTTCAGGCGGAAAGGAGCACCACCGCAGGCTCGCTCTACGGAATGGCCGGGTGGGCCCAGAACTCCTACACCTTCGTGGACTTCTTCAGGCGCGGCTCGGGCGCGAACGGCTATCGGGAACTCGAAAGTGGCAACATCCCGGGTTATCAGATCAAGGGCGGCGCGGTTCGCAACCTGAACGACCAGTGGTCCCTCTTCGGGAACGCGGGCGTCATCTCCAAGGTGCCGATCTTCGACGGCGTGATCGATGACAACAACGGTACTCTCAACCAGGATCCCGAGAACGAGAAGTTCCTCTCATACGAGGCCGGCGCCCAGTTCCGTTCGAACAACCGGCAAGTATCCCTGAACGTGAATCTCTACCACACGACCTGGAGGAACCGCACCCTGACCCGATTCGTCCAGAACATCGGCGGCGTCGAGGGGGTGGACGGTCTGGTCAACCTGCTCGGGGTCGACGCCCGCCACATGGGCATCGAGGCCGATGGGGCGTACCAGCCGAGCAACCTGCTGCGCTTCGACTGGGCGCTCTCGCTCGGAAATTGGAAGTATCTGGAAGATGTTTCCGGCACCTATCGCCCCGATGACCAGTCCAGCGAAACCGAGAACTACAACTTCTACATCTCCGGCCTCAAGGTCGCCGACGCGCCTCAGCACCAGATGGCGCTCAGCGCTTCGGTTTACCCGTCGGACGCCGCCTACCTTTCGCTGGTGGGCATGTTCTACGGCGATCACTTCGCGCAGTTCGAGCCTTTCAGCCGCACCAGGGCGGACGACAGAGCCCAGTCCTGGCAACCCCCGGGCTACTCACTGTTCCACCTGCACACCTCTTATTCGCTCGGCGACGTCCTGCCGATTGCGAACGGCGGCAGCCTGCGCGTGTTCGCGAACGTCTACAACCTGTTCGACACCGTCTACATCCAGGACGCTACGGATGCCTCACGATGGAACGGCTACCACGACGATGGCGACTTCCACGACGCGGACTCTGCGGAGGTCTTCCTGGGCTTCCCGCGCAACCTGAACTTGGGGTTCCAGATCGTCTTCTAGCCTCCGCGGCTGGCCTCGGGACGGGGATGTCGGAACCGTGCCGGGAGCAACAAGGACGGCCCCGCCAGTCGAGCGCTGGCGGGGCCGCGTTGCTGCGGGGAAGGCGGACGGGCGATGGGCCCAGCAGGACTCGAACCTGCGACCGTCGGATTATGAGTCCGCTGCTCTGACCAACTGAGCTATGGGCCCGTCCTGAACCTGCTCGCCCGCCCGCGCTTCCCGCGCCACCAAGGTACGCAATCGAAACCGCGGCGTACAAGCGAAGGGAGCGAGATGTCCGCGGAGTGCATATGTTTACGGCCCCTGGAGGCGAGGGATTTCCCTTTGGGCGGTCTCTTGCCCACTTTGTTCTCCCCCGGGCCCGAATCGAAAACCGCCCATGAGCGAACGGAGCGCTGCATTACCGGACGTGACCACTAGATGACCGGACGAGAGTGTCGCATGACCGAGCCGAACCGCACCATGACCGAACCGAGCGCCGCATGACCGACCAGGAGATCCTGGCCCGCTGGAAAGAGGAGCCCGCCCCGCTCCTCCCGGTTCTGCATGCCTTCCACGCGCGCGACGGCTACCTCTCCGAGGACGCCATCCGCACGGTGTCGAAGGGGCTGCGCATCCCGCTCGCCGATCTGTACGGCACCATCACGTTCTACCACCACTTTGCGCGCGTTCCCGGCGGACTGGACTGCCCGCGCGTCTGCACGGGACCCGTGTGCCTTCAGGAGGGCGCGCTCGACATCCTCGCCGATCTCGCGCCGGAGGGGGCAACCGGCATGCCGTGCTCGGGTCGCTGCGACGATCCGGTCCCGGTCATCCGCGGCCATCTCACCCTGGCGGGACGCTCGGCCGCCGACCTCACCGCCCGCCCCGCACCCCTCCCCCCACCCGCCCGCGACGGCGACCGCGAGTGCGTCTTCCGCACCATCCGCGAGCCAGGCCACGCCACCCTGGCCGGGTACCGCCGCGGCGGCGGCTACGAGGGCCTCGCGCGCGTGGTGCAGGAATTGACCCCCGCTCAGGTGGTTGAGTCCATCGACCGGAGCGGGCTGGCCGGCCGCGGCGGCGCCGGCTTCCCCACCGGCCGCAAGTGGCGGGCGGTCGCCGAAGCGAACGGGACGCCGAAGTCCATCGTCTGCAACGCCGACGAGGGCGAGCCGGGCTGCTTCAAGGACCGCGCCCTCATGGACTACGATCCCCACGCGGTCATCGAGGGCATGATCGCCTCTGGCTACGCTACCGGGGCGCACCGCGGCTTCATCTACCTGCGCTACGAGTACCCGGAGACGGAGCATATTCTCGCAGAGGCCATCCGCGAAGCGGAGGAAGCCGGCATCCTGGGACCGTCCGTGATGGACAGCGGCTTCGCCTTCGACCTCCACATCCGCCGCGGCGCCGGCGCCTATATCTGCGGAGAAGAGACATCGCTGCTGAACTCCATGGAGGGGAAGCATCCCTTCCCGCGCAACCGCCCCCCCTTCCCCGTCACCCACGGCTTCGAGAACCTGCCCACGGTCGTCAACAACGTCGAGACGCTGGCCTCCGTCCCGCATATTCTCGCGCTTGGCGCCGAGTGGTATGCGGGGCTCGGGATGAACGGCCACGCCGGCACCAAGGTGATCTCGCTTTCCGGGGACATCCTTCGGCCCGGGAACTACGAGGTCCCCATGGGCTTCCCGCTCGAAAGGCTGCTCTACGACTGGGCCGGCGGCCCCTTCGACGGTCGCACCATCCAGGCGGTCACGATGGCCGGGCTCTCCGGGGGCTTCCTGGCGGGCGACGACCTCTTCGTCACGCTGGACGAGCCCGCCATCCGCGCGCGCAAGTCGTTCCTGGGCGCCGGGGGCATCATGGTGTTCGACGACTCGCGCGACATGGTCGAGGTGGCGCACGCGGCGATGGAGTTCTTCGCGCACGAATCCTGCGGGAAGTGCTTCCCCTGCCGCATCGGCACCCAGCGCCTGACCGAACGCCTCGCCGGTGAAGCCGGACCCGATTCGCTGGTGGCGTGGGTGGACGAAGTTGCGGATATTGGGTATACCATGAAGGAGACAAGCGCCTGCGGCCTGGGAACCGCAGCCCCGCTGATCACCGAGAGCCTCATGCGCTATTTCCCCGAGGCGGTTTCGCGCCACGTCACCGCCCATGGCCCCCTCCCAATGGCGGGCCGGGGTTAGGGCGGGCCACATGGGACTGGGCCCTGGAGGGTCCAGGCAGCAAACTCGAATCAGGACCAAAGCGATGAGCACGAACGGGACAGGACCCACCATCGTCCTCGACGGCGAAAAGGTCGCATACAACCCGGGGGAGACCGTCTACGAGGCCGCGACGCGGCACGGCAAGGACATCCCGACGCTCTGCTACGACCCCAGGCTGGAACCCTTCGGCGGATGCCGCCTGTGCGTGGTAGAGGTGGAGGGCGCGCGAGCGCCGGTCGCCTCGTGCACCGCCCAATGCCGGGCGGGAATGGAGGTGCGCACCCGCAGCGCGCGCGTTGAGGTGCATCGCCGCACGCTCATGGAGATGCTGGTCTCGGAGAACCGCGAAGTGGACGTGGACGAGCTCACCAGCCTGGCCTCGCAGGAGATGACCGAGCTGGTCGACCGCTACGAGGCGCGCACCGGGCGCTTTCGGGGCCGGCAGTCGGGCGCGAGCCGCCCCGACGATCCCAACCCCTTCATCATGCGCGACTACGACAACTGCATCTCCTGCTACCGGTGCGTGCGCGTGTGCGCGGAGCAGGAGGGCGACTACGCCATCTCGGTGAAGGGTCGCGGCTTCGACACCCAGATCACAGTCGAGTTCGACGGCCACCTCAAGGAGTCCGCCTGCACCTTCTGCGGGCAGTGCGTTCAGACCTGCCCGACCGGGGCGCTGGGGGACCTGAAGGCGCTGGCGTACCGCGACGTTGCCGGCGAGACGAAGAAGACCCGGACGGTCTGCCCCTATTGCGGGGTGGGCTGCGCGGTGGACCTGCTCACCCGCGGCAACACGCTCATCGGCGTGCAGCCCGCCATGGACGGCCCCGCCAACAAGGGCGCCCTGTGCGTGAAGGGCCAGTTCGCCTTCGACTTCGTGCAGCACCCCGACCGGCTGGCCCACCCGCTGGTGCGCGGCGAGGACGGCGAGCTGCACCAGGCCGGCTGGGACGAGGCGCTGGACCGGGCAGCAGAGGGGTTCCTGCGCGTGCGCGAGCGCTACGGGCGCCATGCCGTCTACGGGGTTGCCTCCGGGCGGGCGCCGCACGAAGCCGCCTACACCATGCAGAAGTTCATCCGGGGGGGGTTCGGGACGAACCACATCGACAACTGCAGCCGTGCCTGACACGCTCCCACAGTCGCCGGTCTGGCGGCAACGATCGGTCGGGGCGCAATGTCGAACCCGCTCGAGGACATGGAAAAACCCGATGTGATCTTCTGCATCGGGACCAACATGACAGAGTGCCACCCGGTGGCCGCGACCCGGCTCAAGCGCGCCATCGCCAACGGGGCGAAGCTCATCACCGCCGACCCGCGGCGCATCGCCCTCGCCGAGCTGGCCGACGTGTACCTGCCGCTCCGGGTCGGGTCCGACGTATCGCTCCTGCTGGCCATGGCGCACGTCATCCATCGCGAGGGCCTGACCAACCAGGGCTTCGTCGAGGGACGCACCACCGAGGCGGAGGCCTTCCTCGAGCACATCGAGAAGTTCACCCCCGAGTGGGCCGAGACCATCACCGAGGTGCCCGCAGCCGACATCGAACGCGCCGCCATCCTGTACGGGAAGGCGGAACGTGGCGCCATCTACTACACGCTGGGCATCACCGAGCACATCTGCGGGGTCGACAACGTCCAGAGCCTGTGCAACCTGGCGCTCATGACGGGCAACATCGGGCGCGAAGGCACCGGGGTTAACCCGATGCGCGGGCAGAACAACATCCAGGGCGCGGGAGACGCGGGCGCCCTGCCCAACAACTACCCGGGCTTCCAGTCCGTGCTGGATCCGGCGTACCAGAAGAAGTTCGAGGCGGTCTACGGGCGCAAGGTGGACCTCGAGCTCGGGCCCACCAAGGTGAGGGCGCTGGAGGCGTGCGGCGATGGCATCCACGCGATGATGATCAACGGGGAGAACACCGTCGTCACCGACCCCGAGCGCCATCACTGCGAGGAGGCGCTCAAGAGCCTCGACCTCCTGGTGGTGATCGACCTTTTTCTCACCGAGACCGCCCAGCTCGCGGACGTGGTACTCCCGGCCACGGCATGGGGCGAGACCGACGGCGTGCAGACCAACACCGAGCGGCGCGTACAGCGCCTGCGCAAAGCGGTCGAGCCCCCGGGCGAGGCCATGCCCGACTGGTGGATCGTGTCGCAGATCGCCCGCCGCATGGGCACGCCCGGCTTCGGCTTCGAGAGCGCGAAGGACGTCTTCAACGAGCTTTGCGAGCTATCACCCCTTTATGCGGGACTGGACTGGGACCGCATCGACCGCGGCGAGTACCACTGGCCGGTGCCCCACAAGGATCACCCCGGGACGCCGATCCTGCACCAGGGGACCTTCGAGAACGGGCGCGGCATCTTCAAGCTGATCCGCTACCGGGATCCCGCCGAGGTAATCAGCGACGAGTTCCCGGTGTGGCTCACCACGGGCCGGCGCCTCCCCAACTACCACACGCGCACCCAGACCGGCCGCGCCGCCGGCATCGACTATCTGGCGCCCGGCGAGCGGCTGGAGATCCATCCGGAGGACGTGGTGGACTGGGGGCTCGAGGATGGCGGCTGGGCCAAGATGACCAGCTCGCGGGGATGCATGATGGTCCGGGTGGAGGCCAACGCCCGCTCGCCGCGCGGGACCGTCTTCACTTCCTTCAGCTTCAACGACGCTCCGGTCAACGTGCTCACGGGAGGCGGGTACGACCCGGTCACGGACACGGCGGAACTGAAGGTGTGCCCGGTGAGGGTGGAACGGCCGTAGCCGTCACAGGGGGTCTTCCCCGGACCGACTTCAGACGGAGCCAGCCTCGCGGCATCGACCCGGGAGCGGTCTCCCTTCAGTCCGACCCGAAGATGCGGTCTCCGGCGTCGCCCAGTCCCGGCAGGATGTAGCCGTTCTCGTTGAGCTGGCGGTCCAGGGCGGCCGTGAAGACCGGCACGTCCGGATGCGCGCGCTCAAGGGCCTCGACCCCCTCCGGGCAGGCCACCAGGACGGCCAGGCGGATGTCGCGCGCGCCGTGCTCCTTCAGCAGCGTGATGGTGGCCGACGACGATCCGCCCGTGCCGAGCATCGGATCGACGACGACGAAGTGGCGGCCCGCGGGCTGCGGGACGTTGAAGTAGTACTGGACCGGCTGGAGCGTTTCGTGGTCCCGGTAGAGCCCCACGTGCCCGACGCGCGCGCCCGGCAGGACGGCGGTGAAGCCCTCAAGCATCCCGAGCCCGGCGCGCAGGATCGGCACCAGTACGATGTCCTCCTCGCGCACGCGGAGGCCGGTGGTGGTCTCCAGCGGAGTCTCGACCTCCACTTCTTCAGCAGGCAGGTCGCGCAGGACTGCATAGGCCATGAGGGCGCCGATCTCGCGGATCAGATCCCGGAATTCCCGGTGTCCGGTGCGGTGGTCGCGCAGTCGGGTGACCTTGTCCCCGACCAGCGGATGGTCGAGTACCGTGAGATGGGGCCGGTCGGGCACGGCGCCTCCGCAGTCTCTAGCCCGACAGCTCCGGGAAGCGATACACGATGACGCCGCTGCCTGGAGCGTTGTCGACGTCGACATAGCCCTGGTCGACCATGCCGCGCAGGCACTTCTCGACCTCTTCGAAGGACTTCCCGGAGGCCATCACCCCCTGGGTGACCGTGAGTTCGCCGCCCTTCTTCTCCGCGGCCTGGAGCAGTACGAGCCTCAGATCCGTGCCCTTGGGCAGGGCTGCGGGCGGCGCGGAGCCGGGGGTGGCGCGGGCAGCCAGCATGGGGTGGGGAATGTAGCCCTTGCGCACGTTGGAATCGCGGATCAGCGCCTTCATGCGGAACAGGTCCACCAATTGGCCGACGCCCGCGAGGCCGAAGGTCAGCAGCCAGAGGATTCCCGTCCCCCACTTCCCCATGTAGATGCGATGGGCACCGCAGACCCCCGCGAGACAGAGGCACCAGAGCCCGTACCCCAGGACGTCCTTGTATACGGACTCGTAGGCCGCCGGCGCTTCCGGGAGGCTGAGGTTGACGTTCACCGAGATATCTCTCGGGTCTCGGGCGCCATGCGTGGAGTCGTGTTCCATCGGCAGTGCTGGGCTTTGCGGGTGTGCAGGAAGGGATCGCGGCTCTGGCACATGCCACCTCCCAGAGTGCGAAGCCCCGCGGCCATTCAATGTCTCGCGATCATCGGCTCCGGTCCAGCCCCGGAGACCGGCAAGCAGCGCCTGCGTCACCGGGGCAGGTCCGGCTGTCCCTGCTGCCTACGCAGGTCGCGCCGGCAGGTGTCGGGATCTATCGTTACCCATGACCGAACCGGCCCTCTATCGGCTGCTCGACGTGCTGCTCGTCGCCTTCCACACGGCGCTGGTGGGCTTCAACATGCTCGGATGGGCGTGGAGAAGAACCCGGCCGCTCCACCTGCTGACCATCGGCGTGACGCTGCTGTTCTGGTTCGGAGCCGGGATGGCGTACGGGTGGGGATACTGCCCGCTGACGGACTGGCACTGGGACGTGAAGCGGACGCTCGGGGAGACCGGCCTGCCGGCGTCGTGGATCAAATACCACCTGGATGCGGTCACGGGCATCGACTGGAACACGACGCTCGTCGATGCTGTGGTGGTGGGCAGCGCGCTGGTGGCGCTGGGACTCTCGGTGATGCTGAACCTTCGTGACCGGCGCCGGCCCGGGTAGCGCGAAGCTGCGGGAGTGCCGGAGTCCCCTCGCCCTGCTACCATAGTCCATGCGGAGTGAAGAGCGTGAACCCCTCCGCCACTGCCATCCCGATCGTCATACAGGCCCGGATAAAGGAAGCAGAACATGAACGCTCGTCCCCTCATCATTATCGCCGCGGCAATGGCTCTCGGCTTTGCCCACGCACCGCTTCAGGCGCAGGACGGCAAGGACATGGTCGCCGCCTTCATCGACGAGAACGCGGGCTCCTATTCGAGCATCGCCCAGGAGATCTGGGACCTGGCAGAGCTGGGTTATCTGGAGACGGAGAGCTCGGCCCTGCTGGCAGGCACGCTGGAGTCCGCCGGCTTCGAGGTGGTAATGGGGGTCGCGGGCATTCCCACCGCCTTCGTCGCCAGCTACCGCAACGGGGACGGCCCGGTGGTGGGCATCCTGGCCGAGTACGACGCGCTCCCCGGCATCACGCAGGACCGGAGCCCCGAACTCACCCCTATCTTCGGGAAGCCGCAGGGACATGCCTGCGGTCACCACCTGTTCGGCGCGGGCTCGGCAGCGGCAGGCATCGCCGTGCGCCAGTGGATGGAGGCGACCGGCCAGGCCGGTGAGGTGCGCGTCTACGGGACGCCCGCCGAGGAAGGCGGCGCGGGCAAGGTCTACATGGTGCGCGAGGGCCTCTTCGACGACGTGGACATCATGCTCCACTGGCATCCCGCGGATCGGAATTCGGCGGGCGCGTCGAGCAGCCTGGCCAACAAGTCCGCCAAGTTCCGCTTCTCCGGCGTGTCCGCGCACGCGGCCGGGGCGCCGGAGCGCGGCCGGTCGGCGCTGGACGGCGTCGAGGCCATGAACCACATGGTCAACCTGCTGCGCGAGCACGTCCCCATGGAGACCCGCATCCACTACGTGATCACCTACGGCGGTGCGGCCCCCAACGTCGTCCCCGATTTCGCCGAGGTCTACTACTACGTGCGCAACCCCGACCCCGCCAACGTGCATGCCATCTTCGAGCGGGTGGTGCAGGCCGCCGAGGGCGCCGCGCAGGGAACGGGAACCGGGATGGAGTACGAGGTCATCCACGGCCTTTACAACATGCTCATCAACGTGGAACTGCAGGAGGCGATGCACGCCAACCTGGAGCGGGTCGGGGGCGTGCACTACAGCGAGCAGGATCGCCGCTTCGCCGAAGCGCTCGCCAAACACCTGCCCGACGACGCGCTTCCCATCGAGTCGGCGGCGGAGATCCAGCCCTTCTTCGTCACCGAGGCGGGCACCGGGGGCTCGACCGACGTGGCCGACGTGAGCTGGGCGGTGCCCACCGGCGGGGTGCGAACCGCCACCTGGGTGCCCGGCACCTCCGCGCATTCGTGGCACGCCATCGCGGCGGGCGGCACGCCCATCGGCGACAAGGGCATGGTAGTGGCGGCCAAGACGCTGGCCATGACCGCGATCGACGTGTTCACCCGGCCCGAGCTGGTGGAGGCGGCGAAGACGGAGCACTCGGACCGCATTCCCGAGGGCTGGGTCTACGAGCCGCTGCTGGGCGACCGGGACCCGCCGCTCGACTACCGCCTGGCTGCGGGCGGAACCAACCGTTAGCCGTTAGCGGCGGGACATCACACCTTCGTCTCGTCCAACTGATCCCGCGGTTCCGGTGGCTGGCCTCCGCGCCGCCGCAGGAGCCGCCGCGCGGCGTCGATGTCCGCCTGGGAACCACGCTCGGCGAAGAAGTCGGCGGTCCGCATGGCGGACAGCTTCTCGGCGACAGCGGTGGTGACGAACTGGTTGATGCTCGTCCCGTCCCGGCGGCTCACTTCCCTGACGGCCTGTTTCAGGGACGACGGCATTCGGAGGGGATAGACGGTGGGCTGTTTTCTTCGTTCGGTCATTTCGATTTCCCTTTCCGTCCCCCGGCGATCCTGCTCAGTGCGTGGCGAGGCGACAGCACCTCGATCCCGAAAGCGCCGGGGGCATCGCCGAAGTCGCGCCTGTTGAAGGTTACAAGGGCATCCGCGGTTCCGTTGACCGCCGTTTCGAGTACCATTTCGTCCGCGGGATCGCGCAGTTGCGGTCGCCACAGGAACCACGCCTGCACCGGTTCGGCCACCGCGCACAGCGCTGACACGATCGTTTCGACTTCCGACTCGGAGAGGCCGGAGGCGATTCGCTGAGCCGGATCACGGCAGACTCCCTCGTATTCAAGCGCGAGCGGTACCGACAGCAGCAGGGTGAATCGGCGGTTCAACGCCCGTTCGAGCAATGCCGCCGCCGCTCCGGACGGGCTTCGCAGAGCAGCGACGACCACGTTGGTGTCGAGGACGACGCGCATCTCATATGATATCAGCGCCTATGAGATGTAGCAACTGCCGCTTTCGACTAACCCCCCACGGCGAACTTCTGCACGCGCCGCCCGGTCGAGGCCTCGCCCACGTAGATGTTTCCGCGGGAGTCCACCGACATCCCGTGCGGCCGGAGGAACTGGCCGACCTGCCGGCCGCCGCGGCCGAACTCGCCCACGACCTCCAGGTCCGAGCGGCGCAGGATCCAGACCTTGTGGTTGGTGCCGTCGGCCAGATAGAGCCACTGCTGGGCAGCGTCCGGCGATAGCGCGATAACGAACGCCGAGCCGGAGGCGCGCGTCAGCGGGGCGATGGTCTTCTCGGTCACGTAGGTGCCGTCGCGCCGGAACACCTGGATGCGGTTGCCCCGCCGGTCCGCGACGTAGATGAGGCCGTCCGCCGAACCGAACAGGTCGTGCACGGTGGAGAACTGGGGCGGGAGCAGGCTGTCCTCGGTGCGGGCGCCGTAGTCGTAGGTGGCCTCGTCGTCGGGGGACTCTCCGTAGGCGCCCCAGTGCCGCAGGTACGCGCCCGTGTCTCCATCGAATACGATCACCCGCCGGTTGCGGTATCCGTCCGCGACGAACACCTCGTTGGTTTCGGGGTCGACCCAGATGCCGGCCGGACCGCCGAGGAGCGCGGTATCGGAGCTTCCGCCGTTCACGTCGTACTCGCCCAGCGTCATGAGGTGCTGTCCGTCGCGGGTGAACTTCATGACGCGATGGTGGCGGTAGGTGCCGATCCAGACGTTGTCGTCGTGGTCGATGAAGAGCCCGTGCGAGTTGCGCGGGTATTCGGACACGTCCTGGGTGGCGGGATCGCCCCACCCCTGAACGACGTTGCCCTCCGGGTCGATCTCGAGCACGACGGGTGCGGGCACGCAGCACTCCCCGATGGGCGGATCCTGCACCGCGGAGATCTCTTCCGGCGTCAGCGTCTCGGGGAGATGCGTGATCCAGACGTGATCGCGGTCATCGACGAAGACCGACGTGATCGCGCCCAGGATCCAGTCGTTGGGGAACTCGCGCGGCCAGGTGGGATCGACTTCGAAGGATGGCGGACCATTCCCGGAAGCGGCCGGGTTCTCGGCGGAGGCTGGAGAGCCCGCCCCCGGCGCGCCCGATTCGGCACAGGCCAGGGACAGAGCCACGAGCACGATGACGGGCAGGCGCAGGGGAGATCGAGCCATGGTTCCTCCAGTGAGCTGCGAGTCTTGCGTGGATACCGGGCGTGGCCGGCCTCGCGAGGCGACGCCGGACTCGGGACAACGTACAGGATGAAGGAGCTCCCCGCCCGCCGTCACGTCCCCGGATCGGCTCCCCCTTCCTCCGCATGACCGGCTCATATAGGATTGAGCGCGCTTTGCCCTGACCTCGCAATTCACCTCACCCCGGAGGAAACCGATGAAGATGCTTCGGCCGCTGTGCTGTCTCGCCCTGGCGCTCGCCTTCGCCACCACCGCTCAGGCTCAGGACAGGCCGCTGAGCCCCCGCGGCGAGGCCGCCGCCCATGTGGGAGGCGCGTACAACTCGGAGGGCAGCTACGAGAACGGCTCGTGGGTCGTCGTTACCTACGGCCGCCCCATCCTCAGGGGCCGCGACCTGTTCGGCTCGGGCGACGAGTACGGGCAGGCCTTCCTGCGCGGGGCGCCGGTGTGGCGCGTCGGGGCCGACCAGTCCACCCGCTTCATGACCGAGACCGACCTGACCTTCCGCGGCCAGCGCCTCCCCGCCGGGGAATACAGCGTCTTCGCGGAACTCACGGAGGACGAGTGGACGCTCATCTTCGCCAACTGGGGCGTGAAGAACGACTTCCGCGAGGAGAACCCGGACGCCCTGTGGGGCGCCTACGGATACACGCCCGACCGCGACGTGCTGCGCACCACCATGGACGTGTCGACCATCGCGATGTCCGCCGACCAGCTCGTCATCACCTTCATGGACATGACCCCCCAGGGCGGTCTGTTCACGATCTGGTGGGACGACCAGGTGGCGACCGTGCCGTTCGAGGTAGCGCGGTAGGGGGCGCCGGGCGGCTCGCCCGCCCGTGATCGAAAAGGAGGCCGAGCCAGGGGCGACCTGACGCCCGCGCTCGTCTGGCAGCTTGCGCCAACTGCCGTCCCCGGACCAGCTTTTCGGCATCACGTCGGACAGCTTCCGTGCACACAGGCAGGTGACGCGGTCATGAACGTTCAGCAGACGCCTGCGCCCCTTGCGGCGCTGTCATCGCTGCTCCTCCTCGCAGCGTGCTCTCTCGCGCCGGCGCCATCGGTGCCGGAACCGGTCGCCGAGCTTCCCGACAGCTTCGAGGGGAGCGGGGAGTCGGGCGCGTACGAGGCCAGGGAGTGGTGGACCACCTTCCAGGACCCGGCGCTCAACACCGTCATCGACTCGGTGCTGGCCGCCAACTTCGACCTGGCGGAAGCGGTGGCCCGGGTGCAGCAGGCCAGGGCTCAGGCGGGGATCGCGCGCGCATCGCTCCTTCCCGGCATCCAGGCCAGCGCGAACGTAAGCGACACGGACAACCCCTCCAACGCCGGCTTCGGCCAGCAGTTCCGCGAAATCGCGGGCGACCGCCTGCCCGGCTTCGAATTCCCCGAGCGCCTCGGCATCGAGACCTGGTCGCTGGGCGTCGACTTCGCCTACGAGCTGGACTTCTGGGGACGCGCCCGCAACGATTCGCGGGCCGCCGGGCAGGAGTACCTGGCGTCGGAGTCGGACTACCACGCGGCGCGCATCGGCGTGCTGTCCGAGACCATCACGACCTACTTCGAGATCGCCGATCTGCGCAGGCGCGAAGCCCTCGCGCGCGAGACGATCGACGTGCTTCTGGAACGGGAAGAACTCGCAGAGACCCGCTACGACCGCGGTCTGGTCACTTCCTTCGAACTCTACCAGGTTCGCCAGGAGCTTCGAAACACGCAGGCCGCCCTTCCTCAGTTGGAGAGCCAGCTGGTCAACGCCGAAGGGCGTCTGGCCGTTCTGGTGGGCGGCTTCCGCGAGAAGCTCAACACGATCCTCCCCGATTCGCTGGCGCCGCTGCCGTCGAGCGATCCCGTCTCCGCCGGGGTGCCGGCCGACCTCCTGGTTCAGCGGCCGGATGTGCGCTCCGCGGGCCTGCGGCTCGAGGCCGCCCGCTTCACCATCGGCGCGCGCCGGGCCGAAATGCTCCCTTCCCTGTCGTTCTCGGGCACGATCGGGGTGCAGTCCGCGGACGCCGACGGGCTCTTCAACGTCGACCAGTGGTTTCGCAACCTGCTCGGCAACCTGACCGCGCCGATCTTCCAGGGGGGGCGCATCCGCAACAACATCGCCGTCGCGCACGCCCGCTTCGGCCAGGCGGCGGCCGCGTACGGCCGCACCGTGGTGACGGCGGTTCACGAGGTGGAGGCGGCGCTGGCGGCACTGGGCAACGAGGGGCGGCGCCACGACTTCCTCGCATCGCAGAGGGAGGAGGCCCTTGCCTCGGTCGAACTGCAGTCGCGCCGCTACGCCGCCGGAGTGGGAGGCTACGTCGACTATCTCGACGCCGTGCGGGCGCTCCTCAACGTCGAGTCGACGCTGGCCGGTGCGCGCCGCGATCTGGCCCTGGCGCGCCTGGCGGTACACCGCTCCCTGGGCGGTGACTGGACCGTTCCGCCCGAGGAGCTCGAAGGCCCGCGCATGGTTCCCGCAGCTGAATCCGAAGAAGAGGCCGACACGCCAACCGGGGGGACGGATTAGATGAGTCGCCGCCGCAGTTTTCTTATCGCCTCGGGCATCCTCGGCGGAGCCGTCGTCCTGGCGGCCGTCATGATCGCCCTGCGCCCCGAACCCCCGCTGCGCGAGCCGGGGTCGCAGGCGCCGTTCGTAACGACCGCTCCGGCCACCGGCCGGGACGGCGCCATCCCCGTCTACAGCGCGGGCACGGTGCGTCCGCGCGCCGAGATCGATGTCGCCGCCCAGATCAACGGCAAGGTCGCGTCGGTCGCGCCCGCGTTCCTGAGCGGCGGGCGCGTGAGTGCGGGAGAGGTCCTGTTCCGCATCGACGACGCCGACTATCTGAACCGCGTGCAGCAGGCGCGCGCCAACGTCGCCGCGCAGTTGGTCGGGCTCCTGCAAGCCGAGGAGGAGGCCCGCATTGCCCGCGCCGAGTACGAGGGGTTCCTGCGCCGGCGGGCAGACGATGCCCCCCCTCCGGGCGAAGCGAGCCCGCTCACGCTCAGGGAGCCGCAACTCGCCGCCGCCCGGGCTGCGCTGGCGCGGGACAGCGCCGCTCTCGCCGACGCGGAGCTGGCGCTTTCGCGAACCGAGGTGCGCGCGCCCTTCAGCGGCATCGTGCGGACCGAGATGGTGGATGTCGGGCAGTTCGTGGCTGCCGGGCAGGGCGTGGGCCGGCTTTACGCCGACGACGCGGTAGAGGTGGTGGTTCCCCTGTCCGACGCCGATGCGGCCCTCATCCCCGACCTCTGGACGCTGGATGCCGGTGATGACGACGCAAGCGTGGAGGCCACGGTGATGGCGGAGTACGGAGATGCCTCGTACGCGTGGTCGGGATACGTGGACCGCGCCGAAGCCGCCCTGGACGAACAGACCCGCACGATCGACGTGGTGGTGCGCGTCCCCGACCCGTTCGCGGGCGGTCGGGCGATCACCTCCGAGGGCGGCGGGGCGGAAGGGGAGGACGGCCCGGGCGGCCCACCCCTCCTGGTCGGTCAGTTCGTGGAGGTACGCATCGCCGGAGCCGCCCCGGAGCGCTACTTCACCGTGCCGCGTTCCGCGCTGCGGACGGGGAACGAAGTCTGGGCGCTGCGCCAGGACTCTCTGGTCACCATCGTGCCGGTGGGCGTCCTGCAGCGCGCCGACGAACTCGTGTACGTCACCGGCGCCCTTGCGGAAGGACAGGCGGTGGTGCTGAGCGGCCTGCAGTTCGCCACCGAGGGCATGGTGGTGCGGACGAGCGCCGACGGGCCCGGATGAGCCGGCCGGACGAGCCCTCGCCGGACGAGCCCTCGTCGAACGACCCTCTGCGGGAGGCGCGCGGCCCCATCGCCTACATGGCCCGCAACGGGGTCGCCGCAAACCTCCTCATGTTCTTCATTCTTGCGGCGGGCTTCTTCTCCCTGCGCGGCCTCGTGCAGGAAGTCCTCCCGGAGATTTCCCTCGACCAGGTCATCGTCTCGGTTCCCTATCCCGGGGCCACGCCCGACGAGGTCGAGGAGTCGATCCTGCGCAAGATCGAGGAACAGATCGAGGCGGTGGACGACGTCAAGCAGATCCGTTCGACGGCGGCCGAGGGGCGGGGGTCGGTAACGGTGGAACTCCAGTTGGGCGCGGATGTCGCGCGGGCACTCGACGACATCAAGGCCCAGGTCGACCGGATCCAGACCTTCCCCGCCGGCGCGGAGCGCCCCGAGGTCACCGAACTGACCAATCGCCAGAGCGTCATCCGCCTGGTGCTGTTCGGCGACGTGGGCGAGCGCACGCTCAAGGAGCTGGCGTACCGCACCGAAGACGGGCTCTCGGAGCTTCCGGTCGTCTCCTACGTCGAGACGACCGGCATTCGCGATTACGAGATCTCCGTCGAGGTTCCGCTGCATCAGCTGCGGGCGTTGGGGCTTACCCTCGGGGACATCGCCAACGCGGTGCGGGGCGCGTCTCTCGACCTGTCGGCGGGCAGCATCGACACCCGGGACGAGGAGGTGCGCATCCGCACCACCGGGCAGAACTACACCCAGCACGACTTCGAGGACATCATCGTCCTCAGCCGGGCCGATGGCACCGTGGTGCGCCTGGGGGACATCGCCGAGGTCCGCGACGGCTTCCGCGATGTGGACCTGATCGCCCGCTTCCAGGGCCAGCCCGCGGTCTATGTGGAGGTCTTTCGGACCTCGGACGAGAAGGTGCTCGATATCGTTGCGGCAGTCGAGGAGCACCTGGAAGAGGAGGTCATCCCGTCGCTGCCCACCGGGGTGGGACTCGAGGTGTGGAACAACTCCGGACAGCTCTTCGAGAGCCGCCTGGGGCTGCTGGTGAAGAACGGCCTCATCGGCCTGGCGCTCGTCCTGCTCTCCCTCACCGTCTTCCTCGATCTCAGGCTCGCGTTCTGGGTGGCGGTCGGAATCGCGGTGTCCTTCGTCGGCACCTTCGCGGTGATGAACTGGCTGGCCGTTTCGATCAACATGATGACGCTCTTCGCGTTCATTCTCGCGGTCGGCATCGTCGTCGACGACGCCGTGGTGGTGGGCGAGAACATCCATGCGGAGCGTGAAAAGGGCTGGCGCGGGGTGGAAGCGTCCATCCGCGGAACCCGTCGCATCACGGGCCCGGTCATCTTCGCCGTCCTTACCACCGTTGCAGCGTTCTGCCCGCTGTTCTTCGTCCCGAGCGTAATGGGGAGGCTGATGACCATGCTCCCCGTCGTCGTGATTTCCGTCCTCATGTTCTCGCTTGTCGAGTCGCTCCTGGTTCTGCCGAACCACCTCTCTCACATGCCGGACCCGGGCAGACGCCGGGGCCGGACCCGGGATCACGCGGTCGCCCGCATCCAGCGGGGGGTCGATCGGGGGCTGAAGCGCTTCATCGCGGGGCCTCTCGACCGGGCCCTCGGGGTCGCCACCGCTCAGCCGGGGCTGGTCATCACGAGCGGGATCGCGCTCATCATCCTCTCCGTCGCCATGGTTCCCGCGGGCATCATCCGGGTGAACTTCATGCCCACCGTGGAGGCGGACCTGGTCACGGCTACGCTGGAGATGCCCGAAGGAACGCCCGCGGCGCGAACGTCCGGCATGGCCGATTTCGTGGAAGCGTCGGGACACCGCGCCATCGCGCGGCTCTCAACGGAAAACTCCGGATCGCTCCTGGAAGGTGTCAACGTGACGGTGGGCCAGCAGGCCCGGCAGATGGGGCTCGCAGGAGCAGGGCCTGAAACCGATCCGCGCGCGAACCTCGCGGCGGTGGAGTTCAAGCTGGTGACGGCGGAGTTCCGCGATGTCTCCGCCGCCGACTTCCAGCAGGCATGGCGGGATGAGCTGGGTCCCCTTCCCGAGGCGCGGGCGCTCACCATCACGGCCGAGCTGCTCAACTTCGGCTTTCCGGTTCACGTCGAGCTTGCCCATCCGGATCCCGGGCGGCTGACATCAGTCGCCGACAGCCTGATGGAGCGGCTACGGGCGTTCGAGGGCGTGTTCGATGTCCGGGCGGACCAGGATCAGGGACTCAGGGAGATCCAGCTCGATCTGCGCCCGGAGGCCCGGACGATGGGGGTGACCCTGGACGCCCTGGCCCGCCAGGTGCGCTCCGCGTTCTTCGGCAACGAGGCGGTGCGCGTACAGCGCGGCCGCGAGGAGGTGCGCGTCTACGTGCGCCTGCCCGAAGAGGAACGCAACGCCATCGCGGACGTGGAGGAATACCTGGTGCGCACGCCCATGGGCGGCGAGGTGCCGCTGGGCCGGGTCGCCTCGGTGCGCCTGGGAAGCTCGCCCACCACGATCCGGCGAACCGACGGCGAACGGGTCATCGCCGTCACCGCGGACGTCGACCGGGAAGTCGTCACCGGAGGTGAGGTGACGGAGCAGCTTGCCGCGACCGTTCTTCCGGAGCTGGCTGCCCGCGACCCGGACCTCTCCTACAGCTTCGGAGGTCAACAGCAGGAGCAGGTGGAGTCCTTCGGCGCCCTGGCGAGCGGCTTCGCCCTGGCCCTGCTCGCCATCTACGCTCTGCTCGCGGTCCCCTTCGGCTCCTACACCAAGCCCCTCATCGTCATGGCCGCCATCCCCTTCGGGATCATCGGCGCGATCGCGGGCCATCTGCTTCTGGGGCTGCCCATGAGCATGATGTCGATGTTCGGCGTGATCGGCCTGAGCGGCGTCGTGGTGAACGATTCCCTGGTCATGATCGATTTCATCAACAATCGCCTCCGGCGGGGCATGCCCGGCAGGGAGGCGATCATCGACGGAGCCAAGGCGCGCTTCCGCCCGATCCTGCTTACGTCCGTGACCACCTTCCTGGGGGTGGCGCCGCTCGTCTTCGAGCAGAGTCTGCAGGCGCAGTTCCTGGTGCCGATGGCAGCTTCGCTGGGCTTCGGAATCCTGTTTGCGACGGCGGTGCTGATGCTGATCGTGCCCGCCCTGACCATGGTGCACCACCGTCTCACCGAGAGACGATCGGTCGCTTCTCCTGCCGCCTAGGGCATCCCCGGGGCTCTCTCGAACTCCGCCGCGAACAGCGCCCGGGTATCCGGGTCGAGGCGGACCTCGGAGGGCTCGGCGTCCACCGGGATCGAGAAGCTGTGGGAGGCCGCGTCCAACTCGACGGTGACCACCTGGGCCGGAAGCCGATCACGTCCCATGTAGATCCCGATGTCGAGGGGCATCCGGAACAGCCCCGTCTCCTGCACCTGGCGCAGATCGACGCGCACCGCTCCGGCATCGGAATCGTACGCCCATGATCCCTCGAAGACCGGATTGCCCCCGTGCCGGAGCCACTGGTCGAAGAAGGCCTGCAGGTCGTCGCCGGAAGCCTCCTCCATGGCCTGCATGAGGTCGTCGGTCGAGGCCGTGCCGTTCAGATGACGGGCATAGTAGGTGCGGATGCCCCTCTGGAAGGCCTCGTCGCCGACGCGTTGCCTGAGCATGTGCAGCACCCAGGCGCCCTTCTGGTAGGTGGCCACGCTGGTAACCCGCGACATGTCCTCGAGGTCGTCGTGGACGATGCGATAGTCGGGATTCTGCTCGTACCAGAACCGCACGCGCTCCGCGGCCTCGCGGAGGCCGGCGACGAAGTCGTCCCTTCCGTACGCGTGCTCGCGGAAGAGCAGCGTGAAGTAGGTCGCGAACCCCTCGCTCAGCCACACGTCGTCCCACTCGGATTCGGTGACCGCGTTGCCGAACCACTGGTGTGCGATCTCGTGGATGACGACGTTGCGCCAGCGCACCGGCCTGTCGCCGGTAACCGCGTTCTCGCTGTACATGAGGGCGGTCGCGGCCTCCATGCCCCCGCCGGTGGCCGGGGAGGTGATGTTGGCCAGCTTCTCGTAGGCGAAGGGCCCCACGAAGTCGTCGAAGAAGGCGAGGACCTGGAGGGTGGGGACGGCGAAGTCGTGGAAGCCCGCGTCACGGTCGCGTGCGTACACCCAGGTCTGTACGGGCTTCCCGTCGAACTCGCCCAGGTTCTGCACCGCGAAGCGCGCCACACCCACCACGAAAAGCCACGGAGAGATGGGCGCCGACTGCCGCCAGTGGGTGCGGCGCATGCCTCCGTCAAGGTCCGTCTCCTCCACCAGGGTGCCGTTGGACACCACCTGGTAATGCGCGGGGGCGGTGACGACGAACTCGCACGCGGCCTTCTCCGCCACATGGTCCACCGTCGGCAGCCAGTTGCGCGCGCGGTTGGGCCAGTTGTCGCTGAAGAAGGTGCGCTCGCCGTACTTGTTGGGCCCTATGCGGAGGCCGGACGCGGGGGCGCCCCGGTAGCTCACCGTCACCGAGTCGCGCTCGCCGGGGCGGCCGGCCCGGGGCAGCCGCACCGTGAGGAGGTCGTTCTCGTGGCGGTACTCGAGGGGACGCCCAGCGGCCATGACGCCTGTAACCTCCATTCCCTGACCATCGGGCCTCACGCCGATCAGGTCGAGCGGAAGCTCCACGACTCCCTCGGCTGTGAAACGAAACCGCACCGTCGCCCGTCCGGTGATCCGGTCGATGTCATCGCGGAGCGTCAGCTCGAAGCGGTACGCCTCGACGTCGATGCCGGGGCGAAGTTGCTCGACGACGATCCCTGCGTGGGGCTGCTCGATAAGACGGGGAGCGGGCGTCGTTCCGAGCAGAAGGAGTGCGGGTACCCACGGTAACGCGATCAGGCGGCGGCGCATTGGACATCCTTGCCAGGGATTGCATTGACGGAAACACCATGAGGTTTGACGCGGGGTTGTCCGTGTTGCATATATTGGTCTATCCAGCTTGGGAGACAATACAGCCACTCAGGTCGAGCCGCTTGAGATGCGGCAGGTGTGTGTTGTGTGCAGCACCCGCACGCCGGAAAGTGCGGTAGCTGTGTGTGGAATCTACGGCCGGATAATGCAGCATGACCCATCGTCGCAGGCAACGGGGGGACGCACCGTCCACGTCCGAGAATCTGTGTGTGTATTGCGGCGCACCGGTGCCGGCTCGGCGCGACGGAACAACCTGCCGCGCCAAATGCGCCCGAGCCTACCGGGACCGCGAAGCGCGCCGGGAGCGCGCCCGCGCCTCGGCGCGAGCCTGGCTGTACGCCCGACAGCGCAGGACCGATTCGGTCGTCCCCGACTGACGCCGCCACCAGGGACACCCCTTCCCGCGTCGTCTCCTCTCGCCCGCAGGTCACGCGGCAACGCCGGGCCGGTCACCCCATCTCCCTTCCAAACATCCTTCTGAGCGCGTTTCCGTCGGCGGAACAGATGCCTCGCTCGGTCACCAGCCCCGTCACCAGCCTGCGAGGAGTCACGTCGAAGGCATAGTTGGCCGTGCGCGTACCCTCGGGGGCGATCCGCACGGTGCGCTCCACCCCGGCTTCATCAACGCCGCGTACCAGCGTCACCTCGTCCGCGGCCCGCTCCTCTATCGGAATGTCGGTCCCGTCTGCGGTAGTCCAGTCGATACTTGGGGAGGGCACCGCCACGTAGAAGGGGACGCCGTTGTCACGCGCGGCGAGGGCGAGGGGGTAGGTGCCCACCTTGTTGGCGACGTCACCGGAGGCGGCCGTGCGATCGGTGCCCACGATGACGACATCGACCTTCCCCCGACTCAGCAGATGGCCCGAGACACTGTCGGAGACGAGCGTGTGCGGCACCCCGTGCTGGCCGAGTTCCCAGGCGGTGAGACCGGCTCCCTGAAGGCGCGGGCGCGTCTCGCGAACCCAGACGTGTATGTCCAGCCCTTCGTCGTGAGCCCGGTACATGGGTGCGGTGGCGGTGCCCCAGTCAACGGTCGCCAGCCAGCCGGCATTGCAGTGCGTGAGGACGTTCAGAGGCCGGCCGGGCCGGCGCGCCCCACCTTCCGAGGACCGGTGGATCTCGCGGAAGAGATCCAGTCCGACGTCGCCGATGCTCCGGTTGATGCGCACATCGTCTTCGCAGAGGGCGTGGGCGAACCCGTAGGCGGCTCGCATCCGGCGCGGGGGAGGCAATGGGCGGAGCGCGGCTTCGGCGTGCTCGAGCGCCCAGCGCAGGTTGACCGCCGTCGGTCGCGTCGCCATCAGCCCGCCGACGGTCGCCCGGAGCGACTCGTCGGAGGGATCGGCGCGCATCGCGAGCGCCACCCCGTACGCCGCCGTCGCGCCGATGAGGGGGGCCCCGCGCACCACCATGGCGGAGATGGCGTGCGCGGCGTCGGCGGTGCTCGCAAGCCGGCGGATGCGGAACCGGTGCGGCAGCAAGGTCTGGTCGATGACCTGAACGTCCGCGCCCTCGCCCTCCGTGAAGATGGCGCGATAGGGAAGGCCGCCGACCTTCACCGGCCCCTCCGCTCCCCTGACCCGGATGCGCCCGGAGAGGCTGGGCCGGCCTCGTCCACCACGACCGGGCGGTCCCGCGCGCGGTCAACGACGCAGAGAAAGCCCAGCGCCTCCCCGGCGTCGGCGGAGAAGCGGTGGACATCGTTCGGAGCCACGTACACGACATCGAGCGCCGAGACCGGCTCCGTTGCCTCTCCCAGGCGAACCGTGCCCTTCCCCTTCACGATCACGACCGCATGCCCGTGAGCGTGGCGCTCGAGAGAGGAATAGCCCCCCGGCGCAACCTCAAAATAGCGCAGCTCGAAGCCCAGGCCGGCTTCGCCGCTCTCCGGGCCGCCTCCAAGAAGCGTGTGGCGGGTCACATCGCAGAATCGGGCAAGTCCTTCTTCCTCGTGCTTGTAGCGCCTCGGCTCGATGTTCGCCCAGTCGCCGGCACCTCCGCGAATGACCCGGGACCTGCTCACCTGTTCATCTCTCCTGTCGCCTTGCCACCTCGACCAGTCGCCGCGCCGCCCCCTCCAGATCCCGCTGCACCAGGAGGCTTCCCCCGATCAACAGCATCGTGTCCGGGCCGTAGCGGCCGAACCAGTGGCCGGCCTCGGCGGCGTTCACGCCTCCGGCGGGCGCGGGAAGGGCGCGGCGATGCCGCTCGAGCGGCTCCCGCAGGCGCCTGTTGACCGCGTGGCAGCTCTCCTCCGGCCACGAGAAGCGCCCGCCCGCGTTTACGTACACCACGATATCGGCGCCCGCAACCCGGTAAAGGGTGCCGAGCAGCACGTCCGGGGCGATTCCCTCCGCCCGGCCGGGCGCGGTCTGCCCGTGGGAGGGATGGGCCATGACCGCCAGCGCGCGGGGGCCGGCGGCGACCTGGCGGAGCGCGTCCAGCCCCATCAGGCTCGGGCACAGCACAACGCCGGCGAGCCCCAGCGCCTTGACCCGCTCAAGCCGCTCCTCGAGGGTATCCAGCGGGCCGGTGAGGTTGGGAAAATAGGCGGTGTGCCCACCCGTCCGTGCGTTCGCGCCGGCGACGGCCTCCGCGATCACCCGCGTGCGCTCCCGGAACGGGGCCGAGCCCTGGACCGTCAACCCGTGGTCGTCCTTCACCACGTCCACTCCCGCGCGGGCAAAGGCGGCAGCCTGTCGGGCAAGCCCGCTCGAAGTCAGCCCGATGGGCTTGATGGCGGCGCTCACCAGGGGGCGCGCCGGGGCCCTTGCCAGCGAGCGGATACCCTTGATCCCCACGCGCGGCCCGGGCAACGAACGAAGGACGGCCGGCGCCAGCTCGAGTCCCACCAGCCGCACCCCGTCCATGAGCGACACGTTGCCGTATGCGACGTTCAGAATCTGGGTGAGTTCGGTCGTGGTTGCCTCCAGCGGGTAGGCGATCCGCGCCAGCCACCTCCCGCCCCCCTCCGGCTCGAGCCGCTCGATGCGCCCGAGCATGCGCGCCTGCAGCCGGTCGCCCCCAACCCCGGGAGGAGCCTCCACGGTCTGCTCGCGCGCGATGGCGCCCGCCAGGGAGAGGGCTTCGCGCAGGTGCCGGCAACTCAGCCGGTAGCTGGCCCTGACGCCGACCGCACGCACCGGTGCGTCAGTTGCGGATGGCGGGCAGGATGCGGTCCTGAAGCGCGGTCCAGCTTGAGAACTCCGCGCCCCCGTGCAGCGTCCATCCGTTGAAAAGCACGATCAGATCGTGCTCCGGCACGATGTGAAGGAACTGGCCGCCGTAGCCGTTTCCGGAAAAGACCCGGGTCTCTCCGTCCTCCTGGAACGGCACCCACCATTGGTATCCGTAGCCGCCGTCGTCGCGGTCGTTGCCGGGGTTGAGGTCGGGGATGACCGGAGAAGTGGACGCCCGCACCCATTCGCGCGACACGATCCGCCGCCCGTCCCATTCGCCTCCGCGCAACATCAGGTATGCGACCCGGACCAGGTCATGCGGCGCGAGGTAGAGCCCGCCCTCCGTGTCCGCCTCTCCGTCCGGGGTGATCTTCCAGTAGTAGTCGCGGATGCCGATGGGACGAAACAGATGTTCCTCCGCCCAGGCGTCGGCGCGCTGTCCGGTGGCCTCGCGCAGGATCTTCCCCAGGAGGACGCTCACCCCGTCGTTGTAGTCGAAGCGGGTTCCGGGCTCGGTGCCGACGGGCCGCCGCACGACGTAATCGATCCATGCCTCGCTCGCCTCGAGTTCGCTGGTCGGATGCGTGTCGTCGGCGTAGGTCTGGCCCGGAATAGCCCAGTCGATGCCGCTGCGCATGGTGAGGAAGTCCTCGAGCGTCGCGCCTGCGCGCATCGGGTCGTTCAGATCCGGACCGTAGGCGGCGAGGAACGGCCACGCCAGCGCCTCGACGCCGTCGATGTAGCTGGCGTCGACCGCGATGCCGAAGGCGACCGAGGTCACGCTCTTGGTGACGGACTGGAGCGTGTGGAGCCCGGTGTCGCGGTAGTACGGGTGCCAGTCCGGATGATCGTAGTTGTAGGGGTGGCTGACGGTGTCCTCCTGCTCGGCCAGGATGCGGGCGTACTCCTCGCCGTGGTCCCAGTGGCGATCCGCGATCACGTGGCCGCGGCGGATGAGCAGGAAGTGGTCGATGAGCCCGAACCGGCCGGCGTCGACATCGGCGATGAGCGAATCGATGGCCGCGGGATCGAGCCCCTCCGCCTCGGGGGTGGAGACCGGCCACTCGTCGCCCGGCCAGACCGGATCGCCGGCTCCCGCAGCGGTGGACTGCGCATCCGGCATGCATCCGGCGCACAGGAGCAGGACGGCAGCCAGCCGCGAGCAGGCCGGCCTCCCGAGAAGTCTCATGACGCATCCTCCGTCAGCCACCGCGCGAACCATGCCTCGAGTCTGCGATACATGTCCACCCGGTTCATGGGATCCCGGAAGCCGTGCGGCTCTCCGGGATAGGAGTGGCTCTCGTAGACCTTCCCTTCCCTCTCGAGGATCTCCACGGCGAGCTCGTACTGGCGAAACGGGGCACGCACGTCTTCCTCCCCGTGCATGATGAGGGTGGGCGTGACCACGTTGGGCACGCGCGCCAGGGTATTGCTGATGGCGTAGACTTCGGGCCGCTCCCCGGGTGCGCCCCCGTGTCCGGTCCTGATGAATATCTTCCCCAGCCGGTCCGCGTTGGTGTAGGCGTCGGCGAAGTCGTAGATCCCCGCCATGGGTACAGCGGCGTCAAAGGCGTCGGGTGCGCGCGCGATCGCGGCCATGCTCTGGATGCCCCCGTAGCTGTAGCCGTAGACGCCGACCTTCCCGTTGGACCATGGCTGCGCCCGGAGGAAATCGGCGGCCGCGGCGGCGTCGAGCGCCTGTCCGTTCGCCCAGTCCCCCACGCCCAGATCCTGGAACTCGCGCCCGAAGCCGGAACCGCCCCGGTAGTTGACGGCCAGGACCACGTATCCCCGCTGTGCCAGGTGCTGCTCGGTGAGGCTCAGCCCCTTGAGGTAGGAGTTGGTGCCGCCCCCATGCACCATGACCAGCGCGGGATAGGTCGTGGCGCCGCCCGAGGCTGTCGCATCCCCGCCCTCGGGGAATCCCGGGGGACGGAAGAGGAAGCCCTGGATGTAGAGGCCGTCCCAGCTGCGGTAGCTCACCTCCTCCGCCTCCACCAGCCCCCGCCACCGGGTCGAGAAGTGCGTGAGCCGGCGCGCCGCCCCACCCGCGGCGGAGACATGGTCGACCTCGGTCCCGCGCGTCGAAGTCGAACGCAGGAAGACGAAGGCGGAGCCGTCCGCGGCCGCGTGGTAGGCGCGGAAGGACCCGCCCATGTTCGTCACCCGGGTGGCGACGCCCCCGTCCGCCGGCACCCGCCACAACTCCACCTCGGCGCGCTCGTGATAGGGGAAGAAGAGCTCGGAGCCGTCGCCCGACCAGGTGACGGTGTGGTTGTGCAGCCAGTCCGTGGCGTGGATCTGCATGGGAACCACCTCCTCCGTCCCCGCCTGCGGGTCGAGGAGGTAGATGTAGGCGAGATCCTCGTACCAGTACTCGTCCTTGGAGGTGCCGAGCAGGGCGATGCGCGATCCGTCCGGCGACCAGACCGGGGTGGAAGACGCCATCAGGCCGCTGGAGATCTGCCGCTCCGCGCCCGTCGCGACCTCCACCACCCAGATGTCGTCCTCCCAGTAGTCGCTCCGGTTGGAGTAGTAGGCGATGTGCGTCCCGTCCGGCGACCACGCGGGGGCGAAGCGGAAGTCGTCGGCCGCCATGGAGGCGTGCGTGAGCTGCTTCGGCGGAGCGGAACCGTCGGCCGGCACGGTCCAGATGTCCTGGTGACCCGAACGCCCGCTGTAGAAGGCGATGGTGCCGCCGTCCGGCGACGGCCGCGCGGCCCGTTCGTCGGCCGGGTCGTCGGTGATGCGGGTCGGCTCGCTCATTCCCACCGCCGCCCGCCACAGGTCCCCGCCGCGCGAGAAGACGATGCCCGACCCGTCGCCGAACCAGACCGGCGACGAGCCCTCCACCCACGGCTCGGGCCCGGGGTCACCATCCACCGCGACCAGAAAAATCCCCGCGAATTCCGCCGTGCTCGCGCTGACCGCGACCCATGCGCCGTCCGGCGAGAGCGCGGCCTGACGGGCGCCCCGGTTGCGGGTGAAGATGTTCTCCCAGGTGAGGGTCAGGGCGTCGCCTTCGACGTCCGCGACGGGTGGCGTGCATGCGAACGAGAGCGAGAGGCAGAGCAGGCAAGCCACGAGAGCCGCGGCCCGGGCCCTCACCGACGGCTGGATGCGCATCCACGATCTGTTGTCCATCATCGGTCTCCGGGTTGGTTG
Source organism: Gemmatimonadota bacterium (assembly GCA_022823365.1). Taxonomy (GTDB): domain Bacteria; phylum Gemmatimonadota; class Gemmatimonadetes; order Longimicrobiales; family Gaopeijiaceae; genus BD2-11. Next base: position 164,364 of record JAJDXG010000019.1, read on the forward strand.
CGCCGGATGGGCAACCTACAATACGGGCCGGCGAGCGGACCGGCATCCGTCCGCCCCTTGGCCACCACCATCCGAGAGCAGTCGATGAGCGAACGCAGCGCGGACGCGAGCAGTGGAAACGATGCGGCATCCCCCGATGTCACGCTTTCCATCCACATCGAGGCCAGCCCCGAGACCGTCTGGGGCATCCTCACCACGCCCGAGCATTTCTCGGCCTGGATGGGCGGTCAGGCCACCTTCGAGACCCGGGTCGGGAGCCCGTACCGAGCCCTGTTCCCCCAGTACCAGATGGTGCTGGCCGGTGAAGTGCTCGCCTTCGACGAGGTGAAGCGCAGGTTCGCGCTCTCCTGGGGCATCGAGTCGGGTCCGCAGGCGGACACCATGCCGGCCGCGTCATCGCGCGTGGAGTTCCGGGTGACCGAGGGCCAGGGCGGCGCGCACGCGGACGTGCGTCACAGCGGCTTTCTCAGCGCCCGCACCGCGCGCGAGCACGAGGACGGCTGGCGCTTCCATCTGGGCCGCCTGGCCCTTTCGGCCAACCGGACGGACCTGGCGGCGGGACTGGCCCGCGCGCTGCCCGCCTGGTGGGCCGCCTGGAACGAACCGGACGAGGCTGCCCGGCTCAAGTCGCTGCGCGCGTGCTGCGCTCCCGATCTGGAATTCCGGGACGACTGGGCGGTGCTGCGCGGCATCGAACGCCTCAGCCTGCACATCGCCAACTGCCACCGGTTCATGCCCGGCTGGCGCATCGAGCCCACCGGCGATGTGCGCGTGTGCCGGGGCGAGGCGCTGGTGGGATGGCGCTCCTCGGCCCGGGGACAGGGTACGCAGCAGGGGTTCAACCACGTGCGCGCCGACTACGACGGTACTCTTCGGCGGGTCGCCGGATTCCAGGCAGCGGGCTGACCGCGATCCCGCGTGTGCGCGTCTCCGGCGCTCGTCCTAGAATGAGGATCGGAACGCGGCGCCACGACAGCCGATCGTCAGGTGCTCCGGCGCGGTAGTCAGCACTTTCCCGGAGGCGGCCATGCGACAGGGAGCAAACGGTAACGCCCGCTTCGGTCTCGCGGTCCTCGGCGCCGCGGTGGCCCTGGCGGCATCCCCTCTGGCGGCCCAGGAGGCGCTCGCCTTCTCCGATGACGAACTCGAGCGCGGGCAACGGCTCTACCAGGCCCACTGCGGGCGCTGCCACGGCGTCCTCGGGATGGGCGGCGAGGGGCCGGGGCTGGCCGTCAGCCGCCTGCCGCGCGCGCCGGACCACGCCGCGGTCGTCGACGTCATCCGCAACGGCATCGCCGGCACCGGCATGCCGGGCCTGCGCTCCACCATCCTCCCTGACGAGGAAGCCGCCCTGGTTGCCGCCCACGTCATCTCGCTCCGTCAGGCGCAGCTCGTGGAGATTCCCGGCGATCCCGAGCGCGGCCGCGAGGTCTTCGAGACCACGGGCGTGTGCTTCTCGTGTCACATCGTCGAGGGACGCGGGGTCGGGATCGGCCCCGAACTGACCGGCATCGGCATGCGCCGGGGCCCGGAGTATCTGCGCGCCTCGCTGGTCGATCCCTCGGCGGAACTTCCGGTCTTCCGTTCGGGGGCGCGCAGCGGGTTCGCCCAGTACCTGCCCCTGCGAGCCGTCACCCGCGACGGCACCGTCTACGAGGGCATGCGCGCCAACGAGGACGCGTTCACCGTGCAGCTCATCACCGCAACGGGTTCCATCGTGTCGCTGCGCAAGGCCGACCTGGCCGAGCTCGAGAAGCGCTTCGGGCATTCCCTCATGCCCGCCACGGCAAGCCTCTCGGGCGAGGACATCGACAACCTCATCGCATACCTGGCCAGCCTCGGAGGATGAGCATGATCCGGTTCGCTGCTATTCGGCCCTCAAGGCGCCCTGCCCGCCCGGAGCCCCGCCGCTTGAGCGGAATCATCCACGGACTGCTGGCATGCGCGATCATCGTTCCGGGATGCCAGGCGGCCCCGGAAGGCGGCGCCCCTGAAGGCACTCCCGACCAGACCAATGTTCCCTTCGAGCGCCTCGTCAACGCAGACGCCGAGCCCCACAACTGGCTCACATATTCTGGCAACTACGCGTCGCACCGCTACTCCCGGCTCGATCAGATCGACCGCTCCAACGTCGGCGACCTCAGGGTGCTGTGGGCCTATCAGATGGACGACGGCATCATCGAGACCACGCCCGTCGCGGTGGACGGCATCCTGTACGTGACCGAGCCGCCCAGCACCGTGAGCGCCCTGGACGCGCGCTCCGGCCGCCGGATCTGGACCTGGTCCCCGGAGATGGGGCCGGACGTGCTCAACATCGGCTTCCCGCGCGTGAACCGGGGGGTCGCGGTCCTCGACTCCACGGTGTTCGTGGGAACGCTGGATGCGCACCTGGTCGCTCTCGACGCACGCTCGGGCGCGGTGCGCTGGGACGTCGAAGTGGGCGACAACGCGATCGGCTTCTCGCTCACCCTGGCCCCGCTGGCCGTCAAGGACAAGGTGATCGTGGGCGTTTCCGGGGCGGAAGCCGGGGTGCGGGGCTACATCGACGCCTACGACGCCGAGACCGGCGAGCTGGCGTGGCGCACCTACACCATCCCGGCGCCAGGCGAACCCGGGAGCGAGACCTGGGGCGGCAACAGCTGGGAGACCGGGGGCGGGTCGACCTGGCTCACCGGCTCCTACGATCCCGAACTCGACCTGCTCTACTGGCCCATCGGCAACCCGGCGCCCGACTGGAACGGCGACGTCCGCCCCGGCGACAACCTGTACACGGACTGCCTGCTCGCCCTCGATCCCGACACCGGGGAAATGATCTGGTACTTCCAGTTCACGCCCCACGACACCCACGACTGGGACGCCAATCAGATCCAGGTGCTGCTGGACGCCGAATGGGAGGGCGAGCCGCGCAAGCTGGTGGTGACCGCGAACCGAAACGCCTTCTACTACGTCCTCGACCGCGAGACCGGGGAATATCTCCACGGGCAGGAATACTCGAAGCAGACCTGGGCCGAGGGGCTGGACGAGAACGGGCGCCCCATCGTGATTCCGGGCACCGACCCCACCGAGGAGGGCGTGCTCGTCTGGCCCAGCCTTCAGGGCGCGGCCAACTGGTTCAGCCCCAGCTACAGCCCCCGGACCGGCCTCTTCTACCAGCCCACCCGCATCATGGGCGCCGTCTATTTCAAGGCGGACGTGGAGTACGTGCCCGGACAGCCCTACACGGGCGGGGGCGAGCAGGCGCTCCGGGGCGAGGAAGCCAGCGGAGCCATCAAGGCGCTCGACGCCCTGACCGGCGACCTCGTGTGGGAGTTCCCTCTGCTCTCCCCACCCTGGTCGGGGGCGATGGCAACCGCGGGCGACCTCGTGTTCGGCGGCGACAACGAAGGCAACATCTTCGCCCTGGACGCGGAAACCGGCGAGCCCCTGTGGAACTTCCAGTCGGGCGGCGCCGTGCGCAGCGGCCCCATGTCCTACGAGGTCGACGGGCGCCAGCGCATCGTGAGCTCGGCCGGCGGCACGCTGTTCGTGTTCGGTCTCAACTAGCTATTATATCAGTATATGTCAGTGTCGTTGTCAGTAGACATCAGTTATGGTGCGGGTCAGCAGCCTCCGGGGCGCAGGGGCCGCGACGGGACGTAGCGCACCAGGCGCATGCGGTTGACCTCGCCCGCGTAGATGTTGCCGTCGAAATCCACCCCCAGGAACTCGATGCCCGGCCCCACGTTCACATCGTGCTGGGGCACGAAGCAGGTCACCCATGCCTGCTCGGTCTTCAGGTCGCCGATGCGGATGCCCTTCTCCCAGCCGAAGTTGCTGCGCCAGGGGTCGGGCGGTCCGGTGCGCAGGTCGCCCGACAGCCCGTCGCCCGCATAGAGAATGTCTTCGCGGTCGATGAAGAGCCCGCTGGGCTTGCCGAAGTGGGTCCAGATGTAGAGCAGGTTCCCGCCGCCGTCGAAGACCTGGATGCGGCTGTTGCCGCGGTCGGCGACCAGGACCCTTCCACGGGCGTCGATCTTGATGTCGTGCGGGTCGCTGAAGCGCCCGGGCTCCCGGCTCTCCGATCCCACTCCGCCTCCCACCGCCAGCGCGAAACTGCCGTCGGACGCGAGCTTCACGATGCGGTTGTTCCCGCCCCTGTGGCCGTCGGCAACCCAGATGTCCCCTTCCGGTGAGATGGCGACGCCGGATGGCCCGTTGAAGTGCGTCTCGTCGTCCCCGTGCACCCCCGCCTCGCCGATGCGCATCACCACTTCCCCCTCGCGGGTGAGCTTGAAGACCTGGTGGCCCATCCCCATGCTCTCGCCCAGCGCCCCGCGCGGGTCCCCGTGCGCACCGCCCTCCGTCACCCAGAGGTATCCTTCGTGGTCCAGAGCGAAGCCGTGTGGAAAGGCGAACAACCCGGCCCCGAAACTCTCCACCAGGTTGCCGTCCAGATCGAACTTCAGAATCGGGTCGATGTCCGTGCCGGCGCACTGGTTGGCGCCGCACCGGTCCAGAATCCACAGATGCTCCCCATCCGGATCCGGGATCACGCCGCTCACGATTCCCAGGGTCCGGCCATCCGGGAGCTGCTCCCAGCCCAGCGTGGCCCGATACGGATTGTGGGCGCTGGTCTGGGCGCGCAGCGTCCCGCTGAACCAGCCGACTGACGCGAAAAGAAGGGATGAAAGAACCCAGCCCGTTCGCTGTGCGTTGCTCATGTCGGCGTTCCTCCGGTTTGCGGGGCCTGGGGCGCGATCGTCGGCCGCGTATTCCACGGCGGCCGTCCCGCGCAATCTACGCAGCCGGCCGTGAATGCGCCGGAACAGGGAAACCATTACGCGCGCGAGGTCGTATCAAACAGGTTCCCGCACCCGACCCCCTTTCAGGACAGCGATGCTCTCGCAACCGCAAGGCCGGACGCTTCTCCGCCGGATCCTCGTTCTCTCGACAATCGCTGCAGTGCCCGCGTCCGCCCAGAATGCGGACCGCATCTGGGGCCGCGTGCACACAACCGAAGGCGGGGTTCACAGCGGCTTCATTCGCTGGGACGAGACCGCAGCCAACTGGGCCGACATCCTCGAGGCGCGCAAGGAGCTTCCCGAGGAGAACTATTTCGCGTGGCTGGAGGCCCACGACCGGGAGCGGGCGACGCGCACCATCGAGCTCCGCGGCTATCGCATCACCTGGGACGAGGTCGATCCCGACTTTCCGATGGAGGTTCTCTCCGGGGTCCGTTTCGGCCACCTGGATTCGCTGGTCGTGCTCGACAGTGACCATGCCGAGCTGACGCTTCGCTCGGGACGGCGCCTCCGGCTCGAGCCCCGTGGAGGCAGCCGCGGGAACTCTTCCCCGGATGTGCACGTCGAGGCGCCGGGCAAGACAGAGGTGGAAGTCGAGTGGGACGAGTTGGAACGGGTGGTGTTCTCCGCCCCGCCGGCGACGGCACTCCCCGCCGCACCGCGGCTGTACGGCACCACCGTGGATCGGGATGGCCGCCGGTTCACCGGCTACCTGGCCTGGGACCAGGACGAGATTCTCGAGTCCGACGTGCTCGACGGCCGGGAGACGCGTCGTCCCAGCGAGCGGCAGGTCCGTTTCGAGCGCATCCGTTCGCTCACGCCAGTGAACCGCGGCACTCGAGTGGAGCTGCGTGACGGCGGCGCGCTGGAGCTCGAGGGCTCCAACGACGTCGACCGGCGCAACCGGGGAGTCCGAATCGCCGATCCCGGGCTCGGGGTGGTCGTGGTGCCGTGGGAGCGTCTGCTGGAGGTGCGTTTCCACGAGGCCCCGGAGACTGCAGGCGAGGGCGACCGGCCGGGTGGGCAGCCGGCAGAGACTCCAGGCGACCGCGGCCGGTTCGACGGGGGCCGCCTGCTCGCCGGCACAGTGGTCACGCGCGAGGGAGAGGAAGTCCAGGGCGAGCTGCGCTGGGACGCGGACGAGGCGGGCAGCTGGGAAATCCTGAACGGGGAAGCGGCGGGGATCGAATACGACATCGAATTCGGATTCATCCGCCGAATTGTGCCCGGCGAGGAGGACGGTGCCGCGGTGACCCTCGCCGACGGGCGCAGGCTGGCACTCGATGGAGCCCGAGATGTGAGTTCGGACAACAAGGGCGTCATGGTCGGGTCCCCGGAGGATTCCGGGATGCGCGACGGGCGGCAGGGGTGGCGTCTGATCCCGTGGGACGACATCCGCGAGGTGCGGTTTCGGGCAGGTCCGCCGGATGCGGGACCGGAGAACGGACGATGAACGGGCGAGACGCCGTTCGGGGCCTTGCGCGCGCGAGTATGGCCCTGCCGTTGCTTGGCGCCCTCGCTGTCCCGGCATCGGGGCAGGAGACCGATGCCGAGCCCGCGCAATTCGCCGATGACGCGTTCGCGGACCCGGCCGCGCGCGCGATCTTCGAGGCCGCCCACGCGAACTGGAAGTCTGTCGAGCAGTCGGTTCTGCGCTACCAGGCGGTGATCCGACAGAGGATGGCGGCCAGGATCCGGGCCCCGCTCAAGGACCGCGTCCTCTACCGGGACGAGACCGCGGTGCGTGCCTTCTGGGACCACGAATACGACGCGGTGGTGCAGGTGCTGGGTGCGAAATCCCAGTATCCGGGGCACGCGACGGCACGCAGCGAAGGCGACCTGGAGTGGCTCGACGACCTGGCCTTCGACGAACCCTTCGACCCCGGTGACGACCGCCTTATGCTGGGATGGTCCGATCCGGAGGAGGAACCGGACGACGACTTCAGGATCCAGCATCCGCTGGCGGAGGGCGCCGACAGCCTGTACCGGTACGCGAGCGGGGACACCCTGACCCTTTCGCTCCCCGACGGACGCCGTCTTCGCACCGTGCAGCTAGACGTGCTCCCGCGCGAAGCCGACGCCCAGCGCATCGTGGGCACGCTCTGGATCGAGCCGGAGTCCGGTGCGCTGGTCCGGGCGGTCTACCGGTTGAGCCGCGAGTTCGACGCCATCCGCGACCTGGAGGATCTCCAGGAGGAAGAGGAGGAGGGTTCGTTCAGATACGTACCCGGCCTGCTGAAGCCCTGGACCTTCGATCTCTCCATGATCGCCATCGACTACAGCCTCTGGAATTTCGAGGTCTGGCTGCCCCTGTACATGCGGATGGAGGGACTCGCCCGCGCCGGCATCCTCAAGTTCCCGGTCACGTTCGATATTTCGTACGAGATGGAGTCGGTGACGACGCGCCAGGACATCGAGCGGCTCGAGGCGGCCCGGCGCGAAGCCGCGCGGACGGAGGTTGCTCCGCCCCGGCCGGACGAAACCCCGCAACTCGTCGAACGGCACTTCGAGACGCGCGACGAGGCCATGGCGTTCGTCGCCGAACTGCTGTCGCGGGAGGGGGGCGTCGAGTACGAGAGCGCCGAAGACGACGATTTCGCGGCGGAGCGGGACGCGTTCATCATCGCGCCGCGGGAACGGAGCCTGGTCGCGACCAGCCCGGAGCTTCCACCGCCGATCTGGGAGGAAGCCGTGGGATTCCCGTCGGACGAACGGATTGGCGACTACGTGGAGAGCCTGGCCGAGCTTCCCGCCGCCGACGTGCCCGGGATGCCCTGGTCGCTCGACTGGGGATGGGGTCGTCCGGGACTGGTACGCTACAACCGGGTCGAGGGGCTGGCAGGGGGCGTGAACTTCGTGACCGCCGTCTCCGGGCCCTACACCCTGGACGGGACGGCCTTCCTGGGACTCTCCGATCTCGATCCCAGGGCGCGCCTGGACATCGAACGCGAGACCAGCCGGCGCCGGATGACGCTCGGGGTGTACCGCGAACTGGCGTCCGCCAGTGGGCGTGCCGGCAACCTGGGGTTCGGCAATTCCCTGAACGCCCTGTTCCTGGGACGCGACGAAGGCGAGTACTACGAGGCGCTGGGCGCGGACCTGAGTTGGCGTCCGCCGACCGACGCGCGCCAGTCCTTCGAGGTCCGGGCCTACGCCGAACGCCAGTCCGCGCTTGAGCGCAAGGCGGGGTTCGCCCTCTTCCACGCGCTCGCCGACGACTGGGAGTTCCGACCCAACCTGGCGGCGGACGAAGTCGACGAGCTGGGAGCGGAGGTGCGGCTGTCGCCCTGGCGCGGCAGCGACCCCTTCCTGACGCAGATCGGGTTGGAACTCTACGGACACGCGGCGCGGCTCTGGCCGGCGGGGGCGGGCGACCCGGCAACCTACGGGCGCGCCAGCGCCACGCTGCGGGCGGCCGTGCCGCTGGTAGCGCGCAGGTGGCGCCTGGGCGTGGAACTGGCGGGCGGAACCACGTTCGGCGAGGCGACGGCGCAGCGGGCGTGGTTCCTCGGAGGTACGCGTACCCTGCGCGGTCACGCGCCCTCGGTGCTATGGGGCCCGTCGTTCGCACGCGGCCGCGTCGAAGTCGCCCGCACCAGCGACTTCGGTGCATGGAGCATCTTCACGGACGCGGGATGGGCCAGCCACGTTGGCGGCTACTATTCCGCGGATGCGGGCGGGGACGCGACGGACCCGGATGGCCCAGGGGAGAGACCGGGAACGACCCGGGCGCCGGCGGACGGCGGGTTGCTCTGGGGGGCCGGGGTCGGCGGCAGTCTTCTCGACGGACTCATCCGCGCCGACGTGTCCTACGGGCTCAACGGGCCCGCGCGGCGGTTCTGGATCGCGTTCTACCTCGACTCGCTGCTCTAGCGGTCCGTGGGTGAATCTCCCGGGCGTTCAACCCGGAAGCAGCTTGACTAATCGGACTAAGTCCAGTTAGTCAACCGCCGACGTAGCGGCAGCGGCCCATGTCGCAGCGAATCCCGGTCAGCTCCTGGCTCAGCCTCTTGAGGCGGGCGCGCGCCCGCGGATCGTAGGCCTGGTCGTTGCCGCGGGCGGGTCTGAGCCCGCTGAAGTACTGCCCGCTCTCGTAGTCGTCGGAATCCACGAGCTGCATCACGGCGTCGGCGCCCTCGTCGATGGTCGAGCGCGGCTCCACGCCCGCCCGGCGCACCATTCCGGTGGGCATGTAGGTGGCCGGATGCAGCGAGCCGACCACGATGCCGGTGCCTTCCAGCTCTTCGGCCAGGTCGAGCGTGAACATCACCTGGGCCAGCTTGCTCTGGGCGTAGGCGCGCCGGCCGCTGAAGTCCCTCTCGATCATGACGTCGGTGAAGTCGATCGGCGTCTGGGCCCCCGAGGACACGTTGACGATGCGCGCCGGCGCGCTGTCCAGGAGCCGCGGCATGAGCATGTGCGTGAGCAGAAAGGTGGAGAGGTAGTTGACCTGGAACCGATACTCGTGGCCGTCCTCCGTCAGCAGCCTCTCGTCCGGCGCCGACCCGAAGCCGGCGTTGTTGATGAGGAGGTCCAGGCGGTCGTAGTCGGCGAGCAGGGTCTCCGCGAACCGCCGCACATCCGCGAGCGAGGCCAGATCGGCCCGGTAGAAGCGGGCACTGCCCGGCCCTGCCGCGTTGATGGCCTCCACCACCTCCGCCCCCCGCTCCTCGTTGCGCCCGTGCACGATGACGTGATGGCCCCGGCCGCCGAGCCGCAGGGCCAGTTCCCATCCCAGCCCCGACGTCGATCCCGTTACCAGCGCCACCTGCTGATCGGAAGCGGGCACGGCGGGAGCCTGCGCGAGGACATCGCGGGGCAGGACCGCCCAGACGGCCGCCAACAGGACGGCGGCGAGCAAAACGTGCCCGCACCGGGAGGATCCCCTCACAGGCCCGCGCTGCCCGGCAGACCTCCCCTTGGCAGACTGCTGGCTGATTCTCGTCATGACGTGCTCTCCTTCCCGGGCCGCTTCGTGGACTCGGCAGCAAGTTAGGCTCGGCCTTCCCGGGGCGACAGAGCCCGCTCGGAAGCCATTCGCTGCCCGGCGCGCGAAACCGACGGGGACCCGGCGTCGTACGAGCCGCCGATTCTTCGATCGACGAACGGGCGGGCGTGACCAGGGAGGGGACGGATGAACAGCAGATACATGAGATGCATACTCGGGCTGGTGCTGGCGCTGTCGGGTCCCGGCGTCGGGATACAGGCCCAGGAACAGGGATCGGCACCATCGTCGGGCGGCGCGCTGGTCGTACCCGGATGCTGCAGCGCGGAGGATGTGCCGATTCTCCCGGCGACGCGCGTCGCCGATGCGGACATTTCGATCGACGGCCTGATGGAGGAGGCTGCCTGGGGCGCGGCCGCCGTCGCCACCGGATTCACCCAGTTCGAGCCTGACGAAGGCCAGCCCGCGAGCCAGCGCACCGAGGCTCGCGTCATGTACGGCGCCGCGGCTCTGTTCGTGTTCATGCGGGCGCACGACACCAGCCCGGGCGAGATCGCGAGCCAGCTGACGAGGCGCGACCAGCAGTCGTATTCGGATCTGCTGGGCGTGGTCATCGATTCCTATTTCGACCGGCGCACGGCCTTCCAGTTCACCGTCAACCCGGCCGGCGTGAAGCAGGACGTCTACCGCTTCGAGGACACCAGCGAGGACACGGGGTGGGACGCGGTCTGGGACGTCGCGACCGCGCGCGATGAAGCGGGATGGAGCGCGGAGTTCCGCATCCCCTACTCCCAGCTGCGCTTCCGGGATCGCGAGGAGCAGACCTGGGGCATCAACTTCGTGCGCCATCTCGCGCGCCGGGAGGAACTCGCGGCGTGGGCGCCCACGACCCGTGCCGACGGCGGCATCGTTTCGCGCTTCGGCGAACTGCGCGGGTTGCGCGACTTGGATCCGCCGAGGCGGCTGGAGGTCCTGCCGTACTCGCTGGCCAGCCTGCGGCGCGCGCCCGGAGACGAGGCCAACCCCTTCTATCGGCCGAACGACGCGCTGGGATCGATCGGCGCGGACCTCAAGTACGGGGTTACTTCCGACATCACCCTGGACGTCACCATCAACCCGGACTTCGGGCAGGTTGAAGCGGATCCCGCGCAGGTGAACCTGACCGCGTTCGAGACGTTCTTCCCGGAACGCCGGCCGTTCTTCGTCGAGGGCGCGGGCATCTTCAATTTCGGCATCGCCCTGGGCGACGGGGACGGCGCCAACGAATCGCTGTTCTACTCCCGCAGGATCGGGCGTGCGCCCCAGGGATGGGCAGATCCGCAGGGCGGGTTCGCGGATGCCGACGATCAGACCACGATTCTGGGCGCCTGGAAGCTCTCCGGCAAAACGGCGGGCGGATGGTCGATCGGGGCGCTGCACGCCATGACTTCCGAAGAGCGCGCCGATATCGCGCCGGGGACGGGCAGTTCGTTCCAGCAGCCCATAGAGCCGTTCTCCAACCATGGGGTCCTGAGGCTGCAGAAGGATTTCGCGGAGGGCCGTTCGGCGGTGGGGTTCATCGGCACCACCGTGAATCGCAACGCGGGCGTCGCCGAGGAGCTGGGGCTGAGGTCCGCGGCCTACACCGGCGGCGTCGATTTCAGGCACCGCTTCGGGGGCGATGCCTGGCAGCTCGATGGGTACGTCCTCGGCTCGCACGTGCGGGGTTCGCCGGACGCCATCGCCCGAACGCAGCGTTCGCCGGCCCGGTATTTCCAGCGTCCCGATGCGGGGCATGTGAACTATGACGCCGAGCGCACCAGCCTGGGAGGAGGCGCGGCCAACTTCGGGATCATGAAGTTCGCCGGAAGCCCCTGGCGCGTCGGCACCGGATTTCAGACGCGCACGCCCGGCTTCGAGGTCAACGACATGGGCTACCAGCGCGACGCGGACTATCTCGTGCACTGGGTGTGGGGCGGATACCACAATTCCACGCCCCAGGGCCCCTTCCGCAACTGGTTCGTCAACCTCAACGCCTGGAACGTCTGGAACTACGATCGGGATCGCGCCGGGACCGGAGGCAACGTCAACGTCAATTTCCAGCTTCGGAACTTCTGGCACGGTTACGCGGGCGTAAACCAGGAGTTGGGGGCCTGGTCCGACGGTATGCTGCGGGGCGGGCCGCTCGTGAAAACCGAAGGGCAGACGAACTTCTGGGGGGGATTCGGCAGCGACGCCCGCAAGCCGGTCCGGATCAACGTCAACTCCTGGGGCAACGTTCGCCCCGAGAGCGATTCGTGGTCCTTCGGCGTTGCGCCCACGCTGCGCGTGCGGCCATCGGGCAGAGCCACCTTCAACCTGGGCGTCATGCTGAGCCGCAATCTCGACGACCGCCAGTGGGTCCGGCGCATCGACATCGACGCTCCCAATTACCTCTTCGGACGCATCAACCAGACCACCGTGGGGCTGACCGCACGCATGGACTACGCCTTCACGCCCAACCTCTCTCTGCAGGTGTACGCCCAGCCCTTCGTGGGGTCCGGAAGCTACAGCGAGTTCAAGCGGGTGGCCGACCCGCGCGCGGAGCGATATGCCGACAGGTTCGAAGCCGTGGAGGTGCTCCCCGAGGACAGCCGTTATCTGGCCGAACTGGGCGGGAGCCCGGTGTCGTTCGGGAATCCGGACTTCAGCTTCAAACAGTTCCGGTCCAATACGGTGCTCAGGTGGGAGTACTCGCCGGGATCCGTGCTCTACCTGGTCTGGTCGCAGGGCCGCAATCACAGCGCCGGCACGGGACAATTCGACTTCGACTCGGACCTCGGCGATCTCTTCGGTGTCATGCCGGACAACATCTTCATGGTTAAGCTCAGTTACTGGCTGTCTCGGTAGCGGGGGCGGCCGCGAAGCAGGCGGACTCGCGGCCGCGGTACCGGGCAGCCCGGCGGGGAGGTCGGCGTGGGCCTCCATCGGGAACCCGAGCAGGATCCGGCGGGCATGTTCTCACGGAAGACCAGGCCGGAACGGTTCGCCGATCGGCGGGCCAGGATGGTTGCGAGGCAGTTGCGGCGCCGGAACATCCGGGACGAGGACGTGCTCGCGGCCATGGGCGAGGTTCCCCGCGAGCACTTCCTGCCCCGGGAGCACCGCGCGGCGGCCTACCAGGACCGCGCCCTACCGTTGACGGGTGGGCAGACCATGTCGCAGCCCTATATGGTGGCCGCGATGACCGAGGCTCTGGAGCTCTCGCCCGGGCAGCGCGCGCTCGAAATCGGCACCGGCAGCGGGTATCAGACTGCGGTTCTCGCGCGTCTCGCCGAGGAGGTCTTCACCATCGAGCGCCTGCCCGGGATGGCCGCGGCAGCGCGCGGCCTACTGCGGGACGCAGGATGCGACAACGTGCGCGTGCGCGTCGGTGACGGCACGCTGGGCTGGCCGGAGGAGGCGCCCTTCGACGCGATCCTGGTGACGGCCGCCGCGCCGGCCGCCCCGCCCTCGCTGGAAGAACAACTCCGCCCCGACGGCGGATGCATGGTCATTCCGGTCGGGTCGCGTCGGATTCAACAGCTGGTGCGCATCCGGCGCACGCCCGCCGGAACGACCACGGAACGGCTGATGGAGTGCGCGTTCGTGCCGCTCATGGGAGCGGAGGGCTGGTAGCGACAGTGACCCGCAGCCACATGAACCGCCCGTTGAACCCGGCGGGTGCGTACTGGCTGTACTTGTTGCCAAGTCCCGTGAAGCGGTTCGGATTCAGTTCCGGATAGGCGTCGAGGACGTTGTCCGCGCCAAGGGTTGCCTGGACGTCGCCGCCAAACCGGTAGCTCAGCGACAGGTCGGCCATCCCGTAGCCACCGAAATCCTCGTCCTCCTCGGAATCGTACCAGCCGCCAAAGTAGTTGAAGCGGGCCACCGCGCTCAGCGGGCCCGCGTTGTGACGAACCGAGATAATGGCGCGGTCGCGAGGCAAGCCGAATTCGTAGTCCCTGATCTCCTTCTCATCGGCCAGGGGCCCGCCGGGCGTGAACTCTTCCACGATCGTCAGGGTCCGGCTGAGAGCGGCGTCCAGGACGGTGACACCGCCCCCGACCTCGAAGACGTAGCTGCCCACCGCCTCGCAACCTCGTGTCGAAGTGGTGAAGTCGTTGTTGAAGTAGTTGATGTAGTTCCAGCTGCGGGCCGAGGCCAGGCCATCAGACTCGAGCGTCGCGATCAGATCGTCGCGGACCCGGTCCTGACCGAGATCGGGCCGGTTGAGCTCGATGTCCCTGGAGAGGGCCAGGCGATCCGCGACGCGGATGTCGAAGCAGTCGAGAGTGGCCGCTGCCGGCGCCCGGTCCCAGACGAGACCGAGCGACACATTGCGCGACCGCTCCGGCTTGAGGGACCGGCCCCCGAGCGCCATCCCGACGGGGCTGGAGGGCGCGATCGTCGCAACGATCGACACCTGCCGCTCGTCGCCGGAACCGGCGTTCTTCGAGGTCGCGTTGATCGCGTTGGCCTGTCCGGGGGTTGGGGCGCGGAAGCCTGTGCTCAAGGTGCCGCGGAGGGCCAGATTCGCGTCGAGTCGCGCGCGGCTGGAGAGTTTTCCGTTCGTGGTGGCTCCGAAGTCGCCGTAGTACTCGAAGCGCGCGGCTGCCCCGACGGTCCAACCCTCCCGGAGTTCCGTCTCCGTCTCCAGATAGGCTCCAGCGCTGCTTCGCGCCCACCGCCCCCCGGTGTCGTCGCTGAATCCGGGAAACCCGTTCGAACCTGCCGTGAAACCCTGGCTCTGCAGGTCCACCGTCCTGCCGTTCCACTCGAACGTGCGGGCCCACGAGTCAGGCTCCCCGCTGCGAATCCGGAACACCTCCCGGCGCCACTCGGCGCCGAAGGCGAAGGTGAGATCGGACCCGCCGGGGCCGTACCCTTGCACGGGGTAGGAGAAGTCCGCGTTGAGGTTCGCCTCGTCCTGGCGGTAGGCGCCGGGATCGAATTCGAAGTCGCCGGGGTTGGCCGGCCCCAGCGCCGCGTTGACTGTGTTGCGGATGAAGAAATCCACATCGCTCGTGCCCGTCGAGCCGCTGAGATCCCACGCGAGCCCGGAATCGGACTCGGCACGCACCCCCGCCACCGCGGAATAGTCCCGGGTGTTGCCGCCGAAGCGCGGCGTGAAGCCGCCGGGGAAGAACTGGTTCATCACGAAGCAGTTCGGATGGTCCCGGTTGAAGTTGGTCGCCAGGAAGGTCCCGTTCCGATAGTAGTCGCCCCGGGGGTCGAGCATCGTGGGACACCCGCCGCTGCCGTCACCGGTCAAGTCCCCCACCAGACGATGTGCGCCCCGCGTGTACACGCCCTCGCGGCTGTCGGGGTTGCGGTAGTAGAAGCCGCCGTCGGTCTCCTTGCGGGCGTAGTTCCCGAAGGCGTAGAGACGGGTGTCGTTCCCGACCGGAACGCCGAGGTTCAGGAAGGTCTTGAGGTCGCCGCCCACGTTCGGGCTTCCCCAGATCTGCGCCGGGTTGGGGACGTGGACGTTGCCCGCGGCCTCCAGCGCCGCCGCGTCGTCCCGCTGCACGCTGCGGACCGTCTCGTCCGCCTGACCGAGTTCGGCACTCAGGTTGAGGAATCCGTCGTCGAAGAGCGGCAGCCCTGCGTTGACCGCGACATGGGTCCGTCTGCCGTCGCCTTCCGCGGTCAGTCCGTACCCGGCCTCGGCCTGAAGCCCGTCGCGATCATCCTTCAGAACGAAGTTCATGACGCCGGCGATGGCATCGGAGCCGTATTGAGCCGCCGCGCCATCCCGCAGCACCTCGACCCGCTGCAGCGCGATCGAGGGAATCACCGACAGGTCCGGTCCCTGCGCACCTTCGGAGGCCTTGGGCACCAGCCAGGCGATGACCGACCCGCGGTGACGGCGCTTGCCGTTCACGAGCACGAGCGTGTGATCCGCGGCCAGATTGCGGACGTTGGGAGGCCGCACGATGGTCGCTCCGTCCGCGATGGGCTGGGTGTTGACGCTCAAGGTCGGGACGACGGTGCGCAGCAGGTCCAGCAGATCGACCGCTCCCTGTGTCCGCACGGTGGCTCCGCTGACAACGTGCACCGGCGAGTAGGACTCGATGGCGGTTCTGCCGCCGCGCCGCGTACCGACGACAACGATCTCGGCCAACTCCATCACCGCCGGCACGGTATCGGGGGCGGGGAGCGTGTCGGGGGGCTCCTGTGCCCGCAGCGCCGGGGTCATGGCCGCAGGAGCCATCCCGAGCAGCAGGGTGGCGGCGGGCCCAGCCCGGAGCGCGCTCACGCAGGCCGCCCTCGGTCGCCCCTAACGACAATCCGGGAATCGGTGCCGGGGGAAGTGCTTCCACGCGCTGCCCGGGAGCCGAACGCGCGCAACTTCTCCAGAGCCGCCACCTCGGCCTCCGTCGGATCCCGCCACTCCCCGCGGCCGAGGCCGGCGAGTTCGACCGGGCCGAAGCGCACGCGCTTGAGCCGCTGGACCGGGTGTCCGACCGCCCGGCACATCCGCCGCACCTCGCGCTTGCGTCCCTCCGTAAGGACCAGTTGGAGGACGGAGCGGGGTGAACCACGCTCCAGGACGCGAGCGCGTCTCGCCCGGGCGAGGCCGTCTTCCAGCCTGACCCCGGACACAAGGCGCCTCAGGACATCGCGCGAAGGCAATCCGGCGACCCACGCCCGGTATTCCCGCTCCACCCGGTAGCGCGGGTGCGCGAGCAGATGCGCCAGGTCCCCGTCGTTGGTAAGGAGCAGCAACCCCTCCGTGGCCCGGTCCAGCCGGCCCACGTGAACGAGCCCGCGCAACGATTCGGGCAGGAGGTCGTAGACGGTGTCGCGGCCCCGGTCGTCACGCCGAGTCGTGAGAAAGCCCGGCGGCTTGTTCAGCATCACCCAGCGGACCGGTCCCGGCCGCACGCGCACACCGTCCACGACCACCTCGTCGACTTCGGGGCGCACGCGCGTGCCGAGCACCGTGGCCGGCCGGCCGTTCACCCGTACCCGACCCGACACGATCAGCATTTCCGCCCGCCGGCGGGACGCGACGCCCGCGCGCGCGATGACCTTCTGCAGCCGCTCCCCTCGGTCCGGCCCGGTGAAGGCCTTCGGTGCCCCGGTCACGCCGCGGCCGACCACCGGCCGGCGGTCCATCCCTGGCCGAGCCGTCCCGGGGCGTTCACTCCGCGGCTGCCTGCGCGCCCGCCTCCCCCGCCGTCGGCTCGACCTCGAGCGGCCCCGGCTCCCGGAGCACGACCGGGAGTTCCGCCGGCCGCGGCAGCTCGTCGAGCGACTGCAGGCCGAAGTGTTCGAGAAAGTGACCGGTGGTCCCGTAGAGCAGCGGTCTGCCGATCCCTTCTCCGCGTCCGGTGACTTCGATCAGATCGCGGTCGACGAGGGTGCGAATCACACCGGCGCAGTTCACCCCGCGGATGTACTCCATCTCGATGCGGCCCACGGGCTGACGGTAGGCGACGATGGCAAGCGTCTCCAGCGCCGGCCTGGAGAGGCGTGCCGGCCTCGGCACCGTGTCGAATCGCTCCAGGTAGGGCGCGAACTCCGGACGTGTCAGCAGCTGATGCCCGCCGGCGATCTCCACCAGCTGGAAGGCCCGTTCGCCATCGTCGTACTCGCGCCCGAGCGCCGCGATGGCCTCGGCGACCACATCTTCGTCCAGGCTCTCGTCCGCGCGCGCGATCTCCTCCGCGGTCAGCGGGGCATCGCTCGAGAACAGGATCGCCTCGACCACCTGCGCCGGGTTCACGCGGCTTCCCCGCCGGCGTTCTCGGATTCCACCGCCGAGGCAGCCCGCCGATAGAGCCAGAGCTCGGCAAAGGGCCGGGTCTGGCGCAGGCGCACCTGTCGGCGGCGGGCGAGTTCGAGCCCGGCCAGCAGCGTCATGACCCCGTGCATGCGCGCGCGCCAGGAACCGATCAGGCGGGAGAACTCGATGCGCCCGACGGTGCGCAGCCGATCGCGGATCAGGGCGATCTTCTCCTCCATCGACACCAGGCGGGTCTCTACGCGGGGGGGGACATGGGGCCGCGGAAGCTCGACTGCGAGCGCGGCTTCCCATACCTCGTCCCAGGTCGTGTCCAGCGGGGTGTCACGGGGCGCGGGGCGCGGACGCGGCGGCACGTAGCCCTTCGCCCAGCGGCGCATCCTGCGCGCCTCCATGATCTCCAGCCGGGACGAGATCTCGCGCACCTGCTCGTACTCCAGCAGGCGCCGGACCAGCTCGGCGCGGGGATCCTCGTCCTCCTCCTCCCTGCGGTGCGGAAGCAGCATGCGCGCCTTGATACCGATCAGGATTGCGGCCATCTCGACGAACTCCCCGGCACCCTCGAGTTCCTCCGCCCCGATCCCGCCCACGACCTTGAGGAACTGGTCGGTGATGGTGGCGACGGGGATGTCGAAGATGTCGATGTCCTGCTGCCGGATGAGGTGCAGCAGCAGGTCCAGCGGCCCCTGGAAGCGCTCCAGCGCGACCACGAACAACTCCCGGCGCTCCCCCGCGGCGAAGTCGAAGGGCGTCAGAGCCACAGATCGATGAAGTCCTGGGCCGCCCCCATGAAGAAACGAACCGGTGCGAGGACGATGGAGAAGAACGGACCCGGCAACAGGAAGAACACGGCGAGGAGGATGAGCATGCCGTAGCGTCCCAGACGACGGTAGGCAACGCCGAGGTGCGTGGGCAGCAGGTGGTAGAGGACGTGAGATCCGTCGAGGGGCGGGATGGGGACCAGGTTGAAGAACGCGAGCACGAGATTGATCAGGATGCCGAGCTCCGCGATGCGCACCGCCACATTCATCGGGCCGGCCAGCGCCCCGCCGCTCACCTGAGCGGTCTTCACCAGCAGCGCGGCGAGCAGGGTGAATCCCGCCGCCAGGATCAGGTTGGCCGCGATGCCCGCCAGCGACACGCGGATGTCGCCGCCCCGGTAGTTGTGATACTTGCGGGGGTTGACGGGCACCGGCTTCGCCCAGCCGAAGAGGAACCCGGCGTTCATGAAGTAGAGGCCGAGCGGCACCAGAATCGACCCGATGAGATCGATGTGCGGGAGCGGGTTGAGAGTTATGCGCCCGAGCGTGTAGGCGGTGTCGTCGCCCTCACGCAGCGCGACCCAGGCGTGCGCGACTTCGTGGACGATGATCGAAAGGAGGAGGACGGGAATCAGCAGGAGAATATCCATTGCACCCGGAAGCTACCGGCGGGTGCACCCGACCGCTACCCGGTTGATTCCCAAGGCGCAATTGGGTATCCTCCGCAGCTTGCAGAAGAAGGACCGCACGATCCGGGGAACAGGATGC
Organism: Gemmatimonadota bacterium; assembly: GCA_022823365.1. Classification (GTDB taxonomy): domain Bacteria; phylum Gemmatimonadota; class Gemmatimonadetes; order Longimicrobiales; family Gaopeijiaceae; genus BD2-11. The sequence continues at coordinate 183,369 of JAJDXG010000019.1, forward strand.
CGAACGTCAAGAGCGCGATAAAGCGGATGAACAAGAGCCGGGAGCAGAATGCCCGCAACCGCGCGAAGCGTTCCCGTCTGCGCACGGCGCTCAAGAAGGTGCGCGAAGCCACCGACGCCGAGAGCGCCCAGGCCCGGTTTCGCGAGGCCCAGGTCCTGCTGGATCGGGCCGCAACTTCCCGCCTGCTGCACCCGAACGCCGTCGCCCGCATGAAGAGCGCGCTGGCGCGTCGGGTGAACTCCCTGGGTTGAGGTAAGCGCCCGGGGCTTTCTTGCCCCAAAGCCGCTGCGCCCCAAGCTTTCCCGTGCAGTTGTTGTCGGCGCATGGGGCCGCACCACGCCTCCGGCCACCTATGTCGCCGATCCGGCCCGGAGCGCACCCATGACGACCTCGCCTCCCCCGCAGGACCGCGCCGCACGCATTCCTCCCGCCCTCGCCTTCTGTTGCTTCCTGGCCATCGCGGTCGTCTTCGGCGTTCTGTTCGCGACCTCGGCGGCCACGCCGCAGGAGTGGCGGCACCACGGAGGCGACCCCGGCGAGACCTACTTCAGCCGGCTCGACCAGATCGACGCCGCCAACGTTGCCGGGCTGGAGGTTGCCTGGAGCTGGGAGATTCCCAAGACCGGCGCGCGGATCGAAGCTACGCCTCTGATCGCCGACGGCGTCCTCTACGCGACGGGCCCATTCAGCATGGTCTTCGCCCTCGATGCCGCCACGGGCGCGGAGATATGGCGCTGGGACCCCGGCATTCCGACCGAGGACCGCGGCGGCCCGCGCACCTGCTGCGGCGACGTCAACCGGGGGGCCGCGCTCCACAGCGACAAGGTGATCGCGGGGCTCCTGGACGGGCGGCTGGTTGCGCTCAACCGGGCGGACGGGTCGCTGGCGTGGTCGACGCAGACCACCCCTCCCGGGTCCGACTATTCCGTAACGGGCGCGCCCCGGGTCATGGGCGACATCGTGGTCATCGGCAACGCCGGCGCGGAGTATGGGGTGCGCGGCTACGTCACCGCCTACGATGCCGACACGGGGGAGCAGTTGTGGCGGACCTACACCGTTCCAGGCAACCCGGCGCTCGGGTTCGAGAGCGACGCCATGCGCGCCGCGGCGGAGACCTGGACGGGGGAGTGGTAGATCGTCGGAGGCGGCGGCACCGTGTGGGACGGAATGGCCGCCGACCCCGAGGCCGGCCTCCTGTACATCGGCACCGGCAACGGATCGCCCTGGAGCCGCGACAACCGCAGCCCCGGCGGCGGCGACAACCTCTACCTCTCCTCGATTCTCGCCCTCGATCCCGCGGACGGCGCTCTGCGCTGGCACTACCAGACGACCCCCGGCGACGACTGGGACTACACCGCCACCCAGCCGCTGATGCTGCTGGACCTCACCATCGACGGGCGCGAGCGCGAGGTCATCGTCCAGGCACCCAAGAACGGCTTCTTCTACGTCATCGACCGGCATACCGGCGAGCTCATCTCCGCCGAGGCCTTCGCCGACGACCTCACCTGGGCCACTCACGTCGACCTGGAGACGGGCCGTCCGGTCGAGACGCCGGAGGCGCGCTACGGGAAGACCGGCGCGGTGTGGCTGTCGCCCAGCCCCAGCGGCGCGCACAACTGGCCTCCCATGTCGTGGAATCCGGCGACCGGCCTCGTCTATCTCCCTGCCAGGAACAACGTCTCCTTCTTCGAGAAGGAAGAGGGTTTCGAGTACACCGCCGGCGTCTGGAACACCGGCACCGTGCGCGGCGCCGACGCCGGCCCGCGTCCCGAGCGGCCCCCACTCAAGGGCCCTTCGAACCTGCTCCTGGCCTGGGATCCCGCCGAGAATCGGGAAGCCTGGCGCGTGCCCGCGGACGGAGGCCACGGCGGAACGCTGTCCACCGGCGGCGGCCTGGTGTTCTGGGGCACAGGATCGCGGCTGGTCGCGCTCGACGCCCGAACCGGGCGGGAACTCTGGGAGGCGGAGCTGGACGGGCGGCCCGGCTCTCCGGTGACCTACTCCGCCGGGGGGCGGCAATACGTCGTGATCGGCTCCGGGCAGTCGAGCGGGAGGGTTCTCCCGCGGATGTGGGCGTTCGCGTTGCCGGAAGAGCCTGCCCGTTAGCCTCCGTCCCTCCAGACGATCGCCCCGCCGACGACCGTCATCACAGCCTTCCCGGTGAGTTCCAGCCCGGAGAAGGGCGTGTTGCGGCTCTTGGACAGGAATCGCGTCGGGTCGACGGCCCAGGTGCGGGCGGGGTCGATGAGGGTCACGTCGGCCACGCTGCCCGGGGCCAGGGTTCCGCCCGGCAGGTTGAAAGCGCGCGCGGGGGAAGGGCTCATGCGCTCGATGGCGGTGGGCAGGTCGATGAGGCCCTCGCCGACGACGTGGGTGAGCACAAGCCCGACCGCGGTCTCCAGCCCCACGATGCCGAAGGGCGCGTCGTCGAACGCGGACTCCTTCTCGTCGTAGTGGTGGGGGGCGTGGTCGGTCGCGATCACGTCCAGGGTGCCGTCGGCAAGGCCCGCGCGCACGGCGGCCACGTCGGCGTCGGTGCGGAGCGGCGGGTTCATCTTGGCATCGGTGCGGTACCCCTCGACCGCCGCCTCGGTGAGGATGAGGTGGTGGGGGGACGCCTCCGCGGTCGCGCGCACCCCGCGCGCCTTCGCCTGCCGGATCGCCTCCACCCCCCACGCGGTGGAGACATGCTGGAGGTGGATGCGACCGCCGGTGAGTTCGGCCAGCAGCAGGTCGCGCACGATGTGGATGTCCTCCGAGGCGTTGGGCTTGCCCACCAGGCCGAGGCGCGCGGACACGAGACCCTCGTTCATGCTGCCCTCACGTGACAGCCCCAGGTCCTCGGGGTGGTCGGCGACCGGAATGCCGAACGGCAGGGCGTACTCGAGCGCCAGCCGCATCAGCCCGGAGTCCATGACCGGATGGCCGTCGTCGGTGATGCCGACCGCGCCCGCCGCCACCATCTCGCCGATCTCCGCCAGCTTCTTCCCCTCCTGGCGGACGGAGATGGCCCCCAGCGGGTAGACGCGCGCGCCTCCCGCCCGCCGCCCTTCCGCCACCACGAAGCCCACCGATGCGGGATCGTCGATGGGCGGGCTGGTGTTGGGCATGGCGCACACGGCGGTGAAGCCCCCCGCGGCCGCGGCGCGCGCGCCGGTGGCGATGGTTTCCTTGTGCTCCCCGCCCGGCTCGCGCAGGTGCACGTGCACGTCGATCAGGCCGGGCGCGACCACCAGCCCGCGCGCCTCCGCGACCTCCGCGTCGGCAGGACCCTCCACCCGGCTACCGCACTCGGCCACCCGCCCGTCGAGCAGCAGCAGATCGCCGGTGGCGTCCATGCCCGCGGCCGGGTCGATGATCCTCCCTCCCCGAATCCAGAGCGGGCGCGGTGTCATGGCGCCCTCCCGCCCCCGGCCACCCCGGGAGAGGCGCGACGCGTTCGCCGTAACGCGAATGGGCGCGGGCTCACGCGACCTCCTCGGCCTTTGCCGCCTCGGCCTTCTCGGGCCGGCCGCCGGCCAGCAGGTAGAGCACGGCCATGCGCACCGCCACCCCGTTGGTGACCTGCTCGAGGATCACCGAGTGGGGCCCGTCCGCCACGTCGCTGTCGATCTCCACCCCCCGGTTCATGGGGCCCGGGTGCAGGATGAGAAGCGGCTCGGACGCCGCCGCCAGCCGTGCGCGCGAGACCCCCCAGATGCGGTTGTACTCGCGCAGGCTGGGCACGAAGCCGGCTTCCATGCGCTCGAGCTGCAGACGCAGCACGTTGAGGGCGTGGGCCCACTCGATGGCCTCCTCCAGTCGATGGAAGATGCGCACCCCGAGTTCGCGCATGTGCGGGGGAATGAGCGTCGGGGGACCGCACACGCCGACTTCGGCGCCCAGCGTCAGGAGCCCGAAGATGTTGGAGCGGGCCACCCGCGAGTGGCGCACGTCCCCCACGATGCACACCCGCCGGCCGGCGATGGCGCCCAGGTGGTCGCGCAGCGTAAGCATGTCCAGCAGCGCCTGGGTGGGGTGCTCGTGCGCGCCGTCCCCCGCGTTGATCACGCTGGACGGGATGCGCTCCGCGAGGAAGCGCGCCGCCCCCGACGCCCAGTGCCGCATCACCACCATGTCGATCTTCATGGCCTCCAGGTTGCGGGCGGTGTCCACCAGAGTTTCCCCTTTCGCCACCGAAGACCGGCTCGCGCCGATGTTGACGGTATCCGCCGCGAGGCGCTTTTCCGCGAACTCGAAGGAAATGCGCGTGCGCGTGGAGGCCTCGAAGAACAGGTTGACGATGGTGATGCCGCGCAGCGTGGGAACCTTCTTGATGCGCCGCTCGGAGATCTCCTTGAACGGCTCCGCGGTGTCGAGGATGCTCGTGATCTGCCGGGCGCCGAGATGTTCGATGCCGACGAGGTCCTTGCCCAGCGCCGGAGCGGCGGCGGCGGAACGGCTCACGCCGCCTCCGGCGATGTCGTCACGACATCCACGCCGAGCACCCCGTCGATGTCCGGCACCAGGACGTCGACCCGCTGATGCGGCAGCACCGTCACCGCCCGGCCCACGATGTCGGGCTGGATGGGCAGTTCGCGGCCCGCGCGGTCCACGAGGGCGCAATAGTAGATGCGGGACGCGCGCCCCCAGTCCATCAGCTCGTTCATGGCCGCGCGGGCGGTGCGCCCCGTGAATATGACATCGTCTACCACCACCACCGCGCGGTTGTCGATGCCTCCCGGAGGGAGCTTCGACTCACCGATCACCGGCCTGGGCCCGATCGCCATGAGGTCGTCGCGGTAGAGCGTGATGTCGATGGAGCCGCGGGGCACGCGGACTCCGGCCGCGCGCTCGATCTCGTCCTGCAGCAGGCCCGCGATCTGGACGCCCCGCCGGTGGATCCCCATCAGCGCGAGGCGCTCCGTTCCCTCGTTGCGCTCCAGGATCTCGCGCGCCATTCGGGCGATCGCTCGTCCCACCGCGTCTTCTCGCATGATCGGGATGCGGAACTGATCGGGCATGGTCAGTTGTTCCGGGCGCCCGCGTCGATCCACTGCCTGATCACGGCAATCTCTTCGGCGCCGAGGGGCAGTATGCCGATCGGCATTTGTCCGCCGACGATGCCCGGGCGCCCGTCCAGCTTGTGGATCAGGTAGCTGTTTTCCGCGTCACCCGGCGTCACGAGGCTGAGCTCCACCTGGGTGCTGAGCACGTTCACCAGGTTGGCGAAGGAGCGGCCCGCCGAGAGATCGAGGTCGGCTTCGGCGTGGGACGGGCCATGGTGACCCGCACAGGACGGAGTGAACACGTGGGTCTGGATACTCGACAGCGTCGGCATCAGCGTGTCGGTCGCCTCGGGGGCGGTGCCGGAATCGCTTCGGCAGGCCGTGACGGCCAGGAGGATGGCAACGAGGTGAAATACGGGCTGCGGGCTGTGCCGTGTGGTCATGTTGCGCAATGTGGGTGGTGTGTTTCGTCGGAGGATCGCGGGGCCAACATACCGGAAGCCGCGGGCCGCCTGCAACGCTCCTCGCGCCGGGAATCCCCACACCGCGACCGCAGGTGTCCGCCGCGGGGTCCGGCTTGCCGCCGCCCCGCGCGCATGGCGTCCCGGTCGCCGTGCGTCCCGTGCCGCGATACCTTGCCAGCGGCTGTCCCCGACAGCTGCGCGCGGGTCTCCGGGCGCCGGCGCCCGTTCATCTCCCATCCCTTCCGAGGACTCCCGATGCGGCGCACACCGTTCGCTCTCCTGCTCATCCTGTCGATCCTGACTTCCGCCGCCGGCCATCTGGAGGCCCAGGGGGTCGAAGAGCACCCGGCCGTCGTCATGGGAGGACTGCCGTTCACGCTCACGCTCGCGGGCGCGCCCGACGAGTCGAGCTGGTTCGAGGTTCGGACCGCCGATGGCAGCCTGCTTCGGTCGGGAGCCGTGGACGCCGGCGGGTCGCTGGCGGTGGCCGATCTGGTCGTGGAGTCGCGGGCGGACCTGCCCCTCGAGGTGCGCGTGGGAGCGGCGACCGAGACCGTCGAGCCCCACTACGCGCCCGCGTGGTACTCCATCGTGCCGCCGCTGGTGGCGATCCTGCTCGCGCTGATCTTTCGCGAGGTGCTGGCCGCACTGTTCGCGGGGGTGTGGCTGGGCGCGCTGGCCGTTGCGGGCTTCAACCCGCTGGTGGCCACCTGGCGCACGGTGGACACCTTCATCGTGCCCGCGCTGGCCGACGACTCGGGGCAGACGCAGATCGTGGTGTTCTCGCTACTCCTTGGCGGGATGGTGGGCATCATCGCCCGCAACGGGGGCACCCTCGGCATCGTGGAAGCCGTGTCGCCGGTCGCCACCACTCCGCGCCGGGGCAAGCTCGCCACCTGGCTCGCGGGGCTGACCATCTTCTTCGACGACTACGCCAATACGCTGATCGTGGGCACCACCATGCGACCCATCACGGACCGGCTCCGCATCTCCCGGGAGAAGCTGGCGTACCTGGTCGACTCAACGGCGGCACCGGTGGCGGCCATCGTCCCGATCTCGACATGGGTAGGCTACGAGATATCGCTCATCGACCAGGGGCTGCAGCTGGCGGCGGAGCAGCACGCGTCCACCAACCCGGAGCTCGCCGCGTCGCTCACGTCGTCGAGCGCCTTCGCCGTGTTCCTCAACACCATCCCGTACCTCTTCTACCCCCTGCTGGCGCTGGTCTTCGTGGCGCTGGTGAGCTACACCAACCGGGACCTGGGCGAGATGGCAACGGCGGAGCGGCGGGCCGCCCGCGGCGGGGGGCTTACCCGTCCGGGATCGACCCCGGTCACTGACACCACGGACACGTTGCTGCAACCGGTCGAGGGCGCCCCGCGGCGGTGGTGGAACGCCGCTCTCCCCGTGCTCACCGTGGTCCTCACCGTGCTGATCGGGTTGTACGTGTCCGGGAGCACCGCGACGGGTCCGGGAGCGCCGCTGATGGACGTCCTGGGACAGGCGGATCCCTATGCCACCCTGCTGTGGGGTTCGCTGGCGGGGTGCCTTGTGGCGATGGCGCTGTCGCTCTCGCAGCGCATCCTCACCCTTCAGGAGACCCTGTCGTCCCTGGTCGCGGGGATGAAGGCGATGATGACCGCGATGCTGGTCCTCGTCTTCGCCTGGTCACTGGGGGCGATCACGGGGGAGATCGGGACCGCGGATTTCCTGGCCCGGATCCTCGGGGATGCCATTCCCTTCGAGCTGATCCCCGTGCTGGTATTCACCACCGCAGCGGCCATGGCGTTCGCAACCGGCACCTCGTTTGCGACCATGGCCATCCTGATCCCGCTGGTGATCCCCCTGACCATCACCCTCGGGGGAAGCGTCGGCTTCGACGGAGGCAGCGCGGAGGTCATCCTGCTCGGGGCGACCGGATCGGTGCTGGCGGGCGCCATCTTCGGAGACCACTGCTCGCCCATCTCCGACACGACCGTGCTCTCCTCCACGGCATCCGGCTGCGATCACATCGATCACGTGCGCACGCAGCTGCCCTACGCCCTGCTGGTTGGCGTGGTGGGCATGGTGCTCGGCAACATCGGCACCGCGTACGGCTTGCCGCCCTGGCTGGCGCTGTCGCTCGGCGTGGTCGTGCTGTGGGCCGTCCTGCGCTTCCGGGGAACGTCGGTCGAAGCGGAGGCGACGGGACAGGGGTAGCCAACGCGCCCCGCCGGCGCGCGCGCTCCGCCGCTAGCGGCGCACCCTGAAGAACGACCTCAGGAGCTCCCCGGCGGGCTCCGCCAGCACGCCTGCCGTCAGCTCGACCGAGTGGTTGAGACGCGGATCCTGGACCAGGTTCTCCAGGCTGCCCGCCATCCCCGCCTTGGGATCGGAGGCCCCGAAGACGAGTCGCGTGACACGCGCGAGGACGATGGCGCCGGCGCACTGCGCGCAGGGCTCGAGGGTCACGAAGAGGGTGGCGCCCGGCAGGATCCTGAGCCCGAGCCTGCGGGCGGCCGCACGCAACACCACGACTTCCGCGTGCGCGGTGGGATCGGCATCGGCGCGCGTCCGGTTGTGCCCTTCGGCCACGATCTGGCCGTCCAGCACCAGGACGGCTCCAACGGGGACTTCGGAGCGGGCTTCCGCCAGGCGGGCCATCTCCAGGGCGCGAGCCATGAAGGCCTGATCTCCGGGCCGGGAGGTATCGGGCCTCCGTGAAGCGTTGGCAGCCCCTGGACTGCTAGCGGTGCTGCGGGCCACGCCTCCCGCGTCCCTCGCGGGCATCTGCGATTCGCCGGGAACTTCGGCGCCAGCGGCGGCCCGAGGGGGTGTCGCCGGATGCGTCCGGGCCGGGAGCCTCTCCCACCTGCCGCAGGAACGCCGTCACTCTGCCGGCCACGGCCAGGGCCTCCAGGCGCATCGCGGGAATCGCGGCGGCCTCCGATGAACCGGGATGCAGGAGATCCCCAGCCTGGTCGTAGCGATAGAAGCCCGCCCCGTCGGCCACATGCACGGCCAGGATGTCGCCATCGCGGATCTCCGGCGCCAGGACGGGCTGCACCAGCAGGAGATCGCCATCCTCGTATCCCAGCGCGCCCGCTTCGTCGCCGGAAACCCTTACGAAGAACGATCCCGCCGCACCCGCGAGGCGGCGGTCGATGGCGTAGGACTGCTGCGGTCCCTCCTCGCGGCCATCGTCGCGCCAGTGTGTGATCCGCCGGTAACAGGGCACCGAGCGCGTCTCGGCGGTGAGGTCGAGCCCGACGATGCGCGCACCCCTCGAGCGGGACGGGTCGCGCTCCAGGTACCCCTTGGCAGCGAGCGCCTTGAGGTGTTCGGAGACGGTCTTTGTGCTCTTGATGCCGAATTTCGCGCCGATCTCGCGAACCGACGGCTGGTAGGTGTGGCGGCGCAGATAGGACTCCATGTAGTCCAGAATGCGGCGCTCGATCTCGTTTGGAGGTGAGAGCATGGACAGTGGTTCGGCGCGCCCGTCGATTCAGTTGGCTGGTCGGCCGACCGACTCCGCAGCAGACCGGAAGGGGAGAAATACTAGGCCGCGCAGGGGTGGAGAGCAAGCACGGAATCCCGTATTGCCATGGCCGCGCCCGCGCCTTCCCGCCACCTTGTCCGTGGCGCGTCGACCGGCAACCCTTTGATGGCATCCGATCATCGAAAATGTCCAGTCGGAAGATCGTTTCGGTGGGGGATTATATACCAGGGTTGACAAACGCCCGCGACCATGTTAGATTCCATGTACGCTAAGGGAAACACGTACAAGGAGTTAGGACATGGCGCACAAGGCACCGGGCAAGGCCCATCGG
>JAJDXG010000042.1 GCA_022823365.1 Gemmatimonadota bacterium
GCCTCCGACGCGCAGCAGCAGTCCGCCACGGGCACGCAGCTCGCGAGCTGGGGCGCGGGTGAATACCACTACCTCGGCGAACCGGGCCAGGGCACCCTCGACTGGAAGGGCAACATGGTGAGCGCCCACGCCGGCATCGACACGCGCGTAGGGCCGGACATACTGGCGGGAGTCGCGGGCTCGTATTCCTCGGGCAGCTTCGACTTCACCGACAAGACAGGCGCCAGCCTGGTGAAGGGCACCTACGGCACCACCATGGCTAGCGTGCACCCCTACATGGCCTGGTTCTCCGGCGGGGGCGCTGCCTCGGTGTGGGGCTCGGCTGGGCTCGGTAGCGGCGACATCGAGGTCGACGACGAGCGCGAGGGACTGCGCACCAGTCCCGCGAGCCTGCTGACCGGGGCGGGGGGCGCCAGCTATCAGCTGCTCACGCGCGGCACGGGCGGCGTGCGCCTCAAGGCCGAGGGCTGGTACGGCGAGGTCACGGTTGACGGTAGTGCGCAGATCGAGGAAGTGACGCTCGAGATGCAGCGCGGCAAGCTCGCGCTGGAGTTGACGCAGGGCTTCAGCACCCAGGCGGGCAGCGAGATGGCGCTCGTGCTCGAGGGCGGGATGCGCTACGACAACGGGGACGCCGTGAACGGCGCCAGCGCGGAAGTCGGCGGCGGGCTCCGCTATACGAATTCGGGGCTGGGATTGACTGCGGAGGGCCGCGGCCGCTTCGTCATCTCGGCGCGCGACGGCTACGAGGAATGGGGCGTCGGCGGCACGCTCATGTTCGACCCGGCGACCCGCGGCCAGGGACTCTCGATCCGGATGGCGCCGTCGTACGGCAACCACCTGAGCGGGGTGAATCAGCTGTGGGAGCGCGGGGTGACCGACGCGGTGGGCGGCCACGGCCTGGGCATGGGTCCCAACGTGGACGGCGAAGTGGCGTATGGCATCGCCGGCTTCCAGGGCACGCCCTACAGCGGCTTGTACCTGGGCCAGGCTGGCACGCGGGCCTTCTCGAGCGGCGTGCGCTACGAACTCGGCGCAGACGTCGGGCTGCGCCTCGAAGGCACCCGGCGCGAGAGCACGCTCGGTGCCCCGCAACACACGGTCGGCGTCCGCGGGAGGTTGCGGTTCCGGTAGAGTGGGAGGTTGCCGCTCCGACAGAAGAGCGCCCCCGTCCGGTTCACCGGGCGGGGGCGAGTTCTTGCTCAGAAGCTGCTTGCAGAGCGTCCGTCGATCACGATAACATCATGATAAAATATAATATCGCAATATAATCTCGATTTATTGATGTTCGTAACGAGACTAGCGCGAATCTGGATGCAAAGCGAGCGGAAGATGGTCAAGCACGGGCGTAGCGGCGGAGGCACTATTCGCCAGAGCCGGAGACAGTTGAGCGCGAGCTTCACGAATTCGGCAACGGTCGTCGCCGGGATTGCGACTTTGCTCCTGTCCTGCGGCGAAGCCGGCGTCGAGCCGTCGCCTCCTCCGGTTCCCGTCGCCACTACGGTCGCGATCAACCCGGCTTCGGCCTCACTGACCTCCCTGGGAGAAACGGCCCTGTTTACCGCCGAGGTGCGCGACCAGAACGGGCAGGTGATGGCGGGTGCCCCGGTGGCGTGGGCGAGCAGCGACGCTTCCGTGGCGGCGGTGGACGCCTCCGGGCAAGTCACGGCGCTGGCGAACGGCACGGCGACGATCAGGGCGACGGCGGGCTCGGCCTCGGGGAGTGCGGCCGTGACAGTGGCCCAAGAGGTCAGCGCGGTGATGGTGTCGCCGGACGGGGGCATGTTGAGCGCGCTGAGAGACGCGCTGCGCCTGTCGGCCGAGGCGCGGGACGCGAACGGGAGCGCGATCGCCAACGCCGCCTTCGCATGGACATCGGACGACGCTTCGGTGGCGACGGTCGACGAGGACGGCGTGGTCACGGCGGTGGCGAACGGCACCGCGACGATCACGGCGACGGCGGGCTCGGCCTCGGGGAGCGCGGCCGTGACGGTGGCCCAGGAGGTCAGCGTGGTGACGGTGTCGCCGGACGGGGGCACGCTGAGCGCGCTGGGGGATAGGGTGCATTTGGTCGCCGTGGCGCTGGACGCCAACGGGAGCACGATCACGCACGCGTCCTTCGCATGGACGTCGGACGACGCTTCGGTGGCGACGGTCGACGAGGACGGCGTGGTGACGGCGGTGGGCAACGGCACCGCGACGATCACGGCAACGGCGGGCTCGGTCTCGGGGAGCGCGGCCGTGACGGTGGCCCAGGAGGTCAGCGTGGTGACGGTGTCGCCGGACAGGGGCACGCTGAGTGCGCTGGGGAACACACTGCGGCTGTCGGCCGTGGCGCTGGACGCGAACGGGGGCGCCATCGCCAACACCTCCTTCGCATGGACGTCGGACGACGCTTCGGTGGCGACGGTCGACGAGGGTGGTTTGGTGACGGCGGTGGGCAACGGCGCCGCGACGATCACCGCGGCGGTGGGCTCGGTCTCCGGGAGTGCGACCGTGACGGTCGCAGCACCGCCCGGCCAGCCCCGTCGCCTGCGCGCGCGGGCGACGGGACCAACCACCATCACCCTCGCCTGGGATGCGCCGACCAGCGACGGCGGGGAGCGGATCACCGGCTACACCATTCGGGCGCGCGGCCCCAGCGACGGAACCTGGATCACGATCCAGAGCAACACGGGTTCGACGGCGACCACCTTCGAGCACACGGGCCTCCGGCCGGCCAGCGCCTACCGGTACCAGGTGGCGGCGATCAACAGCGTGGGAGCCGGCCAGTGGTCGTTCGAGGCGAGCACGACCACGTACCCCGAAGCCCCCGGGGCACCGGTCGGGCTGACGGCGCGGGCGGTGGGCACCGCGCGCATCGACCTGTCGTGGAGTGCGCCCCGCAACACCGGCGGCGTCCCGATCCTCGGCTACCGGATCGAGGCTTCCGACGACGGGCGCAGGACCTGGCGGATCATCCGTCGCAACACGAGCTCGAAGGGGACGACGTTCTCGGACGTGAACCTCCAGCCCGCGACCACGCGGTACTACCGCGTCGCAGCGATCAACACCGCGGGGACCGGGCCGTTCTCGAACTTTGCGAGCGCGATCACCGAAGCCACCGTGCCGGGCGCCCCCCGGAGTCTCGACGCGGAGGCCGATGGCACCTCGCGGATCGAGCTTTCGTGGCGTGCGCCCACGAGAGACGGCGGGTCGCGCATCACCGGCTACCGCATCGAGGTGTCCGAAGACGGGGGCACCCGCTGGGATGACCTGGTGGCCAACTCGCACAACACGCGCACGACTTACGTTCACACGGGACTGGAGCCGGCCACCAGGCGCCACTACCGCGTCTCGGCCATCAACCGGATCGGGGTGAGCCCGGCGTCGCGGGTCGTGAGCGCCATTACCGACGCGACCGTGCCCGACGCGCCCACCGGGCTGGTGGCCACCGCGGTTGCGCCCACGCAGATCGACCTGTTCTGGGCCGCGCCCGCCTACGATGGCGGCGCCCCCGTCACCGGCTACCGTATCGAGGTCTCGGAGAACGGCACGGCGTGGACCGATCTGGTGGTCAATACCGGGTCCAGGGCCACCGTCTTCTCGCACACCGGCCTGCTGCCGGGGAGCACGCGCCACTACCGCGTCTCGGCGATCAACCGGGTGGGCGCTGGCGCGCCGTCGGTGAGTGCTTCGGCCGAGACCAGAAGACCCCAATCGGGCGCGCGGGGCGGCTGAACACGCGCGTCCTGCCGCACGTGGCCGCGGCGATGACTTCGAGCACCGTCTCGGCTATCTCCCGTCGCGTCGACGCGGTGGCCAATGGGATGGGCATGGAGCTGCGTACCAGCGCGGAAGTGGGCGGCGGGCTGCGGTACACCAACTCGGGGCTGGGGCTGACCGCGGAGAGCCGCGGCCGGTTCGTGATTTCTGCGCGCGACGGCTACGAGGAATGGGGCATTGGCGGCACGCTGATGTTCGACCTGGCGACCCGCGGCCAGGGGCTCTCGATCCGGGTGGCGCCGTCATACGGCAACCACCTGAGCGGGGTGAACCAGTTGTGGGAGCGCGGGGTCACCGACGCGGTGGGCGGCCACGGCTTGGGCATGGGCCCCAACGTGGACAGCGAGGTGGCGTATGGCATCGCCAGCTTCCACGGCACGCCGTACAGCAGCTTCTACCTGGGCCACGCTGGCACACGCGCCTTCTCGAGCGGCGTGCGCTACGAGCTCGGGTCAGGCGTCGGGTTGCGCCTCGAAAGCACGCGACGCGAAAGCATGCTCGGAGGAGCGCAGCACACCGTCGGCGTCCGCGGAAGGTTGCGCTTCCGCTAGAGCGAGAGGTGCGCCTTCGCTGGAAGAGCGCTCCCGCCCGGTTCGCCGGGCAGGGGCGAGCTCCCCCGCCACCCCGCTTGCGGCGTCCGGTGCTCCCGGTTATGTCATGGTCTGAATGGTGGAGATCGTCAAATAATCGCCGATATGGGCCGGAAAATGACCGTCTTGTCGCTATACGGGGTCCGACGGGAAGGCCGCGGTCCTCGTGTCTCGTACCTCTCCGGCCTGTGCGCGGTTCTCGCTCTGGTGTTCCTGTGGGCCTGTGAAGACGAAGTCATGGCACCGCCCCTGGTTCCGGCGGCGTCGGCTGACCGCGCCTTGGCCGTCGCCACGACTGACCGGGAGGCGCTCGTGGCGCTCTACAACGCCACGGACGGGCCAAACTGGGAGCGTAGGGACAACTGGTTGACCGACGCCCCCTTGGCCGAGTGGTATGGGGTGGTGGCGAACAGCCAGGGACAAGTCCGTTGGCTGAGGCTGTCGAACAATGGCCTCAAAGGGCCCGTCGTCCCGGAGCTGGGCAGCCTGAGCGCCCTGGAGTTTCTGGGACTCGGCGAGAACGAGCTGACCGGCGAAGTACCCACCGAACTCGCCGACGCCACAAGGCTGACCGGACTATGGATCAACGACAACCGGCTCACCGGGATCATTCCGTCGACCTTCCTTACCCTGTCACAACTTCGAGTGCTCGATCTCAGCGGCAATGATGGTCTGTGCATACCCAGCACCGCACGCTTCTCGGAATGGACGGACTCGCTTTCCCAGGTGTCTGGGCCGGATTGCTCGGAGGTGGACGCGGAGGTCCTGCGCACGTTGTACGAGGCGACCGGCGGAGGTCGCGACTGGACCAACTCAAGCGGATGGCTGAGCGATGCGGCCCTGAGCGAATGGCATGGTGTCGAGATCGACTCCGTCGGCCGCGTATCGGGTCTGGATCTGAGCGAAAACGCACTCTCGGGACAGTTGCCTGATTCGCTGGTGGAATTGTCGGTTCTGGCGAGTCTGGATCTCTCCTACAACACCCTCTCGGGCTCTTTGCCCGATTCGCTGGGCAAGCTGTCGGCCCTCACGAGATTGGATGTCTCCGGCAATAGCGAGATGGCGGGCAGGCTGCCTCAATCGCTCACGGCGCTGGCGCTCGATGAGTTGCGCTACTCGGACACCAGGCTGTGCGTACCCGAGGACGCGGAGTTCCGGGAATGGCTGGACGGGATCAGGCAGCACGAAGGATCGGGCAGGGAGTGCCCACCGACATCGCAATACGACATTCTCGCCGCCATCTACGAGGCCACCAACGGCCCGCATTGGGAGGACAACGACAACTGGCTGACCGACGCCCCCCTGCGGGAGTGGTACGGGGTCGGCACGGATTCCGACGGTCAGGTCACGAGCCTGTCCCTCGGCTGGAATTTCCTTCAGGGTCAGATACCACCCGAAATTGGCGGCCTTTCCAGCCTCAATTACCTGGGCCTCGGCGGGAGCTACGCGCTGACCGGCCCTCTCCCGGAGGAGCTGTATGATCTGCCGGAGCTGAGAACCCTGTATCTCGGAGCTTTCAATCTGGGTGGTACCCTGCCGCCGGAGATCGCCAGACTCACACAACTTGAAGAGCTATATCTGTGGGGCGCGGGCCTCGGCGGACCACTACCGACCGAGATCACGCAACTTGCCAATCTGCGTTGGCTCGATTTGAGCGGCAACGACCTGGTCGGGTCGATACCGCCCGAATTTGGCAAGCTGACCGAGTTGGAGAGGCTGGACCTCAGCTACAACGACCTTGTCGGCGGAATACCGGCGGAACTGGGCAACCTCACCAATCTGCGCCAACTGGTGCTCGACAACAATCGATTGGACGGCGCGATCCCCGAGGAACTCGCGAAACTGGTCAACCTGCGGACACTATCCTTGCACAAGAACGACCTGGAGGGCCCAATCCCGGCCGAATTCGGGGCGTTGACCGAGTTGGAATCGCTTTGGGTGGCCCTGAATCCCCGACTCTCCGGGCCTCTGCCCAACTCCCTCGTGGCTCTTGATGCGCTTGAGAGCCTCAGGGCGGGAGGCACCGACCTCTGTGCGCCTGAGAGCGAGGAGTTCCTCGCCTGGTTGAACGAAACAGAGTTTCATCGGGTGGCCCGGTGCGAACTCGGAGCGACGGTGTATCTGACCCAGCCGGTTCAGTCACTCGCGTTTCCGGTGCCGCTCGTAGCCGGAAGGTCGGCGCTGCTCAGGGTGTTCGTCTTCTCGCCCTACGCGACGGGCCAGCGGATGCCCGATGTACGCGCCACCTTCTACCTCAATGACGAACAGGTGCACACGGTGGACATCGAAGGAGGCGGCGCCGCCCTGCCAACCGAATTCGACGAGAGTTCGCTTGCGCACTCGGCGAACGCCGACATTCCGGGCGATGTCCTGCAGCCTGGTTTGGAGATGGTGATCGAGGTGGATCCGGAGGGCACTCTCGGCCTGGTTCTGGGCATGGTGAAACGGATGCCGACGACGGGGCGTCTGGCGGTGGACGTCCGCGAAATGCCGGATTTCCAGCTTACGCTGGTGCCCTTCCTCTACGAGGCGGAGCCCGATTCCTCAATACTGGAAATCACCGCGGGCATGGCGAACGACCCGGAGGGGCATCCCATGTTCAAGGATACTCGGGCTCTGCTCCCAATTGGGGACTTCGACGTCATGTTGCACGATCCGGTGGTGACTTCGACCGATAACGGCTTCCAGATGATGCGTGACACAGAAGCCATTCGGCTCATGGAAGGCCGGCCCGGTTATTGGCTGGCGATGTCGGCACCGCTGCCGCAACGAGGGCTATTGGGGGTCGCCTATCGCATCCGCTCATGGACCAGCTGGTCGATCCCGCTATCGCGCACCATCGCCCACGAGTTCGGACACAACATGAATCTTCGGCACGCGCCGTGTGGTGGCGCCGGGGGCCCGGATCCCCTGTTCCCCGACCGCAATGGCCGGATCGGGGTGTGGGGGTACGATCGCGTCAGCGGCCGACTCTTTTCGCCGTATGCAACCGACCTGATGAGTTATTGTCGAGGAGGTTGGATCAGCGGTTATCACGTGTCGAACAGCCTCATCCATCGCCTCGACGCCGAGACCGAGGCAAGCGCGGAGAAGACGCGGTCGGTCATAGTGTGGGGGGGGAGGGACGCTGATGGCGAGCTGTTCCTGGAGCCGGCGTTCATGGTCGACGCGATTCCCCAGCTCCCTCCTGTGGGGCGCGAGTTCCAGCTCCGAGGCAGAACGGCCGGCGGCGGGGAGGCGTTTTCGTTCAGCTTCGACATGCCCTATGTCCCGGACGTCGAAGACGGGCGGTCGAGCTTTGTCTTCGCCGTGCCCGTAACCTGGACGGACGCCCTGACCAGCATCTCGCTGGCGGGGGGCCGCGAGTCGGTGGCGCTCGACCGGGGGAGCTACTCGCCCCTGACCATCGTGCGCGACCCTGTTACCGGCCAGGTGCGCGCGATGCTGCGCGAACCCGAAACGGCGGCGATGAGCGCGTTCAGCACGTCCGAAGCCCAGCGCCTCGAGGTGCTCTTCAGCCCGGGCATCCCGGAGGTACCGGAGCGGCGACGTTGAGGGAGGGCGGTCGTCCTCGTGGGCATGCGGATGGAATGAGCCAACCGCAAGCCATCGTGCCGGTGCTTACGCTCCTGGCCATTGCAGGGTGGGCCGTCGCGTGCGGCGACGGAGCCACGGAGCCCTCAACCGCATCCCCCGAGCCGCCGCGCGCGATGGCGGTGGCCGCCCCACTCAACGCTCCGCCCTATAGCGGAACCGCCTACCTGGACCCCGACATCATTGTTCCATCGGACCCGACGGATTTCGTGGGTATCGAGTCGGCCGGCCGCGGCGAGCGGCTCGTCTACGACCGGCGGGCCGGGGCGTGGATCACGATCCAGGCCTACCTGTTCGACGCCACGTTTGCCAACGGCCTGTCGGCCGAGTTCCAGGTCAATCCGGAGTTCGGCACTTGGACGGAAGCCGAGGCGGTAGCCCGCGACTACGGTCCCGCGATCGGCCAGATTCCGGTTGCGCTGCGCGAGGATATGGACGCCGTCTGGATACACCGGGGCGACGAGCCGTTCGGAGGCGGCAACCGCTCCCTGCTCGTGCACACGGATCGCGGCGAACAATACAGGGAACGGAGGTTCCTCCCGGAGATTCTCATACACGAGGGCGTTCATACGTCGCTCGATTCGGCGCATGCGGATTCGCCCGGCTGGCTGGCGGCGCAGGCGGCGGACCCCACGTTCATCTCGACCTATGCCCAGGACCACCCGGGTCGCGAGGACCTGGCGGAAAGCTTCAGTGCGTGGCTGGCCGTCAGGCACCGCAGGCACCGCATCACCGAAGGCATGGCCGACACAATCACCTCGGCGATCCCCAACCGCCTCGCCTACTTCGACAGCCTGGACCTGAACCTGTGCCCCGTTGTCACTGGAGGAGCGTGCGAGGCCCGCGCGACATGGACGCTGTCAGGCACCGTCAGTCGTGGATGGGCCGACCCCGAGTCGGGGCCCTCGGCAGTGAACCAAAGCGGTCGAGTCACTGGTGCCGTCGTTGAAGTTGTCGATGGCCCCGACGGCGGACGACAGGCGACCACGGACGATCACGGTCGCTACCTGCTGGAGTCGCTGGCAGAGGCGCAGTTCACCATTCGCGCAACGGCGGAGGGGTTCGCGTCTGTCGAACAAACTGTGGTCTTGACGTCGGACAGCGCTCTTGCGTTCGCCATCTCCCGCAAGCTACCGCCACCGGGGCCGCCAGCCCCCTTCCCGGACACGGATCCGGAATGGCTCCGGACGCTGTCCTCCGACTATCCCAACGTGCATCACGTAGCCAACGTTCGCGTGTTCTCCGACATCAGCCCGACCTTCAGCGAAGAGCACGCGGAGCATCTGAGCCGCGTGTGGGACCTCTTCGATGACCTCTACGCCAAGAACCGTGGCGCCTATGTCGATGCCTACTACACATCGGATTCAACCGCCTTCAAGAAGGTCGTACCGCACTGTCCGACGATCTTCATCGCGGGCGCCAGAAACCTGACGAGCTGCTATCTCGACTACCCGCGCTGGTTCATCATCCCGTACCAGATACCGGATCTGGGCACTCAGTTGCATGAGATAGGCCACGATTTTCTATACGCGACATGGCCACAGGCGTGGCGCACCTCCAATTGGTTTGTCGAAGGTACTGCGATGTATTTCGAGGCCGGTGTGTTCACCGACGAAGGCTCGCTCAGAGTCCCGGCGCCATTCTCCTGGTGCACCGATCTCTTCCGGCGGTTTGACCGGGAAGGCAGCCTCAGGCCCCTTGAGGAGTTGTTGCGTCTCAGTCGAGATGAATATCTTGCGGACAACTGGCGCACATACTCGCAGTCGTGCATGCTGTTCGACTACCTGGAGCGCCATGAGCCGGGCGTTCTGTACGCGCTCATTCATCGAATCAACACTGGCGAAGTCACTTCCAACGACGAGCTGATCGCCGCACTCCTCGAACTGACCGGAACGTCCGTCAACGAGCTTGAGGAGGCCTACGAATCCTATGCGCGAATCGCCGGAGCAAGCTGACGGTTAGAAGCTCGCCCCCGCCCGGCGAACCGGACGGGGGCGCTCTTCTGGCGGAACCGCAACCTCCTGCTCTAGCGGAACCGCAACCTTCCGCGGATGCCGACCGTGTGCTGCGCGCCTGCGAGCCCGCTCTCGCGCCGCGTACCTTCGAGGCGCAACCCGACGCCGGCGCCCAACTCGTAACGCACGCCGCTTGAGAAGGCGCGCACGCCGCTCTCGGCCAGGTAGAAGCCGCTGTACGGCGTTCCCTGGAATCCGGCGATGCCATACGCCACCTCGCCGTCCACGTTGGGGCCCATGCCCAGGTGGTGGCCGCCCACCGCGTCGGTAACCCCGCGCTCCCACAACTGGTTCACCCCGCTCAGGTGGTCGCCGTACGACGGCGCCACCCGGATCGAGAGTCCCTGGCCACGGGTCGCCGGATCGAACATCAGCGTGCCGCCAATGCCCCATTCTTCGTAGCCGTCGCGCGCCGAGATCACGAACCGGCCGCGGCCCTCCGCGGTCAGCCCGAGATTCGAGTTGGTGTAGCGGAGCCCGCCGCCGACTTCCGCGCTGGTGCCGTTCACGCCGTCGCCGTCGTCGTAGCGCATCCCGCCCTCGAGCACGAGCGCCATCTCGCTGCCCGCCTGGGTGCTGAAGCCCTGCGTCAACTCCAGGGCGAGCTTGCCGCGCTGCATCTCGAGCGTCACTTCCTCGATCTGCTGGCTGCCGTCGACCGTGACTTCGCCGTACCAGCCCTCGGCCTTGAGGCGCACGCCGCCCGAGCCGCGCGTGAGCAGCTGATAGCTCGCGCCCCCCGCCCCCGTCAGCAGGCTCGCGGGGCTGGTGCGGAACCCTTCGCGCTCGTCGTCGACGTCGATGTCGCCCCGGCCGAGCCCGGCCGAGCCCCACACCGAGGCGGCGCCCCCGCCCGAGAACCAGGCCATGTAGGGATGCACGCTAGCCATGGTGGCGCCGTAGGTGCCCTTCACCAGGCTGGCGCCTGTCTTGTCGGTGAAGTCGAAGCTGCCGGAGGAATACGAGCCCGCGACACCCGCCAGGATGTCCGGTCCCACGCGTGCGTCGATGCCGGCGTGGGCGCTCACCATGTTGCCCTTCCAGTCGAGGGTGCCCTGGCCCGGTTCGCCGAGGTAGTGGTATTCACCCGCGCCCCAGCTCGCGAGCTGCGTGCCCGTGGCGGACTGCTGCTGCGCGTCGGAGGC